>JJOH01000004.1 GCA_000696115.1 Streptomyces olindensis
CCCCGCCGTGGGCCCGGCCGTCGCCGCGCCCCCGGCCCCGGCCGCGCCGCCCGAGCAGGCCGGCGGCTGGCGCCCCTGGCGCTTCCGCATGTCCAACGACGTCTGGGGCACCCCCGCGCGTCGCCGACGTCCGTGCCGCCGCCGTCAAGGCACCCCCTCCGGAGGCCGCCCTCGCCGCCTCCTGGTCCAAGCCCCGCCCCGGCGTCAACGGCACCGACCCCGCCGTGGGCCCGGCCGTCGCCGCGCCCCCGGCCCCGGCCGCGCCGCCCGAGCAGGCCGGCGGCTGGCGCCCCTGGCGCTTCCGCATGTCCAACGACGTCTGGGGCACCCCCGCCGTCGCCGACGACCTTGTCTACGTCACCTCCTTCGAGGTGCACGCCCTGGACGTGGCCACCGGCCGCCGCCGCTTCAAGACCCGGGACGTCGCCTGGTCCATGGCGGTCGCGGACGGCCGCATCCACGCCTCCGACGGGCCCACCCTGTTCGCCCTCGACGCCCGAGAGGGCACCGACCTGTGGCGCCTGCAGACGGACGCCTGGGTCTACTCCCTCAAGGCCGGCCGCGGCACCGTCGTCACCGGCACCCGGGGCGGCGGCGTCCAGGGCTGGGAGGCCTCCGGCGGCCAGAAGCTCTGGGAGATCACCGGCTGCCAGACCGACTTCGAGTCCCCCGAGGCCGGACCCGCCCTGCACGACGGCACGGTCTACGTGTGGCAGGACGCCCGGCTGCGCGCCCTGGACGCCCGCACCGGCGACGAGCGCTGGTCGTACCCGATCGGCGACGCGGCCTCCTGCGGCGGCGTCCCGGTCCGGATCGCCCCGGCGACCGACGGGTACGTGTACGTCTGCGCTGGCACCCGCGTCCTCGCTCTCGACGTGGTGGCCGGGCACGTGAAGTGGCACTTCGAGGCCCCGGCCGTCTTCCTCTCCCCGCCCACCTTCGTCCCGGGCCCGGCCGTCACCGGCGGCGGCATCTACCTGGCCGACTACCTCGGCACGGTCTACGCCCTCGACGCCACCGACGGCCGCGACCGCTGGCGTATCGCCACCGAGTCCCGCGCCTCCGTCGAGCCGGTCCTGGTCGCCGCAGGCCACGTCCACGTCGGCAGCGGCAAGGGCCTCTACACCCTCGACGCGGTCACCGGCACGCCCAAGTGGCGCTTCCAGGCGGGCGGCGACATCGTCGGCGCCCCCTCGGTGGCCGAGGGCCGCATCCACTTCGGCTCCACCGACCACCTGCTCTACACCCTGAAGGCCGACGACGGCCGGCTGCGCTGGAAGCTCGCCACCGGCGGCGAGATCACCGGCTCCCCGGTCGTCCGGGACGGGGTGGTGTACGCGTGCAGCAAGGACCGCTGCGTGTACGCGCTGGACGCGGAGAAGGGCACGGGCACGGCGCGCACCGCCTGACGCGCCCGGGGACGGCCGTCGCACGGCGTACGGAAGGGGTTCGGACGGCGGCCGTCGCATGGGGGAGCGGCTGGGGAGCGACCCGTTCACCGCTCTCACCCAAGACGCTACGCCCGGTGCGCGACGGCCGCCAGGCGGTGGCATGACCGCGACAGCGCTGGCCGTCAGTGCCGCAGCTCTGCCGCGTCAGTCCCGCAGTTCGGTGAGGAAGCCGAGCAGCGCCTCGTTCACCTCGTCGGGCCGCTCCTGCTGCGTCCAGTGGCCGCAGCCCGGCAGCACGAGCGGCTTCCGGCGCAGGTTCGGCATCAGCTCGGGCAGCTTGTCGATCAGTTCGGGCGTGCCCGGGAAGGCGGGCACGAGGTCCCGGTCGCCGTACACGTACAGCGCGGGCGGGGACACCACCGCGCCCTGCCAGGGAGCGGTCAGCTCCCAGTTGCGGTCCAGGTTGCGGTACCAGTTGAGCGCGCCGGTGAAGCCCGGCGCGAAGCTCTCGGTGAGCCGGTCGAGGTCCTCCTCGGTGAGCCACGGGGGCAGCACCTCGGGGTTCGCGGCGTCCGCGAGCCAGCCGCGCTCCGGGTCGACGAGGGCCTGCTCGGGGCGACCCGCGCCCGGGGCGTCACCCGAGGCGGAGTACAGCAGCTTGCGCAGGGTGGTGCGGGTGTCCGCGGTGAACTCGGCCTCCGCGACGCCGGGTTCCTCGAAGTAGTTCCAGTAGAAGCGACCGCCGAACCGCTCCCGCATGGTCCTCAGCGGTGGCTGCCCGCCCCGGAAGGGCGGCGGCACGCTCAGCCCCGCCACCCCGCGCACCACGTCCGGCCGCAGCAGCGCGGTGTGCCAGGCCACCGGCGCGCCCCAGTCGTGCCCGACGACGAACGCCCGCTCCTCGCCCAGCGCGCGGATCAGCCCGACCACGTCCCCCACCAGGTGCAGGATGCTGTAGTCGGCCACGTCCTCGGGGTGGTCGCTGCCGCCGTACCCGCGCTGGTCCGGCGCGACCACCCGGAAGCCGGCCTCGGCCAGCGGCCCGAACTGGTGCCGCCAGGAGTGCCAGGACTCCGGGAAGCCGTGCAGCAGCAGCACGAGCGGGCCCTCGCCCTGCTCCGCGATGTGCAGCTGAATGCCGTTCACGTCGATCATCCGATGCTCAACCACGCGTCGAGCATACGCGTGTAGACGTAAACCATTTCCTAACGCAACCGGTACTCCCGCCGCCGTCCCGCGAACAGCCGGGCCTGTTCCCGGGCTTGCGCGTTCCCGAGCGCGATGAGGTGCGGTGCCTGCGCGATGCCCCGGGAGCGTCCCGCCTCGGTCGCGGCCCACAGCGCCCGCACCGTCCCCTGCACGGCCTGAGTCGGATACCCGGCGACGACGGTGGCGCAGGCGGTCGCCGCCGTCAACGCCTCGCCCTCCTCGACGAGTTCCGACACGAGCCCCACCTCGTGCGCCCGCCGCGCCGAGATCCGCTCGGCCGTCCCCAGCAGCGCCATCCGCGCTACCTCCCCGTACGGCATGCGCTGCGCCATGAGGACGGACTCGTAGGCGCTGACCATGCCGTAGGTGGTGTGCGGGTCGAAGAAGGAGGCGGTGGTGTCGGCGACGACGAACTCCGCCTCGCCGAGCAGGTAGAAGGCGCCCCCGCAGGCCATCCCGCGCACGGCGGCCACCACCGGCTTCCACAGGTCGTTCGCCTTGGGGCCGACGCCGAGCAGCGGATCGTCCTGCGCGTAGGGCGAGTTCGGCTGCGGCACGACGGCGTCCCGGTCGATGCCCGTGCAGAAGGCCCGCTCACCGGCCCCGGTGAGGACGACCGCCCGCACGGCGTCGTCGAACCGCAACCGCCGCCACACCTCGGCGAGTTCGCGGGCCATGGCGAGGTCGATGGCGTTGAGCCGCTCGGGCCGGTTCAGGGTCACGACGGCGACCCCGCTGTCCTCGTCGGAGCTGACGAGCACCCCGCTCATGACCGCTCCGGGACCCACCGCGGCAGGCCGTCGTCGAAGACGACCCGCACCCGGGTGCCGATCCGCAGGCGCTCCGCGGGCAGGGAGCCGATCGCCGCGCCCGGTTCCGCGACCAGGTTGCCGACGAGCCGGATGCGCGGCGCCTCGTCCAGCTCGACGAGGACCACGTTGTAGGGCGCCAGCGCGGCGTAGTCGGGCAGCAGCGGCGGATGGGCCACCACGTACGACCAGACACGGCCCTGGCCGGACATCCGGCGCCAGTCCGTCGTGAACGACTGGCAGTGCGGGCAGCAGGGGCGGGGCGGGAAGCGGAGCTCGCCGCAGTCGGCGCAGGCCTGGACGCGCAGCTCGCCCTGTGCCGCGTACGTCCAGAAGGGGGCGCCGGCGGTGTCGGTGACGGGTCGCAGCATCTCAACTCCTCAGCAGCAGGGCGGAGGTCGGCACCCCTTCACCGGCGGTGATGAGACAGGTGGAGGCGCCGGGCACCTGCGCGGTGCTGGTGCCGCGCAGCTGCTTCACCCCTTCGGTGATCAGGTTGAAGCCGTGCACGTACGCCTCGGACAGCCCGCCCCCGCCGGTGTTCAGCGGGAGCATGCCGCCGGTCTCCAGCGCCCCGCCCTCGGTGAACGCCCCGCCCTCGCCGCGCCCGCAGAAGCCGTAGCCCTCCAGGGAGAGCAGCACCAGGGGCGTGAAGGCGTCGTAGATCTGGGCGACGTCCACGTCCTCGGGGGTCAGGTCGGCGTGCTTCCACAGATGCCGGGCGGCGCTCCAGGCCGGGCCCGTGAGGGGGTCGTCGTTCCAGTAGTTGACCATCCCGTGGTGCTGGGCGGGCAGCGACTGGGCGGTGGAGTGGACGTAGACGGGCTTCCGGCGGCAGTCGCGGGCGCGCTCGGCGGAGACCACGACACAGGCCAGCGCCCCGTCCGTCTCCAGGCAGTTGTCGAAGAGGCAGAGCGGCTCGCTGATCCACCGGGACGTCATGTACATCTCGCGGGTCAGGGGCCGGTCGTACATGATCGCGTCCGGGTTCTGCTTGGCGCGGTTGCGGCAGGCCAGGGCGACGTTGAACAGGTGGTCGCGGGTGGCCCCGTACTCGTGGAGGTAGCGGCGGGCGAGCATGGCGATCTCGTCGACGGGCCGGAGCAGCCCGAACGGCCGGGTCCACTGGGCCGGGGTCGGGAGCTGGACGGTGGTGTTCGTCCACGGCCGCGGCCCGCTGCCCCGCTTGCGGGACCGCCAGGCCACCCCGACGCTCGCCTGGCCGCTCGCGACGGCGGCGGCGAGATGCGCGACCGTCGCGCACGAACCCCCGCCCCCGAAGCCGACCTTGCTGAAGAAGGTGAGGTCGCCGAAGCCGCAGGCCTTGGCCAGCTCCACCTCGTCCGTCTCCTCCATGGTGTAGGAGGCGAGCGCGTCGACCTCGCCGGGCGCGATCCCGGCGTCGTCGAGGGCGGCCAGCACGGCCCGGCAGGCGAGGGTGCGTTCGTCCTCGGGGAGGTGCTTGGCGAAGGGCGTCTGGCCGATGCCGACGACGGCGGTGGCGTCCTTGAGGCCTGCCGATCCTGCTGCCATGCTGCGCGCACCTCCGGCCCGAACGGTCGCTGACAGGGCGTCAGATTACCGTTAATCTGACGGTCAGTCAGCTCCTCGGGTTCTCGGGAGGCTTGCGGTGCGAGCGGACACGGAGTGGGGAAGCGTTCCGGGCCTGGTGAGGGCGGCGGCCGAGCACTATGCGGACGTCGAGGCGGTCGTCGAGGGCCGGACCCGGATCACGTACGCGGAACTGGGCGCGCGCGTGGACCGCGCGGCGGCGGCCTGCGTGGCGAACGGGCTCGGACCGGGCGACCGGGTCGCCGTCTGGGCGCCGAACACGCTCGACTGGATCGTCGCGGCCCTGGGAGCGGTGTCGGCGGGCGGCGTCCTGGTCCCGCTCAACACCCGCTTCAAGGGCACGGAGGCGGCGGACGTCCTGCGCCGCAGCGGGGCCCGGCTGCTGTTCGTGACGGGCACCTTCCTCGGCACCTCGTACGTGGCCTCGCTGCGCAGGGCGGCCGGGGAGGGCCCGGGCGACGGCCCGCTGCCCGGCCTGCCCGCCCTGGAGCGCGCGGTGGTCTTCGCCGAGGACGCCCCGGCCGCCTTCCTCACCTGGAAGGACTTCCTGGCGAGCGGGGAGGGGGTGGGCCCTGCGGAAGTCCGCCGCCGGGCCGCCGCGGTCGACGGCTCCCACCCCTCGGACATCATCTTCACCTCGGGCACGACGGGCCGGCCCAAGGGCGCGGTCATCACCCACGCGCAGACGCTGCGGGCCTACGACATCTGGGGCGACCTGGCGGGCCTGGCCCGGGGCGACCGCTACCTGATCGTGAACCCCTTCTTCCACACCTTCGGCTACAAGGCCGGGGTGATCGCCTGCCTCATGCGGGGCGCGACGATGATCCCGCAGCCGGTGTTCAACGTGACCACGGTCCTCGCCAACATCGCCGCGGAACGCGTCTCCGTCCTGCCCGGCCCCCCGACCCTCCTGCAGTCCCTCCTCGACCACCCGGCCCGGGACGCCCACGACCTCTCCGCACTGCGCCTGGTGGTGACGGGCGCGGCGGTGGTGCCGCTGCGGCTCGTCGAGCGGCTGCGCGGGGAACTCGGCGTCGACACGGTCCTCACGGCCTACGGCCTCTCCGAGGCGGGCGGCGTCGTCACGATGTGCCGGCGCGGCGACGACCCGACGGTGATCGCGTCGACGTCGGGCCGGGCGATCCCCGGCACCCGGGTGAGGGTCGTGGACGCCGAGGGCCGCTCTGTGGGCCCCGGCACGCCGGGCGAGGTCCTGGTCCGCGGCTTCAACGTCATGACCGGCTACTACGAGGACGAGGCCGCCACCGCCGAGGTCCTGACGCCGGACGGCTGGCTGCGCACGGGCGACGTCGGCGTCCTGGACCCCGCGGGCAACCTGCGGATCACCGACCGCCTCAAGGACATGTTCATCGTCGGCGGCTTCAACGCCTACCCCGCCGAGATAGAGCAGCTCCTCGGCCTCCACCCGGACGTGGCGGACGTGGCGGTGATCGGCGTACCGGACGCCCGGCTGGGGGAGGTGGGCCGGGCCTACGTCGTACGGCGGCCCGGGGCGCTGGTGACCGCCGACGACCTGATCGCCTGGTCCCGCCGCGAGATGGCGAACTACAAGGTGCCGCGCACGGTGGAGTTCGTGGCGGAACTCCCGAGGAACGCGAGCGGCAAGGTCGTGAAGGGGGCGCTGCGCGAGCGGGTCACCGGCTGACCGGCAGGGCCGGGGTCCCGGTCACCGACATCATCAGCGAGTAGAGCGTGGTGTCGGCGGCGATGAACATGCGGTTGCGCCGGGCGCCGCCGAAGCGGATGTTGGCGACGGTGCCGGGGACCAGGACACGGCCGAGGAGCGTGCCGTCGGGGTCGTAGCAGTGCACACCGCCGTCCATGGCGGCGGCCCAGAGGCGGCCCGCGTCGTCGAAGCGGATGTTGTCGAAGTTCCCGTGCGCGCACGCGGCGAAGACCTCGCCGCCGCCGAGCGTGCCGTCGTCGCGGACGTCGAAGACGCGGATGTGGTTGGCGAGGCTGTCGGACACGTACAGCCGGCGCTCGTCGGGCGAGAAGACCAGCCCGTTGGGCCCCTGGAACCCGTCGGCGACCAACCGCACCTCACCGCTGCCCGGATCCACCCGGTACACGTTCCGCGCGCCGATCTCGCTCTCCCCGCGGTGCCCCTCGTAGTCCGTGGCGATCCCGAACTCGGGGTCGGAGAACCAGACCGACCCGTCCGACCGCACCACGGCGTCGTTCGGGCTGTTGAGCCGCTTGCCCTCGAACCGCTCGGCGATCACCGTGACCGAACCGTCGTGCTCCGTCCGCGTCACGCGCCGGTTCCCCTGCTCACAGGTGATGAGACGCCCCTGCCCGTCCAGGGTGTTGCCGTTCGGGAACCCGGCGGGCGAGCGGAAGACGCCCACGGCCCCCGTCGTCTCGTCCCAGCGCAGCAGCCGGTCGTTGGGGATGTCGCTCCACACGAGATACCGCCCGGCGGGCACGTACACGGGTCCCTCGGCCCACCGGCACCCCTCGAACAACGTCTCCAGCGCCGAGTCCCCGGCCTGGCAGCGGCCCGTGCGGAACCGTTCGTCGAGGGTCTCGTACGTCTGGGGTTGCTCACCGGGCATGCCGCCACCTTCGGGTCCGGGCCGATCGTGATCGTCGCGGACCCACTATCGCGCGCCGGGGGCGTCGGCGCACGGGCCGAGACCCCCGGACCCGGGTATGGTGAGCGGTATGGCAACGAAGAAGTACACCGTGACCCTCCCGGAGGAGCTCGCCGAGGAGATCCGGCAGGAGGTCGGGTCCGGCGGCTTCAGTGCCTATGTCACGCGGGCCATAGAGCGTCAGCGGGAGCAGGACCGGCTGGGTGAGCTGGTGGCATGGCTGGAGGAGGAGCACGGCCCCGTCACCGACGACGAGCTCGCGTCGGCCGAAGCCGAGCGCAGGGAGTTCGAGAGCCACTTCACGGAGCAGGGTGAGCATCGCCGGAAGGCGAGCTGATGCTGCCGTCCTGCTATGTGCTGGATTGTGAGGCGCTCTCGCGGGCCGTGCTGGGGGACCGGGTGATGCTGGCGCGGCTCAAGGACGCCCATCGCTCGGGCATTCGCGTCGTGACCAGCTCCATGACGCTGATCGAGGCGTACCACGGTCGGGTACGGCGTGCCGCTTGGGCGTGGGCGATGTCGCGGGTCGTGGTCGAACCCGTGACGCGGGACGTCGCCGACGCCGCCGTCACCCTGCTCCAGGACACGGGCCTGCACGGTCACAAGTACGCCATCGACGCGGCCCTGGCCGTCATCGCGGGCCGGCAGCCCGGAGGTGTCGTGCTCTTCACGTCCGACGAGGACGACATGGGAAAGCTCTGCGGGCCGGGCGTCAGGTCCGTTCCGCTGTAGCGGAGCGCCCCCGCGTCCGGGCACACATCGGCCGCGACGGCTCCCCCTCCGCGCCGCCGCGGCCGAACCCCGTGTGGAGGTGGCTTACTTCGTCGGCTTGAACGGCTCCGACGTGGCGTGCAGGTCCTTGGTCTCCAGCGGCTCGCCGGTGGCGTGCAGGTCCTCCGTCTTCGCGGTGCCCTCACCCGTGGCGTGCAGGTCCTCCGTGGAGGCCTCGCCGTCCGTCGTACCGGTCGCGTGCAGGTCCTGCGGCTTGAGCTCGTCGCCCATGATCGTCAACTCCCCTTGGCATGGATCAAGCAGTGCGGTCGAACGGGCCCGCCCGGTCACTCCCCCGAGTCCGACCGGACGGGCCCTGCGCGGCGACCCGTCTGCCCCCCGACGCGACGGATCGACTACGTCCAGCATGTCGGGCGGCGATAAACGAATGATGAACGCCCCGAACGGCCTCAGGCCGCCCGCACCGGAGTGAGCAGCGCGCGTACCTCGGCGGCCTCCGGAGAGCCCAGTTCCTCGTAGATGACGGCCGCTTCCTGCCAGCAGACCTGGGCCCGGCCGGTCTGGCCGATGCTGCTGAGCGCCCGGCCGAGGACGGTGAGGACGTTGCCCCGCCGCCACTCCCCGCCGATCCCGCGCAGCACGGTCAGTGCCATCTCGGCGTTGGCGGCGGCCTGGGCAGGACGCCGGGCGGCGAGGTCCACCTCGGCCAGCCGGAACAGGCTCATGCCCTCCCACAGGCGCTGCCTGCTGTCCCGGAACACCTCCAGCGCCTCCTGGAGCCGGTCGGCCGCATCGCCCAGCTCGCCGCTCTGGGTGAGGGCGAGCCCCAGGGCGTAACGGGCGTTCGCCCCGCGCATGGTGTTGCCCATGGCGTCGTAGATGTCGATGCCCTCCTGGGCCAGTTCGACCGCGCTCTGGGTCCGTCCGGTCGCCAGATGGATCCGGGAGAGGTTGCACAGCGCGGCGGCCTCGCCCGGGTGGTTGCCCAGCGCCCGGAAGTGTTCGATGGCCCGGGAGAGGTGCTCCTCTCCGTCCTCGTGCCGGTTCTGGTACAGCGCGATGATGCCGCGGGCGTTGCGGGCCCAGCAGACCGTGAACAGGTCGTCGGCCTCCTGCGCGAGGAGGATGGCCCGCTCGGCCTCCTGGTCGGCCCGCTCGAAGCGGCCGCTCACGTGGTGGACGTTGACGAGGGTCGTCAGCGCACGGGCCTCCGCCTTCGCGAGGTCGAGCTGCCGGGCCGCGCCGAGGAGCGCCTCGGCCGTCGTCTCGTACTCCTTGGAGTTGGCCCCGGACTCGGAGAGGTCGTGCGCGGCCCACAGCAGATCGATCGCCCGCGGGAGGGTGTCAGGCTGCCCGGCGGACTGCCGCACGCACGCGAGGAGGCAGATGGCCTCCGCGTACAGCCAGTCCTGCGCCGCGTGCCTGCTGTCGAAGCGCAGCCCCGGGTACGAGGTCGGTTCGAGGTGGTCCACCAGCCGGTCACCCGGCCGTTCGATGGCGTACACGCCCGCCGACGACGCCAGGTAGAAGTCCAGCAGACGGGACAGGGCCGCGCCCCGCTCGCTCGGCGGCAGCTCGTCCCGCTCCGCGCACGCACGCGCGTAGAGCCGGACCAGGTCGTGGAAGCGGTAGCGGCCGGGGGCCGCCGATTCGAGGAGGGACGTGTCGACGAGGGACTCCAGCAGGTCCTCCGTGCCCTCCGCGGGCAGGTCCAGCACCGCGGCCGCCGCCGCGAGGGAGATGTCCGGGCCGTCCGCCAGGCCCAGCAGACGGAACGCGCGGGCCTGGGCCGGCTCCAGCTGGCCGTAGCCCAGTTCGAAGGTGGCCTTGACCGCGAGGTCGCCGGCCTGGAGTTCGTCCAGGCGGCGGCGTTCGTCGGCGAGCTTCGCCGCGAGGACCGACACCGTCCACGTGCGGCGGGCCGCCAGGCGGGACGCCGCGATGCGGATGGCCAGCGGCAGGAACCCGCAGGCCGCCACCACGTCCAGGGCGGCCTCCCGCTCGGACGCCACCCGTTCCTCGCCCACGATCTTCGTGAACAGTGCCAGCGCCTCGTCGGGGGACATGACGTCCAGGTCGACCAGGTGGGCGCCCGCCAGGTCCACCATCCGCACCCGGGAGGTGACGAGGGCGGCGCAGCCGTCCGTGCCGGGCAGCAGGGGGCGTATCTGGGCGGCGTCGCGGGCGTTGTCGAGCAGGACCAGGACGCGGCGGCCGGCCAGCACCGAGCGGTACAGGGCCGCGCGTTCCTCCAGGGAGTCGGGGATCGCCGAGTCGGCCGTGCCGAGCGCGCGCAGGAACGAGCCGAGGACCGTCTCCGGCTCCGCCGCCCGCGCGCCCGCGCCCTGGAGGTCGACGTACAGCTGCCCGTCCGGGAACGCCGCGCGCGCCTGGTGGGCCACGTGCACGGCGAGGGTCGTCTTGCCCACGCCGCCGATGCCCGCCAGGGCCGAGACCGCCATGACGCGGCCCTCGGCGGAGGCCAGGAGGTCGCCCAGCTCGCGGACGAAGCCGGAGCGGCCGGTGAAGTCCGGCACCGTCGCCGGCAGCTGCGCCGGGCGGACCGGGACGGAGGCCGGCTCGGGGGCCGGGGAGGAGGGCTCCGCCAGGCCCGGGTCGGCCCGGAGGATCCGCTGCTGCAGCTCGCTCAGGCCGGGGCGCGGGTCGACGCCCAGTTCGTCGGCGAGCAGACGGCGGGTGTCGGCGTACACCGCGAGGGCCTCGGCCTGGCGGCCGCTGCGGTACAGCGCCAGCATCAGCAGCTCGCGCAGCCGCTCGCGGAGCGGATGGGCCGCCGTGAGGGCGGTGAGCTCGGAGACGGCCTCCGCGTGGCAGCCCTGCTCCAGGTCCATGTCCAGCCGGGATTCCAGGAGCTGGAGCCGCCACTCCTCCAGGCGGACGCGCTGGGCCTCCGCGTACGGGCCCGGTATCCCCGCCAGGGTCTCCCCGTCCCACAGGGCGAGGGCGCGCCGCAGCACCTCACGGGCGTGGCACAGGTCGCCGGCCGACCGGGCCTTCTCCGCCTCGGTCGCCAGGTCCTGGGCGACGGCCAGGTCCAGGGCGCCGTCGGCGAGGCCGCGGACCGCGTACCCGCCGGACTCGCTGACCAGGACGCCCGGGTCCAGTACCTTGCGCAGCCGGGAGGCGTACGTCCGCAGCGCCGCCAGGGCCTGCGAGGGCGGTTCCTCGCCCCACAGGGCGTCGATCAGCTCCGCCGCCGTCGCCGTACGGCCCTCGCGCAGCAGCAGGGCGGCGAGCAGGGCGCGTTGCTGGGGGGAACCGGTGGTGATCGCCTCGTCGCCGCGCCAGGCGCGCACCGGTCCGAGCACGCCGAAGCGCAACGCCGCGGAACCCCCCGACCCCGCCGACTCCGGCGACCCCGCCGGGAAGCCGGTACGCCGCTGCTCCGGTACGCGCGGCACACCGTCCGGTACACCGTCCATGCAGTCCCCCTAGACATCCTGAGCAACCCCGCCAGTTTGCCTTGTGTGCGGTGGATACGTCAGCCGTGGGAGACACCGATCACAGGGCGGCACACGGGAGTCCACGAGGTCTGCACAGTCTCTCCGCAGGGGCCCGTGGGTTGGATGGAGCCGATCAGGCCATGCCGTCCGGAACCGGCCCCCGTACGCGTAGCTGACGACCCGTCAGATCAGCGCTACCGTGAACCGCATGGACACCCACGACAGCACGTTTCCGCTGATCATCTCCGTGGACGACCACACCGTGGAGCCCGCGGACGTCTGGCAGGACCGGCTCCCGCGGCAGTACCGGGGCGCCGGTCCGCGGATCGTCCGGGCGCCCGTGAAGGAGATGACCTTCCTCGGCGGGCGCTTCAGGCCCGTGATGGGTGAGCCCGGGGACGACGGTCCCGTCGGTGACTGGTGGGTCTACGAGGAGTTGCACAGGCCCCTGACCCGGCTCGACACCGCCGTCGGATACGACCGGGACGAGATCAGGCTGGAGGTCATCACCTACGAGCAGATGCGGCCCGGCTCCTACGACGTCACCGCGCGCCTCGCCGACATGGACGTCAACCACGTCCAGTCCGCCCTGTGCTTCCCGACCTTCCCGCGCTTCTGCGGCCAGACCTTCACCGAGGCGAAGGACCACGAGCTGGGCCTGCTCTGCGTCCGCGCCTACAACGACTGGATGGTGGAGGAGTGGTGCGGCCCGAAGGCGCGGGGCCGGCTCATCCCGCTCACCCTCATCCCCCTGTGGGACGCCGAGCTGGCGGCGGCGGAGGTGCGGCGCAACGCCGCCCGCGGCGTCCGTGCCGTCGCCTTCTCCGAGATCCCGCCCCACCTCGGCCTGCCCTCCGTCCACACCGACGACTGGGACCCCTTCCTCGCCGCGTGCGACGAGACCGGCACGGTCGTCGCCATGCACATCGGCTCCTCCAGCCGTATGCCCTCCACCTCAGCCGACGCCCCGCCCGCCGTCGGCTCCACCATCACCTACGCCAACTGCTGCTTCTCGATGGTCGACTGGCTGATGAGCGGCAAGTTCGAGCGGTTCCCGAACCTCAAGGTCATGTACGCCGAGGGGCAGATCGGCTGGATCCCCTACATCCTGGAGCGCGCCGACGTGGTGTGGGAGGAGAACCGGGGCTGGGGCGGCGTCGCCGACAAGGTGCACCGGCCGCCGTCCGAGCTCTTCGCCGAGCACGTGTACGGCTGCTTCTTCGACGACGCCTTCGGGCTGCGCAACCTCGACTCCATAGGCGTCGGCAACGTCCTCTACGAGACCGACTACCCCCACTCCGACTCCACCTGGCCCAAGTCCCGCGAGGTCGGCGAGGCGCAGATGGGGCACCTGGAGCCGGACGTCGTGGAGCGCATCGTGCGCGGCAACGCCATCGACCTGCTGGGGCTCACGGCCGAGGGGCTGTGGCCCGGCGCCGGCGGTGCGCGGTGACGCTGCCGTACGGGATGCAGCTTCCCGTCCAGTCGCAGAGCACGATCTACGCCGAGTCCTGGGAGGCGGGCGCGGGCCCCGAGGACCTCCTCGGCATCGCCCGCGCCGCCGACCGGGCCGGCTTCGCCTACCTCGCGAGCTGCGACCACGTCGGCATACCGCGCCGGCTGGCCGCCGCGATGAGCACGGTCTGGTACGACCCCGTCGCCACGCTCTCCTTCCTCGCCGCCGCCACCTCCCGCGTCCGGCTGCTCAGCCACGTCGCGGTCGTCGGCCTGCGACACCCCCTGCTCACCGCCAAGCAGTACGCCACCCTCGACCACCTCAGCGGCGGCCGGCTGATCCTCGGGGTGGGCGCGGGGCACGTCCAGGAGGAGTTCGAGGCCCTGGGCGTGGACTTCCGGCAGCGCGGGCCCGTGCTCGACGAGTGCCTCGACGCCCTGCGCGCCGCCCTCGGACCCGACGAGTTCCCCGAGCACCACGGCAAGCTCTACGACTTCGAGGGCCTCGGGCAGCGGCCCCGCCCCGCACAGGAACGCGTACCCCTGTGGGTCGGCGGCTCCTCGCCCGCCGCCGTACGACGGGCCGCGCTCAAGGGCGACGGCTGGCTGCCGCAGGGGGATCCGAGGGAGCGGCTGCCCGGGCAGATCGCCCGGATCCGGGAGCTGCGCGAACGGGCGGAGGCGCGGGGCCCGTTCACCGTGGGCGCGATCACCGAGCCGCTGTACGTCGGCACGCCCGGCTGGGACGTGGGCCGACGGACCCTCACCGGCCGTCCGCGGCAGCTCGCCGAGTCCCTGCGGGCGTACCGGGCGATGGGCGTGCACCAGATCCAGGTGCGCTTCCGCAGCCGGAGCCGTACCGAACTCACCGACCAGATCGCGGCGTTCGGCGCCGAGGTCGCCCCCGAGCTGTGAGGAGAGCGCCATGGGCAAGCTCGACGGACGGGTCGTCATCGTCACCGGCGCCGCCCGCGGCCAGGGCGAGCAGGAGGCCCGGCTGTTCACGGCCGAGGGCGCCCGGGTGGTCGTCGCCGACGTCCTCGACGAGCAGGGCGAGGCCCTCGCCAAGGAGATCGGCGCGACGTACGTCCATCTCGACGTCGGCCGGGAGGACGACTGGCAGGCCGCCGTCGCCGCGGCCAAGGATGCCCACGGCCATGTCGACGGGCTCGTCAACAACGCCGGCATCCTGCGCTTCAACTCCCTCCTCGACACACCCCTCGACGAGTTCATGCGGGTCGTCCAGGTCAACCAGGTGGGCTGCTTCCTGGGCATCCGCGCGGTCGCCCCGGAGATGGCCGACGGGGGCACGATCGTCAACACGGCCTCCTACACGGGCCTGACCGGGATGGCCGCCGTGGGTTCCTACGCGGCCACCAAGCACGCCGTCATCGGCCTGACCCGGGTCGCCGCCCTGGAGCTGGCCGGCCGGGGGATCCGCGTCAACGCCGTCTGCCCCGGGGCCATCGACACGGCGATGTCCAACCCGGCGCGGCTCGACCCGGACGCCGACCTCCAGGAGACCGCGAAGGGCCTCGACCGGCTGTACCGCAAGCTCGTGCCGCTGGGGCGGGTCGGTCAGCCGGAGGAGGTGGCGAGGCTCGCGCTGTTCCTCACCTCGGAGGACTCGTCGTACATCACGGGGCAGCCGTTCGTGATCGACGGGGGGTGGCTGGCGGGCGTCAGCATCATCTGACGTCTCGTCAGCTATTGACGCTCGTGAGGGCCGGTGGAACAGTCGGAGCCATGCATCTGACGAACCGTCAGATAAGACCCGTGGGGCGGTGAACCTCCTTGGAATTCGGCATCTTCGTACAGGGATACGTCGGCAAACGGGCCGAGACCGACCCGCTCGCCGAGCACAAGGCGCTGATGGAGGAGACCGAGTACGTCATCCAGGCGGACAAGTCGGGCTTCAAGTACGCCTGGGCCTCCGAGCACCACTTCCTGGACGAGTACTCGCACCTCTCCGCCAACGACGTCTTCCTCGGCTATCTGGCGCACGCCACCGAACGGATCCACCTCGGCTCGGGGATCTTCAACCCGCTGGCCCAGGTCAACCACCCCGTGAAGGTCGCCGAGAAGGTCGCCATGCTCGACCACCTCAGCGGCAACCGCTTCGAGTTCGGCAGCGGGCGGGGCGCCGGCTCGCACGAGATCCTCGGGTTCCTGCCGGGCATCACCGACATGAACCACACCAAGGAGATCTGGGAAGAGACCATCGCCGAGTTCCCCAGGATGTGGCTCCAGGACGAGTACGAGGGCTTCCAGGGCAAGCACTGGTCGCTGCCGCCGCGGAAGGTCCTGCCGAAGCCGTACGGTCCGGCGCACCCGGCCATGTGGTACGCGGCCGGGTCCCCGCCGTCCTACGCGATGGCGGCGCGCAAGGGGCTCGGGGTGCTGGGCTTCAGCGTGCAGAAGGTCTCCGACATGGAGTGGGTGCTCGAGCAGTACAAGACGGCGATCGTGGACGCGGAGCCGGTCGGGGCGTTCGTCAACGACAACGTGATGGTGACGACGACGGCGATCTGCGCCCCGACGCACGAGGAGGCCGTGCGGATCGCCGCCAACGGCGGGCTGCACTACCTGCCCTCGCTGGTGTTCCGCTACCACGACACGTTCCCGCGGCCCGAGGGGTTCCCGGTGTGGCCGGAGACGCTGCCGGAGTACACGGAGGAGCTCGTCGAGGCGCTGATCGAGGAGGAGTTGCTCATCTGCGGGGATCCGGACGAGGTGCTCAGGCAGTGCAAGCGGTGGGAGCAGGCCGGGGCGGACCAGTTGAGCTTCGGGTTGCCGGTGGGGGTGCCGAAGGAGGAGACCCTGCAGACGATCCGGCTGGTCGGGGAGCACGTGATTCCCAAGATCGATACGGATCCTGTGCATCGGACTTCGCGGTTCCGGCGGGGTGGTTGAGCGTTCGTTGGCGGGTGCGGGTGGTGTGTGGCTGGTCGCGCCCACGCGGCGGAGCCGCAAATCGACACAGCCCCGCGCCCCTGAAGGAACCGTACTCAGGGAGTTGAGTGGTCATGCTCGATCACGTCATCAAAGGCGCGACCGTCGTGGACGGGACGGGCGCCCCGGCGTACACCGCAGACGTCGGCATCAGCGACGGCCGGGTCGCCGTCATCGGTCGGGTCACCGAGGGAGCGCGCACCAGTGAGGACGCGACCGGCCTCGTCCTCACCCCCGGCTTCGTCGACCCCCACACCCACTACGACGCCCAGCTCTTCTGGGACCCGTACGCCACGCCCTCCCTCAACCACGGGGTCACCACCGTCGCCGGCGGGAACTGCGGGTTCACGCTCGCGCCGCTCAACCCGGAGCGGCCCGAGGACGCCGACTACACGCGGCGGATGATGTCGAAGGTCGAGGGCATGGCGCTGGTGGCGCTGGAGCAGGGGGCGCCCTGGAACTGGCACTCCTTCGGGGAGTACCTGGACGCCCTGGAGGGGCGGATCGCGGTCAACGCCGGTTTCATGGTGGGGCACTGCGCGCTGCGGCGGTACGTGATGGGCCCGGAAGCCGTGGGCGGGCAGCCGAGCGCAGCGCAGCTCGATGCCATGGTGCGGCTGCTGCGGGACGCCATGGACGCGGGGGCCTGGGGGCTGTCCACCACCCAGTCGAGGAGCCACTCGGACGGCGACGGGCAGCCGGTCGCCTCCCGGCACGCCCGGCCGGCCGAGCTGCTCGCGCTGTCGCGGGCCGTCGGGGAGCACGAGGGCACGCAGATCGAGGCCATCGTCGCGGGCTGCCTCGATCAGTTCAGCGACGCCGAGATCGACCTGTTCGCCGAGATGAGCGCGGCGGCCGGGCGGCCGCTGAACTGGAACGTGCTGACCATCGACGCGGCGGTGCCCGAGCGCGTGCCCCGCCAACTCCTGGCGAGCGAGCGGGCGAGGAAGGCGGGCGGCCGGGTCGTCGCCCTCACCATGCCGATCCTCACGCCCATGAACATGTCGCTGGGCACCTTCTGCGCGCTCAACCTCATCCCCGGGTGGGGGCCGATCCTCGGCCTGCCCGTCCCCGAGCGGATCGAGAAGCTGCGCGACGCGGACGTGCGGGCCGAGATGCTGCGGCGCGCGAACTCCAAGGAGGCGGGCGTCTTCCGGCGGCTCGCCGACTTCGGGCGGTACGTCATCGGCGACACCTACAGCGAGGCGAACGCCGGGCTGACCGGGCGCGTGGTGCGCGACATCGCCGAGGAACGCGGCCAGGAACCGTTCGCGTGCCTGGTGGAGATCTGCGCCCACGACGGGCTGCGCACGGTGCTGTGGCCGATGCCGCCCGACAACGACCCGGCGTCCTGGGCGCTGCGGGCTCAGACCTGGCGGCACGAGGACGTGCTGCTCGGCGGGTCCGACGCGGGCGCCCATCTGGACCGCATGTGCGGGGCGCCGTACACCACCCGGTTCCTCGGGGACTGCCTGCGCGGGCGGAAGCTCGTCCGGCTGGAGCAGGCCGTGAGGATGCTGACCGACGACCCGGCCCGGCTCTTCGGGCTGCGGGAGCGGGGGCAGGTCCGGGAGGGCTGGCACGCCGACCTCGTCCTGTTCGACCCGGTGCGGATCGACGCGGGCCCGGCCACCCTGGTGCACGACCTGCCGGGCGACAGCCCACGACTGGACTCCCGGGCGCTCGGCGTGCGGGCCGTGTGGGTCAACGGGGTCGAGACGATCCGGGACGACGTGGTGACGGGTGCGGTGCCGGGGCGGGTGCTGCGGTCGGGCCGGGACACGGAGACGGTGAGCACCGGGTGAACCAGGTGAACCAGGCGACGGGCCGCCAGTCGCTGTTCGTCGGCGGTTCCTGGGAGGAGCCGGACGGCGGGCACTACGAGGTGGTCGACCCGGCGACGGAACGGACCGTCGGGTGGGCGCCGGAGGCCTCGCGGGACCAGGTGCTCGCGGCGTGTGCCGCGGCCCGCGAAGCCTTCGGGCCCTGGTCGCGGACGTCTCCCGAGGAGCGGGCGGCCCTCCTGGGCCGGGCGGCGGGCGTCATCCGGGAGAACCTGGTGGCCTACGCGGAACTGGCCCGGGCCGAGACCGGCGCGACCACGGGCACCGCACGCGGCATGCAGGTCGGCGTCGCCGCCGCCCGCTTCCGGCGCTACGCGCGCGTGGAGCCCGCCGAGTGGGCGATCCCGCCGCAGATCAACGAGGCCGGGCCGATGGGGAGGGCGGGTGTCATGGGCGCCCTGGCCGTCCGGCAGCCCGTCGGGGTCGTCGCCTGTATCACCTCGTACAACAACCCCTGGGCCAACCCGGCCGGCAAGATCGCCCCCGCCCTGGCGATGGGCAACACGGTCGTGGTGAAACCGGCCCCCCAGGACCCGCTGTCGGTCTACCGGATGGCCGAGGCGCTGGAGGCCGCCGGGGTGCCGCCGGGCGTGGTGAACGTGGTGTCCGGCCGGTCGACCGGGGTCGGCGAGGCGGCCGTCGCGTCCCCGGACGTCGACATGGTCAGCTTCACCGGCTCCACCGCGGTCGGGCGGCGCATCGCCGAGGTGTGCGGGCGCGACATGAAGCGGCAGCTGATGGAGCTGGGCGGGAAGGGCGCGGCGATCGTCTTCGACGACGCCGACCTCGCCTCGGCCGTGGCCGGCATCGGGACCACGTTCTCCTTCTACAGCGGACAGATCTGCACGGCACCGACGCGGGTGCTGGCGCAGCGAGGGGTCTACGACCGGCTGGTGGAACAACTGGCCGCCTACGCACGAAGGTTGAAGGTGGGTGACCCGAGGGAGCCGGACACGGTGGTCGGGCCGGTGATCTCCGCGGCCCACCGGGACCGGGTGGAGTCGTACCTCGAACTGGGCCGCAAGGAAGGCGCGGTGGTCGTCACCGGCGGCGACCGCCCGGACCTGCCGGCCGGCTTCTACGTCGCCCCGGCCCTCCTCGCCGACTGCACCAACGACATGCGCGTGGCCCGGGAGGAGATCTTCGGGCCGGTGGTGGCCGTCATCCCCTTCGACGACGAGGAGGAGGGCGTCGCGCTCGCCAACGACACGGACTACGGCCTGATCGACTACGTCTGGTCGGGCGACGTGGCCCGCGCGTTCCGGGTGGCGCGGCGGCTGCGGGCCGGGGGCGTCGGCATCAACACCGTGGGGCGGAACATGGAGGCGCCCTTCGGCGGCTTCAAACGGAGCGGCGTCGGCCGGGACGTCGGCTCGTACGCGCTGCACGCGTACAGCGAGGTGCAGGCGATCGTGTGGCCGGGGTGAGGGCCGTCAGGAGCCGTTGCCCGGGCGCAGATCCACCCGCACCGTCAGCAGATCCGTCCCCAACGCCCGCACCCCCAGGCTGTTGACCCGGGGCAGCCGACGCAGTCGCGCCACCGGATCGTCGTCCGGCATCAGCCGCGCCGTCCCCTCGTGCCACCGGCCCCGGATCCGCACCCGCACGCGCGGGTCGGCCTTGATGTTGCGCACGTACTGGGAGCGTTCGCCGAACTCGGACACCAGCCAGAAGGAGTCGCCGACGCGGCGGCCGCCCACCGGTGTCCGGCGGGGCAGTCCGGAGACGCGGCCCCTGGTCTCCAGGACCGTCTGGAACGGCAGGCGCCGCAGCAGCGGGTTGACCCGGCGCTGGAAGGCCGTGGTGGCGCGGAACCTCAGATCGGTGCGGCGGGGCATCGGCGGGGGCACTCCTTCACACGAAGCTCTCACGGTTTCTGCAATGGTTCCTGCTTCAATGATGCTCGCCGAAGAGGCGGGACGGGAGCGGGTGACCGGTGATGCGGATCGTGACCTGGAACCTGTGGTGGCGCTTCGGGCCGTGGCAGGCCCGGCAGAAGGCCATCCTCACGGCCCTGCGGGAGCTGCGCCCCGATGTCGTGGGACTGCAGGAGGTGTGGGCCGCCGACGGCGAGAACCTCGCCGAGTGGCTGGCCGGTGAGCTGGGCCTGCACTGCGCCTGGGCCGCCTCGCACGCCCCGGAGCGCTGGCGGCGGCGGATCGGGGACCCCACCGTCGACATAGGCAACGCCGTGCTCAGCCGGTGGCCGGTCGTCGACCGGGACGTGCTGCCGCTGCCCGCCCCGGCGGACACGGACGACGGCCGGCTGGCCCTCTACGCCCGCCTGGCCGGCCCCGGCCACGACATCCCCTTCTTCACCACCCACTTGACCTCCGCGGTCCACGCCTCGGCGGTCCGCCGCGGCCAGGTCGCCGCGCTCGCCGCGTTCATCGCCCGGCACCGCGGCGACACCCCGTTCCCCACCGTCGTCACCGGCGACCTCAACGCCTGGCCCGACTCCGACGAGGTCCGCCTCCTCGGCGGCTACAAGACCGCCCCGGCCGTGCCCGGCCAAGTGCTCCTGGACGCCTGGGAGTACGCCGACCCGGCCGCCCCCTCCGCCACCTGGGACGCGGCCAACCCGTACGTCGCGCCGAGCCACGAGCCCAGCGTGCGCATCGACTACATCCACGTGGGCCCGCCCGGCCCCCACGGCCTCGGCCACGTCCGCTCGGTACGCCGCGCCTGCGCCGGCCCGGTCGACGGCGTCTGGCCCTCCGACCACGCGGCGGTCGTCGCCGACCTGGCGGCCACGGACGGCGACTGACCCTCGGGAGGGGTCCCGGCCGGGGCCGGGTTTCATGGCGGGCATGATGCGCAGAACGTCATCCACCGCCGTCGCCCTCGTCGCCGCCGGTGTGTTCACCGCTCTCACCTCGTGCTCCTCGGACTCTGCGGACGGCTCCGCGGCCGAGGCGCGGCCGGGCGTGTCCGGCTCCGGGTCGCCGGCGACCGGCCCCACGCCGACTCCCACCGAGACGGCCCGGCCGTCGCCCTCGCCGACCGGGCCGTGCGCCGACGGGACGTGCGAGACCGAGGTCGCCGTGGGGGACGTCGTGACGGTGCCGGCCAGGTACGGCCTCGGGCCGATCGAGGTGACGGCGATCACCGGCGAAGGGGTCGAGATGGCCGCGCCGCTGACGGGGCCGGGCTACAGCGTTTCGGGCTGTTCCGGTGGCGGCGGCGTGTCGTCGGCGGGCGGCGGCGGCGTCGAACTGCGCTGCGACCGGGGAACCGTGGCGACCATCAACGACGCCATGAGCCTGGAGATCGTCGAGATCCGCGACACCGCCGCCGTCCTCCGTATCGAACCCGCCGGGTGACGTACGGCCCTCACGCCGAGCCGCGCCCCAGGAAGATCGGGTTCGTGAACGCCGCCAACGCTCCCGGCACCGGGCCCGCCGCCGCCTCGTGGCGCAGTTCCGCCCGAACGTAGGCCGCGTACGCCGGGGTCGTCCGCCACTCGACGGTGCCCGAGCCGGACACCGGCAGCGGGGCGCTGGTGTGCAGGACGCCCTGGTCGGTGACGAAACGGACCGTGCAGCGCGGGGCGCCCATGACCTCCAGGCGGACGGTGACCGGGGTGTCGGGGGCCACCCGCAACCGCTCGCCGATGCCCGCGTGCTCGCCGCGCCCGCCGGACGCCCGGAACGACAGCTCGACCCTGGCGGACTCGGCGACGTACGACCGTCCCGCCCGGATGCCCTCCTGGATGGCCCGGCGGGTCAGGTCGTCGGCGAGGACGACGGTCTGCGGGCTGCCCACCGGGTCCGGGGAGCGGTGCGCGTCGCTGCTGCCCATCGCCGGGATCCAGTCGCGGCCGTCCCGCACGGACGCCACCAGCATGCTGTCCCAGTCGGCCAGGGCCACCTCGTCGTCGGGCGTGTACGGGCCGTTCCACACCTCGATGGCGTCGGCCTCGCCGAAGCCGAACTTCCAGTTGCAGCCGACGCAGGTGGCGTGCGGGTGGGCCGGGACGACCAGGCCGCCGGCGCGCCGGATCTGCCGGGCGAACCGGCCGAAGCGGTTGTCGCGGGCCCGGTAGCGCCAGTCGACGAACGTGCCCGGGTCGGTGCCGAGCGCGACCACGTGGCCGTTGCGCGTGGTGACCTCCTCGCCCAGCATCACCAGCAGGTCGTCCCCGGAGACGTCGGCCCAGTGGGCGTGCGCCGAGTGCGTGTTGTGCTCGGAGGAGTTGATGAAGTCCAGTCCGGCCGCCCGGGCCAGCTCCCCGATCTCGGCGGGGGTGCGGCGGCCGTCGGAGTACCAGGAGTGCAGGTGGCAGTCGCCCCGGTACCAGGCGCGGCCCCGGCCCCTGGCCCGGTCCGGCGGGTACGCGGGCTCGACCGTCTCGCCCGGCTCGCCGTACGTCAGCGTGATCGTGATCTCGTACGTCAGGCCCTGCGGGGCGACCGTGTACGGGCCGAGCGCGATGTGCCACGTGCCCTCGCGCACCGGGCCGGGGAGGTAGCCGGGGGTGGCCTCGTCGGCGCGGAGGAAGAACTCCGTGCGCGCCCCGCCCGACCAGCCCCGGAAGCCCCGGCCGCCCAGTTCGGTGCCGCGCTCGTCGAAGACGCCGATGTCGAGGGCGTTGCCGGTGGTGCCGGCCGGGACGGACGGTCGGTCGTAGGTGTAGGCGACCTTGATCTCCCGGACCCCGGCCGGGACCTCGACCGGCACGTACACGAAGTCGGGCGACCCGGGCGGCAGCGTGCCCCGCACCGTTCTGGTCTCCTGGTCGCCGTCGTCCTGGCCCCGGCCGGCCGCTGAAGCGAAGCTCACGCTTCCCAACGTAAGGGCGGCGGCCGCTCCCGTCACGAACAGAGCGCGCCGGCCGGGTCCGCCGTGGTGGTCCTCGCACATGCTGCTGCTCCCAAGGTGTCGTCCGCTGACATGACATGGGTGGTGCAGGGGTGGTGCGCGCAACCCTGGTATTCAGCCGTGAACCGGCGTGCAAGGGAAGGGAACCCGGCGGCGGGCAGGAGCGGAACAGGCCATCCGACGGTGGGCACAATGCCGACCAGTCGGTATGGACAGGGGGCACTACCTGGGGTAGGGATGACTCATGCGCATCGCCGTGACGATCTTCCTCACCGACGAGACGATCACTCCGACCCGGCTCGCCCGGGAACTGGAGGACCGCGGTTTCGCCGGGCTGTACCTTCCGGAGCACACGCACATCCCCGTCGAGCGGACCACCCCGTACCCGGCGGGCGGCGAGCTGCCGCGCGAGTACGGCCGTACGCTCGACCCGTTCGTGGCGCTCGGCCAGGCCGCCGCCGTCACCGAGCGGCTCGGGCTCGGCACGGGCATCACGCTCGTCGCCCAGCACGACCCGATCGACCTGGCCAAGCAGGTCGCGACCCTGGACCACCTTTCCGGCGGGCGCTTCACCCTCGGGCTCGGCTTCGGCTGGAACGTCGAGGAGGCCGCCGACCACGGCGTGGAGTGGCGCACCCGGCGCGAGCTGGTCCGGGACCGGATGGGGCTGATGCGGGCCCTGTGGGCGGAGGAACCCACTCCCTACGAGGGGGAGTTCGGCGGCGTCCGCGCCAGCGAGGCGCATCCCAAGCCCGTGCAGCGGCCGCGCGGCCCGGTCGTCGGCCCGCGCACACTGCTCGGCGGGGCCGCCGGGCCCAAACTGTTCGCCCACATCTGCGCGTACGCCGACGGCTGGCTGCCCATCGGCGGACGCGGCCTGTCCGAGGCCCTGCCGCGGCTGCGCACCGCCTGGACCGAGGCGGGCCGCGACCCCCGGGCCCTCCAGGTCGTCCCGTACGCCGTGCATCCGACCCCGGGCAAGCTCGCCCACTACGCCGACCTCGGCATCGAGGAGGTCGTGGCGCAGTTGCCGCCGGCGGGGGAGGCGGAGGTGCTGAAGGCGCTGGACGGCCTCGCCGGGTCTCTCTGACAACTGCCTTTCCCGGCAGCCCAGTTCTCCCTACATATACTGCGAGTAAGGAACCGGGTCGGGCACAGGCCCCAGCGCGGCTGACCACCGCGCCCGAAGGGCGTGCTGCACCCGGCGTCGAGTCGCCCACGGGGGGAGCGTCATGAGAATCGCCTGGCTGTCCTGGCTTGTCCGGCATTTCAACGAGTACGGGTACAGCCAAGGGCTGCTGCGCGCCGCCATCGGCACGCTGGCCGTGCTCGTGACCGCCGCGCTGGTCTGGTTCGCCCTGCACCGCAACAGACCGGCCGCGACAGCCGCCGCCGGCCTCACCGCCGCGCTGGGCATCGGGTGGCTGGCCTTCCACTGACGGGGCCACCCGGGCTGATCAGCGCACTCGTATGCTCGAAGGATGACGACTTCCGCGACCTCCGGAACCGGCCCCACCGAGAACTCCCTGCGTCGCGCCCTGAAACGGGCCAGGGACGGCGTCTCCCTCGACGTCGCCGAGGCGGCGGTCCTGCTCCAGGCCCGGGGCGAGCAGTTGGAGGACCTGTCGGCCTCGGCCGCCCGGGTGCGGGACGCGGGCCTGGAGGCGGCCGGCCGGCCCGGCGTCATCACGTACTCCAAGAGCGTCTTCATCCCGCTGACCCGGCTGTGCCGGGACAAGTGCCACTACTGCACGTTCGTCACCGTCCCCGGCAAGCTCCGCCGGGAGGGCCACGGGATGTTCATGTCCCCGGACGAGGTGCTGGACATCGCCCGCAAGGGCGCCGCCCTCGGCTGCAAGGAAGCCCTCATCACCCTCGGCGACAAGCCCGAGGACCGCTGGCCCGAGGCGCGCGAGTGGCTCGACGCGCACGGCTACGACGACACCCTCGCCTACGTCCGCGCCATCTCCATCCGCATCCTGGAGGAGACGGGCCTGCTGCCCCACCTCAACCCGGGCGTCATGTCCTGGACCGACTTCCAGCGCCTCAAGCCCGTGGCGCCCAGCATGGGCATGATGCTGGAGACCACCGCGACCCGCCTGTGGTCGGAGCCGGGCGGCCCCCACCACGGCTCGCCCGACAAGGAGCCCGCCGTCCGGCTGCGCGTCCTGGAGGACGCAGGGCGTTCCTCCGTCCCCTTCACCTCCGGGGTGCTGATAGGCATCGGCGAGACCTACGAGGAACGCGCAGAGTCCCTGTTCGCGCTGCGCAAGGTGTCCCGGGCCTACCACGGGATCCAGGAATTGATCATCCAGAACTTCCGTGCCAAGCCGGACACCGCGATGCGCGGCATGCCCGACGCGGAACTGGACGAACTCGTCGCCACGGTCGCCGTCGCCCGCCTTCTGATGGGCCCGAGCGGCAACATCCAGGCCCCGCCCAACCTCGTCGACGACGAGTACGAGCGGCTGATCCGGGCCGGCATCGACGACTGGGGCGGCGTCTCCCCGCTCACCATCGACCACGTCAACCCCGAGCGCCCCTGGCCGCAGATCGAGCAGCTCGCCGAGAAGTCCCGCGCGGCCGGGTTCGAACTGCGCGAACGGCTCTGCGTGTACCCGGAGTTCGTGCGGCGCGGCGAGCCCTGGCTGGACCCGCGGCTGCGCCCGCACGTGGCGGCGCTGGCCGACCCGGAGACCGGCCTGGCCCGCCCCGAGGCCCTCCCGCGGGGGCTGCCGTGGCAGGAGCCGGAGGAGGTCTTCGTCGCCTCCGGCCGCACCGACCTGCACACCTCCATCGACACCGACGGCCGTACGTCCGACCGCCGGGACGACTTCGACGAGGTCTACGGCGACTGGGGCGCCCTGCGCGAGGCCGCCGCCCCGGGCATGGCACCCGAGCGCATCGACACCGACGTACGCGAGGCCCTGCGCACGGCCGCCGACGACCCGACCCGGCTCACCGACGACGAGGCGCTGGCCCTGCTCCACGCGGACGGACCGGCCCTGGACGCCCTCGCGCGCGTCGCGGACGACGTCCGCAAGTCGGCCGTCGGCGACGACGTCACCTACATCGTCACCCGCAACATCAACTTCACCAACGTCTGCTACACCGGCTGCCGCTTCTGCGCCTTCGCCCAGCGCCGCACCGACGCCGACGCCTACACCCTCTCCCTCGACCAGGTCGCCGACCGGGCCCAGCAGGCGTGGGACGTGGGCGCGGTGGAGGTCTGCATGCAGGGCGGCATCCACCCGGACCTGCCCGGCACGGCCTACTTCGACATCGCGCGGGCGGTGAAGGAGCGCGTCCCCGGGATGCACGTGCACGCCTTCTCGCCGATGGAGGTCGTCAACGGCGCGACCCGCACCGGTATGTCGATCCGCGAGTGGTTGACCGCCGCGAAGGAAGCCGGCCTGGACACCATCCCGGGCACGGCCGCCGAGATCCTCGACGACGAGGTCCGCTGGATCCTCACCAAGGGCAAGCTGCCCGCCGCCGACTGGATCGAGGTCGTGACGACCGCCCACGAGCTGGGCATCCGGTCGTCCTCGACGATGATGTACGGGCACGTGGACCAGCCCCGCCACTGGCTCGGGCACCTGCGCACCCTCGCCGGTATCCAGCAGCGCACCGGTGGCTTCACGGAGTTCGTGACGCTGCCGTTCGTGCACACCAACGCGCCCGTGTACCTGGCGGGGATCGCCCGTCCGGGCCCGACGATGCGGGACAACCGTGCGGTCACCGCCATGGCCCGGCTGCTGCTGCACCCGCACATCCCCAACATCCAGACCAGCTGGGTGAAGCTGGGCACGGAGGGCGCGGCCGAGATGCTCCGCTCCGGCGCGAACGACCTGGGCGGCACGCTCATGGAGGAGACCATCTCCCGGATGGCGGGCTCGTCGTACGGCTCGTACAAGTCGGTCAAGGACCTGATCGCCGTGGCGGACACGGCCGGGCGGCCCGCCAAGCCCCGTACCACCCTCTACGGCGAGGTCCCGGAGGAACGGCAGCGGGCGGCACAGGCGTCGGACGGGCACCTGCCGGAGCTGCTGCCGGTGCTGGACTGACGCAGCTCGCTACTGGCCCCCGGCGTCCGCCGGCTGATGTGCCGTCACGGCGCGGTCGGCCGGGGCGCCGGGGGATGCCGGCCGCGGCGGAGGGGCGCCCCGGCCCAGCAGGAGCAGGAGCAGGCCGAGGGCGCAGGCGATCGCCGGCCAGTAGACGTAGCGGTAATTCGTGGCGGGCATGATCGGCAGATAGCCGAGGATGTAGGCCGCCGAGCTGATGCCCAGCGCCCGGACCGGCATCGCGAAGGTGCCCCGGCCGGGCCGGACGGCGAGCATGAGCGCCACGGCGAGCCAGAACCAGCCGCGGAACAGCCACCGCACGTCCGTGGCCATGCCGGTGACGTACGTGTCGAGCATGTCCTCCAGCCGGGGGTGCGCCACCTCGATGCCCTGGTCGTTGCGGCTGACCCCGGGGTGGTACGGGTAGCCGGTCTCGAACAGCAGGCTGGTGAAGAGCCGCAGCCGGTACTGGAGGTAGTGCGGCACGTGCCCGCTCATCTCGCGCAGCCACAGGGACGTGATCTCGCCCGAGTCCCCGCGCAGCCCGTCCGCCGGGCGTTCGTAGCAGGCCCAGTAGGCGTCCGACAGGGCCCCGACGCGACGGCACTCCCGCGCGGCGGCCACGAGCCGGTCCCTGAGGCCGGGTGACACGTCCGCCGACCGCAGCTCGTCCACCCTCAGCACGTGCACCAGGTCGTCGATCATGATCTGCGCGCCCTGTTTGGTCTGCAGCGGCTGCGCGAACAGGGAGATGGCGGCGGCCGGCACGACGAGCCCGGCGACCAGCGCCGCCGTGCACGTCACCCACGTACGGCGCCCGGGAGCCCGCCACAGGGCGAGGACCAGCATCACGAAGACGGGGATCGCGGCGACGAAGGCGTTCTTGCGCACGAGCATCGCGTAGGCCAGGAACAGCACGCCCAGCCAGAGCAGCCCCCACCGCACGGCGGGACGCGGACGCCTGTCCCGCAGCCGCAGCCCGGTGAACGCGACCGCGCACGCGGCGAGCAGCGCGAACGCCGCGTGCACGTCCTTCCACACGACCCCGGCGAAGGTCAGCACGAACGGCGTCAGCCCGAGGCCGAGCACGGCGAGCGAACCGCCCCGGCTCCCGGTCAGCCCCCACACGCACCAGGCCAGCACCCCGAGCGCGCCCCAGAAGACGACGGCCTGGAGGACGAGCATGGAGCTGATCGAGCCGGTCACCGCGATCAGCGCCCGCCACACCAGGCTCAGTACGGGCGGATGCCAGTCGGTCAGGGGCCTCTTGCCCTCCGCCTGCTGGAGCTGGTCGAGGCTGTCGGGGCTCAGATAGCCCGGGGCGAAGACCAGGATCGTGCTCAAACAGCAGAGTGCGGCGACGGCGGCCAGACTCCACATCCAGCGCTGCGCGAACGGCAACCGTCCCTTTTGTCCCATGTGCCGGATGCTAACGGCTCAGGGAGCGACGAAGACGTAGCGCCGGTAGGCGTAGAAGCGGAACAGGGTCGCCAGCGCCCAGCCGAGGATGCGGGCGGTGTTGTCGCTGAGCGCCGAGTCGAGCCCGAGCAGATGCCGGGAGGTGAAGACCGTCCCCGCGGTGATGGCCAGCCCGACCCCGTTCGCGACGAGGAACAGGGCGAGTTCACGCGTCACCTGCTCGCGGTGCCGGTGGCGGTAGGTCCAGTAGCGGTTCCCGGCCCAGCTGAACAGGGCCGCCGCGGCCGTCGCGACGACCGACGCCCGGACGGGGGAGTCCCGCATCACCCCGCCCCCGGCGCCGCCGGGCAGCCCGAAGACGAGCAGGTTGTAGCCGCCGTTGTCGACGACGAACGCCAGGGCCCCGACGACGCCGAACTTGGCGGCCTCGCGCCAGATGCCCCGGAGGGTGTCGCGCACGCGCAGTGTCACAGATGCGAGGACCGGCACACGGCGAGCGTAACGACCCGGCGCGCCCTCACCGTACAGACGCGCTCATATCGCATGATTTCCTACCGAATGAGACATCGGTCCGAGGGAGGAGTGGTCGTGGAACCGACGATCGCGTGTGTCGTGCCGTGTCACAACGAGGAGGCGGCCGTCGGCAAGGTCGTCCGCGACCTGCGGGCGGCCCTCCCCGAAGCCGACATCTACGTCTACGACAACGCCTCCACCGACCGCACCGTGGAGATCGCCCGGGAAGCGGGCGCGATCGTCCGGACGGAGCCCCGTAAGGGCAAGGGCAACGTCATCCGCCGCGCCTTCGCCGACGTCGACGCGGACGCCCTGCTCATCGTCGACGGCGACGACACCTACGACGCCTCCCGCGCCCGCGACCTCGTCGACCTGCTCTTCGAGGGGCCGTACGACCAGGTCGTCGGCGCCCGCCGGGTGACGGTCGACGGGGCCTACCGGGCCGGGCACGCGGCCGGCAACAAACTGCTCACCGGGGCGGTGCGGTCCCTGTTCGGCAACGACGTGACCGACATGCTCAGCGGCTACCGGGTCTTCTCGCGGCGGTTCGTGAAGTCCTTCCCGGCCCTGGCCCGCGAGTTCGAGACCGAGACCGAGATGACCATCCACGCGCTGCACCTGCGGCTCCCCACGGCGGAGGTCGCCGTCGACTACCGCGTCCGGCCCGCGGGCGGCGAGAGCAAGCTGCGCACCTACCGGGACGGCTGGTGCATCCTGCGGGTCATCCTCGACCTGGCCCGCCGCGAGCGGCCCTCCCTCGTGCACACCCTGATCGCAGGCGTGCTGGCCCTGGTCTCGGTCGTCCTCGGCATCCCCGTCGTCACCGAGTTCGTGCGGACGGGCAGCGTGCCCCGCCTCCCCACGGCGGTCCTCGCCGCCGCCATCATGACCATCGCGGCGCTCGTCCTGCTCGTGGGCTACATCCTGGAGTCGCTCACGCACATGCGGCAGGAGCAGTCCCGGCTGGTGCACCTCGCCTACCCGGCGCCGGTGCGCTCCCCGCGCCACATCGCCCACGGCGTCGGCACCGGCCCCGTCCCGGTCCGCAAACCCCTCGGCGGGCCCTGAGCCGCCAGGGGACCGGCACGCGCGCAGTACGATGATCGGAACCCCGGGGTGTGCGGGGTCCCGTGACTGAGGAGATGCGTGCCGGTGCCTGCCCGACTTCCTTCGTGGGCCTGGGTGACCGGGCTGACCGTGGGAGCGATAGCCGCGGTGACGGTCCTGGCCGTGCAGGCGGACCAGGGCCCGCACCCCACCGCCACCTCGGCCAAGCCGAGCAGCACGGCATCGGCGGGCGCGCAGCCCACTCCCACCGCCTCGGCCCCGGCGCGGGTGCCCGACGGCTCCGGCACCGGCCGGCGCATCGTCTACTCCCTCGGTGAGAAGCGGGTGTGGCTGGTCGACGCGAGCGAGGCGACCCGCCGCACCTTCACGGTGTGGCCGGGCACGGTCAGCCCCGACCCCGGCACGTACACGGTGTCGTCGCGCAACGCGGCCACGACCGGCTCGGACGGCGTCCAGATCGAGCACATCGTCTACTTCGCCGCGAAGTCCGGCGTCTCCGTCGCCTTCTCCAACGCGGTCGACGGGGCCTCGCCGCCGCCCGCCGCGTCCGGCACGCAGACGGGCGGGGTCCGGATGCGGAAGGCGGACGGCTCGGCCCTGTGGGCGTTCGGCACGGTCGGCACGACCGTGACCGTGGTCAAGTAGCGGACGACTCCGAGCGCGGGGCCGACAACTGGTTGACGATCAGCACGACCCCGCTGAACAGGAAGATCCGGGTCGCGGCGTCCAGCCCGTTCCAGCTCTTCGACTGCCACATCGAGAACCACTCACCGCCGATCGCGATGAACCCGGCCCCGAACAGCAGCATCACCATCAGCAGCCCGTACGTCGACATCCGCCGGGCACGCGCCGCGTCGCGTCTGGCCCACAGCCAGCTCCCGTATATGAGGACGAGCGCGGCGACGGTCTCCCACACGATGATCGCGACATAGGCGGCGTCCTGGAGCCCCTGGTTCGTGATGGCCCGCCACATCAGGTCCTCGTCCTTGAACGTGGTGTCCATGGCCAGCACATGACGGACGAACTGCTGGTTGGTTCCGAAGTCGGTGATGTTCCCGAAGGCGACGAGCGCCATGTAGAGGGCGATGGTGGCGGTGAGCAGCAAGGCGGCGAGGGACAGCCCGCCGCGTGAGGTTGTGGAGGTGGCCATGTCGATCATTCTTCCCGGGCACGACCGCGGTTGTCCCCCCAACCGCTGAGCGAGAATGACGACGCGGGACGGCCGGCGAGGCGAGGGGGACGGAACGGATGGCGCAGACGAGACCGTCGGTGCAGGAGCTGATACGCCGGCGGAGCCGGGCCGGATTCGTCGGCCGGTCCGCCGAACGGTCCGCCTTCCGCGCGAACTTCGACACCGCGCCGCACGACGAACGCCACCGCTTCCGCTTCCACGTGCACGGCAACGCCGGCGTCGGAAAGACCTTCCTCCTCAGGGAGTTGGAGCAGATCGCCCGCGAACGGGGCGCGCTGACCGCGTACGTCGACGACAGCGCCGGCAGCGTGCCGGAGGTGATGGCGGAGATCAGCCGCCAGTTCGCCGCCCAGGGCAGCCGCCTGAAGGACCTGGACCGCCTGCTCGCCGCCCACCGCGAGCGCCGGCACGAGGCGGAGCTGGCGGCCCTCACGGCCCTGCACACGGAGACGGAGGAGACCGGCGGGCCGTCGGCGGGCGGGCGGCTGGTGGCCCGGGCGGGGGTGGTGGCCGCCGGGATGGTGCCGGTCGTCGGCCCGCTGGCGGGACTGCTGGACCCGGACCAGGTCGCCGAGGGCGCGGGCCGGTTGCGCGCGAGCCTCGTCGCCCGCTTCCGCGACCGTGAGGACCTCCAACTGGTCCTCGCCCCGGAGCAGGTGCTCACCCCGGTCCTCCTGCGCGAGCTCTCCGACGCGGCCGCGCCCTGGATCGCGCTCTTCCTCGACACGTACGAGCGGACGGGCCCCTACCTGGACCCCTGGCTCCACACCACGATGACGACCGACCGCCACGGCCCCCTGCCCGCCACGACCGTGGTGGTCACGGCGGGGCAGCGGCCCCTGGACGGCTCCCGCTGGGGCGGCCTGGCGGACTTCGTGACGGACCTGCCCCTCGCTCCCTTCACGGAGGCGGAGGCGCGCGGCCTGCTGGCCGCCAGGGGCGTGACCGCCGAACCCGTCGTCGAGGAGGTCCTCCGCCTCACCGGCGGCCTCCCCGTCCTCGTCTCCACCCTCGCCGAGGCCCGCCCCGCCGACCCGGACGACGTCGGCGACCCGAGCGCCACGGCGGTGGACCGTTTCCTGAAGTGGGAGCGCGACCCGGCCCGGCGCGCCGCCGCCCTGTGCTGCGCCCTGCCCAGATGGCTCGACGGCGACGTGTTCCGGGCGGCGGCCGACTGCCCCGACGAGGACGCGGACGCCGTCTACGACTGGCTGCGGTCCCTGCCGTTCGTCACCGACCGCGACGGCGGCCGCCTGCGCTACCACGACGTCGTACGGGCACCGATGCTGCGCGCCGAGCGGCGCCGGTCGCCGCGCGGGTGGGCGGAACGACAGCGGCGGCTGGCGCGGGCGTTCCGGGACTGGCGCGAGGAGACCGGCGCGGGCCGGGACACCGGGGAACTGTGGGCGGACGAGACCTGGCGCGAACTGCGGCTGGCGGAGACGTACCACCTGCTGTGCGCCGGGGAACGGGACGCGCTGGCGCGGGCGTTGCGGGACTTCGTAGCCGCGTGCGACGCCGGTGCGGGCGTGGCGGCACGGTGGGCCCGCGCACTGCTGGACGCCGGGCAGGACGCGGACGCCGAGGAGACGGCCCGGTGGGGCAGGGACCTGACGGCGGCCCTCGACACCGAGGGCGTCACCACCGCGCTCGGGCTCCTCCTGCGCCACGCGGCCCTCGACGCGCCGACCCAGGCCCGGGCCCGGGTCGTACGGGGCGACGAACTGCGCGGCGCGGGCGCCCACGCGCAGGCCCTCGCCGAGTACGACCGGGCCGTCGCCCTCGACCCCGAACTGGCCCTCGCCCACCGGCACCGCGCCGCGGTCCGGGGAGAACTCGGCGACCACGAGGCGGCCATCGCCGACCTGGACCGGGCCGTCGCGCTGGAGCCCGGCGACGCCTGGCACGTCGCCCTGCGCGGCGAACACCACCGGATCGCCGGGCACGACGCCGAGGCGATCCGCGACCTGACCGAAGCCGTCCGCCTCGACCCCACCGCCGAGTTCGCCTGGGCCTCCCGGGGCGCCACCCACGCACGCGCCGGAGACCTGGACGCCGCCCTCGCCGACCTGGGGCGGGCCCTGGACCTCAAGCCGGACTACGCCTGGGCGCTCGCCCGCCGCGCCCGGGTGTGGCGAGCCCGGGGCGACTCCGCACGCCAGCTGGCCGACCTCGACGACGCCCTCGCCCAGAGCCCCGACTGGGCCTGGGCCCGCTGCGAACGCGCCGACGCGCTGCGGGCCCAGGGCCGCGACGAGGAGGCGGTCGCCGACCTGGACGTCGCCCTGGCCCTGGACCCCGCCTACGCCTCGGCCTACGCGAGCCGGGGCGCGTCCCTGGCCCACCTCGGCCGCCCGGCGGAGGCACTGGCCGACCTGGACCGGGCGGTGGAGCTGCGGCCGGGGTACGTCTGGGCGCTGTGCCGCCGGGCCGTCCTCCACGCGGCCATGGGCCGGCAGGAGGAGGCCCGGGCCGATGTGGAACGCGTTCGCGCGCTGGATTCCGAGGCGGCGCAGCACTTTTCGGATACCGACCGCGCGGTACTGGGCTCTGTCCTCGAGGGGTGAACAGCATGCGAATTACCTGTGTGCGGGCGTAATCCGACCGTGACGAATTGCGTGCCGCTGGGGTAACCTCCGAGTCAAGAGGCATGTGGTCTGGTCGAGTTGTTTCCGGGAGGTGTGCGATGGTGCGGCGGCTGATCCCTGACGAACCCCACCGTCCGGCACCCTCACTCCCGGCTCCCAGCCTTCCCCGGTCCTAGCGCGCCCCTGCCGGGCTGCCGGACCGTCCCCACCCCCCCTGGGTTTTTCCTTCCAACACCCCTGCATTCAAGGAGGCATCGGTGTTCGACGAGCGCAAAGAAGCGGAAATGAGGCTGTACTCGGAAAGACTGGCGCGGGAACTCGCCCTGAAGAAGCAGGGCGAGGAGGACACCGAGAACGCCGACAATGCCGAGAACACCGAGAACGCCGAGAACTCCGAGAATTCGGAAACGGCCACCATCGAAAACTGAGCCGGCCGGCTCGGGCACGGTCAGCCGCGCCCGAGCCGCCGCGCCGGCCCCGGGACCCAGAGCCACGTACGCGCCCGAGTCCGGCCCACGATGTCGGCGCTGTGCGCGGCCGCCACCACCGCCATCACCGGCCAGGCCAGAAAAGTCGTCCCGATCTGCGCGTAAGCCCCGTCCGTGGCCATACCGACGACCAGGACCTCGGCGGGGAAGACCAGCAGGCCCAGCACCCCTCCCACCAGGGCGAGACCCTCTGTGCGGGTGATGACACGGGAAGCGAGGGCCAGCCCTCCCGCGAGAAGCGTGCCCATCAGCACCCCGGCCAGCACACTCCCGCCCAGCAGCAGCCCGCCGTAGCGCACGTCATGAGCGGCGAGCCGCGTGTCCCCGCCCCGGAGGAACTCCACCGCGGCGACCGCCAGGGCGAGAGCGGCCCAGGGCAGGCCCGGGACACAGGCCATCAGCAGACCGACCCGCACACCGCGCCCCCACACGCCCTGCCCGTTCATACGCCCTCCGCTCTCGCACGTGCCGCATGAGGAGACCACGTGAGCGGCTTGGCCGTCACCCCGGGGACGGGATGATCAGGGGCATGACCTCCCAGAACCTCGGGCGCTTCGACGCGTCAGCGGCCCGGATCGGTGCACTCGTCCCGCTGACCCGGCCCGGCTGGGTCGAGGCGGGCCGGCACCTGCTCGCCGGACTCCAACTGGCCGTCGACGGCGTCAACGGCGCCGGCGGGATCGCCGGACGGCCCCTCGAGCTGGTGGTCCGGGACACCGCCGCCGACCCGCGGAAGGCCACCGCGGCCGTGGCGGAACTGGCCCACCTCGGTGTGGCCGCCCTGGCCGGGGAGTTCCACAGCGTCGTCGCGCGCGCCGCCGCCACCGAGGCCCACGCGCTCGGCGTGCCGTTCCTCTGCTCGTCCGGGGTACTGGACGCGCTCACCGAGGAGCCGACGCAGTGGGTCGCGCGTCTCGCCCCGGCGCAGTCGCACGGCTGGCGCCTCTACGCGGACTTCCTCCTCGGCGCGGGCCACCGCCGTATCGCCGTGGCAACCGAACCCAGCGCGTACTGGGCGTCCGGGACCGGTATCCTCCGGGACCACCTCGCCCCACGCGGCGGCACCGTCACCGAACTCGACCTGCGCGCCCTCGGCCCCCGCCGGGACTGGCATCCCAGGGCGGCCAAGTTCCGCGAGGGCGAGATCCGGATCGCCGCGGCCCTGCGGGAGTTGGAGACCCACGGCTACCTGACGCGCGCCAAGGAGCGTCTTCAATCGGGCCGAGTCGTAACCCGCACGGTCTCGTACAACAAGCCCCACCGCCCGGTCGTCCCCGAGCGCCGCCCGGCCTCCCCGCCGCCCAGGCCGGAGCCCGCCGCCCCGAAGCCCGACGGCCCCGCCGCCGACCTCCTCACCGGGCTGCGCGCACTCGACTCCCGCCTGCTGCTCAGCGAGCGGGACGTGCACCGCCTGGCCCCGCAGGTGTCGGCCTGGCTGGAGCGGGGCGTACCCGCCACGGCGGTCCAGCGCACCCTGACGACCGGCCTCCCCCAGGACCCGATCAAGCACCCGGCGGCCTTCCTCGCCCACCGCCTCACCACCCTCCTCCCACCGCCCCTCCCGACGGCACCACCCATCGCGGCCGCCGCCCCGCGCCCGCACCCACTCCAGACGTGCGACGGCTGCGACCGGGCCTTCCGGGCGGCGCGGCCGGGCCGGTGCCGCGACTGCCGGACCGGCGAGCGGAAGGCGGCGTAGCGCAGTGAGTGCTCAGAGCGACGGCCCGTACGGGCCGCTGATCCCCATGCCTCAGCTGACGCCGGACGCGCTGCGTGATGCCGTCGCACGGATCGCCCCCAGCCGGCTTCCCACGCTCACGCAGCACCTCTTCGAGGCCACGACCAATGCCCAGCAGACCCAGAGCCTGGCACCCCTGCGCGCCTTCGCCCACTCCTGGGGTGTGTTCGTCGCGCTCGGGCCGAGCGCCTGCGTGAGCTGGAGCGCATCGTGGACGCGGGCGAACAGGACTCGACCGAGGCCATCGCGGAGATCCACGCCATCCGGGAGACCGCGGAGGCAGAGGCCGGGCTGTGACGGACTGGTCCTGGGGCCGCCACCCGTGTGCCGGCTGACAGCAGCCCACTCAGAACCACTCACCCCACACCCACACTGTTCCGCCCCCTGAAGCCCCCGTCCCCCTTCGAATACAGTGCAGAGCTGTCGGACGTATGGACGGTTCCCTGGGGAGGACTAGGTGGGTGCGACTGCCGGTGCCGTCTGGGGCCGTACGGAGCAGCAGGACTTTCGGAGCCGGGTGCGCGGGACGTTGCTCGGCGTGGCCGTCGGGGACGCGCTGGGGGCGCCCGTCGACGGGATGACCATCGCGGGGATCCGGGAGGCGCACGGGGCGGAGGGCCTCGTGGACCTGGCCCCCGCCTACGGCAGACGCGGTGCCGTCACCCACCTCACGCAGCTCACCCTGTTCTCCGTGGACGGGCTGATACGGGCCCAGGTGCGGCGGGACACCGGCGCCTGGCATCCGCCGACCGATCTGCACCGCGCGTACCTGCGCTGGGCCGCCACCCAGCGGGACTGGGGGCCCGACGAGCGCCGCAAGGACGACGGGTGGCTCGCGCGGGAGGAGTGGCTGTACGCGCGACGGGATCCCAGTCGCGCGCTGCTGCTGGGACTCGGCGACGACACCATGGGGACCCCGGACGCGCCCAAGAACCCCGGCGAGGCCGGGCCCGAGGCGGCTGCCCGGTCCGCGCCGTTCGGGCTGCTCGTGGGGTGGGAGCCGCAGCTCGTCGTCCAGCTCGCGGTGGAGTGCGCGGCGCAGACCCACGGGCATCCCACGGCCTGCCTCGCGGCGGGCGCGTACGCCGTGATCGTGCACGCCCTGGCCCTCGGCGAGAGCCTCGACGGTGCCGTGCAGCGGGCCTTCGCCCTGCTCGCCGCCCGGCCCGGGCACCAGCCCGTGTCCGACGCGCTGCAGCACGCGCTGGGCGCCGTACGGCAGGGCATGCCCGGGCCCGAGCGCGTCGCCGAGCTGAGCGGGGCGGGGACGGCGGAGGGGCTCGTCGGCGCCGCCGTGTACTGCGCGCTGGTCGCCGCCGACGTCCGGCACGGGCTGTGCCTCGCCGTCAACCACGACGGGCCCTCCGCCGCGACCGGCGCGCTGACCGGCGGCCTGCTCGGCGCCCTGCACGGCGAGACGGCCCTGCCGCCGGCCTGGCTGGCCGAGCTGGAGGGCCGTCCCACGATCCTGGAACTGGCCGACGACTTCGCCATGGAGATGACCCAGGGCCCGGCCCTGCACGGCCCGGCGGGCTCCTCCCCGGGCTGGCTGGCACGGTACCCGCGGGGCGCCTAGGCGACCTCTTCCTGCCCGGGCCGCTCCCAGTGCTCATCGGTCTGGCATGGTCGCGTCACCGTGCGGCGGTCGCCCCGTCACCTTCGGTCCTGAGGATCTGCACGGCCCGATCCCGGGATCACCCCCCGGCGCTGCCCCACCGGGTCTCGTCCGTTCATCCCCCCTTCGTGGAGGCACTGTGCGCAACCTGCGCGGGACACAGACGGCCGCGATCCTCGCGGCCCTGACGGCCGTGGCGGTCCTGCCCACCTCGGCCCAGGCGTACGACCCCGGGCTCCCGGGACTGACCGCCACCGCCGAGACCCCGGCCCTGTACGGCGACGACGCGGGCGGCAACGCCGACGCCGACGACCCGGCGATCTGGCGCAACGCCGCCGACCCCGACGCCAGCCTGGTGATCGCCACCGCCAAGGAGGGCGGCCTGCGCGTGTACGACCTGGCGGGCAGGGAGGTGCAGTCGATCCCGGCGCCGCCCGCGCCCACTCCCGACGACAAGCCGGGCCGCTTCAACAACGTGGACCTGATCTCCGGGTTCCCGCTGCCGACCGGCCGCGCCGATGTCGCCGTCGTCACCGACCGGGGCCGCGACCACCTGCGCATCTACCGCATCACCCCGGGCGCCGCGCAGCCGCTGACGGACATCACCGACCCGAACGCCCCGCTGGTCTTCTCCAGGACCCCGGACGAGGTCAACGACCAGGCCACGCCCTACGGCCTGGCCACCTGGACGGACAAGGCGACGGGCCGCTCCTACGCGGTGGTCAGTCAGCGCAGCCGCACCCGCCTCGCCCTGCTGGAGCTGAGGACGACCGCCACCGGAGCCGTCACCTACCGGCAGGTGCGCACCTACGACCTGCCCGCCTCCTTCACCCTCCCGAACGGCACCTCCTGGACCCCGTGCGCCGACCCCGGCGACCTCCCGCAGGTCGAGGGCATGGTCGTGGACCCGGTGAACAAGGTGCTCTACGCCGGTCAGGAGGACGTCGGCATCTGGCGGCTGCCCGCCGACCTCGGGGGCAGGCCGAAGCTGATCGACAAGGTGCGGGAGTACGGCGTCCCGGCGACGTACGACGAGGCGACCGAGGAGTGCGTCGCGGGCGCCGACCCGGGCTACGGCGGTACGCACCTGTCGGCCGACGTCGAGGGCCTCACCCTCCTCGACGAGGGCTCCGGCGACGGCTACCTGCTCGCCTCCAGCCAGGGCGACGACACCTTCGCCGCGTACGACCGCGAGGTGTCCGACGACAACGAGTACGAGAGCGGCTTCCGGGTCGCCGCCGGCACCGTCGACGGCTCCGAGGAGTGCGACGGCGCCGCCGTGCTGAACGCCCCGCTCGGCTCCCGGTACCCGAACGGCCTGCTCGTCGTCCAGGACGGCCACAACACCCCGGACGAGACGGACGCGGACGGGGAGGTCCGCGACAACACGAACTTCAAGTTCGTCGACCTGGGCAAGGTCACCGGGGCCCTGGAGGAGGAGGACTGAGCCGTGCGTACGCCTCCGCCCCGAGTGGCGGAGGCGTACGTCCCTCTCTACCGGCGCACAGGGAGAGGCGGTCAGTCCTTCACCGGTGTGCGGACCGCGTCCTCGACGCCGCCCGCCGGTGTCGGGATCGCGGCCGCCGCGGCCCCGTCCCCGTCCGTGTTGATCTTCTCGATGATGGCGAGCCGCTCCGGGGTGTCCTCAGGCTTCATGAAGCCGACCAGGATGTAGAGGACCAGCGATACCGCCAGCGGGATCGACACCTGGTACTGGAGCGGGACGCCGCCCTCGACGTTCCAGTTGATCGGGTAGTTCACCAGCCAGAAGGCGAGCAGGCCCATCGACCAGCTGACGAGGGCCGCCGTGGGGCCGGAGCGGCGGAAGGGCCGCAGCAGGCCGAGCATCATCGGGATGGCCATCGGGCCCATCAGGCCGGCCACCCACTTGATGACGACCGTGATGATGTCCTTGAAGGTGGGGGAGTTGACCTGTGTCGCCGCCGCCATGGACAGGCCGAGGAAGACGACCGTCGCGATGCGGGCGACCCGAAGTCCCTGCCCCTCGCTCCAGGCCCGCGCCCGGCGCCACACCACGGGCGCGCAGTCCCGGGTGAACACCGCCGCGATGGCGTTGGCGTCGGAGGAGCACATGGCCATGGTGTGCGAGAAGAAGCCGACGATGACCAGGCCCAACAGACCGTGGGGAAGGAGCTGTTCGGTCATCAGGGCGTAGGAGTCGGAGCCGTCCGGCTTCTGCGACTCGACCAGCAGCGGCGACATCCACATGGGGAAGAACAGCACCAGCGGCCAGACCAGCCAGAGGATCGCCGACAGCCGGGCCGACCGCTCGGCCTCCTTGGCGTTGGGCGTGGCCATGTAGCGCTGGGCCTGGTTGAGCATGCCGCCGTTGTACTCGAAGAGCTTGATGAAGAGGAAGGCGAGCAGGAAGACCGTGCCGTACGGGCCGACCAGCGGTTTCTCATGGCCCTGGAGTTCGGGCGAGTCCCAGACGCCGAAGAAGCCGCCGTGGTCGTCGAGCCGGACGAAGACCGCGACGAACATGGCGATGCCGGCCAGCAACTGGATGACGAACTGGCCGAGTTCGGTCAGCGCGTCCGCCCAGAGGCCGCCGATCGTGCAGTAGATCGCCGTGATGCCGCCGGTGATGAGGATGCCCTGGTTCAGGGAGATGCCCGTGAAGACGGACAGCAGCGTGGCGATCGCCGCCCACTTCGCGCCCACGTCCACGATCTTCAGCAGCATGCCCGACCAGGCCAGCGCCTGCTGCGTCTTGAGGTCGTAACGGTTCTTCAGGTACTCCAGCGGGGAGGCCACATGGAGCCGTGAACGCAGCCGGTTGATGCGCGGGGCGAACAGCTTCGAGCCGATGGCGATGCCGAGGGCGATGGGGAAGGACCAGGTGACGAAGGACGTGACGCCATAGGTGTAGGCGATGCCCGCGTACCCGGTGAACATCACCGCGCTGTAGCCCGACATGTGGTGCGAGATGCCGGAGAGCCACCACGGCATCTTGCCGCCGGCGGTGAAGAAGTCGCTGACGTTGTCCACGCGTTTGTGCGACCAGACGCCGATCGCGACCATCACGGCGAAATAGCCGATGAGCACGGCCCAGTCGAGACCGTTCATGTGCGCCCTCCCAGGGATCAGCCCGGCGCTCATCGTGGGCGCTACCGCGTGAACACGACAAGTGACCGTATGGTCAAAGGGAGGTAAAAATGTTCGGTGCGCTGGCCTTGGTTCATCCATATGAACTCAGCGCATCAGCTCCCCGGCGTTGACCAGCAACGACTGCCCGGTGATCGCCCGAGCCCGGTCCGACGCCAGGAACACCGCAGCGTCGGCCACGTCCGAGTCCGCGGCCAGTTCGGGTAGGGCCACCCGCTCGGTCAGCCGCTCCAGCACGGCCGCCTCGGGCACGCCCTCCGCCTGCGCGGTGAGCCGGACGAACGCCTTCACCGGCGGCCCCCACATCCAGCCGGGCAGTACGGTGTTGACCCGGATCCGGTGCGGCCCGAGCTCCCGGGCCAGCGAGTACATCGCACTCGTCAGCGCCCCCTTCGACGCCGCGTACGCCGCCTGCCGCACCTGCGACGGGGCCGCCACCGCCGACTGCGTCCCGATGAACACGACCGATCCGCCGCCCTGTTTCAGCGACGGCAGACAGGCCCGGGTCATCCGCAGGGTGCCCAGCAGGTTCACGTCCAGGACGGCGCGCCAGGACTCGAAGTCCGCGTCCTCCAGCCCACCGAAGTGGCCGTCGAGCGCGGCCACGTGCACGACGGCGTCGATCCGCCCGAACCGCTCCACCGCCAGCCCGGCCAGCGCCTCGCACTGCGCCTCGTCGGAGATGTCGGTGGCCCGGTGCGCCGTGCGCGCCCCGTCGGGGTCCAGCTCCTCGGCGGTCTTCGCCAGGTTCGCCGCCGTGCGGGCGCCGAGCACCACGCGCCCGCCGTCCCGCACCACGGCCGCCGCGACCTGCCGTCCGAGCCCGGCCCCGACCCCCGACACCACGACGGTCTTCCCCGCGAGCAGCGACATGGCAGGACCTCCCGGACCTCTGGCGCATTTTCTGACGGAGCGTCAGAGTATGGGCCAGCCGCCAACGAAGGGGAAGGGAATGAGCGACGACACCCGCAGCGAGCTGTACGCCGAACTGGCCGCCGTCGGCCCCTACGGCACCCGCCCCGGCCACGCCCTGATCACCATGGTCGAGCCGCGTCCGGGCCACGAGTACGCCTACAACCGCTGGTACGAGGACGACCACTACTACGCCGGCGCGATGGCCATGCCCTGGATGTGCGCCGGCCGCCGCTGGGTCGCGACCCGCGACCTCCAACTCCTGCGCTACCCGGAGAAGTCGGCGATCGCCCAGCCGGTGACCGCCGGCTGCTACCTCTCCACGTACTGGATCACCGCCGGCCGCTACGACGACCACATGCGCTGGACGGTCGCCATCAACAGGCGCCTCAACCGCGACGGCCGCGTCTACCACGACCGCACCCACGTCCTCACGGCGTTCCAGGACCACGAGGCGACGGTGTACCGCGACGGCGCGGCCGGACCCCGGGACGTCCACGCCCTCGACCACCCCTACCCGGGCCTGGTCCTCCAGGTCGTCGAGTCCGACACCCCCGAGCAGCGCGCCGCACTGCTGGAGTGGCTGCGCACCCGCCACCTCCCGAAACGCCTCGCGGGCTCCCCGGCCGCACTGGTGACCGTCTTCCGCCCCACTCCCCTCCCCGGCGACCGCATGACCTACGTCAAGCAGGTCGAGGGCGTCGACACCCGACTGACCCTGCTGTGGTTCCTCCAGACGGACCCGAGGGAGTGCTGGGAACACTGCTTCACGGACCTGGACACGGCCGTGGCGGAGTCCGGGCTGGGCAGGGTGGAACTGGTGGCACCGTTCGTCCCCACGGTGCCGGGTACCGACACGTATGTGGACCGGCTGCGCTGAGGGCCCGGCGGAACACCGCCCCTCAGCCCGCGGCCGACGCGGACGCCCCGCCGCCGAACACCTCCGTGACGAGCCTCTGCGTCGCCTTCTGGAACGCCGCCGCCATGGACAGCCCGGCGTCGTCGACGTAGTTCAGCGCGGCGGTCAGGGTCCTGCCGCCGCCCGGCGTGCCGTACATCAGCGCCGCGTGGCCCGCCATGCCACCGTTGTGGGTGATGACCGTGGCGCCGTCGTCCCCCGCCTGCTGCACGAACACCCCCAGGCCGTAGCCCGCCTTGGGGTGCGGCCTGCACATCTCGGCCAGCAGCGGGGCCGGCAGGAGCCTTCCGCCCGCCAGCGCGGAGATGAACGTGTGGAGGTCCCGGGTGGTCGAGATCATGTCTCCGCCGGTGGAGATCCAGGAGGGGTTCTGGCGGGTGACGTCGACCGTCGTCTGCCGTCCGCCGTCCTCGTACCGGTAGTAGGCGCGGGCGTGCGGCTCGGGGATCTCCGGGCCGGTCTCCGGCAGCAGGGTGTCCGACAGCCCGAGCGGCCCCAGGACCAGCCGCCGCATCTCCTCGGCGAACGGGCGGCCGGTGACCTTCTCGACCAGCAGCCTGGCCAGCACGTAGTTGGTGTTGGAGTAGTTCCAGTCCGTCCCCGGAGCGAACCGGGCCGGCTTGGACAGCGCCAGCCGTACCAGCTCCTCGGGCCGGTAGGTCCGGAACCGGTTGTCCACCCACTCCCGGCCCGCGGTCGTCGCGGGGATCCCCGGGGCGAACGTCCCGTCCTCGTAGTACTCGCCGGTGAAGTTGAACACCCCGCTGGTGTGCTGCAGCAGCATCCGCACCGTGATGCCCGGGTCCAGCCCGAACCCGGGCAGGTGGTCGGCCACCGGGGTGTCCAGCCCGACGGCGCCCTCGGCCACCAGGCGCAGCACCACCGTCGCGGTGAACGTCTTGGTGTTGCTGCCGATCCGGACGTGCCCGTTCTCCGGCGGCTTCGCGGGCGAGTCCCGCCGGCCCACTCCGGCGCTGCCGACCCACTCGCCACGCTCGTCGTTCACCCGCAGGGTCACTCCGGTGAAGCCGGACTCGACCATCTCCTCGATGGCGGCTCGCAGTTCCGGACGGTCGCGGTCGGTACGTGTGACGGCCGTATGCATCGTGCGCTCCTTCGCTCACTTGTTTCTGATGAAGGAAACGCTACGTTGCCTTTACGGTAGTGGCAACGAATTTGTTGCGTCATTCGACCATTTACCCAGGTAGAAGCAAGGAAATCATTGCAATGGTTGAGGACGATAACGCAACGGTCTGCGCATGAGTCGTTGCAATGACAGGGAGTGAACGCGACTCCGGCGGCTTCGCCGAGCGTCAGCGCAGCTCCTCCGGGCAGGGCGTTCCCCGGGGCAGTTGGTACGGCGCGGCCAGGCGGTACGTGCCCGCCTTCGGGGCCAGCAGCTCCGTCCAGCGGTCGCCGTGCGCGTCCTCCTCCGTCTCCGTCAGGCAGCCGTTGACGTTGACGTACGTCTTCGGCTCGCCCTCGGGGCGGTCCCGGGACTCCTCCGTCTCCTGGGGCGGCTTCAGGCTCTTGCCCTCCGCGTCGACGATGCTCAGCCACGGCGAGTACGGGATGCGGACCAGGATCCGGCCCGCCTTCCTCACCTGGAGGACCATCTCGCCCTGCTCGGCCCGGTCGACGACCGCGTTCGGCTCGGCCAGCGGCGTGGGGGCGGTCACCTTGAACAACTGCCAGTTGGCGTCGCCCCAGATCTGTTTCAGATAGGGCAGGCCGCGCTGCACCAGGGCCCGTTCGCGCTCGCCGCCGTCACCGTCCGGCTCGTCCTTCGGCAGCACGACGTAGTGGACCGCCCAGCGCTTCAGCCACTCGTGGTAGTTCGCCGAGTTGAGCGTGTCGTCGTAGAAGAGGGGGTTGCGTTCCATGTCGGCCTGGCGGTTCCAGCCGCGGGCCAGGTTGACGTACGGGGCTAGGGCGGAGGCCTCCCGGTGGGAGCGGGCGGGGACGACCTCGACCCGGCCCTTCTCGGCGCCGACCTCCTGCAACTCGTTCACCAGCGGCGCCAGCTCGCGCGACCAGGACGCCGCCGGCGCCGTGTGGACGACGTCGTCGATCGACTTGAAGCCGATCCACGCCGTGAAGCCGACGAAGGCCACCACGACCGCGTACCACTTGCGGCTGCGCGGCACCGTGAAGGGGAGCGCGGCGACCAGCGCGACACCCGCGAACAGCATGGCCAGCCGCGTGATGTTCGAACCGATCTGGGAGCTGATCAGCCACACCAGCACGACCCCCAGGCCGTACACCGCGGCCGTCAGCCGGACCGTCTTCCAGTCCCGCGGCACCAGCGCGAAGACCAGGATGGAGAACGCGAGCGGCAGGATGACCGAGGCGTAGGTCATCGGCTGCGTCCCGGAGAAGGGGAACAGCCAGGCCGACACCGCCACCACCGCGCTCGGCGCCAGGCCCAGCGCCCAGGCACCGGGGCGGCGCTTCTGCAGGAACAGCGCCACGGCCACGAGCCCCACGAACAGGCCCGCCACCGGGGACGACATCGTGGCCAGCGCGGCCAGCGGCGCCGCGCACAGGGCCTTCGCCCAGCGCTTGTGACGCCACCGGTACGGCCAGCAGAACACCACGGCGACCGCCCCGAGCGCGAACATCATGCCCAGGCCGAAGGTCACGCGGCCCGACACGGCGTTGCAGAACAGCCCGAACACCCCGGCCAGGGACGCCCACAGGGGGTTGCGGACGGCGCGGCTGCGGAGCAGGAGCAGCGTGAGCAGCCCGGCCGACACCGTCCCCGCGATCATCATCGTCGTCCGCACGCCGAGCACCGACATCAGGTACGGCGACACCACGCTGTACGACACCGGGTGCATGCCGCCGTACCAGGCGAGGTTGTACGCCGAGTCCGGGTGCCGGCCGACGAACTCGGCCCAGGCGTCCTGCGCGGCCAGGTCGCCACCGCTGTTCGCGAACGTGAAGAACCAGACGACGTGGAGGATGCCGGCGAGCCAGGTGACGGACAGGACCGGATGCCGCAGCATGCGCTCACGCAGGGTCAGCAGGGCGGGGTGCAGCCGGGACACGACGTCACGGCCGGGTGCGCCGGTCTCCTCCCGCGAGGTGCCCTCCGGCCCCGCGGGCACACGTATTCGCGGGCCGGATACCGGGCCCGGATCGGCGTCGTCGGCGCGTGTCGGCTCCGCAGTGGCCACTCGAAGGCACTCCCCGTGTCCCGATCTTCTGTTCTCGGCTCGTTCTTCCTCCCGGCCGTGTTCCGTTCCCCGCGGTTCACGGCCGTGGCCGCCGCGAACGGCGACCTGTCCCGGTTCGGGACGCTAGCACGCACCCCGCCGGGCGGCGCCCGGACGGGCCGTTACCGGCGGGGTGCGGTCGTTGCGGGCCCGCGGCCCGGTCAGCCGAGGCGCGTGAGCTTCGCCCCGAAGCCCGGCTCCACCAGGTCCTCCTGGAGGGCGACCGGGACCTTCACGGCGCTGGTCGTGCCGTCACCGACGGTGAGCGTGCCCACCTTGGTGCCGGCCTTCGCCGTGTGCGGCAGGTCGTCCGCGGCGAACGTCAGCTTGACGGACAGGCCCGCCCAGCCGACGGCCGTGACGTCCTCGGTGACGGCGACCGGCGTACGGCCACCGAGACCGTCGTCCGCGTAGCCGACGACCGTGCCCTTCTTCAGGATCGTCGCCGACTCCAGCGCGCCCTGCGCGGCCCGGATCAGCTTGTCGCCCTCGTGGAGCGCGGCACCCAGGATGGTGTTGTCCGGCCCGCCGGCGGGCTGGCGCACGACTGCGCCGATGATCCGCCGCGTCTCGCCGTCGACGTCCTTCTTCGCCGAGAAGACGAGGTTGCCGAGGGCCGAGGTGGTGGTGCCGGTCTTGATGCCGGTCACGTCGTTGGAGCCGACCAGGCGGTTCCAGTTGTCGTGCTTGGTGCCCTTGTAGTCGACGTACGACATCATCGCCGCGACCTCGCGGAAGGCGGGCTGCTGCATGGCCGCCTTGGCGAGCTTCACCTGGTCCACCGCCGTGGAGACGGTGGTGTTGTTCAGGCCCGACGGGTCGGTGTACGTCGTGTTCTTCATGCCGAGGTCCTTGGCGGCGTCGTTCATCTTCTGCACGAACGACTTCTCGGACCCCGCGTCCCAGCGGGCCAGCAGCCGCGCCACGTTGTTCGCGGACGCGATCAGGATGCTCTCCAGAGCCTCCCGCTCGGTGATCTTGTCGCCCTTCGTCACGTCGACGGTGGACTCCTGGCCGGCGTCGGACTGGTCCTCGGCGGCCTGGTCGATCTCGATCTTCGGCCCTTCGTCGCCGCTCTTGAGCGGGTGGTCGCGCAGGATGACGTAGGCGGTCATGACCTTGGCGACACTGGCGATCGGCACGGGCTTCTGCTCGCCGGACGAGCCGAACGTACCGATGCCCTGCACGTCCAGCGCGGCCTGGCCCTGGGCGGGCCAGGGGATGTCGACGTCGCCGCCCTCGAAGGTGTAGCTGTCCTTGGCGGTGAGGTCGAGGGTGGGCGTCGGGAGCGGGCGCACGCTCTGCACGACCGCGAAGACGACCACCAGCAGCAGCACCAGCGGCGTCCAGATCTTCACCCGCCGTACGGCCGTCCGCAGCGGGGTGTCCGGGGGCGGCGGGGTGTTCGTCAGCTCGGCCAGCAGATCCAGCGGCGGCTTCGGCGGCAGCGGCTGCTGCGTGGTCCGTTCCGGGCCGACGGTGGGGACGGGGGCGGTCGCGTCGGCGGGGGCGGCCTTGGGCGCCTGCGGGGCCTGTGCGGACGCCGCGGGCTTCCGGGTCGACGGGTCGTCGAGGGGCTTGAGCGCGACGAACTTGCTCGTCCGCTCGGACTCCTTCTCGGGAACGTCCTTGGCGGTGCCGCCGAGCTTCAGCATGGTGGTGGGCTGATCGACGGGCGGTCGCACGGCCTTGAAGACGGCGGTGGGCTGATCGACGCCGCCAGAGGCTTCGCCATCGGGCTCGGCGTCGTCGCCACCGTCGCCGGAGCCACCGTCTGCGTCCGCGTCCGCGTCTGCATCCGCGTCCGCGCCTGCATCCGCGCCGGGCTTCGCAGCGGCTGCGGCGCCGCCGGGGGCACGGGGGTCGACGGGCTTACCGACCTTGCCGTTCTCGGCGGCACCGACGTCCGACTGAACGTCCGCGTCGGCCTCCGGCTGCGCCTTCTCGCCGGTCTTGGGTTCGGCTTCCGGCTGGGCGCTCGTGTCGGCCTTCGGCTGGGCTTTCGCGTCGGCCTGCGGCTGTGCCTTCTCGTCGGTCTTCGGTTGGGTCTTCTCGGCGGCTTTCGGTTCGGCTTCCGGCTGGGCGCTGGTGTCGGCTTCCGGCTGGGCTTTCGCGTCGGCCTGCGGCTGTGCCTTCTCGTCGGTCTTCGGTTGGGTCGTCCCGTCGGCCTTCGGTCCGGCTTCCGGCTCGGCGTTCGCGTCAGCCTTCGGTTCGGCCTTCCCGTCGTCCACCGGCTCGGTCGTCCCGGCGGGCCTGGGGTCGGTCTTCGACCCGGCCTTCGACCCGGCCTTCGATTCGGCCTTCGATTCGGCCTTCGGCTCGGCCGCGGACGCGGCAGGGTCCGCCTCGCTGCCGGAGTCGGTCACCGCAGTTCCCGAACCACCGGCGCTGCCGGAACGGTCCGCCTCAGGCGCACCGGCCCCGTCAGGGCCCTCCTCGGCCTTCTGGGACACCGCTCCCGCGGCTTCCCGGCCGTCAGCACCCTGCCCCGCGTCTCCGACCGCCTCCTGGCCCTCCTGGGCGTCCGCGCCGTCGACGTCCGTGGTCGCGTCCGGGCGCTCGGCCTCCTGGCCGTCCTCGGCGTCCCTGTCGGCCTCAGGGGACCCGGTGGGCTTCCCGGCCTCCTGGGCGTCCTGGGCGTCCGCGGAGGCCTTGTCGGCGCTCTTGGCGGCAGCAGGCGCCTTGTCCTCGTCCGCCGAAGCGACCCACGCGGCCACGGCGTCCCGCAGCCGCCCGTCACCGGCAGCGGCGTCACCCTCCGGCTCACCGGAGCCGGAAGCCTTCCCGGAGCCGGAGGACGCGCCGCCCTCGGCAGCCCCGGCGGAACCGTTCTGCCCGGCGTCAGCCGCCGCGTCCTCGGCGCTCGCGTCGCTTCCGTCCCGCTCGGCGTCGTCCGACGCGCGCTCGCTGCCAGAGTCGCTCTCACCCTGCCCGGCGCCGTCCGCCGCAGCCTCGGCGCCCGAGTCGCTCTCGCGCCGCCCGGCGTCAGCCGACGCGCCCTCGCCGCCCGAGTCGGTCTCGCCCCGATCGGTGTCCGTCCGGCGTTTCGCGGGCGGCGGGGTGTCGTCGGACGTGCGTGCGGACAGTACGCGGGTCGCCGTGTCGACACCCCCGCGTCCAGAGGACCTCTCCGCGTCCCGGGCCACCGCGAGGCGCGGGTCGCGCGGTTCGCGCGTGTCCGTCGCCTCGCTCCTGGCCTCGGGAACCGGACCCGCGCTCCCCGACGTCGGTTCTGCCGACGACTCGCGCTGCTTCGACCTGTCGGGGGACTCGCCCGCCACCGATGCCTCCTCCTCGCGCCGCACTCCCCGCGTGCGCGTACGAACCGTGAACCGCCGCCCTGACACCGCTCTCCGGCGCTGTCCGAACCATGTACCAGTGTCCTGTGCGCGGACCGGACCCATCCGGTAGACGAGAACGACATACCTACTGGTTCCACTACGAACCGGTCACGCACCCTCGACAGACCAATGTGAGAGGGGTCACCCTGTCATTCATCCACGCGGGGAGGCATGGATGGGCAGGAGCCGCAGAACACTTCCGGAGGAGCTTCTGTTGCTGGCACTGGACCCGACCACGGGTACCACTGCACAGCCGCAGTCGCTCGACCTCGGTCTGGCCGGAGCACAGCTAGTAGAGCTGGCGCTGGCCGGACGGATAGCCCCAGACGGGGATCGTATCGCCGTGGTCGTACCACGGCCGACTGGAGATCCAACTCTGGACTGCGCGTTGGAGTTGCTGCGAAGGCGCGGCGCTCCCGTACGGGCCGTCCACTGGATCGGCGGGCCACGCTTGGGGCTCCGCCAGACCTACCTCTCGCATCTGGAGCGGTGCGGCATGGTGCACGCCGTGGCCGGCCAGATGTGCGGAGTGCTGCCGACGACTCGCTACCAGGCGACGGACAACGAGATCAGCCGGGAGATCAGGGCCCGGCTGGATTCGGCGATCCGCACCGGCGTACCGCCGGACCCGCGGACCGCGGCGCTCGCCGCACTGGCCCACGCGGTCGGCCTCGGCAAGCACCTGTACCCGGGCAACGAGGGACGTTCGTCCCGTTCCCGGTTGCGGGACCTGATCAGGCACGACCCGATGGGCGGCCTCGTGGCGCACGCCGTGATGGACGTCCAGAACGGCGTGGCGGCCCAGCCGCGCCGCAGCCCGGCCCCGCCCGGCCGTCAGGCCGCCGGCGGAACCCGGGCCGCAGCGGAACCCGCCCGCGGTGTTCCGATGCAGCCGCGCCGCGGCACCATGGCGCGCGCCGCGGCCCACTGAGCCGCGCCGCGCCGGCAGCACGGCAGCGCACCACCAGCACACGGCACCGCACCAGTACGACCGACGACCGGCACACGCAGCACGGGACCCCAGAACCCGGTCACCGGGAGCCGCTGTCCGAGCGGGGCGGAGAGAGCGCGGACTCTCGCCGCCCCGCTCGGCGTGCCGTGCCCGAACTGGCGTGTACCCGTCGCATATCCACCGTTTCCCAGCGGTAGGAAGCACCTTGGTGGCAGTCTGCTCAACAGCAGATACGCAAAGTAGAGGCACGCAGCCGGAGGTGCACGTCCCGTGGCGTCCAATGTCAATCCCACCGTCAGGCGGCGCCGGCTGGGCCAGGAGCTCCGCAGGCTCCGGGAGCTCAAGGGCATGACGGCCGAGGAAGTGGCCGAGCGGCTGCTGGTGTCGCAGTCGAAGATCAGCCGCCTGGAGAACGGGCGGCGCAGCATCAGCCAGCGCGACGTGCGCGACCTGTGCGGGGTCTACGAGGTCGAGGACCAGCGGATCGTCGACTCGCTGATGCAGATGGCCAAGGACTCGCGCCAGCAGGGCTGGTGGCACGCCTTCGGCGACATCCCCTACTCCGTCTACATCGGCCTGGAGACGGACGCCGAGTCGCTCCGGGTCTACGAACCCCAGATCATCACCGGCCTGTTGCAGACGCGGGCCTACGCCGAGGCCATCATCCGGGGCGGTTCGCCCGAGGCGTCGGAGGCGGACAACGACAAGCGCGTCGAGGTCCGGCTGCGCCGGCAGGGCCGTATCACCGCCGAGACGGACCCGCTGCGGCTGTGGGTGGTGCTGGACGAGGCGTCCCTGCACCGGGTCGTGGGCAACAAGGAAGTGATGCGCGAGCAGTTGGAGCATCTGATCGAGATGTCGCAGCTGCCCCACATCACCGTGCAGGTGCTGCCGTTCGATGTCGGCGCGCACGCGGGCATCAACGGCCAGTACTCGATCCTGGAGTTCGCCGACGCGGCCGACTCCAGCGTGGTCTACATCGAGGGCGTCACCAGCGACCTGTACCTGGAGAAGCCGCTCGACGTGCAGAAGTACACGGTGATGTACGAGCACCTGCGCGCCCAGTCGCTCAACGTGGACCAGTCGCGGCAGCGCATCGAGCGCCTCGCGAAGGAATACGCCCGCTGACCTGCCGTCGGACGGGGACCTTTCACCGGGCAAAGCGCGGGATCTTACACCCCTGACACGCCTGACTGGAAGTCTCCGCTGGAATATGCCATCCGGTCGAGTGAATGGCTGCTCCGAACGAGGATGTGGGCGAGTAGCGTCGATCACGCCAACCACCAGCACGGGTTGGCGTAAACGCAACTGGCAACGGAGCGAACATGGCAATTCGTCTGGGCGCCACGGAAACGTGGACGACGTCCTCCTACACCAACAACAACGGCGCCTGCGTGATGGTCAGGTCGACCGTCGAAGAGGCCCTGGAGCTCGGGGACACCAAGATCCCCGAGGGCCCCAAGCTGGCGTTTCCCGCCGACGCGTGGAACGCCTTCGTGGCCTCGGTCAAGGCCTGACCCCGGGATCGACACCCGCACAAGCAGCACCGACAGAGCCCTCTCGACCAGCATCGCCGTCCTTGCCGAGAGGGCTCCGCTTGTGCCCACGGCCGACCGAGCGGGTCAGCCCACCGGGAACGCCACGTCACACACCGGATCCTCGGCCCCCGCCGCCGCCCAGTCCGCGAAGTACAGCTCCCGGCACGGACCGGTCGCGGCCAGCCCCCGCGCCGCCATCCACTCCTCCACCGCCTCGAACGCGGCCAGGATCTGCGGGTACGCCACCTGCGCCTTGGTGATCCTGGTGTACGCCAGCCGCCCGGCGGGCTCCACCCGCACCGCCGTCTCCCAGGCCCGCCCCCGCCGCTCCGCCCAGGCCCGCGCCGCCGCTTCGTCGGCGACCGGCACACACGCCTCCGCCGGGCCGTCGCTCTCCATCGACACCTCGGAGTGGTAGGCGACGTACGGCACCCCGGCCACGCCGCCGCACTCCCGGGCCGCCTCCTCCAGCCGGCCCAGCGCCGCCCCGATCCACGCCGGCAGCTCGTCCGCCAGCGTGTGCCGCTTCTCGGTGATCACCACCTGCGCGGGCGTCTCCACCGTCTCGACCGTGAACGTTCCGTACATCTCGGAGCTCCTCCCCGACAGTCGTCCACGGAGGTACGCGGCGAGCGTCCGCTGCCCCGCCACCCGCACTTCGACATCCGCCCAGTACGCGCCGAGCAACTCGGCCGCCGCGGGCCCGTCGCCCGCCGCGACCACCTCGGCGATCCGGGCGAGCGGCATGTCCAGCCGCCGCAGCATCGCCACCAGCCGGGCCCGTTCCACCTGGCCGACGCGGTAGTAGCGGTAGCCGGTCGCCTCGTCGACGTGCGCCGGGGCCAGCAGCCCCAGCCGGTCGTAGAGCCGCAGGGCCTTGGCCGAGAGCCGGGCGCGCGCGGCGAACACCCCGATGGTGAGCAGGTCCCGGTCCGGTACGTCCACCACGGCATCCTCCGTCATCGGGCGGCTCCTCCGCCCGACGAGGAGGACGCTCGGGCCTGCCCCAGGGGCAAGGTCAAGCGGTGGTGTCTCAGGCCAGCTGGGCCTCGATCGCCGCCACGACCTCCGCCGACTCCGGCTCGGTCTGCGGGGAGAAGCGGGCGACGACCGTGCCGTCCCGGCCGATCAGGAACTTCTCGAAGTTCCAGCGGATGTCCCCGCTGTGCCCCTCGGCGTCGGCGAAGCCGGTCAGGCGCTCGTACAGCGGGTGCCGGTGCTCGCCGTTGACCTCGACCTTCTCGGTCATCGGGAAGGTCACGCCGTAGGTCGCGGAGCAGAACTCGGCGATCTCCTCGGCGCTGCCCGGCTCCTGGCCGAGGAACTGGTTGCAGGGCACGCCGAGCACGGTGAAGCCACGCTCGGCGTACCGCTCGTGGAGCTTCTCCAGCCCGTTGTACTGCGGGGTCAGGCCGCACTTGGAGGCCACGTTCACCACGAGCACCGCCCGACCCGCGTACTGGGCCAGGTCGGCGGAACCGCCCTGGAGCGCACCGATCTCGACATCGAGGGGAGAGGAACCGTTGGTAGTCGTCATGAGCGGATGCTAGCCGCGGCGGGTGTCGGGCCGGTGCTGGGCCTCCACGAGGACCTGTCCCGCCGCCGTCCGCGCGTACAGCACCGATCTGCCCGCCCGCCGCCGCTGCACCAGCCCCGCGTCCAGCAGCACCCGCAGATGCCGCCCGACCGAGCCGAGGCCCTGTCCCGTCACGGCGACCAGTTGGGTCGTGCTGAGCGGGGAGTCGAGCAGGACGAGCACCGCGGCCCGGGCGGGCCCGAGCAGCGCGCTGAGGCTCGCGGGCGCCTCCCGGGCGGCGGGGTCGGTGAGTGCGCCCGCGCACGGATAGATCAGGGCGTACCGGCCGGGCTCCTCCCAGGACACCCAGCCGCCCTTCGGGGTGACCGGCACGAAGAGCAGCTCGGCGCCGGAGATCTCACGCGGCGGATACTCGTGCAGGTTCACCTGCAGCCGGTTGCCGCCGAGCCACCGCGTGCGCCCCGGCCGCAGCGAGTCCACCACGGCCGCCCAGCCGCCCCGGCTCACCCGCGCGGTCCGGGCCACCACGTCGGCCTCCAGGACCCGCCGGCGCCGCTCCCAGTCCGGGCGCACGGCCCGCTCCCAGACGTACTCCAGCAGCGCGGCCGCACGCTCGGGCAGGTCGTCGCGGTCCAGTACGGCGGGGAGCGGGCCGGCGAGGGAGACGGTCAGGTGGGCACGGGCCCGGCGCGGATCGGCCGCGCGCACCCGCGCCACGCCGTCCGCGAAGGTCTCGCCGTCCCGTGGTGTCGGGGTGAGGAAGTCGGCGATCCAGTCCTTGCCGAGCCCGGCCCGCACCAGCCGCGCCGTCACCGGGTCGGCCGCCAGCCGGGCCCGGTAGTCCGGCAGATGGGCGTCCAGCCACACGCGTTCACCGGGGTGGGCGGCGACGCCCGCGTGCAGCAGCTTCAGAGCGGCGAACGTCTCGGCCAGCGGGGAGACGCAGAAGCGGCTCGCGGCGAGGGTGTCGGCGTTGATCTGCCACCAACCCATACTCGCCCCACCACCTTTCGCGCCCCCGCGAAACACTAACGGGGGTATCGGCGCTCCTCACAGACTCTGCGCATGCGCGGCTACCGGCAGCTCTTCCGCACCCCGGAGTTCACCCCACTCTTCCTCGCCTCGTCGGCCAACGTCATGGCCCAGACGGTCGGCGGACTGGCCCTGGGCGTCCTGGTGTTCCGGGCGACGGACTCGCCGCTGCTGTCGGCGCTGAGCATGTTCGGGCAGTCGCTGCCGCAGGTGCTCGGGGCGACGTTCCTGCTGTCGGGCGCCGACCGCCTGCCCCCGCGGGCCGCCCTGACCGGCGTCTCCGTCGTCCTGGCCGCCGGCACGGCCGTCCTCGCCCTGCCCGCGCTGCCCGTCTGGGCCGTGTTCGCCGTCCTCCTCGGGCAGGGCCTGGCCGCGTCGCTCGGCGGGGGAGTGCGCTGGGGGCTGGTGAACGAGATCCTCTCCAAGGACGGCTACCTGCTGGGGCGTTCAGTCTTCAACATGATGGCCGGGGTCGTGCAGATCCTCGGCTTCGCCACCGGAGGTGTCCTGGTGGCGGTCCTCTCACCCCGGGTGTCCCTGCTGCTCGCGGCGGCGCTGTACGGCGTGGCGGCCGTCGTGGTCCGACTGTGCCTGACCCCGCGCCCGCCCCGCGCGACGGGCCGCCCCTCGGTGTCGGCGACCTGGCGCGCCAACGTGCTGCTCTGGTCGTCCCCGCCCCGCCGCCGGGTCTATCTGGCCCTCTGGATCCCCAACGGCCTGGTCGTCGGCTGCGAATCCCTCTTCGTCCCCTACGCGCCCGAGGCCGCCGGCACCCTGTTCGCCTGCGCCGCGCTGGGCATGCTGGCCGGGGACGTGCTGGTGGGCCGCCTGGTACCGCCACGGCTCCGCCCCCGCCTCGGCTTCCCGCTGCTGCTGCTCCTGGCCGTCCCGTACGTGCCCTTCCTGCTGCGTCCGCCGCTGCCGCTCGCGGTGGCCGCCGTCACGCTGGCGTCCGTCGGCTTCGGTGCGAGCCTCGTGCAGCAGGAGCGGCTGGTGGCCCTGACCCCCGAAGGACTGACCGGCCACGCCCTGGGGCTGCACTCGTCGGGAATGCTCACGATGCAGGGCGTCGCGGCGGTACTCGCGGGATCGGTGGCCCAACTGACGTCCCCGGCCCTGGCGATGACGGCGATGGCGGTGGCGTCGGCCGCGGTGACGCTGGCGCTGACGGCGGCGGGACGGCGGGAACGACGGCGGGAACAGCGGGCGACGACGCCGGTGCCCGAGCAGTGAACCACCGCCCACGTCCCGCTACTTGGCGCCCGAGGTCTTCCCGGTCTCCGCGAAGACCTCGGGAACCTCGTTGTCCACCACGACCCGTGACAGCAGCGCGGCCAGCCGGTCCCGCTCGGCGCCGCTGAGCCCCGACGGCAGCGCCTCCATCCGGCGGCAGGTCTCGGCGTAGAACCTCTCGGCGAGCGCGGCCCCTTCCTCCGTCAGCCCCACCCGCACGGCCCGCCCGTCCCGCGGATCGGCCTCCCGCCGGACCAGCCCCCGCCGCACCGTCCGGTCCACGAGCCCCGTCAGACTCGACTTCGCCAGCCCCAGCGTCTCGCCGAGCTCACTCATCCCGTACGGCTGCGGCATCAGCACGCAGAGCAGCTGTCCCTGCTGCGGCGTCAGCCCGTACGACCGGCTGGCCTCCGCGTACACCCCGTCCACCAGGAACGCCGCCCGTACCAGCGCGGCCACGACTCCGACCCGCCCGCCTGCCCCTTTCCCCATCCGGTCAGGGTACCGACCGGTCAGTTCCGGAGGTGGGTCCCGGAGGTGGGTCCGGACGTCACTCCTCGTCCGGGGCCTCGCCCTCGATGAGCCGTTCCGCGATGTCGTCGGCCCACTCCTGCGCCCAGCGGCGGAGCCCCGTGACGGCCCGGACGTCGAGGCCCTGGGCGGCGAACGCGCTGTCGTCGAGCCAGTCCGTGCCCGTCAGCCGGGCCTGGAGGTCGGTGAGGTCGAAGGTGTCGGGGGCGTGCCGGCGGCCCAGTTCCTCCAGTTCCGGGTGGCTCCAGCGAGCCGAGGCGGCGTGTACGTCGACCAGGTCGCGGGCGAGTCCGCGGTCGGCCAGGTCCCGCACCCGGGTGCCGACGACATCGTCGAGGGACAGGGCCGGCCCGAGCTCCGTGACCACGGGCGGGCGCCACAGCACCTCCTTGCGCAGCCCGACCTCGAACTCCACGCCGCTCGCCGCGTCGGTGACGAGGAACTGGGCGGCCAGCGGGTCGGTCTCCAGGGTCCGCACCAGCCAGCCGCGTGCCACCAGCCCGGTCCGGACCGCGTCGGCGATGGCGTCCATGCCGGCGGGGTGCTCGGTGGCGACGTCCACGTCCCGCCCGGCCCGCGCCACGAGCCCGTGGGCCAGCACCGCGTACCCGCCGGCGAGGACGAGCGAGTAGGCGTCCCCCACCGCGATCAGATCACCGAGGAGCCGGCTGACCGGCTCGGGGACAGGGGGCGGGGCGGGCATGTCCTGATTATCGCCGTGGGGCCGCGGAGGGCCCGGGTGATCGACCCGGACGGGTGAGGGCACGGATGATCGACCCTGACGGTTGAGGGCCGGGGATGCTCGCGCACGCTCGGGGGGCGCGGCCGGCCCCCGAGGTGCCGCACCGAACCACGGACCTACGGCTTCCGCCCGACACCGCAGTACGCGTCCACAGCGGCCGCCGCCTCGACCCCGTCGGAAGGCCCGGGCCGCCACTCCGGTACCCGCACGACCCCCGGCTCGACCAGCTCCAGCCCGTCGAAGAACCCGGCGATCTCGGCGACCGGCCGGACGTAGTACGGCACGGCCCCACTGGCGTTGTACGCTTCGGACGCGGCGATCATGCCCTCGCTCGTCGCCGTGCTGTCACTGATCACCAGATGGCTCCCGGCCGGCAGCCCGGCCATGAGCCGCCGCACCAGTTCGCGCGCCCGGTCGTACTCGGCGACGTGCCCCAGCGTGTTGAGGATCATCAGACCCACCGGCCGCGAGAGGTCGAGCGTGCCCGCCGCGGCCTTCAGGACGGCCTCGGGGTCGTACAGGTCGGCGTCCAGGTACGCCGTCCTGCCCTCGGGCGTACTGGTGAGGAGCGCGCTCGCGTGCGCCAGGACGATGGGGTCGTTGTCGACGTAGACGATCCGGGAGTCCGGGGCGACGCGCTGGGCGACCTCGTGCGTGTTGTCGGCGGTCGGCAGCCCGGTACCCACGTCCAGGAACTGCCGCACGCCCTGCTACCCGGCCAGATACCGGACGGCGCGCCCCAGGAACCGACGGCTCGTGACCGCCACGTCGACCAGACCCGGGAAGATCGACTTGATCTGGTCGCCGATCTCACGGTCGACCTCGTAGTTGTCCTTGCCGCCGACGAAGTAGTTCCAGAAGCGGGCCGAGTGCGGCTTGGAGGTGTCGATACGGGCACGCAGGCTGTCGTCGGGCACGGCAGGGCCTCCTGGGGGGTGGGGAAGGGGCACCGGTCCACCAACCTAGGTGAACTTCCCCAGGAGATACGCAAGTTGCCGATCACGTCGGCGACCCGCCGTGGCGTTTCGGCCACGGAGACCGGCCGCCGCCGTCACACTCCCCGGGAGGCGAACCCGCCCAGCTCCCCGCCGCCGGACCGGCCACGGTCCCCGCTCCGGTCGGTCACCAGCCACACGCCCCACGCCAGGGCCCACAGCGTCAGCCCCGCCACGAACGGCGTACCGAAGACGATCAGCAGCCCGGCTCCGATGTTGGCGCCGACACTTCCCGCGGTCAGAATCCGCCAGCCCACACCGACCATGAGCCCGACCGCCACCAGCGGCCCGATCACCCCCCACCAGCGCGGATCCAGCGCCCCGCGCCGCGCACCCCGCACGAGCACGCTCAGCCCCAGCCCCACCAGCACCAGCGCCAGACCACCGACGACGGCGGCGACGCCGTCCCCGATGTCCCACGGCTGAAAGGCGTAGTCGAGCTCACTCGCCGGCAGCCCCTCGTAGTTCTGCTGCCCCATCAGCCCCCAAGCGGCAACGGGCACCCCGACGACGATCGCGGCCCCGGCCGAGAACATTCCCCGATTCCTCATGCGGCCAGGATCCTGGCCGGAGAGGGGGGCGTCATGAGCACGCGTACTCAGGTACGCCATGTCCCACCCCGGCGGACACCGGATTCACCATCCACGGTCGGACCTGCGGGAGCAGCGCGACGGCCCGGTTCGGCCGTCGCGCTGGGGTGGGGTGGGCTGGGGGTTTTCCGGCTCGGGGGCTCAGCCGGGGGACACCGCGCGGCCCGTCTGGGGGGAGATCGTGCCCGGGCACAGGCCTCGGGAGGCCAGGGTCTGGGCGATGCGGGGGATCGCGGCGAGGGTGTTGGCGGACCAGTCGTGCATGAGGATGACCTGGCCGTTGGTGAGGCGGGCGGCGGACTGGACGATCGCGTCGGTGCTCGCGCCGTTCCAGTCCTGGGAGTCCACGTGCCAGATGATCTCGGTCAGGCCGTGGCGGGCCGCGACCGACCGTACCGTCGCGTTCGTCTCGCCGTACGGCGGGCGGAACAGTTTCGGGGTGCCGCCTCCCGCGGTGGCGATGGCCTGCTGCGTGCGGGAGATCTCGGAGTCGATCTGCGGCTGACTCAGCCGGGTCAGGTGCGGGTGCGTGTAGCTGTGGTTGCCGACCCACATCCCCGCGGCCACCTGGGCCCGGACCAGCGACGGGTGGGCGGCGGCGTACTGGCCCTGGTTGAACATCGTGGCCCGCAGCCCGTTGTGCCGGAGCGCGTCGAGCAGTCTCGTCGTGTTGCCGGACGGGCCGTCGTCGAAGGTGAGCCCGACGTACCCGGTGCAGGCCGCGGCCGGTGCCGCACCGGCGGGGGCGGCGGCGGTGAGGGTGGCGGCGGCGGCCGTCACGAGGACCGTCAGTGCCGTGACCAGTGCGCGCGGGGAGCGTGAGCCGGTGCCCATCGTCACGGTCCCGTGTGCACGGTGATGTTGGAGCTGCCGCTGCTCCGGTACCCCTCGGTCGCCATGATCATGTAGTACTTGAAGCTGCCCATGGGCATGCCGGCGCGCGCCCACGCGTCGAAGTGGTTCCCGGCGGTGATGGTGCCGCCCGTCCGCTTCGACTGCCGGACGCTCCAGTACTGGTCGAAGGTGCGCGTGCCCTCCACGGACGGGGCGTTGTACCGCGTCGTCTTGTAGATGTCGTACGTGCCGCCGTCGCTGGTGACGGTGCCCTTGTACGTTCCCGTGGGCCGGTACGTGCCCCAGTTGTCGACGATGTAGTACTCGACGAGCGGGTTCGCCGTCCAGCCGTAGAGGGTCAGGTAGGCGTTGCCGGACGGGTTGAACGTGCCCGAGTAGGTCACGGTGCGGCGGGCGCCGGTGCTCCAGCCCTTGCCGGCGACGAAGTTGCCGGTGTTCCGCCAGGAGGTGCTGTAACTGCCGGCCCCGGACAGGGTCATGGACACCGTTCCCGGTGCGTCCGTCCAGAACGAGTAGTAGTAGCCGTTGTGGGTGCCGGTCTGGTTCCTGTTGACGACCGTGTCGGCGTGGGCGGTACCCGGCAGCGCGAGGGCCGCCGCCGCGACCAGCAGCATCGTGCAGACACTGCTGATGAGCAGCCGCAGGCGGCCTGATGACTTCTTCATGGGGGTGCTTCCTCCTCGTCCTCGTGGGGTGGGTCGATGGGGGAGCTCTGTCATCGGGAGTGTTGGCCTGGCCCTGTCAACTGTCAATAGTTTCGGCGGGGGTTACGAAATGTTCGTGGTTCGGCAGTGTTCGAGGGCGGAGGGTTTCCGCTGTTCAGCTCGTATGCGGGGTGAGCTGTAACCGTGTTCGGAGGAGGAACCCTGCCCTTCCGGCCCGGAGGGCAGGATTCCGGTACTCGAATGTTTCGAACCGCTTCCGGATCAGAGGGAGTTGGTGACGCTCCTCCGTGCGCGCATGATCCGCCCCATCCTCTCCTCCAGTTCCGCACGCTCCCGCGCCGCCCGCTCCGCCTGGGCCCGCTGGTGCTCGTGCTCGAGGCGGCGCATGCGGTCGTCCGTGTCCAGCCGGACGCGGTGGCGCTGGACGTCGTGTTCCAGGCGGGCGCAGGTGTGCTGGACCTCCAGTTCCTCCGCGAACAGCCGGCGGCTCGTCCGGTGACGGGCGCCGAGGAGCGTGTCGTACGTCGTGGCGCCGCTGAGGACCTTGGCCAGGACGGGCATCGCGTCCAGGCAGAGCAGCAGCAGGTGCAGCACGATCGTCAGGAAGAGGGCGAAGCCGTCCGACGCGGCGACCTCCTTCAGGCCGTGGGCCCGCGTGAGGATGCCGTCGGTGTCCAGGTCGGCGGCCCGCTGCCGCGTCTTGTCGTCGATGGCCTTCTGGAGCAGGGGCTGATAGTCGTCCGCCGCCCTGTCCTTGCGGGCGGAGAGCGCCTGGCCGTGGTCGACCATGGCCTGAAGCTGCTTCTCGTACGTCTTGACCTTGCTGTTCTTCTCGTACTCCGACGTGGCCTTGCGGGCTCGCTCGCAGGTGATGGTGACGTCCCGGACGCCGCCCCGCCAGATCCAGTACTTCGGGCCGCACAGACGCTGTTCCGTGGCGAGCTTGTCGTCCAGCGTCTTGTTGATGTCGGCGACCTGGGTGCGCAGGGCCGCCGTCCGGTCGCCGTTGGTCCTTATCTGGCGCGCCAGTTCGGCGGGGGAGCCCGCCACCTTCAGTTGATAGCGGGCGCACTCGGGGCGGTCGGTGGTGGCGGCGCCGTCGGTGGGGTTGCAGGAGACGAGCATGCCCCGGTAGTCGGCGACCTTCTGCTCGTTGCCGACGGCTATCTCCTGGCGGATCTCCTTGTCGAAGATCTGGAAGAGGATCGGCTCGGCGATGAACAGGCCCAGCAGCACCGAGAGAAAGAAACGGACGGCCAGCGTCCATTTGCGGACCGTGGTGCCGTGCGTGCTGGACACCAGCCAGCTGTCCAGCGCCAGGACCACCCAGAACCAGATCACGGCGACCCCGACGACCGCCGCGAGGGGCAGGTCGGAGCGGAAACTGGACAGGGCCAGGACCATGGAGAGCGCGCCCAGCAGGGCCGTGTTGACGACGAGCGCCCCGTACCAGGTGTAGCGGGTGCGTTCCTCCGGCACCCAGGCCAGCAGCGGTTCCTCGATGCCGATCAGCCGGCGCAGCCGGGGCGCCCACCCGGAGGCCGGCGGCACCGGCCGCGCCTGGCTGCCCCGGTCCTCGTCGAAGGCGGCGCTGTCGGCCGGGCGCAGCGGGGTGTCAGTGGCCAAGGCTGCCCTCCTGGTTCGCCGGGTCGAAGTCGTCGGCGTCGTCGCCGTCGTCCGCGGTGGGCTCGGCCGCGGGGGCCGTCCGCCCGGGGCCCCCGCGCAGCTGGCCCTTCACCTCGCCCTTCAGCTCCGCGTTCGGCGTCTCCGGCCCGCCGACGCCGACGCCGGCTGCGGCGCCCTGCGACGCGGTCTGGTTGAACGGGACGTCGCCGACGCTGTTGATGAAGGCGCCCGCGTCGTACATCGTGCTGTCGAACAGGCCCCGGTCGATGGCCTGCTTGCCCAGGGTGGCCCGCACCGTGAGCTGCTCCTTCGCCCACTCCCGCTGGTCCCGCTGGAGTTCCTTGGCGTCCGTGCGTTCCTCCTGGCGCCGGCGCAGCCGGTCCTCGTGCTCCAGGTCCCAGCGCCGGGCGGCCTCGTGCCGCCGGGCGGCGGTCTCCTCCCGCTCCTCCTTGCGGGTCAGCTCCTGGCGGTGGTCGTCGCGTTCGACCTGCCAGCGCAGGTCCTCCCGGTCCAGGCCGCGGCGGGTCAGCTCGTACTCCCGGTCGAGCCGGAGCCGGTCGTCCTTGCGCGTGTCCCAGCGCTCCTCGGCCGCGTGCAGCCGCTGGGACAGCTCGTCGGCGCTGATGTCGCCGTTGCGCCAGGCCAGATAGTCGGCGGCGACCGGGTCGGAGCCGACCAGCTTGATGTCCTGCTCGATCTCTTCCCGGGTGAAGCGGTTGCGCCGGCGCTCGATCTCCAGCTCGTAGTCCTGCTGCTCGGCACCGGCGCCGCGCTCGAACGCGGTGCGCAGCGTCTCCTCCTCCTGCCGGTGGCGCTCCTTGCGCATCGCCTGGAGGTTGCGGATCTCCTCCCGCTTCAGCTCCAGCTCGGCCTCGCGCAGGGCCCGGTCCAGGGCCGCCTGCTGCTCCATCTCCTCCTGCCGGCGGTCGCGTTCGCGGTTCCGGCGGGCCTTCTCCATCTCCTCGACGTACGCGGACATCTCCTCGGGCGTCAGCACCTCGACCGCCCCGTGCCGGGCCCGGATCCCCGACACGACCGAGGGCCGCATCTCGTGGTACGCGGTCAGCCGTGCGTCGATCCGGGCGCGCACGGCGGCGGCGTCGACGAAGGGCAGGTCGCTGCCGTCCTCGGTGAGCCCGGGCACCTCGCGCAGATGGGCGAGGAGCAGCGCCTCGACGTCGGTGACGCCGTCGCGCACGACCGCGCACGGGTCGGTGACCGTGCAGTAGAACGAGGCCCGTACGGTGAAGTCGCCCGCCTCGGCCGACGGGATCCGCGTCTCCACCACGACCGGGACCTCGATGCGCCGGTCCACGACCGTGACCGAGCTGGCCTCGACGACCACCGGGTCGTCGGCGCGCAGCTGCCCGTGGTCCTCGACGTACTCCTCGCCGACCCGGAAGACCCGCACGTGGTGCGCGGCGACCGTGGGCAGCTCGTCGTCGCCGCGCGTCATCCGCTTGCGCCAGAGGCCGCCGCGCTTCTCCGCCCGCCCGTACTCCCGCTGCTCGACGAGCGGGTAATTCTCAGCCATGCCTGTCAGTCCTCCGTGCTCAGTACGGCGGTAAGGAAGGTCTCGACGAGGCCGGTGACCGCCTCGTCGGCGCGGGCGGCGACCTGCCGCAGGGCCGCGGCCAGCGGCGGACCGTCGTCCGGGGGCAGGGCCGCGCCGAGGGAGCGGCCGAACCGCCCGGCGACCCGCTCGGGCCGTTCCGTCACGGCCGGCAGCTCGCGCAGGGTGGCGTTCAGGGCCGCCAGCGCCCGGCCCCGGCGCGGCAGGTTGTCCAGGACGCCCGCCCAGAGCTCGCCGATCGTGGCGGTCTGCCGCTCGTCCCGCTCCATCAGCGACGCGCACACCAGCCGCCCGGTCCGCGCGTCACGCGCCCGCAGGACCGTCAGGGCGGCCCCGAGGACGTTGTCCTTGTGCCGCCCGGTCAGCGTCTCGCGCTGGGCCCGCAGCCGGTACGCGAGCGGCCGGAACACCGCGCCCGTGTCCTGCCCGCACTCCGCGAGCACCGCGACCAGCCCGGCCAGGGCGAACGCGGCGTCCACGGACCGGCCGCCGCTGCGGATCAGCCGCAGCAGGATGGTGACCGCGTCCGTGGGGAAGCGCACGCCGAGCGCCCCGCTGAACGCGGCCGCCGCGCTCGACCTGAGCGCCGGGTCGTAGGAGCGGGCCCAGCCGCGGGCCACGCCCAGCGCGGTGGCGGCGAGGCTCTCGTCCAGGCACATGCACTGCAGCACCAGCGTGGCCGTCGACTGCCCGGCCGGCCCGGCGGCACCGCCCGCCCAGGGGTGCAGGTAGTTGTCGGCGACCTCGTCGAAGGCGGGCCGGGTGAGCAGCGCGAGCCCCTGGGCGACGGACAGCTGGAGCCCCAGCCCCGGCTGCGCGGCCACGAGCTCGGTGAGCCAGTCCCGTACGCCGTTCCAGTAGGGCGTCGAGCGGCCGGCCCACAGCTCCTGGAGCGCCCACTGCCGGTACTGCGGGTGCGGGAAGACCAGCGCGGTCCGGGTGAGCGCGCCGTTCTTCCGCTCCTCCACCGCGACCAGCTCGTTGCGGGACAGCGACTGCCGCCGGTCGACGGCACGCCGGGCCGCCGCGGCCTGCTCCTCCGGGGTGACGGGCTGCGGGAAGGCCGGGGCCACCCATTCCTCCAGCCGCTCCTGGCAGGTCTCGAAGTCGCGGTAGCCGGCACCGTTGACGAAGGCCAGCGTGGTGACCTCGGCCCACTCCTGCGGCGTACGGTCCCCCGCGAACCAGTCGCGCACGGGCTGCGCCGCGCTGCTGCCGTAGTCCTGCCAGACCTCGTCCGGCGCGGCCCCGCGGGAGATCCGCTCGGCGGCCGCGGCGACCTCCGCGATCCGGCAGCCGCCGGGCATCAGCGACACGGCCCGCTCCACGGTGTCCCGCGCGCACCCGGCCCGCACCAGCCGCACCCGCAGCACGGCCGCGAGGTCCGGGAGCTGCCAGGGCACATGCTCCACGGACTCCACGGCACCCCCGTCGCCGGAGCGCACGGTGGTGACGACCAGGTGGGCGTCGTGCTCCCGGACGGTGTCCCGCACCCGCCGCCAGTCGAAGTCCGCCGTCTGGGAGCTGTCCTCGCCCATCCGGTCGAGCAGGAGGTAGCCGACGCCCTTCTCGAACGCGACCTTCCCGCTCGCGAGGTCGTCGAGGCTGCGGCCGGGGGAGAGCACGACGTACTCCGATCCGTCCGCGAGGGCGTCGACGAGCGCCACGGCCCCGGACCGCTTGCCCGTGCCGGCCGGCCCGACCAGGACCACGACCCCGTCCTGCTCCAGGGCGAGCGCCGCCCGCTCGAAGCATGCGGGCTTGACGTACGGCGCGAGGATCGCGTCCGCTTCGCCCGCGTCGAGGCGGCCCACGGCACGGCGGCGGGCGTTGTCGGAGCCGGCGGTGCCCAGGCCGAACTGGGCGCCGGAGGCGTTGAGTTCTCCGTAGAAGTACTGGTTGACGTTGTTGTGGTGGACCTGCCCGGGAGGGGTGGTGGCGGGGGCCTGCGGGTCCGCCGCCGTCTCCGGCGCGTCCTGCGGGGCTTCGGGCTCGCTCGTGCCCTGCGGTTCCGGCTTCGAGTTCGGGTTCGGTTCCGCCGCCGGTTTGGGTTCCGTCTCCGGTTTGGGTTCCGGTTCCGGTTCCGGCGCCGGTTTCGGTTCTGTCTCCGGTTCCGCCGCCGGGTGCGTTCGGGCTTCGGCCGGGGGGTCCGGCGCGTCCTTTGAGGGGAGCGCCTCCGGTTCGTTCCGGGGCGCGGCGCGCTGCTCGCTGTGTTCCTCGTGTTCCTCGTTCATCCTTGGCCGTCACTCAGGTCACTTGGAGATCCCGAAGACGGCACCCTGGGCATGAACGGTTCCGTTGATGACCTGAACTACCGTGTCTCCAGGCGCAGTTGGGGCACTCGGGGGGCGCGTGTCGGAGACTGTCGCGCCCCCTGCGCTTCCTGACGCGCCGGGCTGGTCGTCCCCGTGGCCGTGCCCCGCGGCACCCCCGAGGTCCAGGGCCTGCACGTCGTATCCGGGCACCCGGACCCATGCCCGCCCCTTGTACTCCTTCTCCGCGATACGCACCTCGCGGAACTCCTGCGGCCGGATCGTCGTGTACGCCTCGCCGATCACGTCGTTGAAGACGGTCGCGGAGACCGCGAGCGCCAGGTGCGCCTCCGGCGCCGAGGCCAGCGCGGCCTTCAGCACCCTGCTGTCCAGCAGCCGGCCGATCTCGACCGGGGCACGGCCCTCGAAGCCGTTCGCCGCGGGCGAGGCGGTGCCGAAGTGCACGGCCGCCCGCAGCCGCAGCCAGGCCTCGTCGCGCCGGTTGCGGTTGAACGTACGCAGACCGGCCTCCAGGTGACGCATGAAGGGGTCGACGAGACAGGGCTCGGACGCCCCCTGAGGCAGCACCGCGAACACCGAGTCCCCGCCGACCTGCGTCACCCACTGCTCCCAGTCGAGCCCGGCCTCGGTGGCCGCCTCCCGCAGCAGCCGCCGGATCGCCTCCTGCCACTCGCGCTGCGTCACCACGTCGACGCCGCCGTATCCCTTCGCGTCGACCGCCAGCAGCAGTCTGCGACCGAACGTTCCCATGCCTGAACTCCCCGCTCACTGAAGTGGAGCCGCACCCCGGGATCTGGGCCGGGGGCGCACTCCGGCAGACACCGGCGTCCGCTCCCCCCAGAGGCGGACGCCGGTAGGCCAGTCCTACACGCGCCGTCCGCCGCGAACCCCGTCGAAATACGGGATGCGGAAAGGTGCGGAAACATACAGCGGTCGCCCCAAGTTACGGACGAGTTCGGGTCGTTGGCGCGGACGGTGGCCGGTCACCGTCCCGAATCCCGGAGAAATCCCGGGTTCCGTGGCCGGTTTCAGGGCGTACTGGAGGCGCCGCACAGCCCAGCGGCCACAGACCGAACAGCCCACCGGCACAAGAAGGACCAAGAAGGACCCAAGAAGGACCCAAGAAGGAGCAGCATGCCGTCGTCCACCGGTGCCCGCCCCGACAGCCGTCCCGCGCAGTTCATGTTCACCGCCCTGCAGACCACCCACCAGCACGCCGACACCAAGGCCGGGATCCTCGCGGCGGCCCAGGCCGCGCTGGTCGGCACGGCCGGGTACTGGAGCGCCCCGGCCCTGCGCGCCGCGGCTGCGGGCGGCCCGGTGGGTCTCCTCGCGGGCCTGCTGCTCGCCCTGTTCCTCTGCGCCATGTTCGGCGGTGCCGGCTTCCTCGCCGCCACCCTGCGCCCCCGGGTGCTGCGCCCCGCAGGCGCCAACCGCTACAGCTTCGTCCACCTCGCCTCGGGCCCGGACATCCTGCCCGCCCGGAACGCGGTGGACGCCGACCCGGACAAGGAGCGCGGGGAACTGTCCCAGACCATCCGGTTCCTGTCCCAGGTGGCGGTGCGCAAGTACCGGTGTGTGACGGCGGCGGTGCTGTGCACGACGGTGATGGGGGTCAGCGCCGGGCTGCTCGTGGTGCTGCGGCCGGTGCTGCACTGAGCGTCGCTCTCCGACTGACGGTCACTCTTCGGGCGACAGGTCGCCGATCTCCCTGAGCCGGTCCAGGTCGCGTATGACGGTGGAGCCGTACCCGGTCTCCAGCAGGCCGTCCCGGCGCAGGTCGCGCAGTCCCTTGTGGACGGTCGTCTCGGCCGCTCCGGTGAGCGCGGCCAGCTCGGGCTGGGTCAGCCGGCAGCCGAGCACCATGCCGCCCTCGACCGGACGGCCGTACCGGGTGGCGAGTTCCACCAGGAGCCGGGCCAGCCGCACCTTCGCCGGATAGCCCTTGAAGTCCAGACGCCTGCGGTTGGCCCAGCGCAGCCGGTCCGCGAGGATCCCGGTCAGGGCGAGATGCACCTCCGGGCGCCGGGCCAGCAGCGCGTGCAGGGCGCCCGCTTGCACCACCCGGGCGGTCAGCGGGCCGCACGCCGTCACCGTGGCCGACCGCGGGGACCCGTCCAGCGCGGCCATCTCACCGACGCTGTCACCGCCGACCCGGACCGCGAGCAGCGACTCCTCGCCGTTCTCCACCCGGGCCGTCACCTTGGCGAAGCCGGACAGCAGCACCAGGACGTGTCGGTCCCGGGCGCCCTCGCTGAGCAGGACCTTCCCGGCCTGGAACCGTGTCGGCACGCCCAGGTCGAGCAACTCGGCCCGGGCCTCCGGCGGCACCGCCCCCAGCAGACTGCGCTCGGGCCACTCCACGGAGCTGTACGGCATGGCAGGTTCCCCCGGCCGGTCGGCGAACCACGAGTCAACTGAATCCTGCCCGCTGACCGGGACCGGGGGAGGGGTACTCACGGGTATGGGAGCCGGGCTGGGTGGCCAGGTGGTCAGTCCTGGCGGACGATGTTCCTGCCCGGGCCGCCGGAGAGGGTGTCCGTGCCCCGGCCGCCGTACAGTTCGTCGTTCCCGCTGTTCCCGTACATCGTGTCGTCGCCGTCCTCCCCGTGGAGGATGTCGTGGCCCTTCCCGCCGTAGAGGAAGTCGTCGCCGGCCCCGCCACGGATCAGGTCGTCGCCGTCGCCGCCGGACAGGTGCTGCCGGTCGGCCTCACCGAGGAGCGTGTCGTCGCCCACGCCGCCGTCGGCGTGGCTGTCGTGGCCCGAGGAGTGGATCGTGTCGTCGCCGTCGCCGCCCTGCGCGATGGATCCTGCGCCGCCGCGGAGGGTGTCGTCGCCGGCGTCCCCCCGTACCACGGTGACCTCGCCGACCGTGAGGCCGTCGTTCCCGGCGCCACCGGAGACGCCGTTGCCGCTGACGTCGCCGGTCTCGGTGTACGTGTCCCGGCCGGCGCCGAGGTCGAGGGAGGCGAAGTAGTACGCCTGGTCGGTGGCGTTGGCGTAGGAGACGGCGTCGTCGCCGTCGCCGAGGGACATCCGCAGGGTGGGGTACGGATCCTGGCTGTCCAGGGTGCCGACCGTGCAGGCGACCTTGGTCCGGTCCGTGTCACTGGGGTACGTGCAGTCGGTGCCCGCGTCGACCGGGACGGCGTCGTCGATCAGGTAGGTGATCCGCTCGGAGTCGTCGGTGATCGTCGCGGTGACGGTCACGTCGTTGGTCTGCCCGGCGGCGGCGCTGTAGACGATCGCCCGCCCGTCGGACGCGGCGGAGGCGGCGGGTGTCGCCGCAGCGGCGGTGCCGCCGAGGAGGAGCGGGGCGGCCATGCCCGCGCCGATCAGCAGCGTCAGCGCCGACGAGACACGTGACGAAACACGTAAGGAGCGGCGGCCGGCCTGGGAAGAGGACATTGCAAAACCTCCGTGAGAGGAAATGGTTCTTGCAATGTGGTGTGACCGCCGGGAATTGGGTTTGGTTGTGTGACGATATCCCCGAAAGTCAACAGCCCATTCCCCGTCAACCCCGATTAACCGTCAATTCACGTGCTGGACCGGCGATTACGGTGAATCCGCGTCGTGGTCGTCCAGGACCTCCTCGATGACCCGGCGGTGGACGGCCGCCTGCTCGGCGTCCGTGTCGATGTCCTGCGCCAGGCAGATCAGGCCCTTCCACAGGGCCCACCCGCGTGCCCGCGCCCAGGCCGCGCGGTCCTGGCCCACGGCACGGCGGAACGCCTCGCGGCTGTCGCCGGTGAACATCGTCCAGGCGATCACCAGGTCGCAGGCCGGATCACCGACGCCGGAGGTGCCGAAGTCGATGACGGCGGCCAGTTCGCCGTCCCTGACCAGCAGGTTGTTGGCGGCGATGTCGCCGTGGAACCAGACCGGCCGCCCCCGCCAGGTCGCCCGCACCGCCGCGTCCCACACCGCGGCGGCCCGGTCGGTGTCGATGCGTCCGGTGAGTGCCGCCAGGGCGCGGCGCGTCTCCTCGTCGTAATGGGCCGGGGGTGTGCCCCGGTAGAAGCTGTGCGCCCCGGCGAGCGGCCCGCCGGTGGGGTCGACGGCCCACAGGGCGAGGAGGAACTCGGCGACCGACTCGGCGAACCGCGGCAGGTCGGCGATGCGTTCGGGGCGGGCCACGTCACCGTCCAGCCAGCCGCGGACCGACCAGTCGTAGGGATAGCCCTCACCCGGCCGGCCCTGCGCCAGGACCGGCGGAACGGGGACCGGCAGCGACGGCGCGAGCACCGGCAGCCAGCGGTTTTCCTTGGCGACGGCGGGGACGTAGTGCTCGGCGGTGGGCAGCCGCACGGTCATCGTGTCGCCGAGCCGGTACGTCCGGTTGTCCCAGCCGTCGACCTCGACCGGCCGCACGCTCAGCCGGCTCCACTGCGGGAACTGCGCGGCGATCAGCCGCCTCACCAACGCCGCGTCGATACCCGCCCGGCCGTCGGCGGGGAACCTGCTCGTCATACCGGAATGGTGTCCACCACCCTCCGGCCCGGGCAACGGAATTTCCCGCGCACCGAAAGGACTTGTCCCGCCCGGCGTCGTGCCAGGGAGTTCGTCGACCGTGCGCCCCCGCTGCTCAGGGCAGCACGCGGTAACGCACGTGGGTGACCTGACTCGCCGACCGCGACGTCACCTGCTCCAGATTCAGCGGCGGTACGTCCTCGAACAGCCGCGTGCCGGCGCCGAGCGTGAACGGCACGATGTGCAGCCGCAGCTCGTCGACCAGACCGGCGGCGAGGTACTGGTTGATGGTGGTCGTGCCGCCGAGGACCAGGACGTCGCCGTCACCGGCCGCCGCACGCGCCCGGTCCAGCGCCGACGCGATCCCGTCGGTGACGAAGTGGTACGTCGTGCCGCCCCGCATCGGCTGTGGCTCACGCGGGTGGTGGGTCAGCACGAACACCGGCGCGTGGAACGGCGGATCGTCACCCCACCAGCCGTTCCACCGCCGGTCCCACGCACCCCGCACGGGGCCGAACATGTTCCGCCCCATGACGAACGCCCCGGCGGCGGTCATCGCCTCGACCTCGGCCCGGTTCTCGTCGGGAGTCTCGAACATCCAGGCGTGCAGCCTGTCCCCGGAGCCGTCACCGCCGTCGTCACCGAACGGCCGTTCCTCGCTCTGGTCGACCCCCGCCGCATACCCGTCGACCGAGACGGTGATGTCACAGATGACCCTGCCCATGGCTCTCTCCTCCAGGCGGCGAAGAATCCTCCAGGTCTTCCCGCGCGCGGGTCTCTCCCCGCGTGCTGGGGCTGCGCCGGACGCTCGGACGCCCGCGCCGGACGCCCGTGCCCGTCAGATCTCGTCCGCGGTGACGGGCTCACCTCGGCCGGGACGCCCACCGGCAGGCGCGTCCGCGTAGGCGCCGCCGCCGTCCTGCTGCGTGCCGGCGTCCGTGTAGGCGCCTCCATGCTGCTGCGGGTCGGCATCCGCGCCCGCGCCGCCGTGCTCCTGCGGGTCGGCACCCGCCTCCGCGCCACCGTGCTCCTCCGCGCCGGCGTCCGCGATCCGGTTCGGCAGCTTCGCCGCGACGGCGATCGTCAGCGCGGCGAGGGCGGCCGCGACGCCGAAGGCCAGCTTCATGCCGCTCACCTGCGCGGGCACGGCGGCGACGCCGTCGGCGGCCAGACGGCTGGCGCGCGCGGACATCACGGTCACCACCAGCGCGGTCCCGAACGCCGCCGCGACCTGCTGCAACGTGCCGAGCATCGAGCTGCCGTGCGAGTACAGGTGCGGGGGCAGCGCCCCCATGCCGAGCGTGAACACCGGGGTGAACGTCGCCGCCAGGCTGACCATCAGCAGCGCGTGCAGCCCCAGCACCTGCCAGTACGGCATCGTCATCGAGACCTGCGTGAACCCGGCGAGGGCGAGCACCATGCCGATCGAGCCGGGCAGCACCAGCGGACGACTGCCGAACTTGTCGAACACCTTCCCGACGGTCGGTCCCAGCAGTCCCATGACCAGACCGCCCGGCATGAGCAGCAGGCCGGTCTCCAGCGGGCTGAGCCCACGCAGGTTCTGCAGGTACAGCGGGAGCAGGATCATCGACCCGAGCATCGCCAGGAACCCGATGGACATCAGGGCCAGGGACAGACCGTAGGTGCGGTGCCCGAGGGTGCGCAGGTCCATCAGCGGCACACCGGTGCGCTGCAGCTTGAGCTGGCGGAGTACGAACACCGCGATGGCCGCGGCTCCCGCGACGGCGATGCCGATGGCGAGCCCGACACTGCCGTCACTGTCGCCGAAGAGGCTCAGGCCGTACACCAGTCCGCCGAAGCCGAGCGCCGCCACGCCGACGCTGAGCCAGTCGATGGAGCTCACCTGCGGGTCGCCTATGTTCTCCACCTTGCGCAGCCCGAACACGGTCACCAGAGCCGCGATCGGCAGGACGACCACGAACAGCAGCCGCCAGGACCCGACCTGAAGGATCAGCCCGGACACGGCGGGCCCGAGCGCCGGCGCCACCGAGATCGCCAGGGTGACGTTGCCCATGACCCGGCCGCGGTCCTGCTCGGGCACCACGATCATCAACGTGGTCATCAGCAGGGGCATCATCACGGCCGTGCCCGCGGCCTGCACGATCCGGCCCAGCAGCAGCACCTCGAAGGTCGGCGCGACGGCTGACAGGGTGGTGCCGGCGAGGAAGACGCCCATGGCGATGGCGTAGGCCTGGCGGGTGGTGACCCGCTGGAGGAACCAGCCGGTGACCGGGATGACGGCGGCCATGGTCAGCATGAAGGCGGTGGACACCCACTGCGCCGACTGCTCGGTGATGTGCAACGACTCCATCAACCGCGGGATCGCGTTGATCATGATGGTCTCGTTGAGGATCACCACGAACGTGGCCAGCACGAGCAGCCGCACCACCGTCGGTGTGCGGCCCGCCCGCACGGCCGGACGTTCTCGGGTCACAGCTGACATGACAGCACCTCGCTGGGGTTCCTGGTCGCAGTCGCCTCGCAGCCAAGGGCCGCCGGCCGGATGTGGATCGATGACACCGATGAAGACCGGCACACCCGGCAGAACTCATCGGTCAGCCCCCGAGTCTCCCTCAACCTCGCTCGGATCTCCCACGAATTTCCGCGCCGAGGTGCTGGAACAACTGGGTGGTGAACCCTTGGCCAACGCATTACTCTCCCTTCGACCAATCAAGAACTTCACAAGAACTTCATGGGGGACATGCATGCGCGCATCCACGCGCCTTGCCCTGCTCGGCACCAGCGTCGCCCTGGTGGCCACCGCCATCGGCAGCACCACCGCCCAGGCGGAGGACGGCGGCTCGGGGGACATCACGATCGACAAGGTCGTCGTCAACGGCGGCAAGCCGGTCGTGGTCGGTACCACCAAGGCGGTGACCGCCAAGGTCACCGTGACCGCGTCGGACGACTCCGGCATCAAGGAGACGACGTACATCAGCGCCTCCGGCCCGAAGCCGAACTACGCGCAGATCTGGTACGACGACGGCGAGATCACGTGCGTCGAGGTGAGCGCCACGACGTCCACCTGCACGGGCACGCTGACCTTCGACCCGCAGGCGGCGACCGGCTTCGTCGACAACAACGCGGCGGCCACCTGGAACCTCAGGACGCTGGTCTCCGCCCATGACTACGACTACATCCACCGGGACGCGGCCACCACGTTCAAGGTGCAGCGCCACTCGAAGCTGACGGTCGACGCCTCGCCCGAGCCGGTGAAGAAGGGCAAGACGATCACGGTCACCGGAAAGCTCTCCCGGGCCAACTGGGAGGACAACCTGTACCACGGCTACACGAACCAGCCGGTGAAGCTGCAGTTCCGCAAGAAGGGCAGCGACACCTACACCACGGTGAAGACGATCAAGTCCAACTCGACGGGCAACCTCAAGACGACCGTCACCGCCTCCACCGACGGCTACTTCCGCTACAGCTTCGCGGGCACGGCAACGACTCCGGCGGTCAACGCGACGGGCGACTTCGTCGACGTCCGATAGCCGCGGGCGGCCGGGCCACCAGAGGGCGCACATAGGGCCGACACATAGGGCCGGCTCGGGAGGAGACCCCTCCCGAGCCGGTCTTTCTCTGTGCGAGACGCAGCGTCTTGCGTGAGTGAGGTGCATGGGGTAACGTTCCGCAGCACGACAACCGAGACGGCACGTCTCGTCTCATCGCTCAGGCTCCAGACCCTCACACCCTGTCGTCGACGAAAGAAGACACCACTTGTTCCGAACTCCCGAAGCACCCTCCGCCCCCACCGCCGCCTCCCAGCTCACCGTCACCGACGTCAGCAAGCGCTACGGCGATCACCTCGTCCTGGACCGCGTGTCCTTCGCACTCCGACCAGGGGAGAAAGCGGGGATCATCGGGGACAACGGCTCGGGCAAGTCCACGCTGCTGCACCTGCTCGCCGGCACCGTCCAGCCCGACAACGGAGAGGTCGGCGTCGTCGCACCGGGCGGCACAGGGCACTTGGTGCAGACCCTCGACCTGCCCGACACGGCGTGCGTCGGCGACGCCATCGACCTCGCGCTCGCCGAACTGCGCGCTCTGGAACGACGCCTGCGGACGACGGCTGCCGAGCTCCACGGGGCCGATCCAGCGACCTACGACCGGTATGCCACCCTGGAGGCGGAGTACGAGGCGCGCGGCGGATACGACGCCGACCGCCGTGTCGACGTCGCCCTGCGCCACCTCGGCGAATCGACCGGCCTGGACCGTTCGCGGCGGCTCGGCACCCTCTCCGGCGGCCAACGCTCCCGCCTGGCCCTGGCCGCGACGCTCGCCGCGTCCCCCGAACTGCTGCTGCTCGACGAGCCCACCAACGACCTCGACGACGAGGCCGTGGCCTGGCTGGAGGAGCGGCTGCGCGGCCACCGGGGCACACTCGTCGCCGTCACTCACGACCGGACCTTCCTCGACCGGGTCACCCACACGATTCTGGAGGTCGACCACCACACCCGTTCCGTACGCCGCTACGGCGACGGCTACACGGGCTACCTCACCGCCAAGGCCGCCGAACGCGCCCGACAGCAGCGGGAGTACGAGGACTGGCGCACCGAGGTGGCCCGTCAGTCCCGACTGGCCGACTCCCACATCGGACGCCTCGACGCGATCCCGCGGAAGGGGCCGTGGGCGTTCAGCGGCGCGGGCGCGTTCCGGGCCCGCTCACGGGCCCACGGCGCCATGAGCCGCATCCGCAACGCGCGCGAGCGGTTGCAGCGCCTCACCGACCACCCGGTGTCGGCGCCCCCCGAGCCGCTGCGGTTCTCGGCGGACATCGAAGGGTCGGCGGACCGCGCGGTGGAGGTGGCGAACGTGCGCGTACCGGGACGCCTGGTCCTCGACTCGCTCCACGTTCCCGCAGGCGGCCGACTGGTGGTGACCGGCCCCAACGGCGCGGGCAAGACGACGTTCCTCCAGGTCCTCGCAGGCGAACTCACCCCCGAGCCGGGCGCCACGGTGCGCCGGCCCGCGAGGATCGGGTTCCTGCGCCAAGTGGCAGCCCCGACCTCCCCCGAGGAGGAGAGCCGCCCGCTGCTCGCGGCCTTCGGGGAGCACCGCGCCGACGCGCTGCTCGCCCTGGGCCTCTTCCGCGAAGCCGACCTGCCCCGACCCGTAGGGGCCCTCTCCACCGGCCAGCGTCGCCGCCTCGAACTCGCCCGCCTGGTCACGGGCACACACGACCTGCTCCTCCTGGACGAGCCGACGAACCACCTCTCACCCGCCCTGGTGGAGGAACTCCAGACGGCCCTCGCCGCCTACCAGGGCACACTCATCATCGTCACCCACGACCGACGGCTGCGGTCGGCCCTGCCGGGAGCGGTCCACGAGCTCGGCGCGGTTCGGTGAGCGGAGGGGCCGTGGCAGCCCTCGGTGGGTGAGTGGTTGAGCGGGCCAGTGGACGCTGCCACGCTCAGCTCATGGACCTTGTTGCGTTATTACCGCCGTTCGTGGTCGCTGTGCTGCTCATCTCGGCGTCACCGGGGCCGGCGATGCTCTTGATCTTCCGGCAGGCGGCGTTCCGCGGATGGCGGGCGGCTGTCCCCACCGTCCTGGGGCTCGAAGCGGGCCTGTACTTGTGGGCACTGGCCGCCGGCGCCGGTCTGGCCGCCCTCGTGGCGGCCTCCGAGGTGGCGTTCGTCGTACTGCGCCTGGTCGGCGCGGTGTTCCTGGTCTACCTCGGCATCAAGGCCTGGCGCACGGTGTGGCGCGGCCGGACCGGCCCCGGGCCCGCACCGGCGGACACGGACGCGCCGATCGCGCCGCCCGTGAGCCGAGGGGGATGGTGGACGGCCTTCGGCGAAGGAACAGTGGTGATGCTGGCCAACCCGAAGGCCGCCTTCTTCATGATCGCGTTCTATCCGCAGTTCGTTCCGGCAAGCCGTCCACTGTTCGCCACCACCGCGCTGCTGGCCGCGGTGCAGGTGCTCGTCGAGACGGCGTTCTACCTCGGCCTGGCCGCCGTCGTGGGCCGCACCGGAGCCTGGTTCCGCCGGCCCAGGGTCCGGCGCCGCGTCGACGCGGTCAGCGGAGGCGTACTGGTCGCCCTGGGCCTGCGCCTGGCGACGACCACACGCTGAACCATCGGCTCTTCCTGACTGATCAGGACCAGACAGATCATGGGTCGAGCCAGGGCCGGACGGAGGCGAGGGCCTGCCAGTGCCCTAGGGCCTGTCGTTTGGATCACGCCGCAGACGCGTGGTCTGGCACGCACATCTGCCGCGTTGTCGTCACTCGCCGACGCTCCGCGTCGACTCCCTCCTCCGCCTTGCAGCTGCACGCACCAGACCCCGCTCACCGGCACCGAACAGAACCGTCGCTTTCCTGCGACCTGATCCAAACGACAGGCCCTAATCGTGTTGACCGCCCCCGGCAGGCAGTGCTGGAGTCGGCACGTGGACAGCATCCCCGCCAACCGCCGGTTCTGGAACCGGATCAGCAGCGCCTACCAGCACGAGCACGACCCGCGAATCGGCGCCACACCCCGGCTGTGGGGCATGTACTCCATCCCCGACGCGCACCTGCACGCCCTGGGCGACGTCACCGGCAAGCGCGTCCTCGAACTCGGCTGCGGCGCCGGCCAGTGGTCCAGGGCGCTCGCCGCCGAGGGCGCCACCGTGATCGGGCTCGACCTGTCCGAAGCCCAACTGACCGCTGCCGCCCGCGCGATGGGAGCCGTCCGCTACCCACTCGTGCAAGGCGCCGCCGAACAACTCCCCTTCGCCGCCGACAGCTTCGACCTGGTGTTCTGCGACTTCGGTGGGCTCAGCTGGGCGCCCCCGCACCTGGCAATCCCGCAGGCCGCACGCGTCTTGCGCCAAGGCGGGCGCCTGGTGTTCAACGTCGCCAGCCCATGGTTCGAAGCCTGCTACGACGAGGCCGCCGCCCGCGTGACCACGACGTTGCAGCAGGACTACTTCGGCCTGAACACCATCGCCGAGGACGACGGCGCGACCAGCTATCAGCTCACCTACGGCGACTGGGTCAGGGTCCTGCGCGGCGCGGGTCTCATCATCGACGACCTCATCGAGCCGCGGCCCGAACTCGGAACACGCAACGGCTACAACGAAACGGACCCACCCGACTGGGCACACCGCTGGCCGGCGGAACTGCTCTGGGTAACCCACAAAGCGTAAGTTCCGCCGCGCCGAGACGTGAAGGCATCCCCTCGCCGGGCAGGCCTAGTAGGCGCGTTTGTCGAAGCATGTGACCACGGCGCGGAAGTTCTTCAACGCGTTGATCGTCCGCCCCACTTCGTTCCTGCGTTTGTAGATCGTCTTGTCGAAGCCGCCGGGCCGTCCGCCCCTGCTGCCGGCGTCCGCCTTCATGAGCCAGGTGGATCCTGTAGGTCAGGCCGCCCCGGGCCGGCAGGACGTGGAGTCTCCCCACCCCATGACGATGCCAACGCGGCAACCCGCGAACGGTCAATGCGCGGTGATCGCGGCAGGATTCGGCGCGCGCTGAATTTATTGGCAGGACTGTTGACCACTGCCACACCCGTAACTTCGGTCGAAATGTTGCAATGGCTGCTTCACTTGGCGCAGAGATCCAATTTCTACTCCTCATCCTCCAGCCTTTCGCGGGGGTATGGCATCCTTGCAGACGAAAAGGCCCGTGTACTGAGGTCGACGGTAGGGGGCAGAATCATGCGGGATTGGAAAAGGACGGCTCTGATCGCCGGTTCGTCCCTGCTGATTGCGGCGATGGTGGCCGTCTGGATTTGGGTCGACTTGGGCACTGCGGACAGCATCGCCAGTGTGGTCGGGGCAAGCGTGGGTGTGGCCGGCATCGCGTACGCCCTATTCTCCGGAGCCCGCGCCAATACGCCGACGATCACCGCAAGCGGAACTGGAAAGGCCACGTCGAGGAATGGTGGAAGCGCGAATTCTGGTATCACCGGCTCGGCGCCATATGGCGGCGCCGCAACGGCAGAGAATACAGGCGATGCAGATGCGACCGGTGATGGTGACGCGAACACTGGCATCAGGCTCGGCTGACGCTGGTGCAGCGACGCGGCGAGACCTCGGGTTGAGCGAGCGGACGAGGTTCGAGGGGAGTGGGGCATGTCCTTGGGCAAGAAGGCCGGCGTCGGAGCCGCGAACACTGGAGGGGCTCGAGCTGAAAGCGGCGGGGTCGCCAACACAGGTGTGATCGTTGTTGGGGAGCTGCACCAACACGTGCCAGCCCACGCTGCATTAGCGGTAGTGCCACGACAGTTGCCCGCTCCCCCGGCGTTCTTTACCGGTCGGGAACGTGAACTGGCCTTGCTGTCCGAAGCGTTGAAAGGCCCGAATGAGGGCGAAGAGGGCGGGGGCACGGTCGTTATTTCGGCGATCGGTGGCACCGGTGGGATCGGAAAGACTTATCTGGCGCTGCACTGGGCCCATCACTGCACCGAGCGGTTTCCGGATGGGCAGTTGTATGTGAACCTGCGTGGCTTCGACCCGTCTGGAGAGCCCATGGCCCCGTCGGTGGTCCTGCGGGGTTTCCTCGACGCGCTGGGGGTGGAGCCGGCGGCCGTCCCGGCGGATGTAGAGTCGCAGGTGGGGTTGTACCGAAGCTTGATGGTGGGCAAGCGGATACTGCTGGTGCTGGACAACGCCCGAGATACCGCGCAGGTGGTTCCACTGCTGCCGGGCAGTCCGAGTTGTACGGTGATAGTCACCAGCCGTCACCAACTCGGTGGCCTGGTCGCCGGCTATGCGGCTAAGCCCCTGGCGTTGGACACGTTGTCCGAGGCCGAGTCCCGCCAGTTGTTGGCCCGTCATCTTGGCGAAGACCGGCTGGCCGCCGAAGCGCAGACGGCCACCGCCATCCTGGAGCGCTGCGCCGGGCTGCCCCTGGCTCTGAGTATCATTGCGGCCCGCGTCGCCACCCAACCGGACTTTCCCTTGGCCCACCTGGCCGAGGAAATGGCCGAGACCAGTACCCGACTGGATGCGCTGGACGCCGGGGACTTGAGCGCTGACCTACGCGCCGTATTCGCTTGCTCCTACCACGCTCTGGAGCCCGCAGCAGCTCGGACCTTCGCCCTGCTGGGGCTGGCCCCAGGTCCGGACATCAGCCTGCGGGCGGCTGCCAGCCTGATCGGCAAGACCGTCCCCCGTGCCCGAGTGCTCCTGCGCACCTTGGAGGCCGCTCACCTGATCCGACAACACACCCCCGGTCGCTACCAACTTCACGACCTGGTCCGCCTGTACGCCGCCGAGCGCGGCCACCATGACATGGACCAGTCACCCCGCACGGCTGCTCTGCGGCGCCTGGCCGACTTCTATCTGCACACCGCCCACCACGCCAGTCACCTGCTCGACTCGCATTGGACGGTGGAGCTGGTTCTCGAGCCGCCCGCCGCCGGATGCGCCCCGCACCGAGTTGCGGATACAGCGGCGGCACGGGCGTGGTTCGCGGCTGAGGAAGCCTGCCTGCGGGCACTCCATCAGCTCACCCACAACCAGGGCTGGCACACCCACACCTGGCAACTGCCTGTGATCCTGCTCAACTTCCGTTTCCTGCAAGGCCACCGCCCCGAGGACCTGCGCACGTGGCGGACCGCCATGGAAGCCGCCGACCAGCTCCGTGACCCGATCGCCCAAGCCATGGCCCACTATGGGCGGGGAATAACCTGCGTCTACGCGAGCCAGTACGCCCAGGCCCACGCGTACCTCAACCAGGCCCTGACCCTGTTCGAACACGTCGACCATTTCACCGGCCAGGCCGACACTCACTACATGCTCAGCTGGGCCTGGGAACAGCAAGGAGACCCCCAGCAGGCACTGGCCCACGACGAGCGCGCCCTGCGCCTGCACAGAACCCTCGGCAACACCGCGAGGGAGGCCAGAAGCCTCAGCGCAGTCGGGTGGGACCACGCCCTGCTGGGGCGATTTGAGCAAGCCCGCAGCTCCTGTGAGCAGGCTCTGGTCCTGATTCGCACCACAGGCGACCGCGTCGTCGAAGCCGCCATCTTGGACAGCCTGGGCTATATCGCTCACCACAGTGGCCGGCACCACCAAGCCCTGGACCACTACCACCAGGCCCTTACTCTGTTCCGCGAGACCGGCGACACCTGGAGCGAAGCCGGCACGCTGGAGAACGTCGGGGAGACCCACCACGTCCTGGACCAGCTTGCGGAAGCCCGCCAGGCCTGGCAACGAGCTCTGGAGCTCTACGAGACCCAGCACCGCACCGCAGAGGCCTCGCACGTCCAAGAGCACCTTGCCGCCTTGGAGGCCACACACACCGAACCCCGGGACGGTAGGCGCCAGGTGACCCGCGGCACGGGATGAGGCGGTGAGTCGCAGTGGCTGAGTCAAATCCCACCGCCTCCGCTTGATGAGCAGTGACTACACCTACCTATGATCGCGTCGAGGAGCATGGCGCTGACGCCGCCGTGGCCGTAGCCGGGTGGTCGTTCGTGCGCCATGCCAGATCGCACCGCCCGCCAGATCGCACCGCCCCACGAAGCCGCCGTCAGCCGGAGTCGCCGGCCTCGGCGGCGCGAGTGGGCTGCCGGCGCCGGTGGCGGGACCGTACGTCCGTTACATCCGTACTCCGCCCGGGAACTCGTCCGCCTCGGTTGTCTCCGCCGGTCGGCGGCGGTGGCCGGTGCGCCCCGTCGAAACGGGAGGCTGGGGCATTGCCCCATCGCGCCGAAAGGCGCGGTACGTGGTCCACCCACGCCATGTCGGCCGTCGCGATGAGCGACTGGCCGGCCACGGTCGCGGGGGTCACACCAGTGAACGCCACGACGTCCCGGTGCAGATGCGACTGGTCGGCGTAGCCGCAGTCGGCCGCGACCCCGGCCGCCTCCTGGCCCCCGGCCAGGCGGGTGGCGGCCCGGTCGAAGCGGACGAGCTTCACGGCGCGCTTCGGCGGCAGGCCGAGCTGCGCGTGGAAGCGGGACCACAGGCGCTTGCGGCTCCAGCCCAGCTCCTCGGCCAGCCCCTCGACCCGCACCTGGCCGTGCCCGGCGACGATACGGTCCCAGGCCCAGCCCAGCTCCGGCTCGATGGCGGGCCCCGCGGCGGTCAACCGGGCGAGCAACGCTTCGACGAGCGCGAAGCGTTCCTCCCACGAGGCGGCCTGGGCCAGCTGCTCGCGCAGCCGGGCCGCCCGCCGCTCTCCCCATAGGTCGTCCAGGGCCACCACCGAGCTCTCCAGCTCAGCAGGCCCCACGCCCAGTACGGCCCGCGCGATGGCGGGGGACAGGCGCACCTGCACCCACTCGACGTTCGCGGCCCGCACCCGCGCCGCACCTCCGACGCCGAACCCGAGCCCGGTGACAAGACTGCCGCGGTGCTGCCGCCCCGTCGACTCGTCGATGCCGAGCCCCGACTCGCCGCAGGCCAGCGCCAGTGTCAGCACGGGGTGCGGGTCGAGCCGGTGGTCGACCGGATCCGGGCCGCGGTCGCGCAGCCCCGCCAGGACGACGCCGGGTACACGGCCGGGCCGGGCCGGGCGCGTGACCTCCCACACAGGGGCAACGACGCGCTGGCGCACGGCAGTCGACATGCGTCCATGCTACGGGCCCGCCAGAACGGAACGTCCGGACGGAACACCCGGACTGACCATCCGGACTGACCATCCGGACGGAACATTTCTCCAATCCAGCGGGCCGCAGCCGCGGCGAAGGTGAGCGCATGACTTCCACCGGAACCACCGCGCCGCCACCACCGGGCGTGGCCCGTCTGTTGCGCCCGTACGCGGGCGGCTTCGCCGTCGTCGTCGTCCTGCAGGTCATCGGCGCCGTCGCCGGCCTGGCGCCGCTGCTCGCGGTCGTCGAGCTCGGCCGTACGCTGCTGGCGCCGGGGCCGACCGACGACGGGCACGTGCGCCACGTCGTGCTCGCGGGAGCGGCAGGGCTGCTCGTACGGCTGCTGTTCACGGCCGCCTCGTCCGGCGTCGGACACCTCCTCGACACCCGGGTGCAGCTGTCGCTGCGCCGGCAACTCGCCGCACGGCTCGGGCGGGTGCCGATCGGCCGGCTGGCGCGGCGGCGGACCGGGGAGCTGGCGAAGCTGGTGGGTGAGGACGTCAGCGCCGTGCACCCGTTCATCGCCCACACGCCGGGCGAGCTGGTCTCCGCCTTCGTGGTGCCCCTGGTCTCGCTCGGCTACCTCTTCACCGTGGACTGGCGGCTGACGCTGATCACGCTGGTCCCCGTGCTGCTGGCGGTCGCGCTGGTGCCGCTGATGATGACTCCCACGCGGCTGCGCGAGCAGAAGGAGTTCGACGCCGCGATGGGGCGGATCTCGGCGTCGGTGGTCGAGTTCGTGCAGGGCATCGCGGTGGTGAAGGCGTTCGGCGGGTCGGAGCGGGCGCACGGCAAGTTCCGTAACGCGGTGGACGACTTCACCCGGAGCTTCTACCGGATGGTGCACGGCCTTTCCGGGCCCGCCGCCGGGATGCAGGTGGCGCTGTCGCCGCCGTTCGTGCTGCTGGCGGTGCTGGTCGGCGGCGCGTACCGGATCACCGGGGGCGGGCTCGCCCCGGCCGACCTGCTGCCTTTCATGCTGCTCGGCCTCGGGCTGACCGCACCCGTGGCCGCGCTCGGGCACGGCTTCGACGACCTGCAGGCAGCGCGGCGTGCCGTCGGCCGCATCCGGGACGTACTCGCCGAGCCGTCGCTGCCCGAGCCCGTACGGCCGGTGGCGCCCGAGGGACACCGGGTGGAGCTGCGGGACGTCCGCTTCGCGTACGAGGGCGCCGGGACCGGGCGCGAGGTACTGCGCGGTGTCGACCTGGTGCTGGAGCCGGGGACGATCACGGCCGTGGTGGGGCCGTCCGGCAGCGGCAAGTCCACGCTGGTGCAGCTGCTGCCGCGGTTCTACGACCCGACGCACGGCTCCGTGCTCCTCGGCGGCGTCGACCTGCGCGAGGTGGACAGCCAGGAGCTGTACCGGCGGGTGTCCTTCGTCTTCCAGGACGTCCGGCTGCTGCGCGCCTCGGTCGCGGACAACATCGCCCTCGCCGTCCCGCACGCCGACCGCGACGCCGTCGTCCGCGCCGCCCGCGGGGCGAGCATCCACGACCGCATCCTCGAACTGCCCCGCGGCTACGACTCGGTGATCGGCGAGGACGCCCGCCTCTCCGGCGGCGAGGCGCAGCGCGTCTCGATCGCCCGCGCCCTGCTCGCGGACACCCCCGTCCTGGTCCTCGACGAGGCAACCGCCTTCGCCGACCCGCAGACCGAGCAGGCGGTGCGCGAGGCGCTGGCGCAGACCCGGGAGAAGCGGACGACGCTGGTCATCGCCCACCGCCTGGAGACGATCGCCGACGCCGACACCGTCGTGATGCTGCGCGACGGCGAGATCGTGGAGCGGGGCACGACCGCGGAACTCCTCGCACGGAACGGCGCGTTCGCCGAATTCTGGGAGACCCACGCCTGTGCGATGGAAGCCGATGCCGTGGAAGCCAGTGCCGTGGAAGCCAGTGCCATGAAAGGGGAAGAGGCCCGATGATCAGCACACTGCTGCGTGTGCTCGGCCACGAGTACGCCGGGCCGGTGCGCCGCACCATCGCCCTGATGACGGCGACCGCCCTCGCCGAGGGACTGTCGTACGCCCTGCTGGTGCCCGTATTGCGCGCGCTCCTCGGCAGCACACCCGAGGACGCCCGGCCCTGGCTGGCCGCTTTCGGCGCGGCGGTCGCGGTCTACGCGGTGCTGCGGTACGTCAGCGACCGCTCCGGTTTCCGCGTGGGCACGACGATGCTGCACGGCATGTACGAGCGCCTCGGCGACCACCTCGCCCGGCTGCCCATCGGCTGGTATCAACCCAGCCGCACCGGCGAGGTGTCCGTCCTCGCGAGCCAGGGCGTGCTGCAGGCGATGAGCGTGATCGCACACCTGCTGGCGCCGTTCATCACCGCCTTGGTGACCCCGCTGACGATCGTCGCCGTGATGCTCGCCGTCAACTGGCAGCTGGGACTCGCCGCCCTGGCCGCCGTACCGTTGGTGGCCGCGGTCCAGCTGCGCACCGCCCGCGCGACGACGGCAACCGACACGGAACGAGTGGAACGCGAGCGCGAGGCCACCGGCCGCGTCATCGAGTACCTCCAGGCCCAGCCGGTACTGCGCGCCGGCGGCCGCACCGGCGAGCGATTCGGTCTGCTGGACGACTCCCTGAAGGAACTGCGCCGCGCCTCGCGTCGCTCTGCCCTCACGGCGCTGCCGGGTGTGCTGGGTCTCGCGGTCACGGTGCAGGCGGTGTTCACCGCGCTGCTCGCACTCGGTGCGTACCTCGCCCTCGGTGGGGACATCGGCGCGGCCGAGGTGCTCGCGGTCCTGGTGCTCGCCGCCCGCTGCGCCGACCCGCTGCTGTCCCTCGCGGAGATGAGCGGTGGCATCCGCGCCGCCCGCGCCGAACTCACCCGCCTCGACGACGTCCTCACCACCGAGCCGCTGCCGGAGCCCCGCGCGCCGCGCGAACCGTCCTGCCACGACATCGAGTTCGACGCGGTCACGTTCCGGCACGGCGACCGCGTGATCGCCGACGGGGTGACGCTCTCCGTACCCGAGGGCGGGCGACTCGCCGTCGTCGGGCCGTCGGGCGCGGGCAAGACGACGCTGCTGCACCTGCTCGCCCGCTTCTACGACGTCGACGCGGGCGTGGTCCGGATCGGCGGCGTGGACGTACGGGAGATGGACACCGCGGCGCTGATGGCGCGGATCGCCATCGTCTTCCAGGACGTCTACCTCTTCGACGGCACGATCGAGGAGAACGTGCGCCTCGGCCGCCCGGACGCCACCGACGCCGAGGTACGGGCCGCGGCCGCCGCGGCCCGCCTCGACGAGGTGATCGAGCGGCTGCCCGGCGGCTGGTCGGCGGACGTGGGCGAGGGCGGAGCGCTGCTGTCGGGCGGCGAGCGACAGCGCGTCTCCATCGCCCGCGCGCTGCTGAAGGACGCCCCGATCGTGCTGCTCGACGAGGTCACTTCGGCCCTGGACCCGCTGAACGAGGCGGCCGTGCACGCCGGCATCGAGGAGCTGATGGCGGGTCGGACCGTGGTGCTGGTGGCACACCGCATGGCGACTGTGCGCCGGGCCGACCGAGTCGCCTTCCTGGACGCAGGGCGGATGGTCGAACAGGGCACCCACGAGGAGTTGCTGCGCCGGGGCGGCCGGTACGCCACCTACTGGGAGCTGTCCCTGGCCGGGGCGGCGGGGGATTGAGACGGCCGTGCGGATTGCGGCCTCCCGGCCGCGCCGGGTTGCCCTTCTACGCCCCCGTCCGGTGTCGTTGATGTCAGCTGTAGATGTCAGAGCCTTCTGACCTGTAGCTCTACGGAGCTCGATCACTACTGGACGCGGACGGTTGCTGTACCTCGCTGTCGTCTCGATGCCTGAACCCGGCAGCCGCCAGCCGTCTGGACCGCTACGCGCCGGGAGCCCGGTACTGGACTTGCCCGGCTTTGCGCAGGGCATCCATGGTTTCGTCAATGGTCAGGAGAACGGTCGTCTCGAACGAGCTGAGTGCGCCGCCTCCGCTGATCGCCAGGGCGACCGCAGCCATGGAGACGTTGTCAGGGGCCTCCCACAGGTTGTAACCGTCGCGGGTGCCGAACGCGTACCAAAAGCCGTGGAGCTTGCCGCCAACGGACTCGATGTACGACTGAGCGGCCTTTGCGCGGTCCTCGGGGTGGCCGATGAGTCTCGCCCAAGTCTCCGGCGTGTAGCTGAACCTCGATAGATAGAGCGGCATCATGTCTCCCTTTCGTCCCAGCAAGGGATGCCCCCGCAGGGTGGGATTCCTCTCTGAGGCCGCCCGCGTATCCCCCGAACGGCCGAGATGATGACACCGCATGCTCAAGGACGGCGACCTGGACCTGAACCGCCTCCAGACGGACCTGGCACGCGCCGGCTGGGCCCAGGCCCTGCACGAAGCCCGGGAGGCCCTCCAGCGCCGGGTCGCCACGGGCGTACCCGAAACCGACGACGCACCCTCCACCGCTGAACAGCAGTCCGAGCAGAAGGAAACCGAGCCCGTGACCCCCGCCGAAGACCTGCCTGCCACGCCCGCGCCGGCGCAGGGGTTTCTGCACTCGCTGGAGAGCGCGGCGACCGCCGACCGCACGTGCAGAAAGCACGAGGCGGTGCGGCATGCTCTCAAGGCCGCCCTGCTCTGGGAGGACCTGCAGCCGACCGACTCCCCGGTCGTCGACGTCAGCCGGATCGCGGACGACGGTCACTTCCTCTACGAGGTCCTCGGTGCCGGTCGCTCCACCTGCGCCGACCTCCGCGCGGGAGCCACCCGCCTCCTGGAGATCAACCACACCCTGCCCGCTCCTGCCGACCGCCTCTACCTGGTGCTCTCCGAACCGCCCGCCGAGGACTGGTCGGCCGACACCGTGTTCGGTGTCTTCGGGGTTCAGGTCCTGTGGCGCACCCCCGACAGTTGGGGCGGCCACGACACGGAAACCGCCCTGGGCTCCGAAGAGGCGTAACCACTTTCGACAGAAGGGCACTTCTTCCGTGCCCGCTCGTGCGCTCCTTGGGTGCCCGAAGGGGAGCCAGAGCCCGATGTCCCGGAGAAGACCGGGCCGGGAGTCCGTGCCGGATGATGCTTATCCGCTGGAGAGATTTCGGGGATCAACTCACCGTCCGCTCACGCAAACGGCCCGGGACGAGGAGCCCGAGGCCGAGTAGAACCCCTTCCTGGGGAAGAAACTCCAGGTCAGAGCGGTAACGCGTTGTGCCCCCGGCAGGATTCGAACCTGCGACACCCGCTTTAGGAGTTCGATCGTTGCTCGGTACCGTCGGGAAGCCGCCTGGCCGCGATAGCCGTGCACGACCGCGTGGGAGTGCTGGCGTCCGGGGGCGTTGATGTCACCTGTGGATGTCAGAACAGTGCAACCGCACGTGCTCGCTGGCACGATGATCCTATGGTTAACCTGGAGCGCATCAAAGCAGAGAGCGTGGCGTACTTCTGATCCCTTGATGAGGGGCCACCCTGCGGCACCACTTTCGCCACGCCGATGAGGAGGGTGGCTTGTGGTACTTCGAGTCGTACCCGACCGCGGTGAGTTGATCGCCATCAAGAAGGCCGAGCTGACTCCGGCCGGCCGACTCCACCGGTACAGCTGGGAGCACCTGGAGGACGAGCACGGTTGTGACACGGCTTGTGGCTGGCGCAACTCTCATGAGAACGGTCATCAACGGTGGCCCGTCACCCCCCGCTGGGATAGCAGGCCACCGTGAGTGAGGGAATGTCAGGCAGCCGCGGCGGCCAGCTTCGGGTTCGGGCCGTACCCGTTCGCTTCCCCCTTGCTGTCGCTGGCCAGGAAGACCAGCAGGATAATGGCGCCTACCAGCGGGATAAGGGCGATGAGCAGCCACCAGCCAGAGCGCTCGGTGTCGTGGAGGCGGCGGACGGCAACCGCGAGGCTGGGGAGCAGGACGGCGAGCTCGTAGATCACGGCGATGACGCCGGTGCCGAGGGTGCTGATGTCGATGACCATCAGCACGACATAGATGAGCGAGCTGATGAGCGTGAACATCCAGTACTCCTGGCGGCGGGCGCGGCCGCTGAAGGTGGCGTACTTCTTGAGGACGTCGATGTACCAGTGCATGGGTCCCCCCAGGGACAAGAGCGGTGAGGCCTGTCCGAAAAGATCAAGCCAGCGCGGAATATAGATGGCTTGATTTCACCGGTCAAAAAGTTATCGGGCAGCGGCCGATCGGTGATCACAGTCAGGCGCATAGGGGCCGACTTCCCCTACTTTGTGATGTGCGAGTCCGTGACCGCGAGGAGTGGGGGAGCGCCTGGGGGGGGAGAGAGACGGGACGCGTCTTCACCAAGGAGAACGGCGAGATGCTCCACCCTGCCAACGTCACACGGCGGTTCATTGAGCTGTACGAGGAGATCGGTCTACCACCGGTCCGGCTCCACGACCTCCGGCACGGGGCCGCGACCCTCGCCCACGCGGCCGGGGCCGACCTGAAGGACATCCAGGAGATGCTCGGCCACTCCTCGATCACCATCACGGCCGACACGTACACAAGCCCTGCTCCCCGAAGCCGACCTCGCCATCGCCGCGGCCGCAGCCTGGCTCTGGGCCAGGTCGCTTGGGTGTGCCCGCATGCACGCTGGTTGCTGAGGTCGGTCCCGCACGTCAGCTGGTTTCTCAGGGTTGGCAGCGGTCAGTCGTGGTGCGGGGTTGCTGCACATCTCTGCTGTACAGCAACCAGATGCACCATGTACAACGTCACCATGACGACTCAACCGACGCGGGCGATGTGGTGGGCCGAGATAGCGGTCTTCCTTATCGTGGCCGCCACGACCCTCACGGGGATTGCTTCCCTGGTGTCGTTGGCAGCCGGAGGCCGTCACGTGACCGTCGACGGCGGGCCGTCGGTTCTGTTGATCGCGCTGTCCATCAGCGTAGGCATCTTCGTGAGCGGCCGGTTCAGGGCGTGGGGGTTGCGTCGCAGGGCTGCGTGCCTCACACAACCTTGAAAACCGTCGTGGCAGCGATGTCACCGTGGGTTCAAATGCCGCCGCCTCCGCGTGGTGAGCAGTGAGAACGGCCCCTGACCAGGTAAATCGGTCAGGGGCTGTGGTGTTGGGTGCTACTCATGAGTGCCCGCTGTTCCCCGCAGCTTCCCGATAGATCGGGCACGGCTGGGGCACGGCTTCGTTGCCGGGCGCCCGGTGGTACGCGGGCCTCGGGGTCTGCTCGGCTCTGCCTGGGTCGATGAGCTCCCCGCGCACGCCACTCTCCGGCCGGCACTCGCAAGCGGCGCCCCCGCCATCCCGGAGCCTGAGCGCCCCTCGCCGGAGGCATGCTCTGACTGGTGTCCACGCGGGCGCGCACCGACACCATCAGCTTGGGAAGTTTGGGTCCTGCGCGGCCGGCAGGCTTGTTGACCCGCTGAGAAGCGGTGTCTTGACCTACGGGCGGGCTGGGTGGGTGACTGCTGTTCCCCGTGGTTCCCCGCACTACCTGGCACGCATCTGGCACGGCAGCGGGTTCAGCCGAGTCAGTCAGTCGTGTCGCAAGCTTGCTTGCCGAGGGCGGTGGAGGCGATCGATGACGGGCTCCGGCGGGCTGGAGACCCATGATCAGCGTGTGACTGCCACCAGCGCCGTAGTGACACTGCAAGCCAGTGTCAGGGCCGTTCCGAATGCTGCGGCTGCCTTCGAGCAAGCTGCGGGGTAAGTGGCGCGATCTCGGCGTGCGAAGACTGCGGCAGCAATCGCGACAAGCACAGCGAGCAACACGGCCACGGCGCAGCCCAGAACAACAACAGCAGAGTGGTAAGACACGATCGATCTCCCATCGGTGCGTCAACCTGTGCCGCTCAATCTCCTCAAGTTGCTGTTCGTCGTGGTCCGCGACGGTAGAACTGGTCGAAGACGAACAGGAGCGAACGACACGGGAGATGGCATGGCCATGGAGGATGATTCGTCGCCTGCGGCGGCTCTGGCTGAACTACGTGCTCGTCTGGAGTACGGCTTGGCAGAGCTGGGCATAACGAAGACTGCCCTTGCACGGCGCTCGGAGTTGGGACGAACTGCTGTCAGTGAAGCGTTCAACAGGTCCGCCCCTGCTCCCTCCGCCCGAACCGTTGGCGCGCTTGCCCGAGCACTCCACCTCGATGTGGACGCTCTCCTGAAGCTTCGGACGACCGCTGCTGGTGTTCAACACAGGTCTTCAGAGGAGAACGGGATCTCCTTAGAGGCGGGCATTGGGCGGCCAATCGCTGAGTTTGACCCCCATGACCTCGAAGTTCATCCGGCCATTGACGTCGTACCTGCTTTGGGTGAACCGAAGAGCATGCAGGCTCGTCGGCTTCCCGGCTATGTACGTCGTAACCACGATGGAGAGCTGAAGGCTCTTGTTAAGGCGGCAGCCGACGGGCAAAGCGGGATGGTCGTGCTGGTCGGTCCGTCCTCGACAGGGAAGACCCGCGCGTGTTGGGAGGCAATTCAACCCCTAGCGTCTCAGGGATGGCGCCTCTGGCACCCATTCGATCCCACACGAGCTGAGGCCGCCTTGAACGATCTCAAGTGTGTGGGGCCGCGCACTGTGGTATGGCTAAACGAAACCCAGCATTACATTGGTGCCGGCCAAGGGGTGGGAGAGCACATTGCGGCTGCCCTTCGATCTCTCCTACTTAACCGACAGGCTAGCCCGATCCTGATTTTGGGTACATTGTGGAATAACTACGCGACTGAATACACGACTCTTCCCGCATCGGGAAAGCCGGATCCATACCCGCAAACGCGTGAACTTTTGGCGGGCCGCTTGATCTCAGTTCCCGATAATTTTGACACTATCGCAATCAGAGATGCCCGGATCATGGCAAGCGCAGGCGACCCGCAACTGGCTCAAGCATTGAAGCAAGCGCAAGACGGACGCCTGACTCAGTATCTCGCAGGAGCTCCAGCCTTGTCTGAGCGATACAGAATGGCCGCCCCTGCCGTGAGAGCATTGATTCAGGCCGCCATGGACGGACGTCGATTGGGTATCGGGAATTACATAGCGGGCAATTTTCTTGCTCATGCGGCAGAGGACTATCTTATAGATCCCGAATACTTGACCCTTGGGGATAATTGGCTTTACGAAGCCTTTTGTGAATCCAATAGGCCAGTCCATGGGAACCTGGCGCCCCTGGTGCCCGTTCGTATTCGCGGCGCGTCATATCGGCATCAACTGCACCAGATAGACAATATCGCGTCCAGTAAATACCGACTGGCTGACTCGCTCGAACAACTGGGGCGAATTGAGCGTAACCAATTCTGCCCGCCAGCTTCGTTCTGGGAGGCGGCTCATGAGTACCTTACGGATTCTGTAGAGATCGCAAACCTGGCCGTCGCTGCTCACGATCGGCACCGGCTCTACTGGGCTCATCGCCTAACTAGACGGGTTGAGGAACACGGGGATGCCTCTGCGCTGATTGAACTAGCGGATATGTGGATGGAAGAGCACCCCGAATTGGCCGAGTCTCTATATCGGCGGTCAGCCGAAATGGGAAATGCTCGCGCCATGAATAGTGTGGGATATCTCCGTGAAGACGCCGGTGACAGAGATGAGGCCGAAGAGTGGTACCGGAAGGCTTCTGAAGCCGGCGACGGGGAGGCCACTTATCGTCTCGCCGATATTTACGAGAATTTGGGGGATGTGGAAAAGGCAGAGAGGCTGTACCGGCAAGCTCTAGATTTAGGGGATACCGAATCTCTGGGCTCCCTGGGTCGCATTGTATCCGACAGAGGTGGAGACGAGGTCGAGGCCATCTCTCTGTTCACTCGCTCGATTCTTCTGATGGTGCGCCAATCCGCACGCGCAATTATAGGGAGGCTGGACAGAGTGACGGGAGTACAGTACTCATCTATGGGGCCGTGGAACTCGGGGAAAAGGGCAGCGAATCCAATTGTTGAGATCGAAGAGAAGGGAGATTCAGGGGATCTTGGAGGATTTATTGATGCCGTGGCAGATGCCAGCCGCAATGGTGACACTTATGGAACTATGTGTCACTACGTGTTGTTTACTCCGGAAGATAGTGATCAAGCTGAAAAGATGCTGGAGCGTGCCGGACGGGATGGGAATACGTACGCCTTAATCGAGCTTGCGAACAATCGAGAGAAGGCCGGTAAACTAAAGGAAGCGGAAGCTCTTTATCGAGCGCTCATCGGGTCGGGCAATAATGCTCCGCTAGCACTCCTCGCCAACTTGATGAAAAAGGCCGGAAACCTTAAAGAGGCTGAGTCTCTTTATTGGCGGGCGATCGAGGCAGGAAATACATATGCCCTGTGTCGACTCAGTGAGCTCAAGGAGTATACGGGCGATCATGCTGGTGCGGTCGAGATTGCGCTACAGGCTGCTAATGCCGGGGACGCAGGTGCCGTACGTGCGCTCTCGAAGGAGAGAGCAAGCCGTGAAGGGTTTGATGACCCTTGGCCGTACGGGCTCGATCCGGATGGCAGACCGACGGTCGCACCTTGGTAACTGCTTAGGTCCAGGCTTCGGTGCGCCGACATGCAGCCGTACGCAACCTAGCCCCACCGGCCCCAGCTTCCATCCCGTACGCCGTCGACCCACACACCGTGGAGCAGGCGTGGTTCCTGGCGTCCAGGTGGAGCGCGCCACTGTACGAACGACCTGGACGCCAGGGGCCGCGTCTGCTCGGCTCTGCCTGGGTCGACGGCGTACGGGATGGAAGCCCCCGCGGACGCCACGACGAACCCGCAGTCGGCGACGGCGCCCCGTCCATCCCGGTGCCGGCCGATCCCCCGCCGGAGGCACCGTTCTGATCTTGGCGGCTCACCAGAGGTGTTCACCTTGTGGCCCTCGGCTCGTCCACGCGCGCGGCACGGGCATCGACCGTCTTAAGGAGGAATTAGGAGAGCCCACCCATGGCTGACCGCTACCTGACCGTGTCGCAGGTGGCCGAACTCCTCGGCACCACGGAACGCTTTCCGCGCCGTCTGATCGCCGAGCGACGCATCGTGTTCGTCAAGGTCGGCCGACACGTCCGTATCCCGGAGTGCGCACTGAACGCCTTTATCAACGCACATACGGTGCAGCCGATCGACCACCGGCGCAGCCCCCTGCGGAGGGCTGCCTGATGGCCAACAAGAAGGGGAGACGACGGGACTTCGGCTCGGTCCGGCAGCTTCCGTCCGGCCGTTGGCAGGTCCGCTATCGGGACCCGGAGACGGGGCAACTGCGCCCGGCGGAGAAGACCTATCCGACCAAGACAGACGCCCAAGTCGCGCTGACACACATCGAGTCGGACATCACGCGCGGGCAGTGGTCGGACCCGGACGCCGGGGCAGTGAACTTCAAGGAGTACGCCACCGCGTGGCTGCGGGACCGGAAGCTCGCTGACCGGACCCGTGAGCGGAACGAGTCGGTGATGCGGCTGCACATCCTGCCCACCTTCGGGGCCGGGAGCGTGGCCGATGTGACGACGGCCCGGGTGCGCAATTGGCGCGGCAAGCTCCTCGCGGCCGGCATCGGGGAGCCGACGGTGGTCAAGGCGTACCAACTGCTGCGCGCCTTGATGAACACCGCCGTGGATGACGAGCTGATCCGGCGCAACCCGTGCCGCATCAAAGGTGCGGACCGCTACGACGTGCCCGAACGGCCTGTCCTCTCGGTGGCCGAGGTCTTCGCCGTGGCCGACTCGATGGCGCCGCGCTATCGGCTTCTCGTGCTCCTGGCGGCCTTCACCACTCTGCGGTTCGGGGAGCTGGCGGCCCTGCGGCGCCGGGACATCGACCTGGAGGGGCTGACCGTCACCGTCCGTCGTGCGCAGGTCGAGTTGCAGGACGGTCGGCTCTTCGACAAGGCGCCGAAGTCCGCGGCCGGGGTGCGCTCCGTCTCCTTCCCGGCCGAACTCCTCGACGCGGTCACGCACCACTTGGAGCACTTCGCCGCTCCCGGCCGTGAGGGGCACGTCTTTGTCGGACCCCAGGGCGGGCAGTTGCGTCGCAGCAACTTCCGCGACGACTGGGTCAAGGCCCGGAAGGCAGCTGGCGTCACGGCCGAACTGCACTTTCACGACCTGCGGCACACGGGCAACACGCTGGCCTCCACGGCCGGGGCCAGCACGCGGGAGCTGATGACGAGGATGGGGCACAGCAGCTCGCGCGCCGCGCTGATCTATCAGCACATGACCAGCGACCGTGACCGGGCCATCGCCGATCGTCTCGGAGCCATGATCCGCGAGGGTGGGGGAGAGGCCACCGACTAGGGGATGTGGACTCCGCGTGGACTCTAGTGGCACGCGTGTGGCACGGCCTCGAACACGACGAAGGGCCAGCCTGGGAGGAAAGCCTCCTGAGCTGGCCCTTTTGCTGTGCCCCCGGCAGGATTCGAACCTGCGACACCCGCTTTAGGAGAGCGGTGCTCTATCCCCTGAGCTACGAAGGCAGTGGCAGCGGACGCAAGGAGCGGCGTGCCTGTGGTCGGGAAGACCACAGGCGTCAGCGTACCGGATGCGGGTCGGGTGGGTGTGGGGGTCAGGTCAGGGGGACGTGGGTGAAGCGGGTGGCGGTGTGGAGGTCCGATTCGATGTGGGTGGCTGTCGACATGAGTTCGGGGAGGAGGTCCGTGACGCATTCGCGGAGGGAGCGGCGGGGCGCGTGCATCGCCGTGCTCAGGGCTGCCACCACCCGGCCGGCGCGGTCGCGGATGGGGACCGCGAGGGAGCGGAGGCCTTCCTCCAGTTCCTCGTCGACCAAGGCGTAGCCGTCGGAGCGGACCGAGGCCAGAATGTGCTGGCTTGTCCGGTCGTCGGTCCTGTCTGCCAGGAGGACTCGGCCGCCTGCCGTCGCCTTCGCCGGGAGGCGCGTGCCCACCGTGATGTGCACGCTCATCACCCGGGCCGTCGTCACTCTCGCTGTGTACTGGATCTCCTCGCCGGAGTCCGAGAGCACCGCGAGGGACGTCGATTCGTGGATGCGGGACGTGAGGTCGGCCAAGTGGGGCTGGGCGATCTCGGGGAGGGACGTGCGGGAGAGGGGTGGGTAGCCGAGGGAGAGCACCCGGGGGGTGAGGGTGAAGGTGCGGGATTGCCGGGTCGTCACCAGGTTCAGGTGTTCGTAGGTGATCAGGGCCCGCCGGGCCGTCGCCCTGGCCAGGCCCGTCGCCCGGGCCACCTCCGTGAGCGTCAGCTCCGGCCTGCCCTCGCCGAACGCCGTCAGGACCGTCAGGCCGCGCGCCAGGGATTCGATGAAGTCGCGGCCGAGTCGGAGTTTGGACTCGCCCGTCCACAGCGCCAGGTTCGAGGGGGGCGGGCCGGTCTCGGGGGGTGGGGTGCGGCGTAGTTCCTCCTCCATCTCCGTCACCGCCGACCGCAGCCTCGGGAGGAGGGTCGTCCGCAGGTGGTGGGCCGTGTGGCGGCTCGTGTGGCTGACGATGCTGGCCACGCATGCGATCCGGCCCTCCCCAGCGGCTGCTTCGCCGTCCGTGTGAGCGGCTGCTTCGCCGTCCGTGTGAGGGGAGCGGATCGGTGCCGAGATCGCCACCAGGCCCGGTTCGATCAGCTGGTCGTCCACGGCCCAGCCGTTCGCGGACGCCTCCTCCACGCGGCGTACGAAGTCCTCGTCGTACCTCGCGTCCGCCCCGTACGTGCGCGGCGGTACGGCCGTAAAGGACAGGTCCCTCGGGTCCGCCGCCCTGCGTTCGCGCCAGCGCTGCCAGTCCGCCGGCGTCCACTCCGTCGCGAACAGGGGGCCCGGCGCGGTGCGTTCCGCGGGGAGCAGGTCGCCGATGCGGAAGCTCAGGGACATCGCGCGGCGGCGGGTCGCCTGGTGGATGAAGCGGATGCCGTCGCGGTCGGCGACCGCCAGGGAGACCGACTCGTCCAGTTCGTCGGCCAGGGCGTCCGCGTGCGGGGAGAGGAGGGCGGGGAGGCGCAGGGCCGCCAGGTAGGCGTTGCCGAGTTCCATGAGGCGGGGGGCGAGGTGTACGTCCCGGCCGTCCACGCGGACGTAGCCCATGCGGGCGAGCGTGGCCGCGATGCGGTCGACCGTGGAGCGGGCGAGGCCGGTGGCGCGTTCCAGGCCGCTCAGGCTCAGCGTGCCGTCCGCCTCCGTCAGCTCCCGCAGCACCGCGATCCCGCGGATGAGTGGAGTGACCGCCTCCGTGGGCACTGGTGGTTCCTCCGTGGGCACCGGGGGTTCCTCCGCCGGTACCGGTGGTTGCGGTGGCTGCGGTGACTGCGACGTGTCCGGCTCCGCGCTCAGCGCAGACCGTCCTCCGGCCGTCCCCTCCGCCCGCGCAGACCGTCCTCCGGCCGTCCCCTCCGCCCGCGCAGACCGTCCTTCGGTCGTCCCCTCGGCCCGGACAGATCGCCGCGCGGCCGTCGCCCCGCCCCGCTCCCCGTTCTCGTCAGCCGGTCGGGCGGACCCCTCGGGGGTCTCGGGCATGGGCTTCGCTGGCATCGGCTCTCCGGTACGGCGGTCGCGGCACGCCTACGGTAATCCGGACGCGGCTCGGCGGAGGGACCGCCGGTCGGCCGCTGATCCGGCCCTACTCCCTGGTCACCCGTACTCGATAGCCCCCGTACGGCCCCGCCTTCGCCCCCACCACCGTGATCACGACCCCCCTCCGCGCGTCCCTGAACGTCTCCCCGGCCCTGAACGGCGCGTCCGAGAGTTCCGCATGGACGTTCGGGGCCCGGGTGCAGCCGCCGCTGTCGCGGCGGGAGTCGTGGACCGTGACCGGGCCCATGCCCGTGTCGACCTCCGCGTCGACCTTGTAGATCAGGATGCCGGGGCGGCACACGGTCTCGTCGTTGCCCGCGCGGGTGCGCAGTTCGACGGCGTAACTGGTTCTGGTGTTCAGGGGGACGACGACCAGCTTGGGGCCGCCAGCCCGGGCCAGCGGTGTCAGGGTGTACTCCGTGGTGCCGGGGGAGGCCGCGCAGTGCACCTGGTCGGCGTCCAGCCAGCCCAGTTTCCACTTGTGCCAGCCGAGGAAGTCGTTGTTGGCGCCCCAGTCCTCGCTCATGATGTCCCAGTGGCCGACCGCGCCCCCGCCCTCCGCGGTGTACAGGTCGGGCAGGCCGAAGACGTGGCCGTTCTCGTGGGGGAGGACGCGGTAGCCGGTGCGGCCGTAGGAGCCGGAGCCGTCGTCCTGGCGGGAGTAGACGAACGAGGCGTTGGCGAGGGGGACGCCGTCCGCACGCGGGGCCTCGGGGTTGCCGGCGAAGGTGACGGACAGGACCGTGTCCAGGGCGGAGGGGCCGGCATTGGGGGTCACGAGCACGTTCAGCAGGTCGTAGTTGCGGAAGTCCACCTTCGGGTCGGCGGCGGCGACGATGTCCCGGACCAGCCCGCGGTAGCCCGGGTCGAAGGGGGCGCCCCGCTCTATGCCGTAGTCGCGGAAGGACTTGGGCATCCGCAGCCAGGACGGGATCGGGGTCTCGGGGCGGTAGTCGAGGCGGCCGTAGGAGCTGGTGCGGAACCACTGGCGGGTCTGCGGGAAGAACTCCCGGAAGCGGTTCAGGGCCCTGCCCTCGCCGGGGGCGTCGGAGAAGTCGATCATCAGGGTGAGGGCGCGGACGGTGCCGGTGGAGCGGGCGTAGCCGTCGGAGGTGGGGATGCCCTCGGACATCTGGACCTCGCGGGCGCCGCGGATCATGCAGGGGCCGTGCGCGGAGTCGCGGGACAGGTCGATCGGGCCCGCTCCGGCCGCCGTGCTGCCCGGGGCGAGGCGGCCCGTGCCGGCCGAGGTGCTCACCGTGAAGGTCAGGGCGGTCACGCAGGCCAGCGCGGCCAGGCGGCGCCGGGATATCCGGCGGCCGAGCGGCCCCGCGCTGCCCGTCCGGGGGCGCCGGGGCTGCGGCTGCATGGACGTGACCTGCAAGGGACCTCCCGCGCCGTGGCAGCCGCCGGTGTCCGACTGCACCCTTGCGATCACCCTGCGTCGCGGGGTGTGGAGGCGCGCGCTGGAGAAGACCGGTCGTGGGTTTCCGGCGGGTAGCTCCGCCGGACCGGGGCGCAGCTCCTGCATGTGGGCCAGGTCACAGATAAATTCCCCGACGGTGGGAAATACCGGGGACCCACTCCCCGTTTAGCCATGTGTCGAGCGAAACGGGGAGGCCTTCCCCGGATCCCGGCCCGACAGTTCGAGATCTCAGTACCACTCACCACGAACCAGGAGTACGCCGTGCAGACCGCCACCCCCGTACAGCGCAAGGCGCCCCGGCCGCGCGCCGACGCCCTGCGCAACCGGGAGCGGATCGTCACCGCCGCCCGGGAGATGTTCGTCGAGCACGGCCCCGAGGTGCCGCTCGACGAGATCGCCCGCCGGGCCGGCGTCGGCAATGCCACGGTGTACCGCAACTTCCCGGACCGCGACGCGCTGGTCCGCGAGGTCGTCTGCTCCGTCATGAACCGTACGGCCGCCGCGGCCGAGCTCGCGCTCACCGAGAGCGGCGACGCGTTCGAGGCGCTGGAGCGCTTCGTGCACGCCGCCGCCGACGAGCGGATCAGTGCCCTGTGCCCGATGGTCTCCAGCACGTTCGACCAGCACCACCCGGACCTGGAGGCCGCGCGTGAACGGGTCGAGTCACTGATCGCGGAGGTCATGGACCGGGCCAGGACGGCCGGACAGCTCCGCTCCGACGTGGACGTCGGAGACGTCATGATCGCCGTCGCCCAGCTCAGCAGGCCCCCGGCCGGTACGGACTGCTTCCGTGCCGACCGCTTCGTCCACCGTCATCTCCAGCTGTTCCTGGACGGGCTACGGGCTCCCGCCCGTTCCACCCTGCCGGGTGCGGCCGTGACCATGGAGGACCTGCGCCGCCCCTGACCGAGCAGCCCCTGACCGTCCTGACCTGTTAGTTCAGTCCTTCCCGACCGTCTGAAACCGGCGTCCGAGGACCCGGCAACAGTCCCTACGGCCGTCCCCACAGGCACGAGCCGTTCCCTTTCGTCATCTTTTTTCCGTCACGAAGTCCCGAAGTCCCGAAGTGGGTACCTCCATGTCTGAAACAGCCTCAAAGGCTTCTGTGAACACCCCGGCCGAACCGGATCCGGGCCGCTGGAAAGCGCTCGTCTTCATCGCGCTCGCCCAGCTGATGGTCGTCCTGGACGCCACCATCGTGAACATCGCCCTGCCCTCCGCCCAGCAGGACCTCGGCATCTCCGACGGCAACCGGCAGTGGGTCGTCACGGCCTACGCCCTCGCCTTCGGCGGTCTGCTGCTGTTCGGCGGCCGGATAGCCGACCTGTGGGGCCGCAAGAAGGCCTTCCTTGTCGGCCTGGGCGGCTTCGCCGCGGCCTCCGCGCTCGGTGGCGCGGCCACCAACGAGGCCATGATGTTCGGCGCCCGCGCCCTCCAGGGTGTCTTCGGCGCCCTGCTCGCGCCCGCCGCGCTCTCCCTGCTCGCCGTGATGTTCACCCGACGCCAAGGAGCGCGCCAAGGCGTTCGGCATCTACGGTGCGATCGCCGGTGGCGGCGGTGCCGTCGGTCTGATCCTGGGCGGCTTCCTCACCGAGTACCTGGACTGGCGCTGGACGTTCTTCGTGAACATCCCGTTCGCCGTCCTCGCCGCGGCCGGTGCCTACTTCGTCATCCGTGAGCCGGAGGGCGGCCGCAACCGCTCCCCGCTCGACATCCCCGGCGTGATCCTGTCCACCCTCGGCCTGGTCGCCCTCGTCTACGGCTTCACCCGCGCCGAGTCGGACGGCTGGAGCGACTCCGTGACCGTCGGCATGTTCGTCGCCTCGGCCGTGCTGCTGCTGGCCTTCGTGGTCGTCGAGTCCAAGGTCAAGGCGCCGCTGCTGCCGCTGCGCGTGGTCACCGAGCGCAACCGCGGGGGCGTCTACCTCTCCCTCGGTCTCGCGATCATCGCGATGTTCGGCCTGTTCCTCTTCCTGACCTACTACCTGCAGATCGTGAAGGGCTACTCGCCGGTCAAGACCGGGTTCGCCTTCCTGCCGATGATCGCGGGCATGATCACGGGCTCCACCCAGATCGGCACCCGCCTGATGACCCGGGTCGCGCCGCGCCTGCTGATGGGCCCGGGCTTCCTGGTCGCCGCGCTCGGCATGCTGCTGCTGACGCAGCTGGAGATCGGCTCCTCGTACGCGGCCCTGCTGCTGCCCGCGATGCTGCTGCTCGGCCTCGGCATGGGTACGGCGTTCATGCCGGCCATGTCGCTGTCCACCCAGGGCGTCGAGCCGCGGGACGCCGGTGTCGCCTCCGCGATGGTCAACACGTCGCAGCAGGTGGGCGGCGCGATCGGCACGGCCCTGCTGAACACCATCGCCGCCTCGGCGACCACCTCCTACATCGCCGACCACATCGTGGGGGCGACCAGCCGGTCCCAGCAGCAGCTGGTCCAGCTGGAGGGCATGGTGCGGGGCTACACCAGCGCCATCTGGTTCGCCGTCGGCATCCTCGTGGTGGCCGCCGCGATCGCCCTGACCTTCGTCAACGCCGGCCGCCCGAACATGGCCGCGGTGACCGGCTCCGACGAGGGCGCGGCGGACGAGGTGCAGATCCCGGTCGTCGCCCACTGACGGCCGTACCGGGAAACACCCCTTCGGGCCATCCGTAGGCACGGGGAAGGGGACGCCCCGCACCTACGGAATCCAGGACCTGCCCCGGCTCCCGTGTGAGTGGAGCCGGGGCAGGTCCGTGCTCGCTCCCGTGTGAGTGGAGCCGGGGCAGGCCCGCTCCCGGTCCCGCGTCAGCGGAGCCAGGGCAGGTCCGCGCCCGCTTCGGTCGGCTGGAGTCCCTCGGCGATGATCCGCATGATCTCGCCGAGGGACTTCTGCTGTTCCGGGGTGAGCCGGTCGAAGACCGCCTGGCGCACGGCCTCGACATGGCCCGGCGCGGTCCGCCGCAGCACCTCGTAGCCCTCCTCCGTCAGCACGGCGAACTGGCCCCGCTTGTCGTCGGGGCAGTCCTCGCGGCGCACCCAGCCGTTCTTCTCCAGGCGCGCGATGGCGTGCGAGAGACGGGAGCGGGTGATCTTCGCCAGCATCGCCAGCTCGGTCATCCGCAGCCGCCGCCGCGGCGCCTCGGCGAGCTTGACCAGGAGGCCGTAGTAGACGTGCGGCATGCCCGCGTCGCGCTGGAGCTGACGGTCGAGATGGTCGTCGAGGAGGGTGGCGCCCTCCATGAACGAGCGCCAGACGCGCTGCTCCTCGTCGGTGAGCCAGCGCGGTTCCTGGGGCTCCGCGGTGGAGCCGGTTGCCGGTGCGGATGCGGGTGCCTTCATGTGTTCCACTCTACGTGGCCCCTCCTTGAACTTTAAACAAATGGCCCGTACAGTTTTGTTAGGGAACCATGTTTTGGAAGGAGCCGCAGCATGTCGGCCGCCACCCAGGAGCGCATGCCCGCTCTGTACCTCAGCCACGGCGCCCCGCCCCTGGCGGACGACCCGGTCTGGCCCGGTGAGCTGGCCGCCTGGTCCGCCGAACTGCCCCGGCCCAAGGCGATCCTGATCGTCTCCGCCCACTGGGAGGAGGCCCCGCTCGCCCTCGGCGCCACCGAGACCGTCCCGCTCGTCTACGACTTCTGGGGCTTCCCGGAGCACTACTACCGGGTGACGTACGAGGCTCCCGGCGCACCTGAGCTCGCCGAGTCCGTACGGAAGCTGCTGCGCGCCCCCGGCATGCCCGTCCAGGACGTCCCCGACCGCGGCCTCGACCACGGCGCGTACGTCCCGCTGGTCGAGATGTACCCGGAGGCCGACATCCCCGTCCTCCAGGTCTCCATGCCGACGCTCGACCCGGTCCGGCTCATGGAGATCGGCCGCAGGCTCGCCCCGCTGCGCGACGAGGGCGTGCTCATCGTCGGCTCCGGCTTCTTCACCCACAACCTGGCCGCGCTCCGGCAGGGCGGCACCCCCGCCTGGTCGGCCGAGTTCGACGACTGGGGCCGGCGGGCGCTGGAGGCGCGGGACGTGGACGCCTTGCTCGACTTCACCCGCACGTCGCCCGCCGGGCGGCTGGCCCACCCGCGCACCGAGCACTTCGCCCCGCTGTTCGTCACCATGGGCGCGGCCGACGCGGCCGGTGAGCTGGACGCCCAGAAGTCGGTGATCGACGGCTTCTGGATGGGGCTGGCGAAGCGGTCCGTGCAGTTCGGCTGAGGCCCCCGGGTCTACAGCGGCTTCTCGTACCAGGCCACGTCCCAGTACCGCCCGAACTTGCGGCCGACCTCCCGGTACGTGCCGACGTGCCGGAAGCCGAAGCGCTCGTGCAGCCGGGCCGACGCCTCGTTCGGCTGTGCGATGCCCGCGTAGGCGCGGTGCAGGTCCTCGCCGGACAGGGCCTCGAAGAGCGCCTTGTAGAGAAGGGTGCCGATGCCCCGGCCGCCGGCGTCCGGGGCGACGTACACGGTCGTCTCCACGGAGGTCGCGTAGGCGGGCTTCGCCCGGAAGGGGCTGGATGTGGCGTAGCCCAGAATTCCCTGTGTGTCGCGGTCCACGGCAACCCTCAGGCGGTACGGCCCGTCTTCAGGGTGGGAGAGCAGCCAAGGGCGGCGCTCCTCCGGAGTGAAGATCACGGTGTCGAATGTGATCGCTGTCTCACGTACGTAGTGGTTGTAGAGGGCCGTGAGGGCTTCGAGGTCCTCCTCGACTCCCGGCCTGACCTGCACCTCTGTACGTTCCGACGGCATCTCGCCTCCCTGCGTGGCCGGACAGGGTACTGCATGATCAGAAAAATCGGGGGGCGGGTTGGGAATTCTGTCCTGATTCCAGTCGTTGTTTCCATCGGATGCAGGGCACCCGAGGAGAGTCCGGAGAGTCCCGGAGACGGAGTCCAGCGTCCGAAGGACCACCCGCTGACCTCACCATCGCAAGGGAGCACGCATGGCAACCCGTGCCGTCGCCCGTCGTCAGTCCGCCACCGGCGAGACGGTCGACGCGGCAAGCAGTGTTCGCGCCCATGGCGGCGAGATCGCCGACCGCGACCTGGTCGGCATGTACCTCGACGAGATCGCGCGCACACCGCTGCTCGACGCCGCCAAGGAAGTCGAGCTGTCCCAGGTCATCGAGGCGGGTGTGTTCGCGCGGCAGGTCCTCGACGGGTACGAGGAGACCAAGGCGGACGCCACCCGCGAGGAGCTGGAAGCCCTGGTCGCCGACGCGGAGCGGGCCAAGGACGTCTTCATCCGCTCCAACCTCCGCCTGGTCGTCGCCGTGGCCCGCCGCTACCCCCGCAGCGGCCTGCCGCTGCTGGACCTGATCCAGGAGGGCAACGCCGGCCTGGTCCGCGCGGTCGAGAAGTTCGACTACCGCAAGGGCTTCAAGTTCTCCACGTACGCCACGTGGTGGATCCGCCAGGCCATCACCCGCTCGATAGCCGACCAGTCCCGCACGATCCGCCTGCCCGTCCACCTCGTGGAGGAGCTCGGCCGGATCCGCCGTGTGCAGCGCGAGTTCAACCGTGAGCACGGCCGGGACCCGGAGCCCGCGGAGATCGCCGCCGAGCTCGGCTCGACGCCGGAGCGCGTCACCGACGTGCTGGACTGGGCCCGCGACCCGGTCTCGCTGAACATGTCGGTGGACGACGAGGGCGAGACCCAGTTCGGCGACCTCCTGGAGGACACCTCGGCGGTGTCGCCCGAGCAGTCGGTGCTCACGCTGCTGCGCAGCGAGGAGCTCGACGACCTCATCGGCCGCCTCGACCAGCGCACGGCCTCCATCATCAAGATGCGCTACGGCATCGAGGACGGCCGCGAGCGCACGCTGACCGAGGTCGGCAAGGAGCACGGCCTGACCCGCGAGCGCATCCGGCAGATCGAGAAGCACGCGCTGCTGGAGCTGAAGAAGCTGGCCCGCAGCACGGGGTTCGACGCGGCGGCGTGACGCCGGCGAGCACGGTGAGCGTCCGGGCGCACCGCTCGTGCCCATGGCCTGTGGGTGACGGGCAGTGTACGCCCGGTGGCGACCGCGTACGCCGGGTGGCGAAAGACCGCGCAAACATGGCGTTGTAACGCCGCTTCAACCCGCAGGGCTCCGGGAACAAGACTTCCGGGCCCACCAGTTCGGGCCCGGGGCCACGCCCCTGGCCCCTCAGAGCCAAGTCCCGTCGCACTCCCCCCGGCGCCGGGACTCTCCCAAGGCCGGGCTTCGGCGTCCCTCCCCCCGGGCGCCGGGGCCCGGCTCTCTTCGTGCCGGGAGTCCTCGCCGGCGGAGTGCTGGTCACGGGCAGAGTGCTGGTCACGGGCAGAGTGCTGGAGGGCGGGCCACCCCGTACCTGAACCACGGGGTGGCCCGCCAGATGGCAGATTGTGTCACATGGGCATAGCCTGCAGGGCGTGAGCAGCACCACCCCGACCCCGCCGCAGGCCTCGCTGACCGAGCGGCGGAAGGCCGAGACGCGGATGGAGATCGCCCGGGCGGCGGCCGGTCTCTTCGTACGGCACGGCCTGCGCGCCACCCGCGCGGAGGACATCGCCCAGGCCGCGGGCATCGCCCCGCGGACGTTCTACCGGTACTTCGCGACCAAGGAGGAGGCCGTCGCCCCGCTCTACGCGGCCGGCGCGCAGCGCTGGGTGGCGGCGGTACGGGCGGCTCCCGCCGACGCGGGCGTGCTCCAGGCCCTGGAGGAAGGGGTGCGCCACACCCTCACGCCGGGGGTCGGCGTCTCGGCGTCCTCCTGGGAGTGGGTCCGCACACTCCTGCGCCTAGCCGAGGCGAACCCCTCCCTGCGCAGGGTGTGGGCGGAGGTGTGCCAGGACTCGGAACGCATGCTGGGGGAGGTCCTGGTGGAACGGGTGACACGTGTCGGGACGGCCGGGGGTTCTGCGCGTGCCCTCGCTGACGACAACGTTGCCCCGGCGCTGGAGGCGGGGGTCGGCGTGCCGCGATCCGGGGCCCGCGCGTCGGAGGCCGGGGCCGGCGTGCCGCGATCCGGGGCTCGCGCGTCGGAGACTGGGGCCGGCGTGTCTGGTTCCGGGGCCCCCGCCCCGGAAGCCGGGGGCGCCATGCCGCGCCCAGGTGCCCCCACCCCGCGACCTGGCGCCACCGTGCCCGAACCGCGCTTCGCCGCCGCCGTCGCGAGTGCCGCCGTGCGGGCCGCGCTGGAGGGCTGGGCCGAGGGGGACGGGCCCGTGGAGGGCCCGGGGAGCCCGGCGGAACTGGCGCTGCGCAACCTCGCGGCGCTCCGGGACTTCCCGTGGGGGCCGTGACGCGGGAAGTCGGGCCGTGACGCCGCGGGTCAGGCAGGTCATGCCCCGTCGGTGGTTCCCCCCGCCGCCCTGCTCAGCCGGGCCCCCAGCTCCCGTACGGCCGTCACGAGTTCCTCCGGTCGGCGGACCGTGAAGTCGCACTCCAGCATCGCGAGGCGGAACGCCACCCACTGCACGGCGTCCCCGACGGAACCCCGCAGGCGGCTGCTGCTCTCGTCCAGCGGCTCGGGCGTGCCCAGCCACCTCGGCAGCCGAGCGGCGACGACGTCGGCGGGCGCGGCGAACTCGACCTCGAAGTCGTAGGACTCCTGGTGCCGCTGCATCGACTGCCGCAGGTACTCCGCCGCACTCCCCGTCGGCAGCTCGCGCGGCATGAACCGCGCCCCGGTGGCGAACGGTTCGCTCACCCGGTCGACGCGGAACGTGCGCCAGTCGTCCCGGTCGATGTCGTACGCCACCAGGTACCAGCGCCGCCCCGTCGACACGAGCCGGTACGGCTCGGTCAGACGCCGCGACTCGGTGCCGTCCGCCGCCCGGTAGGCGAACCGCAGCCGCTCGTGCCCGGCCACCGTCGAGGCCATGACGGTCAGCGTCTCGGGCGCGATGCTCGGCCCGTCCCCGCTGGTCAGCGGGGTCGTCGCGGCCTGAAGTGTGGTCACGCGGTGGCGCAGCCGGCCGGGCAGCACCTGCTCCAGCTTGGCCAGCGCCCGTACCGACGCCTCGTCCAGGCCCTCCACGGCGTGCCCGGCCCCGGCGCGCAGCCCGACCGCGATGGCCACCGCCTCCTCGTCGTCCAGGACGAGCGGCGGCATGGCCTTGCCCGCGACCAGCCGGTAGCCGCCGTCGGCGCCCTTGGTGGCCTGCACGGGGTAGCCCAGCTCGCGCAGCCGGTCGATGTCGCGCCGGACCGTGCGGCGGGAGACCCCGAGCCGGTCGGCGAGCTCGCCGCCGGGCCATTCGCGGGGCGTCTGGAGGAGGGAGAGGAGCGTCAGCAGCCGGGCCGGTGTGTCCGTCGTCATACCGATGAGGATGCCGTACGAGTAGGACATGATCTGACCTAATGGCACCCTAGCTTCGAGGTATGACCTCCACCGAGCAGACCCTCAGTACCACCGCGGGCGGCGGCACGGACCGCCGTCGCTGGTTCGCCCTCGCGATCGTGATGACCGCGGCCTTCATGGACCTCGTCGACGTCACGATCGTCAACATCGCCATCCCGTCGATCCAGCGGGAGGAGGGCGCCTCCTTCAGCCAGATCCAGTGGATCACCGCCGGATACGCCCTCGCGTTCGCCGCCGGGCTCATCACCGGCGGGCGGCTCGGCGACATCCACGGCCGCAAGCGGATCTTCCTCGTCGGTATCGGCGGCTTCACCGTGGCCTCCGCGCTCTGCGGCCTCGCGGTGAACCCGGAGATGCTGGTCGCCGCCCGCTTCCTGCAGGGCGGCATGGCGGCGCTGATGGTGCCGCAGGTGCTGTCGATCGTGCACGCGACCTTCCCGGCGCACGAGCGGGGCAAGGTCTTCGGGCTGTTCGGGGCGGTCGTCGGACTCGGCGCGGTGTCCGGTCCGCTGCTGGGCGCGCTGCTGACCGAGTGGAACCTGTTCGGGTGGGGCTGGCGCTCGATCTTCCTGATCAACCTGCCCGTGGGGGTCGCCGGGCTGATCCTCGGCGGCCGTTTCATCACCGAGTCCAAGGCGCCGCGGGCCCTGAAGCTGGACCTGGTGGGCGTCGCGCTCGTGACGCTGGGTCTGCTGATGCTGCTCTACCCGCTGATCCGCGGCCGCGAGCTGGGCTGGCCGGTGTGGGGGTACGGGTCGATGGCCGGCGCGCTCGTCGTCCTCGCGGCGCTGGTGGCGTACGAGCGGCGCAAGAGCGCACGGGACGGCTCCCCGCTGGTCGAGCTGTCGCTGTTCCGGGTCAAGAGCTTCGCGGCGGGGATCGCCGTGCAGACCGTCTTCGGTGTCGGGCTCGGCGTGTTCTTCCTGGTGTGGACGCTGTACATGCAGGTCGGGCTGGGCTGGAGCCCGCTGAAGGCCGGGCTGACCGGGGTGCCGTTCTCGATCGCGGTCTCCGTGGCCGCCGGGATGTCGGTGCAGAAGCTGGTGCCGCGCTTCGGGCGCAAGGTGCTCCAGGCAGGCGCGCTGGTCATGGCGGCCGGGGTGCTGCTCTACGTCTGGGAGTCCGCGCACTACGGCCTCGCCGTCACCCCGTGGCAGATGGCCCTGCCGCTCGTCGTGATGGGCGTCGGCATGGGCCTGATCGTGGCACCGCTGACCGACGCGATCCTCTCCGAGGTGCCGCGCGAGCACGCCGGTTCGGCGTCGGGGCTGATCAACACCGTGCAGCAGATGGGCAACGCGCTCGGGCTGGGGCTGGTCTCGGTGGTCTTCTTCGGCACGATCTCCGAGCACCTGCGGCCGGAACAGGTGGGTCCGGCCTTCGCGGACGCCTTCCGGAACGCGCTGGGCTGGGTGGCCGTGGTGATGGTCGCCATCTTCCTGCTGATGTTCGCGCTGCCGAAGCGGCCCGCGCAGCACGTCGAGGGGGAGCAGGCACCGGCTGGGCATCAGGAACCGGCGCTGGTCTGACGACGGGGGAACGGGCCGGCACCGCAGGGTGCCGGCCCGTCTGCGTTTCCGATCACGCCCGATTGGGTCCGAACCTGTTTACTTTGCGGAAATCTCGGCGTAGCCTCCCGCTGAAACCACACGTTCGGGCACGAGGCGGAGGCGAACAGACATGTACGCACCGGAACGGCAGCAGGAGATCCTCCGGCTCGCCCGTGACGGCGGCCGAGTGGATGTCGTGTCGCTGGCCGAGGAGTTCCAGGTGACGGCGGAGACGATCCGCCGGGATCTGAAGGCCCTCGACCGCGCCGGACTCGTCCGCCGGGTGCACGGCGGGGCCATCCCGGTCGGGCGCCTCGACTTCGAGCCGGACATCGCCGAGCGGGAGTCGACCGCGGCCGACGAGAAGGACCGTATCGCCAAGGCGGCCCTCGCGGAGCTGCCGAGCGAGGGCACGATGATCCTCGACGCCGGCACGACGGTGGCCCGGATGGCCGCCGCCCTCCCGCTGGAGGCCTCGCTCACCGTCGTCACGCACAGCCTGCCCATCGCGGCCCGCCTCGCCGACCACCCCGGCATCCAGCTCCACCTCATCGGGGGGCGCGTACGGCACCGCACGCGCGCCGCCGTGGACGCCTGGGCGCTGCGGGCCTACGGCGAGATCCGCGCCGACGTGCTGTTCGTGGCCGCCAACGGCTTCTCCGCCGAGCACGGCCTGACCACCCCCGACCTCGCCGAGGCCGCCGTGAAGCGCGCGGCCGTGGCCGCCGCCCGCCGCGTGGTGCTGCTCGCCGACTCCTCCAAGCACGGCCAGGAGCACTTCGCCCGCTTCGGCGACCTGAGCGATGTGGACCTGCTGATCACCGACAGCGGGCTGAGCCCCGAAGACGCCGTCGCGATCGAGCGCGGCGGCACGGAAGTAGTGCGCGCATGATCCTCACCGTCACCCCCAACCCGTCCCTGGACCGCACCTACGAGGTGCCGTCCCTCGACCGCGGCGAGGTCATCCGCGCCACCGGCGAGCGGATGGACCCGGGCGGCAAGGGCGTGAACGTCTCGCGCGCGGTCGCCGCGGCCGGGCAGCGCACGGTGGCGGTCCTGCCCCTGGGCGGCGCCCCCGGCGCACTCGTCGCGGACCTGCTCGACGCGCAGGGCATCGAGGTCGCGCCGGTCCCCGTCGCCGGAGCCACCCGCTCCAACATCGCCCTCGCCGAGGCCGACGGCGTCCTGACGAAGATCAACGCGCCCGGTCCGGAACTGTCCGAGGCCGAGCGGGAACTGCTCCTGGAGACCGTACGGCAGCAGTCCGGCGAGGCCTCCTGGATCGCCTGCTGCGGCAGCCTCCCGCGCGGCCTCGCCCCCTCCTGGTACGCCGAACTGGTCGCCCGCACGCACGCCGCCGGGGCGCGGATCGCCCTGGACACCTCAGGGCCCGCGCTGCTCGCGGCCCTGCGCGAGCGGCCCGACGTGGTCAAGCCGAACGCCGAGGAACTCGCGGAGGCCGTCGGCCGCCCCCTCGCCACCGTCGGCGACGCCGTGAAGGCGGCCGAGGAACTGCGCGAGAGGGGCGCCCGGGCCGTCCTCGCGAGCCTCGGCGCGGACGGACAGCTGCTGGTGTCCGACGAGGGCGCCTGGTTCGGCAGCGCCCGGGTGGCCGCCGTCCGCAGCAACGTGGGCGCCGGCGACTCCTCCCTCGCCGGTTTCCTGATCGCCGGCGGCAGCGGCCCCGAGGCCCTCGCCTCCGCGGTCGCCCATGGCGCGGCGGCCGTCCAGCTGCCCGGCAGTGTCATGCCCGAGCCCGGTGACCTGGACCCGGCCGCGGTGACGGTCACGGCGGACATCCCGGCGGACCGCGTGTTGAAGGAGCCGGTGTCATGACGTACTTCGAGCTGCCCGGACCGGCCCGTGAGCGGCGAGTCTCCCCGTTACTCCCCGCCCGCACCCCCGCCTCCGCCCCCACCCCCGTCACCCCCCACCGCACCCCCGTCCCCACCCCCGCCCACCCCACTGACCGGGCGATACGCGTGCTAAGGAGCCCGCGATGAGCGACATGATCACCGCGGACCTGGTCGATCTCGACCTGTCCGCCGACACCAAGGAAGCGGCGGCGCGATCCCTCGCCGAGCGCATGGTGGCCCTGGGCCGGGTGACCGACCTGGACGGCTTCCTCGCCGACGTGGCCGCCCGCGAAGCCCAGATGCCGACCGGCCTCGACGGCGGCATCGGCATCCCGCACTGCCGCAGCGAGCACGTCACCGAGCCGACGCTCGCCTTCGGGCGCAGCGCGGCCGGCATCGACTTCGGCGCCGCGGACGGCCCCGCCGACCTGATCTTCCTGATCGCCGCGCCGGCCGGCGCCGACGACGCCCACCTGACGATCCTGTCGTCCCTGGCCCGGCAGCTGATGAACAGCGAGTTCACCGACGCCCTGCGCGCGGTGGACGACGCGGCGGCCGCGGCGGCGCTGATCCGCGGCGACGAACCCGACGCACCCGCCGAAGCGGGGGCCGAAGACACCGTGGCGTCGGCGGGAGCGGCCTCTTCCGCCGCCGCCACGGTCACCGACGACGCCACGGCCGGTGGTGACGGCACGGCCGGTGGCGAGGAGCGCCCCTTCCGGATCGTCGCCGTCACCTCCTGCCCCACCGGCATCGCCCACACCTACATGGCGGCCGAGTCGCTGGAGAACGCCGGCCGCGAGGCGGGCGTCGAGATCACCGTCGAGCCCCAGGGCTCGGCCGGCTTCACCCGCCTCGACCCGCAGGTCATCGCGGCGGCCGACGCCGTGATCTTCGCCCACGACGTGCCCGTACGGGAGAAGGAACGCTTCGCCGGCAAGCCGACCGTCGACGTCGGCGTGAAGGCGGGCATCAACCGCCCCGCGGAACTCATCGCCGAGGTCCGCGAGAAGGCCGCCCGCGGCGAGGTCACCTCCGGCTCCGCCCCGGCCAGCCCCGTGGAGCGCTCCGGCGACTCCGGCGAGGGCTACGGCACCAAGCTGCGCAAGTGGCTGATGTCCGGCGTCAGTTACATGGTGCCGTTCGTCGCGGCGGGCGGTCTGCTCATCGCCCTCGGCTTCGCGATCGGCGGCTACAAGGTCGACAAGGCCCCGTCGGTGATGGAGCACTTCATCTGGACGCAGGCCGACAGCTGGGCGGCCCTGCTCTTCCAGATCGGCGGCGTCGCCTTCGGCTTCCTCGTCCCGGTCCTGGCCGGCTACATCGCCTACGGCATGGCCGACCGGCCCGGCCTCGTGCCCGGCTTCGTCGGCGGCTCGATCGCACTCACCATCAACGCCGGCTTCCTCGGCGGTCTCGCGGCCGGTCTCATCGCCGGCGGCGTGGTGATGGCGATCCAGAAGGTGAACATCCCGGCGGCGCTGCGCGGCATCATGCCGGTGGTGGTGATCCCGTTGATCTCCTCGGCGATCGTCGGGTTCCTGATGTTCGTCGTCATCGGCAAGCCCATCGCCGAGGCGCAGAAGGGCATGACCGACTGGCTGAACGGCCTGTCCGGCTCCAACGCCATCCTGCTCGGTGCCCTGCTCGGCCTGATGATGTGCTTCGACCTCGGCGGTCCCGTCAACAAGGTCGCCTACACCTTCGCCACCGCCGGTATCGCCGTCGCCAGCCCCAGTGACTCGGCGATGAAGATCATGGCCGCGGTGATGGCGGCCGGCATGGTCCCGCCGCTGGCGATGGCCCTGGCGACGACCGTGCGCAGCAAGCTCTTCAACCAGACCGAGCGCGAGAACGGCAAGGCGGCCTGGGTGCTCGGCGCCTCCTTCATCTCCGAAGGCGCGATCCCCTTCGCCGCGGCCGACCCGCTGCGCGTCATCCCCGCCTCGATGGCGGGCGGCGCGATCACCGGCGCCCTGTCGATGGCCTTCGGCGCCACCCTGCGCGCCCCGCACGGCGGCATCTTCGTGGTCCCGCTGATCGGCAACCCGTTCCTCTACCTGATCGCGATCGCCGCGGGCGTCTGCGTCACCACCGCCCTGGTGATCGTCCTGAAGGGCATGCGCAAGCAGGCCCCCGGCGCCACGCCGGCCTCCGGCGAGGGCGCCGCGGCCCAGGCGGCGGAGCAGAAGCAGCCGGTGGCGGCATAGGGAGCTGGGCCCCTTTGGGGCACTGTGATCCGTTCATGCCACCTGCGAGATAGATCACGAAAATCACGGCCCGGGACCGAAGTCCCGGGCCGTGGTGTCTACTGGGGCGCATGCCCGAGCACGTCTCCCGATGGCCCGAAGGCCACCCTCTCCCCGCCCTCCCGCAGCAGCGGCAGACGGGGCCCCGGTCGGAGTCCGTGGAGCTGACCTCCGAGGAGAGAGACGCTTTCACGGAACTGGTCCGGCAGCTCGGCGACAGAAGCGCCTAGGACCCGTTCAGGAGAGCTGCGCCGCCCGCCGCTCCATCGCCTCGCGCGCCGCGTCCTCGCTGGCGTACACCTCGCACATGTGCCGCCCGTCCGGCGTCGCCGTGTGCTCGACCTCCCAGAGGGAGATCTCCGCGCCGTCGCGCAGCAGGAACGCGTGCTCGTAGAGCGAGAAGCCCAGCCCTGCCCGGCCCGCGCGGCACGGGCGGCCGAAGGCCTGGGTGATCTGGTGACCGGACGCCGTGGCCAGCAGGGCCGCCGTGTCCGCGCCCGGCCGGTCCGCGTTCTCCGCCCGGCGCAGTAAACGGCGCGCGTGGTCCGCGGAGTCGTCCCGGGCGTAGGCGTGCCGCGGTGGGGCGACCGGGGACAGCTGCACCGTCACCGGCAGTTCGAAGTCCGGGGCGTCCGGCGGCAGCGGCAGCCGTGCGGTGGCGGCGCGCAGCTCCTCCTCGTCCACGTACACCTCGTGCTGCGGCTCGCTGCCCGGCGCCGTGTTGTGGACGAGCTCCCACAGGGTGAGTGCCGAGCCGTCGGCGAGCAGCCACGTGTGCCGGTACGTCTCCCGGTGCAGGCCCGCGCTGTGGTGCGCGGAGTGCAGCGAACCGTCGTGCGCCAGCGCGCAGTCCAGCAGCCTTATCGTCTCGTCCGGCAACTCGAAGGAGTTCAGGGCACGGCCGAGGAGTCGCGCGAGGTGCTCCTCCGGAGACTCGGGCGAGTCGTGGGGTTCGTACGCTGCCGTCTCGTACGGAACGCTCAAGGTTTCTCCCGGCGTTGCTGCATGTCACCTTGTGGGTGCATACCGTAGCCCCTCGGTCGGACATCATGTCCGGGAACCGAGAAAACGTACGTCCGGGAAAACGCGCGGGCCGCGCGAAAAGTTCCCGCGCGGCCCGGTCGGTCCGTCAGAATCCCCAGCTGGGGCCCTACTCGAAGTCGATCAGGAGGCGCTGTCCGCGACCCACTGGCTCCACGGCATGTTCCATCCGTTGAGCCCGTTGTCCGGCGACACCGTCTTGTCGGGGGAGTTCTTCACGATCACCACGTCCCCGATGAGGGAGTTGTCGTAGAACCACTTGGCGGGCGTGTTGCCCCCGGCGCCCTGGACGTCCGCGAGGCCGACGCAGCCGTGGCTGGTGCCCTGGCGGCCGAAGGGCGGGTTGCCCTTGTTGTACCAGTAGTTGCCGTGGATGAAGGTGCCGGACGTCGTCAGGCGCATCGCGTGCGGCACGTCCGGGATGTCGTACTCGCCGCCCAGCCCGACCGTCCGGCTGTTCATCCGCGTCTGGACGAACTTCTCCGAGATCACCATCTGCCCGTTGTACGTGGTGTGCTGCGGGCTGCCCGCCGAGATCGGGATCGTCTTGATGGTCTTGCCGTCCCGCACGACCGTCATCGTCTGGGTGTTGGCGTCCACCGTGGAGACCTGTGAGCGCCCGACGGTGAAGGTGACGGTCTTCTTCTGCACGCCGTAGACGCCGTTCGCGCCCTCGACACCGTCCAGGTCGATCTTCATCGTGACCTTGGAGCCGGCCTTCCAGTACTCCTCGGGCCGGAAGTCGAGCCGCTGCCCGTTGAACCAGTGCCCCACGACCTTCTGCCCGCTGCTGGACGTGACCGTGATGTGCGACTGCACGGTCTTGCGGTCGGTGATGGCCTTGTCGAAGGTGAACGACACCGGCATGCCCACGCCGACCGTGGTGCCGTCGTCCGGCGTGTACGTCCCGATGAAGCTGTTCGCCGACGTCACCGTGGTGAAGATCGAGTTGGCCGCGGCCGTGCGGCCGTCCGCGTCCTTCGCGGTCGCCGATATCTGGTACTTCGTGCCGCGCTCCAGCTGCTCCTTCGGCTTCCACGCCTTGCCGTCGGCGGAGACCGAGCCCGGCACGGCCTGCCCGCTGTCCGCCATCGTCATCTTCACGTCGGTCAGCTTCCCGTCGCTGACCTTCACGCCGGTGGTGTTGATGGAGGCGCCGGTCGAACCGTCCTTCGCCGAGATGGCGATCTTCGCGACGGACGTCTTGGTGGCGCCCTTGCCGCCCTTCTCGTCGTCCTTGGCGTTGGCGCTGCCACCGCAGGCGGTGAGCGTCAGGGCGCCGACCATCAGGGCGGCACAGGCCCCCAGTGTGCGCCGCGCTGCAATGTCCGGCGTTGTCACGGGCTGCTCCCAGTTCGTGTGATGTGCGAGATCCGCTCCAGTACGTGAGGGAAGAGGGGACGGGCGGCCGGGCGGGTTCCGTCCGTGCGCGGTGAACGCCGTCACGTGACAGAACCGCGACAAAGTCCCGTTCCGCTGTCGATCCGCTGTGCGCCGCGAGCCGGTTCGGCGGGACCGGTGCAGTCTGGCCGGCTCAGTGGGGCCGGTTCCGCGGGGCCGGTTCAGTGGGGCCCGTACAACTCCGCGTACGACGGCCACGTCCCGCCCGGCCCGTCGACCGTCTCCGCGGCCCGTACCGCCCGCACGATCGCCCGGGTCACGACGTCCGCGCCGGCGGCGAGGACCTCGTTGAGTGCGAGCGGGTTCGCGGCGTCCAGGGCGCGGTCTCCCGTCGCCAGGGCGAACACCGTGTCCCCGTCGTTGAGGAGGTGCACTGGACGCACCGCGCGGGCGATTCCGTCATGGGCCGTACCGGCCAGCTTCTGCGCCTGCGCCTTCGTCAGGTCCGCGTCCGTCGCGACCACCGCGAGCGTGGTGTTGAGCGGGGGAGGAGCGCTCCGCGCGGCCGTCTCGGCCAGGCGCCGCCGCGCGGCCTCGTGGACCCGCGCCTCCGGATACTCCACCCGCCCCTGGAACAACTCCCCGTACAGCACCCCCGTCTCCGGATCCACCACCGATCCCGCCGCGTTGGCCACCACCAGCGCCGCCACCGTGACCCCCGAGCCGAGCACGGTGCTCGCGCTGCCGACGCCGCCCTTCACCACTCCGACCACCGCGCCCGTGCCGGCGCCCACGCACCCCTGTGCCACCGGCGCGCCGGCCTCGCTCGCCGCGGCGGCCTCGACCGCGGCCCGGCCGGTGGCCGCGTCCGGCCGGGCCCGGAAGTCGCCGCCCCGCCCCAGGTCGAAGACGCAGGCGGCGGGCACCACCGGCACCACATGCGCCGGGTCCGCCCCGACCCGGATCCCGCGCCCCCGTTCCTCCAGCCACGCCATCACCCCCGACGCAGCGTCCAGCCCGTACGCGCTGCCGCCGGTCAGCACGACCGCCTCGACCTTGCGCACCACGTTGCGTGGATCGAGCGCGTCCGTCTCCTTCGTGCCGGGACCGCCGCCGCGCACGTCCACGGCGGCCACGGCGCCGCCCTCCGGGGCGAGCACGACCGTGGTGCCGGTGAGCCAGCCGTCACCGGCGCGGGTCGCGTGCCCCACGCGCAGGCCGGAGACATCCGTCAGAGCGTCAACCAGAGCCTCAACTGTCATGGCGCACAGTCTTCTCCAGTCGCCCCGGCTCGCGGGCGCACCCAGGCATGCCACGTCGTCGGCCCGCCGCCCGCCCCGGGCCGGCGGCACGCTCATCCGGCCGGCGCCGCCGCCCACTGCCCCGCGCTCCGCTCAGCCGGCCGGCGCCGCCGATCCCCCTGACCCGCGCCCCGCGGACGGCCAGTGTCTCGCCCGCCGCCACCGACAGCGCGCAGACCACGCCCGCCGCGAACACCGCCCAGTCGCCCAGGAAGCTGCAGCAGATCACCAGCAGTGCCGTCGTCGGCAGTACCAGCTGCTGGGTGAAGCCCGCCTTGAAGTGGCGCGAGTGCAGAGCCCACAGCATCAGCAGATAGAGGGCCGTCGGCAGGGTCACGGCGGCCGAGGCCGCGAGCGTGGAGATGTGTGCCTTGCCGACCGTCTGCTCCACCGCGACCTCCAGTCCGGCGCCGATCGCGGCCGCCGAGGCGAAGACGAGGTAGTGCCCGTAGCCCCACAGGAACGCCTGCCGGTTGGAGCGCAGATGGCCGTGGACGGGCACCACGAAGTAGAGCCACCACGCGGCGAAGACGACCAGCAGACCGCCTGCCGCGATGGGGAGGAGCTCGCCCAGCGCGTCGTTCTCGTCGATGCCCGACTTCACCGCGATCGTGGCCGCGGCGATCGTCTCGCCCAGCACGATGATGGTGAACAGCCCGTACCGCTCGGCGATGTGGCGCGGATGCCAGGCCGTGGTGTATCCCCGCTCCGCGATCGGCGGCACGCACATCTCCAGCAGCGCCATCACCAGGAACCACCAGGGCCGGGCACCCTCCGGCAGGAACAGCAGCCCCAGCCAGCCGACCTGGCACAGCAGCACGCCGCCGGCGTAGCGCAGGGCGGTCGTGCGCTCCGGGCCCTCGCTGGAGCGGGCCGCCCGCAGCCACTGCGCCACCAGGGCGAGCCGCATGACGAGGTAGCCCAGCCAGACCACGAGGAACTCGTGCTCCTCGAAGGCCCGCGAGACCCCCGCCGCGAGGACCAGCACACCCGCGATCTGCACCAGCGTGACGACCCGGTAGAGGACGTCGTCGTTGTCGTACGCCGAGGCGAACCATGTGAAGTTCATCCACGCCCACCACAGGGCGAAGAACACCATCGCGTAGTCGACGATCCCCTCGCCCGCGTGTCCCTCGGCCACCGAGTGCACCAGCTGGACGCCCGCCTGGGCGACGGCCACGACGAAGCACAGGTCGAAGAAGAGCTCCAGCGGCGAGGCCGTCCGATGCGCCTCGTCGCGGCCGCGGGCCCGGAGCCTGCGCAGGGGGCCCCGGCCGCCGGGAGCGCCGGAGGGGGCGGGCGGGGGAGTGGTGCCGGAGGTCATGATTCCCAGCACAACAGAAGGCGCGGGGTTTTTCTCCGCGACCGTACCCTGGACGCATGAGCACCGCCCCCGAATCCGAGCCGCGCGAGCCGAAGCCCGCGCTGGTCTTCGACGACCCGCTCGACCAGCAGTCCTCCGACGACACCGACCGGGGCTGGGGCGAGCGCACCGACTCCGGCGGCGCCGCCGGAGACCTCAGGCGCTTCCTCGACGAGAAGCCGCCCCACCACCTCTGAAGCAGCCGGGCGGCGCCCCGTGCCCGCGGCGTGATCCGAGCGACAGGACCTAGGACCGGTCGTGTCCCGCACCGCGCTGTGCGACCAGCGCGTCCCGGATCTCCTTGAGCACCTCCAGCTCGGTCACCTCGATGACCTCCTGCGTGCCCTCCTTGGCCTTCCGGCGGGCCTCCACCCGGGCCAGGTACTTCGCCATGGGCAGGACCATCAGGAAGTAGACGACCGCCGCGGTGATCACGAAGCTCAGTGTGGCACCGAGGACGGAGCCCCACAGGATCTGGATGCCCTGCTCGCCCTCGCACGTCGAGCTGAGGCACGAACTGTAGTGGTCGAGGTTCTTGGTCCCGATGGCGCCGACGACCGGGTTGATGATCCCCTTCACCACGGCGTTGACGATGTTGGTGAAGGCGGCGCCGATCACCACCGCCACCGCCAGATCGACGACGTTCCCGCGCATCAGGAAGGCCTTGAAGCCCTCCCAGACACTCGGATCCTTCTTCTCGCTCACCTCGGGGCCTCTCCTCGCACAAGCAGCTTGTGGAACAAAACGCTCCGCAACCTACGTCAACACTGCGCCGAACTGAGCACCTGGGTCCCTCGAACGAGGGACTTGACGGGACCGTGCACAAGCCGATCACCACAACGTCACCGCCAGGCGCGCCGTGGCACTCGCGCCGGCCAGCCGGGCGGCGGTGGCGCGCGGCACCGAGAGCACGACCAGCGCACCGTCGTCGGAAGCGCCCTCCAGGGGCTCCGGCACCTTGGTCACCCTGGCCCCGCGCGCGACCACCCGGGCGTCGCCGCCCGTCACCGTCTCCTCGGCGGCGATGACGTCGACCCGGTCGCCGGGCCGCAGCAGCCGTACGGTGGCCGCGTCGGCGATCCGGACCGGGGCCGTCACCGCCCCCGCGGCGCGGCGTGGGGGCGCGGGCCGCTCACCGGACGGCACCGTGGTCGTGTGCGCGGGCGGGCGGGTCCGGGGATGCCCGCGGGCTCCCTCGGCGTCACGCGGCCCCGCCGCCACGAGTGCGGTCGCGGTGACCGCGAGCCCGACGGCCAGGGCCCGGCGCCGGTGCCGGGTGAGCCGGCCGGAGCGGCAGCGCCCGCCCACCCGTACCGGATCGAATCGCGGCACCTCGCGGGTCGCGGGCACCTCGGCCCCGGGCGGGCACGCGGGGAGGGACCACGAGGGAGACGAGGGCACGTACGAGGACCGAGCGAGGGACACGGAGACCACCACCTGCGACGAGGGACCGGCTTGCGCTCCCCACGATGAGGCTTCGCCGGCCCGGCCGCTCAGGCCTGTGGACGTACCGCCGCCCTGTGGACAACTCCCTCACCCGAACGGCAACTTCCGCTCCCTCGCCCCAACGGCGACTCCCGCTCCCTCGCCCCAACGGCGACTCCCGCTCCCTCACCCGAACCGCGGCCTCGCCGCCACTTCCCACCCGCAGAGCCCTACGGCAGCGCGAACCCCGGATCCATCCCGCCCAGCGCGCTCACGCACAGGCAGTCCCGTTCGTCCACCTCCGGCAGCCCGGCCACCGCGTCGAACAGCACCCCGCGCAACCGGTCCACGTTCGCCGAGAACACCCGCAGCACCTCGTCGTGCGAGACGCCCTCCCCGGTCTCGGCCCCCGCGTCGAGGTCGGTGACCAGGGTCAGGGACGTGTAGCAGAGCTCCAGCTCACGGGCGAGCGCCGCCTCGGGGTGGCCCGTCATGCCCACCACCGACCAGCCCTGCGCCTGGTGCCACAACGATTCGGCACGGGTGGAGAAGCGCGGCCCCTCGACCACGACCAGCGTGCCGCCGTCCACCGGCTCCCAGTCCCGGCCGCGCGCCGCCTTCAGCGCGACGGCCCGCCCGGCGGGGCAGTATGGGTCGGCCAGCGACACGTGCACCACGTTCGGCACCGACCCGTCGGGCAGCGGCAGCCCGTCGAAGTAGGTGTTGGCGCGGGACTTCGTGCGGTCGACCAGCTGGTCCGGCACCAGGAGCGTGCCCGGCCCGTACTCGGGACGCAGACCGCCCACCGCGCAGGGGGCGAGCACCTGGCGCACGCCGACCGACCGCAGCGCCCACAGGTTGGCCCGGTAGTTGATCCGGTGCGGAGGCAGGTGGTGGCCCCGTCCGTGCCGCGGCAGGAAGGCGACCCGCCGGCCGGCGACCTCGCCGAGGAAGAGGGAGTCGCTGGGCGGTCCGTACGGGGTGTCGACCTGGATCTCGGTCACGTCGTCGAGGAAGGAGTAGAACCCCGAGCCGCCGATGACACCGATCCCGGCGCCCTCCACGTCCGGCCCGCCGCCGGTGCCCGCTCCGCCACCCGCGTTCGCCCTGCCCGCTCCGCCACCCGCGTTCACCGTGCTCGCCCCGCCACCCGCGTTCACCGCGTTCGCCTTGTTCGCCATGCCCGCACCATAACCGCATGCGGAAACGCCGAGGACCCTGCCGCAGGAAGGGCGACAGGGTCCCGCAGAGATCAGGCGTTACGCGGCGGTGGTGCTGCTGCTCGTGGAGCTGCTGCCCGCACTCGACGAGGAGCTCGACGAGCTCGACGAGTCGGAGGAGGACGACGAGGAGGAGCTCGACGACTTCGACGCCGGCGAGCTGCTCGACGAGGAGCCGCGGCTGTCGTTCCGGTAGAAGCCGGAGCCCTTGAAGACAATGCCGACCGCCGAGAACACCTTCTTCAGGCGGCCCTTGCAGCTGGGGCACTCGGTCAGGGCGTCGTCGGTGAACTTCTGCACCGCCTCGAGGCCCTCGCCGCACTCGGTGCACTGGTACTGGTAGGTGGGCACTGTCTTCCTCCTGGCACTCTCACTCGATGAGTGCTAACGACGGTCCATCTTGACGTATTCCGGCCGTTCAGTCCACTGCCACCGGCACGCGGTGACCCACGCCACGTGCGACGGTCCGGCCGTGGGCCCTCGGGGACAGCCGGGAACGCAGGGCCAGGAGGGTCGCCAGGGCGAGCACCGTGCCGCCCATCGGCACCAGGAAACCGGCGCCGTCCCGGAAGCGGTCCTCCAGCTGTCCGGCGACGGTGACGGCGGCGGCCTGGCCCAGTGCCACCGCGCCGGTCAGCCAGGTGAAGGCCTCGGTGCGGGCACCGGCCGGGACCAGGCTCTCGACCAGGGTGTAGCCGGTGATCAGGGCGGGCGCGATGCACATGCCGACCAGCAGGCCGAGGCCGGCCAGGACCAGGACCGAGTGGGCGGCCCACAGGCCCGACGCCGTGAGGGCGAGCGCCGTGTAGCCGATGACCAGGCGCCGCTGCGGGGCCGCCTTCCAGGCGATCGCGCCGCAGACGATCCCGGACAGCATGTTGCCCGCGGCGAAGACGCCGTACAGGACGCCGTTCAGGCCCGGCTCGCCGATCGACTCGGTGAACGCGGCCAGGGAGACCTGCATCCCGCCGAAGACCGTGCCGATGCCGAGGAAGGTCACGATCAGCACGCGCACCCCGGGAACGCGCAGCGCGGAAGCGTGCTCCACGCGCGCGTGCCCGCCGCCCGACACCGAGGGCTGGGTGCTCTTCTGCGCGGCGAACAGCAGACCGCCGATCAGGGTCAGCGAGGCCTCCGTCACCAGGCCGGCGGCCGGGTCGACGGCCGTGCACAGGGCGGTGGCCAGCAGCGGTCCGACGACGAAGGTCAGCTCGTCCGTGACGGACTCGAAGGCCGCCGCGGTGGTCATGAGCGGCGAGTCCTTGAGCGTGACGCCCCAGCGGGCCCGCACCATGGGACCGATCTGCGGCACCGAGGCGCCGGTCGGGACGGCCGCGACGAAGACGGCCCACAGGGGGGCGTCGGACAACGCGAGCGTGGTCAGGGTCAGCCCGGACAGCGCGTGCAGCAGCACCCCGGGGATCAGTACGGCACGCTGCCCGTAGCGGTCGGCGAGGCGGCCGCTGTAGGGGGCGAACAGCGCCATGGAGACGCCGGTGACGGCAGCGGCGGCGCCCGCCGCTCCGTAGGAGCCGGTGGTGTGCTGCACCAGCAGCACGATGGAGATCGTCAGCATCGCGAACGGCTGGCGTGCCGCGAAACCGGGGAGCAGGAACGTCCAGGCGCCGCGGGTGCGCAGCAGCCGTCCGTATCCCGGGCGGGCGGAAGCCGTCGAGTTCTTCGAGGTCATCGAGTTCTTCGACTTCTTCGAGGTGACCGTGGACGCCACGGCCCGTGCCTTTCTGCCGCCTGGTAGCGCGGCCCGGTCAGCGGGCGGCGCCGAGAGCTGTCCTCTTGCGCGGAACTGCGGTAGATGCCGGGGCCCGGTGAGGAGGGGCGACCCGACCGCCATACGGTCGCGCCAGCTCTGCGTCAGGCAGAGGTGGTTCGATCTGGGTAGGCCTTCATCGTACAGGGATCACGTGCCGGTGCACCTGTGAAAGAGAGCACCGGCAACCCGCTCACCTTACAAACACAAACGGCGCGAAACGCCTCTCAGCGGCTCGCCCCGTCCGTGCCCAGCCAGCCGGCCAGCTTGCCGCCGTGCCCGACCGCCCGCAGTCGGCTCTCGGTCGCGTCCCGGACGGGGTCCGTGGCGACCACGAGGAGCTCGTCCCCCCGCTGCAATATCGTCGTCGGCAGCGGGACGAAGGACTCGCCGCCGCGCACGATGAGCGTGACGGCGGCGCCGTGCGGCAGGCGCAGTTCGGCCACCTCCACGCCGTGCATCTTCGACTCCTGGGGGATCGCCACGGACAGCAGGTGCCCGCGCAGCCGCTCCAGCGGGGCCGACTCGATGCCGAGGTCGGCGGCCTCCGAGCCGTCGCCGAGGCGCAGTTTGCGGCCCAGCCACGGCAGTGTCGGCCCCTGGACCAGGGTGTAGACGACGACCAGGACGAAGACGATGTTGAAGATCCGGCGGCTGGCGTCGACGCCCTCCACCATGGGGATGGTCGCCAGGATGATGGGCACCGCCCCGCGCAGCCCCGCCCAGGACATCAGCGTCTGCTCCTGCCACGGCACCCGGAACGGCGTCAGGCAGAGCACCACGCTCAGCGGACGCGCCACCATGGTCAGCACGAGCCCGATGACCAGCGCGGGCACGATGTCGTCGCCCAGTTCGTGCGGCGTGACCAGCAGTCCGAGCAGGACGAACATGCCGATCTGGGCCATCCAGCCGAGCCCGTCGGCGAACCCGCGCGTGGCGGGCCAGTGCGGCAGCCGCGCGTTGCCCATCACCATCGCGGCGAGATACACCGCGAGGAAGCCGCTGCCGTGCGCCAGCGCGCCCGCCGCGTACGCCACCACGGCGATCGCCATGACCGCGATCGGGTAGAGGCCGGAGGCGGGCAGCGCCACGTGCCGCAGACCCCAGGCGCCGAGCCAGCCCACCGCGAGACCGATCGCCGCGCCGATCGCCAGCTCCAGCAGGATCACGCCCAGCAGCACGTACCAGTGGTCGACCGGGCCCGCCGTGGACAGCGAGACCACGAGGATGACCACCGGGGCGTCGTTGAAGCCGGACTCCGCCTCCAGCGTGCCCGTCACGCGCGCGGGCAGGGGGATCTTCCGCAGCACGGAGAACACGGCCGCCGCGTCGGTCGAGGAGACGACCGCACCGATGATGAGCGCCTGCCGCCACTCCAGGCCGATCAGGTAGTGGGCGGCCGACGCCGTGATGCCCACGCTCACCGCGACACCGGCCAGCGCCAGTGCCGTGGCGGCCGGCAGGGCCGGCTTGATCTCCTTCCACTTCGTGCCCAGACCGCCCTCGGCCAGGATCACGACCAGGGCCGCGTACCCGATGACCTGGGTCAGCTCGGCGTTGTCGAAGTGGATGTCCCCGATGCCGTCCTGGCCCATGGCGACGCCTATGCCCAGGTAGACGAGCAGGCTGGGGAGCCCGCTGCGCGAGGAGATCCGTACCGCTGCGACGGCGACGAGCAGGACGAGCGAGCAGACGAGCAGGAGCTGGTTGAGGTGGTGAACAGTCAGCGGCCGAATCCTTCCCTGGCCCTCGCGCACACGCGGGGGCTCACGTACATCGCACATGAAGCTGTGGCGCACCGCGCCAACTACTTCGTTACCTTACCTAACTCTTGACGATTTCTTGACGCTTCGGAGGGCAAGATCGAACGTCCGTCCGTGCCGGTTCCCGACTCCGCGTCAAGGGGCGCAAGGCCCTGCGCCTATCGTTGCTCCAGCGCTCAGTTAAAAGCACAGCCGAACCTGCCGCTCGCGTTAGGACAGCAAGGACAGCGATGCCCCCGAACACCACCGCCTCCACGGGTCAGCAGCCCGGCAAGTCCGGCAGGAGAAAAGGGCGCAAAGCCCGCCTGATCGTCCTCGTCCTGGTGCTGGCCCTCATCGGAGGCGTCGCCTTCGGGGCCTACTGGTCCATCAGCACCGTCCGGGCCTCCTTCCCGCAGACCAAGGGCACCCTCACGCTCGAGGGCCTCTCGGGGCCCGTCGAGGTCAAACGCGACAACTACGGCATCCCGCAGATCTACGCCAACTCGGACGCGGACCTGTTCATGGCGCAGGGCTTCGTCCAGGCGCAGGACCGGTTCTACGAGATGGACGTACGCCGTCACATGGCCGCCGGGCGCCTGTCGGAGATGTTCGGCAAGAGCCAGGTCGACAACGACGAGTTCCTGCGCACCCTGGGATGGGCCCGGATCGCCAAGGAGGAGTACGACACCAAGCTGTCGGACGCCTCGAAGAAGTACCTCCAGGCCTACTCCAAGGGAGTCAACGCCTACCTCCAGGGCAAGGAGGGCAAGGACATCTCCCTGGAGTACGCGGCGCTCGGCTTCACCAACGACTACAAGCCGCAAGCCTGGACCCCGGTCGACTCGGTCTCCTGGCTGAAGGCGATGGCCTGGGACCTGCGCGGCAACATGCAGGACGAGATCGACCGCGCCCTGCTGACCAGCCGTCTCGGCCCGAAGCAGATCGCCGACCTGTACCCGCAGTACCCGTACAGCCGGAACAAGGCGATCGTGCAGGAGGGCCAGTACAGCGAGCTGACGGGAGCGTTCGAACAGGGCGGCACGAGCGGCACGTCCGGTGCCTCCGGCACGAGCGGGACCGGCGGCACCTCCGCCGGCACCGCCGGCGCCGCGGGCACCCAGGACACCGCTTCCGGCGCGTCCGGCACGAGCGGCACCGCCTCGGGCACCTCGGGCCTGGACAGCCAGCTCGGCGGCCTCACCAGAGTCCTGGACGACCTCCCGCCGGCCGTCGGCGTGAACGGCGACGGCATCGGCTCCAACTCCTGGGTGGTCAGCGGGAAGCACACCATCACCGGCAAGCCGCTGCTGGCCAACGACCCGCACCTGTCGCCCTCGCTGCCGTCGGTCTGGTACCAGATGGGCCTGCACTGCCGCAGCGTCTCCAGCACCTGCCAGTACGACGTCACGGGCTACACCTTCGCCGGCATGCCCGGCGTGATAATCGGTCACAACCAGGACATCGCCTGGGGCATGACCAACTCCGGCGTCGACGTCACGGACCTCTACCTGGAGAAGATCACCGGCGACGGCTACCTGTACGACGGCAAGGTCAGGCCCTTCGAGACGCGCGAGGAGACCATCAAGGTCGCCGGCGGCTCGCCCAAGAAGATCGTCGTCCGCGAGACCAACAACGGGCCCTTGCTGTCCGACCGCGACGAGGAGCTCGTGAAGGTCGGCAAGAAGGCCACCGTCGACACCGCGGCGCCCGACCGGGGCGACGGCTACGGCGTCGCGCTGCGCTGGACCGCCCTGCAGCCGGGCACCACCATGGACGCCGTCTTCGCCATGGACAGGGCGAAGAACTGGACCGACTTCCGCAAGGCCGCCGCCCTGTTCGACGTGCCCTCGCAGAACCTGGTCTACGCCGACACCGAGAACCACATCGGCTACACCCTGCCGGGGAGGATCCCCCTGCGCGCGGAGGGCGACGACGGCTCCCTCCCGGCGCCCGGCTGGGACCCGAAGTACCGCTGGACCGGCTACGTCCCGCAGGACGCGCTGCCCTACGAGTTCGACCCGGAGCGCGGCTACATCGTCACCGCCAACCAGGCCGTGATCGACCCGGACAAGTACCCCTACACGCTCACCACGGACTGGGGCTACGGCACGCGCAGCCAGCGGATCACCGACCTGATCCAGTCGAAGATCAAGGACGGCGGCAAGATCTCCACGGACGACATGCGCCAGATGCAGCTGGACAACAGCAGCGAGATCGCCCGGCTGCTGGTGCCCACGCTGCTGAAGATCGACACCGGCGACAAGGACGTGCGCGAGGCGCAGAAGCTCCTGGAGGGCTGGGACTACACCCAGGACGCCGACTCGGCGGCCGCCGCCTACTTCAACGCCGTCTGGCGCAACATCCTCAAGCTCGCCTTCGGCAACAAGCTGCCCAAGGAGCTGCGGGTCAAGGGCCAGTGCCTGTGGGTCGACCCGGTCAACACCACCGGGCCCGCCGACGAGGCGGAGAAGGTGCGCGAGTGCGGCCAGCGCGACCCCGACCAGGCGCAGCCGGACGGCGGCGACCGCTGGTTCGAGGTGGTCCGCAAGCTGATGGACCAGCCGAAGAGCGAGTGGTGGAAGACGCCCAAGGCGGGCACCCGCCCCGCCGCCGCCGACCGCGACCAGCTGTTCAAGCGCGCGATGATCGACGCCCGCTGGGAGCTGACCGCCAAGCTCGGCAAGGACATCGACACCTGGAGCTGGGGCCGGCTGCACCGCCTGTTCCTGAAGAACCAGACCCTCGGCACCGAAGGCCCCGGTTTCCTCCAGTACGCCCTCAACCGCGGCCCCTGGGAGCTCAGCGGTGGCGAGGCGACGGTCAACGCGACCGGCTGGAACGCGGCCGGCGGCTACGGGGTGGTGTGGGTGCCGTCCATGCGGATGGTCGTGAACCTCGGCGACCTCGACAAGTCCCGCTGGATCAACCTCAGCGGCGCCTCGGGGCACGCGTACAGCGCCCACTACGTCGACCAGACGGACAAGTGGGCCGACGGCGAACTGCTGCCGTGGTCCTTCTCGGACCGGGCGGTCGAGAACGGCACGACCGACAAGCTGGTCCTGAAACCGTGAGCCACTGACTCCGGCAGACGGAAACGGCCCTCCCCGCGCGCGTGGAGGGCCGTTTCCGCGTCAGGGCTCCGGCCGGAACCGCCGCACCCCCGACGGCGTCACCACCGCGTGCACCGGCCGGTCGTGCGGCTCTTCCGGGACGTGTTCGACGACCTCGGAGTCGTACAGCAGCACCACCAGCGCCGGGTGCGTTCCCGCCCGCTCCAGCCGCGCCAGGACCCGGTCGTACGAGCCGCCGCCCCGCCCGAGCCGCATCCCGCGCGCGTCCACCGCGAGGCCCGGCAGCAGCACGGCGTCCGCGGTCGTCACGGCATCCGGGCCCAGGCGCTCGCCCGCGGGCTCGAAGAGGGCCATCCGGCCGCCGTGTTGGACACGCGCCAGCGAGCCCTCGCCCTCGTACGCGCCCCAGTCCAGGTCGTTGTCGGGCAGCAGCACCGGCAGCAGTACGCGCACGCCCCGGGCGCGCAGAGTGTCCAGGAGCGCGAGCGTCCCGGGTTCACTCCCCACGGAGACATACGCGGCGACCGTGCCGGCCCGCGCCAACTCGGGCAGCTCCAGGGCCCGCCCGGCCAGCGCGGCCGACGTTTCCCGCAGGTCATCCGCCGTCAACCTGTTCCTCACCGCGAGGATCTCGCGCCGCAAACTCCGCTTGTCAGGCTCGCCCGGACGTGCGATGTGCCTCAATGGTTGCTCCCGTACCGTCGCAATACGCTCATATGAGCGCCTATGAACCGGAGCCGCAGATTCCATGCAAAGGCACCGGATAGGGTGGCGGGCATGACTCAGTCGCACCCTCGGATCAGCAAGGCTGTCATTCCCGCAGCAGGCCTCGGCACCCGGTTCCTGCCGGCCACCAAAGCCACTCCCAAGGAGATGCTGCCGGTCGTGGACAAGCCCGCGATCCAGTACGTGGTCGAGGAGGCCGTCGCGGCGGGTCTCGACGACGTCCTCATGGTGACGGGCCGCAACAAGCGCCCCCTCGAGGACCACTTCGACCGGAACTACGAGCTGGAGTCGGCGCTCCAGAAGAAGGGCGACGCCGGCCGTCTCGCCAAGGTGCAGGAGTCCAGCGACCTCGCGACCATGCACTACGTCCGCCAGGGCGACCCCAAGGGCCTCGGCCACGCCGTCCTGTGCGCCGCCCCGCACGTGGGCCACGAGCCCTTCGCCGTCCTCCTCGGCGACGACCTGATCGACCCCCGCGACCCGCTGCTCCAGCGCATGGTCGAGGTCCAGGAGCAGCGCGGCGGCAGCGTCATCGCGCTCATGGAGGTCGCCCCGGAGCAGATCCACCTCTACGGCTGCGCGGCCGTGGAGACCACCGAGGACAGCGACGTCGTCAAGGTCAGCGGCCTGGTCGAGAAGCCGGACCCGTCCGACGCCCCGTCGAACTACGCGGTCATCGGCCGCTACGTCCTCGACCCGCACATCTTCGACATACTGCGCCGGACCGAGCCGGGCCGCGGCGGCGAGATCCAGCTCACGGACGCCCTCCAGCAGCTCGCGGCCGACGAGAAGATCGGCGGCCCGGTGCACGGCGTGGTCTTCAAGGGCCGCCGCTATGACACCGGCGACCGCGGCGACTACCTGCGTGCCATTGTCCGACTCGCGTGCGAACGTGAAGACCTGGGCCCGGACTTCCGGACCTGGCTTCGCAGTTACGTAGCCGAGGAGATGTAACACGTTGAGCAGCGCCGCGCCCCGCGTCACGGACCAGGACCACTCGGGCCCCGACCACCTCTGGTCGGTGGACGAGCACCTGGAGGACATCCTCGCCACCGTCCGCCCTCTGGAGCCGATCGAACTGCACCTGCTCGACGCCCAGGGCTGCGTCCTGGTCGACGACATCACGGTGCCGGTGTCCCTGCCGCCGTTCGACAACAGCTCCATGGACGGCTACGCGGTGCGGGTCGCGGACGTCGCGGGCGCGAGCGAGGAGTTTCCGGCGGCCCTGGAGGTCGTCGGGGACGTCGCCGCCGGCCAGGCCGAGCCGCTCCACGTGGGCCCCGGCCAGGCCGCCCGCATCATGACCGGCGCCCCACTGCCGCCCGGCGCCGAGGCGGTCGTGCCCGTCGAGTGGACCGACGGCGGGCTCGGCGAGGGCCCGGTGCGAGGGATGCGCGCCCGCAGCCTCGGCCCCGAGGGCGCCACCGGGCATGTGCAGGTGTACCGCCCGGCCGAGGCCCGGGCGCACGTGCGGGCCAAGGGCAGCGACGTGAAGGCCGGCGACCGCGCCCTGGAGGCCGGCACGGTCCTCGGCCCGCCCCAGATCGCCCTGCTCGCCGCGATCGGCCGCGGCACGGTCCGCGTCCGCCCGCGCCCGCGCGTGGTGGTGCTCTCCACCGGCAGCGAACTCGTCCAGCCCGACACGGAACTGCGCACCGGTCAGATCTACGACTCCAACAGCTTCGCCCTCACCGCCGCCGCCCGTGACGCCGGCGCCATCGCCTACCGGGTGGGCGCCGTCGCCGACGACGCCGAGACCCTGCGCTCCACCATCGAGGACCAGCTGGTCCGCGCCGACCTGATGGTCACCACGGGCGGTGTGAGCGTCGGCGCGTACGACGTGGTCAAGGAGGCCCTGTCCCACGTGGGCGACGAGGACGAGCCCGGCAGCGGCATCGAGTTCCGCAAGCTCGCCATGCAGCCCGGCAAGCCCCAGGGCTTCGGCTCCATCGGCCCCGACCACACCCCGCTGCTGGCCCTGCCCGGCAACCCGGTGTCGTCGTACGTGTCCTTCGAACTGTTCGTCCGCCCCGCCATCCGCACCCTCATGGGACTCGACGACGTCCACCGGCCGACGACCCGGGCGACCCTGGCCGCCGACAAGGCGCTGACCTCCCCGAAGGGCCGCCGCCAGTTCCTGCGCGGCACGTACGCGGACGGCCGGGTGACCCCGGTCGGCGGTGCCGGATCGCACCTGGTCGCGGCCCTCGCCCACGCGGACGCGCTGATCGTCGTCCCCGAGGACACGGAGTCCGTCGAGCCCGGCTCCGAGGTCGAGGTGGTCCTGCTCGGCCGATAGGCGCTGGTTGGGGGTACCGTGTCGCGCACAGCAGGCCCGGACCGGGAGCGCCACACAGCATGAGCACGCAGGACCCACGCACGCAGGACGGCCCCACGCAGGACAGGCTCACGCACCTCGACGACGCCGGAGCGGCCCGCATGGTCGACGTGTCGGGGAAGGACGTGACCGCGCGCACCGCCCGCGCCAGCGGCCGCGTCCTCGTCTCGCCGCGCGTGATCGAGCTGCTGCGCGGCGAGGGCGTCCCCAAGGGCGACGCCCTCGCGACCGCGCGGATCGCCGGGATCATGGGCGCCAAACGCACCCCCGACCTGATCCCGCTCTGCCACCCCTTGTCGGTGTCCGGTGTGAAACTGGACCTGTCGGTCGCGGACGACGCGGTGGAGATCCTGGCCACCGTGAAGACCACGGACCGCACGGGCGTCGAGATGGAGGCCCTCACCGCGGTCTCCGTCGCCGCGCTCACCGTGATCGACATGGTCAAGGCGGTCGACAAGGGAGCGGTCATCACGGACGTACGGGTGGAGGAGAAGACGGGCGGCAAGTCGGGCGACTGGAGCCGGGCATGACACTGGACGCTTCGATCGGCGGTGCACTGTCCGCGCCGTACGCCGCTCTCGTCATCACGGCCTCGAACAGGGCCGCCGCCGGTATCTACGAGGACAAGGGCGGCCCGCTGATCGCCGACGGGCTGACGCGCTTCGGCTTCGAGGTCGAGGGCCCGCAGGTCGTCCCCGACGGCGACCCCGTGGAGGCGGCCCTGCGCGCCGGTGTCGAGGCCGGCTACGACGTCATCGTCACCACCGGCGGCACGGGCATCTCGCCCACCGACCGCACCCCGGAGGCGACCCGCCGCGTGATCGACCACGAGGTGCCGGGCATCGCCGAGGCCATCCGGGCGTTCGGCCGGGAGAAGGTGCCGACCGCGGCGCTCTCCCGGGGCCTGGCCGGAGTGGCGGACGGCACACTGATCGTCAACCTGCCCGGTTCCAGCGGCGGCGTGAAGGACGGCCTGGCCGTCCTGGAGCCGCTGCTGGTGCACGCCGTCGAGCAGCTCCGCGGCGGCGACCACCCCAGACCCAGTAGTGGGGGTGCGAGCTGAACAGCCCATCCTGGCCCGTCGAGCTGGTGGACGGCGACATCGTCCTCCGGCCGATAAAGCTGCGCGACCAGCGGGCGTGGCGTGAGGTCAACCGGCGCAACCGCGACTGGCTGCGCCCCTGGGAGGCGACCATCCCGCCGCCCTCGCCCGGCGGGCCGCTCGCCCACCGCCCCACCTTCCGCCAGATGGTCCGCCACCTCAGGTCGGAGGCGAACGCGGGCCGGATGCTGCCCTTCGTCATCGAGTACCAGGGGCGGCTGGTGGGGCAGTTGACGGTGGCCGGGATCACCTGGGGCTCGATGTGCTCGGGGCACGTCGGCTACTGGGTGGACGAGGCGGTGGCCGGGCGCGGGGTGATGCCGACGGCGGTGGCGCTCGTCGTCGACCACTGTTTCCGCACGGTCGGACTGCACCGCATCGAGGTCTGCATTCGCCCGGAGAACGGGCCCAGCCGCCGCGTCGTGGAGAAACTCGGATTCCGGGAGGAGGGGATCAGGCCGCGTTATCTCCACATCGACGGGGCCTGGCGCGACCACCTCGTCTTCGCGCTGACGGCGGAAGAGGTGCCGGACGGGTTGCTGAGGCGCTGGCACCGGGCACGATCGGAGAGTAATCCGGGAATCCGGCATCACCCCGGAAATTGAATACGTGTTCGAAATTGATCGCCCGATGACCGGCTCGGGGCAATGAATTCCCGCCCCGGACGGTCTGCTGATCGCATCGATCACAAAAAAGTTCGAAATATCAGCCAGATCGTGCGACACACCGGCTCAATTGGCGGATGGCCTCACGCAAACCCCTCTACGGTGTGAGACGTGAGCAGCAGCGGCCTCATCTACGCAGTCATTGTCGGGGCCTGGGCCGCCTACTTGGTGCCGATGTGGCTCCGTAGGCAGGACGAGCTGAACGAGGCCCGTCCGACGGAACGCTTCAGCACCGCCATCCGGCTGCTGTCCGGACGGGCGGGGATGGAGCGCCGGTACGCCAGGGACCTGCGGGCGCGCTCCACCGACGAGGGGGAGCAGGACGCCGACGACCTGGACGTCGTCACCGAGTCGGTGGACGTCCGGGCCTTCGCCGTGTCCAAGACCCGTCCGCAGACCCAGGCACCCGTACCGTCGCCCGCCCCCGAGCAGCCGGCCCGCCAGGCGCCGCACGCGCCGAACACGGCGGGTCCCGAGCGCGGGGGCGGCCGCGTGCCCGCGGCCCGGCGCGGCCTGTCACCGCAGGCCCAGGCGGCCGCGGCACGAGCCCGGCGCTCGAAGGTACTCGCGCGCCGCCGGCGCACCACCACCATGCTGTTCCTCGCCTTCACCCTCGGTGCGATCGTCGCCGCGGTCGGCGGGCTCGCGTTCCTGTGGGCCCCCGGCGTGCCCGCCGTCATGCTCAGCGTGTACATCGCGTACCTGCGCACCCAGGAGCGCCGCCGCTTCGCCTACCAGATGGACCGCCGCCGGGCCGAGGCCGCGGCCCAGCGGCTGCGGGAGCGGCAGCGCCAGCCCCGCCGGCGCGCCTCGGCCGACGAGGAGACCGACGAACCGGAGGAGGGACCCCGAGCCGGTGACCGACCCCGGCCTCTCGGCCCTCGCCGCGGACCGGCGCGCCCTCGTCGAGCAGACCGACCACGCCGAGTGGGTCGACCAGCAGCGCGAGCGGCAGCGGCGGCCCGGCCAGGGCGACAGCTGGGAGCCGGTGCCGGTGCCCCTGCCGACGTACGTGACCGCCCCGGTCGCGCCCCGCGCCACCGGTGACGTGGACCTCGGCGCCCCCGATACGTGGAGCTCGGCCCGCTCCAGCGCGGTCGCCCCGGACGCGGAGCGCGAGGCCGACGCCGCGGACCCGGCCGAGGAGGACCCCCGGCCGCAGGACAGGACGGACGACGACGGGCGTACCGACGCCCGCCGCGCGGCCTCGGCGCGACGGGCCCGGGAGCGCGGGCGCACGCCGCTGTTCGACCAGTACGAGGACGGGGAGCGCCCCCGGGCCGCCAACGAGTAGCCCCGCGAACCCGCAGGTGACCGCCCCTCGGGAACGGATTTCCAAGCAGGCCGATCGGGGTGCTAAAGTTTCACTCGTTGCAAGGGCCTGTGGCGCAGTCCGGTAGCGCACCTCGTTCGCATCGAGGGGGCCAGGGGTTCAAATCCCCTCAGGTCCACGCAGCTCAGAGCCCGGTCGGGAAACCGACCGGGCTCTGACGTGTGTTCAGGGTCACAACTGTCAGAGGCTCTTCGCGAAGCAGCGGCTCGACTCGTAGTGGCGGTAGTAGCCGAACTTGGCGCACGGCTCGTAGCCGCTGGACGTGTACAGGGCGATGGCCTCCGGCTGCTTGGTGCCGGTCTCCAGGACCATGCGGACGCGGCCGGCGGCCCGGGCGTCCTCCTCCAGGGCGGCCAGGATGCGGCGGGCGAGGCCCCTGCCGCGCAGCTGCTCGACCACGTACATGCGCTTGAGCTCGGCGTCGCCGTCCTGGTTGCCCTCGTCGTTCGCGTCCTGCGCGCGCCAGCCGCCGGAGGCGACGGGCGTGCCGTCCTCGTCGTACGCGATCAGGTAGATGCCGTTCGGCGGATCGAAGTCCGCGGCGGCCATGGGCGTGGCGTCGCCGTCATCCCCGTAGCGGACGGCGTATTCGGCCTGGACCTGGTCGTTCAGCTTCACGGCGTCGGGGTGGTCGAAGGAGACCCGGCGTATGTGCATGCCAACCACCGTATGCGATCCGGAACTGGACTCGGTCCAGAGTGCCGGTATCGTGCCCGGGTGCTCACTGTGACCTCTGTGAATGTGAACGGGCTGCGGGCCGCCGCGAAGAAGGGCTTCGTGGAGTGGCTGGCGGCGACCGACGCCGACGTGCTGTGCCTGCAGGAGGTGCGCGCCGAGCCGGAGCAGCTGCCCGAGCACGTCCGCGCGCCCGAGGGCTGGCACGTGGTGCACGCGCCGGCCGCCGCCAAGGGGCGGGCCGGGGTGTCGCTGTACAGCCGCCGTGAGCCCGACCGGGTGCGGATCGGGTTCGGGTCGGAAGAGTTCGACGGCAGCGGGCGGTATGTGGAGGCGGATCTGCCGGGGGTCACCGTCGCCTCGCTGTACCTGCCCTCGGGCGAGGTCGGCACCGAGCGGCAGGACGAGAAGGAGCGCTTCATGGGCGAGTTCCTCGCCCATCTGAAGGAGCTCCGGGAGCGGGCCGCCGCCGACGGGCGCGAGGTGCTGGTCTGCGGCGACTGGAACATCGCCCACCAGAAGGCCGACCTCAAGAACTGGCGCGGCAACACCAAGAACTCCGGCTTCCTGCCCGAGGAGCGGGAGTGGCTGTCCCAGGTCTTCGACCCCGCGGACGGCGGCTACGTCGATGTCGTACGTGCGCTGCACCCCGACGTCGAGGGGCCGTACTCGTGGTGGTCGTACCGGGGGCGGGCCTTCGACAACGACACCGGTTGGCGGATCGACTACCACGTGGCCACCCCGGGGCTCGCCGTGCGGGCGGTGAAGGGGTTCGTGGAGCGGGCCGCGACGCATGCCGAGCGGTGGTCCGACCACGCGCCGGTGACCGTCGTCTACGAGCGTTAGCGCCTGCGCATCCGCCGGTCCAGCGCCAACGACAGTTCCGCCTCCACCACGCTCCGGGCCAGTGGGCGCAGGCGGGGCAGGTCGGTTTCGGAGGCGTGGCGCAGGACCAGGTCGGTGAAGAGTTCGGCGAGGGCGTCGGCGTGGGTGCGGACGTCCTTGGCCGCCGCGAGGACCTCCGCGAGGGGGATGCCCTCGCGGACCAGGGCCGAGGAGACGTCCAGGAGGCGGCGGCTGATGTGGACGATCTCGCCGCCGTCGGCGCCGAGGTAGCCCAGTTCCATGGCGGCCGCGAGGTTCTCGGGGGTGGCCTCGCCCGCGAAGTGGTCGGCGAGTTCCTCGGGGGTGAGGTGGACCGGTTCCTCCTCGGTGGGGGCGCCGACGCCGAGCAGGTCGCCGACGTCCCGGCCGTGGTCGAAGGCCTCCGCCAGCTCCGCGATGCCGCTGAGGGTGTGGCCGCGTTCCAGCAGGGCGGTGATCGTGCGGAGCCGGGCCAGGTGGTCGTCGTCGTACCAGGCGATCCGGCCCTCGCGGCGGGGTGGCGGGATCAGCTTGCGTTCGCGGTAGAAGCGCAGGGTGCGCACCGTGATCCCGGCCAGGCGGGCCAGCTCTTCCATGCGGTATTCACGCTTCTCTGACACCTGGGCACCTTAAGGCGTACCGCGGGTAACTTTCCTCGCCCGCCCCCTACCCATCAGTACGGTACTGCCCTACTCTCCCATTGCGCCAGTGTTCACTGGCGCGGTTCTCGTGGTGTGTGGAGGTGTCGGCATGGGCGAGCGCGAGCACGAGCACGTGCGGGTCGCGGTGGTCGGGTCCGGGTTCGGCGGGTTGGGGGCCGCCGTGCGGCTCCGGCGCGAGGGCGTCACCGACTTCGTCGTCCTGGAGCGGGCGGGCAGCGTCGGCGGCACCTGGCGGGACAACAGCTACCCGGGGTGCGCGTGTGACGTGCCGTCGCATCTGTACTCGTTCTCCTTCGCGCCCCACCCGGACTGGCCGCGCACCTTCTCGGGGCAGGAGCACATCCGCGCCTACCTGGAGCACGTGACGGACACCTTCCGGCTGCGGCCGCACCTCCGCTTCGACTCGGAGGTGAAGCGGATGAGCTGGAACGCCGAGCGGCTGTGCTGGGACATCGAGACCAGCAGCGGGAACCTCTCCGCCGACCTGGTCGTGTCGGCGACCGGGCCGCTGTCCGATCCGAAGGTGCCGGACATCCCCGGCCTGGACTCCTTCCCCGGCAAGGTCTTCCACTCCGCCCGCTGGGATCACGACTACGACCTGCGCGGCAAGCGCGTCGCCATGGTGGGGACCGGGGCCTCGGCCATCCAGATCGTGCCGTCGATCCAGCCGGACGTCTCCCGGCTCACGCTGTTCCAGCGCACCCCGCCGTGGGTCATGCCGCGCATGGACCGGGCCATCAGCGGTGCCGAGCGGTGGCTGCACCGGCAGCTGCCCTTCACCTCGCAGCTCAGGCGCGGGCTGCTGTGGGGCATCCGGGAGTTGCAGGTCCAGGCGTTCACCAAGCATCCGAACGAGCTCGGGTTCGTGGAGCAGCTCGCCAAGCGCAACATGGCGCGGGCCATCAAGGACCCGGCGCTGCGGGCCAAGCTCACGCCGGACTACCGCATCGGCTGCAAGCGGATCCTGCTGTCCAGCGACTACTACCCGGCGCTCGCGCAGCCGAATGTGGACGTCGTCGCGAGCGGGCTGGCCGAGGTCCGCGGCTCCACCCTCGTCGCCGCCGACGGCAGCGAGGCCGAGGCCGACGCGGTCGTCTTCGGCACCGGCTTCCACGTCACCGACATGCCCATCGCCGAGCGGGTCGTGGGCGCGGACGGGCGGACGCTCGCCGAGGCCTGGAAGGGCGGCATGGAGTCCCTGCGCGGCGCCTCCGCCGCGGGCTTCCCCAACTGGATGACGATCATCGGGCCCAACACGGGCCTCGGGAACTCCTCGATGATCCTGATGATCGAGTCCCAGCTGAACTACCTGGCCGACTACGTCCGCCAGCTCGACGTGCTCGGCGGCCGGGTCGCCCTCGACGCCCGCCCCGGCGCCGTGCGTGCCTGGAACGACCGGGTGCAGGAGCGCATGAAGCGCACGGTGTGGAACACCGGCGGCTGCACCAGCTGGTACCTCGACGCGAGCGGCCGCAACACCACCATCTGGCCCGGCACGACGGCCGAGTTCCGGCGGGCGACACGGCGCGTGGACCTCGCCGAGTACGACGTCCTGCGGGCGCCCGTGGCCGGGACGGGCGAGCAGCAGGCCGCGGAGAAGGCCGGGGTGGACGCGTGAGCCGCCTCCTGCACGTCGACTCCGGTCCCTACGCCCCGCCCGTCCCGGCGCGCGAACTGACCGCCGTCTCGGCGGACGGCGCCCGGCTGCACGTCGAGATCCATGGTCCCGAGGGCGCCCCCGCCGTCGTCCTCGCCCACGGCTGGACCTGTTCCACCGCCTTCTGGGCGGCCCAGATCCGTGACCTCGCGACCGACCACCGGGTCATCGCCTACGACCAGCGCGGGCACGGCCGCAGCCCCGCGAGCCCGGCGTGCGGCACCGACGCCCTCGCCGACGACCTGGAAGCCGTCCTCGGCGCCACCCTCGCCCCGGGCGAACAGGCCGTGATCGCCGGGCACTCCATGGGCGGCATGACCGTCATGGCGGCCTCCGGGCGAGCCGCCTTCCGGGAGCATGCCGCCGCCGTCCTGCTGTGCAGCACGGGCAGTTCGCGGCTGGTCGCCGCCTCCACCGTCGTCCCCATGCGGCCCGGGCGGGTGCGGACCTGGCTGACCCGGCGGATCCTCGGCTCGCGCGCCCCGCTCGGGCCGGTCACGCCCCTGGCCCGCCGGATCCTCAAGTACGGCACGATGGGCCCTGGTTCGGCGCCGCACATGGTCGAGGCGTGCGCCCGGATCGTGCACGCCTGCCCCCGCACGGTCCGCCACGCCTGGTCGCAGGTGCTGGACCTGCTCGATCTCGACCAGGGCGTAAGGGAGTTGACCGTGCCCACGGCCGTCGTCGTCGGTACGGCGGACCGGCTGACCCCGCCGGCGCAGGCCCGGGCCCTGTGCGAGGCGCTGCCGCGCTGCACCGGGTTCACCGAGCTGCCCGGCATCGGCCACATGACCCCGGTCGAGGCGCCCGAGCTGGTCACCGGGAAGATACGCGAGCTCGTCACCACACACATCCAGGTCGTATCCGAGGAGAGCGCATGAGCAGGGTGAGCCTCGAAGGCAAGGTCGCCGTGGTGACCGGGGCGGCGCGCGGCGTCGGGGAGCTGCTGGCCCGCAAGCTCTCCGCGCGCGGCGTGAAGATCGCCCTGGTCGGCCTGGAGCCGGACGTGCTCAAGCAGGTCTCCGGGCGGCTGCACAGCGACAGCGACCACTGGCACGCCGACGTCACCGACCACGAGGCGATGGCCCGGGTCGCCGAGGAGGTCAAGGAGCGGTTCGGCCGGGTCGACATCGTCGTCGCCAACGCCGGTGTGGCGACCGGGGGTCCGTTCGTCGACTCCGACCCGGAGTCCTGGCGGCGGGTGATCGAGGTCAACCTGGTCGGCTCGGCGGTGACCGCCCGCGCCTTCCTGCCGATGCTGCTGGAGAACCGGGGCTATCTGCTGCAGATCGCGTCCCTCGCGGCGATCACGCCGGCGCCGATGATGACCGCGTACTGCGCGTCCAAGTCGGGCGTGGAGGCGTACGCGCACAGCCTGCGCGCCGAGGTCGGGCACCGGGGCGTGAAGGTCGGCGTCGGGTACCTGTCGTGGACCGACACCGACATGGTGCGCGGGGCCGACCAGGACGACGTCATGCGGGAGTTGCGGCAGCGGCTGCCCTGGCCGTCGAACAAGACCTACCCGCTCGGCCCGGCGGTGGACCGGCTGGTGGCCGGGATCGAGCGGCGGTCGAGCCATGTGTACGGGCAGTGGTGGCTGCGCGGGATGCAGGGCGTGCGCGGATACCTGCCCGCAGTCATCGGGACGGTGGGACAGCGGGAGATGCGGCGGTTCGCGGACCGGCTCACGGGCATGCGCACGGGCCTGGTCGGAGCCGGTGGAGCGGCCGATGAGCAGCAGTGGACTACGCTGCGTAAGTGATCGATATGCGCAGGGTCGCGACCCGTGTGAATCTGAACGAGCCAGATCCCCTCACCCCCAACGGGAGTGAACCCACATGGGTATGAAGGACCAGTTCCAGGAGAAGTCCGAGCAGTGGCAGAACCAGGCCCGTCAGAAGGCGGACCAGGCTCGCGAGCAGATGCAGGGCCGTGGCCGCCGGCGTGACGAGGACATGGACCCCTCGCAGCCGCAGCGCGACCGCGAGCGTGACCGTGACCGTGAGCGCGAGCAGGAGGACCGCTTCGACCAGGACTACGACGCCTGACGACGCGTGCTGAGCGGACTGGGGCGCCCCCGTGCGGGGCGCCCCTTTCCCCTGTGGGTCACATCCTGGGCGGCAGCTTCGGACGGGAGCGGTCCGGTACGTCGCTGTAGGTGGGCGGCGTCGCGGGCGGGTTGGTCTCCAGCAGCCCGAGGGCCAGCTCCACCGCGTCGGTCAGCTGGGCGTGCCGCCCCTCGGCCCAGTCCAGCGGGGTGCGCAGGACGTCGATGTCGGGGGCGACGCCCTTGTTCTCCACGGACCAGCCGTAGGCGTCGAACCAGGCCGCGTTCATCGGCACCGTGATCACCGTGCCGTCGCCCAGTTCGTGGCGGCCGGTCATGCCGACCACACCGCCCCAGGTGCGCTGTCCGACGACCGGGCCGAGCTTGAGCAGCTTGAACGCGGCGGTGATCATGTCGCCGTCGGAGGAGGTCGCCTCGTCCGCCAGGGCCACCACCGGGCCCCGCGGCGCGTTCGAGGTGTACGACACGGGCTGGGCGTCCCGGGTCAGGTCCCAGCCCAGGATCGTGCGGCTCAGCGTCTCGATGACCAGCTCGCTGATGTGGCCGCCGGCGTTGCCGCGCACGTCCACGATCAGCGCGGGCCGGGACACCTCCATGCGCAGGTCGCGGTTGAACTGCGCCCAGCCCGACCCGCCCATGTCCGGGATGTGCAGATAGCCGCAGCGGCCCCCGCTCAACTCGCGCACCACCGCACGCCGTTTCGCCACCCAGTCCTGGTAGCGCAGCGGCCGCTCGTCGATCAGCGGCACGACGGCGACCCGCCGGGGCGGCCCGTCACCCTCCGCCGGGGCGAAGGTCAGCTCAACCGTCGTCCCGCCCGAGCCCGCCAGCAGCGGATACGGGCCCGCGTCCGGATCCACCGGGCGGCCGTCGACGTGGGTGAGGAGCGCGCCCTCGCGGATGCCCGTACCGGCCAGCGGGGAGCGGGCCTTGGAGTCGGAGGAGTCGCCGGGCAGGATCCGCTTGACCATCCAGCCGCCGTCGCGGCGTACGAAGTTGGCGCCCAGCAGGCCCTGGCGGCGCTGGTAGTGCGGCGGGCCCTCGTTGCGCCGGGCGGGGGAGACGTAGGCGTGGGACGTGCCCAGCTCGCCCAGCACCTCGCGCAGCAGGTCCGCGAACTCGTCCGGGGAGGCCACCCGTTCGACCAGCGGGCGGTACTGGTCCAGCACCCCGTCCCAGTCGATGCCGCACATGCCCGGGTCCCAGAAGTAGGCCCGGATCAGCCGCCCGGCCTCCTCGTACGCCTGCCGCCACTCCGCGGCCGGGTCGACCGTGTGCAGGATGCGGCGCGCGTCGATCCACACCGTCGAGTCGGCGTCGCCGGGCTCGTTGGCTGGGACCGCGCGCAGTTCGCCCTCGTCGACGATCACCATCCGGGTGCCGTCGCCGCTGACCGCGAACCAGTCGAGGTGCACGGCGAGTTCGGACTTCTTGGCCTTGGTGATGCCGAAGTGCTCCAGGGTCGGCCGGCCGCTGGTGTCGTCCGGGTTGGCGAACGTCTCGCCCAGCGCGCCCGAGATCGGCCAGCGCAGCCAGACCAGGCCGCCGCCCGCCACCGGGTGCAGTGCCGAGTACTTGGAGGCGGCCACCGGGAACGGCGTGACCCGGCTCTCCAGGCCCTCGACCTCGACGGTGACGGTCCCGCTGTCGCCGTTCTCGTCGTCCTCCACCGGGTCCAGGCCACCGGCGGCCGGGCGGCCCTCCGGGTTCACCGCGAAGGGGGAGGGCGTCGCCGAGGACAGCGGCACGAGGTACGGGCGGCAGCCCAGCGGGAAGGACAGGTCGCCCGTGTGCACGTCGTAGACGGGGTCGAAGCCGCGCCAGGACAGGAACGCCAGGTAGCGGCCGTCGCGGGTGAAGACCGGGTTCTCGTCCTCGAAGCGGCCGTTGGTGACGTCGACGACGAACCGGTCCTTGATCCGGGCCAGTTTGATCTGCCGCAGTGTCCGCCCGATGCCCGGGTGCGACCAGGTCAGCCACGCCCCGTCCGGGGAGAACGCGAGGTCGCGCACGGGCCCGTTGATCGACCGGATCAGCTCGGTGACCTCGCCGTCGCCCTCCTCCGTGACGTCGACGAGGAGCAGGCGCCCGTCGTGCGAGGCGACCGCCAGCAGCTCGCCCTCCGGGTCCGAGACCAGTTCGCGCACCCGGCCCAGCGCGCCCCGGGCCAGCCTGCGGGGCGCCCGGTCGCCGCTCGCCCGGGGCAGGGAGGCGATCTCGATGGCGTCCTCGCCCTCCGCGTCCGTCACGTATGCCACCCGCCCGCTCCCGCCGAGCATCTCCGGCATCCGCACCCGGACGCCCGGGGTGTCGGTGAGGGTGCGGGCCGGTCCGTCCCGGTGGGTGAGCCAGTACAGGCTGCCGCGTACGACGACGGCGCTGGCCCGCCCCGTCTCGTCGACCGACACCCCGTCGACGTGCTGGGAGGCCGCCACCTGGTACGGGCGCCGCCCGGCGCGCGGTCCGCTCAGCCGGACGTCGAGCCGGCGCGGCTCGGAGCCCGGGGACAGGTCGTCCACCAGCCACAGGTCGCCCGCGCACTGGTACACCACCCGGGTGCCGTCGCTCGCCGCGTGCCGGGCGTAGAAGGCGTCGTGGTCGGTGTGGCGGCGCAGGTCGGAGCCGTCGTAGGCGCACGAGTAGAGGTTGCCGACGCCCTCGTGGTCGGAGAGGAAGGCGATCCGGCCGCCGACGAACAGGGGTGAGTGCAGATGACCGCCGAGGCCTTCGAGCAGTCGTTCGCCGTGCAGCCACAGCCGGCCCGTGGCGCCGCCGCGGTAGCGCTTCCAGGCGGCCGGTTCATGGGGCGGGGTGCCGGTCAGGAGGAGGGTCCTGCGCTCGCCGTCCAGGTCGGCGACCTGGATGTCGGCGACCGGGCCCCAGGGGAGTTTGCGGCCCGGGTCGCCGTCGGGGGAGACCTTGTAGGCCCAGGTGAAGTAGGAGAAGGGCTCGCCGTGCGAGGCCACGGCCAGGATCTCGCCGTCCGGGGTCCAGCCGCAGACCCGGGTGTCGGCGCTGCCCCAGTGGCTCACCTGCCGGCCCGGGCCGCCGTCCACGGGGACGAGGTGGACCTCGGGCACCAGGCTGCGCCAGCTCGTGTACGCGAGGTGCCGGCCGTCCGGCGAGAAACGGGGGTGGCCCGCCTTGGTGCGGTCGACGGTGAGCCGCCAGGCGCGGCCGGGGCCGTCGAGCGGGGCGAGCCAGAGGTCGTCCTCGGCCACGAAGCACAGCAGGTCGTCATGGAGGTGCGGCAGACGCAGATAGGTCACGTCTTCATGCTTTGCCGGGGGACGGAGTGGAGCAAGTCCAGACAAAGAGGATGCCGGGTCGGTTCGTGACCCTGGACACGTACGAAACGGTTTCGTTTTCATAGCGACCTGCGCTACATTCGTCACGTACGAAACCGTGTCGTTCGGAGCAGGAAGGTGAGAGAGATGGCTGAGGTCGCCACCGCGCGTCGCAGTCGGATCACCCCCGAGCGTGAGGCCGAGCTGTACGAGGCCGTGCTCGACCTGCTCCGCGAAGTCGGCTACGACGCCCTCACCATGGACGCCGTGGCCGCTCGCACCCGGTCCAGCAAGGCCACGCTCTACCGCCAGTGGGGCGGCAAGGCGCAGCTGGTCGTCAAGGCGATCCGGCACACCAAGCCGGGCAAGGACCTCGGCGAGATCGACACCGGGTCGCTCCGCGGCGACTTCCACGCCCTCATGGAGCGCGCGGACGACGCGGAGATGGAGCAGAACGGCGCGCTGATGCGCGGGTTGGCCATGGCGATGCACGCCAATCCGGACCTGCACAGCGAGTTCCGCAGCCAGATCATCGAGCCGGAGGTCGCCGACTTCCGCATCGTGCTGCAGCGTGCCGTCGACCGGGGCGAGGTCCGTCCGGACTGCCCGGCGCTGGACTTCGTGGTGCACATGATGCTCGGAGCGTTCGTCACCTGCGCGGTCCTGGACGACAAGCCCCCGACGCGGGCCTTCCTGACCTCGTACATCGACGCCGTGGTCCTCCCCGCCCTCGGCGTTCCCACTCACTAGTCCCCTGAGCTAGCCCCCACCTGACGTCTCCGCTCACGTCGTCGGGCTGATCACCCCTGCCCTGAAGACCTCACGACCTGACCGGGAGTACGCCCTCGTGGCCACTTTCCTCTACAAACTCGGCCGGATCTCCTTCCGGCGACGGCATCTGGTCGCCCTGATATGGGTGGCCCTGCTGACCCTCGCCGGTGTCGGCGCGGCCAGCGCCCCCGCCGCCGGGAACAGCTCGTTCTCCATCCCCGGCACCGAGGCCCAGAAGGCCTTCGACCTGTTGGAGCAGCGCTTCCCGGGCATGAGCGCCGACGGCGCCACCGCACGCGTCGTCTTCAAGGCGCCGAGCGGCGAGAAGATGACCGACCCCGGCAACAAGGCGACGGTCCAGGAGACCGTGAAGGAGCTGGCCGACGGCTCCGAAGTCGCCTCCGTCACCGACCCGTACCGGGCGAAGGCCGTCAGCAAGGACGGCACGATCGCCTACGCGCAGGTGTCGTACAAGGTCTCCGGCATGGAGCTGGACGACGCCGCGAAGGACGCCCTGCAGGACACCGCCCAGGACGCGCGGGAGGCCGGGCTGACCGTCGAGATCGGCGGCGACGCGCTCCAGGCGGTCCCGCACACCGGCAGCAGCGAGATCATCGGCATCGCCGTCGCCGCGGTCGTCCTCGTGATCACCTTCGGCTCGCTGGTCGCGGCCGGGCTGCCGCTGCTGACGGCCCTCATCGGCGTCGGTATCGGCGTCTCCTCGATCACGGCCCTGGCCAGCGCCCTCGACCTCGGCTCGACCACCTCGACGCTGGCGATGATGATCGGCCTGGCGGTCGGCATCGACTACGCGCTGTTCATCGTCTCCCGCTACCGCGCCGAACTGGCCGAGGGGCGCGACCGCGAGGAGGCGGTCGGCCGGGCCGTCGGCACGGCGGGCTCCGCGGTGGTCTTCGCCGGACTGACCGTGGTGATCGCCCTGGTGGGCCTGTCCGTCGTCAACATCCCGATGCTGACGAAGATGGGCATCGCCGCGGCGGGCACGGTGGCCATCGCGGTGCTGATCGCGCTGACGATGGTCCCGGCGCTCCTCGGATACGCGGGCCGCCGGGTGAAGCCGGCGGGGGAGAAGGGCAAGCTGCTCGGCCGGTCGAAGAAGCAGGACAAGCCGGCCAAGCCCAACCTGGGCACCCGCTGGGCGAGCTTCGTCGTCCGCCGCCCGATCGCGGTCCTGCTGCTCGGCGTCGTCGGCCTCGGCGCGGCGGCCGTCCCGGCGGCGTCCCTGGAACTGGGCCTGCCCGACGACGGCTCCCAGCCCACCTCCACCACGCAGCGCCGCGCCTACGACCTGCTGTCCGAGGGCTTCGGCCCCGGCTTCAACGGCCCGCTGATGGTCGTGGTCGACGCCAAGGGCAGCGACGACCCGAAGGCGGCCTTCACCGCCACCGGCGACGAGATCAAGGGTCTCGAGGACGTCGTGACGGTGACTCCGGCGCAGCCCAACAAGGCGGGCGACACGGCCACGATCACGGTGATCCCCGGCTCCAAGCCGTCCTCCGTCACGACGGAGAACCTGGTGCACGGCATCCGGGACGCTGGAGCCGGCATCAAGGCCGACACCGACGCGAACGTCCTGGTCACCGGCAGCACGGCGATGAACATCGACGTCAGCGAGAAGCTCAACGACGCGCTGGTGCCGTACCTGGTCCTCGTCGTCGGCCTGGCCTTCCTGCTGCTGATCGTGGTCTTCCGCTCGATCCTGGTCCCGCTGAAGGCGGCCCTCGGCTTCCTGCTGTCGGTGATGGCGGCGCTCGGCGCGGTGGTCGCGGTGTTCCAGTGGGGCTGGCTGGCGGACCTCATGGGCGTCGAGCAGACGGGCCCGGTCATGTCGATGATGCCGATCTTCATGGTCGGCGTGGTCTTCGGGCTGGCCATGGACTACGAGGTGTTCCTCGTGACCCGGATGCGGGAGGCCTACGTCCACGGTGAGAAGCCCGCCCAGGCCGTGGTCACCGGCTTCCGGCACGGCGCGCGGGTCGTGACCGCCGCCGCGGTCATCATGATGGCCGTCTTCGCCGGCTTCATCGGCTCGTCCGAGTCGATGGTCAAGATGATCGGCTTCGGCCTCGCGATCGCCGTCTTCTTCGACGCGTTCGTCGTCCGCATGGCGATCGTCCCGGCCGTCCTGGCCCTCCTCGGCCGCAAGGCCTGGTGGCTGCCCAAGTGGCTCGACCGCGTCCTGCCCAACGTGGACGTCGAGGGCGAGGGCCTGCGCACGGCCGACGACAAGGACAAGGAGCTGGTACACGCCTGACGGCACGCCGAGAAACCGGCCGGTGAGGCTCCGTGGGGACGGGGACCCTCACCGGCCTTTCCGTCACGCGTGCGGATGGAGGACGACCTTGGTGTAGCCCTCGACTCGCTTGTCGAACTTCTCGTACGCCGTCGGCGCCTCGTCGAGGGGCAGTTCGTGCGAGACGACGAAGCTCGGCTTCGCACGGTCCTCGATGATCAGGTCACGCAGGTGGCGGTTGTACCGCTTGACGTTGCACTGGCCGGTGCCCATGCGGAGCCCCTTCTCGAAGAGGCGTCCGACGGAGACCACCAGCATGCCCTGCTTGGCCTGCTCGTCCGGTCCTCCGGGGTCGCGCGGCACGTACAGGCCCGGCACCCCGAGCGCGCCCGTCGGCCGGACCGTCTCGACGAGCGAGTTCAGCACGGTCGCGGGCTCCTCGCGGTCCTCGTTCTGCGCCTGAGCCTGGTAACCGACCGCGTCGATCCCCTTGTCCGTCCCCAGACCGCCTTCGGTCTGCTCCTTGATCTGCTCCGCCGGGTTGCCCTGGGTGAAGTCGATCGGCACGGCGCCGATCTCCTCCGCCTTCTGCAGCCGCTCCGCCACCCGGTCGACCACGAACACCTTGCTCGCGCCGCGCAGCATCGCGGAGTAGGCGGCCATGAGCCCGACCGGACCGCCGCCGTACACGGCGACGGTGTCACCGGGACGTACGTCGGCCAGCTCGTTGCCGTGGTAACCGGTCGGGAAGATGTCGGCGAGCAGGACGAAGTCGGTCTCCTTCTCGGTGCCCTCGGGGAGTTTGAGGCAGTTGAAGTCGGCGTACGGCACCCGCACGTACTCCGCCTGGCCTCCCACATAGGGCCCCATCGCGACATAGCCGTAGGCGCCGCCGGCGAAGCCCGGGTTCACGGTCAGGCAGAAGCCCGTGAAGCCGGCCGTACAGTTCTTGCAGAATCCGCACGCCACGTTGAAGGGCATGACCACCCGGTCGCCGCGGCTGAGCGAGGTGACCCCCTCTCCTGCCTCCTCGACGACCCCGAGGTTCTCGTGGCCGAACACGATGCCCGGTTCCGCGGCGGTACGGCCCTCGTACATGTGCAGGTCCGAGCCGCAGATGGCGGTCGACGTGACGCGGACGATCACATCGCTCGGGTGCTGGATCCGCGGGTCCTCCACTTGCTCTATGGCTACCTCGAACGGGCCCTTGTACACGACAGCCCTCATCGTCAAGCACCTCCGTCTGTGTGTCCTGGGTCATATACCAGGCTGGTGCAGGATGAGACGATTTGCATGTGCAGAGGAAAGGATCTAGGGCTTTGTCACGACGTATCGGAACGCTGCTCGTAGCGGTCCCCGGGCTGTCCGGCACCGTCTATCCGGTGGGGACGCGCGTGGCCATCCAGGGCACCGGAGGATCCGTCGACGGCTTCGTCGACGGAGACTGGCTGCCGCTCGCCTGGTGGGAGTTCACGGACGTCCGCCCGGAGGACGGCACCGGCTGAAACAGCCTCGCGTGGCCAGTACACGCACCGCTACCGTGCCCTCCATGACGACGACAGCCGCCACTGACGCCGAGAACTCCGGAGCACACCCCCACTTCGTCGAGGCCCTGCGCGGTCTCGGGCTGGAGGGACTGGTCGGCCGGGTCCGCCGGTTCCCGGAGGCCACCCGTACCGCCGCCGAGGCCGCTGCCGCGCTCGGGTGCGAGCTGAGCCAGATCTGCAAGTCGCTGATCTTCGCCGCGGACGGCGTGCCCGTACTGGTGCTCATGGACGGGGCCTCCCGCGTGGACGTCGAACTCGTGCGGAAGGAGCTCGGGGCGGAGAAGGTCACCCGGGCCAGGGCCGACGTCGTGCGGGAGACCACCGGGTACGCCATCGGCGGCGTACCGCCCTTCGGGCACCGGACCAGGACCCGGGTGCTCGCCGACCGTTCCCTCCTCGCGCACGACGTCGTCTGGGCCGCCGCCGGGACGCCCTACACCGTCTTCCCGATGGCGCCGCGGGACCTCGTCACCCACGCCGGCGGCACGCTCGTGGACGTGCGCGAGCGCACCTCGTGACGCCGCTGGTCACCACCGCCGTCCTGCTCGCCGCCGTCACCCACGCCAGCTGGAACGCCATCGCCCACAAGATCACCGACAAGCTGGCCGGCTTCGCGCTGATCTCGGGCGGAGGGCTCGCCATCGGGCTGGCCCTGGCGCTGTTCGTGCCGTTCCCGGCGGCCGGGGCATGGCCCTACCTGCTGGCCTCTGCGGCCATCCACATCGCCTACTACGCCCTGTTGATGAAGTCCTTCCGGCTGGGGGACTTCGGGCAGGCCTACCCCATCGCGCGCGGCACCGCGCCCCTCGTCGTGACCCTGCTCGCCGCGCTCTTCGCCCACGAGGTGCCGGACGGATGGGCCGCCGCCGGTGTCGCCGTGTCCTGCGCGGGCCTGACCGGCGTCGCCCTGTGGGGCCTGCGCGGGCACCGGCCCGACTGGGCGGCGATCGGGGCGGCCCTGGCGACCGGGCTGACGATAGCGGCGTACACCGTCGTCGACGGGCTGGGTGTGCGCGCCGCCGGGTCGTCCCTCGGGTACATCGCCTGGCTGATGGCGGTGCAGGGGGCGGCCGTCCCGGCGTACGCCGTGTGGCGGTGGCGCGGGCGGACCGCGGCGACCCTGCGGCCGTTCGCCGCGATCGGGCTGCTCGGCGCCGCGCTCTCCGTCGCCGCCTACGCCCTCGTCCTGTGGGCCCAGACCAGGGCCGAGCTGGCGCCCATCGCCGCCCTGCGCGAATCGTCCATCATCGTGGGCGCGGCGATCGGGGCCGTGTTCTTCAAGGAGCGGTTCGGGGCGCCGAGGATCGCGGCGGCCGGGCTGCTCGTCGTCGGGATCGGGCTGATGCTGCACGCCGGATAGGCGGTGTCAGGCGGGTGCGTTCGACCGGTGCGAGGAGCACCCTGGAACTAGGTGTTCCGGAGGTGATCGTCATGATGCACACCACAATGGGATGGCACGTCGAGCTGGAGTTCATGGAGGACGACCAGCACACCCGGGCGGCCGCGCTGGTCCGCCTGCCCGACGGCACCGAGGTACGGGCGCACGGGCACGCGAGCCGGCACCGGTCCGACGCCAATCAGCCCAGGGTCGGGGAGGAGATCGCCGGGGCCCGGGCGCTCAACGAACTCGCCATGCAACTGCTGACCAAGGCGCACGAGGAGATCGACCAGGCGTCCGGGCGGACCTCCCACCCGATCCACGTCTGAAGGATGCGCTCGGACGCTCTCGCGTCGGGCTGAGTACCGAGGTGTGCCCGGGCGGGCTCGTGGCGGCGGGGCGCGGTCCGGCAGGAGCAGCCCCTCACTCTCCTGGAGCGCCCCGCTGAGCGGTGAGCGCGACCCGGGCCAGGAGGTCTCGAAACTGGCCCCGATCCTCTTCGCTCAACTCCGCGAGCAGCTGTGATTCAGTGGCCGCGACATCGGTTCGCACGCGCTGCAGCTGCGCTCGGCCTTCGTCCGTCAGGATCACGTGGCGAGCCCGCCGGTCCCGCGGATTCGGGCGCCGCGACAGCAGACCCAGCCCTTCCAGGTCGTCGAGAAGGTAGGTCATCACCGTTCGGTCGAGGCCGACCCGGCCGGCCAGTTCGAGCTGCGTGGGGGGCTTTTCCTCGGTCGCGGCCAACGCCATGAGCACCAGGTAGGCGCGTGCTCCGCCGGGCAGTGCCTCCGCGGACTCGTCCGCGGCACGCCGAAGCGCCCCCGAAATGATGCGAATGGCCCACACCAGGTCGTTGTCCAGGTCTGGGCATTCAGCGCTGCTGCTCGCTCGGCCGCGGGGTTCAGAGGACATCCCATCACCGTAGCAGCATTCGGCATGCCGACAGACATTCTTGCCAGGAGATGTTCTGCTGGACATACTATCTGCGTCACAGCAGAACTTTGTGGAGGTACCGCACCGTGAACCTGTTCCGTCTCGACGCGAGCATCCGTACCGAAGGTTCGGCGAGCCGCGCCCTCGCCGACACCGCCGAGCAGGCGTGGCTCGCCCAGCACCCGGGCGGGGTCGTGACCCGGCGCGACCTCGGCGCCCAGCCCCTGCCCGGGGATGCGTGGACCGCGCTCGCCGGCGCCGTCGTCAACCCCTCCGTACCGGCCCCGGACGAGGCGCGCGAGCTCCTCGACCGTCTCGGCGCGGAACTCCTCGACGCCGACGCGTTCCTGTTCGCGGTGCCGATGTACAACTGGAATGTCCCGGCGCAGGTCAAGACCTGGCTTGACCTGATCCTGAATCACCCCCGGCTGGGCGTGCACGGTGACTGGCCGCTCAAGGGCAAGCCGGCGATCCTGACGTTGAGCCGGGGCGGCGGTTACGGGCCCGGCAGCCCGAAGGAAGGCTGGGACCACGCCACGCCCTACCTGCGCAGGATCCTGGCCGACGTCTTCGGCCTCGACCTGCACATAGCCGAGGCGGAGCTGACCCACGCGTTCTGGGATCCGAACATGGAGTCGCTGCGAGGGCTGGCCGTGGAGTCGATGAAGACGGGGCACGAGCAGGCCGCCGAGCACGGCCTGCGGGTCGCCCGGCTGATCACGGCCTGACACCCCGGGTCTGTCTCGACCCGAGCTGGGCGCAGGGGGCTAGGCCCCCAGCACGCCCCGTACCGCCCGCACCAGCCCCTGTGCCCGCGGGTCCGCCGTCACCGTCCTGCGGAAGCCGTTGGTGACGTAGCCGAAGGCGATGCCGGTCTCCGGGTCGGCGAAGCCGAGGGCGCCGCCGCGGCCCGGGTGGCCGAAGGAACCCGGGGTCAGCATCGGCGAGGCGCTGCCGTGCAGCATGTAGCCGAGGCCGAAGCGGGTGCCGACCACCAGGACCCGGTCGGGGCCCGCCGACTCCTCGGTCCGGGCCAGCTCCACCGTCTCCGGCGTGAAGAGGCGGGCGGCACCGGCCGTGTCGCCGATCAGCGTCGCGTAGAAGCGGGCCAGTCCGTCCGCCGTGGCGATGGCGTTGGTCGCGGGCAGGGCCGCGGCGCGGTACGCCGGGTCGTTCTGCTCCGGGAACGGGGTGATGGCGGCGAAGGCGCGGCGGGTGAGGGAGTCCGGGTCCTGGTAGGCCTCGGTGACCGAGCGCTTGGGGCGGGCGCGCAGGCCGCCGGCCGGCTCCGGCCCCTCGACGCGGCCCGCCCGTCCGACCCGGCCGGACTCCGACGCCGGCAGGCCGAGCCAGAGGTCCAGGCCCAGCGGTCCGGTGATCTCCTCGGCGAGCCACTCGCCGGTGCCCTGCCCCGTCACCCGGCGCACCAGTTCGTCGACCAGCCAGCCGTACGTCAGCGCGTGGTAGCCGTGGTCGGTGCCGGGCTCCCAGACCGGGGCCTGTGCGGCGACGGCCTCCGGGCCCCGCAGCGGGTCGAGGGCCTCCTCGGGGGTGAGGGGCCGGTCCAGGACCGGGAGCCCGGCCCGGTGGTTCAGCACGTGCCGGACCAGCACCCGCTCCTTGCCGCGCGCCTTGAACTCCGGCCAGTAGTGGCCCACCGGCGCGTCCAGGTCCAGCTGTCCGCGCTGGTGCAGCAGCAGGAGGACGGCGGCGGCGACCCCCTTCGTCGCCGAGCGCACGACCTGGGCGGTGCCGCGTTCCCAGGGAGTCGTGCCGTCGAGGTCCTTGGTGCCGCCCCACAGATCGACGACCTTGTGCCCGTCCCGGTAGACGGCGACCGCCGCGCCCCGGTCCCCGAGCGTGGCGAAGTTCCGTACGAACGCGTCCCTCACCGGCTCGAAGCCCTCGGCCACTGTGCCGTGCACGTCCACGTCCGTACTCCTCCTGGTCTCGCCGACTCGCTCCTCTTCACCCAAGCAGGATCGTCACGTCGATGTTCCCGCGGGTCGCGTTGGAGTACGGGCAGACCTCGTGGGCGGCGTCCACCAGCCTGGTCGCGAGGTCGGGGTCGACGACCGGGAGGGAGACGCTGAGGGCGACCGCGAGGCCGTAGCCGCGCTGCCTGTTGGGGCCGAGGCCGACCTTCGCGGAGACCGTGGAGCCGGTGAGGTCGTAGCCCTCGCGGTTGCCGACCAGGATCAGGGCGTTGTGGAAGCAGGAGCTGTAGCCGGCCGCGAAGAGCTGTTCCGGGTTGGTGCCGTTGCCGTCGCCGCCGAGCTGCGGGGGCATCGCGACCTTGAGGTCGAGCTGTCCGTCCTGGCTGGTGACATAGCCTTCGCGGCCGCCGTGGGCGGTGGCCTCGGCGACGTACATGATCTTCGTGGGACGGGTGTCGTCGGTGGCGACAGCGGTGCCGTCGGTCATGGTGGGCCTTCCCCGGGAACTAAGGCGCGCAAGTACATCGTGCACAAGGTACTGGCCGGTAACCCGACTGTTGTTACCAGGGGGTAGCAACCGGGGGTAACCCGAGATCAGCGGGCCCGGTCCGCCGCCGCCCCGGCCCGTTCCGCCAGCCGCCACAGCTCCTGCCGGAGCCGTACCGCCTCCGGCTCGTCGAGCCCGGTCGCCGCGAGCAGGGCCCCGGGGACCCGCCCCGCGCGCTCCCGCAGTTCCTCCCCGCGCCCGGTCACGGCCACGAGCACCGACCGCTCGTCCCGCGCGGACCGTTCCCGGCGCAGCAGGCCCGCCGCCTCCAGCCGCTTCAGCAGCGGCGAGACCGTGCCGTAGTCGAGGCGCAGGGCCGCGGCCAGGTCCTTGACCGTGGTCTCGCCGCGCTCCCAGAGGACCAGCAGGACGAGGTACTGGGGGTAGGTGAGGCCGAGGTCGTCGAGGAGCGGACGGTAGGCGGCCGTCACCGCCCGCTGGGCGGCGTACAGCGCGAAGCACAGCTGCTGGTCCAGCAGCAGCGGACCGTCGCTCTCCTCGTTCGTCACGCGCCCATTGTCACGGACGGGCTCCAGCCGCCGGCACGGAACGCGGATCGAAACCGAACGGCAGCTCCAGACGGTGGGCCCGCATCAGCTCCTCGTCGGACAGCAGCTCACCGGTCGGGCCGTCCGCCGCGATCACGCCCTCGCTGAGAACCAGGGAGCGCGGGCACAGCTCCAGGGCGTAGGGCAGGTCGTGCGTGACCATCAGCACGGTCACGTCCAGGGAGCGCAGGATGTCGGCCAGCTCGCGGCGGGAGGCGGGATCGAGGTTGGAGGACGGCTCGTCCAGGACGAGGATCTCCGGCTCCATCGCCAGCACCGTCGCCACGGCCACCCGGCGCCGCTGCCCGAAGGAGAGGTGGTGCGGCGGCCGGTCCTTGAACTCCGTCATGCCGACCCGCTCCAGCGCCCGGTCCACGCGCTGCTCCAGCTCCGGGCCCTTCAGCCCGGCCGCCGCCGGCCCGAACGCCACGTCCTCGCGGACCGTCGGCATGAAGAGCTGGTCGTCCGGGTCCTGGAAGACGATGCCGACCCGGCGCCGGATCTCGGCCATGTGCTGCTTGCCCACGGGCAGCCCGGCGACCTTCACCGTGCCGGTGCCGCCGGTCAGGATGCCGTTGAGGTGCAGCACGAGGGTCGTCTTGCCGGCGCCGTTCGGCCCGAGCAGCGCGACCCGCTCGCCGCGCGCGATCGAGAAGTCGACGCCGAAGAGAGCCTGGTGCCCGTCGGGGTAGGCGAAAGCGAGGCCCGAGACCTCGAGAGAAGCAGTCACAGGGTCCATCCCAGCAGACAGACGGCGAGCGCCGCGCCCGGGAGGGCGAGGGCGTACGACCACTGCGCCCGGGACGCGGTCACCTCGTCGATCACCGGCATGGCACCGGCGTAGCCGCGGCTGACCATGGCCAGGTGCACGCGCTCGCCGCGCTCGTAGGAGCGGATGAACAGCGCGCCCGCGGACTTGGCCAGCACGCCCCAGTGCCTCACGCCCCTCGCCTCGAAGCCGCGTGACTCACGGGCGATCCGCATGCGCCGCATCTCGTCCGTGATGACATCGCCGTAGCGGATCATGAAGGACGCGATCTGCACGAGCAGCGGCGGGAGCTTGAGCCGCTGCAGGCCCAGCAGCAGTTCGCGGAGTTCGGTCGTGGCGGCCAGCAGCACCGAGGCCGCGACCCCGAGCGTGCCCTTGGCCAGCACGTTCCAGGCGCCCCACAGGCCGTTCACGCTCAGGGACATGCCGAGGACCTCGACGCGCTCGCCCTCCGCGACGAACGGCATGAGCACCGCGAACGCCACGAACGGCACCTCGATCAGCAGCCGCCGCAGCAGGAACCCGGCGGGCACGCGCGCGACGGCCGCGACGACGCCCAGCAGCACGGCGTACAGCCCGAACGCCCACATCGCCTCCCGCGGCGTCGACACCACGACCACCACGAAGGCGAACACGGCGGCGAGCTTGGTGTGCGGCGGCAGACCGTGCACGGGCGAGTGCCCGTGCCGGTACAGCCTGTGCGCGTGTCCCGCACCCATGTCAGACGCCCGTGGTGCTGGTCGTGCTGGTCGTGCTGGTCGTACTGGTCGCGCTCGTCGTGCTCGTCGTCTCCGACGGGGAGACGTCGGCCGTGCGGCGCCGGCGCACCGCCCAGAACACCGCGCTGCCCGCGACCACCGTCACGCCCACGCCGATGACCCCCGCCAGCCCCCCGGACAGGCGGGCGTCCTCGACGTCCTTCACGCCGTAGTCGGCGAGCGGGGAGCCGGCCACCGCGTGCTCCTCGGTCTTCCGGTCGATGCCGTGGTCGGCCGCGACCTTCTCCAGGCCGTCGGGGTCGGCCGAGGCGTAGAAGCTGACGAACCCGGCCAGGACCAGGGACGCGACGAGCCCCGCGGCCCACACCTTGCGGTGCGAGGTCCGGGCGGCGGCCGGCACCGGCTCGGGCTCGGCGGCGGGGGCGTCGACCAGTTCCCCGTTCACCCGCAGCTTGAGCTTCCGCGTCAGGCCGCGTGCCCCGTACACCAGGTCCGGGCGTACGGCGATGACCGCGCCGACGGTCAGGGAGGTGATCACGGCCTCGCCGATGCCGATCAGGACGTGCACGCCGACCATGGCGGTGGCGACCTTGCCGATCGAGACGTCGGTGGTGCCGCCGACGGCGTACATCAGCGTGAAGGCCAGGGCGGCGGCCGGGACGGAGACCAGCGCGGCGACGAAGGAGGCCGCGGTGACCGACCGGCGGGTGCGGGGCAGCACCTTCACCAGGCCGCGGAAGAGGGCGTAGGCGACGACCACGGTGACGATCGCCATGTTGGTGATGTTCACGCCGAGCGCCGTCAGGCCGCCGTCCGCGAAGAGGATGCCCTGCATGAGCAGGACGACGGAGACGCACAGGATCCCGGTGTACGGGCCGACGAGTATCGCGGCCAGCGCACCGCCGAGCAGATGGCCGCTGGTCCCCGCGGCGACGGGGAAGTTCAGCATCTGCACCGCGAAGATGAACGCCGCGACGAGCCCGGCCAGCGGCGCCGTGCGCTCGTCGAGTTCCCGGCGCGCGCCACGCAGGCTCACGGCGACGGCGCCCGCGGCGATCACACCGGTGGCGGCGGACGTGGGGGCGTTGAGGAAGCCATCAGGTACATGCACCGTTCGATGATGTGGCTTGATGCGAACGGTTTGCAAGAGCGTGATGCTCGTTTTATCTCATCCGTGATATGTGCGGTCTCCGGGGGCGCAATCCGGAAAATATGCGACATTGGAGAGGGAGTGGACGCACAGTCTCCGCACAGATTGCGCACGGTGAAAGGGCCGTCCGATGTCCGTAGTCGAGCAGTACGCGCGAGCCCACATCGTCACGGACGCGGACGTGCCGCTGACCGACGAGCTGGAGGCGGTTCCGGTCACCCTCCGGTACGACCCGGAACAGGACCCCCGCGCGGTGCGCATCGCACTGCCCGGGACCGGCGGACGTGAGTGGACCTTCGACCGGGCGCTGCTGGAGGAGGGCCTGCGGGCCCCCACGGGCAGCGGCGAGGTACGGGTGTGGCCCTGCGGCCGGGTGCAGGCCGTGGTGGAGTTCCACTCCGCGCAGGGGGTGTCGGTGGTGCAGTTCGAGCGGCAGGCCCTGCTGCGGTTCCTGCGGCGGACGTACATGGCCGCCGCGGAACCGGTCACGCACTGACCTTCCGGCGCTGACCTTTCGGGCACCGACCTTCCGGGCTCAGTCGCCCATCTTCAGCAGCGCCGCCACGATCGGGCCGGCCGTCGAGCCGCCGTGCCCGCCCTGCTGGACCACGCCCGCGGCGGCCAGGTCGCCTCGGTAGGCCGTGAACCAGCCGTTCGGCTTCTTCTGGCCGTCGACCTCGGCGGACCCGGTCTTCGCGCCGACGTCGCCGCCGACCCCGGCCATCGCCTCCGCCGCCGTGCCCGCCGCGGCCGTGTACGCCATCAGCTCGCGCAGCTGGGACAGCGTGCCCGCCGACATCCTGCGCGGAGCCGTCGCCAGCTTGCGGCCGTCGACGTCCGGGGAGACCAGGTAGGGCTGGTGGAAGGTGCCGGACTTGACCGTCGCCGACACCGACGCCATGTTCAGCGGGTTCATCCGGACCCCGCCCTGCCCGATCAGCGAGGCGCCCATCTGCGCCGCCGACTGCACCGGCACCGCGCCGTCGAAGGACGGCACACCGATCGCCCAGTTGTTCATCCCCAGCCCGAACACCTGCTGGGCCTGCTTGGTCAGGTCGTCGTCCTTCAGCTTCGGCGCCTGGCTGATGAAGGCCGTGTTGCAGGAGCGGGCGAAGCTCGCCTTGAACGTGCCGTTCTTGATCTCGAACTTGTCGTCGTTCTGGAACTTCCAGTGCCCGTACGTGAAGTACTTCGGGCACGGGTGCTTCTTGTCCGCCGAGGCGAGGCCCTTCTCGATCAGCATCGACGCGGTGATGACCTTCATCGTGGAGCCGGGCGCCAGGGAACCCTGGAAGGCGGTGTTGAAACCGGGCGAGGCGTTGGCCGCGGCCAGGATCTCGCCGGTCGAGGCACGCATCACCACCACCGACGACCGGGCCTTCTTCGCGACCTGCTGCTCGGCCGCCGCCTGGAGCCTCGGGTCCAGCGTGGTCTTCACCGTGCCCGGTGTGCCCTCGCTCAGCTCCAGCAGGGTCTTGTCGGACAGGTCCTTCGCCTTGGCGGCCTTCCCGCGCACGACCCGCAGCTCGATGCCGGCCTTGCCGCCGGCCTCCTTGCCGTACTTCTCGCGCAGCCCGTCCAGCACGGGGCCGATCGAGGCGTACTTCCGCTTGGTCAGTTCGCCGCCGTCCCGGTCGAGCGCCTTGACCGGGGGCGTGCCCGCCTCGCCGGTGACCAGCTCGTCGCCGTCCTGCAGATCCGGGTGGACGACCGCGGAGTGCCAGTCGACCAGCGGCTTGCCGTCGCTCGTGCGGCGGACGACGGTGAGCGCGCTGTCGTAGGCGAGGGGCTTCTCGGTGCCCTTGTAGGACACCGTGGCCTTGACGGAGAAGGGCACCTTGGCGCCGGTGGGCCGGCCCGGGGTGAGGGTGACGTCCTTGATGCGGGCGTCCTTGCCGTAGCCGGTGAGCAGGGCCCGGGCCGCGGCCGCGTCGTCGGTGGCCGCCGCGGCCTGCGGGACCTTCCCCGACTGCCAGGCGGTGAGGAAGGCCCGCGCGGTGGTGGTGACCTCGGAGGGCGACAGCGGGCCCGTCTTCACCTTGGCCTTCTGATCCGAGGCGGCGCGCGCCCCGTCGTCGGCCGCGGCACCGCCGCCGTACAGCGCGTAGGCGCCGGCGCCGGCTCCGACGACGACCACGGCGATCATCCCGCCGATCACGGCGGGCTTCGTCTTCCGTCGCTCGGCGACGCGCCTTCTGTTGCCCACTGCTGTCCGTTCCTCCGGTGAATCCCCAGGGTCCCCGTTGCCCTCAGCTGTCCCAACGACGGCCACCACCCTAGAGTCCCGTCACGCGGAGGTGAGATCAGCCACCTGTTCGTAGCACGGCTGCGACAATCGGCCCGGCCGCGTCGCCGCCGTGGCCGCCCTGCTCGGTCATGGCCGCCGCCGCGACGTCGTTGCGGAATCCGGTGAACCAGCTGTTGGACTTGGCGTTGCCGTCGACCTCGGCGGAGCCGGTCTTGGCGCCGATGTCGCCGCCGAGTCCGGCCATGGCCTGCTGGGCGGTGCCCTGGGTCGCGGTGAGCCGCATCATCTGCTTCAGCTGCGCGGCGGTGCTCGCCTTCAGGCCCTCGGCCCGGGCGAGGGGCCGGCCGTCGAGCTCCGGCGAGACGAGGTAGGGCTGGCGGAAGGCACCGGTGATCGCGGTCGCGGTGACCGAGGCCATGTTCAGCGGGCTCATCTGGACCTGCCCCTGGCCGATGGCGCCGGCCGCCCGGTCCGGTCCGCTGACCGCGGGGACGCTGCCGTCGAAGGAGCCGATGCCGGTCTTCCAGTTGTCCTGCCCGAGTCCGAAGTGCTGCTCGGCCTCCTGGGTCAGCGAGGCGTCCGTGAGCGGCTTCTCGTCGATGAGCTTGATGAAGGCCGTGTTGCAGGACCGCATGAAGCTGTTGGCGAGGGTGGCGTTCTCGTTGGGCTCCATGCCCGTCAGGTTCTTGAACGTCTGGCCCTGCCACACGGCGGTGTCCGGGCAGGGCGCGGGGCCGTTCATGGAGGTCACGCCGTTGTCGATGAGCATCGCGGCGGTGATGATCTTCATGGTGGAGCCGGGTGCCGCCTCGCCCTGGAAGGCCGCGTTGAAGCCGTCCGTGCGGTGGTTGGCGACCGCCAGCACCTCGCCGGTGCTGGGCTTGACGGCCACCACCGACGACTGGGCGAACCGCTTGACCGCCTGCTCGGCCGCGGCCTGCGCGCTCGGGCTGATCGTGGTGGTGAGTTTGCCCGGCTTGCCCTTGGCGAGGGTCAGCAGCGGGGTGTCGGGGGCGCTCCCGCCGGCGTGCCGGACGACCAGCTCGATGCCCGGGGTGCCGCCGGCCTCCTTGCCGTACTTGTCGCGCAGGGCGTCCAGGATCGGGCCGAGAGAGGGGTACTTCTCCTTCGTCAGCTCGGAGCCGTCACGCCCCACGGCCTCGATCGGCGGGGTGGACGACGTCTCCGTGACGAGGGTGTCGTCCCGCCTCAGCTCGGGGTGCACGACCGACGGCTGCCAGTCGACCAGCGCCCGGCCGGTGGTGAGGCCGCGCACGACCTTCAGCTCGCTGCCGTAGCTCAGCGGCTTGGACTTCCCGCCGTAGGACACCTTCGCCTTCACGGTGTACGGCACGGTGGTGCCCTTCGCCGCGCCGGGCGTGATCCGCACGTCCGTGATGTGCGCGTCGTCGCCGAATGCGGTCAGCAGCTGCTCGGCGGCCGCGTCGTTGTTCGTGTACGACGCGGCCTGGGCGGCCTGGCCCTTCTCCCAGGCGGCGAAGAACGCGGCCGTCGTCTCCTTGACCTCGTCCTGGTCGGGCGGGCCCGACTTCTTCTCCGCGGCCACCCCGCTGGTGCCGCCCCCGTCACCGTCCAGCGCGCTCACGATGTTGTAGGCGCCGTACCCGGCCCCACCCACCATCACGGCGAACACGCTGCCTATGACAGCGGCCTTGACCCCCTTGCCCATTGGGCGGTCCCCTCCCCGTTGAGCCTCACGCGCCCTCTTGAACGCGTTCAGAAAGCTCGATCCGGGTGCACTCTATGCGCAGGGGGTGTCAACCGGGACGTGAGTTTCCATTTTTGACCGAACAGAGGTCAGACCCAGGTGTCCAGCCACATCCGTGAACGCCAGTCATCGATCGGATGACCTGGCCGGTGTACAGGGGGCATAAGTGGATGAAGTCACCTATGGCTAGCAGGTAACGGCTCTTACCAGGGTCTTTGTGTCAGCGTAGGTCCCGTGCAGTAGGACGGGCCGCGCTGGCCCGGATCAAGGTTGGGCGGGCTCGGTGCCGGTGACTTGCGGATCACCCGCCATGAGTGGCCAAGCAGTTTCGGACGGTCCTGTTGTAGGCCGAGGCGGCTTCCGAGTCCTTCCTCCTGCGGGGTCGCGCTAGTCGCGGTTCGACGCTGCAGAGGCGCGAGGCCGCGCGGATCACCTGTACCGTGCCACCGACGTGTTGAGCATGCGTTGGCCGACGCACTGCACTGGAGGGCTTGCGGGGACAATGCGACTCTTTGACGCATGACTGCATGGTCCTGGAAATCTCTGACCTTTCGCCCCTGGACCGACTGCACAACCTCCGCTCAGGAACAATAAAACCTGCGAAACCCATCTGCGGTAGCAGGCGGCAAAGGGTGCTGTTTTCGCCATGAAGGGTGCATGGATTCGGTCAGCGGGTAAGCTGAGATTCCGAAGTAGTCGCCTCTCCAATCTCAACTTTCCCTCAGTGGATCAGCTTACGACGTACCACCGCAGCAACCATCCTATATATTCCACTCATCCCGCCAATTCGGGCGGAAAGGGGAGGGAATCAACTTGCGTAGAGCACCGGTGCGACGCTTACTCGTTTCGGCCACAGTTTTGGCCCTTGGAGCAACGATGACCGTTGCCTCCTATGCGGTCGAGGAACCGGCTGGTCCAGCTCCTGAGGTAGTTTCGCCGGACGAGATTGCTACCGAGGAGACGAGCAGCAGCGTGGTCGAGGGTCCTGAGATGTCGACCCAAGAGCTTGCGATCGAGACAAAGCTCAACGCGCTGCCGGAAGTGGCTGACGAGGGTGATATAGGAACCCAGCGCTGCGACAACCCCTACAAGAAGTGGTATACGCTCTCCGGGCGCAAGCAGAACTATCACATCCCGTCTTGGTGGAACGGCACCTCCTACAAGGATGGACCGGGTGGGACGATCACCGTCGAGGTCCTGAAATCCGGCAAAATCGGTGCCGAGGTGAGCGGAAGCGTCTCGGCCGAGGCCGGTGTCCTCCTTGCGAAAGCAAAGACGGAGTTTGGGGCCAAGGTGATTGGCGAGGTCGGCATCTCGACAGGCCACAAATACTCCCGAGATATCAAAAACGGGCGCTATGGGAATGTGCAGTACGGCACGTGGGGTGAGAAGTACAACTGGACCAAATACGAAACGAGCGCCAACCGCTGCGGCAAGAAGAAGCTCGGGTCCGGTACTACAAAGATGCCGACCAAGAAGGTCGGATGGCGTTACTGGGAAACCAGGTCATGACGCACGGCCTACGGCACTCGCGCCACGGTGCAGTCCTGCTCGCCTCGATCCTTTCGGCTGCGCTCGTCGTTGGATGCAGTGGCGACCACGAGGACAGAGGGGCAAAGGACCCTAAGCCGAGCACGACACCCTCTGCAACCAGTGATCAGACGGAAGCCCTGGAAAAGAAGGTGGAAGAGGCGCTCGGAATTGCCGATGTGGACGACACCAACGGCCAGTTCGTAGAGTCAGGGTTGGAGCGCGTAAGCGATGGAATCCATGCCCGCTCGGCGCTGACGAATGGCAAGTCCTACATGCTGGCGGTTGTCTGCGCTGGGGTAGGTAAAGTTCGTCTCGCCGTGACTGCGAAACGCCCAGTGCGCCAGACCGTGGAGTGCAACAGCGTGCCGGTCCGTCAACGTATCACGAACGCCCCTGATCAGCTCGTGACCGATGTCGAAGGTCTTGAGGGATCAACGGGAGTCATTGGCTGGCGGATCGATGAACTAAGGGGCGTCCCGTAAATGATCACTTGGGGTCGGCCGCCAGACGATGCCACCTCCTGTCAATCAGAGTTGACGCACCCCATCCTGTCAACCTATGTTGACAGGATGGGCAATCAAGTGCTTCTTGCCTGCGGGATGGCTGCTGGACCTCTCTTCACCATCGCGTATCTCGTAGAAGGCGCCGGCCGTGTGGGCTATAGACCGCTCCGCCATCCCGTCAGTTCGCTCGCCCTCGGCCGCGCCGGGTGGGCGCAGACCGTCAACTTCCTCTTCGCGGGCTTGCTATCGCTGATCTTCGCCGTGGGCCTCTGGCGTGATGGGCCTTCCCGCTGGGGTGCCTTACTGATCGGCGCGTGGGCGGTCGGCCTGCTGGGCGCAGGTGTCTTCCGCACGGATCCGGTGAGCGGTTACCCAGTCGGCACCCCCGATCAGCTTCAGCACCCCACCCGTGTCGGGGCTCTGCATGACCTGTTCTCCCTCATCGGATTCCTCGCCCTTGCCGTAGCCTGTTTCGTCTTCGCCCTGTCCAACTCGCTGGGATGGGCCCTCTACTCGATCGCCAGCGGTGTGCTCTTCGCAACCACGATGGCGCTGGCCAGTGCCGCGTTCAGCCAGCATCAACGCTGGGTGGATCTGGGCGGACTGATCCAGCGCGTCTCACTCACGATCGGCTGGACCTGGCAGACGCTGCTCGCCGTGCGCATTCTGTACACCTGACGGTCGTCTCATATCGCTGCTCACGGCAGAGATGATCTTTCCGTGGCTGGTGTGATCACGGCGTCGGAGCCGTCTTGGACAGGCCCCTTCATCGGGCTGAGCCTGCGATGCTTCACCAAGTTGTGAGCGCACTGCGGCGCGAGGGCGCGGACACGGTCCGGGGGGCAGACGGTCGCCCCCCGAGCGGGTTGGCGCGGTCAGGGTTGCTGCGCAGGCGGCAAGGAGAGGTAGAGGCGGGTGCCTTGCGGTCGGTAGCCAGCGCGCTCGTAGACGCGGCGGGATCCTTCTCCGGAGTACTCCAGCCAGACTGATCCGGCTCCCTGGGCGAACATCGCTTCGGTCAGCGCGGCGGTTACTGCGGCGGCGATGCCGCGACCCCGGTAGGCGGGGCGGGTGCCGACGCCGGACAGCTCTGCGGTGCCCTCAGCCGACGGGGAACAGGACGCCCCGCCGACGATGCCGCCCTGCGGGTCGCGGACGAAGCGCACTGCTCCGCCGCTCTGCTGGGTGCGGCGCAGTCGGGCCGCACCCTGTGCGGAGGGGGTGAAGACGCCACCGAATGCCTCGGCAAGCGCGGCATCGAGCTCGGCGAACTCTTCGTCGGTGGTCGGGCTCTCCACACGCGGAGAGTCGGAGGACTGGGGGAGGATCAGCGTGTGGGGTGTGCAGACGAGGTATTCGTGCACCGCCTCGGTGCCGAAGCCTGCCGCCCGCAGGGCCGGTGCCACGGCGGGGGCGGCCTGCGGTGCGAACTCCAGCCGGGGCGGCAGGCCCCGCTCCCGGAAGATCCCGATCAGCGCCGCGACGTCCTGCTCCATCGGCTTGGCGCCGGGTAGCGGGGTCGCGTAGTTCAGGTAGGGGTTGTCGGTATCGGGGGTGAATCCGGCGACGAAGCCGCCGGTCTCGACGACCACGGGACGGCGGCGGAGGTTGGTGACGGCAAAGCTCTGGACCTGGATGTCCATGGCGGGTGTTGACCTCACGAAGTCTCAGGGGTAGCCCCTAACGAACTGGGAAAGTTCGGGGCGCGGGAGCGTGGCGATGCGTCAGGCACCGCGTCGTGGGGCCGCCGTAGGGAACAGCGTGGCAGGCTGAGGCTGCTGCGGAGCAGCGCTCAGGGCCGACGGCGGCCGCTGGGGGACGCCGAGAACATTGGCTTCGTTCCTCACTGTGAGTGTGTCTGCAAGGGCGCAGAGCGCGGCACACTGTTCCACGACCGACCGGTGCGGGCAAGCAGTTTTTCCCGGCCGGCCAGGGAGCGGAGCGGACGGTGTCACAGGGCCAGACGCCTGTAGCAGATGAGGATGGCGGCCATGCCCGCGAAAGCGAGGAAGTGTCCCACACCGTGACCAGTTCGCCCGGCCGCCCCTCACTTCACAAGGCCCCCTGTTGCGCTACGGGTTGCGGTAGATGTTGCGCCGTTCTTCACAGCGTCCTGGAGTCCGCCCAGGTCACCATGGGTTATGGCGTGGTCGGGCCGCTGACATCCCCGTCGTTCACAGTGACGGAGGGCATGACCCAGATACGCCAGAAACCCGCCACGGGGTGATCTTGAGGTCCTTAGCGGGGTCGCCCCGTCGCCGCCGAAGGTTGCGTGGGAGCGCCCGGAGCTGCGGTTCACCACCGTCTGACTGGGCGCGGCCGGCCGGACTTCTCACCCCTCGGCAACGACGCTTCCAGCACAGCCCATGGTTCGTCCGTCAGATCTCCATGTGCGGCGAACCAAGATCGTCCCATGGTCAGGATCTGCTTTCGGCACGCGCCCCAGCGCCCCGGCGTCAGTGCTGGTTCACCAGAAAGACGGCCGCCGGATCGCAACGCGCCGGGCAGGCCAGCAGGTAGACCTCGTTGCCGAGGAACAGGAGGTAGGCGTCGTCCCGGATGCTGTAGGGCTGCACCGGGGCTCCGGGATGGACGCCGAACTCCTGATACTCGGGTACCTGGCAGAGGAACGCCATCTCCGTGCCGCACGCGCACCAATACCGCTCGGGCCACTGCGCCCAGGCCGCCGTACCACCCACCTTGAAATGCACGTCGAACGGCCCGTGCGCGTCCACGAAGGGCCGCAGGGTCAGGGCCAGGGCGCGCACGGCCGGTTCGGGCTCCGCTTCCGGCACCCCCGGGTCACGCTGGAGCAGCACCCGCCAGAACGAGCCCGGGAAGGGCGGCTGCGGAGCCTCCCAGAACCGGGGCCCGAGGCGGCCGTCGGCCGTCACCGGGTCGGACGCGTCGTTGTGGTGGGCGCAGTGGAAGACCGACAGGTGTTCTCCGCCGAAGAACTCGATGTCGTCCGGCAGGTCCAGTTGGAAGAACAGGGCCATCCGCTCGCCGCAGAAGCAACGCGGCCACTCCTGGTCGTCGTCGAAGTAGGGCCACCCGCCCAACGAGTTCCGGGCCGGCCGGTCCAGCGGTTCGGTACCGGTCTCGACCCTGTACGCGGGCAGCGGCGCCCACATCTCCTCCACTCCGCCGTCGCTCACCGGGTGCCCCCGGCCGTCCGGTCGGTGTCCAGGTCGCCTTCGAGGACGGTCCAGGTGATCAGGGGGCGGTCCCACAGGGCGAGGAGCTCGTTGGCGAGGTCGAGGACCGGCAACGGGTGCTGTTCGCCCTGCACATCGATGGCGGCGGCCGACAGGCTCCGGGGGACGGCGCCCGCGTTGAGCAGGACGCGCCACTCCTCGGGGCCGAGGCTCAGGTACTCCAGACCCGTCAGCCCGGCGATCTCCAGTGGATCGGCCAGCGTGCCCGGGGAGGCGGTGAGCGTCCGCAGGCGGGGGAGGCCGGCGACCGGGGAGAGGCCGACCGGCTCGCCCTTCCGACCACCGATCCGGAGCACCTCCAGCTCGGGCCGGGCGGCAGCCACCATGTCGCCTGGGCTGTGGGTGCTCACCTGGGCCACCACCGGCGGACGGTTCCAGTCATCGTCCGAGCGCCAGTCGTCGCGGTGGTTGACCACCATGTCGGTAAGGGAGTCGGCGCGCAGTGCGGCCCCGATGCTCCGCTCGTGGTCGATCGTGATGACCTGCCCGGCGTGTCCGCCCGGGCCCGGTGTCAGGTCGAGGGCCAGCCGGTCGCCGCCGCCGTTGTCGCCGAAGGCGATCCAGCCGGGCGAGCCGACGAGGCCCTGCACGGCGGCGTCCGGTGCGGTGACGACCGCGTCCTTGGCGGCGAACTGCCAAGGGCAGGGACGGGACCGGGCGTCCGCGATGTAGAGCCCGTCCAGGGGGAAGAGCTCACAGCCGACCGCTTTGCTGACGCGTTCCTGCGCCGCGTAGTCGCCGCTCCAGTCCTGCCACCGCGCACGGGTGACGCGGTAGAGGGCCTTGAGCTCGTCGGGCAGCGTGACACCGAGGCGCGCCTCCGCTGCGGCTATCTCCTCCTCGGTGGCACCGATGGTGTCGGGGAGCCGCTCGTGAAGGGTCCGCTCCAGCAGCGCCGGGTCCGCCGACGGCGCCGGCGCCGCCCCCGGGAACTCCTCGGGCAGGCGCCGCCAGGGCTCGGGAACGGCGCCCTCGACCAGGAGCAGGGCTCCCACGAAAGGGCTCCTGACACCGTGCTCCACGGCGGGCCCCGCATCGATGACATGGAGCACGGTCTTCCCGTCCGGCGCCGTCTCGACCATGTACGAAACGCCGCTCGCGCCGTCGGCCCTGAGGGCGGCCTGGACCCGTGCCACGGCGGTGAACTGGTCCTGCATGTCTGCCACTTGCAGGGCTCGCCCTGGCACTGAGCGCGGCTGTTGCGCGGGCAGGGTCCAACTGCCGAGACTGATCTGGCCCGTGAAGCAACCACCCGGCGCGGCAAGCTGCTCCGCGTGGGAATCCCGCACCAGCTGCAGCAGCGGCTCCCAGGTCGCGAAGTCATGTATTGAGGACAACTGCGCTCTCCGCTCGGTCGGTTGGTTGGCCGGCAGCACTCCTGATCACTGCGTGCGACGCGATCCTAGGACCGGCCACTGACACTGCCGCTCTGTCTGATCTACTGCCTCCCGAGACACGGAGACCGGGAGAAGAGCGATGGGTGTTCTGACCGACTACTTCCGCGCACCGAACGCCGCAGCGGTGGTGCAGTCGCTGGAGGAGACGGACGGCGGATCCCCGCTCCACGCGGAACCCCCGGTGTTCGACGGAGTCGACGCCAAGCGCGTGGATCCGGTCGTCGTCCTGGGGCAGCTGGTCGCCGCCATTCGCCGGACGGAGTGGCGGGTGGACCTGGTGGAGCAGACGACCGTGTGGGCGACCTCCCCGGAACCGGGTCCGGACGGCCCCGAGTCCGAGGACGACCCGTGGGCGACGGGACCGTGGGTGTCGGAACTCCATCCCCTAAGACCTGTCCCGTAATGATCTTTGGAGGAGAGCGGACGGCCTCGGGAGGTTCATAGCCCTGGAGATTGTGAACGGCTAAGCCTCGCCTGGCGTCAGATACAGCGCGGCAAGTCGGGGCAGGCGGCGGTGCATCTCGCCCGGATCGTCGAAGTCAAAGTCCTCGCCCATGTCAACGCTGTCGCGCTCGGGGCCAGGCCGCGCAGCACAGTGCTGATCCCATGCCTCGTAGAAGTCCTCTTCGTCACCAGCGATCCGCTTGAAGGCGTACGCGCTGGCGTAGTTGACCGACTCGCAGAAGAGGACATAGTCGCCGTTGGGGGCAGCAGTGATGACCGTGGGGTGCTCAGCCAGGCTGTCCGGGGCGTCGGCCGCTCGCTCGTACCACTGGCGGCCCAAGGCGATCAGGCCAGCGCGGAAGTCCATGAAGCTGTCGTCCGAACAGCCACCCCCGATGAGATAGGCAGCGGCCCACACGTCCCAGCGCCCGATGGCACCGTGCAGCTCGTCAAAACACTCCTGGTACTCCAGGATGTCCCGCTTGCAGCGGTCAGCCAGCAGGTCGACCAACACCTCGTCGAAAGCGCGGCCGTCCCCGGTGCGCGAGCGCGCTGTCTCGATGATGTTCCAGAATTCATCCGTTTCCACAGCTGTGCACCCTGCCACAAGGGTCAGACAACCGGCCTTGGGCAAAGCGACAACCTGCTGCCTCTCACGCCTCCTGGAGCAGGTTGTGAAGGCGTGCCACGCCAAGCATGGCGTAGTGGACCCCGGAGCCTCTGAGGCGGCAGTCCCGCAGGATCTTCCAGTGCTTCATGCGAGCGAAGACGTGCTCGATGCGAGCGCGGACCTGCTTGTGCGAGTGATTGTGTGCCTCATTCCAGGTTGGAAGGCCAGCCTCCCCCGGGGCGCGGCGGTGCGGGATGACACGACCAGCACAGTGCCATTGCGGAACCGCTGGCGGGGCCGCAGAGCAAGCCGTGGGCCTAACCGATCGATGACCCGGTCGGCAGCGGACTTCGAGACGCCGAACAACGGAGCCAGCTGGCGCATCGTCGAGTTGGTTCGCCAGTACGCGATTACCAACAACACCCGGTCTTTGAAGGGCAGGCCCCAGGGGCGCCCCCGGTGGACGGCGTCAGCACCCTCTCGTAGCAGCGCGGCCACCAACTTCCGGAATTTGCGTGGGCTCAACCCGGTGAACGGGGCTATCCAGGACGGCTCCGACGCCGAGATCACACCAGCCACACCAAGATCATCACACTCGGCAGTCGTTGCGGGACACCACTTAGTAAGAGGTCATCTCAATTGATTCGGCCGCGCGCTTGAATGCGGGTGGCATTGACGGATGGCTCTGCCGCATGATCACGCCATGACGAGTCCTGCCACCTTCCGAGGCCAGAGCAACTGGTCCGGCGGCTACTACGAGCTGGCCATAGAGGTCGGGTCGAGTGATGATGCCCGGATTCAAGCCATCCTGAGTGCTCTGTGGTCTGCCGCAGACGTCCACGGGTGCTTCGGGCGGAGAGACCGCGAACCTGAGGAGCAGGATCCCGTGCCGTGCACGGTGGGATCACTGACCGAGTTCGGACACTTGTACGGTCAGGTTTGCCTGCCGACGGGCCAACTGGTCGTCTGCGGTTGTGTGGCGATCCGGGGCGGCGATGAAAGCAGCGACTGGCTGGACTTCTACGTCCCCGTCGGTGCGCTGGATCAGGCGGGCCTTGCCTACTGGGACGGTCGGCCGTTCTTCAGGTCTGACGTTATGGACGAATGGCTGGCTGCCATCGGGGCCGAAACCTTCAAGAGCGCCTCCTTCAGCCTGGGGGTTATCGGTTTCGAGGTCTCCGGTTGCACTGACGCATCGACCCTGGCGGGGAAGCTGCCGCAGAGGCGTGACATCGGATACCTGCTTCCGCAAGGCGACGTCCTGCATTATGGCGCGGCGAACACCTGAGTCTTGTCGCCCCGCGTGAGCATGAGCCTGCGGTAGCAGGCGAGGGCGCAGGCGATGCTGGTGAAGGCGAGGAAGTGGTCGGCCTTGCGTTCGTAGCGTCGGTGGAGGCGAAGGAGCCTCCGGCACCACCCGTTGGAACAGCTCCCACAACTCGTCCGGCACCAGCCGCTCGACAATCCCCACCACAGCCCGCAGCCTACCGAACCGACCAAATGACATGACCTCTAAGAACCGCTAACGAAATGATTGACGGGGGCACTAACAACGGCTAACACAATGAGCCGAGTTGTCGGTGAGCGATGAGGCAGCAGGCGAGTTTGAGGAACGCGTCGTGCATGTCCGCCCGCCGTTCCCACCGGATCCGCAGGCGTCGAAAGCCGTGCAGCCACGCAAAACTCCGCTCGATCACCCAGCGGTAAGGTACCCAGCCCGGTGCCGTGTCGGGTGCCACGGCGGGCGATGGCCGGCACGATGCCGCGCTCGCGGACCTGGTCGCGGTAGATGTCGTGGTCGTAGCCGCGGTCGGTGAACAGCGAGTCTGGCTTGCGGCGCGGACGGCCCACTCGGCCGCGGACTGGCGGGATCGCGTCGAGCAAGGGCGTGAGCTGGGTGACGTCGTTGCGGTTGCCGCCGGTCAGCAGGACCGCGAGCGGGGTGCCGTGTCCCTCGGTGATCAGGTGGTGCTTCGAGCCGGTCCGACCCCGGTCGACCGGCGACGGGCCCGTGTGACTCCCCCTTTTAACACCCTCACGTGCGAGGAGTCGACCACACAGCGGGACCAGTCGAGCTTTGCCGCTGCGTTCAGCTCAGCTAGCAGGACCTCGTGCAGCCGCTGCCACACGCCGGCCTCGTTCCAGTCTCGAAGGCGTCGCCAGCACGTCACGCCTGAGCCGAAGCCAAGCTCCTGGGGCAGGTACTCCCACTGGATCCCGGTGTGCAGCACGTAGAGGATCCCGCACAGCGTGTCCCGGTCCGGCAACGGCTTGCGGCCCGGATACCGAAAGCGGCGCTCACGCTGCGGCAGCAACGGCTCCAGGCGGTCCCACAGCTCATCCGACACGATCCACGGCGACATCCCCACGACAGACCGAACGCTCAACTGCCCTGTCAGCAACGGCCATCAGCGCCGATCCACCTCATTGTGTTAGCCGTTATAAGAACTGTCCCGTAACTGATCTTCGACTGCAACAGGTGGGTCCTCCTGCACTGGGGAGCTCCGGCTTGGGTCGGCTGCTCGGCACTTGCTGGCCGGAGCTGCTGCTCGTGATGAGCAGAGCCTCAGCTGTTCTGGATGCGCCGGGCCGCAGCCACGAGTTCGGCAGGCAGCGCGGGACCAGCACACGCGTGATCAATCAGCAGGTCCCGGTACGAGTCGTTCGGTAGATTCGGCGCCAGTTCGATGAGTTCATTCAGGTCGGCACGCGAGCCGGTCAGTCGTGCACGGTAGGCAGCCCCGGCCGCGCGAAGTGAGAGCTCAGTCGGTTCGTACCTCATCCCCTGATCGATCAGCCGGACCGCAGACGTGAAGTCGCCCTGCTCAGCACGCACATCGGCCAGGTCGAGATAGAGCGACCAGTTGGCCGGTTCCAGGGCAAGAGCGCGCTCGAACGCCGCCACGGTCTGCTGAAGATCATCCAGCTTGCGCCACGTGCCCGCTCGCACAACTTCCGTCAGCATGATCCGCTCAACGGAGTCCGCCTGGTCGCAGAGGGCAAACGACGCATCGGTGAGACCACATGCCCGCAGCAAGATCGCCATCTTGGCCAACGCCTCCGGCAACGGCTGGCGGGCAGAGACCACGTCGATGGCTTCGAACCAGGGCCGAAATCGTTCCCGCATGCTTTCGGTGTCCAGATCACGGCCGTAGTCCATCGTCCGCATTGCGGCCTCGGCCAGCGCATCGGCACTCACCACACCGAGAAATCGTGCATCGCTGAACCAGGGGGCTTCGGCCCAGGCGATGTCGGGTCGCACACCCGTGACCGATCCGATCGCCAGCGCCGCGCCGTCCATGTCGTCCTGGAGGAAGCTGATGTACGACTGCGCCAGTACCGTCCTCAAGGAGTCGGCACCCTGAACGACCTCGGCCAGCTCCGACGGCTTGTCCCTCCACAACTCGGCAAGAACCGCATAGGGCTCGGGGTTCTCAGGTGCGGAGGCGATGGCACCCGCCAGATAGTGCACGGCTGCTGATGGGCTGCCCCCGCAGTGCGCCATCACCCGCGCCAGACCTACTCCAGCTGCTACCGCCCGATTCGACATCGTCCGAGGGTATCCCTGGTCCGACCTCTGTCGGCCGTCCCCCCATGGCTCGCTGGGTACGATGCCATGATCTTGTTGTGGCAGGTGTGATTGCGGCGTCGGAACCGTCCTGGATAGTCCCTTTCACCGGGCTGAGCCCGCGGCAGTTCCGCAAGCTGATCACCGCGCTGCGGCGTGAGGGCGCGGACCCGGTCCGCAAGGGCCGGCCCTGGGGGCTGCAATTGGAGGACCGGGTTCTGTTGGTCGCCGCTTACTGGCGCACGAACCTGACACTGAGGCAGCTCGCCCCGCTGTTCGGGATCTCAAAGTCCGCAGCCGACCGCATCATCGGGCATCTCGGTCCCCTGCTCGCGCTCCGGCCGCGCAAGCCGTTCCGCAAGGACGCCGTGCTCATTGTGGACGGCACCCTGGTGCCCACCCGCGACCACACGGTCGCCGAGCAGTCCAAGAATTACCGGTACTCCACCAACCACCAGGTCGTCATCGACGCCGACAGCCGTCTGGTCGTCGTGGTCGGCCGGCCCGTGCCCGGTAACCGCGCCGACTGCAAGGCATGGGAGGAATCCGGCGTTAAGGCCGCCGTCGGCCGCACCATGACCATCGCGGACGGCGGCTACCCGGGCACCGGCCTCGTGATGCCCCACCGGCGCCAAAACGGCGAGGAACTCCCGGACTGGAAGCATGCACACAACAAGTCCCACAAGCAGGTCCGTGCCCGAATCGAGCACACCTTCGCCCGCATGAAGACCTGGAAGATCCTGCGCGACTGCCGCCTCAAAGGTGAAGGCGTACACCACGCCATGAGCGGCATCGCCCACCTGCACAACCTCGCCATCGCCGGGTAGACGAGGGTGCCGCACGGCGACCGACCTGGCCCATACCCATTCGAAGACCAGTTACGGGACAAGTCTTAGACCCACGTGTCCAGCCACATCCGCGACCGCCAGTCGTCGATCGGGATGGCCTGGCCGGTGTACAGCGGCCAGAAGTAGATGAAGTTCCAGGCGATCAGCAGGACCAGGACGCCCGCGGCCGTGGCGCCCGCGACGCGGCGGGTGTCGGAGGAGCGGGGCGGGCCGATGATCGCGCCGAGGAGCATCGCCACCGCCAGGCAGAGGAACGGCAGGAAGACGACGGCGTAGAAGAAGAAGATCGTGCGCTCCTGGTACATGAACCAGGGCAGGTAGCCGGCCGCGATGGCGCAGGCGATGGCGCCGGCGCGCCAGTCGCGGCGGAAGAACCAGCGCCACAGCACGTACAGGACGGCGAAGCAGGCGACCCACCACAGCAGCGGCGTGCCGAGCGCGAGGACCTCGCGGGCGCACTTCTCGCCGGCGTCGGCGGGGCAGCCGTCCTTGCCGGGCGCCGGGGACTCGTAGAAGTACGACACCGGGCGGCCGAGGACGAGCCAGCTCCACGGGTTGGACTGGTACGTGTGCGGCGAGGACAGCCCGACGTGGAACTCGTACACCTGGTGCTCGTAGTGCCACAGGCTGCGCAGCCAGTCGGGCAGGAAGGTCCAGCTGCCGCCCTTGCCGTCGGTCGCGGCCCAGTTGCGGAAGTAGCCGCCGGAGCCGTCCGTGGCGGACAGGATCCAGCCGGTCCAGGAGGCGAGGTAGGTGACGAGCGCCACCGGGACCGTGGCGATGAAGGCGAGGTTCATGTCACGCCGGATGACGGCCTTGTACGGGTGCCGGGCACCGGCGACCCGGCGCGAGCCGACGTCCCACACCACCGCCATCAGGCAGAACGCGGCCAGGACGTAGAGGCCGTTCCACTTCGTGCCGATGGCCAGGCCCAGCATCAGGCCCGCCGCCCAGCGCCAGGGCCGCCATCCGAGGCGGGCCGTCTCGGCCGTGTGCCGGTCGGGGCGGACCCGGCCGTCGGCGTCCGCCGGGAGCGCGGCGGCGAGTTCCTCCCGGGCCTTGTCCCGGTCGACGAGCAGACAGCCGAACGCGGCCAGCACGAAGAACATCAGCACGCCGTCGAGCAGCGCCGTGCGGCTCATCACGAAGTGCAGGCCGTCCAGCGCCATCAGCGCGCCGGCGAGGCAGCCCAGGAACGTCGAGCGGAACAGCCGGCGGCCGATCCGGCACAGCAGCAGCACCGACAGCGTGCCGAGCAGGGCCGTCATGAACCGCCAGCCGAAGGGGTCGAACCCGAACATCAGCTCGCCGAGCCCGATGACGTACTTCCCGATCGGCGGGTGCACGACGTACGCCGCGTCCGTCGGGAGCGTGACGTTCCCGCCCGACGACAGGATCAGATCGTTGGCCTTCTTGTCCCAGCTGAGCTCGAACCCGCGGTGGACGAGCGCCCACGCGTCCTTGGCGTAGTACGTCTCGTCGAATATCACCGCCTTGGGGCTGCCAAGGTTCCAGAAGCGCAGCACCCCGGCCAGCAGCGTGACCAGCAGCGGGCCGACCCAGCCCGACCAGCGCACCAGCCGGCCCGCGAGGGCGTGCGGGACGCCGAGCGCCGCCCACAGCCGCGGCGAGGGCTCCGTGTACGGCGGCACCAGCCGGTCACGGACGTCACGGGCGTCGCTTCTGGGCTGCCCCTGGTAGCCGAAGCGGCGCAGCCGCTGCTGCCAGGGCGGCCGCTGCTCGTGCGGCGCCTGGCCCTGCCGGGTGTCCGTCGAGGACGCGGTACTGGTCACCGCGCCATCGTAGGGAACCGTTCTGTGTGAGTCCCGTGCATGGCCGGTATGCGTCCCCAACCTCCGCCCCTGGGAGGAGCCCGCCCCCTGCGCCCCTGGGAGGATGGGGGCGTGACCGGAACCCTCGTACTCGCAGGCACCCCCATCGGCGACATCGCGGACGCCCCGCCCCGGCTCGCCGAGGAACTGGCCGGAGCCGATGTCGTCGCCGCCGAGGACACGCGGCGGCTGCGGCGGCTGACCCAGGCGCTGGGCGTCACGCCCAAGGGGCGGGTGGTGTCGTACTTCGAGGGCAACGAGTCCGCGCGGACGCCCGAGCTGGTTCAGGAACTGGTGGACGGGGCGCGGGTGCTGCTCGTCACGGACGCGGGGATGCCGTCCGTGTCCGACCCGGGGTACCGGCTCGTCGCGGCCGCCGTCGAGCAGGATGTCCGGGTGACCGCCGTGCCCGGGCCGTCCGCGGTGCTGACCGCGCTGGCGCTGTCCGGGCTGCCCGTCGACCGGTTCTGCTTCGAGGGGTTCCTGCCGCGCAAGGCGGGGGAGCGGCTGGGGCGGCTGCGGGAGGTGGCCGGGGAACGGCGGACCCTCGTGTACTTCGAGGCTCCTCACCGGCTGGACGACACGCTCGCGGCGATGGCCGAGGTGTTCGGTGCCGAGCGGCGGGCCGCGGTGTGCCGGGAGCTGACCAAGACGTACGAGGAGGTGCGGCGGGGCGGGCTGGGGGAGCTGGCCGCCTGGGCCGCGGAGGGTGTCCGCGGGGAGATCACCGTGGTGGTGGAGGGGGCGCCCGACAAGGGGCCCGAGGAGGTCGGGCCCGAGGAACTGGTGCGGCGGGTCCGGGTCCGGGAGGAAGCGGGGGAGCGGCGCAAGGAGGCGATCGCCGCGGTGGCGGTCGAGGCCGGTGTGCCGAAGCGGGTCGTGTTCGACGCGGTGGTCGCCGCGAAGAACGCCGGCTGACAGTCGCGTGGTGCCGTGCAGCCAGGGGCGTAAACACCCTCTGAGCAGGGCGCATGTCGGATGAGCGTGCGCCCCATGGGTCGGCAAAGGCGACGGGGGTCTCGGGCAAGGAACGCCCAAAACAGCGCCAACAGTCGACAGGTCTGCTGCCTTCGGTCCGGCTGAGGAGTCCACTGGGGTGCGGGGACGGAATCGTCCTCACGCCACAGCGGAACAGGAGCTGGCATGAGTGAGATCGCAGGGCAGACCGGGCTCCGCGCCGGTGCGAGCGCCGTCGTCAACGAGTCGTACTCCTTCGCCTGCATGCGCTGCGGGTACGGCTGGGAGCAGTCGTACGAGATAGAGCACCACACGGACGCCGCGGGCCACGAGTTCGTCCTCTACGTCGCGGACGGCCAGGTCGTGCCCTCCCCGTTGAGCAAGCCCACGTGCCAGAACTGTGACGGTCACGTCGTGCGGATCATGCGGCCCGGCCGGGTCGCGTCGGCGCGCAACGCGGCGCACCGGCCCCACCGCGTGCCGCCGCCCGCCGGGCCCGTGGAGGCCCCGGCCGCGGCGGCCGAGTCCGAGTCCGAGTCCGAGCAGGACCGGCCCGAGGGCCACCACTGGCACCTGTCCGACCTGCTGCACCCCTTCCAGCGCAAGGCGAGCTGACCCGTCCGGCTCCCTTGTCCGACGCCCTCCCCGGTCCTCCCCCATCGGGGAGGGCGTACCCCTTTCGTAGGATCGGGGGCATGCCTGCGAACGACCCCGACAAGCACGCCGCGCCCCCGCTGCCGGACCCTCTCCGGGTGCCGGTCGCCGACTCCCACACCCACCTGGACATGCAGTCCGGCACGGTCGAGGAGGCGCTGGCGAAGGCGGCGTCGGTCGGAGTGACGACCGTCGTGCAGGTCGGCTGCGACCTGAAGGGCTCCCGCTGGGCGGCCGAGACCGCCGCCGCGTACGACGCCGTCCACGCGACGGTCGCCCTGCACCCGAACGAGGCGCCCCGCATCGTCCACGGCGACCCCGACGGCTGGTCGAGGCAGGGCGCGCGCGAGCCGGGCGGGCAGGCGGCGCTGGACGACGCGCTCGCCGAGATCGACCGGCTGGCCGGGTTGCCCCAGGTCAAGGGCGTGGGTGAGACCGGCCTCGACTACTTCCGCACCGGGCCCGAGGGCAAGGACGCGCAGGAGCGGTCCTTCCGCGCCCACATCGAGATCGCCAAGCGGCACGGCAAGGCCCTGGTCATCCACGACCGCGAGGCCCACGCCGACGTCCTGCGCGTGCTCAAGGAGGAGGGCGCCCCCGAGCGGACCGTCTTCCACTGCTACTCCGGCGACGCCGAGATGGCCGAGATCTGCGCGAGCGCGGGCTACTTCATGTCCTTCGCCGGCAACGTCACCTTCAAGAACGCCCAGAACCTGCGGGACGCGGTGGCGGTCGCCCCGTTGGAACTGCTCCTCGTGGAGACGGACGCGCCCTTCCTCACCCCGGCGCCCTACCGCGGGCGGCCGAACGCCCCCTACCTCGTGCCGATCACCGTGCGGGCCATGGCCGAGGTGCGCGGCATCGACGAGGACGCGCTGGCCACGGCACTCGGGGCGAACACGGCACGCGCGTTCGGTTACTGAGCCGCGGCATTCCCGAGGCATCGCCGCAGCACCCCTGCGGCACCACGCCGGCACCTTCGCGCGACCTCAGCGCCACCCCGGCCGCACGACTGTGCGTAGTCGCGTCGCTTTGGAGAGTGACGGCCGCTCCGCTAGGTTCTGGGGGCCCGATCCGGACCCCTCTGGACCCCCTCCGGCCCCTGGAGCGTGTCGGCGTGAGCAACTCGCAGTACGAGACGTACGAGATCTACGGCCCGGCCCACGCCGGCCCGGCCTGCACGGACCCCGTGTACGGCGGTTTCGACGCACCGCCCGCCGATCTGCACAGCGCCGAGATGCTCGGGTACGGGACGCCGGGGGCTTCCGGGAAACCAGGGGCTCCCGGGACACCAGAGGCCTACGGGGACACGTACCGGCCCGCCTACGAGGTGCCGACCCTGCCCGAACTCCCCCGGCAGGGCACTCCCGGCGACGAGCCGCTGCCCGAGTCGGGTACGACCGGGGCGCGGGCCGGAGCACGCGCCGCGTCGCGCACCGGCTCGCACCGCAGGTCCGCGCGCCGGCGCAAGACGCGGTACGCCGAGCGCCCGGACGGTTCCAAGCGCCCGGACGGTTCCATGCGGCGGCTGCTCCCGCAGGCCCTGGTCGTCGCCTTCCTGGCGGGCGGCACCACGGCGTTCGTCGCCAAGGACAAGGCGATCGAGCTGAACGTCGACGGCAAGGCACGCACGCTGCACACCTTCGCCGACGACGTCACCGAGCTGCTCGCGGAGGAGGGCGTCGAGATCGGCGCCCACGACGTGGTGGCCCCCGGCCCCGGCACGGAGATCACCAGCGGGGACGAGGTGGCCGTGCACTACGCCCGCCCGGTGCGGCTCACCCTCGACGGTCACCGGCGCGAGGTGTGGACGACGGCGCACACGGTGGAGGGGGCGCTGCGGCAGCTGGGAGTGCGGCAGGAGGGCGCGTACGTCTCCACCTCACGCTCCCGGCGCATCGGGCGCGAGGGACTCGCCCTGGACGTACGGACCGAGCGCACGGTCACGATCATGGCGGACGGCCGGGCCCGGACCGTCCGCACCAACGCGGCGACCGTGCGGGAGGCCGTGGAGGAGGCCGGGATCACCCTGCGCGGCCAGGACACCACGTCCGTCCCGCAGGGGAGCTTCCCGCGCGACGGGCAGACCGTCACGGTGCTGCGCATCACCGGCGGCAAGGAGGTCCGCGAGGAGGTGATCCCCTTCCAGGTGCGGCGCACGGAGGACCCGACCCTGTTCAAGGGCACGGAGGTCGTGGAGCGTGCGGGTGAGCCGGGGCTGCGCCGGGTCACCTACTCCCTGCGCACGGTCAACGGCGTCAAGCAGAAGCCGCGCCGGGTCAGGTCCGAGGTGGTGCGCGAGCCCCGCCCGCAGGTGGTGAAGGTCGGCACCAAGCCGCGCCCCGAGTCCGTGCAGGGCGCCGACCACCTCGACTGGCAGGGCCTCGCGGCCTGCGAGTCCGGCGGCCGCCCCGACGCGGTCGACCCGTCGGGCACGTACGGCGGCCTCTACCAGTTCGACACCCACACCTGGCAGGCCCTGGGCGGCCGGGGCCGCCCCCAGGACGCCCCGGCGGCGGAACAGACGTACCGGGCGAAGAAGCTCTACGTGCGGCGGGGCGCCAGCCCTTGGCCGCACTGCGGGGGGCGGCTGCGCGGGTAGGTCGGTGGCACGGTCGGCCGGCTGCACCGCTAGGCCGGTGGCACGGGCGGGCGGGAACGAAACCCCCCGTACCCTTGTCCCGTGACCAGCCCCACCCCCGACGCCCTCCTCGGCCCCGCCGACATCCGAGAACTCGCGGCAGCCCTCGGCGTACGCCCCACCAAGCAGCGCGGACAGAACTTCGTGATCGACGCGAACACGGTCCGCCGGATCGTCCGCACCGCACAGGTCCACCCCGACGACGTCGTCGTCGAGGTCGGCCCGGGGCTCGGGTCCCTCACCCTGGCGCTGCTGGAGGTCGCCGACCGGGTCACGGCCGTGGAGATCGACGACGTGCTCGCCGCCGCGCTGCCCGCGACCATCACGGCCCGCATGCCCGAGCGCGCCGACCGGTTCGCGCTGGTCCACTCCGACGCGATGCACGTCACCGAGCTGCCGGGCCCCGCCCCGACCGCGCTGGTCGCCAACCTCCCCTACAACGTGGCCGTCCCGGTCCTGCTGCACATGCTCGACACCTTCCCGACCATCGACCGCACGCTCGTCATGGTCCAGTCGGAGGTCGCCGACCGGCTCGCCGCCGCGCCCGGCTCGAAGGTCTACGGCGTCCCCTCGGTCAAGGCCAACTGGTACGCCGAGGTCAAGCGCGCCGGCGCCATCGGACGGAACGTGTTCTGGCCGGCGCCGAACGTGGACAGCGGCCTGGTCTCCCTGGTCCGCCGGACCGAGCCGATCAAGACGACGGCCACCAAGGCCGAGGTCTTCGCCGTCGTCGACGCCGCCTTCGCCCAGCGCCGCAAGACGCTGCGGGCCGCGCTCGCCGGCTGGGCCGGATCCGCCGCGGCCGCCGAGGAGGCCCTCGTCGCCGCCGGGGTCTCGCCGCAGGCCCGGGGCGAGTCGCTGACCGTGGAAGAGTTCGCGCGTATCGCCGAGCACAAGGCGAACCAGCACCAGGAGAAGGAGCCCGCGTGAGCGTCACGGTCCGCGTCCCCGCCAAGGTCAACGTCCAGCTGGCGGTCGGCGCCGCCCGCCCCGACGGCTTCCACGACCTGGCCAACGTCTTCCTCGCGGTCGGCCTCTACGACGAGATCACCGTCACCCCCTCCGACGCGCTCCGCGTCACCTGCGAGGGCCCCGACGCCGACCAGGTCCCCCTGGACCGCACGAACCTGGCGGCGCGCGCGGCGATCGCGCTGGCCGAGCGGTACGGCCGCAGCCCCGACGTCCACGTCCACATCGCCAAGGACATCCCCGTCGCCGGCGGCATGGCGGGCGGCAGCGCGGACGGCGCCGGCGCCCTGGTGGCCTGCGACGCGCTGTGGGAGACCGGCGCCTCCCGGGAGGAACTCCTGGAGATCTGCGCCGAACTGGGCAGCGACGTGCCGTTCAGCCTGGTCGGCGGTGCCGCCCTCGGCATCGGGCGCGGCGAGCGGCTGACGCCCCTGGAGGTCGGCGGCACCTTCCACTGGGTGTTCGCCATGGCCGGGCGGGGCCTGTCCACCCCGGCCGTGTTCCGGGAGTTCGACCGGCTCGGCGAGGGCACGGACATCCCCGAGCCCGTCGCCTCCCAGGAACTCCTCGCGGCCCTCGCCAAGGGCGACCCGGACGCGCTCGCCGCAGCCGTCTCCAACGACCTGGAGCCCGCCGCCCTCTCCCTCTTCCCGGAACTCGCGGACACCCTGGCCACCGGCCGGGCCGCGGGCGCCCTCGCCGCCCTGGTCTCCGGCTCCGGCCCGACCACGGCGTTCCTCGTCCGCGACCCCGAGTCGGCGGCGGCGGTGGCGCAGGCCCTGGTGGCGTCCGGGACCTGCCGGACGGTGCGCACGGCCTCGGGCCCGGCGCCCGGGGCGACGGTCGCCGGACGTTAATCACGTGCCCGGGCCGCCGCCGTCCCCTTAGGCTCACCCTTTTCCGGAGTGGGGGGGCAGGCGTGGCGGACCTGGTCGCGGCCGTACGACGAGGAGACCCGGACGAGGTACGGGCCCTGCTGGAGTCGGGCGCCGACCCCGAGACCCTCGCCGACGGCCTGCCGGTCCTGTGCCTGGCCGTCGCCGCGTACGACGAACCCGTCGCCGAAGCGCTGCTGGAGGCCGGCGCCGACCCCCTGCGCCGGCTGCCCGACGGCACCACCCCGCTGCTGCGGGCCGTGGACGGCGGGTCCCACCTGCTGACCTACGCCCTCGCCTCGCACCGGACACCGCTCCCGGCGCCGGTCCGCGAGGAGCTGCTGGCCCGTGCCCGGCACTGGACGCAGGCCGGTGTGGAGGCGGAGCTGCGCCGTCTCACCGGCCTCACCGGGCCGATCGAGCGGATCCGGGTCGAGGACGGCGAGGTCGGCTGGTGGTGCGAGCAGCTCACCCTCGGCGGGCTGAACGTGCGCGACGAGCACCGGGCGGTCCTCACCTCCATGGAGGCCCGCTACGGCATCCGCACCCCCTTCGACGACCTGGTCGCGCGGGCCCTCGCCCACCCCGACCGGGACCACGTCGTCTGGTCGGACGTGGTGTTCACGCTCGGCCGCCGGGTCGACGAGGAGACCTGGCAGTGGAGCAGGGACCTGCTCAACCACCCCGACCGGCTGCACCGCCTGCTCGCCGCCGACCTGCTGCTGTCGCTGATCCTCGGCGACATCGCCACGGGACGCGCCCCCTTCTGGGAACGGGGCAGGGAACTCGTGCCCTGGGCCGAGCAGGAGGAGGACCCGGAGGTGCTGGCGGTGATCCTCCAGGCGATGACCCACGACAGCGCCCCGGAGATCGAGGCCGTCGGACTGTCACACCTCGCCCACCCGGACCCCAGGGTGCGTGCCCTGGTGCCGGACACCCTGGGCCACTCCGAGGACGGCCCGTCCCAGGTCCGCCCCGAGAGCCTCACCGCCGTGCTCACCCTGGCCCGCGACGAGGACCCCGCCGTACGCGAGGCGGCGTGCCGCTGGCTCGGGTACCACCGGGGCCGCGAGCCGGAAGTGGGGGACGCGCTGGTCGCCCTCACCCACGACGAACGGCAGCCGATCCGCATCTGCGCCGTGTCCGGCCTCGCCCACCGCGACGATCCGCGCTGTGTGGAGGCCGAGCACCGGATCGGCCCCGTCGACCCCGAGCTGCCGTTCGACGAGCGGCTGATGGACGTGTGGCGCTACCAGCGCCGCCGGGAAGCAGCCTCCCCCTCCTGAACACCCCGGCCGGAGCACCCCGCCGCCCGACTACCCTGGAGGGTCGATCCATCCCCCTCGTCAGGAGCGAAATGGCCGTCAACCTGGTCAATGTCGAGAACGTCAGCAAGGTGTACGGCACCCGCGCCCTGCTCGACGGCATCTCCCTCGGCGTCTCCGAGGGGGACCGCATCGGCGTCGTCGGCCGCAACGGCGACGGCAAGACCACGCTGATCCGGATGCTCGCCAAGCAGGAGGACGCCGACACCGGGCGCGTCACCCACTCCGGCGGCCTGCGCCTCGGCGTGCTCACCCAGCACGACTCCCTCGACCCCGGGGCGACCGTGCGGCACGAGGTCATCGGCGACATGGCCGACCACGAGTGGGCGGGCGACGCCAAGGTCAGGGACGTCCTGACCGGCCTGTTCGGCGGCCTGGACCTGCCGGGCTTCCCCAAGGGGCTCGACACGGTCATCGGGCCGCTGTCCGGCGGTGAGCGCCGCCGTATCGCGCTCGCCAAGCTGCTCATCGAGGAGCAGGACCTGCTCGTCCTGGACGAGCCCACCAACCACCTCGACGTCGAGGGCATCGCCTGGCTCGCCCGGCACCTGCAGAACCGCCGCTCGGCGCTGGTCTGCGTCACCCACGACCGCTGGTTCCTGGACCAGGTCTGCACCCGCATGTGGGACGTCCAGCGCGGCACGGTCTACGAGTACGAGGGCGGCTACTCCGACTACGTCTTCGCCCGGGCCGAGCGCGAGCGCATCGCCGCGACCGAGGAGGCCAAGCGGCAGAACCTCGTCCGCAAGGAGCTGGCCTGGCTGCGCCGCGGGGCGCCGGCCCGTACGTCCAAGCCGCGTTTCCGGGTCGAGGCCGCCAACGAGCTCATCAAGGACGTGCCCCCGCCCCGGGACAGCAGCGAGCTGATGCGGTTCGCGTCCTCCCGGCTCGGCAAGACCGTGTTCGACCTGGAGGACGTCACTGTCCAGGCCGGCCCCAAGGTCCTCCTCAAGCACGTCACCTGGCAGCTCGGGCCCGGCGACCGGATCGGCCTCGTCGGCGTCAACGGCGCCGGCAAGACGTCCCTGCTGCGGGCCATGGCCGAGGCCGCCCGGACCGACGGTGAGGCACAGCCCGCGGACGGCCGCGTCCGCGTCGGCAAGACGGTGAAGCTGGCCTACCTCTCCCAGGAGGTCGCCGAACTCGACCCGAACACGCGCGTGCTGGAGGCCGTGCAGCAGGTGCGCGAGCGCGTCGACCTCGGCAAGGGCCGCGAGATGACCGCCGGGCAGCTGTGCGAGACGTTCGGCTTCACCAAGGAGAAGCAGTGGACTCCGGTCGGTGACCTGTCCGGCGGTGAGCGCCGCAGGCTCCAGCTGCTGCGCCTGCTCATGGACGAGCCCAACGTCCTCTTCCTCGACGAGCCCACCAACGACCTCGACATCGAGACCCTGACGCAGCTGGAGGACGTCCTCGACGGCTGGCCCGGCTCGATGATCGTCATCTCCCACGACCGGTTCTTCATCGAGCGCACCACCGACCGGGTGTTCGCGCTGCTCGGCGACGGCGCCCTGCGGATGCTGCCGCGCGGCATCGACGAGTACCTGGAGCGGCGTCAGCGCATGGAGGAGGCCGCGGCCGCCTCCGCCCCCGCCGCGGCACCGCGGACCGCCACCCCGGAGAAGAGCGCCGCCGACCAGCGCGCCGCCAAGAAGGAGCTGCAGAAGATCGAGCGGCAGCTCGACAAGGTCTCCGACCGGGAGACCAAGCTGCACGCTCAAATCGCCGAGAACGCCACGGACTTCGCGAAGGTGGCCGAACTGGACGCCGAGCTGCGGGAGTTGGCCGGCCAGCGCGAGGAGCTGGAGCTGCGCTGGCTGGAACTCGCCGAGGACGCGTGAAGGGTGCGTGAAGGCGCATAACAACGGCATCACGGGCCGGTCCTCCCTTGGGAACAGGGGATGACACGGCCCGGTGTGCTGTCGGTACCGGGTGATAGAAAGAGCCGTCTGAGAACTTTATGAAACGACTCTGAGCCCATCGCGTACCTCAGGGCGTGGCTAAAAATCAGTGATCGAAACGGGGGAAGCGACTGATGACTCAGCCGCCCAATCAGCCACCGCACGGTGGTTTCGGAGCACCGCAGGACCAGCCGCCGCAGGGCGGAGGTTTCGGAGCACCGCAGACCCCGCCACCGCCCCAGGGCCCGCCCCAGGCCCCGCCCCCGCAGGGCCCGCCGCAGCCCGGGTACGGCTACCCCCAGCAGCCCCCGCAGCAGCCCGGGCCGTACGGCCAGCCCGGACCGTACAACCCCGGCCCCTACGGCCAGCCCCAGCAGCCCGGGCCGTACGGACAGCCCGGCTACGGCTACCCGCCGCAGCCGCAGTACCCCGGCGCGCCCGGTACCCCGCCCCCGGGCGGCTCCCGCAACCCCTTCAAGGGCAAGCCGGCCCTCGTCATCGGCGCGGCCGTCGCCGCGCTGCTCGTGGTCGGCGGCACGGTGTGGGCGGTCACCGACGGCGACTCCGGCGAGGGGCAGAAGAAGCCGGTCGCCCAGCAGAGCGACGACGCCAAGCCGGACGCCTCCGCACCGGCCAACCCCGGTGACGGCAGCGGCGACGGCGGCGAGGACCCGGAGAACCTCAACGAGGGCCGCCAGGCCGGCGAGGCCAGGGTCCTCTGGTACAAGGAGGCGCCCGACGCGCCTGGCTCCGGCGCCGAGGCCCCCGGCATGTGGATCACCGGCAAGACGGCGGTGAAGGCGGCGTACAAACAGCTCCTCGCCTACGACGTCGGTGACGGCAAGCCGTCCTGGGACGCCATTACCTTCCCCAACAAGATCTGCGCGACCACCCCGCAGCAGACGTCCGACGGCAAGATCGTCGTCGCGTACATGAGCGGCAGCAGCGACCGCGCCAAGTGCAACCAGCTGCAGGAGATCGACCTCGACACGGGTGAGAAGGGCTGGACCCAGAAGGTCGCCGACGGCGCCCTGTTCGACTCCACGCTCTCCGTCGAACTGTCCATCACCGGCAAGACGCTGATGGTGGGCCGCTCCCAGTCCGGCACGGCGTACGACGTGACCAACGGCGACAAGCTCTTCGACAAGAAGCGCTACGGCAGCGCCTGCTTCCCCGCCGCGTTCGCCGGCGGCGAGAAGCTCATCGCCGTCTCCTCCTGCGGTGCGGGCACCGACAAGGAGCACGACGAGGTGCAGGAGCTCGACCCGCGCACCGGCAAGGTGAAGTGGACCCAGCCGTTCGACAAGGGCTGGCGGGTCGCGCGCACCTACTCGGTCAGCCCGCTGGTCATCTACAGCACCAACGAGGACAAGAAGGCCTGGAACATCTCCACCTTCACCTCCGGCGGCAAGTTCCGCTCGCAGGTCGCCTTCGACGAGGACTTCGCCCCCGAGTGCGGCTGGGCCATCCTCGAGCGCGACCTCACGGGCTGCCAGGGCGTCGCCGTCGACGACACCACGCTCTACCTGCCGACCGAGGCGACCACCGGCGCCAACGAGATCGTCGCGGTCGACCTCGCCAACGGCAAGGAGAAGTGGCGCGTGAAGTCCCCGGCCGACGAGTCGATGCTGCCCATGAAGGCCGAGGGCGGAAAGCTCATCGCCTATGTGCAGCCGTCGTACGACGCGGGCGGCCGGATCGTGTCCATCCCGACCGGAGGCAGCAGCCACAAGCCGGTCACGCTGCTGCAGAACCCGCAGGGTGCCGCGGACATCGAGGACAGCTTCTTCTCCAAGGACATCGACTGGGTCGACGGGCGCTTCTACATCTCGACCACCCGGCTGAGCGGAAACGACGACACCAAGGAGAAGTTGATGCTCGCCTACGGCAAGTGACGCCGCCGCTGCCTGCTCCTTCTTCTCCTTCTCCGCCCGCTCTTTCGGAATCGCTTCCGCTCGCGCCGCCCGTCCCCTTCCCCGAGGTACTCACGTCATGACCCAGCCGCCGCCTCCGCCGCCCCAACAGCCCCCGCAGCCGGGCGGCTTCGGGCCGCCCCCCGGCCAGCCCCCGCAGACGCCTCCGCAGACGCCTCCGCCGGCTGCCCCGCAGTCGCCCCCGCCCGCGCCGCCCCAGCCCCAGCCGGGCTACGGCTACCCGCAGTACGGACAGCCGCCGCAGGCGCCCTACGGCCAGCCGGGATACGGGCAGCCCGGGTACGGGCAGCAGCCCGGCTATGCGCAGCAGCCCGGTTATGGGCAGCAGCCCGGCTACAGCTATCCGCAGCAGACGATGCCGCTCCAGCCGCAGGCCGGACAGCCCGGCGGCGGGGGCAAGTTCAACGCGCAGCTGGCCATCATCGTCGCCGCGGTCGTGGCGATCGCCCTGATCATCGGCGGCGGTGTCTGGTACGCCAACTCCGGCAAGGACGACGGCAAGAAGGACGACACGGCCGGCTCCAGCGGCGGTACCGGCGGCTCGGGTGACAACAAGGGCGGCACCACCTCCGGCAAGGAGAAGGCACCGGCCGACCCCAGCGCCCGCGTCCTGTTCCAGGTCCCGGCGCCCGAGGTGAAGAACGACAGCACGGTCGTCGTCTCCGGCTCGTGGCTCACCGACAAGGCGTACGTCAAGAGCGGCATCGCCCAGATCGTCGGCTACGACCGCGACAAGGGCGGCCAACTGTGGAAGATCCCGCTGCCCGGCCCGGTCTGCCAGGCCAGTCGCCATGTCACCGACGACGGCAAGACGGCGATCCTCTACCAGCCCGCGATGCCGACCAAGGCGGACCCGTCGCACGGGTGCAGCCAGCTCGCGGTGATCGACCTCGACGCCGGCAAGAAGCTGTGGACCAAGACGGTCAAGACCGGTGACGATCTGATCAACTTCGACAACGTCACGGTCAGCGGAAAGACGGTCGCCGTCGGCAGCACCAGCGGCGGCGCCGCCTTCGACGTCTCCGGCAAGCTCCTGTGGAGCCCGAAGCCGACCGACACCTGCTACGACGCCGGGTACGGCGGCGGCGAGAAGCTCGTCGCGGTGCGCAAGTGCGGCACGTACGACCAGCGCCAGCTGCACATCCAGACCATCGACCCGAAGTCCGGGAAGGTGATCTCGGAGTACAAGATGGCCGAGGGCATCGAGTACGCGAGCATCGTGTCGACCAACCCGCTGGTCGTGGCCGCCGACGTCGGTGACTCCGCGGGCGACGGCAGCGGCATCTCCGACTTCTTCTCCATCGACAACAAGACCGGCAAGCTGCGCACGCGCATCTCCGCCCCGGGCGAGCAGTTCGCGGCGCGCTGCGAGGGCATCACCCGCATCGAGTACTGCAACCTGCTGGCCGTCGGCAACGACCGGCTGTACCTGCCGACCGAGGAGCACGACGGCACCGGCGAGTACAGCCGGACCAACGAGATCGTCGCCTTCGACCTCACCACCGGCAAGCAGACCGGGCAGCGCGCCGACGCCGGGGACGGCTACACGATCTCGCCGCTGCGGATGGACGGCGGCAACCTGATCGCGTACAAGCGGCCGCCGTACGACAAGGGCGGACAGATCGTCAGCATCGACGGGGGCAGCTTCAAGCAGACGAAGCTGCTGGAGAACCCCGCCTCGGACCAGGTGCGGGACGTGGAGACCAGCATGTCGCCGGAGTACTCCGAGTTCCTGTACGGCGACGGGCAGCTGTACATGTCCAAGGTGTACGCGAGCAACCGGTCCGCAGGCCGGGACAAGGAGTACCTCGCGGTCGGCTTCGGTACGAGCTGATCATCCGGTGACCGGTTCTTGATCGACCGGTGGCCGGAGCGGCCCCGTCCCTGTTCAGGGGCGGGGCCGTTCGCGTTTGGCTCAGTCAACCTCGAATGAGAGGAATTTCGGCGATCCGGGGCGATTCTCGCGGGTAGGGGGAGCGCAACGTCGAACAAGCGTGTAGCTTCCGGGGGCATGAAGGCGGGGGAGCCGGGGGGCTTCCATCTGGGGGGACCGGGGTGACTGGGGGGTTGCTCGATGGGAGTGCGGCTCATGGTGGTCGACGACCACCGACTGCTGGCGGAGGCGCTGGCCTCGGCGCTGAAGCTGCGGGGGCACCGGGTGCTGGCCGCGGCGGCGCCGGCGGCGGGGGCGGCGGAGCTGGTGATCACACGGGCGCCGGAGGTGTGCCTGCTGGGGACGGCCACGCCGGCGGAGCCGGGGATCTTCGACCCGGTGGTGAGGATCAAGCGGGAGCGGCCGCAGGTGGCGGTGCTGGTGCTGGGCCCGGTGCCGAGCCCGCGGGGCATCGCGGCGGCGTTCGCGGCGGGGGCGTCCGGATACGTCCGGCATGACGAGCGCATAGAGGGTGTCGAGCGGGCGATCATGAAGGCGCGGGCGGGGGAGGCGGCGGTGGCGCCGCAACTGCTGCAAGGGGCGTTCAGCGAGTTGCTGAACCCGGCGGCCCAACCCGACGACGAGGGGCAGCGGTTGCTGTCCATGCTCACGCCCCGGGAGGTGGAGGTCCTGGTCCGCGTCGCGGACGGCGAGGACACCCGCCTGATCGCGGCGGGCATGGGCATCGCCCCGTCGACGGCCCGCACGCATGTCCAACGGGTCCTGATGAAACTCGGCGTCGGCTCCCGCCTGGAGGCAGCGGCCCTGGCGGCCCGGACGGGGTTGCTGGACCGGGCGGGGCCGGTGTCGCGAGAGCCGTGAGCCGTCTGACGGCGGGTGTCCGTCCTCGGAACGGCGCGATGGGGTGAGACACCGACTCACTGGCGTTGACGCGCCAACCGCTGCGGGCGGACACCCCCCCGACACGTCCCCTTGCGTCGTCCGGCGGCTGCGGGCGCGCTCTGGCTCAGCCGCGGGCAGTCGTGCCGCTGGGGCGGCACGGGTGGGCGGTGGGGGTCCCCCTGCTCGAGCGAAGCCGAGAGCTTGGGGGAGGCACCTCGTCGCGCCGAGTCGCGCACCCACCCGGCCCCGGCACCCACGCCGGGCACCGCACGACGCCGGGTTACTCCACCCGCTCGTCCCCCTCCGGCTCAAGTCCCGGCGGCGGCGGAGCCACCGGCCGCAGCTTCAGCCACACCAGGAAGAACAACCCCAGCGCGAGCATCCCCAACCCGGTCCACAGGTTGATGTTCACGCCCTCCGCCTTGTCGATGTCGGCGTCGGACGCCGTGAACCCCGCGATCGTGACGATGACGCCGTACACCACGAACAGCCCACCGATGATCCGCCGGATGTCGAACAACCGCGCAGCGGTCGCCGACTTGCCCTGCAGTTCGGTGACTTCCCGCTGCACGTCCTTCTCGGAGTAGAACTCGGACATGTTCCGTCAACCTCCACGCGTCAGAACGAGAACGGGATGTAGCAGGCCGCGGCCAGGACGACCGCGCCCCAGCCCAGCAGCGCCGGCTTGCGGTACCACGCCTCGTCCCCCGGCGCCGGCGGCTCCGCCATGCCGGGCGAGGTCGTGCCGTAGACGAGTCCCTGCAACTCCTCCACCGGCTTCGGCGCGGTGAACAGCGACACGGCCACCATGACCACCGCGCCCGCGACGAACCCCGCGATCGCCGAGACGAAGTTCGCCCCCTGGTCGGAGGGGATGTCGATGATGCCCTCCTTGTAGATGACGAAGTAGTTGACCATCGCGGCGGTGGTACCCGCGATCAGCCCCCAGAAGCCCGACTTCATGGACGCCCGCTTCCAGAACATGCCGATGATGAAGACCACGAACATCGGCACGTTGAAGAAGGAGAACAGGGTCTGGAGGTAGCTCATGATGTTGGAGAAGGACGACGCCAGGAACGCCGTGCCGATGGAGGCGAGCACGCCGATCGCGGTGATCAGGCGGCCGAAGCGCACGTAGTACTCGTCCTCGCGGTCCTTCACGACGTACTTCGCCCAGATGTCCGTCGTGAACACGGTGTTGAACGACGACACGTTGGCCGCCATGCCCGCCATGAACGCCGCCAGCAGACCCGTCACGGCGATGCCGAGCACACCGTTGGGCAGGAGCTGCTCCATCAGGTAGGGGATCGCGTCGTTGTACTGCAGGTCGGAGCCGGCCGTGCCGATCCTCGGCACCAGGGCCGCGGCGACCAGGCCCGGGATCATCACCAGGAACACGATGAAGATCTTCGGGAACGCGGCGATCAGCGGGGTGCGCTGGGCCGCCGAGAGGTTCTTCGCGGACAGGGCGCGCTGCACCTCGGCGAAGTTCGTCGTCCAGTAGCCGAAGGAGAGCACGAAGCCGAGGCCCAGGACGATGGTCAGCCAGTTCGCGCCCAGCGGGTTGTCGCTGCCGATGCCGGTGCCGCCCCAGGAGGTCATGAAGTCGCCGCCGTGCTGCGCGGTGAGCTTGTCGGACAGCCCGTCCCAGCCGCCGACCGACTTCAGGCCGAGCACGGTGATGGGGATGAGCGCGGCGAGGATCACGAAGAACTGCAGGACCTCGTTGTAGATCGCCGAGGACAGGCCGCCGAGCGTGATGTACGCGAGCACGAAGAAGCCGGCGACCACGATCGCCACCCACTCCGGCCAGCCCAGCAACGCCTCGACGACGATGGCGAGGGCGTAGAGGTTGACACCGGCGATGAGGATCGCGGCGAAGGCGAAGAGGACCGAGCTGAGCAGGTGCGCCGCCTTGTCGAAGCGCAGCAGCAGGAACTCGGGGACCGAGCGCACCTTGGAGCCGTAGTAGAAGGGCATCATCACCAGGCCGAGGAAGACCATGGCGGGGATGGCGCCGATCCAGTACCAGTGGGTGGTGTAGACGCCGTACTGCGCGCTGTTGGCGGCCATGCCCAGGATCTCGGTGGCGCCCAGGTTGGCGGCGATGAACGCGAGACCGGTGACCCAGGCGGGCAGGGAACGGCCGGAGAGGAAGAAGTCGAGGCTGGTCTTCACCGAGCGCCGGGCGGCGAAGCCGATGCCGAGGACGACGACGAAGTAGATGCCGAGGATGGTGTAGTCGAGCCAGTTCGTGGGGAGTCGCAGCTCGGCTGCCAGATATGTGGGGGTATGCACTAGCCCTCGCTTAGGTGCGTGAACTGATACCTCGCGGAATCTACGCCTCTGTGTTCAGTGATTGAACAGTTCGGTTGATGCTCTTTGTTGGATTGTGATGTTGACGATTGAGAGAGGTGGTGTTTTGATATGTTCGGTTATGTTTGAAGGATGAGGAGTCCGGCGTGAAGAAGACCTCGACCCGGCTGGCCGACGGTCGCGAGCTCATCTACTACGACCTGCGCGACGACAGCGTGCGCGGCGCGGCCGACCGCCGTCCGCTGGACCGCACCGTCACCACGTCCGAGATCCGCCGCGACCCCCTGCTCGGCGACTCCGTCGCCATCGCCTCGCACCGCCAGGGCCGCACCTACCATCCCCCGGCCGACGAGTGTCCCCTGTGCCCCTCCGAGGGCGACCGGCTGAGCGAGATCCCGGACTCCTCGTACGACGTCGTCGTCTTCGAGAACCGCTTCCCCTCGCTCGCCGGCGACTCCGGCCGCTGCGAGGTCGTCTGCTTCACGTCCGACCACAACGCGTCCTTCGCGAGCCTCACCGAGGAGCAGGCCGGCCTCGTGCTGGAGGCGTGGACGGACCGTACGTCCGAGCTGTCCCATCTTCCCTCCGTCGAGCAGGTGTTCTGCTTCGAGAACCGGGGCGCCGAGATCGGCGTGACACTCCAGCACCCGCACGGGCAGATCTACGCCTACCCCTTCACCACCCCGCGCACCGCCCTGATGCTCCGCTCGGTCGCGTCCCACAAGGAGATGACGGGCGGGGAGAACCTCTTCGACGCCGTCCTGGAGCGGGAACTCGCCGACGAGCGGGTCGTCCTGGAGGGTGAACACTGGGTGGCCTTCGTGCCGTACGCGGCGCACTGGCCGTACGAGGTCCACCTGTACCCCAAGCGCCGCGTGCCCGACCTGCTCGGCCTGGACGAGGAGGCGCGCACAGAGTTCCCCAAGGTCTATCTGGAACTCTTGAGGCGCTTCGACCGGATCTTCGGTGAGAACGAGCCGCCGACGCCGTACATCGCGGCCTGGCACCAGGCCCCGTTCGGCGCGCTGGAGGAGTTCGACGGCGTCGTGCGCGAGGACTTCGCGCTCCACCTCGAGCTTTTCACCATCCGCCGCACTTCCGGCAAGCTGAAGTTCCTCGCGGGTTCCGAGTCCGGCATGAACGTGTTCATCAACGACGTGCCGCCGGAGCGCGCGGCCGAGCGACTGCGAGAGGTAGCGAGTTCATGAGCGGGAAGTACCTGGTGACGGGCGGCGCGGGCTACGTCGGCAGCGTGGTCGCCCAGCACCTGCTGGAGGCCGGTCACGAGGTCGTCGTCCTGGACAACCTCTCCACGGGCTTCCGCGAGGGCGTCCCGGCGGGTGCCGCCTTCATCGAGGGCGACATCCGCGACGCGGCCAAGTGGCTGGACTCCTCCTTCGACGGCGTCCTGCACTTCGCGGCGTTCTCGCAGGTCGGCGAGTCGGTCGTGAAGCCGGAGAAGTACTGGGACAACAACGTCGGCGGCACGATGGCCCTGCTGGCCGCGATGCGCGAGGCGGGCGTCCGCACGCTGGTCTTCTCCTCGACGGCCGCGACGTACGGCGAACCGGAGCAGGTCCCGATCGTCGAGTCGGCGCCCACCTCCCCGACCAACCCGTACGGCGCCTCGAAGCTCGCGGTCGACCACATGATCACGGGCGAGGCGGCCGCCCACGGCCTCGGCGCGGTCTCGCTGCGCTACTTCAACGTGGCCGGGGCGTACGGCGAGTACGGCGAGCGCCACGACCCCGAGTCCCACCTGATCCCCCTGGTCCTCCAGGTCGCGCAGGGCCGCCGGGACGCGATCTCCGTCTTCGGTGACGACTACCCGACGCCGGACGGCACCTGCGTGCGCGACTACATCCACGTCGCGGACCTGGCCGAGGCCCACCTGCTGGCCCTGAAGGCCGCCGCCCCCGGCGAGCACCTGATCTGCAACCTCGGCAACGGCAACGGCTTCTCCGTCCGCGAGGTCATCGAGACGGTCCGCCGCGTGACCGGCCATCCGATCCCCGAGGTCGTGGCCCCCCGCCGGGGCGGCGACCCGGCGGTCCTGGTGGCGTCGGCCGCCGCTGCCCGCGAGAAGCTGGGCTGGAACCCGTCCCGCGCGGATCTCGCGGGAATCGTCGCCGACGCGTGGGACTTCGCGCAGCGGCGCGGCAACTAGGACGTACGGAAGGTCAGGGGTCAGGGCATGAGCGAGGCTGTTGCCGAGAAGGTCGCCGAGCGGTTCGCGGAGCTGTACGGAGCCGAGCCGCGGGGCGTGTGGGCGGCGCCGGGCCGCGTCAACCTCATCGGCGAGCACACGGACTACAACGACGGCTTCGTCATGCCGTTCGCCCTCCCGCACACGGCGGTGGCGGCGGTGTCACCCCGGGAGGACGGCGTCCTGCGCCTGCACTCGGAGGACGTGGAGGGCGGGGTCACCGAACTCCGCCTGGACGACCTGGCTCCCGAGTCGGACAAGAACTGGACGGCGTACCCGGCGGGCGTGGTGTGGGCGCTGCGCGAGGCCGGCCACGCGGTGACGGGCGCGGACGTCCACCTGGCCTCCACGGTCCCGTCCGGCGCGGGCCTGTCCTCGTCGGCGGCGCTGGAGGTCGTGATCGCGCTCGCGCTGAACGACCTCTTCGCCCTGGGCCTCAGGGGCTGGCAGCTGGCCCGCCTGTGCCAGCGCGCGGAGAACGTCTACGTCGGTGCCCCGGTCGGCATCATGGACCAGACGGCGTCGGCGTGCTGCGAGGCCGGTCACGCGCTGTTCCTCGACACGCGCGACCTCTCGCAGAAGCAGATCCCCTTCGACCTGGCGGCCGAGGGCATGCGCCTGCTCGTGGTCGACACGCAGGTCAAGCACTCCCACAGCGAGGGCGAGTACGGCAAGCGCCGCGCGGGCTGCGAGAAGGGCGCGGCCCTGCTGGGCGTCGACGCCCTGCGGGACGTCCCCTACGCCGACCTGGACGCGGCCCTGGCCCGCCTCGGCGACGACGAGGAGGTCCGCCGCCTGGTCCGCCACATCGTCACGGAGAACGAACGCGTGGAGCGCGTGGTGGCGTTGCTGGAGTCGGGGCGGACCCGCGCGATCGGCCCGGTCCTGGTCGAGGGCCACGCCTCCCTGCGCGACGACTTCCGCATCTCCTGCCCCGAACTGGACCTGACCGTCGACACGGCCCTCGCCTCCGGTGCCCTGGGCGCCCGCATGACCGGCGGCGGCTTCGGCGGCTCGGCGATCGTCCTGGCGGAGGAGGCGGACGTGGACGCCATCACCAAGGCGGTGACGGAGGCCTTCGCGGCAGCGGGCTTCACCGCGCCCCGGGTCTTCGAGGCGGTGCCGTCGGCGGGGGCACGCCGGGTGCGCTGAGGCGACGGCGCCCTCACTCCGGGCGAGGGAGGGCGCGCCTCACCCCAGCCGCTTCGTCAGCAGGTACTCCGTGATCCCCGGCGGATAGTCCGGTACCGCGCACGCCACCTCGTACCCCTGCTTCTCGTAGAAGCGGGGTGCCTGGAAGTCCCAGGTCTCCAGGCGGGCCGCGCGGCAGCCGCGCCGGGTGGTCGCCAGGTGTTCCGCCTCCGACAGCAGGCGGGCTCCCAGTCCCCGGCCCCGGTGGCGCTCGTCCACCCACAGGTACGTCACGTGCAGCCAGGTCGCCCAGGTGTAACCGACCAGTCCGCCGGCCAGGTCGCCGTCCGAGTCGTTCACAGCCCACACGTGCAACGGGACGTCCCGTTCGTCCGGTGTTCCGCGCAGGGCGCGCAGGACCGGAGAGGCGGCTGTGTTCGCGTCCCGCAGGCGCGTGCGGAGCAGATCACGTCGGGCCTTGTCGACTTCTGTCTCAAGACGGAACATGCGGCACACCATAAACGCGCTGGACTGTCAGTTCTGCAAATAACCTTCCGCTCCGGGCCCCCGCCCGTACCCTGATGAACAGCACCGGTGGGGGCCGGTGCCGATCAGGGGGGCGAGACAGCCGGGTACGACGCCCGGGGTGGGGGTAGCGGTTTCTGCACGGCGGCGGCCGTGCGGCTGCGGCGACCCGGCCAGGCTGCGGCGAAGGACGGACGGACAACCGCAGCGGTTCTGGACACTCCGGCGTCGTACCCGCGCGGTGTCGTCTTCCGACGATGGGGTATCCCCTGCTCTTCAGGAGCCTGGGGAAGGGGGTTACGTGGTTCGCATCCGAGTCCTGGTCGTCGACGACCATCGCATCTTCGCCGAGTCACTCGCCGCGGCCCTGGCCGCCGAGCCGGATGTCGACGTCTCCGCGGCCGGCAGCGGCCCCGCCGCGCTGCGCAGCCTGGAGCGGGCGGTCGCCGAGGGGCGCCGGTTCGACGTGCTGCTCGTCGACGCCGATCTGGGCGGCAAGGTGCCGGGCGCCCGCCCGGCCGTACCCGTGCAGGAGGGCAACGAGGACGGGCTCGTCGACGGGATCTCCCTCGTCACGGGCGTGCGCTCCGCGCAGCCGAACGTCCGGATCGTCGTGCTCGCCGAGAAGGACGACCCGCGGCGGGCGGCGCTCGCCCTGCAGGCCGGGGCCTCCGGCTGGGTCGCCAAGGACTGCTCGCTGTCCCGGCTGCTCACCGTCATCCGGGGTGTGCTGCGGGACGAGACCCATCTGCCGCCCGCCCTGCTGACCGGTGTGCTGCGGGAGCTCACCGCCGCCCGCAAGCACCGCACCGAGAGCGAGCGGCTCGTGGAGTCCCTTACTCCGCGTGAGCGGGAAGTGCTGCGGTGCATGGTGGCGGGGCTGGGGCGCAAGGCCGTCGCCGAGCGCCTGTATCTGTCGCCGCACACCGTGCGGACGCATATGCAGAACGTCCTCGGCAAGCTGGGTGTCCACTCGACCCTCGCCGCCGTCGCCCTGGCCCGCCGGGCCGGGGTCGGGCCGGTCGACCTAGCCGGGGATGTTGTCGAACGGGGCGGTCAGCTGGCGTAGCAGCGCCGCCAGTTCGCTGCGCTGGGCGCGGGAGAGCTCCGCGAGGATCGCGCGCTCCTGGTCGAGCAGACCGGCCAGGGCCTGGTCCGCGCGGTCCCGGCCCTCGACCGTCAGCCGGACCAGCACGCCCCGGCGGTCACTGGGGTCGGGGAGGCGTTCCACCAGGCCCTTCTTGGCCAGGCGGTCGATGCGGTTCGTCATCGTGCCGGACGTGACCAGGGTCTGGGTGAGGAGCTGTCCGGGGGAGAGCTGGTACGGCGTGCCCGCGCGGCGCAGGGCCGTCAGGACGTCGAACTCCCACGGCTCCAGGCCGTGCTCCGAGAAGGCCAGCCGGCGGGCCCGGTCCAGATGCCGGGCCAGTCTGCTGACGCGGCTGAGCACCTCGAGCGGTTCCACGTCGAGGTCCGGGCGCTCCCGGCGCCATGCTGCGACCAGCCGGTCGACCTCGTCCTCCATGACGATCAGTGTAGTGGTTGTGTCGACGTAGAGTCTCTTGATGTCAATTATCTTGACATCGAGAGACTTTGGGTCACGCTGGGTATGCGCCCCGTACGGTCACCATGAAGGACACCAGGAGGCCCCATGCCCGCAGCCGCCCCCACCTGGGACCCCGCCCAGTACCTGCGCCACGCCGGCCACCGCGCCCGGCCCTTCGCCGACCTCCTCGCCCGCGTCCCCGACCTCCCCGGCGCCCCTCCCCGCATCGCCGACCTCGGCTGCGGCCCCGGCAACGTCACCACGCTGCTCGCCGATCGCTGGCCCACCGCCCGGATCACCGGCTACGACAACTCGCCCGAGATGCTCGACAAGGCCCACGTGGACCACGAGGGTCCCACCCCGGGCGGCGGGCACCTCGACTTCGCCCACGCCGACGCACGCACCTGGACGCCCGGGGAGCCCCACGACCTGATCGTCAGCAACGCCACCCTGCAGTGGGTGCCGGGGCACGTCGAGCGGTTCGGCGACTGGGTGGCCGCGCTGAAACCCGGCGGCACCCTCGCCTTCCAGGTGCCCGGGAACTTCGACGCCCCCAGCCACCGGCTCCTGCGCGACCTCGCCGGTTCCCCGCGCTGGCGCGGCCGGCTCGCCGACACCCTGCGCCACGCCGACGCCGTCCTCACCCCCGAGGCCTACCTGGAGCGCCTCACGGGCCTCGGCTGCGCGGCCGACGCGTGGGAGACGACGTACATCCACCTCCTCCAGGGCGAGGACCCGGTGCTCGACTGGGTGAAGGGGACCGGCCTGCGGCCCGTGCTGACCGCGCTCGCCGACGATCCCGGGGCGCGGGAGGACTTCCTCGCCGAGTACCGGGCGGCCCTGCGCGCGGCCTATCCGGCGGGCCCGCACGGCACGCCGTTCCCGTTCCGCCGGGTGTTCGCCGTGGCGCGCAAGGAGGGCCGATGATCACCGCCGTCGACCATGTCCAGCTCGCCGCCCCGCCCGGGAGCGAGGAGCGGCCGCGGGCGTACTACGTCGGTGTCCTCGGGGTGACGGAGGTGCCGAAGCCGCCCGCGCTCGCCCGCCGGGGCGGGTGCTGGTTCCGGGCGGGCTCCGTGCGACTGCACCTCGGGATCGAGGAGGACTTCCGGGCGGCCGGGAAGGCTCACCCCGGGCTGCGCGTGACCGGCATCGACGCCTACGCCGCCCGGCCGGCCTCCCACGGGGCGCCCCTCACCCGGGACTCCGCCCTGCCGGGCCACAGGCGGTTCTACACCTGGGATCCGGTCGGCAACCGGCTGGAGTTCCTCGAACCCCACTAGGCCTTGCGGCGGCCTATCAGATGGGGCCTGGCCTCCAGGCCGTCCAGGCCGTGCCACGCCAGGTTCACCAGGTGCGCGGCCACCTCGGCCTTCTTCGGCTTGCGCACGTCCAGCCACCACTGGCCGGTCAGGGCGACCATGCCCACCAGGGCCTGGGCGTACAGCGGGGCCAGCTTGGGGTCGAAGCCGCGGCTCTTGAACTCGCGGCCCAGGATGTCCTCCACCTGCGTCGCGATGTCCGAGATCAGCGAGGCGAAGGACCCGGTGGACTGGGGGATGGGGGAGTCGCGGACCAGGATGCGGAACCCGTCCGTGTACTCCTCGATGTAGTCCAGCAGGGCGAAGGCCGCCTGCTCGCACAGCTCCCGGGGGTGACCGGCCGTGAGGGAGCTGGTCACCATGTCCAGCAGACGGCGCATCTCACGGTCCACGACGACCGCGTACAGCCCTTCCTTGCCGCCGAAGTGCTCGTACACCACCGGCTTGGAGACCCCGGCCTTCGCCGCGATCTCCTCCACCGACGTGCCCTCGAAACCTTTCGCCGCGAAGAGCGTGCGACCGATCTCCAGCAGCTGCTGGCGGCGCTCGGCACCGGTCATCCGGGTGCGACGCGCTCGCCGCGGCTTGTCGTTGCTGGGGGTGCTGCTCGAGTCGGTCGCCACAGCGACCATCATGCCGCCTCGACGGGCTCCTTCCCGCGCGGGGAGCCGCCTTCCCCGGTGTTACGGCGCGAATCGATACGCGAGCGTGACGGCCAGCGCACGTCGTACGCCCAGCCCGCCCTCTCGAACCAGCGGATCAGCCGGGCGGAGGAGTCCAGCTGTCCGCGCATCACACCGTGCCGCGCGGACGTCGGGTCCGCGTGGTGCAGGTTGTGCCACGACTCGCCGCAGGACAGGATCGCCAGCCACCACACGTTGCCCGAACGGTCACGCGACTTGAAGGGGCGCTTGCCGACCGCGTGGCAGATCGAGTTGATCGACCAGGTCACGTGGTGCAGCAGGGCCACCCGGACGAGCGAACCCCAGAAGAACGCCGTGAACGCGCCCCACCAGGACATCGTGACCAGACCGCCGATCAGCGGCGGCAGCGCCAGCGACACCACCGTCCACAGGACGAACTGGCGGGAGATGGTGCGGAGCGTCTTGTCCTTGATCAGGTCCGGGGCGTACTTCTCCTGCGGCGTCTGCTCCTCATCGAACATCCACCCGATGTGGGCCCACCACAGGCCCTTCATCAGCGCCGGGAGCGTCTCGCCGAACCGCCACGGCGAATGCGGGTCGCCGTCCGCGTCGGAGAACTTGTGGTGCTTGCGGTGGTCCGCCACCCAGCGCACCAGCGGACCCTCGACCGCCATCGATCCCGCGATCGCGAGGGCGATCTTCAGCGGCCGCTTCGCCTTGAAGGAACCGTGCGTGAAATGCCGGTGAAAACCGATCGTGATGCCGTGGCACCCGAGGAAGTAGAAGAACACCAGCAGACCGAGGTCCAGCCAGCTCACGCCCCAGCCCCAGGCCAGCGGCACGGCCGCCAGCAGCGCGAGGAACGGGACGGTGATGAAGAGGAGGAGGGCGATCTGCTCGATGGAGCGCTTCTGTTCGCCGCCCAGCGTCGCGGAGGCCGCTGCGGCGTCGGTGGCCTGACCGGGCGCCTTCGGGGCGTCCTCGATCACGTCGGAACTACTGGTCATACGCGTCCCCTGGGGGGTATGTGGATGGAGGGTGGCCGGGTGACGGAACCGCGCGATGGTTCCTACGGTTCCGTAACCTACGGCTTCGTAAGTATGGCAGCGCGTCGCCCGGCGGCAAGAGCCCGCGACCCTGCGCGTCCCGGCCGACACCTATCCTGGAGTCGGTCGGACAGCGCGGTCCGCTCTGATTTCTTCCCGGATGCCCGGACCGTATGCGGCGCCCCGCCGCGCGAGACGCCGTCCGGGTACCCCCTCCCAGACGAGCTTCAACACTGCAAGGAGCCGCACCTGTGAGCAGTGCCGACGACCAGACCACGACGACGAGCAGTGAGCTGCGTGCCGACATCCGCCGCCTGGGCGACCTCCTCGGAGAGACCCTCGTCCGGCAGGAGGGCCCCGAGCTGCTGGAACTCGTCGAGAAGGTCCGCCGCCTCACCCGAGAGGACGGCGAGGCCGCCGCCGAGCTGCTGCGCGGCACCGAACTCGACACCGCGGCCAAGCTGGTCCGCGCCTTCTCCACCTACTTCCACCTGGCCAACGTCACCGAGCAGGTCCACCGCGGCCGCGAGCTGCGCGCCCGCCGCGCCGCCGAGGGCGGACTCCTCGCCCGTACGGCCGACCGCCTCAAGGACGCCGACCCCGAACACCTGCGCGAGACGGTCCGCAACCTCAACGTCCGCCCCGTCTTCACGGCCCACCCCACCGAGGCCGCCCGCCGGTCGGTCCTGAACAAGCTCCGGCGCATCGCCGCGCTCCTGGAGACCCCGGTCCTCGAGTCCGACCGCCGCCGCCTCGACACCCGCCTGGCCGAGAACATCGACCTCGTCTGGCAGACCGACGAACTCCGCGTCGTCCGCCCCGAGCCCGCCGACGAGGCCCGCAACGCCATCTACTACCTCGACGAACTCCACGCCGGCGCCGTCGGCGACGTCCTGGAGGACCTCACCGCCGAACTGGAGCGGGCCGGCGTCAAGCTCCCCGACGACACCCGCCCCCTCACCTTCGGCACCTGGATCGGCGGCGACCGCGACGGCAACCCCAACGTCACCCCCCAGGTGACCTGGGACGTCCTCATCCTCCAGCACGAGCACGGCATCAACGACGCCCTGGAGACCATCGACGAACTCCGCGGCTTCCTCTCCAACTCCATCCGCTACGCCGGCGCCACCGAGGAACTGCTGACCTCCCTCCACGCCGACCTGGAGAACCTCCCCGAGATCAGCCCCCGCTACAAGCGCCTCAACGCCGAGGAGCCCTACCGGCTCAAGGCCACCTGCATCCGGCAGAAGCTGGAGAACACCAAGCAGCGCCTCGCCAAGGGCACCCCGCACGAGCCCGGCCGCGACTACCTCGGCACCAGCCAGCTCCTCGAGGACCTCCGGCTCATCCAGACCTCACTGCGCGAGCACCGCGGCGGCCTCTTCGCCGACGGCCGCCTCGCCCGCACCATCCGCACCCTCGCCGCCTTCGGCCTCCAGCTCGCCACCATGGACGTCCGCGAACACGCCGACGCCCACCACCACGCCCTCGGCCAGCTCTTCGACCGCCTCGGCGAGGAATCCTGGCGCTACGCCGACATGCCCCGCGACTACCGCGCCAAGCTCCTCGCCAAGGAACTCAGGTCCCGGCGGCCCCTCGCCCCCACCCCGGCACCCGTCGACGCGCCCGGCGAGAGGACCCTCGGCGTCTTCCAGACCGTCAAGCGCGCCCTGGAGGTCTTCGGACCCGAGGTCATCGAGTCCTACATCATCTCCATGTGCCAGGGCGCCGACGACGTCTTCGCCGCCGCCGTCCTCGCCCGCGAAGCCGGACTCCTCGACCTCCACGCCGGCTGGGCCAAGATCGGCATCGTCCCCCTGCTGGAGACCACCGACGAGCTCAAGGCCGCCGACACCATCCTCGAGGACATGCTCTCCGACCCCTCCTACCGGCGCCTCGTCGCCCTGCGCGGAGACGTCCAGGAGGTCATGCTCGGCTACTCCGACTCCTCCAAGTTCGGCGGCATCACCACCAGCCAGTGGGAGATCCACCGCGCCCAGCGCCGCCTGCGCGACGTCGCCCACCGCTACGGCGTCCGCCTGCGCCTCTTCCACGGCCGCGGCGGCACCGTCGGCCGCGGCGGCGGCCCCACCCACGACGCCATCCTCGCCCAGCCCTGGGGCACCCTCGAAGGCGAGATCAAGGTCACCGAACAGGGCGAGGTCATCTCCGACAAGTACCTCATCCCGTCCCTGGCCCGCGAGAACCTGGAACTGACGGTCGCCGCCACCCTCCAGGCCTCCGCCCTGCACACCGCGCCCCGCCAGTCCACCGAGGCCCTCGCCCGCTGGGACGCCGCCATGGACGTCGTCTCCGACGCCGCCCACGCCGCCTACCGCCGCCTCGTCGAGGACCCCGACCTGCCGACGTACTTCCTCGCGTCGACGCCGGTGGACCAGCTCGCCGACCTGCACCTGGGCTCCCGGCCCTCCCGCCGCCCCGGCTCCGGCGTCTCGCTCGACGGCCTGCGCGCCATCCCCTGGGTGTTCGGCTGGACCCAGTCCCGGCAGATCGTCCCCGGCTGGTTCGGCGTCGGCTCCGGCCTCAAGGCCCTGCGCGAGGCCGGCCTCGACACCGTCCTCGACGAGATGCACGAGCAGTGGCACTTCTTCCGCAACTTCATCTCCAACGTCGAGATGACCCTCGCCAAGACCGACCTGCGGATCGCCCAGCACTACGTCGACACCCTCGTCCCCGACGAGCTCAAGCACGTCTTCGACACCATCAAGGCCGAACACGAACTCACCGTCACCGAGGTCCTCCGCGTCACCGGCGAGAACGAACTCCTGGACGCCCAGCCCGTCCTGAAGCAGACCTTCACCATCCGCGACGCCTACCTCGACCCCATCTCCTACCTCCAGGTCGCCCTGCTCAAGCGGCAGCGCGACGCGGCCGCCGCGGGCGAAACCCCCGACCCGCTCCTCGCCCGCGCCCTGCTCCTCACCGTCAACGGCGTGGCCGCCGGCCTGCGCAACACCGGCTGACCCACCGCCCGACACGACCGTGCCCCCGAGCCCGTACAGGCTCGGGGGCACAGTCCGTTCCCACGTCAGCCGCGCCGCGCACTCCGGCGACGGAACACCAGGAACCCGCCGGCCGCCAGCAGCACCGCCGCCACGCCCGACAGCAGACCCACCGGGGCCCCGCTGCCCGTCTCGGCGAGATCACCACCCGCGACACCCTGCGGAGACGGCGACGACGACGGCTCACCCCCGCCCGCCGACGACCCCGGAGACGCCGACGCGCCCGGCTCACCCGACGGCGCCTGCGACGCCCCGGACGTCGGCGACGCGGACGCCGACCCGGACGGCGCCCCACCGCCGGGCTCCTCGTCCTCACAGTCCGTCCAGAACACCTTGTGCTTCGCCGCGCCCTTCTCGCCGTCGAAGTTCCAGAACAGCTTGTAGTGCCCGTCGGGCAGCGACAGGTCCTCACTCCGGCCGTGACCCCGACCGTCCAGCGTCAGCGCACCGGACTTCACCGTCTCCCCTTTGTTCACACTCGGGGGAACGGCGTCGATGTGCCAGTCGACCTGCTGGCCACCGTCGAAACCGAAGGCGTCCAGATAGAACACGCACACGTGCGGCTCGTTCCGGCGCAGCTCCTCACCCGTCGAGGCGTCATGGATCTTGACCGTGCCGTTGTCACCGGGAGGAGAGGCCTGAGCGGCCGGAGCGAGCACGAGGACCGCGGAAGCGGCGGCGCAGACAGCGCCGAAACGCATGGGGGTTCGCATCGAGAGTCGTCCATCTTCGAGAAGTGACCGGGAAGATGTGGAGGGGGCGGCTCAGCTTCCAGCCTCACCCGACAGCACGTCAATCACGAACGCACAACGCTCGGCCCCTCCACAGACCTGGAGAACGCCGCAACCCCTCAGACAGTCACGAAAGCGGCCGTCAACAACGCCACACCCGACAACGCCAGCACCCACGCCGCCCGCGTCCGCAGCAGACCACCCGCCACCACCACCGACGCCAGCAACAGCGCACCACCCAGCGGAATCCACGCGTACAGGACCCCGGCCGGACCCGAACGCACCGCGTCATCACTGTTCGGCTTCATGACCACCGTGTAGGTCCGGCCCTTCTCCACCGCGACCGACTTCTCCAGCTCGACCCTCGACCGCGGCTGCGAACCCTCCGACAACGGCGTGTACCGGCCCCAGCACATCTCCGCACCACACCGCGACACCTCGACCGTGCCGCGCTCCCGGCCCTTCGTCAGCATCACGTGCTGCGCCGTACCCCACGACGCCCACACACCCGCGATCAGGATCAGCACCGCGACCGTGGCCATCGCCGCGAACCGCCCGAACCGCAGCACGGCGACCGAGGCCTGACGAGAGGATATGGCAGTGGCAGGCATGGCCGGGATCATTGGCCATGCCTGAACGGCCCGTCAACCTCGCCGGGCGACAAGTCAGGAGTTGTACGTGCTTTGCGCCCGCTCCAACCCCTCGATCACCAGACACTCCACCGCGTCCGCCGCCCGGTCCACGAAGTAGTCCAGCTCCTTGCGCTCCACCGACGAGAAATCCTTCAGCACGAAATCCGCCACCGGCATCCGCCCCGGCGGCCGCCCGATCCCGAACCGCACCCGGTGATAGTCCGACCCGAACGCCTTCGTCATCGACTTCAGACCGTTGTGCCCGTTGTCCCCGCCGCCCAACTTCAGCCGCAACGTCCCGTAATCGATGTCCAACTCGTCATGAACCGCCACCACATGCGCCACCGGCACCTTGTAGAAGTCCCGCAACGCGTTCACCGGACCGCCCGACAGGTTCATGTACGACATCGGCTTCGCCAGAATCACCCGCCGGCTCCCCGGCCCCGGCGGCCCGATCCGCCCCTCGACCACCTGCGCCTGCGCCTTACCGGCCCGCTTGAACCGCCCCCCGACCCGGTCCGCCAGCAGATCCGCCACCATGAAGCCCACGTTGTGCCGGTTCCCCGCATACTCCGGCCCCGGATTGCCCAACCCCACGATCAGCCACGGAGCCGCCGCATCGGTCGTCACGTCCATGTCTCCTTCATACGCGTCGGCCGCTGCCCCGCACGGGAACAGCGGCCGACGGAACGACGACGAAGAGGATCAGGCCTCGGCGGCCTCTTCCTCAGCGCCCTCCTCGCCCTCCGGGGCCTCCTCGGCCTGCGCCGACAGCACCTGCAGAACGACGGTGTCGTCATCGACGGTCAGCGTCGTGCCCTTCGGCAGCTTGATGTCCTTCGCGAGAACGGAGTCACCCGCCGCCAGACCCTCGATGGAGACGGTCACCGACTCCGGGATGTGCGTCGCCTCGGCCTCGACCGGCAGCGCGTTCAGCACGTGCTCCAGCAGGTAACCACCCGGGGCCAGCTCGCCCTCGGTGTGCACCGGGATCTCGACCGTGACCTGCTCGCCACGCTTCACCAGCAGCAGGTCCACGTGCTCCAGGAAACCCTTCAGCGGGTCACGCTGCACGGACTTCGGGATCGCCAGCTCGTTCGTCTTGCCGTCGATGTCCAGCGCGATCAGCACGTTCGGCGTACGCAGCGCCAGCAGCAGCGCGTGCCCCGGCAGCGTCAGGTGCAGCGGGTCCGAACCATGCCCGTACAGCACGCCGGGAACCTTGTCCTCACGACGGATACGGCGCGCGGCACCCTTGCCGAACTCGGTGCGCGTCTCGGCGGAGATCTTCACCTCGGACATATTCACTCCTCGAAGTCAGAAACGGACGTGGTCACCCGGCCACGAACGGCCTGCTACGAAGAGCGCGTCGATAACGGACCACCGCATCCCGCCAAACAACGGGAACGGCCTCCCTCGCCGAGCAACTGCAGCAGTCTACTCGGAGAGGGAGGCCGCACCCAAAAGGATCTCTCCCGCGATCTCTGAAGCGATCGCCGACGCGATCTCTACTGCTCGTCGAACAGGCTCGTCACCGAACCGTCCTCGAACACCTCACGCACCGCACTCGCGATCGTCGGCGCGATCGACAGCACCGAGATCTTGTCCAGATCCCGGCTCAGCTCCGCCGGCGTCGGCAGCGTGTTCGTGAACACGAACTCACTCACCCGCGAGTTCTTCAGCCGGTCCGCCGCCGGACCCGACAGCACACCGTGCGTCGCCGTCACGATCACGTCCTCCGCACCATGCGCGAACAGCGCGTCCGCGGCGGCACAGATCGTCCCACCCGTGTCGATCATGTCGTCCACCAGGACACACACGCGACCCTTCACCTCACCCACGACCTCGTGGACGGTGACCTGGTTCGCGACGTCCTTGTCCCGCCGCTTGTGCACGATCGCCAGCGGCGCGCCCAGCCGGTCGCACCAGCGGTCCGCGACCCGCACCCGGCCCGCGTCCGGCGACACGACCGTCAGCTTCTCCCGGTCCACCTTCCGGCCCACGTAGTCCGCCAGCAGCGGCAGCGCGAACAGGTGGTCCACCGGACCGTCGAAGAAGCCCTGGATCTGGTCCGTGTGCAGATCCACGGTCAGGATCCGGTCCGCACCCGCGGTCTTCATCATGTCCGCGATCAGACGCGCCGAAATCGGTTCACGTCCGCGGTGCTTCTTGTCCTGCCGCGCGTAACCGTAGAAGGGCACGATGACCGTGATGGACCGGGCCGACGCACGCTTCAGCGCGTCGATCATGATCAGCTGCTCCATGATCCACTTGTTGATCGGAGCCGTGTGGCTCTGGATCAGGAAGCAGTCGGCACCACGAGCCGACTCCTGGTAGCGCACATAGATCTCACCGTTGGCGAAGTCGAAGGCCTTCGTCGGGACAACCCCGACACCCAGCTGTTGGGCGACCTCCTCCGCAAGCTCGGGGTGGGCGCGGCCGGAGAAGAACATCAACTTCTTCTCGCCGGTCGTCTTGATCCCGGTCACAGCACTGTCTCCTCAGAGGTGTCGCAGCTGGGTGTCGAGAGACCTCGCAGCCGGCTTGCCGGAGGCCGTCTCAGCTGGTGGGGGTGCGGGTGTGCACTTATCACCGTACGCCGTGTTTGAGGCGGCGGTTTCCGGTCAGCCCTCGTCTGACGGCTCCCGGGACGCCGCCTCCGCCGCCTTCGCGGCCGCGCTCCCCGGACGCTTACGAGCCACCCAACCCTCGATATTCCGCTGCTGACCACGGGCCACGGCCAGCGAACCGGGCGGCACGTCCTTCGTGATCACGGACCCGGCGGCGGTGTACGCACCGTCCCCGACCGTGACAGGCGCCACAAACATGTTGTCCGAGCCCGTACGGCAATGCGACCCGATGGTCGTGTGGTGCTTCTCCTGCCCGTCGTAGTTCACGAAGACGCTCGCGGCACCGATGTTCGTGTGCTCACCGATCGTCGCGTCACCGACGTACGACAGGTGGGGCACCTTCGTCCCCTCACCGATGGAGGCGTTCTTCGTCTCCACGTACGTACCGATCTTGCCCTTCGCCCCCAGACGGGTCCCCGGACGCAAGTACGCGTACGGCCCGACCGTCGCCCCCGCACCCACCTCGGCACCATCGGCCACCGTGTTGTCGACGCGCGCACCGGCACCGACCCGGGTGTCCTTCAACCGCGTGTTCGGACCGACCTCCGCGCCCTCGCCGAGGTGCGTCGAGCCGTGCAGCTGCGTGCCCGGGTGGACGACCGCGTCCTGCTCGAACGTGACGGTGACGTCGATCCACGTGGTCGCCGGATCGATGACCGTCACACCGGCGAGCATCGCCTCCGTCAGCAGCCGGTCGTTCAGGATCCGGCGGGCCTCCGACAGCTGCACCCGGTTGTTGATCCCGGCGATCTCACGGTGATCCCCGGCCACGGAGGCCCCCACACGGTGCCCGGCCTCCCGCAGGATCCCGAGCACGTCGGTCAGGTACTCCTCGCCCTGGCTGTTGTCCGTCCGCACCTGCTTCAGCGCGTCCGCGAGCAGCTGACCGTCGAACGCGAACACACCCGAGTTGATCTCACGGATCGACCGCTGGGCGTCGGTGGCGTCCTTGTGCTCGACGATGGCGGTGACGGCGCCGGTGGCGTCGTCCCGCACGATCCGCCCGTAGCCGGTCGCGTCCGGCACCTCGGCGGTCAGCACGGTGACCGCGTTGCCGTCGGCGGAGTGGGTGGCGGCGAGTTCCTGGAGCGTGGCGCCGGTCAGCAGGGGAGTGTCCCCGCACACGACCACGACGGTCCCGTCGACGGACCCGCCCAGCTCCTCCAGGCCCATCCGGACGGCGTGCCCGGTGCCGTTCTGCTCCGCCTGCACGGCGGTACGGACGTCCGGGGCGATCTCGCCGAGGTGCGCGGTGACCTTCTCCCGCGCGTGGCCGACCACGACGACCAGGTGCTCGGGGTTCAGCTCGCCCGCGGCGGCGAGCACGTGGCCCACGAGACTGCGGCCGCAGAGCTCGTGCAGGACCTTGGGTGTGGCCGACTTCATACGGGTGCCCTCACCCGCTGCGAGAACGACGACGGCTGCCGGGCGGTTGGCGCTCACGGGATGCCCTTCGGCTGTGGATGGGGTGGGGTGACATCCGCAGGATACCGGGGGGTTTTGTGGGGGGTATGAGTGCGGGCCCCGACCAGTTAGTCAGGGCCCGAACCCGGTGCTCCCGGGGAAGGAATCGAACCCTCATTCAAGGGACCAAAACCCTTTGTCCTACCATTAGACGACCCGGGATAGTATGCCCGCTATGTCCGATTCGCTAGATCGGCTGCGGAGCCAGCCCCTACTATGCCGTACCAGGAGCCTTCCATGCGACGGTACAACTCGGCGCTCTTGGTGACGTAAATGGCCAAGCAGCCTCGATAGGAGTCCCCGACGTTCTTGCGTACGGTTCGCGGGTTGTGTTTCTTGAGTGTCGTGCGCTGGAACGTCGACGCGTCCACGCCGACGAGCTCAGCCCAGAAAGTCTCGGCCCCGGTCACGTCTGCCGATTCGTGGATGTAGACGCGGAATCGAAGGCGCTCGTCTTCGACGCCCAGCGACTTGAGCCAGCGCAGGTAGAAGCGAATGACGTTCGGGTCGCTGTTGATGAACTGGAGATTCTCGCGGCGCTGCCGGCCGTGCACCTTGTCCTTGGCGCCCTCGGCCCAGTAGAGGGCGACGCCCGTCAGAAACAGCTCCCGGGGTGACAGGTCGCCGATCGCCTGCTTGGCGGCCTCCTTTGTCTGCTGTCGTTCCTCGTCGCGAACTGCCAGTTCGTGCTCCCACCTCCGCTGTGACGCCAGCTTGGCCTGCTCGGCCGGGGCGCGGCGCTCCGGCTTCGGGAGATCCCGTACCCACAGCGAGATCGAGCTCTTCGAGCACCCCAGTTCCACCTGGATCCGGTCGTACGTCCAGCCCTGGAGGTGTAGCTCCCTGGCCCTGTCCCGGAGGTCGTCCTTCGCGTTCGGGCGCTTCGTCCAGGCCGGTGGGGGCTCGCCCTCCAGCAGGCGGTTGAGGATGTCGTTGTTGTCGACGTGCAGTCGGTCGCGGATCTGGCGCCGGCTCAGGCCCGCGCGGCGCAGCTCCACGGCCCGTTCCCGCAGTCCCTCGAAGTCGGCGTATTTGCCGGTGGCATGTGTCATACGCATACCGTCCGGGCGGAATGGAGGCTTCCGGTGTCGAACGGTGTGCGATTCAGCAGTTCGAGGGATATCGGGCGGTATTGCAGCCGAACGGTCACGCAGTGTGGTGTAGGCCAGTCCGGGAAACTCACCGGAAAACCGGCGGCGGGCGCCCGTAGGCTGGAGGCATGACCGCGACGGGGGAAGACCATGTGACGGCCCGGGGAGGGCCGTGGTGGTGGGCCAGGCGGCGTAGTGCCGTGTTCGATGTGAGTCTGGCCGTGGTGTCCGCGCTGGAGTGCGGGCTGGAAGGGGTTCCGTTCGCGAGGGACGCCGGGGTCCCGGTGGCGGCGGGGGTCGTGTTCGGGCTGCTGGCGGGGGCCGTGCTGGTCGTGCGGCGGCGGTGGCCGATCGCCGTCGTGCTGGTCTCGATCGCGATCACGCCCGCGCAGATGGGTTTCGTGCTGGGTGTCGTCGGCCTGTACACGCTGGCCGCGGCCGAGCTGCCCCGCCGCATCATCGCCTCGCTGGCGGGGATGTCGCTGGTGGGCACGCTGATCGTGACGTTCGTGAAGACGCGGCAGGACATGGTCCGGGGGGGATCTGGACCTGGGTGACTGGTTCGTGCCGTTCGCGGCGATCACGATGTCGCTGGGCTTCACGGCGCCTCCGGTGCTGCTCGGTCTGTACGTGGGGGCCCGGCGGCGTCTGATGGAGAGCCTGCGGGAGCGGGCGGACAGCCTGGAGCGGGAGCTTCAGCTGCTGGCCGAGCGGGCGGAGGAGCGGGCCGAGTGGGCCCGGAACGAGGAGCGGACGCGGATCGCCCGGGAGATGCACGACGTCGTGGCGCATCGGGTGAGTCTGATGGTGGTGCATGCCGCGGCCCTGCAGGCGGTCGCCCGGAAGGATCCCGAGAAGGCCGTGAAGAACGCCGCGCTGGTGGGGGACATGGGGCGGCAGGCGCTGACCGAGTTGCGGGAGATGCTCGGGGTGCTGCGCAGCGGTGGGGACGAGCGGCGGGAGCGTGCCGCGTCGGTGCCGTTGGCGGCGGTGGGGGTGGCCGCGGCGGCCGCGGCGTCGCGGGCCGTGGACGACGACGGGCCGTGTCTGGCGGAGATCGAGGAGCTGGTGGGGCAGTCGGCCGCCGCGGGGATGGTGGTCGATCTGTCGGTGGAGGGGGATGCCCGGTCGTATGCGCCGGAGGTGGAGCAGACGGCGTATCGCGTGGTGCAGGAGGCGTTGACGAACGTCCACAAGCACGCGGCGGGGGCGAAGACGTATGTGCGGCTGGCGCATCGGGTGTCGGAGATCGCGATGCAGGTGGAGAACGAGCCGCCCGAGGAGGCGGCGTCGTCCGCGCGGTTGCCGTCCGGGGGGAACGGCTTGGTGGGGATGAAGGAGCGGGTGTCTGCGTTGGGCGGGGTGTTCGTGTCCGGGCCGACGGACGCGGGGGGTTTCCGGGTGTCCGCGGTGATTCCGGCGTCGTAGCCCGCTGTGGGGCCGGGTTCGGGGGTCAGCCCGCTGTGAGGCGTGTGGGTTCGGTGCCGGTGATGAGGGTGGTCAGGGCCTGGTCGATGTCGGCGCCGAGGTACCAGTCGCCGGTGTGGTCGAGGGTGTAGACGCGGCCGGCGGTGTCGATGGCGAGGAGGGCTTGGCTGTCGGTCTCCGCGCCGAGGGGGCAGACCTCGGTGCCGAGGGCGCGGCCGAGGTCGCCGAGGGTGCGGGCCATGTGGAGGCCGTGCAGCGGGTCGAGGTGGAGGGTGGCGGGGGCGACCTGGCGGCCGGGGCCGGTGGGGGTGATGTGGAGTCCGCCGAATTCGGCCCAGGCTTCGACCGCGGCGGGGAAGACGGTGTGGCGGTGGCCTGCGGGGGAGGCGTGGTCGCGCAGGGCGTCGGCCCAGATCTCGGCTTGTTTGATGTCCCAGCGTCCGGGTTGCCAGCCGGCGGCGCGCAGGGCGGCGTCGACGGGTACGGCGAAGCGGGTGGTGGAGGTGCGGTCGGTGTGCATCTGCCCTTCGTCTCGTCGAGGTCATGGGGTGGCGCGGTGCGTGCCTGATGTCTGGTGCTGCGGGGGGGGGGGGGCGTCAGCGGCGGGGTGGGGGCGTCAGCCGTTCTGGGACGCCGGGTCGACTATGCGGACCCCGAAGTGGGCGCTGAGTGCGGTGCAGGCGCGGCAGGGGGTGGCGAAGCTGCCGTGGAGGGGGTCGCCGTCCTCGCGGATGCGTCGGGCGGTGAGTTTGGCCTGCTTGAGGGCTTTGCGGGCTTCGCCGTTGGTCATGGGTTTGCGGGCGGCGCGTTTGCTGCGGGCGGCGTCGGCGGCGGCGATGTGGCGGGAGATGAGGATGGTCTCGGCGCAGCGGCCGGTGAAGCGGTCGCGTTGGGCGCTGGTGAGGGTGTCGAGGAAGTCCTGGACGAGGGGGTGCAGGGCGGGGGGTGTGTCGCCGCGGGCGGCGGTGCCGGTGAGGGTGGCGCCGCGGACGGAGAGGGCGGCGGCGACGGTGGGGAGGATGCCGTCGCGGCGGTGGTGGAGGACGGGGGCGGGGGCGGCTTCGGTGGTGCTCCAGCCGATGCGGGGGTCGCCGGCTCGGGGGTCGCCGGCTCGGGGGTCGGCGGTTCGTGGGCTGCCGGTTGGTTGGCTGCCGGTTCGGGGGTCGGCGGCTCGTGGGTCGCCGTTGCGGGGGTCGCCGTTTCGTGGGTCGGCGGACCTGCCGGTGTGTGGTCCCGTCTGTGTCGCGTTCATGATCGTCTTCCCCTCCGTGCATCCCCCGGGAGGTCACAGACTGCCAAATGCCGTGGCTGGTGCGGAAGCTGGGGCGGGGCGACACGCCCGTACCGGGGCGTGCCGTCACGGTGGGGTGACGGCTGGTCACGGAAGCGGAGGGGGCGGTTGCCGTGCCGGTGACCGGTGTCGTCGTACCGCATAGGCTGTCGGCACCGCGGGCGATGCGGTGATCCGTTCGGAGATCGATGCAGTGAACCGGAGGGTGATCCGCGGGGTCGGGGCGTGCAGTGAGGTGCAGTGATGTGCGCCGAGGTGCAGTGAAGTCGAGAAAGAAGACGTGACAGTCGATACGGGCCGTAGTGCGCCAAAGGTGGTGAATACGGGTCGTACAGAGTGCCGCAGGGGGCAACCGCCATGACGACAGGTCGGCTCGGGCAGCAAGCCGCGCCGCCGAACGCGGCCTACGCCGGGCAGGTCGTGCATTTCCCGGACCCGGTCCGGGCGGCCCGTCACCCGAGAGGGGTACGGGTCGACGAGCGTGGTTACCCCGATTTCTCGCCCTACGCGCGCGCGGCCGCGGAGATCGCGGAGCCCCCGGAGGGTTTCGGTGTCGACGAGTTGCGGCTGACGGACTACGTGTCGGCGAACACGGCGCTGTCGGCGTCCGGGCACGAGCTGTGGGACACGGTGCCGGCGGTGGCGACGCCGCACGGCTGGACGTGGCACCACGTGGTGGGCACGCGGCGGCTGGAGCTGGTCCCGGTCGAGGTGAAGGCGCTGCTGCGGCACCACGGGGGCGTGGCGACGTCCGGTGTCGACCAGACCAAGCGGGGCACGCGGCCGTTGCAGGAGACGCGTCCGGCGCACTTCGGGCTGCCGAAGTCGGGTGTGGCGGTGACCGAGTCGCAGGTGCAGGGCGTCGAGGAGGACCTCGGCTACCGGCTGCCGGGTGCGTACCGGTCGTTCCTGAAGGCGGCGGGCGGCTGCGCGCCGGTGGGTGCCGCGCTGGACGCGGAGCTGGGGCTGCTGGTGGACCAGCCGTTCTTCACGGTGCGCGACGAGGCCGCGGTCAATGACCTGGTGTACGTCAACAAGTGTCTGCGTGACCATCTGACCAAGGACTACCTGGGGATCTCCTTCGTGCAGGGCGGGTTGCTGGCCGTGAAGGTGAAGGGCGACCGGGTCGGTTCGGTGTGGTTCTGCTCGTACGACGACGCGCGGGACGTGGACCCGTCGTTGCCGCCGGCGGAGCGGGTGGAGCGGTTGCTGCTGCCGTGCGGGGACGACTTCGACGTCTTCCTGTCCCGTCTGGCCGGTGATCCGCCGGAGTTGGAGACGGTGGCGAACCTGATGGTGGACGGCGGGTTCGCGCGTGTGGTGCCGGTGGGTGCGGTGTCGTCCTCGGCCGTGGGGGAGTGACTTCAGCGATGGTGACCTTCGCGCAGGCGCAGGAGCGCGCCGAAGAGTGGATCAACGGGGACGTGCCGTCGTACCAGCATCGTGAGGTGCGGGTGCGGGAGTTCGACCTGGGGTTCGTGGTGTGGGCCGAGGACCGGGCGGACGGGCCGAGTTCGGACGGGGGCGCGCAGCGGCTGGTGATCGCGCGGGACAGCGGCGAGGCGACGCTGTGGCCCGGGCTGCCGGTGGGTGAGGTGATCCGCCGGTACGAGGAGCAGTACGGCCGTCCGGACGCGGTGGAGGAGCCGGCACCGGCGGCGCCTGCCGCGCGGGTGGATCTGAACCAGACGTCGTTCCTGCTGACTCCGCCGGAGTGGTTGCAGGACGCGGCCGACAAGCTGGGGATTCCGGATCGGCGGGGGGCCGGGGCGACCTCCGGTGGGGCTGGGGGCGTGGCTTCCGGCGGGACCGGGGGTGGGGCTTCGGGGGCTGCTGCGGGGGCGGTTTCGGATGCTGCTTCGGGGGCGGTGGCTGGTGATTCCGGTGCCGGTGCTGTCTCGACGGGGGCTGCGGGTGCTTCTTCCGGGGCTGGTTCCGCCTCGACGGGGGGTGCCGCTGTCTCGGCCGGTGATGCGGCTGCTTCCGCGCAGGGGGCGGCCGTCGCGCCGGGGAGTGGTGCGTCGTGGCCGGCTGCCGGGGGGAGCGACGAAGGGGCCGAGCCGGGGGCTTCCGACCGTGGGGCTTCGGGAGCGCCGGCCGCACCGGCCGCGCCTGCCGGGGCGACGCCCTGGGCCGGTACGGACACCAACGCCGATGGCGGGGACGACCGTTCCGTGCCGCTGCCCGCGACGGTCTTCGCGCCGCCGCTGAGCGAGGTCGGCGACGACGCGCCGCCGTCGGCGACGGCTGATGCCAAGACGGCCCTGATGTCGGGCGGCAGTCAGTTGCCGCCGACTGCGGTCACGCCGGCGGTGGACCAGCCGAGCGCGCCCGCTCCCGCTGCCGGGCCTGCCGGCCCGGGGTACGGCTATCCGCCGGGGGCGCCGCAGGGCAGCACGCTTCCGCCCGGGCCGGGTGGGCAGCCGTACGGGTATCCGCAGGGCCACCAGGGGAGTACGCCTCCCCCTGCTCCGGCTGCTCCGCCTGCTCCGGCGTCGTACGGGTATCCGCAGGGCGCCGGCGGGGCTGCTGGGGCTCCCGCGGGTCCCGCAGCCGGTTCTGCTGGTTCCGCCGGTGGGGCGCAGTCGCCGGGTGGGCCGGGTACGGCCGGGCGGCCGCTCGCTCCGAACGCCGGGGACATCGCCGACGCCGCGACCAGCAAGGCGACTCCGCCGCCGGGGCGTGGCCGGGGGGCGGGTGCGACCACGCCGCCTCCGCCGGGTGCGCCGGGTGCCCCCGGTGCGTCGGGTGCGCCGGGTGCCGCTGGGGCGCCGGGTGCGCAGCCGGGGGCGACGCCTCCGCCGTCGGGGCCCGGGGCACCGGGTACTCCGGCGGGCGGTTACGTGCCTACGCAGCTCGTGTCGGCGCTTGGCCCCGAGGGGCCCGGCGGACCGGGCGGTCCGGGCGGTCCGGGCGTCGCTCCTGGTCACGAAGGTCCGGGCGGTCCGGGGAGCCATGGGGGTCCCTCGGGGGTCGGGGCCGCGCAGGGGCAGGGTGCGCCGCTGCCTCCGCAGCAGCCGCCGGGTTCGCAGGGTGCGCCGCAGCCCCCGGGCGCCCCGCATCCGCCTGGTGTCCCCGGTGGGACGCCTCCGGGCGGTGTTCACCATGCCGCCACGATGCTCGCCGACCCCGGTCGGATGGGCCCGGGAGCGCCCCAGCCTCCGCAGCCCCCGGGCCCTCCGGGTGCGCCGAACCCGCCTGGCCCGCCTGGTCCTCCTGGTGCGCCGCAGCCTCCGGGTGCCCCGGGTGCCCCGGGTGCGCCCGGTGGTCCGGGTCCCGTGCACCACGCGGAGACCATGTTGGCCGCGCCCCCGCCGGGCGGCCCCGGCGTACCTCCGCCGCCGCAGGCGCCGGGCGCACCGCCCGCCGCTCCGGGTGCTCCGGGCGCCCATGGCGCGCCCGGAGCACCCGGCGCACCGCCGATGCCTCCCGGTGCGATGCCGCCTGGCGCGGTGCCGGGTGGGATGCCTCCGGGCGCGGTGCCGCCCGGTGCGATGCCGCCCCCCGGTCAGCCCGGCCCCGGCCGGCCGCCGGCGTACGGCTATCCGCAGCAGCCCACCGGGCAGCCGACCGTCGGTCCCGGCTACCAGGCCGTGCTGCGCTACCGCGCGCAGGACGGTTCCGAGCAGCAGCTGATCCGGCGTTCGGCGCCGGGCACGCCGCACCCGGAGTGGCAGATCTTCCACGAGCTGCGCGCCATGAACGTGCCCCCGGACCAGGTGCTGGAGCTGCACACCGAGCTGGAGTCGTGCGAGCTGCCGGGCGCCTACTGCGCGCGGATGATCCGGGAGCAGTGGCCGCAGGCGCGCATCACGTCGATCGCGCCGTACGGCACGGACCACGCGAGCCGGCAGCAGGGCATGCAGCAACTGCTGGCCCACCAGGGCGAGTTGCACCAGGTAGCGGACGGCCCGGCGCGTCCGGCCCCGGTGCGTGCCCCGCTGCCGCCGGTGCAGGTGGCGCCGCCGATCCCGCCGGAGGGCATCGCGCAGGAGCTGGCGGCGGCGTTCGGGCCGGGGGTGTTCCGGTTCGAGCAGGCCGCCGTGTCCCGGCAGGGTGTGCCGCCGGTCGTGGCGCACACGCTGGTCGCGGCCGGCCTGCCGATGGACATGGGGCCGTTCTTCTGGGCGCAGGCGCAGCCGGGGCGGCCCGTGCCGACGCTGGCGGAGCTGGCGGCCGAGCGCGGTGTGCAGCCGGCTCCGGACGCGGGTTCCTACCTGGTGATGGGCAGCGACTTCGGCAAGGCGATCTGCGTGCAGTACGGCACGGCGAACATCGTCGCCGTGCCGGTGGAGGCGGGGCCGGGCGGGGCGCCCGTGCCGCCGCAGTTCGTGAACACCGGGCTGCCGGAGTTCGCGCGCTGCCTGGCGCTGCTCGGCCGGATGTGGCGGCTCAGGTTCGGGCTGAACCAGGAGCAGGCGGGCCGCTGGACCGTCGACTTCCAGGCCCAGTTGGCCGCGCTCGACCCGGCGGCGCTGGGATCGCCGGAGAGCTGGTGGTCGGTGCTGCTGGAGCAGATGTGGGACGGGTTGCTGTGAGGCTGTGACGCGTCGCCGCTGACGTGACGTGCTGTGAGAGCCGGTGCCCGGTCGTTCGTACGACCGGGCACCGGCTCTTTTCGCGCCCGTACGACTTCGTGCCGTACGACTTCATGCCGTACGAAGTCGTGCCCGTCGAAAAAACTTCGCGCCGGGCTGTCACACCTGCCGCCGCCGCTCCGTCAGTGCAGTGACAGCGACGCACCACCGACACAGGAGGCAGAGATCATGCAGGCACGGATGAAGAACCCGGCGTTCGTCCTTCCCGGCGCGATGAAGGGCATCGGCACCCTGTTCCAGGCGATCGGGGAGGGCGGCCTGGCGCAGGACGTGGCGGAGATCGTGGGGCTGCGCGCCAGCCAGATCAACGGCTGCGGCGCCTGTGTGCACGGGCACGTCGAGAACCTCCGCAAGGCCGGCGCGAGTGAGGAGCGCATCGCTGCCGTCGCCGCCTGGCGGCACGCCCCGTTCTTCTCGGACGCCGAGCGCGCCGCGCTGAAGCTGACGGAGGCGATGACGCGGCTCTCCGACCTCTCGGGCGAGTCGGTCCCGGACGCGCTGTGGGACGAGGTGGCCGACCACTTCGACGAGAAGGAACTCTCCGCGCTGATCCTCACCGTCGCGGTCACCAACCTGTTCAACCGCATCAACACCACCATCCAGGAGCCCGCCGGCACCACATGGGGCTGATGGCCGTACGGCCCGGTCGTGGGCCCCTGCCCCCGGTGCGGAGTGTCGCGTTATGAACACTTCCGTCTGATCCACCAAGATGTGCGCGAAATCATCCCATTTCTTGCGCGGTGTCGCGTCGGTGTGGTGGAGAGGGGTCCAGGATGAGCAGCGCATCGGTGTCGCCGCACGGCTTCGTGGCCGTGCGGGGGCGCGGCTACCGTCCCGAGCAGGTCGACGCGTACGCCGAGGCCCTCTCCGCGGAACGCGACGCGGCCTGGGAGCGGGCCGCCCGGCTGACGGTTCTCGCCCGGCAGATGGGCGAGGAACTGGGGCGGCTGCGGGAGGCCGCGGCCCGACTGGCCCCGCAGACCTACGAGTCGCTCGGAGAACGGGCCCACAGGCTCTTCGAACTCGGTCGGGACGAGGCCGCGGCCGTACGGGAGGGAGCGCGACGCGAAGCGCGGGAACTCGTCGATGGAGCGCGGGAGTCCGCGGCCGGCGTGCGTGAGTCCGCACAGGCGTACGCCGATGCCGTACGCGCCGACGCCGACGAACGCGCCCGGCAGCGGCTGCTCGCCGCGCGCGCCGAGGCCGACGAGATCCGGGGCTCGGCCCGGAGTGAGGCCGAGGAGCGGCGGGGTGAGGCGCTGGCCGCACTGCGGGAGGTGCGGCAGCGCACGTCCGGGATGCTGGCCGAGGAGGCCAAGGAACGCGACGAGCGGTGGGCCGAGGTGGAAAGGGAGGAGGCCGACCGCGCGGCGGCGATCGACGCGGACCGCGCGGAGGCCGTCGCGCTCGCCGAGGCCGCGCTGTCCGAGGCCGAGCAGGCCTTCGCCGACGCCGAGGAGTCCGCCCGGAGTTTGGAGGAGGAGGCTTCCGCACGGGCGGCGGAGTTGGCGGACCGGGCCCGGGGGCGGGTGGAGGCCGTCGAGAAGGAGACGGAACGGGTGCTCCGCGAGCACGCGGAACGCGCGGACGACGTACGGGACCACATCGACCGCGTCCACACCAGTCTGACGGCGTGGGCGGGGCAGACCACGGAGTGACGGGCCGGGCGTGGCTGTGGCCGCTTGCCCGGCCCCCGGGCAGGTGAGGGCATGCCCGACCTCGTGCGCCACCGGGCGGTACGGCCGGCCGTACCGCCGCCGTACCGCCGCCGTGCCGTCCGTGTCAGCGGTTCCTCCGTACCGCGCCCGCGAGGATCCAGCCCTCCACCGCCTCGTACTGGTGACGCTGTTCCTCCGACTTGCGGCGGCCGGAGGCCATCGTGCCGAGCCAGCCGCAGGCGAAGCCCAGGGGTATGGAGAGCAGGCCCGTGGTGGTGAACGGGAACCAGTTGAAGTCGGCCTCGGGGAAGGCGGAGACGGGCGAGCCGGAGACCAGGTTCGTGCCCGGCATCAGCAGCAGGACCGCCAGCGAACCGCCGATGAGCGTGCTGAGCAGCCCGGTTCGGGTGTAGCGGCGCCAGAAGAGGCTGTAGACCAGCGCGGGCGCGATGGCCGAGGCACCCAGGCAGAAGGACAGCGTCACCAGGGGTTGCAGGCTGCGGTGCTGGACGAGCGTGGCCAGGAGGATCGCCGGGACGCCCACCGCCAGGGCCGAGACCCGGGCCAGTGCCATCTCGCGGCGCGGCGACATCTCCTGCACCCGGGCCGCGAACACGTCGTGCGCGAGGGAGTTGGCGCAGGCGAGGATCATCCCGGCGACGGAGGCGAGCAGCGTCAGGAAGACCGCGGTGGTGACGGTCGTGAACAGGAACGTCTCGGCCGTCGACACGTCCGCGCCGAACGCCGCCTGCGAACCCAGCAGATAGGCCGTGTTGCCCTGTGGGTCGACCTGGGCGATGACCTCCCGCCCGACCAGCGCGGTCGCGCCGAAGCCGACGACCGTGATGACGAGCACGAACAGGGCCACGCTCGACACGGCCCAGGACATGGAACGCCGTACCTGCCGGGCGCTGGACGCGGTGTACATGCGCATGGTGACGTGCGGCAGGCAGGCGCCGCCGAGGACGATCGTCAGATGCGCGGTGATCATGTCCAGGTCGGGGCTGGCGGCGCCCGCGAACTGCAGGCCCGACGAGAGGAACGCCGACCCCACACCGCTGTTCTCGGCGGCCGCGCCGAACAGCGCTCCCGGGTCCCAGTCGAAGCGGTTCAGGATCAGCGCCGCGACCACCAGGCCGGAGCCGAGCAGCATCACGATCTTCAGGATCTGGATGAGGGCGGTGCCCTTCATGCCGCCGATCGCCGCGTAACTGATCATCAGCGCGCCCACGCCGATGATGCAGCCCGTCTGCAACGACTCGCCGGAGAAGCCGAGGATGAACGCCATCAGCTGCCCGGTCCCCGCCAACTGCACCAGCATCAGCGGCAGCAGCGCCGCCAGGGTCACCGCACAGGCCGTGATCCGCACGGCGCGTCCGGGCATACGGCGGGTCAGTGCGTCGCCCATGGTGAACCGGCCCGCGTTGCGCAGCGGTTCGGCCAGCAGGAACATCAGCAGCATCAGCGACAGGGCCGTGCTCAACGCCAGGACGGTGCCGTCGTAGCCGAACAGGGCGATCACGCCGCCGGTGCCGAGGACGGTCGCGGCGGAGATGTAGTCGCCGGCGATCGCCAGTCCGTTGCGCATGGGGGACAGGGAGCTGTACCCGGTGTAGAACTCGTCGAGGTCGTCCCGGTCCGGGCCGGTCATCACGCACAGCAGCAGCGTGATCGTGGCGACCGTGGAGAAGCCGACCAGGGACATCGCCTGGGCGTTGCCGCTGAACTCGGTGGTCACCGCGCGCCCTCCCGCTTGGCGTCCAACTGGGCCTGCCTGCGTATCCGGTCCGCGATCGGGTCGACGTGACGGCGGGCCGTCGTCTCGTACAGGGCGATCGCGAGCCAGGTCACGGGGACCTGGATGAGCGCCAGGAGCAGGCCGGTGGGCAGGCCGTCGGTGACGGTGCTCGTCATGAACGACGGCGCGAACGCCGACAGGATCAGGAACAGGGTGAAGTACCCGAGCGCCGTGAGCGTGGCCACGCGCCGCTGCCAGCGGTAGGCACTGCGCAGGATCCGCAGGTCGCTGTGGTGTCCGAGGGCGGCGTGGCGCTGGGGACGCCTTCCGGCCGCCGGCTCGGGCTCCTGCTGCGGCGCCCAGGGGTAGGTGTCGTAGGAGGGCGACGCATCGGGTGGCGGTGGGTACGGGCGGTACGGGGGTGGGTCGTAGGACATCCCGGTGCTCCTTGCGAGGGTGTTCCGGTGCGGCGGACCGCAGGGAGGTGGGGGTGGGCGGCCACGCACGTTACTTCGGAGTACCGGGGCTGCGCGAGGGTTTCGCCAAACTGATCGGTCGGTATGCGCTTACCTTTCCGACCTCGGGTGTTACCCGCGTTAACCGCGGTGTGTGCGCGTCCCAGGTGGGCTACGTGAGGTGGATCAGTGCCACGGACGCCGGCACGCCGTCGCCCTCGTCGAGCGTCGCGGCGAACGCCAGGCGCCCGTCGGTCCGAGGCCGCACCGAGCTCCCGGCCCGGATCGTGAAGCCGACGCCGACCCGTCCTCCGGCGGGAACGCGTATGCGTTCCTTCTGCCGCCCGTGCTCGGCCCGCACGGACCACCCGCCGCCCACCGGCCGCGCCGCGACCGTCACGTGGCACGCGGTGGCACCGAAGTTGTAGACGTCGACGACCATGCGCGTACGGCGGCCGAGACGGTAGCCGTACGGGGGTGGCGCGTCCCCGTCGTCCTTGCCGGGGGCGGCGTTGCGGGCGGGGAAGCGCTGGGCGAGGACGATGTGCTCGGCGCGGGAGAGGCGGGCCCGGGGGCGAGCGGTCGCTCGGAGGGAGGAGGCGGTGACCCCGGCGACCGCGGGGGAGACGACGTACAGAGGGTCGCCTGAGGCGGTCACCGGCCCCGTCGGCAGGCGGCGGCCCATCAGGTCGTACGCGACCCCTGCCACGTCCACGCGCACCGGTCGCTCCGCCCACAGCACCATGACCCGCTCACCACGACTTTGCGGACACCCCCTAGGGAGCGCCGAGGGCGATGGCGAGGTGTCGGCGGACGTAGCGGATTCCGGGGCGGCCGTCGACGGTCGTGTTCTCCACCGGCGTGAAACCGCTGCGGGTCAGGACGGTCATCGACGCCGGGTTGTCCAGGGTCGTGACCGCCGTGAGGGTCGTCAGCCCGTACTCGGCGGCGGCCAGGCGGCTCACCTCCGCGACGGCCGCCGTCGCCACGCCCCGGCCGGCGGCGCGTTCGCCGACGCGGTAGCCGAGTTCGGCGCAGCCGTCCGCCACGTCGAGCAGGTTCACCCGGCCGATCAGCTTCCCCGCGTCGTCCAGGACGACGTGGAAGTGGCACACACCCGCCCGCTGCTCGGCCAGCAGGGCCCGATGGCGTGCGGCGAAGCCGGCCGGAGTGAAGTAGGCGTCCCCGCGGTCCGGCACGGTGCGGGCGAAGTACGCGCGGTTCTCCCGCTCGAAGGCCAGCAGGGCTTCCGCGTGACCGGCCGTCAGCCGTTCCAAGCTCACCATGGGCCGGAGGGTACGCAGGGTCAGTCCTTCAGCACCGGGAATTTCCGGGGCGCGAGGAACAGCAGCACCAGGAACGCCAGCGCCGCCGCACCCGCCGCGCCCAGGTACACCGCGTGCACCGCGTCCGCGATCGCCCGCCGGGTCGCCTCCGGCGCGCTGCCCGAATCCAGCGCCCGGGTCACCGAGTCGAGATCGCCCGCACCGCCGAGCCTGGCGGCCAGCACCCCGTTGGCGACCGCGCCGAAGACCGCCGCGCCGATCGTCTGGCCGGTCTGACGGCAGAACAACACCGACGCGGTCGTCGTACCGCGCTCCGCCCAGCCCACCGTCGACTGCACCCCGACGATGAGCGGCAACTGGAACAGGCCCAGCGCGGCGCCGAGCAGCAGCATCAGCAGCGTCGGCTGCCACGCCTGCCCGGGGTACGGCAGGAAGGGGAACGCGAACAGGGTCAGCGAGGCCGCTCCGATGCCCAGCATCGCGGTGTTGCGGAAGCCGATCCTGCGGTACACGTGCTGGCTCAGCGCCGCCGACACCGGCCAGCTCAACGTCCACACGGAGAGCACGAATCCGGCGGCCACGGGCGCGAGGCCCAGCACCGACTGGGCGTAGGTGGGCAGGAACACCGTCGGCGCGACCATCAGCAGACCCAGCGCGCCCAGGGCCAGATTGACCGCCGCGATCGTGCGGCGCCGCCACACCCAGCCCGGCATGATCGGCTCCGCCGCCCTGCGCTCCACCAGCACCACCACCGCGACCAGGACGAGTCCCGCACCGAACAGGGCCAGGGAGGGCGCCGACAGCCACGGCCACGCCACTCCGCCCTGCACCAGGGCCGTGAGCAGGACGCCGCCGCAGGCGAACACCGCGAGCGCGCCCGCCCAGTCCACGCGCGCGTGGGTCGCCGTTTCCCGCTCCGGCTCGTGGAGGTGACGGACGATCAGCCACAGGGCGACCGCGCCGATCGGCAGGTTGACCAGGAAGATCCAGCGCCAGTCCGCGTACGCGGCGAGCACACCGCCGAGGCCCGGCCCGGCGACCGCGGACAGCGCCCACACCGTCGACAGTTTCGACTGGATCCTGGGCCGTTCCTCCAGCGGGTACAGGTCCGCGGCGAGTGTCTGCACGGTGCCCTGGAGGGCGCCGCCGCCCAGGCCCTGCACGATCCGGAAGGCGATGAGCGCCCCCATGTTCCAGGCCAGCGCGCACAGCAGGGAGCCGATGAGGAAGACGACCGAGCCCGCTATCAGGACCGGTTTGCGGCCGAAGGTGTCGGAGAGCTTGCCGTACACGGGCAGGGTGACGGTCACGGCCAGCAGGTAGCCGGAGAACAGCCAGGAGAAGACGGAGAAACCGCCGAGGTCCCCGACGATCTGCGGGACGGCCGTCGAGACGATGGTGGCGTCGAGCGCCGCCAGCGCCATCGAGAGCATCAGCGCGGCGACGACGGCTCCGCGCCGGTCGGTCGCGGCCGGACGCGCGGTCTCATGTGCCGTGGAACTGGTGCCGCCCACCCCGGGTTCCTCCCCCTCGCCGTGGCCCCGCCGCAGTCCTGCGCCGTCGCCGCCATGCCTGCCCCTTGCACCTACCTTCCGCCCGACAGCTTCCCACTTGGCCCGCCCGTCGCCCGACCACCGTCCCTCAACGACGCGCTTCGCGCGGCCCTTGTCCGATTCAAGTCGCGGGAGGGTGGAGCCTGACTGCACCGACGGGGGGAGTCTCACTGGACCGGCGGGTGGAGCCGACCCTGAGACGGCCTCCACCCTTCGGTGGACTGCCCCTAGGGGTACCTCCGTACTAGGACCTGGGGAGGGTTCGTACCGGCGGAGGACGAGACGCCGAGGGGGCGTTCCTTAACCTGGCTTTACGCCGCCGGGGGGCGGTTTTGCACACCGGCGGGGGTGGGGTTTTCCACAGGAAAAGACTGCGCTGAACACCAGGGCGCGGGGCCCCTCCCCGCGGCGAGACTGAAACGCGTCGGACGGATCCATCCGGTCCGGCAACGCGTAGCGCGGCTGTCGACCAGGCGACCGCCTTCACCATCTGCTGACCGATATAGGAGACATACCGTGACTTCGGCTGTGACCATTCCCAGGCACGGGGGTACTGGAGGGCGTACGGCCGTTGCCGCGCGGGCGCGGCAGGTCGTGAAGGCGTACGGGTCCGGAGAGACCCGGGTCGTCGCCCTCGATCACGTCGACGTGGACATCGCACGCGGCCAGTTCACCGCGATCATGGGGCCCTCCGGCTCCGGCAAGTCCACGCTCATGCACTGCCTCGCCGGGCTCGACACCGTCACCGGCGGGCAGATCTACCTCGACGAGACCGAGATCACCGGCCTGAAGGACAAGAAGCTCACGCAACTGCGCCGGGACCGCATCGGGTTCATCTTCCAGGCGTTCAACCTGCTGCCGACGCTGAACGCCATCGAGAACATCACGCTGCCCATGGACATCGCGGGCCGCAAGCCGGACAAGCAGTGGCTCGCGAGGGTCGTGGAGACCGTCGGGCTCGCCGACCGGCTCAAGCACCGGCCCACCCAGCTCTCCGGCGGCCAGCAGCAGCGCGTCGCCGTGGCGCGGGCGCTGGCGGCCCGGCCCGAGATCATCTTCGGCGACGAGCCCACCGGAAACCTCGACTCCCGCGCGGGCGCCGAGGTCCTGGGCTTCCTGCGCCGCTCCGTGGACGAGCTGGGCCAGACCATCGTCATGGTCACGCACGACCCGGTGGCCGCCTCGTACGCGGACCGCGTGCTGTACCTCGCCGACGGCCGCATCGTCGACGAGATGTACAAGCCGACCGCGGAGGCCGTCCTGGACCGCATGAAGGACTTCGACGCCCGGGGGCGCACGTCATGACCGTCATGAAGACCTCGATGCGCAACTTCCTCGCGCACAAGGGCCGCATGGCGCTCTCCGCGATCGCCGTCCTGCTGTCGGTGGCCTTCGTCTGCGGGACGCTCGTCTTCACGGACACCATGTCGACCACGTTCGACAAGCTCTTCGCGGCCACCTCCTCGGACGTGACGGTGAGCGCCAAGGGCGCCTCCGACAGCGGCGAGACGACCGCCGACAACGGCAAACCGCCGGTCATGCCGGCCTCCGTGCTCGGCGAGGTCCGCAAGACCCAGGGCGTGAAGTCCGCCGAGGGCACGGTGTTCTCCACGTCGGTCACCGTCGTCGACGCCGACAAGGACAACCTCTCGCCCTCCAGCGGCGCCCCGACCATCGTCGGCAGCTGGAACGCCACCGACGCCCGCACCATGAAGATCACCTCCGGTGCGGCACCCAAGGGCGGCGACCAGATCATGGTCGACGCCGACACCGCCGACAAGCATGGCCTGAAGCTCGGCGACGAGATCGGCGTGATCAGCGCGGTCGGCACCCACAACGCGAAGATCTCCGGCATCGCCGACTTCACCGTCACCAACCCCGGTGCCGCGATCTTCTACCTGGACACGAAGACCGCCCAGCAGACCCTGGTCGGCGAGACCGGCGTCTACACCAGCGTCAACGTCACGGCGGCCGCCGGCATCAGCGACGCACAGCTGAAGAAGAACGTCACGGCCGAACTCGGCGGCGACTACCAGATCAAGACCGCCAAGGAGACCGCGGACGCCAACCAGAAGGACGTCGCGGGCTTCATGAACGTCATGAAGTACGCCATGCTCGGCTTCGCCGGGATCGCCTTCCTCGTCGGCATCTTCCTGATCATCAACACCTTCTCCATGCTGGTCGCCCAGCGCACCCGGGAGATCGGCCTGATGCGGGCGATCGGCTCCTCCCGCAAGCAGGTCAACCGCTCGGTGCTCGCCGAGGCCCTGCTGCTCGGCCTCGTCGGATCACTGCTCGGCGTGGGCGCCGGCGTCGGCCTCGCGGTCGGCCTGATGAAGCTCATGGGCCAGATGGGCATGGAGCTGTCCACCGACGACCTCACCGTGGCCTGGACGACCCCCGTGGTCGGCCTCGTCCTCGGCGTGATCGTCACCGTCCTGGCCGCCTACCTGCCCGCCCGCCGCGCCGGCAAGATCTCCCCGATGGCCGCCCTGCGCGACGCGGGAGCCCCGGCGGACGCCAAGGCCGGCTGGATCCGCGGCATCCTCGGCACCGTCCTCACTGCCGGCGGCGGCTTCGCCCTGTACCTGGCGGCGGCGGCCGACAAGGCCACGGACGGCTCGCTGTGGCTCGGCATCGGCGTGGTGCTGTCGCTGATCGGCTTCGTCGTCATCGGCCCCCTGCTCGCCGGTGCGGTGGTCCGCGTCCTCGGCGCGGTCCTGCTGCGGATGTTCGGCCCCGTCGGGCGCATGGCCGAGCGCAACGCCCTGCGCAACCCGCGCCGCACCGGCGCCACGGGCGCCGCCCTGATGATCGGCCTCGCCCTGGTGGCGTGCCTGTCCGTGGTCGGCTCCTCCATGGTGGCCTCCGCCACCGACCAGCTCGACAAGACCGTCGGCACGGACTTCATCGTCCAGTCCGACAGCGGCCAGCTGATCACCCCGCAGGCGGTCAAGGCCATGAAGTCGACGCCGGAACTGGAGCGGGTCACCGAGTACAAGTGGACCAAGGCCGACTTCACCACCCCCGACGGCGAGACCCTCAAGGACACGGCGATCACGGCGGCGGACCCGTCGTACGCCACCGACCTGCGCACCGAGACGGTCGCCGGCAAGCTGCCCGACGCCTACAAGCCCGACTCGATGTCCGTGCACGAGAAGTTCGCGGAGGACCACGGCATCACGCTCGGCTCGAAGATCAAGGTGGCCTTCAAGGACGGCTCCGCGGCCGACCTGACGGTCCGGGCGATCACCAGCAGTGACGTCGTGATCGACGCGGGCGCGATGTACACGTCCATCGCCACGATGGCCAAGTACGTCCCGGCCGACAAGATGCCGCTGGACTCGCTGGTCTTCGCCAGCGCCAAGGAGGGGCAGCAGGACGCCGCCTACAAGTCCCTGAAGTCGGCGCTGCACGACTACCCGCAGTACACCGTGCGCGACCAGACCGACTACAAGGAAGCCCTGAAGGACCAGATCGGCCAGCTGCTCAACATGATCTACGGCCTGCTGGCCCTGGCGATCATCGTCGCCATCCTGGGCGTGGTGAACACCCTGGCCCTGTCCGTGGTGGAGCGCACCAGGGAGATCGGCCTGATGCGGGCGATCGGCCTCTCCCGCCGCCAGCTGCGCCGCATGATCCGCATGGAGTCCGTCGTCATCGCCCTCTTCGGCGCCCTGCTGGGCCTCGGACTGGGCATGGGCTGGGGCGCCACCGCGCAGCAGCTGCTCGCGCTGGAGGGCCTGATGGTCCTGGAGATCCCCTGGCCGACGATCATCGGCGTCTTCATCGGCTCGGCGTTCGTGGGCCTGTTCGCGGCACTGATCCCGGCGTTCCGGGCGGGCCGGATGAACGTCCTGAACGCGATCGCGACCGAGTAGCCGCCCAAGGACCACCGCACACGGGGGGTGCGGGGGATGGGCCCGCCCCGGAGGTCTCCGCCTCCGGGGCGGGCCCGAGCGCTGTGCGCACGCACCCACGCGGCCGCTTCCGGCGCCATGCGGGCCTCGGGGCGGATTCAGCCCCCGGCCGTCCGCCGCTCGAGGACCACGTACCCGCCCGCCTCGCCCGCCACGGCGTACTCGGCGCCGGGGTGCAGCACCCGGGCGTAGCCCACCGGGTCGCGGTACCTGCCGCCGACGTTCTCCAGGGCGATGTACTCCGGGGTGACGCCCTGGGTGTTGCCGAGCCAGAAGACCCGGCAGCGCGAGGTGAGGCGGCTGATCGGGCCGATGTTGGCCTCGACGGTGGCGCCGTCGGGTATCCGCGCCAGCAGCCGTCCGACGCCGGACACCGCGGCCGGCTTGCGGTAGATCTCGGCCTCGGTCAGCTGCGCCAGCGGCAGCGAGGTGGTCAGCGCCAGCGCCGCGGCGGCGACGGCGGCCGGAAGGTGGACGGCGTACGAGCGCAGCCACGCGCGCGTGCTGAGGCGGGCGGTGGTGAGGGCGTCGGCGAGGGCGAGCACGACGACCGGCATCAGGACCGCGCTGTAGTGCCAGTCGGTGCCCCAGTAGTCCGGGTCCCCGGACAGGAAGCGCCAGCCGAGCGTCGGCAGGGCGACCACCAGCAGCGGGGAGCGCAGGGCGAGCAGCCCGGTGGTGGGGATCAGCAGCCAGGCGAGGGTGCGCAGCTTGGTGCCGAGGCCCTCGACGGGGCTGCCCGCGTCGCTGACCTTGTCCCAGTAGGCGTAACCGCCCGAGGGGCTGAACGACGGGATCGCCACGGTGAGGACGAGCACCGTCGCCGCCACGCCGAACACCGCGACACCCAGCGCGTACCGGACCGCCCGGGGCGACCGGCCGCGCGCCCGCCAGGCCACGAGCAGCGCGATCGCGGCCAGGGTCAGCCCCAGGTCCTCCTTGACCAGCACCAGCGGAAGCGCCCAGCACAGGGCCGCGCGCAGGCGCTGCGCGAGGAGGGCCTCCAGGGAGAAGGCGATCAGCGGGACGGCGAAGCAGACCTCGTGGAAGTCGAAGTCGACGGCGCGCTGGACGCCCCAGGACAGCCCGTGGGCGAGGCCGAGGGCCAGACCCCGGCGCCGGCCCAGGAGCCGGGCGGCGGCGCGGGTGACCGGCACGGCGGACAGCGCGAAGAGCGCCGCCTGCGCGACCAGCAGCGTGACCGGCGAGGGAAACAGCCGGTACAGCGGCGCGAGCACGGCGGTCACCGGGCTGAAGTGGTCTCCCAGGATGTCGAAGCCCGGCCCCTTGAGGTCGGCGACCGGCGCCCGCAGATGCGCGTAGGCACGCACGGCCTGCTCGAAGATGCCCAGGTCCCAGGAGAGCGTCGTCATGTGCCGGTAGCGGCCGACGGAGACGGCCGTGTAGGCGGCGAAGAGGGCGGCGGCGAGGATCCACGGGTCCCATCGCGCGCTGAGGCGGCGCCGGTCACCCGGGGTGCGGACGACCGGCGTCGGTATCCGGGGCGACGGGACCCGGAGGGTGGAGGCAGGCATGACGTGCCTTACGCAGGGGCGGGAATCGGACAGATCATGCCGTGGCGAAAACAACTGGTGGGGGTGAAGTTGTGAAGATTGGGCGGCTGATTCCCCCTTGACCGGCGTGATGGGGCACGGCCAGGGGAGAACGGGCGTTATCCACAGGCCCGCCGCGCGGGCGCGCATCGTCGTACGCTGGAGACCCCCGGCCCGCAGCGCGCGTCGGGCCCGTCGTGTTGCCCCTCCCCTGGACGGAAAAAGCCCCGAATGAGCCTGCACGGTCTGCTCGACGCCGTAGTCAAGGACGCCGCGCTCGCGGAAGCGATCAAGGCGGCCGCAGACGGCAACCGCATGCACGTCGACCTGGTCGGTCCCCCCGCGGCCCGCCCCTTCGCCGTCGCCGCCCTGGCCCGCGACACGGGCCGCCCGGTGCTGGCGGTGACGGCGACGGGCCGCGAGGCCGAGGACCTGGCCGCGGCCCTGCGCTCGCTCCTCCCGCCGGAGGGGGTCGTGGAGTACCCGTCGTGGGAGACACTCCCGCACGAGCGGCTCAGCCCCCGCAGCGACACCGTCGGCCGCCGCCTGGCCGTGCTGCGCCGCCTGGCCCACCCCCGGCCCGACGACCCCGAGACGGGCCCGGTCTCCGTCGTCGTGGCACCGGTGCGGTCCGTGCTCCAGCCGCAGGTCAAGGGCCTCGGCGACCTGGAGCCGGTCGCCCTGATGACCGGCCAGAGCGCCGACCTGAACGAGGTGGTCGACGCCCTCGCGGCCGCCGCCTACGCGCGCGTGGAGCTCGTCGAGAAGCGCGGCGAGTTCGCCGTCCGCGGCGGCATCCTCGACGTGTTCCCGCCCACCGAGGAACACCCCCTGCGCATCGAGTTCTGGGGCGACGACGTCGAGGAGATCCGCTACTTCAAGGTCGCCGACCAGCGCTCCCTCGAAGTCGCCGAGCACGGCCTGTGGGCGCCGCCGTGCCGCGAGCTGCTGCTCACCGAGGACGTCCGCACGCGCGCGCGTGCCCTGGCGGAGCAGCACCCGGAGCTCGGCGAGCTGCTCGGCAAGATCGCCGAGGGGATCGCCGTCGAGGGCATGGAGTCCCTCGCCCCGGTCCTGGTCGACGACATGGAGCTGCTGCTCGACGTGCTGCCCAAGGGCGCCATGGCCGTCGTGTGCGACCCGGAGCGGGTGCGCACGCGCGCGTCGGACCTCGTCGCCACCTCGCAGGAGTTCCTCCAAGCCTCCTGGGCGGCCACCGCCGGCGGCGGCGAAGCGCCCATCGACGTCGGCGCGGCCTCCCTCTGGTCCATCGCGGACGTCCGGGACCGGGCCCGCGAGCTGGACATGATGTGGTGGTCCGTGTCGCCGTTCGCCGCCGACGAAGAGCTCGACGCGGACACCCTCAAGCTCGGCATGCACGCCCCGGAGACCTACCGCGGCGACACCGCCAAGGCCCTCGCCGACACCAAGGGCTGGCTCGCCGACGGCTGGCGCGCGGTGTTCGTCACCGAGGGACACGGCCCGGCGGCCCGTACGGTCGAGGTGCTCGGCGGCGAGGGCATCGCCGCCCGGCTCGACACGGACCTCGCGGAGATCTCCCCGTCGCTCGTGCACGTGGCGTGCGGCTCGATCGAGCACGGCTTCGTCGACCCGGCCCTCAGACTCGCCGTCCTGACCGAGACCGACCTGTCCGGCCAGAAGGCGTCCGGCCGCGAGGGCGCCCGGATGCCGGCCCGCCGCCGCAAGACCATCGACCCGCTCACCCTGGAGCCGGGCGACTACATCGTCCACGAGCAGCACGGCGTGGGCCGCTACATCGAGATGGTGCAGCGCACCGTGCAGGGCGCGACCCGCGAGTACCTGGTGGTCGAGTACGCGCCCGCCAAGCGCGGCCAGCCCGGCGACCGGCTGTACATCCCCACCGACCAGCTGGAGCAGATCACCAAGTACGTCGGCGGCGAGGCCCCCACCCTGCACCGCCTGGGCGGCGCCGACTGGACGAAGACGAAGGCCCGCGCGAAGAAGGCCGTCAAGGAGATCGCCGCCGACCTCATCAAGCTCTACAGCGCCCGCATGGCCGCCCCCGGGCACGCCTTCGGGCCGGACACGCCCTGGCAGCGCGAGCTGGAGGACGCCTTCCCCTACGCGGAGACGCCCGACCAGCTCACCACCATCGCCGAGGTCAAGGAGGACATGGAGAAGACGGTCCCCATGGACCGCCTGATCTGCGGCGACGTCGGCTACGGCAAGACCGAGATCGCGGTCCGGGCCGCCTTCAAGGCCGTCCAGGACGGCAAGCAGGTCGCCGTCCTGGTGCCCACGACCCTGCTGGTGCAGCAGCACTTCGGGACGTTCAGCGAGCGGTACGCGCAGTTCCCGGTGAGCGTGAAGGCGCTGTCCCGCTTCCAGACCGACACCGAGGCCAAGGCGGTCCTGGAGGGCCTGCGCGAGGGCTCCGTCGACATCGTCATCGGCACGCACCGGCTGTTCTCGTCCGAGACGAAGTTCAAGGACCTGGGCCTGGTCATCGTCGACGAGGAGCAGCGCTTCGGCGTCGAGCACAAGGAGCAGCTGAAGAAGCTCCGCGCCAACGTCGACGTGCTGACCATGTCCGCGACCCCGATCCCCCGGACGCTGGAGATGGCGGTCACCGGCATCCGCGAGATGTCGACCATCACCACCCCGCCGGAGGAGCGCCACCCGGTCCTGACCTTCGTCGGCCCCTACGAGGAGAAGCAGATCGGCGCCGCCATCCGCCGTGAGCTGCTGCGCGAGGGCCAGGTCTTCTACATCCACAACCGCGTCGAGTCGATCGACCGGGCCGCCGCCCGGCTGCGCGAGATCGTCCCCGAGGCGCGCATCGCCACCGCGCACGGCCAGATGTCCGAGTCGGCGCTGGAGCAGGTCGTCGTCGACTTCTGGGAGAAGAAGTTCGACGTGCTGGTGTCCACGACGATCGTGGAGTCCGGCATCGACATCTCCAACGCGAACACCCTGATCGTGGAGCGCGGCGACAACTTCGGCCTGTCCCAGCTGCACCAGCTGCGCGGCCGGGTCGGCCGGGGCCGCGAGCGCGGCTACGCGTACTTCCTCTACCCGCCGGAGAAGCCGCTGACGGAGACCGCGCACGAGCGGCTCGCGACGATCGCCCAGCACACGGAGATGGGCGCCGGCATGTACGTCGCCATGAAGGACCTGGAGATCCGCGGCGCGGGCAACCTCCTCGGCGGCGAGCAGTCCGGCCACATCGCGGGCGTCGGCTTCGACCTGTACGTGCGGATGGTCGGCGAGGCCGTGGCCGACTACCGGCGGCAGCTGGAGACCGGCGAGATCGAGGAGGAACCGCCGCTCGAGGTCAAGATCGAGCTGCCCGTCGACGCGCACGTCCCGCACGACTACGCGCCGGGCGAGCGCCTCCGCCTCCAGGCGTACCGCGCCATCGCCTCCGCCAACACGGAGGAGGACATCAAGGCCGTACGCGAGGAACTCGTCGACCGCTACGGCAAGCTGCCCGAGCCCGTGGAGAACCTGCTGCTCGTCGCGGGCCTGCGCATGCTCGCGCGCGCGTGCGGCGTCGGCGAGATCGTGCTGCAGGGCAACAACATCCGGTTCGCGCCGGTGGAGTTGCGCGAGTCGCAGGAGCTGCGGGTCAAGCGGCTGTACCCCGGGGTCGTCATCAAGCCGGCGGTGCACCAGGTGCTGGTGCCGCGCCCGAAGACGGCGAAGGTGGGCGGGAAGCCGCTGGTCGGGCGGGATCTGCTGGCGTGGGTCGGGGAGTTCCTGACGTCGGTGCTGGGGTCTTGATGCCGGGCCGTCCGACGCCGCTGGGGCCCTGACACTCCAGGGCCCTCGACGCCGACCCGCGCTGAAGTTCCGTCAGGCCACCGGTCGTACTCGTGCACCGGTGGCCCGGCGCAGTGCCGTCGCCAGCCGGTCGCGGACCGCGACCTGCGCCGCGATCCGCGCGTCCAGCACCGCGAGCCGGTCGGCCGCGACCCGCAGGGCCCGGTCCGAGGCGGGCCCGGCCGTGACGTCGCCGTCCAGGCACGGCAGGAACACCCGCACGTCGTCGAGGGTCAGACCGACCTCCAGCAGACCGCGGATGTTGCGGACGCGGACCGCCGCACCGGCGTCGTACAGGCGGTAGCCGTTCGCGGCCCGTTCGGACGTGATGAGCCCCGCCTGCTCGTAGTGGCGCAGGGCGCGCGCCGTGGTGCCGGTCGCTTCGGCGAGTTCGCCGATCCGCATACGAGGTGCTGCCATGGGCGCCAGTCTCATCCGACGACCGCGCCGCCGTCCACCGGAAGCACCACGCCGGTGATGAACGACGCCTGTGGCGAGGCCAGTTGCGTGATCGCCCACGCCACCTCCCCGGGGCGGCCGATCCGGCCGAGCGGCGTGTGGTCGAGCTGCCACGCGCGGATCGCGGCACGCTGCTCGGGTGTGAGGCCGGAGTGGTCGGCGATCGGGGTGTCGATCGCACCGGGGGCCACGGCGGCGACCCGGATCCCCAGGGGCGCGAGCTCCACCGCCCAACTGCGCGTGAGCACCTCCAGGGCCGCCTTGCCCGCCGCGTACAGGGAGTTGCCCGGCCAGGCCCGCTGCCCCACCGAGGTCGTCACGTTCACGATCACCCCGCGCCTCTCCTCCAGCGCCGGGAGCGCGGCCTGGACGAGCAGCACCGGAGCGAGGAGGTTCGTCGCGAGTTGGGGCTCGACGGCGGCACGCGTGTAGGTGCGCAAGGACTGGGTGGTGACGATCCCGGCGTTGTTCACCAGCACGTCGATGCCGCCGTGCCGGTCGAGCACCGTACGGACGATGGTCTCGGGGCCGTCGTCGGCCGTGACGTCGGCGACCAGCGGGCTGATACGGGACGGGGCATGGGCGGCCGTCTCGGCGAGGGGCGCCGCACGGCGGCCCACGGCCACGACGTGTGCGCCCTCGTCGGCGAAGGCGCGGGCGGTGGCGCGGCCTATGCCCGTACCGGCGCCGGTGACCAGGACGGTTCGCGGTGTCGTCGTCGACGAAGTCCCGTGCGGCTTCTTCTGGTTCGGAGAGTCCATGCGGGGATCGTCGGACCCTGACGCCAGTGTCAAGGTCAAGCGCGAGACGAGGGTCCTGCTGCCGTTGCCGCCGTTGCCGCCGTTGCCGCCGTTGCCGCCGTTGTCGTTGCCGTTCGCCTTTGTGGTGGCATCAGACCCGGACGCGCCGTCCGCCGCCCCTACTCCCCGCGCCGGAACAGCATCTCCGCCAGCACGCGGAACACCTCCTCGGGATCCCGGTCGCCCACCGGGCCGTCCAGGTTGTGGCTGAGCAGCAGCGTGGCGAAGCCATGGGCCAGGGACCAGGCGGCGACTCCGGCCAGACGGGCGTCGGCGCCCCGGCCCTCCGGCGGCACGGTGGTGACGGCTTCGCGCAGGGCGTCCGAGGCGAGCGCCCGGGCCGTGGTCAGTTCCAGATCGCCGGCGCGCAGCAGCTCGGGCGCGAACATCACCTGGAAGTGCGCCGGATGCTCACGCGCGAAGCGTACGTAGCGCACGCCCGCCTCCTTCAGGTCCGCCGCCTCCCGCAGCGCGGTCGCGAGCAGCCCGAAACCCTCGGCGGCGATCGCGGTGAGCAGCCCGGCGCGGTCCTTGAAGTGGTGGGCCGGCGCCGCGTGCGAGACGCCCGCGCGGCGGGCCAGGTCACGCAGGCTCAGCCCGGACGGACCGTCCACCGCGATCGCGTCGAGGGCGGCCGTGAGGATGGCCCGGCGCAGGTCGCCGTGGTGGTACGGACGCCCCGTGGTGCTCTTGCCGTTCGCTGACGCCTTGTCGGCCCCTGATGCCTTGTCGGCCCCTGACGCCCTGCCGATCCCTGATGCCTTGCTGGAGCTCATGGTCAGGAGCGTACGCCGAATCTAGCCATTGACAAGTTGAGGACCGGCGAGGCAATCTTGTCATTGTCAAGTTGCGCGGGGATCGGGTGCCGCCCGATCCCCGCGCCGAGGGGGTGGACGCGATGGAGGCAGCCATGCCGGAACATGTCGGCGAGATCAATGAGACGTCGCAGGTCAGCGAAGCGGTGCAGGTCCGAGAGAACGCCGAGCGCGCCGTGACGCGGGGCGGCAGCGTGGAGCCGGCCCGCGTGCGGCAGATGTGGCATCTGCTGGAGCCCTTGCACGCGGTGCTGTACTACGCGCCGGAAGCCTTCGAGGAGGCGGCCGCACTCGGGTTCGACACGCGGGAGCGCTGGCCGAGCTACTTCCCGTACCGCGCCGCCCCCTTGGGAGAGATCGGCCCGCGGCAGGTGACGTCCGCCTTCTACAGCTTCAGCCCGCGCATGGTCGCGGAGCATGTCGAGCCGGCGTGGCGGATCGCGAGTCCGGGCGCCGTGCTGGAGGCCAGGACGCGGGCGGTCGACCGGGCCTACCGCGCCCTCTTCGGGGATCAGGTGGACAGCCCTGAGCTGGCGGAGGCGGCCGCGCTCGCCCGGCGTGCCGCCGAGGCGGCGGACACGGCCGCGCGCCCGCTCGCCGCCGCCAACGCCGCGTTGCCCTGGCCGCAGGCCCCGCACCTGCAGTTGTGGCGCGCCGCGACGATCCTGCGCGAGCACCGCGGCGACGGCCATCTCGCGGCCCTGCTCCTGGCGGGCCTGGATCCGGTGGAGTCGCTCGTCTCCTTCGCCGCGATAGGCGCCGCGTCCGTGGAACGCTTCGAAAGCCGAGGCTGGACCCCCGGCGAATGGGCGGCCGCCCGTGACCGCCTCACCGCCAGGGGCCTGGTCGACGAGGACGGTACGGCCACGGAGGAGGGCCGCGCTCTGCGCCACCGCGTGGAGCGCCACACCGACCAACTGGCCGCCGGCCCCTGGCAGTCCCTCGGACCGGACGGCGTCGACCGGCTCGCCGGACTGCTGGGCGACTACTGGGTCGCGGTCCTGGGGTCCGGCCTGCTGCCCTCGGAGACGACGTTGGGCATAGGCAAGGTCTGACCGGGAGGCCGGACGAGGGGTGCCGTGCGGTCCTGCCCGGACAGGGGGAGCCGCCCGCAGGACGGGCGTTGGAGCTGACACAGGAGCTGACGCCCAAGACGCGTCCCGCGGGCGGCACCCGCGCTGGTGGAGGCGTTACTGCTGGTCGGGCCGGTCGCGGTGGGGCTCGCGGTCCATGCCGAGCGTGCCCTCGACCCGCTGCTGCCCGGTGTCGACCTGGTCCTCGTACTTGCCGCCGGTCTTCTCGTTGAGCTTCTGTTCCGCGGTGTCGGAGCCTTGCTTGCCCCTGTTCCGCGCCTGGCTCTTGAGCTTGTCGAAGATGCCCATGCGGAACTCCTTCCGGGGGTGACTCAGAACCGACGATACGCGTGACATGTGGAGTATGCCCATTTGGGGCCCGTGTGGTCTGTACCTCTCCCTCGCTACCGTGGGACCAGGCACAGCCGCCCATGCCCGGGCGGAACAGGCAAGCAGGGGAGGGGCGTACGGTGAGGCGTCTGAGGGGCGGGGCGGCAGCGGTTGCCGCGATGGTGTTCGCCGGTGCGACGCTGGCCGGCTGCGAAGGGCTGACCCCGCCCGCGGACGGCGGCGGGTCCTCCGGCTCCGGCGCACCGGCCGACGGCAACGGCCGGGCGGTGAGCCCGCTGGACAACCCGGACGGCACGAAGCCGGGGCTGGCGGCGATCACGTCCGCCGCGGACCGGGCGAGTGCGCGTGCTCTGATCGAAAAGGTGGCGACCAAGGGGCGCGGCCCCAGGACCGGATACGAACGGGACAAGTTCGGCTACGCCTGGATGGATTCGGCACCCCGCGACGTCCCCTACTCCCACAACGGCTGTGACACACGGAACGACCTGCTGCGGAGGGACGGCGAGGACCTTCGCTTCCGGTCCGGCTCGGACTGCGTCGTCAGCTCCCTCACGCTGCACGACCCGTACACCGGGAAGGTCATCGAGTGGACCAAGTCCCGTGCGACGAAGGTCCAGATAGACCACGTCATGCCGCTGTCGTACGACTGGCAGATGGGCGCGTCGCGCTGGACGAAGGACAAGCGGGAGGCCATCGCGAACGACCCGCTCAACCTCGTCCCGGTGGACGGGCCGACCAACAGCGCGAAGGGAGATTCCGGTCCGGCGTCCTGGCTGCCCCCGAACAAGAGCATCCGCTGCTCCTACTCGGTGCGCTTCGCCCAGGTGTCGCTGAAGTACGACCTGCCCGTGACGGATGCCGACAAGCGGATGATGCTGCGTCAGTGCGGCGGCTGAGAGAGGAGGAGCCGAAGAGACCCACCCGTCCTGCGCTACCGTCCGCCGAATGACGACCCATGCGCTGGAGGCCCTGCGGAGCGCGCTGCGGGACAGGGCGGAGCCGGACGTCAGGATCCAGCAGATGCGGGTGCTGCGGCCGCCGGAAGGCGATGAACTGCTCGGTGTGCGGGTGCCCGTGGTGCGCGAACTGGCCCGGACCCACCGGGAGCTGGCGTGGGAGGACGTGGACGCGCTGCTGCGCAGCCCTGTTCACGAGGAGCGGTTGGCCGGAGTGCTGGTGCTGGCCGAGCGGATGCGAACGGCCCGGGGCGCGCAGCGTCGGGTTCTGGTCGACTTCTACCTGGCGCGGACCAGGTGCGTGGACAACTGGGACCTGGTGGACGGTTCCGCCCATGTCGTGCTCGGGCCGTGGCTCGTGGACGGACCCGAGGACGCCCCGGACGTGCTGGACGAACTGGCCGCCTCGTCCTGGCTCTGGGACCGAAGGATCGCCGTGGTCGCCACCTTGGCACTGATCCGCGAAGGGCGTTACGACACGACCCTCCGTCTGGTGCGTGCTCTGTGCCGCGACCCGGAACCGCTGATCCACAAGGCGCTCGGCTGGATGCTGCGCGAGATCGGCCGCCGGGACGCGCCCCTGCTGGTGGCGTTCCTCGAACACCACCTCACCGACCTGCCGCGCATCACCGTGCGTTACGCGACGGAGCGGCTCCCGGCGGGCGAGCGGGCGCGGTTCGTGAGAACGCGGTAGCGGAGAGGACGGGTGCGTTCGGCGCGCCGACGGAGGCGGGCCCGGTACCGGTACTCACCTCGCGCCACCGAGCGGGGTCCTATTCGTCCCGGCAGCCGGTTTTCTCGCCCGGTAATCGGATTCCGAGTGGTCCGCTCCGCACCTACCGTGACCGCATGCAGTGGAAGATATCGAGCCTCGCCGACTGCCCCGACATGCTGGAGCGGGTCGTCGGGATGGCGGACAGTTGGCCGGAGTTCGTCATCCAGGACCTCGTGGGTGCCGCGCATTACCCGCGGATCGCCGACGAACTCCCTCAGTACGTCCTGTTCGCCGAGGACGAGCGGGGCGAGGTCGTCGCGAACGCCTACAGCGTGCCCTTCGCCCTCGACGCCGAGGGCCGCGGCACGCTGCCCGGCAACGGCTGGGACACCGTGCTCGTGTGGGCCTTCTCGGACCTGCGCCGCGGGGTCCGCCCCGACACCGTCAGCGCGATCTCGATCTCCGTCGCCCCGCACGCGCAGGGCCGCGGACTGTCCGCCGTTATGCTCTCGGCCATGCGCGACAACGCCCGCGCCCTCGGCTTCAAGGAGGTCGTCGCCCCGGTCCGCCCCAACGCCAAGCACCTCGAACCGCACACGCCCATCGAGGAGTACGCCCACCGCGTCCGCCCCGACGGCCTGCCCCACGACCCGTGGCTGCGGGTGCACGCCCGGGCCGGAGCCGTCATCGACTCCGTGGCCCCGGCGTCCATGACGGTGGCCGCCCCGCTGGCGGACTGGCGCCGCTGGACCGGGCTGCCCTTCGACACCGAGGGCGACATCGAGGTGCCCGGCGGCCTGGTGCCGGTGCGCTGCGAACCGGCCCGCGGGTACGCGGTGTACGTCGAACCCAACGTGTGGATGCGCCACCCCCTGTGAGGCGCGGCGGGCGGTACGGCCGCGACCGCGCGGGACGGGCCGTGCGGACGAAGTGATCAGCACGACAACGGTTCGGTACAACCCGTAACCGGTTGTCCGTGTCGGGCTATACGCTCGGATTCCCCACCGGGCTCTGTCACTCGCACATCCGTCCTATCGGCTACACCGGTCCAGGAGCAGTCATGTACGGCCACGGCGCGGCGCCGCCTCCCCGCAGCGCGGCAACGGTCATCTCCCTGCGCGTGCTGTTCGCCGCCGCCGGCTTCCTCACGTGCGGCCTGCTGGCCTGCGTACCGCTGTTCCGGGTGGCCGTCCTGCGTGGACGGGTCCTCGACTGGGTGCTGGCCTGGGCGAGCCTGCCCCTGTCCATCGTGTGCTTCGCGGTGGTCGGGGTGTTGCCGGAGGGCGACGTCCGGACCGACATCGCGCTGGCCGTGATCCTCCTGATCGGCGCGGGCGCCGGCATCTACTTCCTCGTCGTGGACATCAGCCACCACAGCGAGCAGCGCCAGCTCGCCGGTTACGCGCCGCCGCACGCGCCGACCGTCCACTCCGCGTACGGCTATCCACACCCGACGCCGCCCTACGCCCCCACCCCCACGCCCACCCCGCAGCCCCCCGGACCGCACACCCCCATCCCTCGAGACGCCACGCCCCACGGCCCCGGCCCGGTTCAGCCGCCGCCGTCCCCCCAGCGTCCCGCGCCCGCCCGCATCGACCAGGTACGCGCCGAACTCGACGAGCTCAGCGACTACCTGCGCCGGCACGAAGGCGAGGGCCACGGGGACGGCCGCCACGAGGGCGGCAGGTGACCGTGACGGCAGGACGTGTCGTCGCGGGCCGCTACGAGCTGTCCACGCTCCTCGGGCAGGGCGGCATGGGACAGGTCTGGACGGCGTACGACCAGCGGCTCGACCGGCGCGTGGCGGTGAAGCTGCTGCGCCCCGACAAGGTGGCCGGTCAGGACGCGGAGGAGCTGCGCCGCCGCTTCGTGCGCGAGTGCCGGGTGACCGCGCAGGTCGACCACCCGGGCCTGGTCACGGTGCACGACGCGGGCAGTGAGGGCGAGGAGCTGTTCCTCGTCATGCAGTACATCGACGGCGCCGACCTCGCCGGCCACCTCGCCGAGCACGACCCGTACCCCTGGCCGTGGGCGGTCGCGGTCGCCGCGCAACTGTGCGCCGTGCTGAGCGCCGTGCACGCCGTGCCGATCGTCCATCGCGACCTCAAGCCGCGCAACGTGATGGTGAAGCAGGACGGCACGGTCACCGTCCTCGACCTCGGCGTCGCCTCGGTCATGGACGCCGACACCACCCGCCTCACCCACACCGGCACCCCCGTCGGCTCGCCGGCCTACATGGCCCCGGAGCAGGCGATGGGCGGCGCGGTCGGCCCGTACACGGACCTGTACGCCCTCGGCGTCGTCCTGCACGAACTGCTCAGCGGCGACGTCCCCTTCTCCGGTTCCACGGCCCTCGGCGTCCTGCACCGGCACCTGTACGAGCCCCCGCTGCCCGTCCGCCGCATCCGCCCCGAGGTCCCCGAAGCGCTGGAGACCCTCGTCCTGCGCCTGCTCGCCAAGGACCCCCAGCACCGGCCGGCCTCCGCACAGGAGGTCTACGAGCACCTGGAACAGCTCCTGCCCGCGCGCGGCACGCCCACCGGGGCGGCCCTCGACCCCACCCGCCCGTTCCTGCGCCCGCACGCCCCCTGGCCGGACCGGGCCCGCACCCCGGCGCCCCGGCCCGCGCCGCCCGCCGCGCCCGTCGCCGAGACCACCGGGAAGACGGACATCGCCCGCGCCGTCGACGAGGTCAAGCGGCTCCTCGGCGAGGGCCGCATCACCCAGGCCGTCGACATCCTCGGCGCGATCCTGCCCGCCGCCGCCGAACAGCACGGCGAGCACTCCCCGGTCGTGCGCACCCTGCGCAAGCAGTACGCGGCCACGCTCCTGGACGACGGCCAGTTCCGGCGCGCCCTGCCCGAGCTGCGCCGCCTCGCCGACGAGCGCGCCGCCGAGGCCGGCCAAGCCGACCCGCAGTCCCTGCGCTTCCGCTACGAGGCCGCCCAATGCCTCGAACAGCTCGGCGAACCGGCGGCGGCGCTCGCCGAGTACCGGGCGGTGCTGCCGTACTACGAGAACCAGTACGTCGCCGCCGGCGGCCCGGAGCTCGCGCACGACGTCCGGCGCCGCATCGGCCACCTCCTGCTCGCCCTCGGCGACCGCGGCGCCGCCCACGACACCCTGGCCCGGCTGCTGCACGACGTGGAGCGCACCCACGGGCCCGGGCATCCGCTCGGCGCGGAGATCCGCAGGACGCTGCAGTGGCTGGGGCAGGTCCGCGGCTGACGGCGGCCCCGGGCGGCGCGGCGGTGCCGGAAGTCCCGGTGAATCGTTGGTCGAATGGGTTGGCCAGAGCCTGGCCACTGCCTACCATCGATCACCGCAAGACTTTGTGCACCGTCGCACAATCTCCTCGGGAGGTCTCCTTGCACCGCCGCCGTCGCACCGCGCTCGTCCTCACCGCCGCGATCGCCGCAGCGGCGCCCCTGCTCACCGCCTGCGGGAACGAGGCGCATCCCGGCGCAGCGGCCGTGGTCGGCGGGCAGCGGATCACCGTCTCGCAGCTGGAGGAGCGGGTCGGCGAGGTCCGCGCGGCCCAGCGGGCGGCCGTGCAGAACGACGCCCAGTACCAGCAGGCCATCGCCAGGACTGGCACACTCACCCGCGACACCCTGCACACCATGGTCCTCGACCGGGTGCTGCACCGCGCCGCCGAGGACGTCGGGGTGACCGTCACCCGCCGCGAGATCCAGGGCATGCGGTCCGCCCTGGAGGAGCAGGCCGGCGGAGCCAAGGCGCTGGAGACGACCTGGCTGCAGCAGTACGGCATCCCGCCGCAGCGCCTCGAGGAGAACCTCCGCCTCCAGCTGGAGGCCCAGAAGCTCGCCGAGAAGCTCGGCACCGACACCAACCGCCCCGAGTTCTGGAAGGCCCTGTCCAAGGCCTCCAAGGACCTGAAGGTCGACCTCAACCCGCGCTACGGCACCTGGGACGTCCAGAAGAGCAGCCGCGCCGACGCGAGGACGCCGTGGGTGCGGGACGTGACGGCGGCGCGGACGCAGCAGTCCATGTAGGGCACCCGCCTCCCGTGGCCCTGTGGACAACTTCCGGGACTGTCGGCGGCGTGGGATAGCTTCGAACCGTGAACGCCAACAGCTCCGAAGCCACCCCGGGCCCCGAGCGGACCACCCCCGGCGCGGCCGCCGCCCCCGGCCGTATCGTCCTGCTCACCACCAGCCACCGCGTCGCCCCCGGCCTGCTGTCCTGGCCCGCCTGGCAGGCCCTGCACGCGGCCGACCAGGTGCTGTGCGCGGACGGCGCGCACCCGCAGCTGCCGTATCTGCGCGAGGCCGGGATCACGGTCGGCGAGGAGTCCCCGACCGCCCAGGAGCTGGTCGACGCCTGCGCCGGCGGGCGCACGGTGGTGGTCGTGGCGACGGGCGAGGGCGAGCCGGCCCTGACGGACGGCCTGGCCCGCCTCGCCGGCACCGGCCGCCTCTCCATGCCCGAGCTGGAGCTGCTGCCCGCCTCCTACGACCTGCCGGGCGCCCGTCTCCTCGACCTCGTCCAGGTCATGGACCGCATCCGCGCCGAATGCCCCTGGTCGTCCCAGCAGACCCACAAGGGCCTCGCCAAGTACGGCATCGAGGAGGCGTACGAACTCGTCGAGGCGATCGAGGAGGGCGACCGAGACGAGCTGCGCGAGGAGCTCGGTGACGTCCTGCTCCAGGTCGTCTTCCACGCCCGCATCGCCGAGGAGGACCTGGACGCCCCCTTCTCCATCGACGACGTGGCCGGCGGCATCGTCGCCAAGCTGATCCACCGCCACCCGCACGTCTTCGGCGACGCGACGGCCACCACCCCCGAGGAGGTCAAGGAGCACTGGCTGCGCACCAAGGCGGTCGAGAAGCAGCGCTCCTCGATCACCGAGGGCATCCCGCTCGGCCAGCCCGGCCTGGCCCTCGCCGCCAAGCTCGCGTCCCGGGCCCGCACCGCCGGCCTGGACATACCGCTCCCGCCCGTCGAAGGCATCGGCTACGACCTGCTGGCCCTGGCGGTCCGCGCCGAGGCCGAGGGCGTGGACCCGGAGGCAGCCCTGAGAGCGGCGGCCCGCGCCTACCGGGACGCGATCAGGGAGACCGAGGGCTGAGCCGACCGGACAGGGGGAGCGGCGGCGGGCCGGATACGGTCGGGGGGTGACCGACCAGCCCCAGCCCCGCACGCCCACGACCGCCCCGGCTCCCGCCCCCGACCTGTTCACCTGGGAGTTCGCGAGCGACCCCTACCCCGCCTACGCCTGGCTCCGTGAGCACGCCCCCGTCCACCGGACGCGGCTGCCCAGCGGTGTGGAGGCCTGGCTGGTCACGCGGTACGCCGACGCCAAGCAGACCCTCGCCGACAACCGGCTCTCCAAGAACCCGGCGCACCACGACGAACCCGCGCACGCCAAGGGCAAGACGGGGATCCCCGGTGAGCGCAAGGCCGAGTTGATGACGCACCTGCTCAACATCGACCCGCCGGACCACACCCGGCTGCGGCGGCTCGTGTCCAAGGCGTTCACGCCCCGCCGGGTCGCCGAGTTCGCGCCGCGCGTGCAGGAGCTGACCGACGGCCTCATCGACGGGTTCGCGCGGCAGGGGTCCGCCGACCTGATCCACGAGTTCGCCTTCCCCCTCCCCATCTACGCCATCTGCGACCTGCTCGGCGTGCCCCGCGAGGACCAGGACGACTTCCGGGACTGGGCGGGCATGATGATCCGCCACCAGGGCGGGCCCCGGGGCGGTGTCGCGCGGTCCGTGAAGAAGATGCGCGGCTACCTCGCCGACCTCATCCACCGCAAGCGGGAGGTCCTGCCCGCCGAACCCGCCCCCGGCGAGGACCTCATCTCCGGTCTCATCCGCGCCTCCGACCACGGTGAGCACCTCACCGAGAACGAGGCCGCCGCCATGGCGTTCATCCTGCTGTTCGCCGGATTCGAGACCACGGTCAACCTCATCGGCAACGGCACGTACGCCCTGCTCACCCACCCCGAGCAGCGTGCCCGCCTCCAGGCCTCCCTGGCCGCCGGGGAAACCGGCCTGCTGGAGACCGGCGTCGAGGAACTCCTGCGCTACGACGGCCCCGTCGAGCTCGCCACCTGGCGGTTCGCCACGCAGCCGCTCACGATCGGCGGGCAGCACATCGGCGCGGGCGACCCGGTCCTCGTCGTCCTGGCCGCCGCGGACCGGGACCCGGAGCGGTTCGCCGACCCAGACATGCTCGACCTCTCCCGCCGCGACAACCAGCACCTCGGCTACGGCCACGGCATCCACTACTGCCTCGGCGCCCCGCTCGCCCGCCTGGAGGGCCAGACCGCGCTCGCCACCCTCCTCACCCGCCTCCCGGACCTCCGGCTGGCGGCGGATCCGGCCGACCTGAGGTGGCGCGGCGGCCTCATCATGCGCGGGCTGCGTACTCTGCCGGTGGAGTTCACACCGGCGTGACGGCCCGCCCTCACCAGCGGGGCGACCGATTAAACATGACACGCCGTCAGACCTGTGATCTTCACGTGATCTACGCGGCATGAACTTGTGACAAGTGATCGTCTGCCGATACGTTCACCCATCAGCGCGGCCCGGGCCTCTGTGCCGCGCCGGTCACTGCTGTCTCGCGAAAGGTCTCCGTATGCTCTCCGGGAACGGTCGGCACCGTCGCCCCCGCCAGGCTCCGGCTCTCCTCGTCGCGGCCGGAGTGACCGGCTCCGCCATCGCGATCCCGCTCCTCGGGGCCTCCGGTGCCAGTGCGGCCGACGGCACGACCTGGGACCGGGTCGCGGACTGCGAGACCGGCGGCGCCTGGAGCCAGAACAGCGGCAACGGCTACTACGGCGGCCTCGCGCTGTCCCAGGAGGACTGGGAGAAGCACGGCGGCCTCGAATACGCCGCGAGCGCCGACCTGGCCAGCCGCTCCCAGCAGATAGCCGTGGCCGAGAGAATCCTCGCCGACCAGGGCGTCGGCGCGTGGCGCACCTGCGGACTGCTCTCCGGCCTCCAGCAGGACTCGAAGTCGGACACATCAGACTCTTCCGACTCTTCCGGGTCCTCTGGGTCCTCGGGCTCCTCCGGCTCGTCCGATCCGACCGACTCGCCGGGACTGCTCGACTCCTCCGAGTCGGCTCCCTCGTCGACCCCTTCCTCCTCCCCGGAGGACGAACCGGCCGACTCCGACAAGTCATCCGATTTCGGGGATTCCGCGCCGCAGAGCCGGGAGCCCGACAGCTCCCCCTCGGCCACGTCCGGGAGTGGCGAGTCCGACAACTCGCTGCAGGACGGCACCTCTTCGGCGCTGACCGACACCGGCTCGGGCCGCCACCGCGGCCCCAGCGCCGACGAGAACGCCGAGCCCACGAACGGCCGTACGAACGAGTCCACGGGCCGGCACGCCTCGCGCGGCGACGACACCTCCCGCGACGCCGCGGACGGCTCCTACACCGTCCGAGCCGGCGACAGCCTCTGGTCCATCGCCGACTCCCTTGACCTCAGCGGCGGATGGCACGCGCTCTACGTCGGCAACAAGGACGCCGTCGGCACCGACCCGAACCTCATCCGCCCCGGTCAGAGGCTCACGGTTGGGGCCGAAGCGGACGAGAAGTAGCCGGTGGGGCAGAGCGGAAGCGGCGGCGGAAGTCGCCTCGAAACCGCGCGAGTTCGCGTCATGTTTCGCGGTGAATGTCCCGTATAAGTGCGGTGAGAGATAGATCTCAGAAGCCCTGATCGTCTTTGAAATTCCGCCGATCGCGTGTCTACGGTCATGACCGCTCGCCACCGCGAGCCCCGGCTGCCGCAACGCCGAATCCTGCCAGCGGCCGCACGGGAACAGTCGTCGCGTCAAGCGCCGTAGGCAGGAGCGGGGGACCCAAGGTAGGTGCCCGACCGGCTTGTTGCGCCGGTAGGGCTTGGGGTGAAGCCGCGTCCCGGGAGGGGCGCGGCCGGGCAACTCAACCGGCCCGAACCCGACAGCTCACCTCGCAGGCGTCGGTGAGGGGATCCATCCATGCTGTTTTCCGGCAAGGGCAAGCACCGTCGTCCGTCCAAGGCCACTCGCGCCATCGCCGTCGCCGGTGTCACCGGCGCCGCCGTCGCCGCCCCGCTGATGGCGGCCGGCAACGCCTCCGCCGCCACCGCCTCCGAGTGGGACGCCGTGGCCCAGTGCGAGTCCGGCGGCAACTGGTCCATCAACACCGGCAACGGCTACTACGGCGGCCTGCAGTTCTCCGCCTCCACCTGGGCCGGCTACGGCGGCACCAAGTACGCCTCCACCGCCGACCAGGCCACCAAGGCCCAGCAGATCGAGATCGCCGAGAAGGTCCTCGCGGGCCAGGGTAAGGGTGCCTGGCCGGTCTGCGGCAAGGGCCTGTCGAGCGCCGGCTACACCGGTGGCGGTTCGTCCAGCGACTCCGGCAGCTCCGCGCAGCAGAGCACCGAGACCCGCGAGACCCAGCAGCAGCCGGCCTCCCGCTCCGACGAGCGCCCGGCCGCCAAGAAGACCGTCACCACCCCGACCGGCAAGAAGGTCAAGAAGGGCGACGGCGAGTACAAGGTCGTCAAGGGTGACACCCTCAGCTCCATCGCCGCGGAGAAGAAGGTCAAGGGCGGCTGGGAGAAGCTCTACGAGCTGAACAAGGACATCGTCGAGGACGCCAACCTCATCTACCCGGGCCAGCAGCTGCACCTGAAGTAAGCAGCGGCCCGCCCGTCCCCACGGGCACGGCCCACCCCCGTCCCCACGGGCTCCCCGCCCCGGCGCGTGTTCCCCCGTACGCGCCGGGGCGGGGTTTTTCCTGCCGGGCTTTGCGCTTCGGCTTTGTTCCGTTCGGAAACAATTTACTCTCGGTTCTGTCCATGGGGTGGGCGACCCGGTGGCCGATCGCCCGGAGCCGGTTAGGCTCATGTCGCGAGCCACCGGCCCGCACCCCGCCGGGTCCACGCGACCCGCGTCACCGCGTCACATGAAGAAGGAGATGCTCGTGCCGTCCATCGACGTCGTCGTAGCCCGGGAAATCCTGGACTCCCGAGGCAACCCCACGGTCGAGGTCGAGGTCGGCCTCGACGACGGCAGCACCGGTCGTGCCGCCGTCCCGTCCGGCGCCTCCACGGGCGCCTTCGAGGCCATCGAGCTCCGCGACGGCGACTCGAACCGCTACCTCGGCAAGGGTGTGGAGAAGGCCGTCCTCGCGGTCATCGAGCAGATCGGCCCGGAGCTCGTCGGCTACGACGCCACCGAGCAGCGCCTGATCGACCAGGCCATGTTCGACCTGGACGCCACCGACAACAAGGGCTCCCTCGGCGCCAACGCCATCCTCGGCGTCTCGCTGGCCGTCGCCCACGCCGCCTCCGAAGCGTCCGACCTGCCGCTGTTCCGCTACCTGGGCGGCCCGAACGCGCACCTGCTGCCGGTGCCGATGATGAACATCCTGAACGGCGGCTCGCACGCCGACTCCAACGTGGACATCCAGGAGTTCATGATCGCCCCGATCGGCGCGGAGTCCTTCTCCGAGGCCCTGCGCTGGGGCGCCGAGGTCTACCACACGCTGAAGAAGGTCCTGAAGAGCAAGGGCCTGGCCACCGGCCTCGGCGACGAGGGCGGCTTCGCCCCGAACCTCGGCTCCAACCGCGAGGCCCTCGACCTCATCCTCGAGGCCATCAAGGAGGCCGGCTACACCCCCGGCGAGCAGATCGCCCTGGCGCTCGACGTCGCCGCGTCCGAGTTCTACAAGGACGGCTCCTACACCTTCGAGGGCAAGAGCCGCTCGGCCGCCGAGATGACCGAGTACTACGCCGAGCTGGTCGAGGCGTACCCGCTGGTCTCCATCGAGGACCCGCTGTTCGAGGACGACTGGGAGGGCTGGAAGACCATCACCGACAAGCTCGGTGACAAGGTCCAGCTCGTCGGCGACGACCTGTTCGTCACCAACCCCGAGCGCCTCGCCCGCGGCATCGAGGAGGGCGCGGCCAACGCGCTTCTGGTCAAGGTCAACCAGATCGGTTCGCTCACCGAGACCCTGGACGCCGTCGAGCTGGCCCAGCGCAACGGCTTCAAGTGCATGATGTCCCACCGCTCCGGCGAGACCGAGGACGTCACCATCGCCGACCTGGCCGTCGCCACCAACTGCGGCCAGATCAAGACCGGCGCCCCGGCCCGCTCGGAGCGCGTCGCCAAGTACAACCAGCTGCTGCGCATCGAGGAGATCCTCGACGACGCCGCGGTGTACGCCGGGCGTAGCGCCTTCCCCCGCTTCAAGGGCTGATCGTCCAAAGGCCCGGCCAAGGCCGCGCCAGTCGTACGTACGTCCCCGTACCCGGTCCCGTACCGTGTCCGGGGACGTACGCGCGTATGACGGCGGAGCGGGAGGCGGACAGACATGGCCGTGAAGGACCGGGACCGGTTCTCCACCACGACCAGGATCCGGCTGCTCGGCGAGCAGACCGCGGCCCGGGTCTACCGCTCCCAGACCAGGCGGCAGGCCCGCCGCTCCCGGCTGACCGGCCGGGCCGCGCTGCTCGCGCTGGTGATGTGCTCGCTGATCGTGGCGCTGGCCTACCCGATGCGGGAGTACGTCTCCCAGCGCGCCGAGATCGACGACCTGCAGCGCGAGCAGCAGCAGGCCCGCCAGCGCGTGGAACGGCTGCGCGACATGAAGGCGCGCTGGCAGGACGACGCCTACGCCGAGCAGCAGATCCGGCAGCGGTTGCACTACGTCATGCCGGGGGAGACGGGGTTCATCGTCGTCGACCCGCACGCGGCGAAGCAGTCGCGCGCCGACCTCGGGGCGGCCGACCGCCCCTGGTACTCGAACATCTGGGACGGGGTCGACAAGTCCGACGCCTCCGACCAGTAAATGTGACCCCAGAGAAAGACAGCCTGAAGACAGTCATGGAAACGCCCCCGCCGACCACTCCGCGCACCGAGCCCACCGACGCGGACGTCGAGGCCTTCAAGCAGCAGCTCGGTCGGCCCCCGCGCGGCCTGCGGGCCATCGCGCACCGCTGCCCCTGCGGACAGCCCGACGTCGTCGAGACGGCCCCGCGGCTGCCGGACGGCACGCCGTTCCCCACGCTGTACTACCTGACGTGCCCGAAGGCGAACTCCGCGATCGGCACGCTGGAGGCGAACGGCGTGATGAAGGAGATGACCGAGCGGCTCGCCTCGGACCCGGAGCTGGCGGCGGCCTACCGGGCCGCGCACGAGGACTACATCCGGCGCCGTGACGAGATCGAGGAGCTGAAGAACTTCCCCAGCGCGGGCGGCATGCCGGACCGGGTGAAGTGCCTGCACGTGCTGGTGGCGCACTCGCTGGCCGCGGGGCCCGGGGTGAACCCGCTGGGCGACGAGGCGCTGGCCATGCTGCCGGAGTGGTGGCGCAAGGGCGCGTGCGTGACGACCGCCGGGCCGCCCAGCGGTGACGGACGTCAGGTGGAGGGTACGGACTCGGGGCACTTCGCCTTCAAGCCGGTCGAGGAGGACGCCCAGTGACCCGTGTCGCCGCCGTGGACTGCGGTACGAACTCCATCCGCCTGCTGGTCGCCGACGCCGACCCGACCACCGGCGAGCTGACCGACCTGGACCGCCGGATGACGATCGTCCGGCTCGGGCAGGGCGTCGACCGCACCGGCCGGCTCGCCCCCGAGGCGCTGCAGCGGACCTTCGCGGCGTGCCGCGAGTACGCCGGGATCATCAAGGAGCACGGGGCGGAGCGGCTGCGGTTCGTGGCGACCTCCGCCTCCCGGGACGCCGAGAACCGGGACGAGTTCGTGCGCGGCGTGTTGGACATCCTGGGCGTGGAGCCCGAGGTGATCTCCGGGGACCAGGAGGCCGAGTTCTCCTTCACCGGCGCCACCAAGGAGCTGGCCGGGCGCGACCACCTGCCCAAGCCCTACCTGGTGGTGGACATCGGCGGCGGCTCGACCGAGTTCGTCGTCGGCGACGACCACGTCCGGGCGGCCCGGTCGGTGGACATCGGCTGCGTCCGCCTGACCGAGCGGCACCTGGTTCGGGACGGGGCGGTGAGCGACCCCCCGACCGAGGAGCAGATCGCGGCGATGCGGACCGACATCGAGGCCGCGCTCGACCTCGCCGAGGAGACGGTCCCGCTGCGCGAGGCGCGGACGCTGGTCGGCCTGGCCGGCTCCGTGACGACCGTGTCGGCGATCGCCCAGGAGCTGCCCGAGTACGACTCGGAGGCCATCCACCACTCCCGGGTCTCCTACGAGCGGGTCCGCGAGATCACCGAGTGGCTGCTGCGCTCCACGCACGCCGAGCGGGCGGCCGTGCCGTCCATGCACCCGGGTCGGGTCGACGTGATCGGGGCGGGTGCCCTCGTGCTCCTGTCGATCATGGAGCGGATCGGTGCGGAGGAGGTCGTCGTGAGCGAGCACGACATCCTCGACGGCATCGCGTGGTCGGTGGCGTAGTCCGCCTCCGGGAGCTCCGGGCCCGCTTCTGAGCAGGCATGGATCACGAATGAGCGCGTCCGAGGGGCCCGGAGGGACCCCTCGGCGACAGCCCGTCGGAAAAGTTCGTGAAGTTCTTCACAAGGAATTCGGCCCTCCCGGGCGACGAGAAGGGTCCGGTTGACCCGTCCGGGGGGCGAACGGCCCTTTGAACATGTTCAGAAGCATGGTATGGAGGTGTCCGGGAAGGGGTCCGGCACCGGGCTCCGGAAGGTCCTCACAGGGGGTCCTCGGACCCAGAGAGGCAGCTCACGCGGCATTGACAACGGTCCGGGGTGCACAAACGATCCCGATTGTCACCATGACGTGGATCACGCGGGCCGCGGAGGATAGCACACACCCTGCGAAAGCTTGTGAAGGGGCGCACGAGCCACCCCCCTGAAGCGGGTGGATACTCGATGGCATGAGCACCACGGAGCGTCCCAGGATCCTCGTAGTAGGCGGTGGGTACGTAGGCCTGTACGCAGCTCGGCGCATCCTCAAGAAGATGCGTTACGGAGAGGCGACCGTCACGGTCGTCGACCCCCGGTCGTACATGACCTACCAGCCCTTCCTCCCCGAAGCCGCCGCCGGCAACATCTCCCCTCGCCACGTCGTCGTCCCGCTGCGACGCGTGCTGCCCAAGGCGGAGGTCCTCACCGGCCGGGTCACCACCATCGACCAGGACCGCAAGGTCGCCACGGTCTCCCCGCTGGTCGGCGAGGCCTACGAGCTGCCCTTCGACTACCTGGTGGTCGCGCTCGGCGCGGTCTCCCGCACCTTCCCGATCCCCGGCCTCGCCGAGCAGGGCATCGGCATGAAGGGCATCGAGGAGGCCATCGGCCTGCGCAACCACGTCCTCGAGCAGCTCGACAAGGCCGACTCCACCACCGACGAGGAGATCCGCCGCAAGGCGCTCACCTTCGTCTTCGTGGGCGGCGGGTTCGCCGGTGCGGAGACCATCGGCGAGGTCGAGGACATGGCCCGCGACGCGGCGAAGTACTACAAGAACGTGTCCCGCGAGGACATGCGCTTCATCCTCGTCGACGCCGCCGACAAGATCCTGCCCGAGGTGGGTCCCAAGCTCGGCAAGTACGGCAAGGAGCACCTCGAGGGCCGCGGCGTCGAGGTCTACCTGTCCACCTCCATGGACTCCTGCGTCGACGGCCACGTGGTGCTGAAGAACGGCCTCGAGGTCGACTCCAACACGATCGTCTGGACCGCCGGCGTCAAGCCCAACCCGGTCCTCTCCCGCTACGGCCTGCCCCTCGGCCCGCGCGGCCACGTCGACTGCGAGCCGACGCTCCAGGTCAAGGGCACCGACTACATCTGGGCCGCGGGCGACAACGCCCAGGTCCCGGACCTGGTCGGCCGCAAGGCGGGCAACGAGAACGCCTGGTGCCCGCCGAACGCCCAGCACGCGCTGCGCCAGGCCCGGGTCCTCGGCGACAACGTCCTGTCCGGCATGCGCGGCTTCCCGCAGAAGGACTACGCGCACGCCAACAAGGGCGCGGTGGCCGGCCTCGGCCTCCACAAGGGCGTCGCGATGATCGTCATGGGCAAGATGAAGATCAAGCTCAAGGGCCGTCTCGCCTGGTACATGCACCGTGGCTACCACGGCCTGGCGATGCCGACCTGGAACCGCAAGATCCGCGTCTTCGCCGACTGGACCCTCGGCATGTTCCTCAAGCGCGAGGTCGTCTCGCTCGGCGCCATCGAGACGCCGCGCGAGGAGTTCTACGAGGCCGCCAAGCCGGCCCCGGTCGCCGCCGCGCCGAAGGAGAAGACCGAGGAGAAGGCCAAGGCCTCCTGACCTCCGGTCCCTCACCGGCCTGACGAAGGGCCTCCCGCCGTCCGTGGTGCGGGAGGCCCTTCGGCGTGCGTGGCGCGCGCGTGGGCCAAAGGGCGACCGACGGCCGGTTTTGCACAGACATGACGCGTGCCGGGGACTGCGCCGAAGCCCCGCAGGTGTTTACGTGGTGTCGGACATTCCGGGATTCAAGTCACGGAGGTGTACACCATGGCAGACGCCGCGCCGCGGCTGCAGGGCCTCTTCGCACAGGTGCTGGGAGCACCGCTTCCCGTGCGCATCCGCGCCTGGGACGGTTCGCAGGCGGGCCCGCCGGGCGCGCCGATTCTGGTCGTACGCAACCGCCGCGCCCTGCGCCGCCTGCTGTGGAAGCCGGGCGAACTGGGCCTGGCCCGCGCCTGGGTGGCGGGCGACCTCGACATCGAGGGCGACCTCTACGCCACGCTCGACCTGCTGGCCGGCCTGATCTGGGAGCGCGGCGAGGACGCCCGCACCCTCGCCCAGGCCCTGCGCGACCCCGAGGTCCGGGCTGCCGTCCGTGGACTCGTCAGGCTCGCGGGTCCGCCGCTGCCGCCCGCCCCGCCCCGCGAGGAGGCCCGCAGCCCCCGCCGCCACCTGCACACCAAGCGCACCGACAGACGCGCCATCAGCCACCACTACGACGTCGGCAACGACTTCTACGAGATCGTCCTCGGCCCGTCCATGGTGTACTCCTGCGCCTACTGGCCCGCCCCGGACAGCACCCTCGAACAGGCCCAGCGCGACAAGCTCGAACTCGTCTGCCGCAAGCTCGGCCTGAAGCCCGGTCAGCGGCTGCTCGATGTGGGCTGCGGCTGGGGCTCCCTGGCCATCCACGCCGCCCGCGAGCACGGCGTGAGCGTCGTCGGTGTCACGCTCTCCCAGGAGCAGGCCGCCTACGCCCGCAAGCGCGTCGCCGACGAGGGCCTCACCGACAAGGTCGAGATCCGCGTCCAGGACTACCGCGACGTCCGGGACGGTCCGTACGACGCCGTCTCCTCCATCGGCATGGCCGAGCACGTCGGCGCCGACCGCTACCTGGAGTACGCCGCCGACCTGTACGACCTGCTCGAGCCCGGCGGGCGGCTGCTCAACCACCAGATCGCCCGCCGTCCGCAGCGGGACGAGACGGCGTACCACGTCGACTCCTTCATCGACTCCTACGTCTTCCCCGACGGTGAGCTCCAGCCCATCGGCATCACCGTCACCCAGTTGGAGCGGGCCGGCTTCGAGGTGCGCGACGTCGAGTCGATCCGCGAGCACTACGCCCTCACGCTGCGGCAGTGGGTCGCCCGCCTGGAGGCCGACTGGCAGCGTGCCGTCCGGCTCACCAGCCCCGGCCGCGCCCGTGTCTGGCGCCTGTACATGGCCGCCTCCGCGCTCGCCTTCGAGCACAACCGCATCGGCGTCAACCAGGTCCTGGCCGTCCGGACGCCGGAGTCGGGCGCCTCCGGCATGCCGTTGCGGGCCCGCACCTGGGGTGCGCCTGCCGGCGGTTGACCCGGAGACAGGGGGAAGGGCCGGGCTCCCCGTCGCGGGAACCCGGCCCTTCGGTGTGCCGCGGCGCGGCGAGGTCACTCGGCCTTGATCGCGTTCAGCATGTTCAGCCGGGCGGCGTTGCGGGCCGGCCACATCGCGGCCAGGACGCCCACCAGACCGGCCAGCACCAGGAAGATCCCGATCCGGTCCCAGGGCAGGACCAGGGCGTAGCCCGGGATCTGGTCCGCGAAGGTCTCGCCGATCGCCCAGCCGAGGAAGGCCCCGAGACCGATGCCGACCATCGCGCCGAACACCGAGATGACCACGGCCTCCAGGCGGACCATCCGCTTCACCCGGCGCCGGTCCAGACCGATGGCGCGCAGCATGCCGATCTCCTGCTGCCGTTCGAAGACGGACATCGCAAGGGTGTTGACGACGCCCAGCACCGCGATGATCAGGGCCATCGCCAGCAGGCCGTACATGACGTTCAGCAGGGTGTTGATGGCGCCGCCGAACTCGTTGCGGATGTCCTGCTTGTCCATCACGGTGATCGCCGGGTTGTCGCCCAGCGCGTCGACGATGACCTTCTCGTTCGCCGCGGTCTGGCCGCCGTCGACCTTCACGAAGATCTGCCGGATGGACGGCTTCGTCTCGTGCGGATCCGTGATCTTCCGGTCGATCAGGACGGGGGAGAGGAACTCGCTGTCCTTGTAGACGGCGCCGACCGTGAGCGTGGCCTTCTTGTCGTCGCCGAAGGTGACGGGGACGGTGTCACCGGTCTTCCAGCCCCTGCTCTTGGCCGTCTTCTCGGCGACCGCGATGCGGCCCTCGGCGAGCGAGTCGGCGCTGCCGCTGACGACGTCGACGGTCAGGACCTTCCCGATGTCGCCCGGGGTGACCGCCGAGGCGTACACGTGATCGCCTCCGTCCACCTGGAAGTAGGCGTCCTGCTGCGGCGAGACCGCGGACACGCCCCGGGCCTTCTCCAGCGCCGACAGCGCCGACCGGTCGAGGTCACCGCCGTTGGCCATCGAGACCATGTAGTCGGCCTTGATGTTGTCGGTGGTCATCTTGTCGATGGCCGTGCCGACCGTGACGCCGAGCACCGACAGGCCGGTCACCAGCGTCAGCCCGATCGCCAGTGCCGAGGCGGTGGCCCCGGTGCGGCGCGGGTTGCGGACCGCGTTCTGGCCGGCGAGCTTGCCCGCCACCCCGAAGGGGCCGACGAGCAGCGGACGGACGAGCGCGATCACGGGCCGGGACAGCAGCGGGATCAGGATGATCACGCCGATCAGCGCGAGGAACGCGCCTGCCCCGATGTACATCCGGCCGTCGTCGCCGCCGGTCGAGGCACCCGCCACGATCCCCACCGCGCCGAGGGAGGTGACGGCCGCACCGATGGAGTTGCGCAGCACCAGCGATTTGGTGGTGGCCACCGCGTGGACGCTGTTCATGGCCGCCACCGGCGGGATCTTCGCGGCCCGGCGGCCGGGCAGCCAGGCGGCGAGCATCGTGATCAGCACGCCCACGGCGAACGCCGCGAGCACCGGCGTGGCGGACAGGACCAGCGGACCGTCCGGCATCTTCATGTCGAACGCGGCCATGCCGGAGCGCAGGGCGACGGCCAGGCCGATGCCGAGGAGGAAGCCGACGGCGGAGGCGACCAGACCCACCAGGGCGGCCTCGGCGAGAACCGAGCGGGTGATCTGCCTGCGGGACGCGCCGACGGCGCGCATCAGGGCGATCTCCTTGGTGCGCTGGGCCACCAGCATCGTGAACGTGTTGGAGATCAGGAAGATCCCCACGAAGAGCGCGATGCCCGCGAAGCCGAGCAGGACCTGCTTGAGGTTGCCCATGCCCTGCTCGATCTGCGCGGCCTGCTCGTCGGCGAGCGCCTGGCCGGTCTGGGCCTCGGCTGTGTCCGGCAGCAGCGGCTTGACCGCGTCCAGGATCTTCGTGTCGTTCGCGCCCGGGGCGGCGGTGACGGTGGCGCTCTCGAAGTAGCCCGGCTCGAGGTACTGCTTCTGGGCGACGGCGGTGTCGAAGAGGACGAGGCTGCCGCCGGCGTTGACGGCGCCGTCCTCGGTGGTGAACACCCCGCTGAGGGTGTACTCCTTCACCGGGCCGTTGGTCGCGACGCGCACCCGGTCGCCGACCTGGTACTCGCCCTTGGCCGCGGATTCCTCGTCCAGGGCGATCTGGTCGTCCTTCACCGGGCCGGAGCCGTCGGTGAACGTGTAGGCGGCGTCCTTGCCGTCCTTGCCGGGCGCGAAGTTGGAGCCCTTGTTGGACCAGCCGACGCCGATCAGCTTCCCGTCGGGGTCGGCGACCCCGGCGAAGCCCTCGACACGGCCGTACACCCCGGCGACGCCGTCCACGGCGGCGATCCGGTCGAGGACCTTGCCGGACAGGCCCGGCTCCTCCTCGGGGTTGTCCGGGTCGGCGTACGAGGAGACGGAGACGGCGACGTCGTCGTAGCTCTTCGCCGACTGGTTGCGGAAGGCGTTGGAGAGGGTGTCGGCGAAGACCAGGGTGCCCGAGACGAACGCGACGCCGAGCATCACGGCGAGCACGGTCATCAGCAGCCTGGCCTTGTGCGCGAGGACGTTGCGCAAGGCGGTACGGAACATGGGTTCTGGTTCTCAGTCCTGTCGGTCCTGACGGGGGATCAGCTGGTGCGGCCCTTGGCGTCGAACGCCTTCATGCGGTCCAGGACGGAGTCGGCCGTGGGCCCGTGCATCTCGTCGACGATCCGGCCGTCCGCCAGGAAGATCACCCGGTCCGCGTAGGCCGCGGCCACCGGGTCGTGGGTCACCATCACCACCGTCTGGCCCATCTCCCGCACGGAGTTGCGCAGGAAGCCCAGCACCTCGGCGCCGGAGCGGGAGTCGAGGTTTCCGGTGGGCTCGTCCCCGAAGATGATCTCGGGCCGGGAGGCCAGCGCCCGGGCCACGGCGACGCGCTGCTGCTGGCCGCCGGAGAGCTGCGAGGGCCGGTGGCCGAGCCGGTCCGCGAGACCGACCATCCGGATGACGGAGTCGAGCCACTGCTTGTCCGGCTTCCGGCCCGCGATGTCCATCGGAAGGGTGATGTTCTCCAGGGCCGTCAGGGTCGGCAGCAGGTTGAAGGCCTGGAAGATGAAGCCGATCTTGTCCCGGCGCAGCTTGGTCAGCTGCTTGTCCTTCAGGGAGCCCAGCTCGGTCTCGCCGATGCGCACCGACCCGGAGGAGAACGTGTCGAGACCCGCCACGCAGTGCATCAGGGTCGACTTGCCGGAGCCGGAGGGGCCCATGATCGCGGTGAACTCGGCCTGCCGGAAGTCGACGGAGACCCGGTCCAGGGCGACCACCTGGGTCTCACCCTGTCCGTAGACCTTCGAAAGATCCGTGGCGCGCGCGGCCACGGTGGTGGCCCGGTCGGCGAGGGATGCGGTGGTCACGGGATGGCACTCCTGTCGGGACGACGGTGGTGGAGAAGAACGTGTTCCATCGTCCGGGTGCCACGCCGCCGTGTAGTCACCCGTTGTTCCGGTTCCGAGGGCCGACTGCAGGCTGACCGGGCCGGGCCATGTCATACCTGGGGATGACGAACGCCCCCGAGGGGGCCTGGTGTCGAAGCCGCGTGTGCGTGGTGTCGAGAACAGGTGGAGTGCCCTCGTTCGGGCGGTGAAATTCCGTCATTCCGCATACGCGGCCGACGGCCGCACGTAAGGCTATTGGCAAGTGCGGATGGCGCGTTCCGTGTGCTGATGCACCCTCAGACGTCAATAAAATAAGACAACATCGGTCCGCCCTTCCGCTGTTCGGGGGACCCGTCCCGATAGTCTCGGAACCTCGATGCGGAGCCCATGGCCTGCCCGGATGGTGGAATGCAGACACGGCGAGCTTAAACCTCGCTGCCCCTTCGCGGGCGTGCCGGTTCGAGTCCGGCTCCGGGCACCTTCCGATCCCTGTGTGGTCCATTGAGAAGTTCGCGGCGTGCCCGTTGACAGCGGTCGCATGCCGTCAGAGACTCACATCCAACAATGGTGAAGAAAATTTCACCACACGAACGGATGAGAAGAGGGCGTCCGATGCGCACCACCGTCGGCATCATCGGGGCCGGTCCCGCCGGCCTCCTCCTCGCCCGGCTGCTGCACAACGCCGGCATCGACTCGGTCGTCCTGGAGAGCCGCGACCGCGACTACGTCGAGCGGCGGCAGCGGGCCGGGATCCTGGAGCAGGGCACGGCGGACGTGCTGCGCGCGGCCGGCGCCGGGCAGCGCATGGACCGCGAGGGGCTGCGCCACGACGGCATAGAGCTGCGCTTCGACCGCCGCCGCCACCGCGTCGACTTCCCCGCCCTCACCGGCGGCCGGTCCGTGATGGTCTACGCCCAGACCGAGGTCTGCAAGGACCTCATCGCCCTCCAGTTGGCGGAGGGCGGCCCGCTGCTCTTCGAGGCGGAGGCGCTGGCCGTGGAGGACGCGGGCACCGACACCCCCCGCGTCCGCTTCCGGCACGAGGGCCGCGAGGACGTCCTGGAGTGCGCGTACGTCGTCGGCTGCGACGGCTTCTGGGGCGTGGCCCGCAAGGCGATCCCCGCGGAACTGGTTCAGGTCTTCGAACGGACGTACCCCTTCGGCTGGCTCGGCATCCTCGCCGACGTGCCGCCCTCCCACGACGAGCTGGTCTACGCCCGCCACGACCGCGGCTTCGCCCTCCTCTCCATGCGCTCCCCGGCCGTCTCCCGCCTCTACCTCCAGGTGCCCGACGGCACCGACGCCGAGGCCTGGAGCGACGAGGAGATCTGGGACGAGCTGGAGCGCCGCTTCGAGACCGCCGACGACTGGCGCCTGGAGCGCGGCCCGATCACCCAGAAGTCGGTCACCCCCATGCGCTCCTACGTCCACGAGCCCATGCGCCACGGCCGCCTCTTCCTCGCCGGCGACGCCGCGCACATCGTGCCGCCGACCGGGGCCAAGGGGCTGAATCTCGCCGTGGGCGACGTCGTGACGTTCGCCCGGGCCCTGACGCACCAGAGGGACACGGGCTCACCGGAGCTGCTCGACGCCTACTCGCAGACCTGCCTGCGCCGCGTCTGGCAGGCCGAGCGGTTCTCCTACGACATGACGACCCTCCTGCACCGCACCCCCGACGCGAGCCCCTTCGACGACCGGCTCCAGCTCGCCCGGCTGGAGCGCATCGCCTCCTCCCGCGCCGCCGAGACCGACCTCGCGGAGGGGTACACGGGCTTCCCGTTCGGGTGACGTAAGAGCGGCGTCAGCGGGTGATCTCCGACCGGTTCCGGACGTGTCGCAGCTTGGTGATGAATGATCCCCTCCGGTCAGGGGAATCACGAAGCGGCGTAGCGTGTTGCGCAGCACGACGAGGGAAAGATCCTCCCCAAGCAGTAGGGTCATTCCTTTGCCTACCTATTACTCTTGAGCCAAGGCCACGCAGTGTGGCCATGGAGGAGTGAAATGAGGAGCAGAAACCCGGTCTTCTCGCGACGGGGGTTCAGCCGCGACAACGGCTACGCGGGCTTCAACACCGCGCCGCAGGCCGGGGGTCCCGCTGTCGCCACCCAGGGCAACCCGTACGCGCAGCAGCCGACGGGCAACCCGTACGCGCAGAACCCGTACGCGCAGAACCCTTACGCCCAGCAGGACCTGCAGTACGGCGCGCCGCCGCAGGCCCCGGCCACCACCGGCCGGATGACCATCGACGACGTCGTCCTGCGCACGGCGAGCACGCTCGGTGTGCTCGTCCTCACCGCCGCGCTCTCCTGGGCCCTGCTGCCCGTGGACGACGCCAACATCAGCCGCAGCTACGGCATCGGTATCGGCGCCGCGCTGATCGGCATGGTCCTGGCGTTCGTGCAGTCCTTCAAGCGCAAGGCCTCGCCCGCGCTGATCCTCACGTACGCCGCGTTCGAGGGTGTCTTCCTCGGCGTCGTGTCCAACATCGTCGACAACCGCATCGCCGACGGTGCGGCCATGCAGGCCGTGATCGGTACGATGGCGGTCTTCGCCGGTGTGCTGATCGCCTACAAGGCCGGCTGGATCCGCGTCAACCGCCGCTTCTACGGCTTCGTGATGGCGGCCGCGCTCGGCTTCATCCTGCTGATGACCGTGAACCTGCTGTTCGCGGTGTTCGGCGGCGGTGACGGCCTCGGCTTCCGCAGCGGTGCCCTCGGTGTCGTCTTCGGCATCATCGGCATCATCCTCGGCGCCTGCTTCCTCGCCCTGGACTTCAAGCAGGTCGAGGACGGCGTCGCCTACGGCGCCCCGCGCGAGGAGGCGTGGCTCGCGGCCTTCGGCCTGACGCTGACGCTGGTGTGGATCTACCTCGAGTTCCTGAGGCTCATCTCGATCCTCAACAGCAACGACTAGTTCTTCTCGACGGTCGTAGCGCGAAGGGCCCCGGCTCCGGCCGGGGCCCTTCGTCGTCTGCCGGGCGGTGCGCCGCCTAGAGCAGTTTGCGCGCGGCCCTCCTCAGGTCGTACTCGTGGATGATCGCCTTGGCGTGGCCGTACGCCAGATTGTGTTCGTGCCGGAGCCAGCTGACCTTTTCCTCGAAGCGGAAGAGTGCCGGGCCTTCTTCGACGGTGCGCAACCAGTCGGCGATTTCACGACCGGTGCAGTGGGGGATGCGGGCGAGCATGTTGCGGTGGGTCTCTTCGGAGAAGACTTGGGACATCGGCGCCTCCGGACGCATGGGATGTAAGCCGGTCCTTCAGGTCACGGTGCCTGAGTGTTCGCCCGTTGGCAACAGTCCCGGTGCGACGCGTACGCTCGCGGCGTGGTTGATACGACGCCTCTGATCCGTGCGGTGGAGCACTTCGCCGATCGTTTGAGGGCCGCGCCCCAGAGCCGGTTGCAGCGGGGCGCTGCCGCTGAGGCTCTCGGGCTTGCCCGGGAGTTGGCCCGGAGGGCGCAGGTGCTGGAGGGCGTGGAGCCTCGGGAGATGCCGGATGCGGGGATGTTTGCGGCTGCGGATCAGATCACCGTTGCCGGGCATGATCTGGCGGTGGTGATTCCCAGTGATGCCGATGTCGATGACGCGGTGCGGGTGGTTGAGGGGGCGCAGAAGCGGGCGGGGGTTTAGCGCCGTTCGCGGGTGCAGGTCGTCCGTGGCTGGTCGCGCAGTTCCCCGCGCCCCTGACTACAGGGACGCGATGACCCTGTCGGCCAGGATGTAGACGTTCTCTTCGCCGCACTCGAACGTCAGGGTGTAGGCGCCCGAGACGCCCGAGCCGCCGAGGAGGGTCGGGGTCTGGCCCGCTCGGAGCGCTGCGGCCAGGCGTTCCGCCGTCTCGCGGTGGCCCGGGGTCATGCACAGGGTCGTGCCGTCGGCGAAGACGTAGACGTCGAGGGTGCCGAGGGGGCCCGGGCGGACGTCCGTCAGTTCCACGCGGGACGCGGCCAGCTCTTCCAGGGTGGCGACCGTGCGCTCGTGGTCGTTCACGACCGGCGACGGGTTCGGCACGAAGTCCGGGTGGGAGGGGTGGCGGCGGCGGGCCGCGGCCAGCTCGGCGGACTCGCCGGCCGGCTCCTCGGCGTCCGCGCCGGGCTCGGACACCGGCTCAAGGCCCGCGAAATCGGCCTGCCGGGGCAGGAACAGGTCGGGGTCGGGCAGGCCCAGCAGGGACGGCGCGTCGGAGGCGTCACGGGCTTCCTGGGCGGCCCAGAAGGCGCGCGCCTCGGCGAGCTCCCGCTCCCGCTCCTCGGCCAGTGCCGCCGCCACTGCGGCCCGTATCTCGTCGGTGTCGGCCGTGGTACGGGCGGCGGGCAGCAGTGCGCGGGTGGTGGCGGCACGGCTCTCGGCCAGCGCGGTGTGCAGGGCCGCGACCTGTCGGCGCAGTTGCAGGACGGTGCGCAGGACGGCGACGCCCACGGCGCCCGTGGCGGCCGTGGTGACCAGCAACGCGATCGGCATGGCGCTCACTGACGTACTCCCGGTTCAAAGTCGACCCCCGACTTCCTACATCAGCTTGAAGGGCGGACTAACCAGCTGTCAGTGCGTAACGTCACGAAACGGACAGGGCTTCGGTGCCGGAGGAGGGGATGGGGCTGCTGTGACCTGGGCTTCTCCCCGTGTCGAGGGAGATAGGTCACATCCTGGGGGAGATTGGATCACAAAAGGGCCCAGAACCCCGGGGTTTCCGGGGTCCTGGGCCCGAGCCTCACAGCGTGTGCTATGGCGACTACCGTGCGGCGCTCAGCTGAGGCGCTCGATGACCATGGCCATGCCCTGGCCGCCGCCGACACACATGGTCTCCAGGCCGAACTGCTTGTCGTGGAACTGGAGGGAGTTGATGAGCGTGGTGGTGATCCGGGCGCCGGTCATGCCGAAGGGGTGGCCGACGGCGATGGCACCGCCGTTGACGTTCAGCTTCTCCAGCGGGATGCCGAGGTCGCGGTAGGAGGGGATCACCTGGGCGGCGAACGCCTCGTTGATCTCCACCAGGTCGATGTCGTCGATGGTCAGCCCGGCCCGCTTCAGGGCCTGGTTGCTCGCCTCCACCGGGCCGAGGCCCATGATCTCGGGGGAGAGGCCGGAGACGCCGGTCGAGACGATCCGGGCGAGCGGGGTGAGGCCGAGCTCGCGGGCCTTGGTGTCGGACATGATCACGAGCGCAGCGGCACCGTCGTTCAGCGGGCAGCAGTTGCCGGCGGTGACCAGGCCGTCGGGGCGGAAGACCGGCTTGAGGCCCTGCACGCCCTCCAGGGTGACGCCGGCGCGGGGGCCGTCGTCCTTGGCGACGACCGTGCCGTCGGGGAGCGTCACCGGGGTGATCTCGCGCTCCCAGAAGCCGTTCTTGATGGCCTCCTCGGCGAGGTTCTGCGAGCGGACGCCGAACTCGTCCATGTCCTGGCGGGTGACGCCCTTGGCGCGGGCCAGGTTCTCGGCGGTCTGGCCCATCGCGATGTACGGGTCGGGCAACAGGCCGTCCTCACGCGGGTCGTGCCAGGTGGAGCCCTCGGACTGGGCGGTCTCGGCGGTGCGGGCCTCGGCGTCGGCGAAGAGCGGGTTGTGCGTGCCGGGCATGTCGGAGCTGCCGTTGGCGTACCGGGAGACCATCTCGACGCCCGCCGAGATGAAGACGTCGCCCTCGCCCGCCTTGATGGCGTGCAGGGCCATGCGGGAGGTCTGCAGGGAGGAGGAGCAGTACCGGGTGATGGTGCAGCCCGGCAGGTGGTCCATGCCCATCTGCACGGCGACGATGCGGCCGAGGTTGTGGCCCTGCTCGCCGCCGGGCAGGCCGCAGCCGAGCATCAGGTCGTCGATGTCCTTCGGGTCCAGCTCGGGAACCTTGGCGAGGGCGGCCTGGACGATCGTGGCGGTGAGGTCGTCCGGGCGGAGGTCCTTGAGGGAGCCCTTGACGGCGCGGCCGATGGGGGAGCGGGCGGCTGAGACGATCACGGCTTCGGGCATCACGGCTCCATTGACGTACCGGGTGGTCTGGCTGGGCTGTTTGGGAAGTTACCCGTACGTATGGGCTGGGTCACGGGTGTCGCGGTGTGACCCTGACCGCAGTTTTCTAAGCGCTTGCTTTTTCCTCGGGCGGGTGCCTCTCAGCTCGACGGCGTGGCGGGAGCGGGTTCCTGCTCGGGCAGCCGCCGGCGCCGGCGGCGCTTCAGCAGGGCCCACGGGCCCCGCGGTCCGGACGGCATCGCCGCCGCGACCTCGGTGCCCGCCTCCGAGGCGGCCTCGGCCGCCGCCCGTGCCACCGGCAGGAAGCCCTCGCGGCGCGAGGCGTCCGGGCGCTCCTCCTCGGCCGGCCAGAGGCCCAGGGAGGCGCAGACGGTCGGCAGGACCGCCATCGCGGCCGTGGCGTAGCCCTCGGCGGAGGGGTGGTAGTTGTCCGGGCCGAACAGCTCGCGCGGGTTCGCGGCGAACTCGGGGCCGAGCAGGTCGCCCAGGGACACGGTGCGGCCGCCCTGTTCGACGACTCCGATCGTCTGGGCGGCCGCCAGCTGGCGGGAGGCCCGTCGGGCCAGCCAGCGCAACGGTTGCTGGACCGGCTCGATCGTGCCCAGGTCGGGACAGGTGCCGACCACGACCTCCGCGCCGGCCGTGCGCAGCCGCCGTACCGCCGAGGACAGGCAGCGGACCGAGCGGGTCGGGGGCATGCGGTGGGTGACGTCGTTCGCGCCGACCATGATCACGCAGATGTCGGGCACCGGATCGGGCGCGGCCAGCACCAGGGCCACCTGGCGGTCCAGGTCGTCCGAGCGGGCCCCCGGCGTCGCCACCGTGCGCAGCTCCACCGGGCGTTCCGCCAGGGCCGCCACGCCCGAGGCCAGCAGCGCCCCCGGGGTCTGCCCGGCGCGGTGCACGCCCTGGCCGGCGGCCGTGGAGTCACCCAGCATGGTCAACCGCAGCGGCGGCTGCTCGGTGGAGACGGCGTACGTACGGCCGTACAGCCCGTCCGCGTTCGGCACGTGCGGTGACGTGCCGTTGCCCACCCGGCGCCGCGCCAGCTGCACCTCCGCCAGCAGCAGCCCCGCGGCGGCCGCCCCGGCCAGACCGATCCCGCCGCCGCCGTACGCAGCGCCGGCCGCGATCCGCCGGGCCACCCTCGCCCTCGACATGCTCGTCATGCGTCGCCGCCACCTCCTCGAACCCGTACACCCAGTGCTTGCCCCGTACGGACCGTCGCCCAATCTCAACGGGGAGTGAACGACCGTCACGGACGACGGGCAGCACATAGGCTGGCGGCACCACTAAGACCACTTCTGCGGCATCCGGAGACAACGGTGCAGTTCCACGACTCGATGATCAGCCTCGTCGGCAACACCCCGCTGGTGAGGCTCAACAGCGTGACCAAGGGCATCAGGGCGACCGTCCTGGCCAAGGTGGAGTACTTCAACCCCGGCGGATCCGTGAAGGACCGCATCGCCCTGCGCATGATCGAGGCGGCGGAGGAGAGCGGCGCGCTCAAGCCCGGCGGCACGATCGTCGAGCCGACCAGCGGCAACACCGGCGTCGGGCTCGCCATCGTGGCGCAGCAGAAGGGGTACAAGTGCATCTTCGTGTGCCCCGACAAGGTGAGCACCGACAAGATCAACGTGCTGCGCGCGTACGGCGCCGAGGTCGTCGTGTGCCCGACCGCCGTGGACCCCGAGCACCCGGACTCGTACTACAACGTCTCCGACCGGCTCGTGCGCGAGACGCCCGGGGCCTGGAAGCCGGACCAGTACTCCAACCCCAACAACCCGCTCTCCCACTACCACTCCACCGGCCCCGAGCTGTGGGAGCAGACGGAGGGGAGGATCACCCACTTCGTGGCGGGCGTCGGCACGGGCGGCACCATCTCCGGCACCGGGCGCTACCTCAAGGAGGTCAGCGACGGCAAGGTGAAGGTCATCGGCGCCGACCCCGAGGGCTCCGTCTACTCCGGCGGCTCCGGGCGGCCGTACCTGGTCGAGGGCGTCGGTGAGGACTTCTGGCCCACCGCCTACGACCGGACCGTCGCGGACGAGATCGTCGCCGTGTCCGACAAGGACTCCTTCCAGATGACCCGCCGCCTGGCCAAGGAGGAGGGGCTGCTGGTCGGCGGCTCCTGCGGCATGGCGGTCGTGGCCGCGCTGGAGGTCGCCGCGCGACTCGGCGAGGACGACGTCGTGGTGGTCCTGCTGCCGGACAGCGGCCGCGGCTACCTCAGCAAGATCTTCAACGACGAGTGGATGGCCGACTACGGCTTCCTGGAGGACGCGGGCCCCAGCGCCCGCGTCGGCGACGTCCTGAACGACAAGGAGGGCGACCGCATGCCCTCCCTCGTTCACATGCACCCGGAGGAGACGGTCGGTCAGGCCATCGACGTGCTGCGCGAGTACGGCGTCTCGCAGATGCCGGTCGTCAAGCCCGGCGCGGGGCACCCCGACGTGATGGCCGCCGAGGTCGTCGGCTCGGTCGTGGAACGCGAGCTGCTGGACGCGCTGTTCAGCAAGAGCGCCTCGCTCGACGACCCGCTGGAGAAGCACATGTCGGCCCCGCTGCCCCAGGTCGGCTCCGGCGAGCCCGTCGCCGACCTGATGGCCGTCCTCGGCAAGGCGGACGCCGCGATCGTCCTCGTCGAGGGCAAGCCGACCGGTGTGGTCAGCCGGCAGGACCTGCTGTCCTTCCTCGCCCGTACGGGGAAGTGAGGGAGAACCTCCGGTGAACCGCCCGTGAACCGGGTGGACTTGCGGCGTCCGCGATCTTCGTGGACTTCGCGGAAGTGGTACGAGCGTGTCACGTTCGCGCAGCACCCGCTTAACACGGGTCCTGCACATTAGGGGGTGTCGGCAGGGCGGGAGCGGCTCCCCGCCCCGGCCGGCGCCGTAGGCGTCAAAGGACCTCCGGAGCGGCTCCCGGACCTCCACCGACGCCACGGACGCGGGGGCCCGGCCTGACCAGGCCCGCGTCCTTCGCGGGGACCGCCGTCGTCCCGCCCCCCGTTCACGGGGGTGCGGCGGTCCCCGCGCATTTCCTTCTCCGGCGTTCCGCCTCTCCTTCTCCGGCGTTCCGTCTCCCGGGCCGGTCAGCCCGTCTGGCTCGTCGCCCAGCTCCCCAGCAGCGCCAGGCGCTCCGCGGTCTCCGAGCCCGGCTCGGGGGTGTACGCCACGATCGTCAGGTCCGCCGCCCCCGGCACCACGAGGGTCTCGTACGGGAGGGTCAGCAGGCCCGCGACCGGGTGCCGGACGTGCTTCACGCCCTGGTCGCAGGGCTTGACCAGGTGGTCGGCCCACAGGCGGCGGAACTCCGCGCAGCTGCGGGAGAGTTCGGCGACGAGTTCCCCCATGGCCGGGTCGCCGGGGTGGTGGCCCGCCTTCAGGCGGAGGTGGGCGACCGTCTGCGCGGCGACCGTCGGCCAGTCCGGGTAGAGGTCCCGCGCCGCGGGATCGAGGAAGAGCCGGCGCGGCAGGCTGCGGCCCTCGGGGCCGGTGCCGTCGAAGCCGAGCAGGGCGTCGGCGAGGGCGTTCCACGCGAGGACGTCCATGCGGTGGTCCAGGACATACGCGGGGTTGCGGTCCATGCCGTCCAGGACGAGCCGCACCCCCGGGCGCACCCGGGACGCCGCCGGGCCGTCCGCGCCCCGACGGTGCGGCCGGGCCACCGCCCGCAGGTACTCGCGCTCCGCCGCGTCCAGCCGCAGCACCCGCGCCACCGCGTCCAGCACGGCGTCCGAGACGCTCGGTCCCCGGCCCTGCTCCAGACGGACGTAGTAGTCGACGCTCACCCCGGCCAGCTGCGCCACCTCCTCGCGGCGCAGCCCCGGAACACGGCGGCGGCCGTACGAGGGCAGCCCCCTCTCCTCCGGGCGGATACGGGCACGGCGCGAGCGCAGGAAGTCTCCCAGTTCTCCGTCCATGACGCTGAGCCTAGGCGGCCCGGCGCCCGCGAACCTGGTACTGCCAGACCCAGGAAAAGCGCCGCCCTGGGTACGGCGGCGGGCGCCGCGGAAGGTGGTGGCGAGGCCGGGGAGACGCCCCGGCCGCCACCGAGGGAGCACTCATGACGTACGAGAACCTGGCCGGCCGCACCGCCGTCGTCACCGGAGCCGCGAGCGGGATCGGCGAGGCCGTCGCCGTGTTGCTGGCCGCCCGGGGCGCACGGGTGGCGCTGCTGGCCCGGCGCGAGGAACGCCTGGCGGCGCTCGCCGGGAAGATCCGGGCCGACGGCGGACAGGCCCTGCCCGTCGTCGCGGACGTCACCGACGAGACGTCCGTGGCCGACGCCGTCGACCGGATCCACGCGGAGTACGGGCCCGTCGACCTGGTCGTGAACTCCGCCGGCGTCATGCTGCCGCACCCCGTCGACGCCCGGCGCGCCGACGAGTGGCAGCGGATGCTCGACACCAACGTCGCCGGAGTGCTGCGGATCACCGGCGCGTTCACCGCCGACCTGGTGGGCGCCGCAGCGGACGGCCGTACGGCCGACATCGTGAACATCTCGTCCATCGCCGCCCACGTCAGCTTCCCGAACTACGCGGTGTACGGGGCGACCAAGGCGGCCGTCACCTCCCTGTCGCAGTCCCTGCGCGGGGAGTTCGGGCCGCGGGACGTCCGGGTCACCAACATCGAGCCCGGGTTCGTCGAGAGCGAGCTGCGCACGCACATCTCCGACGCGGAGCTGTCCCGGCAGGTGGAGGGCATGCTCGACGCGGTGGGCGCGCTGTCCGCCGAGGAGCTGGCCGATCTCGTGGCCTACGTGGCGAGCCGGCCCCGGCGGGTCAATCTGCGGCAGATCGTGGCGCTGCCGACGCGGCAGGTCTGACCGGCCGCGCGCTCAGTCCTCCCAGTCGCTCTTCTCGGAGGACGTGCGGCGGCCGAACAGGCCCGGGTTGGTGCGGGCGGCCTGGACGACGTTGACGCCGACGATGCCCGCCCAGGCGACGAGCAGCCCGGGCAGGTGGGCCACGCCCCCGCCGATCGCGGACAGCGGCACCGCGAGGACGAGCGAGACGATCCCGAAGCCGAAGCGCTCGCCCCAGGAGTCCGTGGCCCGCGGCGACCGGGAGTCCCGGGCCGTCTGCATCTGCTGCTCGGCGAGCTGCCGGCGCACCCGCCGGTCCACCGCGCCGTCGATCCGCTGGTCGACCTTCTCCAGGAACGAGTCGACCAGCGCGGACTCGTACTCCTCGCCCAGTTCCCTGCGCGCGTGCAGGGTGGCGTCGAGTTCCTTCTTCAGGTCGGTGTCCCGCGCGTCCATTCCGGTCATGTCACCCACGGTAGGAAGCGCCGGCGCCGGCCGCACTGGGGTTAGCCCCCCTGTCGGACTGGGGGAACGCCCTGCCGTCGCTTGCCGGGCTGCATATGCTCATGCAGAATCCTCAGCTACTGAATAGGCGAGGGGGAGCACGCCATGAGCGCGACCGACAGCCCTGCCGCGCGGCTGCAGGCGCTCTTCGAGGGCCACCGGCTGACGCCGACCCAGCGGCGCATCGCGCACAGCATGGTGCGCCGCGCCGCCGACGTGCCGTTCCTGTCGAGCGTGGAGCTGGCCGAGCTGGCCGGGGTCAGCCAGCCCTCCGTGACCCGCTTCGCCGTGGCCCTGGGCTTCGACGGCTACCCGGCCCTGCGCCGCCACCTGCGCGAGGTCGCCCCGGCCGAACCCGCGGCGGAGGCGGGGTCCGCCAACGAGTACCAGCAGGCCGTCGAGGCCGAGATCGAGAACCTGCGGCACCTCGCGGAGGCGCTGGCCGACCCGGGGCCCGTGCAGCGGGCCGGGCGCCTCCTCGCGGCCTCCCGCCCGCTCCCCGTCCTCGGGCTGCGGGCGGCGGCCGCCCAGGCGCACGGCTTCGCCTACTTCGCCGCCAAGGTCCACCCCGACGTGCGGCTCCTCAACGAGGGCGGCACGATGCTCCACGACCGCATCGACGCCGCCGCCCGGGCCGGCGCGACCGCACTGCTCTGCTTCGCGCTGCCGCGGCATCCCCGCGAGGTCGTCGACACCCTCGCCTACGCCAAGGAGGCCGGGCTGACCGTCGTCACGGTCGCCGACTCCGCGTTCGCGCCCGTCGCCAAGGTGTCCGACCTGCTGCTGCCCGCCGCCGTGGGCACCGGCCTCGCCTTCGACACGGCCTGCGCCCCGATGCTGCTCGGCCGGGTCCTGCTGGAGGCGATGTGCGACGACCTGCCCGAGGCCCAGTCCCGCCTGGAGGAGTTCGACACGAAGGCGGCGGCACGGGGCCTGTTCGTCGACTGACGCACCCGCTCCCGGTTCTCATCCTCGTCTCACGTTGCGTCGCTAATCTGCGTCTTCTACAACACTCTTCAGACGCTTCGGGTACCGGACGGAGGCTGATCGACATGCGCGGAGGACATGGACTGGCCCGGGTGGCCGTCGTCGTACGGGCGGGTGCCGCACCGTTGTGGTGGCTGGGAGTGCCGGCGGCCGGCATCGGCCTGCTGCCCGAAGGACTCACCGGCCGCCGCATCGGGGTGCTGACGGGAGCGGCCCTCTTCCTCCTGGCGGCGGCCGTGGTGGGCGCCGCAAGGAGGAAGCGCTACACGGCCCTGGCCGCCTCGGCCGCCCGGGCCGGCAAGCACGACGTGCTCCAGGACCGCGCGGTCACGGCACGCAACTGGCGCCGCGCCCACCGCTGGTGGCTCCTGCTGGCCTTCCTGGCCGCCCTGGGCACCTCCTTCGCGCTGCCGGCCGCGGGCGGCATGCTGCTGGCCGGCTGGGGAGCGGGCCTGTGGCTGAAGGCGGCGTGGCTGGGCCGCCGCGAGCGTGCGGACGAGGTGCTGCTGTGGGTCCGCGTGGACTGGCTGCGCGCGGGCGTGGCCCGTCCGACGGGCAAGCAGGTCAAGGCGTTCCGCAGCACGGGCATCGCGGCGGGCGACGCGGCCCCCGGCGGAACGCGGCGGAGGACACCGGCCCTCGTCTGACCCCCTGGGGGCGCGGGGAACCGCGCGACCGGCCACCACGAGGCCCGCACCCCGCGCCCCACGGCACCCCTCACGGCGACCACGGCCCCCCTCACGGCGATCCCGTCAGCCCGTCCGCCCGCGCCCCGCCGGACTCGGCGACGACCTCCGCCACGGTCTGCGCCTGCCGCACCACGGCGAACCGCCCCCCGGGCCAGAACCCGTACACCGCGGGCCGCACCAGCGAGTTGTACGCGTAGTGATGCGCGAAGTAGTACGCCCCCGTGTCCAGCGCCGCCGCGTAGTCCCCCTGCTCCAGCAGCGGCATGGACCGCCCTTCCGCCAGCAGGTCCCCGGCGAAGCACGCCGGCCCCGCCACGTCCTGCACCACGACGGGCCCGTCCTTCACCCGCCCCTTCGCGTCGTACGCAGCGATCCGCAACGGCCAGCTCCCCGGCGCGTACACGGTCCGCGCGGCCACCTGCACCCCGGCGTGCGTCACCGCGACCGCCCGCCCGCCGGAGGTCTTCGCGTACTCGACCCGCGCCACCACCGTCCCGTGCTTCGCCAGCAGGGACCGCCCGAACTCGGTGACCAGCCCGTACCGCCCGTCGAACAGCCCCGGCACCGCCTCGGCCAGCATCCGCGCGTACTGCGCGTACGTCGGTGTCGTCGCGTCCGACGCGAAGTTCACGGGCAGTCCGCCGCCGATGTCGAGCGTGTCGACCTGCTGCCGCCCGGCCCGCCGGTTGATCTCCTCGGCGAGCCCGTACGTCTCCGTCACGCCTTGCACCATCAGCGACAGCGGGATCCCCTGGGAGCCCGTGTGCGCGTGCAGCCGGGTCAGCCACGGCCGGTCCAGATACGCCTGCACCACCCACTCCCGGGCCCCCTCGTCGCGCAGCGCCACCCCGAACTTCGAGGTGGCCGTCGCCGTCGACAGCGCCTCGATGGAGCCCCCGCCGACCTGCGGGTTCACCCGGATGCCCAGGGGTGAGCGGCTGGTCCGCGACCGCATCAGCGCGTCGAGGCGCGCCAGCTCCTGCGGATTGTCCGCGTTGACGGCGATGCCCAGGGACAGTGCCTCGCGCAGCTCGGCCGGCGTCTTCGCCGGTGAGTCGAGCACCGTCCGCTCCGCCGGCAGCCCGGCCGCCCGGGCCAGCGCCAGTTCGCCCGGACTCGCGACCTCCGCGCCGATGCCCTCCTGGTGCAGCAGCCGCAGCACCGGTACCAGCGGGGTCGCCTTCACCGCGAAGGCGTGCAGCACGGGAGTGCCCGGTGCCGTCACGGCGTCGAACGCCGCCCGCAGCTGTGCCGCCGACTCCCGGATGCCGGTGACGTCCAGCAGCCCGACGATGGGGCTGTCGGGCCCGAGCAGCCCCTGCTCCACGGCGGCCCGCACCGCCTCGTCCCGCCGGGCCGCCCGACCGGCTGCAAAGTCGCGTGCCTCTTCTTCCGCGAAGTGTGCGCCCATGCGTCCAGCCAAACACCCACGGCACCGCCGCGCCGACCCCCGGACGTATTGACTAGCACTATTCAGACGACCAGGATGTGAATAACCGCAGCAACAACCCGCCGGGAGCACCACGCACCCACCAGGAGGCAGACCATGTCCGGACCCCGCCCCGTCCGAGCGCCGCGCGGCACGGAACCGAGCGCCCTCGGATGGCAGCAGGAAGCCGCCCTGCGGATGCTGCAGAACAACCTCGACCCGGAGGTCGCCGAGCACCCCGACCAGCTCGTCGTCTACGGCGGCACCGGCAAGGCGGCCCGGGACTGGCGCTCCTTCGACGCGATGGTGCGCACGCTCAAGGGCCTGAAGCAGGACGAGACCATGCTGGTCCAGTCCGGCCGCCCGGTCGGCGTCATGCAGACCCACGAGTGGGCCCCGCGCGTCCTCATCGCCAACTCCAACCTCGTCGGCGACTGGGCCACCTGGGAGGAGTTCCGCCGGCTCGAACAGCTCGGCCTGACCATGTACGGCCAGATGACCGCCGGCTCCTGGATCTACATCGGCACCCAGGGCATCCTCCAGGGCACCTACGAGACCTTCGCCGCCGTCGCCGCGAAGAAGTTCGGCGAATCGCTGGCGGGCACGATCACGCTGACCGCCGGCCTCGGCGGCATGGGCGGCGCCCAGCCCCTCGCCGTGACCATGAACGACGGCGTCGCCCTGTGCATCGACTGCGACCCGCGCGCCATCGAGCGGCGCATCGAGCACCGCTACCTGGACGTGAAGGCCGACAGCCTCGACCACGCGCTCCGGCTGGCGACCGAGGCCCGCGACGCCCGCCGCCCGCTGTCCATCGGCGTCCTCGGCAACGCCGCCGAACTCGTGCCGCAGCTCCTCGCCATGGGCGCCCCCATCGACATCGTCACCGACCAGACCTCGGCGCACGACCCGCTGTCCTACCTGCCGCTCGGCGTCGACTTCGACGAGATGGCCTCCTACGCCGCCAAGGACCCGGCCGGCTTCACCACCCGGGCCCGCGAGTCCATGGCCCGGCACGTCGAGGCCATGGTCGGCTTCCTGGACGTCGGCGCGGAGGTCTTCGACTACGGCAACTCCATCCGCGGCGAGGCCAAGCTCGCCGGATACGACCGGGCCTTCGCCTTCCCCGGCTTCGTCCCCGCCTACATCCGCCCGCTGTTCTGCGAGGGCAAGGGCCCCTTCCGCTGGGCGGCCCTCTCGGGCGACCCGGCCGACATCGCCAAGACGGACAAGGCGATCCTCGACCTCTTCCCGGAGAACGAGTCCCTGGCCCGCTGGATCAAGATGGCCGGGGAGCGGGTGCACTTCCAGGGCCTGCCCGCCCGCATCTGCTGGCTCGGCTACGGCGAGCGGGACAAGGCCGGCGAGCGGTTCAACGACATGGTCGCGAGCGGGGAGCTGGCCGCCCCGGTCGTCATCGGCCGCGACCATCTCGACTGCGGCTCCGTCGCGTCCCCCTACCGGGAGACCGAGGCCATGCTCGACGGCTCCGACGCGATCGCCGACTGGCCGCTGCTGAACGCCATGGTGAATGTGGCGTCCGGCGCCTCCTGGGTGTCCATCCACCACGGCGGCGGCGTCGGCATGGGCCGGTCGATCCACGCCGGGCAGGTGACGGTCGCCGACGGCACCCCGCTCGCCGGGGAGAAGATCCGCCGCGTCCTCACCAACGACCCCGGCATGGGCGTCATCCGGCACGTCGACGCCGGGTACGACATCGCCGAGTCGGTCGCCGGCGAGCGCGGTGTCCGGGTCCCGATGCGCGAGGGTGACGAGGCGTGACCTTCCACAGCATGTGGGCGGAGCTGCTGCCGATCGGCCGGAGCTCCGCCTCCGGCGGCTACCGCCGCTTCGCCTGGACCGGCGCCGACCGGGACTGCCGGGCCTGGTTCGAGGAGCAGGCCACGGCACGCGGGCTGACGTACGAGGTCGACCGGAACGGCAACCAGTGGGCCTGGCTCGGGGACCCCGCCCGGGGCGACGCCGTCGTCACCGGGTCGCACCTCGACTCCGTACCGGACGGCGGCGCCTTCGACGGGCCCCTCGGAGTGGTGTCCGCCTTCGCCGCGCTGGACGAACTGCGCGACCGGGACGCGCGGATCACCCGCCCCCTCGGCATCGTGAACTTCGGCGACGAGGAGGGCGCCCGGTTCGGCCTCGCCTGCGTCGGGTCCCGGCTCACCGCCGGGCAGCTCACCGTCGCGGACGCCCACCGGCTGACCGACGGGGACGGGATCACCCTGCCCCGGGCCATGGAGGCCGCCGGACACGACCCGGACGCCATCGGGCCCGACCCCGAACGGCTCGCCCGCATCGGCGCCTTCGTCGAACTGCACGTCGAGCAGGGCCGGGCTCTGGACCTGTCCGGCGACCGGGTCGGCATCGCCAGCGCCATCTGGCCGCACGGCCGCTGGCGGTTCGACTTCCGGGGCGAGGCCAACCACGCCGGCACCACCCGCCTCGCCGACCGGCGCGACCCCATGCTGTCCTACGCCGAGACCGTCCTCGCGGCCCGCCGGGAGGCCGAACTCGCCGGGGCCGTCGCCACCTTCGGCAAGATCGCCGTCGAGCCGAACGGCGTCAACGCCATCCCCTCCCTCGTGCGCGGCTGGCTCGACTCGCGCGCCGCCGACCAGGACAGCCTGGACGCCGTGGTCGCCGGCGTCGAGAAGGCGGCCGGGGAGTACGCCGCCGCCCACGGCGTCGATCTCGCCGTCACCCGGGAGTCCTTCACCCCGGTCGTCGAGTTCGACCACGCCCTGCGCGACGAACTCGCCCGCATCCTCGGCACGGACAGCGACCTCAAGGTCCCCGTCCTCGGCACCGGCGCCGGACACGACGCCGGGATCCTGTCCGGGAGCATCCCGACCGCCATGCTGTTCGTGCGCAACCCCACGGGCGTCTCGCACTCCCCGGCCGAATCCGCGACCGAGGACGACTGCGTGGCCGGAGTGCTCGCCCTCGCCGACGTACTGGAAGGACTGGCGTGCAGGTGACGCAGACGTACTGGCTGGAGCACGCCTGGCTCGACACCCACGTCGAACCGGGCGTCGCCCTCGACGTGGGGGACGGGCGCGTCACCGCCGTCCGGACCGAGGTCACCGCCCCGCCACCCGGCGCCGAGATCCTCCGCGGACTCACCCTGCCCGGCCTGGCCAACGCCCACAGCCACGCCTTCCACCGCGCCCTGCGCGGCACCGCCCAGGTCGGCTCCGGCACCTTCTGGACCTGGCGCGAGGTCATGTACTCCGTCGCCGACCGGCTGACCCCGGACACCTACCACGCCCTCGCCCGGGCCGTGTACGCCGAGATGGCCCTGGCCGGCATCACGGCCGTCGGCGAGTTCCACTACGTCCACCACGCCCCCGGCGGCACCCCCTACGCCGACCCCAACGCGATGGGCGAGGCCCTCGTCGCGGCCGCCGCCGAAGCCGGCATCCGCATCACCCTCCTCGACACCGCCTACCTCTCCTCCGGCTTCGGACAACCGCCCACCGCCCACCAGCTCCGCTTCTCCGACGGCACCGCGGACGCCTGGGCCGAACGCTGTTCAGTTCTCAAGGAACGCGATCACGCGCGGATCGGAGCGGCGATCCACTCCGTACGGGCCGTGCCCGCGGAGCAGCTGGCGACCGTGGCGCGCTGGGCCGAGGAGCGGCGGGCCCCGCTCCATGTGCACCTGTCCGAGCAGACCGCCGAGAACGACGCCTGCCGGGAAACCCACGCGTGCACCCCGACCCAGCTCCTCGCGCTGCACGGCGTGCTCGGCCCGCGCACCACCGGCGTCCACAACACCCACCTCACCGCCGAGGACATCTCCCTCATCGGCTCCAGCGGCACCGGCACCTGCATGTGCCCGACGACCGAACGGGACCTGGCCGACGGCATCGGACCCGCCGTCGCCCTGCAGAACGAGGGCTCCCCGCTCTGTCTCGGCTCCGACAGCCACGCCGTGATCGACCTGCTCGAGGAGGCGCGGGCGATGGAGCTGAACGAGCGGCTGCGCACCCGCACGCGCGGTCACTGGACGGCGGCGGCCCTCCTGCGGGCGGCCTCCGCCGACGGCCACGCCGCCCTCGGCTGGGACGACGCGGGCACCCTGGAGCCCGGCGCGCGCGCCGACTTCACGACGATCGCCCTCGACTCGGTCAGGACGGCAGGGCCGCTTCCGCGGCTCGGGGCCGAGACGGCCGTATTCGCCGCGTCGGCAGCAGACGTGTCGCATACGGTCGTGGCAGGTCGGCACGTCGTACGGGACGGGGTCCACCGCCTCGTCCCCGATGTGCCGCGAGCCCTCGCGGACGCCGTCGCAGCCCTGCGCGGCTGACCCCGGGCCGCGTCTCCGCGCGGCCCGCCCCCGGACCCGACCCCACCGCCGACCAGGCCACCAAGGACGCCATGAGCAACGCGACGACCGTCAGCCCCGCCCACTCCGCGAGCACCGCAAGCACGCTCATCACCAACATCGCCGCCCTGGTCACCAACGACCCCTCCCTAGGTGACGGTTCCCCCCTCGGACTGGTCCAGGACGCGGCCGTCGTCATCGAAGGCGACCGCATCGCGTGGACCGGTGATCACAGCAAAGCACCCGCCACTGACAATCGCGTCGACGCCGGCGGCCGGGCCGTCGTCCCCGGCTTCGTCGACTCCCACTCCCACCTCGTCTTCGCGGGCGACCGGACGCAGGAGTTCAACGCCCGGATGTCGGGACGGCCGTACAGCGCGGGCGGCATCCGCACCACGGTCGCGGCCACCCGGGCGGCGAGCGACGAGGAACTCGAGGCCAACCTCACCCGTTACCTCGACGAGGCCCTCCGCCAGGGCACCACCACGCTGGAGACCAAGTCCGGCTACGGCCTGACCGTCGAGGACGAGTCCCGGGCCCTGCGCATCGCCGCCGCCCACACCGACGAGGTCACCTACCTCGGCGCGCACATCGTGTCGCCGGACCACGCCGAGGACCCGGCGGCGTACGTCGCCCTCGTCACCGGCGAGATGCTCGACGCCTGCGCCCCGTACGCCCGCTGGATCGACGTCTTCTGCGAGCGGGGCGCCTTCGACGGCGACCAGGCCCGCGCGATCCTCACCGCGGGCAAGGCCAAGGGGCTGCACCCGCGCATCCACGCCAACCAGTTGTCGTACGGCCCCGGCGTGCAACTCGCCGTCGAACTCGACGCGGCAAGCGCCGACCACTGCACCCACCTCACGGACGAGGACGTCGACGCGCTCGCCAACAGCGACACCGTCGCCACCCTCCTGCCCGGCGCCGAGTTCTCCACCCGGGCGGAGTGGCCGGACGCCCGCCGTCTGCTCGACGCGGGCGCCACCGTCGCCCTGTCCACCGACTGCAACCCGGGCTCGTCCTTCACCTCGTCCGTGCCGTTCTGCGTCGCGCTCGCCGTACGGGACATGGGGATGACCCCGGACGAGGCCGTCTGGTCGGCCACGGCGGGCGGCGCGGCGGCCCTCAGGCGCACCGACATCGGCCGCCTCACCCCGGGCGCCTACGCCGACCTGGCGCTCCTCGACGCCCCGAGCCACGTGCACCTGGCCTACCGGCCGGGCGTCCCGCTGGTCACCGGCGTGTGGCGGCGTGGCGAGCGGGTGCTCTGACCACCGAACCCGTCCGAAGGTTGTGCACGTTTTCCATACCGAGTGGGTCACGAACCCACGACAAAGAGGAGTTTACGGTCCGCCACACCAACATCTCCCGCACATAAGGGACTTGACCCCCCTCGGACCGCAGGCGGAAGATCGCGCTCAGTCGCTCCGCGCACCGTGACCCGTGCGTCGGCCGATGGCGACGAGGGGGGTTTCTTCGCTGTTCCCCCCGAAACGGGGGGTGTCGTCTGGTGTGCGGACCGTTCGGCGTGTGCCGCGGCGCACCTCGATGACAGCGCTTTCCTCCCCGCCTCACCTTCCGGACGACAGGAGGAAGCCCATGGCAGACGAGATGGTCCAGCGCGCCCAGAGATTCATCAACACGACCTACAACAACGGCGCCACACTGGGCATATCCAAGCTGGACGAGAACGGCCAGACCGGCTGGCCCGTGATGTACGCCCTGACTCGGGCGCTCCAGTACGAGATGGGCATCACCGCCCTGTCCAACTCCTTCGGCCCGACCACCCTCGGGAAGCTGGGGGAGCTGTACGGCAAGCTCGACGAGACGACCATCCCGTCGGCCAACTTCTGCCGCATCATCCAGTCCGCCCTGTACTGCAAGGGATACGACGGCGGCGAAATCGACGGACAGTACAACGACCGGGTCAAGGACGCGGTCGTGAAGCTGCACCAGAACATGGGCGTGTCCGGTGTCTACCCGGGCAGCTCCCTGTGGCCGAAGGTGGTCAAGGGCCTGTTCAACATGGACGCCTACGTCACCGTGAACAACGGCTCGGACACCATCCGGTCCATCCAGCAGTGGCTGAACGGCAAGTACATCCTGCGCAAGGACTTCTACGTCATCCCCTGTGACGGCCACCACTCCCGCGACGTGGCCAAGTCGATGCTGTTCGCGATCCAATACGAACTGGGCATGGCGGACGGCGTCGCCAACGGCGTCTTCGGGCCCGGCACGCAGTCCGGTCTGAAGTCCCATACCGTCTCACTCGGTTCCACCGGCGTCTGGGCACAGCTGTTCACCGCGGCCATGATCCTGAACAAGCGGAACGTAGCCTTCGGCAGCTTCACCTCGGCGGTGCAGTCCGGTGTGGAGACCTTCCAGTCCTTCAGCAAGCTCCCGGTCACCGGCAAGGGCGATTTCCAGACCTGGGCCTCGCTGCTCGTCTCCTACGGCGACCAGTCCCGCAAGGGCACGGCCTGCGACGGCGTCACCATGATCACGCCCGCGCGGGCGCAGGCCCTGAAGGACGCCGGCTACAAGTACATCGGCCGCTACCTCTTCAACCCGTCCACGACGGACCTGCCGGAGAAGCAGATCCAGCCCGGCGAGCTGGCCACCATCAAGGAATACGGGCTGAGCTGCTTCCCGATCTTCCAGACGTGGAGCCGGTCCGCCGACTACTTCAGCCCCAGCCAGGGCGCCGCCGACGCGTTCCGCGCGATCGAGTGGGCGAAATACCACGGCTTCAAGCCCGGCACCATCATCTACTTCGCCGTCGACTACGACGCCATGGACGGCGAGGTGACGGACTACGTCATCCCGCACTTCCGCGGGGTCATGCGCACGATCGGCGAGAACTCCAGCTACGGGGTGGGTGTCTACGGCCCCCGCAACGTCTGCCAGCGCGTCGCCGACGCCGGCTACGCGGCGACGAGCTTCGTGTCCGACATGTCCAGTGGCTTTTCCGGCAACCTCGGCTACCCGCTGCCGGCCAACTGGGCGTTCGACCAGATCTCGACCATCAAGGTCGGCTCCGGCGCCGGTCTGATCGAGATCGACAACAACATCGTCTCCGGCCGCGACTTCGGCCAGAGCGACTTCGACGCCGGCGCCGACCTCGGCGGCCTGGACACCCGGCTCGACGAGGCCGCGTACCGGAGCCTGATGCTCCAGGACGTGAAGGCCTATCTGGAGTCGATCGGTGTCCCCGAGACCGGCGGCGACGGCTGGACCGACAAGGACTGGGCCACGCTGGGCGGCATCTCCACCACGGAGGCGTTCAACGAGGTGGTGGGCGCGGACTGGCTCTTCACCTCACTGGCCCGCACGCTGCGGATGCGCAAGGCCCTCATCCAGGCCCCGGTCCTGTGGGAACTGCGCAAGCTCAACCCCCTGGACTTCGCCTCCGACGCGGCGGTCAAGGCAGGTCAGCTGGACGACTGCAGCACCGGGTGGGGCCAGATCTTCGCCGCGACCGCCATCAAGGCCCGTAACTACTGCATCGGCGAAGGCATCATCAACGGCGAGGGCCTGGACTACAACTCCAAGACCGACCTCCGCACCGTCTGGGACAAGCTGCACAACGACGAGGAGTACAACGTCCGCACCGTCGCGTACGTGCTGCTCTGGAACTCGGAGCTGCTCGGTATCGACCGGCCGGACCTGAGCGGCGACATCCATGTCACGGAGGCGGTGCTCGCCCAGTACAACGGCACCGGACCGGACGCCGAGCAGTACGGACGAGAGCTGATGGGCCTGTACAACGTCCTCGAGCAGTACAACGCGTTGTCGCGCGCCTAGCGGCACCACCGGCGAACGAAGGAAGGCTGGACCGATGACCAGACGGTGGCAGGTGGCCCTGGGAGTCAATGTCCTTCTCGGCATCCCGGGCGTGATACCGATCTGGATGCTGTGGTTCCTCGCAGCGAGTTGGGCGAGCGGCCCGGAGCCGACGGACAACGACCCGATGGTGCTCTGGCTGCCGATCGCGGCCATCGTCGTCGTCCCCTACGTCCTGCTCTGGCTGTCCGTGAACCGCTCCCTCGCACGCCGGAGTTCGCTCACCCCACGGATCTACTGGTGGATCAGCGCCCTGGCCACCTTCCTGCCGACCACGGCGCTGATCATCTACTCACCGTAAGAAGGGAACCAAGACGTGCACACCGACAGGCGCGACAGCGTGAACGGGATATCGAGACGAACCCTGGTGAGAACCGCCGGCGTGATCACGGCCGCGGCCGCGGCCGACTCCGTCGCCTCCGTCACGGCGACGGCCGCTCCCGCCCACGCCCCCGTGACCGCACCTGGGAAAGCCCCCACCTCGGCCAACGGCTGGCCCCTGGAGAAGCAGGCCAACCACGTCTCCACCGTCTGGACGCGCCCCGTCTCGGGCACGGGCCTGGAGGTCGATGTCCGGATCGGCGACGTGGAGGCGATCCTGCTCCATGTCGTACGGCGCTACCACTACGAGGTCGAGCAGCTGCCCCGCGTGGACCTCGCGGGCTGGCAGCCGATCGGCGGCCTGAAGAAGAACGAGCCGGAGTCCAACCTCGCGTCGGGCACCGCGGTGCGGATCCGCCCGGGCGCGGGCGCGAGCGGCAGCCTCTTCCCGCTCCAGGTGCTGACGGTGCGCGACATCCTCGCCGACTGCGACGGCGTGGTGCGCTGGGGCGGCGACGACGACCCGGCCGACGAGTCGCTGTTCTACATCGACCGCGACCCGGACGACGCGTCGGTCCGCGAACTCGCCGACCGGCTGCGGCTGGCCGAGGCCACGCCCGGCGAGGGCGCCGGCGTCACGGTGGACGTGCTGGCCCCGTCCCGGCGCGACCGCGCGAAGCGACTGGCGAGGGAGCAGCGGGCGGGCTGAACCCGTACGGCACGCGCCTGGGGGCGGGCCCTGAGGCCCGCCCCCGAAGGACGGCGTCACCCGGTGAGGATCCGAGGATCACTCCTCGACGGTCAGCCCCTTGCGCAGCCGTACCAGCGTCCGCGACAGCAGACGCGAGACGTGCATCTGGGAGATGCCCAGTTCCTCGCCGATCTCCGACTGGGTCATGCCGGCGACGAACCGCAGCGACAGGATCTTCCGGTCGCGCGGGGGGAGTTCGGCTATCAGCGGCTTCAACGACTCGACGTACTCGATGCCTTCGAGTCCGTGGTCCTCGTAGCCGATGCGGTCCGCGAGCGCGCCCTCGGAGTCGTCCTCCTCCGGCTGGGCGTCCAGCGAGGAGGCGGTGTAGGCGTTCGACGCGGCCATGCCCTCGACGACCTCGTCGTTGGAGATGCCGAGCCGCTCGGCCAGTTCGTGCACCGTCGGGGCGCGGTCCAGCTTCTGCGCCAGCTCGTCACCGGCCTTGGCCAGGTCGAGCCGCAGCTCCTGGAGCCGCCGGGGCACGCGCACGGACCACGAGGTGTCGCGGAAGAAGCGCTTGATCTCGCCGATGATGGTCGGCATGGCGAACGTGGGGAACTCGACACCGCGGGACAGCTCGAAGCGGTCGATCGCCTTGATCAGGCCGATGGTGCCGACCTGGATGATGTCCTCCATCGGCTCGCTGCGGGAGCGGAAGCGGGAGGCGGCGAACTTGACCAGCGCGAGGTTCAGTTCGACGAGCGTGTTGCGGACGTACGAGTACTCGGGTGTCCCTTCCTCCAGCGACTCCAGCCGCTCGAAGAGGGTCTTGGACAGGGCCCGTGCGTCGACCGCGTCGACTTCCTCGTACGGGGGGATGTCCGGAAGTCCGGAGAGAAGGTCGTCCTGTGTGACGAGCATCTCGTCCTGCTCGATGGGATCCAGATGTTCCGGAGGGGGTGTCGACGTCGCTTTCTGGGTACGCGATGCGTCGAGCCGGGGTGACATGATGTCCTCCATCGTTCTCGGCATATGGCTGCCGGAGCCAGTACGTGCACTGCGGTGTGCGGCGCCTCCAAAGCCGGCCGTGTCGGTTACGTGTCCTTACTAGGCCTACCCGCTTTCCCGAGCCCACCGCAAGTGCGTTCTGTGGGCATATGTCCGTTTGTGTGTAGTTGTTCGGGTGTCGAAGCGTGGCGGGAAGGCGTAGTGTTCGAGGGCGTCAGTAACAGCCACGACGTCGGGAGAGAGAGACGGCATGGACCGCGGGACGGTCGGCAGCGCACAGTCTGGCCGGCTTCTGGTGGAGGTGCGGGAAGAGGGCTCTAACGCCGTCGTGACCCCGGCGGGTGAATTGGATCACCACACCGCCGATCTGTTGCGCGAGCCGCTCGACGACTGCCTCGCCAAGGGATTCAAGCGCCTGGTCATCGACTGCGCGCGCCTGGAGTTCTGCGACTCCACGGGGCTGAACGTGCTCCTCGGCGCCCGGCTGAAGGCGGAGGCCGCCGGTGGCGGCGTGGCGCTGGTCGGCATGCAGCCGGTAGTGGCACGCGTGTTCGAGATCACGGGAGCGGATGCGGTCTTCAGCGTCCATGACACCCTTCAGGCGGCCCTGGCCGACGAGTCGGGCTGACCGGCGGTGCGTCGGCGCGCCGCGACCCGGCCGTCCCTCTGTGACCCGCCTCCCACCCCCGTCACGCCCTTCCTGCCGAATACGGGGGTGTTCTGCCGGTCCGCCCGGGCAGGAGACATCCTGAACCTGTCGGATGCCAGGGGTGTGGGGGCGCCGTGAAACCGACCTGCCGCGCACTGCGTGACTGACTGTGTACTGAATTTTTCAATCGTGAACTGGTGAATCGGTGAGGTGAAGCGCTGATGAGCACCACCCGGCCTTACTCGCCGGGCGACCGCGGGCCGGAGCCCAGCGGCGCTTCCGGGGCGTCCGAGGGTGGCGTGGCGGCGGCCGGTGCGGCCGGCGAGGGCGTGGCGGAGCCGTCCGGAGCCGCGACGCCGCCGGGGGGCCGGCAGGTGCGCCGGCTGAGCTTCGAAGGCGAGAGCGGCGTGGTCCCGCTCGCGCGCGACTTCACCCGTCAGGCCCTGTACGCGTGGGGCTGGCTGCCCGCGGCCTCCGCCGACCAGCGGGCCGCCGCCGAGGACGTGCTGCTCGTCGTCTCCGAGCTGGTCACCAACGCCTGCCTGCACGCCGAGGGGCCGGACCAGCTCTGGATCACCTGCGACAACAAGGTGATCCGCATCGAGGTCTCCGACCGGGGCACCGGCCAGCCGGCCCCCCGGACGCCCCACCGGGCGGGACGTCCGGGCGGCCACGGCATGTTCATCGTCCAGCGGCTGTGCCTGGACTGGGGCGTCGTGCGCACGCCCGGGGTCGCCGGCAAGACGGTGTGGGCCGAACTGGGCGCACCCGCCTGACCCGGCAGCCCTGTGGGTGTGACGGGCCTTCGCGGTCGATCCGGATCCCCGACTTCCCACCGAATCTCCTCCGCGCATCCCCTCACGCGTCACTCACCACACCCCGGATCGCCACAGATCCGGAGTGCCCTGTGTCTTCCTTCCTCAACTCCCCGGGCGTACCTTGACGGCCCGATCTGATACTCCGTCAGGAAACAGGAAGGGGAGCGGCACCGTGTCGTACCGGAAACGAACCGCCGCGCTCGCGTCCGCCGCGGCCCTGGCCGGCTCGGCGGTGTGGATGGCCGCCCCCGTGGCCCGGGCCGAGGTCGTCGACGTCAACTACCAGTGCAAGACGCCGATCGGCGACAAGAGCGCCGTCTCGCCCATCGACATCAAGGGCGTGAAGAGCGGCAGCGGCTACCGGATCACCATGTCCTGGCAGAAGGGCGTCTCCTCCAGCCCCGTCGAACTCGGCAAGGGCGCGATGACGCCGAGCGCCACCGTCGCCCTGGGCGGTGCCGACAGCGGCACCCTGACGGTGACCGGCCCGGCCAACGACGCCGCGATCCCGGCCAACACGCCCATCAAGATCAACGACCTGAGCGGGACGTACACGCCGAAGAAGAGCGGGGAAGTCACCTTCACGGCGGGCGTGCTCACCATCAAGGCGCTCGGCACGACGACCACGTGCACCCCGACGAACGACCTGGGTCCGTCCCTGACCCTCGACGTCACGGCCGCGGGTGGCGGCACCACGGGCTCCGCCCAGGGCGGCGGCTCCGGCTCGGGCTCCGGCGACGAGCTCCCGCAGACCGGCCCGGAGGACTCGGCCGTCGCCCTCGGCACCCTCGGCGGCACGGTGCTGCTCGCCGGGGCGGCGGGCGCGCTGTGGCTGACGCGACGCCACCAGGGCGCGCGGACGGGCCGTTGAGCGCAGGCCCGGGCCGGTGAGCACTCGCCCAGACCGGTGAGCGCGGACGTACGCCCGGCCGACCGTCCGCCCGGCCCCGAGGTCGGGTCCGCCGAAGCCGACACCCACACCGAAGCGAACGCCCGCCGAGGCCGAACGCCCGCCGAAACGGCACTCACCCACCGAAGCCGTACCCACGCCACCCCCGGACCCCGCCGTCCGCCCGCCCGCAGGAGCCGCCGATGCCCCACGCCGGCCGCCTTTTCCGTCTGTCACTGCCGGTTCTGCTGGCGCTCCCGCTGGTCCTGGTGGGCGCCGGGCCCGTGGGCGCGGTGGATCGGCCCGTCGTCGAGCTGTCCAGGTCTCAGGCCGGGACGGGTGGGTCGATCACCGTCACCGGGAGCGGCTGGCGGCCGCGTGCCCTGCTGACGCTGCTGGTGTGCGGGCAGGCCGAGCCGGACCGGGGCGTCACCGGCGGCACCAACTCCTGCGCCAACGCCGACGGCCGGGCCGTCACCACCGACGCCGAGGGGCGCTTCCGCCGGGAACTGCCCGTCGTGGAGCCGCCGGTGCCGTGTCCCTGCGTGGTGCACGTGGCGACGGTGACCGGAGCCGGGGCCGAGGCCGACGCCGCTCTGCACGTCGCCGGGCACGCGGTCGAGCCGCTGCCCGCGGAACGGTCCGGCGGGCGGCTGTCCCTGCTCGCGGACACCCGGCTGCGCGGCTCAGACGGGCTGCTGACCTGGTTCGGCTCCCCACCCGCCCGGACCCTGGAGGTCACCGTCGGCAACGTCGGCACGTCCCCCGTACGGAACCCCGTCTTCCAGGTCGGCACCTCGCACGGCGTGTTCGCCCCGCAGTGGCAGGACCAGCGCTGGCGCGGCACGATCCGGCCCGGCGGGAAGGCGCGCATCGAGCTGCCGGTGGAGCTCGCCGCCGGGGCGCACGGCGACTACACCGTGTCCCTGAAGTACGGCGGCAAGGTCCTCGCCGAGCACCCCTGGGGCGTGGGCCGCCCGTGGGGCGTGACGCTGTTCTGGGCCCTGGTCCTCCTGGTCGTGCCGGCGGCGCTGTTCCGCGCGGGGCTGGCCGTGGTCGACCACGTACGGCCACGCCACCCCGGCCACGCGGCCCGCCCCGCCCGCCGTCTGCGGCTGCCCGCCGCCCGCCGGCCCTCGGCCCCGCCGTGGTTCGCCCCGGACGCCGACCCTCCGGGACCGGGGAAACCATGAAGCGGAACGGGAAACCATGAAGTAGGGCCGCCGCACCCCGAGGTGCGGCGGCCCTACTTCATGGTTTCCCCGGTCCGGTGAGGCGCGTCAGTGGACGTCGCCCATCAGGGACTTGACCTTCCTGCGGTACATGTACACCGCGACACCCGCGAGGGCGGCGAGCACCGCCTCCACGGCGACCGCGCCGGTGCCGCTCAGGTCCACGCCACCGACGGCCGGGTTGGAGAGCAGGCCCGTCACCGAGTCGCCCGCCGTGACCGCGAGGAACCAGACGCCCATCATCTGGCTGGCGTACTTGGCCGGGGCCATCTTCGTCGTCACCGACAGGCCGACGGGGGAGAGGCACAGCTCGCCGACGGTCTGGATCAGGTAGATGCCCACCAGCCACATCGGGCTGACCAGCGTGTCGCCGTCGGCCATGCCCATCGGCAGCAGGAAGAAGAAGAACGAGACGCCGATGAAGAACAGCGCCGCGGCGAACTTGGCGACGGTGCTCGGCTCCTTGCCCTTGCGGTTCAGCCACAGCCAGAACCAGGCGAAGACCGGGGCCAGCGCCATGATGAACACCGGGTTCAGCGACTGGTACCAGGAGGACGGGAAGTCGAACCCGAGCAGCGAGCCGGAGGCCTTCGTTTCACCGAACGCCTGGACCGTGGAACCGCCCTGGTCGTAGATCATCCAGAACACGGCGGCGGCGACGAAGAACCAGATGTAGCCGGTCATCTTCGACTGCTCGACGTCGCTGAGCTCCTTGTCCCGCTTGATGCGGATCAGCACGCCGGCCGGGATGATCAGCCCGATCACCGTCAGCGGGATCATCGCCCAGTTGAGCGTGAAGTGGCCGGTGAAGCCGACGACGCCGTAGAAGACGGCCGCGACGATCAGCCACAGCAGGCCCTTGCGCAGCCAGGACGCGCGCTCCTCGGCCGCCAGCGGCTTCGGCACGACGTTGCTCTGCGGGCTCAGGTTGCGGGTGCCGATGAGGAACGCCGCGAGACCGATGCCCATGCCGACCGCGGCCAGACCGAAGCCGAGGTGCCAGCTGACCTGCTGGCCGACGGTGCCGATGATCAGCGGCGCGAAGAAGGCACCCATGTTGATGCCCATGTAGAAGATCGTGAAGCCGCCGTCACGGCGCGGGTCGTCCGGCCCGTCGTAGAGGTGGCCGACCATCGTCGAGATGTTGGCCTTCAGCAGGCCGGAGCCGAGCGCCACCAGGGCCAGACCGGCGAAGAAGGGCGCCTGGCCGCCGGGCAGGGCCAGCACCAGGTGGCCCGCCATGATCGTGACGGCCGCGATCGCCACCGTCCTGCGCGGCCCCCAGACCCGGTCGCCGAGCCAGCCGCCGGGCATGGCGAGCAGGTACACCATCGACAGGTACACCGAGTAGATCGCCGTCGTCGTGGCGAGGTCCATGCCGAGACCGCCGCCCATGCTGCCCTTCTTGGCGTCCGGGCCGCCGGAGAGCAGGTACACGACGAGCAGGGCCCGCATGCCGTAGAAGCTGAACCGCTCCCACATCTCGGTCATGAAGAGGGTGGCCAGTCCGCGGGGGTGGCCGAAGAAGGTCTTCTCGGAGCCCGGGGTGCCCGGGCGGGCCGAGTCCTTCGTCAGGCTGGACGCCATGGTCGTTCCTTGCTGCTCGGGACGCGCCCCGCGACAGCGGTGGTGCGCCCGGTGGGGGCTGCCGGCACCGGTGCGTACGGCCGTCCGCCCGACGCCTACGGGGGTCCGCTCCGGGGCACGGAGCGGTGGGCGGTCGCCACCGGGATCCACACCTCTACGCGCGTCGCCGCACGAGGAGGCCCGGCCACAGGTCGTTTCACGTTCGGGGTCGGCGGGAAACCGGCCCGGACACAAAAGAGACCTCCAGGGCAAAAGGCCTCCGAAGGTCGCCGTGCTGTAACAGGCGTTGATTCACCATACGGCAGGACACTGCCGCATATGAAAGGACTTGAGACACGGATCACAGGTGTCAGGGGAACCACAGGCCCCCTTTCCAAGGTCCTTACCAGGATCGCACCCCAAAGGCAGAGGTACGGACGCCTTCCCGGGGAACGTAAGAAACGGGTGTGCCCTCGGTAAGAATCAAGGCTTCCGGTCACACCCCAGCTCAGGGCCTCGCAGGTCTACCATCACCTCATGACCCGAGTACTGCTCGCCGAGGACGACGCGTCCATCTCGGAGCCGCTGGCCCGTGCTCTGCGCCGGGAGGGCTACGAGGTCGAGGTGCGTGAGGACGGACCCACCGCTCTCGACGCCGGAATGCAGGGCGGCGTCGACCTGGTCGTGCTCGACCTGGGTCTGCCCGGCATGGACGGTCTGGAGGTGGCCCGCCGCCTGCGTGGCGAAGGCCACAGCATTCCGATCCTCATCCTGACCGCGCGCGCCGACGAGGTGGACACCGTCGTCGGGCTCGACGCGGGCGCCGACGACTACGTCACCAAGCCGTTCCGGCTCGCCGAGCTGCTCGCCCGCGTCCGGGCCCTGCTGCGCCGCGGTGCCGCCGAGCCGCAGCAGCCGCCCGCCACGCACGGCGTGCGCATCGACGTCGAGTCGCACCGCGCCTGGATGGGCGAGGAGGAGCTCCAGCTCACCGCCAAGGAGTTCGACCTGCTGCGGGTGCTGGTGCGCGACGCGGGCCGGGTCGTCACCCGCGACCAGCTGATGCGCGAGGTCTGGGACACCACCTGGTGGTCGTCGACCAAGACCCTCGACATGCACATCTCCTGGCTGCGCAAGAAGCTCGGCGACGACGCGGCCAACCCCCGCTACATCGCCACCGTGCGCGGTGTGGGATTCCGATTCGAGAAGAGCTGAGCCGCGAGGCAGGCTCGGGTAACAGGACATGCGCCGCCGACTGATCCAGTCCACGCTCGCCGTGGTCCTCGTCGTGATCGCCGTCTTCGGCGTCTCCCTCGTCATCGTCGAGACCCGGACGATCAGCAACAGCGCCCAGGAGCGGGTGGAGTCCGAGGCGGTCCGGCTGGCCAGCATCGTCGACAGCCGGCTCTTCGGCGCGCAGCAGGTCGACGCGGAGGTCCTGCGCGACCAGGTCACGCAGGACCGCTACTACGCGGTGATCCGGCTCCCCGGCGAGGCACCCATCGAGGTCGGCACCAAGCCGTCCGGTGACGTCATCGAGGCGACCGCGCCCGGCGAGGAGGGCGAGACGGTCACCGTCCAGGAGCCGCGCTCCTCGGTGACCCGGGAGGTCGGCCGCACCCTGCTGATCATCGCGCTGGTCGCGCTGCTGGCGGTCGTGGCCGCGGTGCTGCTCGCGGTCCGCCAGGCCAACCGGCTGGCATCACCGCTGACCGACCTCGCGGAGACGGCCGAGCGTCTCGGCTCCGGCGATCCGCGCCCCCGGCACAAGCGGTACGGCGTGCCCGAGCTGGACCGGGTGGCGGACGTGCTGGACGGCTCCGCCGAGCGCATCGCACGCATGCTGACCGCCGAACGCCGTCTGGCCGCCGACGCCTCCCACCAGCTGCGGACGCCGCTCACGGCCCTGTCCATGCGGCTGGAGGAGATCACCCTCACCGACGACCCGGACACGGTGAAGGAGGAGGCGACGATCGCGCTGACCCAGGTCGAGCGGCTCACGGACGTCGTCGAGCGGCTGCTGACCAACTCCCGCGATCCGCGCACCGGCTCCGCCGTCACCTTCGACCTCGACGAGGTCATCCAGCAGCAGCTCGCCGAGTGGCGGCCGGCGTACCGCAGCGCGGGCCGGGCCATCGTCAGCTCCGGCAAGCGGCATCTGGAGGCGGTGGGCACGCCCGGCGCCGTCGCGCAGGTCCTGGCCGCGCTGATCGAGAACTCGCTCATGCACGGCGGGGGCACGGTCGCGCTGCGCACCCGCGTCACCGGCAACCAGGCCGTCATCGAGGTCACGGACGAGGGCCCCGGGGTCCCGGCCGACCTGGGCGCCCGCATCTTCGAGCGGGCCATCAGCGGCCGCAACTCCACGGGCATCGGCCTGGCCGTGGCCCGGGACCTGGCGGAAGCGGACGGCGGCCGCCTGGAGATGCTCCAGACCAAGCCCCCGGTCTTCGGCCTGTTCCTGTCCCGCACGCCGGTGCGCAAGAACCCGGAGAACGACGGGGAGCCGATGGTCCGCTAGTACCTGGGCACCCCGGGGCGGGCTACGGCACGCGCTGCTTCGTCCGGGACTGCCGGGACCGTTCCCGCTTCAGGATCGACTCGGCGTCCGCCACGGCCTCCCGCGCGGGCAGCGCGCGGAACACCCACGTGCGGTACGACCAGAAGCGGAACAGGGTCGCGACGCCGATGCCGAGGAACTTGAAGATGTTGTTCTGCAGCGGGGTGTCCCAGCCGAAGCCGTACGTGGCCGTGTACAGGACACCGTTCTCGATGACCAGCCCGACCGCGCTGAACAGCAGGAACAGGCTCATCTCGCGTGTGCGGCGGGTCTTGTCGCGGTCGCGGTAGGTGAAGTAGCGGAAGCCGACGTAGTTGAAGATGATCGCGACGACGGTCGCGATCACGCTCGCGCGCACCACCTGGAGGTCGGTCACATGCCGCACCAGGTTGAACACGAGGAGGTTGACGAGCACGCCGGCCCCGCCGACCGCGCCGAATTTGGCGACTTCCCGACAGAGCCGTCGGAGCCGCGAGGCACCATGTCCCATGGTCGTGCAGGCCCCCGTCCGTCGGTTGGCGTCAACCCAGCCATGCTAACCACCCTCCCGCGCGATCTTCCTGCGGACGGCGGTGGACGGCCGGAGATGGTCCGGGCAGGGCCGGGCGGGGACAGGAAACCGGCCACCTTGGCGCGGCCGATACCCTGGGGGAGTGACGTTCCCGGTAGTCGGCATGGTCGGCGGGGGCCAGCTCGCTCGTATGACACACGAGGCAGGCATCCCGCTGGGCATCAGGTTCAAGCTTCTCAGTGACACCCCGCAGGACTCCGCTGCGCAGGTCGTGAGCGATGTCGTCGTCGGCGACTATCGCGACCTCGACACGCTGCGCGAGTTCGCACGCGGGTGCGACGTGATCACCTTCGATCACGAACACGTACCCACCGAGCACCTCCGGGCCCTGGAGGCGGACGGCATCCCCGTGCGCCCCGGCCCGGACGCGCTCGTGCACGCCCAGGACAAGGGCGTGATGCGTGCGAGGCTCGACGCGATCGGCGTGCCCTGCCCGAGACACAGGATCGTTTCCGATCCGCAGGACGTGGCCGCGTTCGCGGCCGAGGGCGACGGATTCCCCGTCGTCCTCAAGACCGTCCGCGGCGGGTACGACGGCAAGGGCGTGTGGGTCGTGGACTCCGTGGAGGAGGCCGCGGACCCATTCAAGGCCGGGGTGCCCGTGCTCGCCGAGGAGAAGGTCGACTTCGTCCGCGAGCTCGCCGCCAACGTCGTCCGCTCCCCGCACGGCCAGGCCGTGGCCTACCCGGTCGTGGAGTCGCGGCAGGTCAACGGCGTCTGCGACACGGTCATCGCCCCGGCGCCCGACCTCGACGAGGCCCTCGCCCTGGAGGCCTCCGAAATGGCGCTGAACATCGCCAAGGAACTCGGTGTCGTCGGCCACCTCGCCGTCGAGCTGTTCCAGACCCGCGACGGCCGCATCCTCGTCAACGAGCTGGCGATGCGCCCGCACAACTCCGGCCACTGGTCGATGGACGGCGCCGTCACCAGCCAGTTCGCCAACCACGTCCGCGCGGTCCTGGACCTGCCCCTGGGCGACCCGCGCCCGCGCGCCACGTGGACGGTCATGGTCAACGTCCTCGGCGGCGACTTCCCGGACATGTACTCGGCGTACCTGCACTGCATGGCCCGCGACCCGCAGCTCAAGATCCACATGTACGGCAAGGACGTGAAGCCCGGCCGCAAGGTCGGTCACGTCAACACCTACGGCGACGACCTGGACGACGTGCTGGAGCGCGCCCGTCACGCTGCCGGCTACCTGAGAGGCACCATCACCGAATGAGCCCTGTTGTTGGCATCGTCATGGGGTCGGACTCCGACTGGCCCGTCATGGAGGCCGCCGCCAAGGCCCTCGACGAGTTCGAGATCGCCTACGAGGTCGACGTCGTCTCCGCGCACCGCATGCCGCGCGAGATGGTCGCCTACGGCGAGCAGGCCGACGAGCGCGGGCTCAAGGTGATCATCGCCGGGGCCGGCGGCGCCGCCCACCTGCCCGGCATGCTCGCCTCGGTGACGCCGCTGCCGGTGATCGGTGTCCCCGTGCCGCTGAAGTACCTCGACGGCATGGACAGCCTCCTGTCGATCGTGCAGATGCCGGCCGGCGTCCCGGTCGCCACGGTCTCGGTCGCCGGCGCCCGCAACGCCGGTCTGCTGGCGGCCCGCATCCTCGCCGCGCACGACGAGGAACTGCGCGGCCGGATGCGCGAGTTCCAGCAGGAGCTCAACGACCAGGCCACCGAGAAGGGCAAGCGCCTGCGCTCCAAGGTCGAGGGCACGGGCGGCTTCGGCTTCGGCGCGGGGAAGTGACGACGATGACCTCCGGTGAGGCGGCCCGGGAACTCCTGCGGGAGTTCCCGGTCGTCGACGGGCACAACGACCTGCCCTGGGCGCTGCGCGAGCAGGTCCGCTACGACCTGGACGCCCGGGACATCACCGCCGACCAGTCCGCCCACCTGCACACCGACCTCCCGCGCCTGCGGGCCGGCGGTGTCGGTGCGCAGTTCTGGTCGGTGTACGTCCGCACGGACGCGCCCGACCCGGTCGCGGCCACCCTCGAACAGATCGACTGCGTACGGCAGTTGCTGACCCGTCACCCGGAGGACCTGCGCCCCGCGCTGACCGCCGCCGACATGGAGGCCGCGCGCCGCGAGGGCCGTATCGCATCCCTCATGGGCGCGGAGGGCGGCCACTCCATCGCCAACTCCCTGGGCACCCTGCGCGGTCTGTACGGACTCGGCGTGCGCTACCTCACGCTCACCCACAACGACAACGTGGACTGGGCGGACTCCGCGACCGACGAGCCGCGGGCCGGGGGCCTCACCGCGTTCGGCCGGGAGGTCGTACGGGAGATGAACCGCCTCGGCATGCTCGTCGACCTCTCCCACGTGGCCGCGACGACGATGCGGGACGCGCTCGACGCGAGCTCGGCCCCGGTGATCTTCTCCCACTCCTCCGCCCGGGCCGTCTGCGACCACCCGCGCAACATCCCGGACGACGTCCTGGAGCGGCTGCCCGCCAACGGCGGCATCGCGATGGTGACGTTCGTGCCGAAGTTCGTGCTCCAGGCGGCCGTCGAATGGACCGCCGCGGCCGACGAGAACATGCGCGCCCACGGCTTCCACCACCTCGACACCACCCCGGAGGCCATGAAGGTCCACCGGGCCTTCGAGGAGCGCCACCCGCGCCCGGTCGCCACGGTGGCGACGGTCGCCGACCACCTGGACCACATGCGCGAGGTCGCCGGCGTCGACCACCTCGGCATCGGCGGCGACTACGACGGCACAGCCTTCACCCCCGACGGCCTGGACGACGTCTCCGGCTACCCCAACCTGATCGCGGAACTCCTCGACCGCGGCTGGTCGAAGGCCGACCTGACCAAGCTGACCTGGAAGAACGCGGTCCGCGTCCTGGACGCGGCGGAGGACGTGGCCCGGGCACTCCAGGAGACACGGTCGCCGTCCCACGCGCGCATCGAGGACCTGGACGGCTGACCGCCGCCGCGATCGTGACCTTGGCCGGTGTACGCACCCTGCCGCCCGGTTCGCAGGCGCGGGCCGGCGGCGGGCTGTTGAAGGGCCGCTACGGCGGGTAAGACCGTGGTGGACGTACCGCGTTATCGCAGTTTCTCGGATCGAGCCTGGCGTTGACGGGGCCCGAGCCGCCCGGGTGCGATCTCCCGGCGCCGGGCGAGCTGCCAGGAGTGGCAACTCGGCGTTGCGAGAGGGGGCGGCATTGGCTGAGGATCGTGGTGCGGTTTCTTGGCGCAAGAGCAGTTACAGCGGCGGCAACAGCGGGGAACAGTGCTGCGAGATGGCCGTGGTGTCCGGGGAGATACTCGTTCGCGACTCGAAGTGCCCGAGCCGCGTGGTGCTGGTCTTCACCCCGGACGCCTGGCGGACGGCGCTGGCGTGGATGTCCCGCCCGGTGCCGGACCGGGCGGCGCCATGAACGCATCGGACGCGGACGGACGTGAGATGAGCAGCACCCGCCATGAGCGGTCGAAGAGCAGGGAGCCCGGACTCGTCGGCTACTGCGTGGTGACCGGTGCGCTCGCGTCGGCTGCGGGTGCCGGCGCCTCGCTCCTGGGCGGGGCCCTGTGGACGCGGCTCACCATGTGGGTGGCGGTGCTGGTCGGGGTGTCCGCGGTCGCGGGCTGGTGGTGGGTGCGCTCGCCCGCTACCGCACGTCATTGGACCGTTGATCTTCTGGTGCGTCCGGCAACAAGGGACGTACCGTCTCGAAGAGCCTGATGAACGCGCGGACCAGGAGCGGTCCCCCGCCGACGCTCCCGATCCAGCAGATCTCCGGGGGCACGCCCATCCGGATGCCGGCGTAGGCCACGAGGGTGGAGACGGCCGAGGAGAACACCACCAGCGCGGCGAGGTTGCGGACCACCCGTATGAGGTCGTCCACATGGGCCCGGCGGCGACGGATGACCTGCTCGGTTTCCGCCTTCCTCAGCCGGAGCAGACGAGCGCACGCCTCGCGGCCGGCGATCGCTCTCCGCACCAGTGCGGCCTCCTCGGAGCCCTGGGGCGGGCGACCGGGCCCAGGGGCGGCCGCCGGGCGCGTCGAGCCGGCGCGCGCCTTACCGGGGGACGGCTCCGTCCTGCGGCGCCTCTTCCTCCCCTTTTCCGTCGTCATGGCTTCCCCTGGGCCCCCGAGGCACGCTGAACCGACGGTCAGGTGCGGTGGAATTGATCGATGAGTTCGTCGAGCAGCGCCACCGTGTCGTCCTCGGTCAGCGCCTTGTTGCGCAGGTCTTCGAAGCACTCCTGGTACCGGGCGACCAGTTCACGGTCGTCCCGGTTCGTCAGCATGCCTCCCGGGCCTGCCATGTAGAGGACGTCCTCGTCGGCCTGGAAGCCGAGGAGGAAGAAGGTGCTGTCCAGGCTGTCGTGCGCCCCCGCGGTGAACGGCAGTGCCCGGAGCGTGGCCCGGTTCTCGGTGATCAGCTCCTTGATGAAGCCCAGTTGGCGGCGCATCGTCGCGGGCCCCCCGACCTGACGGCGCAGGGCGGCCTCGTCGAGGATCATCTCCACTTCGGGACCGTCTTCCTGAAGGACCCGCTCCTGCCGCGCCATGCGGAGGTCGACGTGCTGCTGCGCCTTGGGGTTGGGCTGGCCGGCCTCGAACAGGGCGGACACGTAGTCAGCGATCTGCAGGTGACTCGGGACGAGGCTGGGGTGATACCCCTTGATGGCGTTCGCCGCGCTCTCGTACCCCAGGTACTGGGCGAACGGCTGGCTGATGATGTCGTTGTATTCGGACCACCACGACTGGCCCTTGCTGCCCCGGGCGGCCTCCTCCAGCTCCGCCACCAGATCCGGATCTTCCACCCCGTATTCCTGGAGCATGGCCCGCAGGTCCGTGACGGACAGGCTGACCGACCCCGCCTCGATCCGGATCAGCTTGGACAACGACCACTCGAGCACGTCGGCTGCCTGCCGTTGGGTCAGACCACGCTTGTCGCGGGCCGCTTTGAGGGCGAGACGCAGCTTGCGGCGGTTGAGGCTCGGGTCCACGGACCTGGGCATGGCGCTCCTTCGGGAGAGTGACGGCGGCGAACAGCACTTGGCGTGCCGAAACTTTCCCATCCTACGCGGTCGAGTCGACGGTCATCCAAAAGAGTGACTCGAATGGCCGTATGCTTGACGCTGCCGTCGCTCTGGAGATACCCGAACGACACATGTCTAATCGACCTGAGCTGGAGTAGACCTGATGAGTGGCGCAGGTCACATCAGCGGTCTCAAGAAGCGTGAACTCCCGGGACTCACGCGTCCACAGGGGGATCCGAAGCACCCCGGCGCCGTACCCCGAACGCCCCGCCCGCCAGGAACAGCCCACCGCTCCGTGCGACGGTGACCGTACTGCACGACGACCGTACGGAGCCGCCATGGCAGACCTCCAGGACGACCTGCGCCCCACCACCGCGGCCGGCGGGCTCGACGACCTGGCCGGGCCGTACCCCGAGGAGGCCGTGGTCGCGGCGGAGTCCTACGAGCCCGTCTCGGACCCGGACGACGAGCCCCTGACCCGGGCGCACGCCATCCTCGCCGCGCACCCCGTCGCCGACGGCTACAACGGACTGCCCTGGGCCCTCAAGCGCCTGTCCTCCTACGACCTTGAGCTCGGCGAGAGCATCGTCGACACGGACGTCCCGCGCCTGCGCAGCGGCCATGTGGGCGTGCTGTTCTGGTCGTTGCACCTGCCCGAGGGGCTGGACGGGGACCGGGCCGTCGGCGCCACGCTGGAGCAGCTCGACCTGGCCAAGAGCGTCGTCCGCACCTGCGACGAGGGCCTGCGGCCCGCCTGTACGGCCGGGCAGGTCGCGGACGCCCGCAACTGCGGCCGCGTCGCCGTGCTCCTCGGTCCCGCCGGGGCGTCGGCCGTCGGCGACTCGCTGGGCATCCTGCGCCAACTGCACGTCCTCGGCCTGCGCGTGCTCACCCTGACCGGGGTGTCCTGGGCGAGCGAGGCGGGACTGACCCGGTTCGGCGAGGAGGTCGTACGCGAGATGAACCGGCTCGGCGTGATCGCGGACCTCTCCGGCGCCTCACCGCAGACCGTCCGCCGCGTCCTGAGCCTGTCCCGGGTACCCGTGCTGTGCAGCCGCTCCGCCGCCCGGGCGATCCGCCCCCACCCGGCCAACCTTCCCGATGACCTGCTGGCGGAGCTGGGCGCGGCCAAGGGGCTGTGCCTGGTGCCGCTGACCGCCGAGCAGACCGGCCCGACCGTCCGCGACGTCGCCGACCACCTCGAACACATCCGCGAGGTCGCCGGAGCGCACTGCGTCGGACTGTCCGGCACCTACGACTCCGGAGCCGCCCACCCGCAGGAGCTCGGCGACATCTCCTGCTATCCGCAGCTCATCGCCGAACTGCTCCGACGCGACTGGGACGAGGCCGACGTGGCCCTGCTGACCTGGGGCAACGTCCAACGCGTGCTGCGCGGCGCCGACTTCACGGCCCGCGCGGCCCAGCAGCGGCGCGAGCAGTCGACGGCGACGATCGCGGAGCTGGACGGCTGACGCGCCCTACAGGGCGTGTCAGTCGTGCTCGATCCGGCACAGGCAGAACGGATGCCCCACCGGATCGGCGTACACCCGGAAGTCCTTCTTCTCGTAGTCCTCCTTGTCCAGCACCCGCGCCCCCAGCGCCAGCACCCGCTCCTCGGCCGCGTCGATCTCCTCCCACGTCGACCCGGCGTCGAAGTCCAGGTGGAACTGCTGGGCGTTGCGGTCGGCCCGCGGCCACTCCGGCGGGGTGTACCCGGGGGAGCGCTGGAAGGCGAGGCGCGGCCCGCCGGGGACGCGCAGCACCACCCAGTCGGGGTCGTCGTCCTCCGGCGTGCCGCCGCCGACCCTTGCGTAGAAGCGGGCCAGCTCGCGCGGCTCGGGGCAGTCGACGACCACGGAACGGAAACGTGCCACGGCGGACATGGGGCCTCCCGGTGTCAGCAGGCGCAGAGGCAGAACGGGTGCCCCGCCGGGTCGGCGTAAACCCGGAAGCTCCGCTCCCGGTCCTCGGCGTCCAGCGGCTTCGCGCCGAGCGCCAGCACCCCCTTCTCGGCCGCGTCGAGGTCCTCCACATCCAGGTCCAGGTGGAACTGCTGCGAGTGCTCGGGCGACGGCCACCGCGGCGGTACGTACCCGGGGGCGGCCTGGAAGGCCAGCGCCGGGCCGCCCGGCACCTTCAGGTCGACCCACTCGTCCGTTCCGTCCGTCTCCACCGTCGGCGTGCCCCCGAGCACCTCGGCGTAGAAGCCCGCCAGCGCGCGCGGGTCGGGACAGTCCAGGACGACGACGCCCATCTTGGCGAGAGCCATGACTTCCTCCTCGAAGTCGCTGTTACCTCTCTTGCTGTTACCCACATAGGGGAGTAACCGGTAACCGTTACTGCATGCTCCCGCATAGGCGGTAACCTCGCAAGGGGAATCGCGAGAGGTACGGTCCAGCCATGACGGAGAGATCGCCCGCACCCGGCGGCCTGGTCCTGGTCGAGGCCCTGGTGAACACGCTGGACATCGAGTCGGGCGCCGACGCGCTGGACACGCCGGAGGGCCGGGCGCGCATCGGGATCACCCGGGACGACGAGGCAGAAGCCGCCCGCGCCCTGCGCGAGTCACTGCGCGCCGTCCTCCTCGCCCACGCCGGCCACCCGCCCCACCGCGAGGTGCCCCCGCTCGGCGACCTCCTGGCCGCGGCGCCCCTCGTCGTCACGGTCGACCCGGCGGACGGCTCCGCCGCCCTCACCCCCGCCGACGGGAACTCCCTGCACGCGCGCGTGGCCGCCGCCGTCGCCGAGGCCCTCGTCGCCGGCACCTGGACCCGCCTCAAGGCCTGCGAGGCCGCCGACTGCCACTGGGCCTACTACGACCGCAGCCCGGCAGGCCGCGGCCGCTGGTGCTCCATGCAGGTGTGCGGGGCCCGCGCCAAGATGCGCCGCTACCGGGCCAAGGGGGCGTGACCGCGCCCCACGCCCCGGCCCGGTGGGGCAGAATGCAACAAGACGCCGGTTCGGCCGACTGAGCCTCGGCCGAACCGGCGTCGCCTGTTCTCGTGTCCTGAGCGCCTACGCCTTCGGGCGCCCCATCGCCCGGTACGTCCAGCCGGCCTTGCGCCAGCGCTCCGGATCCAGGGCGTTGCGGCCGTCCAGGATGACCCGGGCCGCCGCGACCTCGCCGAGGGCCTCCTCGTCCAGCTCGCGGAACTCCCGCCACTCGGTCAGATGCAGCACGATGTCGGCGCCGCGCACGGCCTCCAGCGCCGAGTCCGCGTAGCCGAGGGTCGGGAAGACCCGGCGGGCGTTGTCCATGCCCTTGGGGTCGTACACCGTGACCTGGCCGCCCTGGAGGTGGATCTGCCCGGCCACGTTCAGCGCGGGCGAGTCCCGCACGTCGTCCGAGTCCGGCTTGAAGGTCGCGCCCAGCACCGCCACGCGCTTGCCGAGGAACGGCCCGCCGCCCAGCGCCTGCCGGGTCAGCTCCACCATCTGCCCGCGCTGGCGCATGTTGATCGAGTCGATCTCCCGCAGGAACGTCAGCGCCTGGTCCGCGCCCAGCTCACCCGCCCGCGCCATGAACGCCCGGATGTCCTTCGGCAGACAGCCGCCCCCGAAGCCGATCCCGGCCCGCAGGAACTTCTTGCCGATCCGGTCGTCGTAACCGATCGCCTCCGCCAGCTTCGCGACATCACCGCCCGCGGCCTCGCACACCTCCGCCATGGCGTTGATGAAGGAGATCTTCGTCGCGAGGAAGGAGTTCGCGGACGTCTTCACCAGCTCGGACGTCGGGAAGTCCGTCACCACGAACGGCGAGCCCTCCGCGATCGGCGTCGCGTACACCTCCCGCAGCAGCTTCTCGGCCCGCTCGCTGCGCACGCCCACCACGATCCGGTCCGGGTGCAGCGTGTCGTCGACCGCGAAGCCCTCCCGCAGGAACTCCGGGTTCCAGGCCAGCTCGGCGTCCTCCCCGGCGGGCGCGTGCGCCGCCAGGTAGGTCGCCAGCCGGTCGGCGGAGCCCACGGGCACGGTCGACTTGCCGACCACCAGCGCGGGCCCGTGCAGATGGGGCGCGAGCGAGGCGAACGCGGAGTCGACGTACGACATGTCGCAGGCGTACTCGCCGTGCCGCTGCGGCGTGTTCACGCAGACGAAGTGCACATCGCCGAAGGCACCGATCTCGGCCCAGTCCTGCGTGAAACGCAGCCGGCCGCTGGAGCCCTCGAACCCGGCGACGTGCCTGCGCAGCAGCTCGTCCAGGCCCGGCTCGTACATCGGGGCCTCGCCCCGCTCCAGCATCTCGATCTTCTCGCGCACGACGTCGAGCGCGAGTACCTCGAAGCCCAGCTCGGCCATGGCCGCCGCGTGTGTCGCACCGAGATAACCGGTGCCGATCACGGTGATCTTCAGGGCCATGGATGCTCCAGGGGTCTACGGCATGTGGTGCGCGCCCGAGCATAGCCGGGGCATGGCAGCGCGCTTCACTGGGCAACTTTCCCGCTGTCGCCTAGCTCACGTATCACTCCTGTGGGCGACCCCATAAACTTTTGATTACTTAACGGTAGTTAGCGCCACCATCGCAGCGTTTTGGAGCGTGAGAGACCTTGGCCGGATCGGCTGACTTCGACCTGTACCGCCCGTCCGAGGAGCACGACATGCTCCGCGACGCCGTCCGCTCGCTGGCCGAGGCGAAGATCGCGCCGCACGCCGCCGCCGTGGACGAGGAGGCCCGCTTCCCCCGCGAGGCCCTGGAGGCGCTCGTCGCCAACGACCTGCACGCGGTGCACGTACCCGAGGAGTACGGCGGCTCGGGCGCCGACGCGCTGGCGACCGTCATAGTGATCGAGGAGGTTGCCCGCGTCTGCGCCTCCTCCTCCCTCATCCCGGCCGTGAACAAGCTCGGCTCCCTGCCGGTGATCCTCTCCGGCTCCGAGGAGCTGAAGAAGAAGTACATGGCCCCGCTCGCCAAGGGCGACGGCATGTTCTCGTACTGCCTCTCCGAGCCCGACGCCGGCTCCGACGCCGCCGGCATGAAGACGAAGGCCGTCCGCGACGGCGACTTCTGGGTCCTCAACGGCGTGAAGCGCTGGATCACCAACGCCGGCGAGTCCGAGTTCTACACGGTCATGGCGGTGACGGACCCGTCGAAGCGCTCGAAGGGCATCTCCGCCTTCGTCGTCGAGAAGTCCGACGAGGGCGTCTCCTTCGGCGCCCCCGAGAAGAAGCTCGGCATCAAGGGCTCCCCGACGCGCGAGGTCTACCTCGACAACGTCCGCATCCCCGCCGACCGCATGATCGGCGAGGAGGGCACCGGCTTCGCCACGGCGATGAAGACCCTCGACCACACCCGCATCACCATCGCCGCCCAGGCCCTCGGCATCGCCCAGGGCGCCCTCGACTACGCCAAGGGCTACGTCCAGGAGCGCAAGCAGTTCGGCAAGCCGATCGCCGACTTCCAGGGCATCCAGTTCATGCTCGCCGACATGGCCATGAAGATCTCGGCCGCCCGCGCCCTGACCTACCAGGCCGCCGCCGCCTCCGAGCGCGGCGACGCCGACCTCACGTACCAGGGCGCCGCCGCCAAGTGCTTCGCCTCGGACGTGGCGATGGAGGTCACGACGGACGCGGTGCAGCTCCTCGGGGGGTACGGCTACACGCGGGACTATCCGGTGGAGCGCATGATGCGCGACGCCAAGATCACGCAGCTGTATGAGGGGACCAACCAGATCCAGCGCATCGTCATGGCGCGCAACCTGCCGTAACGGATGGTGAGCTGAGACCGAAGGGTGCCCCGAGTCGGGCGCCCTTCACTCTTTTAGGTGGCCTGGTACACGGAACCTGGCAGGTGTCGTGTCTCGGGTTTTATGTTTTTCGTGTGGCCGAGGGCTTCTCGGTACACGGCGGCCGTCGTGGCCGCGCTACTTTCGACCTGTGACCGCAGCATCTTCAGAGGGGGAATTGCCCGAAGGCTGGCGGCTGGATGGCGAACAGCTGGTGCTCGAAACCGAGTTGCACGGCTGGAAGCTGACTGTCGTCACCTTGCTCAACACCCCCTGGGACGGCCCGACGAGTCTCCGGATCGATCCGCCCGACGACCCGTACGCCGAGGTCGGCACGGACGGCATCACGGCGGAACTCATGCGGTCGATCTCCCTCGCGGAGATCCGCAGGACGGCCAGGGAGTTGCGGACCCGCCTCGGGCGGTCGGCCTACGAGGTCACCACCGCGGCGGTGCTCGACAGGGTCGAGACGGAGCGTGACTACGCACTGATGGCTCGTGAGTACGTGCATCTTGTACACCAGGGATACCGGAGTCCCGTCACACGACTCGCCACCGCGTGGGGGCTCAGCCGGAACACCATCAGCGGTCGTATTCGGCGGGCACGTGCCATGGGCTTCCTCGACGGACCGCCGGGCAGACCAGCGGACCGCCTGACCGAAAAGGCGAGGCGGTATCTGGAGGGGGACGACACGCGTGTCGCGAAACGGGACCGGAACGGCGGATGATGAGTCACTCGCCATGGTTTTCGAGCGGTGGGCGACCACGAGGGGTGTGGAGAACAGTAGCGTCAAGCAGTACCGGACGCTGTTGACCAGGACCATCGAGCCGTTCTTCGGCGCCGACGGCGTCAGGGACATCACCACGGCACAGATTGAGGGGTGGGTCGAGTGGATGATCCACCACCGTGGGTACAAGCCCTCCACTCTGCGCTTCCGATTCGGCATCCTCATGTCGGTGTTCGATTGGGCGTTGGAACACGGGTTGGCCGACACCAACCCGTGCAGGCCGGTGAAACTCCCTGCAAGCCGCTCACGAACACACCGGGACCAGCGCGGAGAGGTCCACGTCCCCAGCACGGAGACAGTGCTCTCCATCATCGCGGTGGCACCGGAGCGGTACCGCTGCATGCTCTGGGTCATGGCGGGCTGCGGGCTGCGGCTCGGAGAGACCATGGGGCTCGGTCGTGATCGCATCTCATTCGCCGACCGGCTGATCACCGTCGACCGGCAGGTCGCCTGCGACGGTGACACGGGATCCGGGCGGTACGGCAGAATGCGGCTCCGGCACGTCAAGTGGCGTGAGGACGGAGAACAAGGGCGCCGTGTTCCGCTGCCGGACGTGGTGGCCATCGCACTGCGACGTCACCTCCGGGACCACGGCACCTGGGGCGATGAGGAACTGCTGTTCCCCGATGCGACAGGCACGGGCCTGCTCTACCCGTACTACTGGTACGGGAGGATCTGGCGTCCCGCACTCGCGGCAGCCGACGTCGACTACTTCAAGCCACACAGCCTCCGGCACTTCTACGCCGCATCCCTCCTGAGCCAGGGCGTGCCGGTCTCAGAGGTTTCAGCCTGGCTGGGGCACACGTCGGTGAGCTTTACCGAGCGGTACTACGCGGGCCTGATGCCGGACGCCCCGGATCGGGCCCGACTTGCGATCGACGGGGCCTTGCGAGCCGACCGACTGGAGGCGCCGGGGCGGCGTGGTGGCCGTGGCGTCCGCATGACGGGCTGAGGCCGTGCCCGGTTTGCCTCGCCCCAGTCAGTCCTCGAACCCCTCAGCCGCCCGCTTCTCCCTCAGCTCCATGATCGCGCGGCGGCGGGCCAGGCGGTGGGTGCGGCGGATCTGGGCCTCCTGGTAGCGGCGCTTGTCGCGTTCGGTCTCCGGGAGGACCGGGGGCACCCGGCGGGGCTTGCCGTCGGCGTCGACGGCGGCGAAGACGAGGTAGGCGGAGCCGACCTGCGTGGGCGGCGCGGACTCGTTCCAGCGCTCGGCCAGCACCCGGACACCGACCTCCATGGAGGTCCGGCCGGTCCAGTTCACCTGCGCCTTGACGTGGACCAGGTCGCCGACGCGGACCGGCTCCAGGAACGCCATCTCGTCCATGGACGCCGTGACGGCCGGCCCGCCCGAGTGCCGCCCGGCCACGGCACCCGCCGCGTCGTCGACCAGCTTCATGATCACGCCGCCGTGCACGGTCCCCAGCAGGTTCGTGTCGTTGTGGGTCATGATGTGGCTGAGGGTCGTGCGGGACGCCGAAGTCGGCTTGCCCGGGATATCCGGACTGCCGGAATCCGCAGCTGGGGCCTGGTCTGTCATGGCCCCTACCTTATGCCGAGGCGGCATGAGGGGGTTTTGTGTCAGCTTCGCCACAGCCGTGCTCTGATTTTCCGACGACTCTTGTATGGCGCACTACGGGGACCTGCACACTGGGGCGCATGAACAATTGGCCCGAGGGATGGTCCGACGACAACCGCGGCAGCCGGTACGGACGCGGCAGCGCGAGCGCACAGCCCGAGAGCGCCCGTGTCATGCGGCAGGTCCGCCGCGGCCCGGCGCCGTCGCCCGGGCAGGGTGCCTACGGCGGCGCACCGCAGTACGCGGGCGGCGTGCCGCAGCAGCCGTCGTACGTGGACGGCGGCTACGCCGAGCCGCCCGGCGCCTACGACAGCGGCTACAACACCGGCCAGGTCTACGGCTCCCCCGGCGGCAGAGGCCCCGGTGGACCGGGCGGCGGCGGGTACGAGCCGCGCCCCGCGCCGAACTGGCGCCGCCGCATCAAGGTGACGGCGATCACGCTGGTGACGGTCCTGGTGGTGACGAGCGTCGCCACGTACTTCTGGGCCGACTCCAAGCTCAACCGCGACGTCGACCTGTCGAAGGTCATCGACCGGCCGGAGGCGGGCGAGGGCACGAACTACCTGATCGTCGGCTCCGACAGCCGCGCGGGCATGTCGGCCGAGGAGAAGAAGAAGCTGCACACCGGGTCCGCCGAGGGCAAGCGCACGGACTCGATGATGATCCTGCACACCGGCAGCAACGGCCCGACGCTGATCTCGCTGCCGCGTGACTCGAACGTCACGATCCCCTCCTACAAGGGCTCCGACTCCGGCAAGCTCTACCCGGCCACGGGCCGTCAGGTGAAGCTGAACGCGGCGTACGCGGAGGACGGACCGGAGCTGCTGGTCCGCACGGTCGAGGCCAATACGGGGCTGCACATCGACCACTACGTGGAGATCGGCTTCGGCGGCTTCGCGAACATCGTGGACGCGGTCGGCGGGGTCGAGATGGACATCCCGCAGGACATCAAGGACACCAAGTCCGGCGCGGACCTGAAGAAGGGCAAGCAGACCCTCAACGGCGAGCAGGCCCTCGCCTTCGTCCGTACCCGCTACGCGCTCGCGGGCTCCGACCTGGACCGCACGAAGAACCAGCAGAAGTTCCTCTCGGCCCTGGCCAACCAGGTCGCCACCCCGAGCACGATCCTGAACCCCTTCAAGCTGTACCCGACGATGGGCGCCGGCCTGGACTCCCTCGTGGTCGACAAGGACATGGGCCTGTTCGACCTGGCGTCGATGTTCTGGGCGATGAAGGGCGTCAGCGGCGGCGAGGGCAAGTCGATGAACATGCCGATCTCGGGCAACTCCGCGAACGGCAACCTCCAGTGGGACACCGCGAAGGTGAAGACGCTGGTGAACCAGCTGAAGAACGACGAGAAGGTCACCGTCTCGGGCAACTGAGCCCGAAGCGGCGGAAGGGGGCACCCGGGCGGGTGCCCCCTTCGCCGTGAGCGGCGGTCCTCACATCGTGGCGGCCGACATCTTCCGGCACATCTCGGCGCAGGTGCGACACGCCTCGGCACAGCGCATCATCTGCGCGTCGTCCGGCATGGACATACACGCCTCGGCGCACATGTCACAGGCCCGGGCGCACATCGCGCACATCTCGGCCGCGAGTGGCGAGCGGCGCATCATCATGTCGGCGCACATGCGGGTCATCTCGGCGCAGTCCATGACCGCGCGCATGACCTGCATCTGGGCCTGGCCACCCATCTGCATGCAGGAGCTCATGGTCTCCTCGCACGTGCTGTGGCAGGACATGCACGCCTGGACGCAGTCCTGCATCTCCTTGCTCATCGGGGTGGCCGTGGTGGGCTGCTGGGTCATGGTTCCTCCCGGGGACGGCGGGGGCCGGGGGTCGGTCCCCGTGCCCTTCCGTCCTACGCCTGTGCGGCGCCGCCCGCCAACGGGGCGGAAGGAACCAATCCGCCAAGCGTGCGTCACGGCCCGTCGGCGTCCGTGACCAGAGCCATGGCCTTCGGACGGGAGGTCGGCCCGTGCCGGCGGACGAGGCCCGGCCGCCTCCCTCACGTGCACGCCACCTCGTCCCCCCGCACCACCCCGAACTCCCCCTGCCCCGGATCCTCGGCCCGTACCTTGCGGACGCGTTCGAAGTCCGCCCCCGCGATGACCTTCAGGGTCGGGCCCAGGCCCTTGACCGGGCGCAGTTCGCTGCCCGGGAGGGCCGTCGCGAGGGACTTGGCCGAGCGGTCCCAGCGGGGGTCGTAGGCGACGACCGTGCGCTTCACGTCGCGGGCGGTGGCGTTCACCGGGGCCCGCGTCGTACGGAAGCCCGTCGACGCGAGGGCCGCGTTCACCCGGCGGCCGAGGCCGGGCGTGCGCGTGCCGTTCTCCACCTGGACGCGGATCTGCTGCGGGGCCACCGACACGATGCGGGCCGCGGCGCGCTGCCGGTGCACGGACAGCGGCTGGTCCTGGCGCAGGGCGTGGAAGAGGCGCTCCGCCTTCACGGGGTCCCACTTCAGCGTGGAGCCGACGCCCTTCACGGCGTATCCCATCCGCCCGATCGGGACGGTGGTGAACTCGGAGGAGGAGGGGGAGAAGTTCCGCATGGCCCGGCCGAGGTCGAGCATCTCATCCGTGCCGAAGCCCTTGTCGGCCCGCACCGAGCCGAGCACGGCCCGGGTCACGTCCCGGAACTTCATCGGGTTGAGGAGGATCCCGGAGGATGTGACGCGTTCCACGAGCGCCGCCATGAAGCGCTGCTGCCGTTTCATGCGGCCCAGGTCTGACGCCCCGTCGACGTGGCGGGCGCGCACGTACTGGAGTGCCTGGCCGCCCGCGAGGGTGTGCCGGCCGGCGGGGAGGTCCAGGCCGGTGTAGCTGTCCTTCAGGGGGGCGGCCGTGCAGATCTGTACGCCGCCGACGACGTCCACCGTCTTCATGAAGCTCGTGAAGTCGACCTCCAGGTAGTGGTCGATCTTCACCTTGGTCATGCTCTCCACGGTCCGCACGGTCAGCTGCGGCCCGCCCTCCGCGTACGCCGCGTTCAGCTTGACCGGGTGCCCGCCGTGCCGTTCGCCCGTCGTGCGGTCGACGTGCGGGGGCATCACCGCGTACGAGTCGCGCGGCAGGCTCACCACGCTCGCCCGTTCCCGGTCCTCCGAGATGTGCACGATCATGATCGTGTCGGTGCAGTGGCAGGGTGCCCCGCCCAGCCGGTACTTGCGCCGCTCCTCCTTGCTGATCTTCTCGCGGTCGTCGGTGCCGACGAGCAGGACGTTCATGCCGTGGCCGGCCTGGGGCCGGTTCTTCATGTCCTTGAAGGGGTCGACCCGGGCGATGTCCGCGTCCAGGCTGGTCACGACCGCGTGTCCGATGCCGGCGGAGGCGAGGACCACCACGGACAGTGTGGTGACGGCCCGCATGCCCCAGCGCGGCTTCCGGCGCCGTGCGGGCGGTGCGGGCCGACGGGGGGCGGGTGGCTGGGGGCGGCGCTGGGGTGCGGCGGTGGACCGAGGGGACCGCGGCGGCGTGGGCATGGGGACACCTCCGGACGACGGCCGTACGTGGGATCCGTGAAACCGTAGGCCGATACGATCTGCGGCCCGCGGTACCGCCCCGGCGGCGCGCAACGCTATCCCCCGTTCGCGGTAACGTGAGCCCCCTATGAACGCCAATCCCGACGTGCGGCTCCCCGCCGTTTCCGTGATCATGCCTGTCCTCAACGAGGAGCGGCATCTGCGGGGAGCAGTCCAAGCGATCCTCGCGCAGGAGTACGCCGGCGAGATGGAGGTCGTGATCGCCCTCGGTCCGTCCACGGACCGCACGGACGAGATCGCCGCCGAGCTCGTGGCCGAAGACCCGCGTGTGCACACCGTCCCCAACCCCACCGGCCGTACGCCCGCGGCGCTGAACGCGGCGATCAACGCCTCCCGGCATCCGATCGTGGTCCGGGTCGACGGCCACGGCATGCTCTCCCCGAACTACATCGCCACCGCGGTACGGCTCCTGGAGGAGACCGGCGCGCAGAACGTCGGCGGCATCATGCACGCCGAGGGCGAGAACGACTGGGAGCACGCCGTCGCCGCCGCGATGACCTCGAAGATAGGTGTGGGCAACGCCTCGTTCCACACGGGCGGGGAGGCGGGCCCGGCCGAGACGGTCTACCTGGGGGTGTTCCGGCGCGAGGCGCTGGAGCAGCAGGGTGGCTACAACGTGGAGTTCATCCGCGCCCAGGACTGGGAGCTGAACTTCCGCATCCGTGAGGCGGGCGGGCTGGTCTGGTTCTCGCCCGAGCTGAAGGTGTCGTACCGGCCGCGGCCGAGCGTGAAGGCGCTCGCCAAGCAGTACAAGGACTACGGCCGTTGGCGGCACGTCGTCGCCCGCTACCACGAGGGTTCGATCAACCTGCGCTACCTCGCCCCGCCGACCGCCGTGTGCGCGATCGCGGCCGGGATCCTGGTGGGCGTGCTGCTGACGCCGTGGGGCTTCGTGGTGCCCGGCGGCTATCTCGCGGCGATCCTGCTGGGTTCGATCCCGGCGGGCAAGGGGCTGCCGCTGAAGGCGCGGCTGCAGATCCCCGTGGCGCTGGCCACGATGCACATGTCGTGGGGCTGGGGCTTCCTGACCAGCCCGCGGGCGCTGGCGAGGAAGGTCATCGCGTCCCGGCGCCCGTCGGTCCGGGCGGACGCCGACGCGGCCACCGGCTGACCCCAGGCCGCAGGGTTTCGGGCCCCTTCCTCTCGGGAGGGGCCCGTCTTCGTCACCAGGTGAAGCCGGGGTTGACGTGCATGCACGCCTTGTCGTCCGCGCCGTTGAGCGCCTCGGCCGACTTCGGGGTCCTGTCGTTCCGCTTCGGCGCCTTGTAGTCGGAGCCGGTACGCCAGTCCGCGCCCACGACGAGCGTGATGCCGGAGACGTCGGTCGACCGCTTCACCGAACTCAGCGGGATCCCGAGGGCCTCGGCGACGCGCTGGGCGTCGCCCTCCAGGTCGGCGCTCGGGTAGCGGACGACGGTCCGGTCCTCGCTCCATGAGCCGTCGGTGTCGGCGACGGCCTCGGTGAAGCCCTCCTCCTTCAGCAGCCCGGCCACGGTGCTTGCGCGTCCGCTCGCCGGGGCGAGGGTGTCGGTGCGGGTGCCGTTGCGGACCTGGACGGCGATCTCGTTGTCGGCCGCGGCCGGGTCGGCGGAGGCCTTCTCCTCGGCCTTCTTCGTCTTGTCCTTGCCGTCCAGGGCGATGTCCTCGCGCACCAGCCGGAACAGTTGCTCGGCGTCCTCCGTGGGCTCCACGCGGGCGCCGACGTACCGGTTGGGCATCGTGGTCATGGTGATGCGCTCCGGCTCCACCTTGCGCAGCTCGGTGCTGAGGTCGTAGAGCTTCCTGACGGTGTCGAGGCCCGGGTCGACCGTCATGGCGCGGGTGGCCTCCTCGGCCAGTCTGCGCAGCTGGTTGGGGCTGCTGAGGGTGGCGTTCTCGCGCAGTTGGCGGACCATCGCGTTCATGTACATGTGCTGGGCCTTGGCGCGGGCGAGGTCGCTGCCGTCCTCGAAGCCGTAGCGCGTGCGCAGCCACTGCAGGGCCTGCTCGCCCTGGATGTACGAGGTGCCCTTCTCCAGTTTCAGGCCCGAGCCCTTGCCGTCGGAGGTGCGGGAGTGGATGTTGGCGTCCACGCAGACGGGGACGCCGCCGACGGCGTCGGCCATCGAGACGACTCCGGCGAAGTCGACCATGATGAAGTGGTCGATGTGGATGCCGGTGAGCTCCTGCCAGGTGGCCACCGTGCAGCCGGGGCCGCCGTGGCCGAGGCTCTGGTTGGTCATCGTCCGGCCCTGGGTCGCCGGGTAGACCTTGCCGTCGTCCGGGTCGGTGCACTTGGGGATCTTGACCAGGGTGTCGCGGGGCATGCTGATGACCGACATGTTGGTGCGGTCGGCGGACAGGTGCAGCAGCATCTGGACGTCGGCCAGGGGAGTGGCGCCGAACGTCTCGCGGGCGCCGCCGAGTTTCTGGTTCTCCTCGGTGTCGCGGGCGTCGGAGCCGATGAGGAGGATGTTCAGCGGGGTCTGGCCGGCGGCGTTCGGCGTCGGGGCGGCGACCTTGTTGTCGCCGAGGTTCAGGGCGTCCTTCTTGATGTTGCCGTTGAGGTGCCGGTAGTAGAAGTAGCCCGTCCCGGCCGTGCCGAGTATCAGCACGGCGAGCACCACGGCGGACCACTTCAACGCCCGCCGCCTGCGCCGGGGCCGGCCCCCGCGCCGCCGCCCGCCTCCCTCGCCGCCGTCACCGCCACGGCCATCCGCAGAGGACCCCACGCCCGCGGCCGAGGCCCCCTCATGACCGGCGGACTCGGCGCCGCGGGCCGGTCCGCTGTCACCGCCGGGCGTCTTCGTGCCGCGGGCCGGTCTGCTGTCGCTGCTCGGGGTCTTCGTGTCGCGCGCGGGTCCGCTGTCATCGCCGGGCGCTTTGGTGTCGCGGGCCGACCTGCCGTTGTCGCTGGGCGTCTTCGTGCCGCGGGCCGACCTGCTGTCGCTGCTCGGGGTCTTCGTGTCGCGCGCGGGTCCGCTGTCATCGCCGGGCGCTTTGGTGTCGCGGGCCGACCTGCCGTTGCCGCTGGGCGTCTTCGTGCCGTGGGCCGGTCTGCTGTCGCTGCTCGGGGTCTTCGTGTCGCGCGCGGGTCCGCTGTCATCGCCGGGCGCTTTCGCGCCGCGGGCCGACCTGCCGTCGCCGGGTGTCTTCGCGCCCCGCGTGAACCTGTCCTCGCCGCCGGGTGTCTTAGCGCCCCGCGTGGGCCTGCCGTCGCCGCCGGGTGTCTTAGCGCCCCGCGTGGGCCTGCCGTCGCCGCCGGGTGTCTTAGCGCCCCGCGTGGGCCTGCCGTCGCCGCCGGGTGTCTTCGTGCCCCGCGTGGGCCCGCTGTCACCGCTCGGCGGTTTCGCGCCGCGCGTCGGCCCGTCGTCGACGCTCGGCGTCTTCGTGTCCGTCCTCGTGTTCCCCGTCGGCATGCCGTCGCCCTCGGGCGACCGCGTGCCCGTCGGCTCGTTTCCGCCCGGGACCGGTTCGTGGTGGACGCTCCGTCGCGTTCCGTCCTCCCGCACACCGCTCTGCGTCACTTTCCCCGGTCCTCTCCGCCCCCCGCGCATGCAACAGGCCCGCCCTGCCTCCTGTTAGACGCACGACGGGCCTGTCAGTTGCCCTCAGCGGGTCAACTCGCGCACGTGACCTTGTCGGCCGTGGACTTCTCCACGTCCGGCGCCTCGACCGGGGCGTTGAGCTTCACACCGGCGCCCTTGAAGTCCCTGCCGAGGGTCAGGGTCATCGTGGGCAGCCCCTGGGCGTTGGTCACGCTCTCGCCGGGCTTGAGCGCCGCGCCGGACAGGCCCATGATGTCGGCCAGTCGGCGGGCCTGGTCGGCCTGGCCGGGGGCGTACTCGAGGGTCGTCCTCGCCAGTGCGGCGGGCGCGTTGCCCCCGTTCTCGGACTTGGTCACGCCCTCCTCGACCTGGAGGTACTGCAGGGTCTTCTGTGCGCTGCCGGCGACGGCACCGCCGTTGAGGATCCGCACCCGGACCTCGGAGGCCGGGGCCTTGGTGCCCTTGAGCCGGGCGGCCTCGGCGTCCTTCTCCTTCTTCTGCTGCTTCTTGACCTCGGTGAACGAGACGTCGTTCTTGATCATCTCGAAGACCTGGGGGGCCTGTGCCTCGTTGAGGACGACCGTCGCCTTCACCGTCTCCGCGGGGTTGTCCTTCACCGGGACCGTCGTGAAGGTGATGTTCTTCGTCGGCACCTTCTTCAGTTCCAGCGCGATGTCCTTGAGCGTGCCGACGTTCCCGATCGCCTTGTCCACCGTCAGGGCCTTCGTGGCGGCCTCGGCCAGCTTCAGCAGCTTGGAGGGGCTGGTGAGGGTGTCACTGGAGGACATCTTGCGCATCAGCGAGCCCAGGAACTGCTGCTGCACCTTGATCCGGTCGAGGTCGCCGCTGTTGCCGAAGCTCTTGCGCGTGCGGACGAACGCGAGGGCCTGCTCGCCCTCGACGGTCGACTCGCCCGCGGGCAGGACGAGTTTGGACTGCTTGTCGTTGACGGGCTTCTCCACGCACACCTCGACCCCGTCCACCGCCGTGGTCAGCGTCTTCACCGCGTTGAAGTCGGCCATCATGAAGTGGTCGACCTCGATGCCGGTGTTCTCCTTCACCGTGCGCATCGTGCAGCCCGGGTCCCGGCCGCTCTCGCCGAGGCTCCGGTTGAAGCGGACGCCCCGCAGCCCCGGGACGACCTTCTCCGAGCCGTCCTCCAGCTTGGTCGGGCAGTCGGGGATGTCCACGATCAGGTCGCGGGGGATGCTGAGCGCGGTCGCGTTGGAGCGGTCCTCGGCGACGTGCAGCAGGATCGTGGTGTCGGCGTGCCCGGAGCTGCCCTTGTCGCCGTAACCCCCGTTGCCCTCGCCGGTGCGCTTGTCCGTGCCGATGATGAGGATGTTGAAGGCCTCGGACTTGCTGAAGTTGCTCGCACCCGCGCTGCCGACGTCGGTGGTGCTGACGTTGCCCTCCAGGTGCCGGAGGTAGAAGTAGCCGGCCGCGCCGACCCCGACCAGCACGAAGGCCATGGTGCCGCCGGTCCACACCAGCACCTTCTTGGCCTTCTTCGGCTTCTGCTGCACCGGCCGCCGCCCGGCGCGCCGTCCCGGCGGCGGCTCCTCGGGAGCGCCGCGCCGCCTGCGCTGCGGCGGGACGTCGGTGCGGGTGGCACCCCCACGGGGAGCCCCGGTGCGCGAAGTCGCCGTGCGGGGCGCCGCCGTACGCGGAGCGGCCGTGCGGGGCGGCGTCGTACGGCCGCCCGCCGACCCGCGCGTCCCGGTGCCCGGCGACTGCGGTGCGGAGGGGGCCAGTCGCAGTTCGTATTCGCCGGTGTTCGGATTGAGTACCCACTGGTCTGCGGGGTCGATCTGATCCCCCCGCCCACGGCGTTGCGCGTCCACGGTTGTCCGATTCCTCCGTCGGGGCACGCGGCGCCCTCTCCCCCCCGGAAGGCGCACGGGTACTTGGTCATCACAGAAGCACTGGATCGCTCACACTATCCGCCCAGTTGAACGCCGGTGTGCACTGAATGACAAATTCAACATCCATACATGGGGGCAATCCGTCCCAAGTCAGCGCACGGGAGTTCGACGGTTCCGTGTGCGGGTGCGTCGCGGGTCGCTACCAGCGGTACGGCGCGTACACGTCCATGCACGGACCGGTGTCCGACCCGTTGAGCGCGTCCGTGTCGCCGGGCAGGTCCTCGGAGTTGGGCGCCGGCTGCTTCGGATAGGCCGTGCCCGTACGCCAGTCGGCGCCCACGACGACGGTGACGCCGGAGACGTCGGTCGACCGCCGCACCGAACTGGCCGGGATCCCCAGGGCCTTGGCGACCCGCCGGGCGTCGCCCGCCAGCTCGGCGCTCGGGTAGCGCACGACGGTGCGCTCCTCGGACAGCGCGCCGGAGGGGTCCGCGGCGGCCTTCGTGAAGCCCTTCCCGACGAGCGCGTCCGCGACGGCCCGCGCCCGGCCGCCGACCGGGCCGAGGGTGGCGGAGCGTGTGGCGTTCCGCACCAGGACGCCGATCTCGCCGTCCGCCGCGGCCGGATCCCGGGAGGGCCGCTCGGCGTCCTGCTTGGCGCCCGGCTTCCCGCCCTTGCCGTCGAAGGGCACGTCGTCGCGGATCATGGACCACACGCGGTCGGCGTCGGCCCCGGCCGGCACCAGGTGGTTGGCGTCCTGCGGATCCTGGGCCGTGGGCAGCGTCGTCATGGTGATGCGGTCCGTCGGCACGGTCCTGAGCTGCGTGCCCAGGTCGTACAGCCGCTTCACCGTGCCGATCTCCTCCGACACGTGCAGCGACTTCGTGGCCGCCTCCGCCAGGTCCGTCAGCCGGCCGGTGTCCGTGAAGACGTTCTGCGCCTTGAGCGTGCGGATCATCGCGTTCATGTACATGTGCTGCGCCCTGGCCCGCAGCGGGTCGCTGCCCCAGGCGTGGCGGGTGCGCAGCCACTGCAGCGCCTGCACGCCCTGGACCTTCTTCCGGCCGGCCGTCAGCTTCAGGCCGGAGCCGCCGGGCACGCCGGGCAGCGGCCGGTCCCACACGTTCTGCCGGACGCAGACCTCGACCCCGCCGATGGCGTCCGCCATGCGCACCACGCCCGCGAAGTCGATCGTCATCCAGTGGTCGATGTAGGTGCCGGTGAGGTTCTCCCAGGTCGCCAGCGTGCAGCCCGCTCCGCCGCGGGCCAGCGAGGCGTTGATGATGGTGTTGACCGGCGGGTACGTCTTCCCGGTCGCCGGGTCCGTGCACTTCGGTATGTCGACGCGGGTGTCGCGCGGCACGCTCACCACGGAGGCGCTCCTGCGGTCCGCGGCCAGGTGGATGAGCATCTGCACGTCACCCAGCGGCGGATTGCCCCGGCTGTTCCGGCCGCCGCCCAGCGTCACGTTCTCGTCGGAGGCACGGCTGTCGGAGCCGATCAGCAGGATGTTCAGCGGCGTCTGCCCGGCCGCGTTCGGCCCCGTCCTCGCCGCCCCGGAGGCGCCGCTGCTGCGCCGGCCCTTGTGGATGTTGCCGTTCAGGTGCTCGTAGTAGAGGTATCCGGCACCCGCGGTCACGAGGACCAGCAGGGAGAGGGCCGTCGCCGACCAGCGCAGGGCGCGGCGCACGCGGCCGGGCCTGCCTCCCGAAGCGCCGGAGCCGCCGGAGCCGCCCGGGCCTCCGGTTCCGCCGGATCTGCCCGGCCTGCCCGGACCGTCACCGCCGGGGGCCGGTGCCCGGTCGTGGCCGCCCTGGTCCTGGACCGGCACACGCGGCACGGCACCCGGCTTCGCGCCCTCCCCGTACACACCGCTGCTGCGCGCCATCTCTCCCGCTCCGCACCCCGCCGCGCTTCCCGCGCGTCATCGGACAAGGCCTGTCGTACGCCCTGTGAGACGTACGACAGGCCCGTCAGGTCACTGGGCGCACTCGACCTTGTCCGCCGTGGACTTCTGCACGCCCTCCGGCGCCTTCGACGGAGCGGTGAGGGAGACGCCCGCGCCCTTGAAGTCCTTGCCGAGGGTCAGGGTCATCGCGGGCACGCCCTGGGAGTTGGTGACGCTCTCGCCCGGCTTCATCGCGGACCCGGGCAGGCCCATGAGGGCGGCGAGGCGGCGGGCCTGGTCGGCCTGGTCGGGGGCGTACTCGAGCGTGGTCTTCGCCAGCTCGGCGGGCGCGTTGCCGGCGTTCTCCGACTTGGTCACGCCCTCCTCGTTCTGCAGCCAGCTGAGCGTCTCCTGCGCGCTGCCGGCGACGGCCCCGCCGTTGAGGACCCGCACGCGGACCTCGGAGGCAGGGGCCTTGGTGCCCTTCAGCCGGGCGGCGACCGCGGCCGCCTCCTTCTTCTTCTGCTCCTTGACCGCGGTGAACGAGATGTCGTTCTTGATCATGTCGAAGACCTGCGGGGCCGACGACTCGTTGAGCACGACCGTGGACTTGACCTTCTCCGCCGGGTTGTCGATCACCGGGGTCGTGGTGAAGGTCAGGTTCTTGGTGTCGAGCTTGCCGAGCTCCATGCCGAGGTCCTTCAGCTTGCTGATGCTGTCCAGCTGGGAGTCGACGGTCAGCGCCTTGGTGCCCGCCTCGGCCAGCTTCAGCATCTTCGAGGGGCTCGACAACGTGTCGTTGGACTTCAGCTTGCGCATCAGCGCGCTCAGGAACTGCTGCTGGAGTCCGATCCGGCTCAGGTCGCCGCCGAAGCCCACGGCATGGCGGGTGCGGACGAAGGCGAGCGCCTGCTCGCCCTCGATCGTGTGGGTGCCCTTCGACAGCTTCAGGTGCGAGTCCGGGTCGTCGATGTCCTTGCCCAGACAGACCTCGACACCGCCGACCGCGCTGGTCAGCGTCTTGACGGCGTTGAAATCGGCGACCATGAAGTTGTCCGGCTTGACGCCGGTCAGCTCGGTCACGGTCCGCATCGTGCAGCTGGGCGTACGGCCGTCCTGGCCGAGGCTGGTGTTGAAGCGGACGCCCTGCGTGCCGGGGATGATCTTCTGCGTCCCGTCCTCCTGCGTGGTCGGGCAGTCCGGCACGTCGACGATCAGGTCGCGGGGGATGCTCAGCGCGGTGGCGTTCGAACGGTCCTTGGAGACGTGCAGCAGGATCGTGGTGTCGGCGTGCCCGACGCTGCCCGCGTCGCCGTAGCTCTCGTTGCCCTTGCCGGTGCGCTTGTCGGTGCCGATCAGCAGGATGTTGATCGCCTTGTCCTTCTGGAAGCCACCGGTGCTCGCGCCGTCGTCGGAGACGGACGCGATGTTGTTGTTCAGGTGCTCGATGTAGAAGTACGCGGCGCCCGCGCCGGCGACCAGCACGAACGCCATCGTGCCGCCGGTCCACAGCAGGGCCTTCCTGCCCTTGGAGGCCTTCTTGACGGGCCGCCGCCCGCGCCGCCCCGGCGGCGGCTCCTCCGGCGCCCCGCGGCGCCTGCGCGGCGGCGGCACCGCACGGCCGGGGGCCCCGG
>JJOH01000005.1 GCA_000696115.1 Streptomyces olindensis
GACCCGGAGGCCCGGGCCGGGCTCGCCCGGCTGGGCCGCACGGGCCCGGCGGCGGCGCTCGGCCGCCACCGCACCCGCACGGCCCTGGTCGCGGCGGTGTGCGTGGTCACCGCCGCCGTCACCGGCGTGGTCACCGCCCTCGACGAACCCGCCCGGACGGACACCGACCGTGCGGCCGGCCCGGAAACCCCCGGCACGAGGGCCACCCCGGCCCCCGGGCGGCAGCGGGACCCGGACGAGGCCCGGCGCGCCACCGCGCTCGCCTCGCTCGCCCGCGACCTGCGCGCCCCGGGCCTGCGCGTCACCACCCGCGCGGACTCCGTCGAAGTCGCCTTCACCGAAGGGCTGTTCTCCGAGGGCACGCGGCTGACCCCGACCGGAGCCCAGCGGCTGGCCGAACTCGGGGAACGGCTGGCCGGGCAGGAATCGGCCATCACGGTGCACGGGCACGCGGCCGTCGTCCCCGGCGCCCCCCGCAGCGGCGGCTCCGTCGTCGCGCTGTGGCGCGCCCTCGTCGCCGCCCGCGAGCTGAGCACCGCCACCGGCAAGCCCCTCACGGCGTTCACCACCGACAGCGCCGACCAGCGCGACGCCCCCTACCCGGACGATCCCGCCCGCAACCGCACGGTCACGGTGGTGCTCACCCCGCGCTAGGACAGGACCAGAACGGCACCGAGGATCAGCAGCACCACCACCCACGTCCACACCTTGGCGGCCACGGGCGACTCGCCGTAGTAGATCTCCTCCAGGCGCGTCCGCAGGCTCCTGCGCGGTGGCCGCCGCACCGGGTACGGGGTGCCGTAGCCGTACCCGGCCTGGCGAGCGTGATCGACCAGCAGCCGGTTGGCGGATATGCGGGCCCGTGACTCCTCGGTCGTGCAGAGCTCCTCGGCCAGCTCCAGCAGCCGCAGATCCCGGCCGCCGGCCCGTGATCCGAGGGCGAGCGCGCAGTTGTTCAGCAGGATCGCCGCCGAGTCGCAGAGCCGGTCGACGGCCTGCGGGACGTCCGGCAGGGCGGCGAACGCACCCCGGCGCAGGCGGCGCAGTTCGTGCAGCGACGGCAGGGCGGCCTCCAGGGTGTCGGCCGCGCCCCGCGCGTCCCTCCGGTCGAGTTGCCTCGCGGCCCTCTCCAGCGCGGCCACGACCGGGTCGAAGGCCGGCCTGGCCGTCGAGAACCAGACACCGGCCTCCTCCAGCCGCGCCCGGTTCTGCTCGATCGTCCGCCGCGTCTCCTCGTACGGCCGCAGCCGCAACGCCAGGTCCAGCAGGCCGAAGCTCTCCCGGTCGGGCGGGGCCGAGTCCGAGGCGGGGGACAGGGCCACCGCGCAGTTGTTGAGCAACAGGGCGGTGGTGTCGACGAGTTGCCCGACGCCGAGCGACATCCCGAACCCGGCGAAGGCGCCGAGCCGCTCCACCACCGGCACGACCCGGGCCCGCAAGGTTGCGGCCACTGCGGTCGCGGCCGTCTTCCCGCCGCCGTCCGGGACACCGGCGAGCCTGTCGCCCGCCTCGCGCAGCTCACCGGCCGCCGACTCGTACAGCGGCGTCAACCGGCTCTCCAGCTCTTCCCCGAGAAGGCCCCGGCCGGTCCACTTCCACTGCGCGCAGTACCGGGCCAGCCGGGCGGGGTCCTCGGTGCGCGCGGCCAGGCCGGCGACGGCCGAGACGAGTACGCGGCGCACCTCGGCCTCCAGGACCGTCACCGCGGCCTCGGTGAGCCGCTTGTCGTCGAGGGCCGCGACCCGGTGCCGCAGATGCGCCCACACCGCGCGCTGCCCGAGCAGCTTGCGCCACAGCCGTGCCGCGGACTGCCAGAGCTCGTCCCGCGCCGCGCCGCCGGGGCGCCGCGGGACGGGCCTCTTCCCGGGGCGTTTCCTCCCGCCGGCCGCCCCCTTCTTCCCGCCGGCCGGGCGGGGGCGCCCGTCGGCCGGACGCTGCGACTCCCCGGAGCCCCGCAACTCCCCGTCGAGCGCCCGCGCGTGCGCCCGCACCGCCTCGTCGTGCTGCCGGTGCAGCTCGGGCTCGCAGGGGCAGCTGGCGTCCGGTGCGTCCCAGAGCCAGAACAGCTCGTCGACGATCCGGCGCTGCGGATGGTCCAGTACCTCGAAGGCGGTGCGGAGGTCGTCGGGCCTGGCATCGCCGGAGCCGACGGCGACCCCCGCCTTCGCGGCCGTGGCGATCTGCTGCCGGCGCCGCACGAGCGCACGGCGGGCGGCGCAGGTGCTCGCCCCGGTGATCCGGAAGGCGTTGCGCCGGTAGAGCTCGGGGCCGCTCAGCTCACGCAGCCGCTCCCGGACGAGGGGCGCGTCACCGCCCACGGCTACGGCTGTCCCGCGGGCGCCTCGTCCATCAGGTTCAGGTCCGGCGGCACCAGCGTCGTCGACTCGACCAGCCCCTTGAGGAGGTTGTGCAGCAGGCGGTTGTCGGAGGGCCGCCGCTCCTCGGACGGGTCGTGCAGCAGCGGGTACCGGAACCCGGTGCCGTGCAGGCGCTTGCGCACCGCCTCGATGCGATGCTCGATCCTGCGGTCCGTCCAGTTGCCGTCCGGGCGCAGATGGACGAGCTGCCGGGCGGCCATGGCGTACGTCAGGGGCCGCGGGTCCTCCTCGTACAGCAGGTACCGCTGGCCGAGGACGACCAGCAGCAGCCGTTCGTCGTCGTCGAGCGCCCAGGTCTCCGGGCGCAGGGTGTCCGCCCGGCGGCGCGAGACCGGACCCTGGTCGTCGTGGTCGGCCACGTACAGCTCGATCAGGTGCTCGCGGTAGCCGGAGCCCTTCACGAACAGCGGCGTGTAGCCGGTGGCGAGGGGGATCGGCTCGGTGCTGGTGTGCATCATCCGGCCGCGCGGCAGCCGCACCAGCTGCCGCCCGGTGTTGCGCAGCCACCACTGCCCCTGCCGGTACGTCAGCTCCCCGTGCCGGCGGCTCACCCGCAGATCGTCCACGCCGACCTCCAGGTCCACGTCCGGCCGCTCGCCCCGGCCGAAGCGGACGGTCAGTCCCGCGCGCGGCGGGGCACACAGGTCACCGGTGACCGTGCGGGCGTGCAGGGTCCCGGGCGTGGTGGGCGCGACACCGCGCGCGAGGCTGGCGGAGAAGGACATCGCTGGTCTCCTCGATGCGGGGGCGGAACCGGCACGGTACGGGCCCGGCGCGGGGGCCCCGCCGGACGTACGGACCAGCATGGGCCGACCTCCCCGGGACCCCTCCCAGAACGACGCCGCGGTGGCTTCAGCGGGCGCGCAGTCTCGCCGCGGCGGAGGCGGCCAGGTCGGTGGCCATCCCGCAGAGCTGCCCCATCGGCCGCTGCCCGCCGACGTACAGCCGCAGCATCTCCACGGCCGTCTCGGCGTCCCGCCCGCCGTACTCGCGGTAGGCGACGAACACCGTGCAGGTGCCCGCGCCGTTGCCCTCCGGCTCGACGACGGCGTGATAGCCGCTGAGCTCGACCGTGCGGCCGTCCCGCGCCGACCTGGGCTCGTCACGGAAGAAGGCGATGTCCGCCTCCAGGTCGTCGACGTCGCTGAACCACTCGCACTCCCAGTTCGCGACCCCCGCCTCCGGTACGTCCGCCTTGACGCCGGGGACGACGGACAGCGCCTTGGCGTCGAGCAGCGCGCAGGCGTCCGCCCAGGCCAGCGAGGCGGCCGGGTAGCCCGGGGAACGGCGGGGGAGCGGGCCGCGGTTCAGCACCCCGGCCGCGCTGCGGGCGGCCGTGTCGGCGACGGCGCACAGCGCGGCGGCACCGCCCGCGACCTCGCCGTGGCCCACGTCGACGCGGACCCCGACGTACATGCCGTCACCGGCGTCGCCCTCCTTGTCGTCGCCCGCGTCCCGGGACAGCAGCAGCCCGCACTCGTCCGGCTCGGCCGGCTGCTCCCGGACGGCGATGCTCCCGATGGTCCTGACGGGCTCCGACGCCTCGGGCGGCGCGCCCCGGCGCAGTTGCAGGGACACGTCGATCCGGGTGCTGTCGTCGGTGTGGACGAGCACGTCGCAGCGGTCGAAGTTGCCGTAGTCCACGTCGACCTCGCTCCTGCCGAACCGGCCGAGCGCGGCCGGGTCGGTCAGGGCGCACACGTCGGCGGTGCGCGGATCACCGATCAGCGACCGCGTACCGCCCTTCCCGGGATCCTCCGGCAGCTGCCGCCCGGCGGAGTCACGGGTGCCGGTCCCCGTGCCGTCGCCGTCGTCGCCGCCGGGCAGGGCGACGAGGCCCAGCGCGAGTGCGGCGCAGACGCCGAGGGCCGCGCCGAACCAGGCCCGGCGGCGCCGCCCGCCGCCGGGTGCGGTGGACCCCCCGTCCGGGGCCGGTGCACCGGATTCGGCCACGGCCGCCAGGAGCCGCCCGGCCTCGGCCGCGTCGGGGCGTTGCGCCGAGTCGCGCCGCAGCATCGCGGCGAGCACGGGGTACAGCGGTCCCACGGCCTCGGCGTCCATCTCGACGACGCCCTGCTCGGCCTTCCAGTGCGTCAGCCGGGCGGTGTCCTCACCGCTGCCCTCCCCGTCGTCGCCGCGCGGCGGGGAACCGGTGACCAGGGCGTGGAGCGTGGCGGCCAGGCAGAACACGTCGGAGGCGGGCCGGGGCACGTTCCCCCGGGCCAGCTCGGGGGCGGCGTAGTCCGGGGTGAAGCTGTAGGGGCCGTTGGCGGTGATGGTCTCGGTGCCGCCGACCCGGTAGGCGGCACCGAAGTCCAGCAGCTTCGCGGTACCGCGCCCGGTGAGGCCGACGTTGGCGGGCTTGACGTCGCAGTGGACGATGCCCGCCCGGTGCAACGCGGCGAGCGCGTCGGCGAGTTGGGCCCCGACCCGGGCCACCCGCCCGGGGCTCAGGGGCGGCTGCCGGTCGAGACCGCCGCCGGGCACGTACTCCATGACGAACCAGTACGCCTCGCCGGCGTCCCCGCCCCCTTCGCCGTCCCCGTCCCCGTCCCTGCCCGGCGGCACGGTCAGGACATCGAACAGCGTCACGACATGGGGATGGTCCCGGAACTTGGCCAGGGCGCGCGGCTCGCCCAGCAGCCGCCGCACGGCGGTCTCCCGCTCGCCCTCGACCCGCTCCCGCTTCAGCGCGACGTCCTGCCCCACCACCGTGTCGTGGGCCAGCCACACGTCACCGCCCCGCCCTGTGCCGATGACCTCCTTGAGGACATAGCGGCCGGCGAACTCGTCTCCGGGACGCACGTTCTTCTCCCCCTCGATCGGCCCAGAACGCGCGCGGGCACCGTACGCGCGCGTGGGTCGAACCTACTGCGTACCGGAGACGTTACTCACAGTCTCCCCAGAGCCTCCATCAGCCGCACGCATGGCGCCTCCCGTCCCAGGGGTGACCCGGGCGGACCCCCTGTAGCCCGCCGGTGACACTCGGGACGGATCCGTGGCAGGCGCGCAGGGCAACGCATGCGGGCGGTGACGGGTCGTACGACGTGCAGAGACCAAGACCCGCGCAGACCCGCGCGTCCACCAGGGGGAGAAGACCAGGCACGTTCGCACCCGAGCACCCGAGGCACCCGAGCGACCCGAGGTATCCGCGCCACCGTGGCCGCGCTGGCCGCCGCGGCCGGTGTCGCCGCGGTCGCCGTCCCGGCCGCCGCCGCCACCACCACGCCGGCCTTCGCCGAACCCCGGTTCCTGGAGCCGGCCGACCTGCCGCCACACCCGGCCTCGCCCTGGTACGGCGGCCCCGCCGGCTGCGCGAAGAAGCTCATGCAGAAGGACCCCGACCTGACGGCCACGGGGAAGCACTACGGCCGGCTGAACGTCGAGGAGGGCGCCCACGTCTACGGCCTCCACACCGCCTCGGCGTGGGGCTCCTCCGACATCAACCTGTTCTCGGTCGGCCGCGACGGCAACACCGTGACGATCGTCCGGTGGAGCCGGCTGGGCACCTTCCAGCACGCCCAGGTGGCCGACTTCAAGAAGACGACCGTGACGGCCGTGAACCGGCTGCACTGATCGACTCAGCCGCCGTCCGGCCCGGTGCGGCCGCCGAGGCCGTCGTACACGAGGAGGCCGTCCTCCCGCAGCCGCGCGCCGGGCGTCGGCGCATGGGCGGCGAGACGTCCGTCGGGCATGAGGTGGTGGGCCGGTACGCCGCGGGCGAGCACCGCGAAGTCGGCGATCAGGCGCCGGTGGCAGCGCCACCAGACCGCCTCGCTGCACATCACGGCCGTCCGGGCGTCCGCGGCCTCGCGCAGCAGGCGGTCCATCGCGGCGACGAAGCCGGGGGAGCGGGTGTGGGCGGCGTAGCCCCGGAAGGAGGCATTGCGCCAGACGACGTCCGGGCTGTCCGCGGGCGGGGTACGGAACCCGCCGAGGTCGGGCTCCCACCGGTAGGCGATGCCGCCGCCCGGCAGCCACTCGGCGAGGCGCCGCCGCGACAGATCGGGGTCGCGGCGGCTGCCGGGTGCGGTCCGCACATCGACGACGGCCGCGACGCCGGCGTGCCGCAGCAGCCCGGTGATCCGCTCCCGGTCGGCGGTGCTGTGCCCGAAGGTCAGCAGAAGCGCGTCCACAGTGCCGGACTTTCCCGTTTCGGCGGACACACACCTGCACCCCGGACCGTCCTGGCCGGACCGAGCGCTGCGCCGTCCGGCGGCGCCGTGCCTCCTACGGCCTGGGCCCGGGTCGCTCCCCCGAGCCCCGGACGATCAGCCGGGTGGGAACGGTGATGGTGCGAGCCCGGGAGCGGTCGCCGTCGAGCCGGGCCAGGGCGGTGGCAGCGGCGCTGCGGCCGATTTCCTCGGGGTCCTGGGCGACCACGGTCAGGCCCGGTTCCAGAGCCTCGGCGAGCGATACGTCGTCGAAGGCGACGACGGCCACGTCCTTGCGTTTGCTGCGGGCGAGTTCGACGACTATGCCGAGCGCCATGATGTTGTTGCCGGCGAACAACGCCGTGGGGGGATCGGCCAGTTCGAGGAGTCGGGAGGTCGCGGCCTCGGCGCCCTGCTGGTCGTGGGCGTCGGCGACGAGCGAGCGGTCGTAGGGGATGTCGGCTTCTCGCAGGGCCGCGCGGTATCCGGCGAGGCGTTCGCGGCGGGTGTACAGCTTGACGGGGAGGTCGCCGACGAATCCGATCCGGCGGTGCCCGTGGGCGATCAGGTGGGTGACACCGTCCTGGGCGCCCGCGCGGTTGGAGCTGACGATGCTGTCCGTGGGCAGGCCGGCGCCCGGTCGGTCGAGGAAGACGATGGGCAGCCCCGCCGTACGGTGGGCCTTGAGGTGCGAGTGGTGGGATCCGACGGAGGGCACGACGATCAGGATGCTGACGCGCCGGGCGAGGAATTCGGCCGTCAGGGCGCGTTCGCGGTCGGGGTCGTCCGCGGACGAGCCCATGAGCAGCATCAGTCCGCGTTCGCGGACGCCGTCCTCGATGCCCCGTGCCACGGCTGCGAAGAAGGGGTTGCCGAGGTCGGGCACGACCAGCCCGACCGTGGTGTCCGGGCCGCCGACACGCATGTTGCGCGCCATGAGGTTCGGCTGGAAGCCCAGCTTGGCCACCGCGGCGAGTACCTGTTCCCTGGTCTGCGCCGAGACGGGTCCGTCTTCGTTGAGGACGCGCGAGACGGTCTTGGCGCTGACGCCGACCTCTCGCGCGACGTCGGCCAGTGTGGGGCGGCGGTTCGCTGCCATGGAGGAAGCCGTCTCCTCAGGGCCCTCCGTTCCGGCCGCGGCCTTCGGCCGGAAACAGTGAGAGCGGTGTTGTGCTGTCAGGTGGCCTGTACTCCGGCGGCCTTCGCGGCCTCCGAATCCGCTACGACAGTAGCTCCCGCCGCGTCGACGGTGAGCGCGCCGGTCATGATGGCGACGACCTCCGCCATGGAGTAGTCGGACGGCTTGATCACGGCGGCACGCCGGCCCAGCCGGTGGACGTGGATCCGGTCGGCGATCTCGAAGACGTGAGGCATGTTGTGGCTGATCAGCACGACCGGCATGCCCTTGTCACGGACCCGGCGGATGAGGTCCAGCACCTGACCGGACTCCTTGACGCCGAGCGCGGCGGTGGGTTCGTCCATGACGACCACACTGCGCGCCCAGGCCACCGACCGGGCGACCGCCACGGCCTGCCGCTGCCCGCCCGAGAGCGTCTCGACCGACTGCGTCAGCGAGCGCAGACCGATCTTCAGGTCGGCCATGTGCTCGGCGGCCTCCTGACGCATCCGCTTCTTGTCCAGCATGCGGAAGACACTGCCGAGCACCCCGGGCCGGCGCAGTTCGCGGCCGAGGAACATGTTCGAGGCGATGTCCATGGAGGCGGCGACGGCGAGGTCCTGATACACCGTCTCGATCCCATGGGCGCGGGCGCTCTGGGGACCGGAGAAGGTGATGGGCTGCCCGTTGAGCCGGATCTCGCCCGCGTCGGGGACCAGTGCGCCGGTGAGGGCCTTGATCAGGCTGGTCTTGCCGGCTCCGTTGTCGCCGATGACGGCGAGCACCTCGCCGGGCATGAGGTCGAAGTCGGCGCCGTCGATGGCCGTGACGTGGCCGTAGCGCTTGATCAGGCCGCGGGCCTGCAGGACAGGGGTGGGGGAGCCGGTGGCGGTCATCGGGCCTTCTTCCGGGAGATCTGGTCGACGGTCACCGCGAGGATCACCAGGACGCCGGTGATGAGGGTCTGGTAGATGGAGGCGACCCCCATCAGTTGCAGGCCGTTGCGGAAGACGCCGACGATGAGGACGCCGATGAAGGTGCCGAGGACCGATCCGCGTCCGCCGAAGAGGCTGGTGCCGCCGAGGACCACGGCGGTGATGCTGTCGAGGTTGTCGGTCTGCCCCGCCTGCGGATCGCCCACTCCGGTACGGGAGATGAGCAGGAGAGCGGCGATGCCGTACAGCAGTCCCGCCACGGTGTAGACGCCGATGGTCAGTCGCGACGTCCGGATGCCGTTCAGCCGCGCCGCCTCCGGGCTGTTGCCCAGCGCGTAGACGTGCCGGCCCCAGCCGGTGCTGCTCAGCGCGTAGGCGAGGAGGAGGAACAGGGCGATGGTGACCAGGGAGCCGTAGGTGACGTCGGTGTAGCCGAGCGGGAAGGTCTGCCCGAGCGCGGTCAGCGGGCCGGGCAGATTGGTGACCGTCTGCTCCTCGGAGTAGATGTGGGTCAGCGCGAACGCCACGTTGAGCATGCCGAGGGTGACGATGAACGGCGGCAGTGGAATCTTCTGTACCAGCACCCCGTTGAGCAGGCCGAATCCACCACAGACGACCAGGCCCAGCGCGATGGCGACCAGCGGCGGCAGGCTGCCCTCGGCCGCCATCCTGGCGATCACGATGCTGCCGAAGGCCATCACGGCTCCGCAGGACAGGTCGATGCCCGCGGTGAGGATGATCAGGGTCTGGCCGATGGCGAGGGTGCCGACGACCATGACCTGCTGAATGATCAGTGAGAAGTTCCCGCCGGTGAGGAACTGGTCGGTGGACAGGGAGAAGAAGACGCAGGCCAGGAGGAGGGCGGCCAGAGGGCCCGTGGTCGGTGCCGTGAGCAGTCTGCGGGCCGTCGTCGGCGCTTTGAGCTCCGCGTACGGTGAGGATGTGCTCGGCGGTGTGGACGTGGCTGTCATGCGAAGTCCTTAGGACAGTAATCCCTTGTCGCCAGGACAAAGGAGGGAGCGGCCGTCCCCGCGGGTCGGGGTGGTGCCGGGCCGGCCGCCCCGCTGAGGGGAGTGGCTGTCTCGTACGGTCCTCAGGGCCGGCTCAGCCCCAGCAGTTCTCCAGGCCGTAGGCGGTGTCCTTCGAGGTGACCCCGTCCTGCGCCTTGTCGGTGATCAGGGTGACGCCGGTGTCGGTGTAACCGGACGCCTTCTTGCCGTCCTTGGCGTACGTCACGACGGCCTTGACGCCTTCGGCGGCCATCTTCAGCGGGTACTGCTGCGAGGTCGCGGCGATCTTGCCGTCCTTCACGGCCTGGGTGCCGGTGCAGCCGCCGTCGACGGAGACGATCAGGACGTCCTTCTCCCGGCCCTTGGCCTTGAGCGCGGTGTACGCGCCGAGCGCGGCGGGCTCGTTGATGGTGTAGACGACGTTGATGCCGGGCTCCTTCTGGAGGCAGTTCTCCATCGCCGTCTGGCCCTTGGCCTGGTCACCGCCGGTGTCCTGGGAGCAGACGATGGAGGGGTCGCCCTTCTCGACGCCGAAGCCCTTGAGGAAGCCGTCGTGCCGCTGGACGCCGACGGAGACGCCCGGCGCGAGGTCGAGGGTGGCTATCTTGGCCGACTTGCCCTTCACGGCGGCCTTGGCGTACTCGCCGATCAGCTCGCCGGCCTTGAGATTGTCGGTGGCGAAGAGGGCGTCGACGGCGCTCTCCGGTTCGGTCGGGGTGTCCAGGGCGATGACCAGGACGCCCTTGGCCTTCGCCTTCTCGATCGCGGGCACGATCGCCTTGGAGTCGCTGGGGGTGATCAGGATGCCCTTCACACCGGCGGCGACCATGTTCTCGATGGCCGTGACCTGACCGGCGTTGTCGCCGTCGAACTTGCCGGCCGCGGTCATGAGCTTGACGCCCTCGGCCTTCGCCGACTTCTCCGCGCCCTCCTTCATCTTCACGAAGAACGGGTTGGTGTCGGTCTTGGTGATCAGACCTACCTTGACGTCGCCCGAACCGGCGCTGGAAGAACCCGATCCGGAACCGGCACCGGAACCGGGTCCGCAGGCCGTCAGAGCGAGAGTCACGACGCCCGTGGCAGCTGCGGCTCTGAGGAGGGAGGAGGGCAGGTGAGTGGTGCGAGACATGATCACTCCTGAGGGATGACGAGCGGCACGGGGCCGGGAGTTCGGAGCATGCCGCCCCGAGGTGTCATCGCTGACTTATGTCATCGTTGACACTGCATGGCGAGGATGATGGACTCCGTGTCCCGGCAACGTCAATGCCTTGCGCCCGTCACAAATCGGCAACGCCCGGGACCGCCGCCCCCGCGCACTGGTCGGTGCCTGTGTCAGCAAGCGCCCGGTTTTCCCGTCCGTCCGGAGAGAAGAGCAGCCCATGAGCCCGCGCCAGATCACCGTCCTGGGAGAGTGCGTCGCGGACGCCTTCGCCGAAGCCGCGACCGCCGCGAACGAACTCGCCCTGCGCGTGCTGCCCGGCGGGGGGCCCGCGAACACGGCGGTGGCCCTGGCCCGGCTGGGCACCCCGGCACGCTTCCTCGCCCGCCTGTCCGGTGATGTGTTCGGCCGTCTTTTCCGGACCCACCTGGAGGCATCCGGCGTGGACCTGACGTACGCCGTGGCGGCGGCCGAGCCCAGCACGCTGGCTGTGGCGGAGCTGGATGCCCAGGGGCAGGCCGTGTTCTCCTTCCACGCCCAGAACACGGCCGACTGGCAGTGGGCTCCGGGGGAACTGTCGCGGGTGGACCTGTCCGAGACGGCCTGTGTGCACACCGGGTCGCTGGCGCTGGTCCGCCGGCCCGGCGCGGCGGTGGTGGAGGAGTTCCTGGCAACCGCCGCGCCCCGGGCCACGATCAGCATCGATCCCAATGTCCGGCCGCTGCTGGTGAACCCCGACGTCTACCGGGACCGGCTCGCGCACTGGTGCGGCCTCGCCGACATCCTGCGGCTGAGCGAAGACGACCTGGCGCTGCTTCTGCCGGGCACCCCGCCGGAGCAGGCGTGCGACCTCTGGCATGCCGCGGGGGTACGGCTCGTCGTGATCACGCTCGGCGCCGACGGGGCCCTCGCCTCACTCGATGGTGAACGGCTGAGGGTGCCTGCGGTCGCGACGAGAGTGGTCGACACGGTGGGAGCGGGGGACTCCTTCACCGCCGGGCTGCTGCACCACCTCGCGGCACGCGGAGTCCTGGGCGGCCGGCTGGCCGGTCTTGGACTCGACGACGTGGCGGAAGCGTGCGGGTTCGCCGCCCGGGTCGCCGCCCGGACCTGCTCGGTCGTCGGCCCCAACCCGCCCTGGCGGGACCAGCTGGCGCGGTCGGTGACCGCCGCCGACGCCTGACGGGACCGTACGCCGCCCGGCGCCTCGTCTCCCCCCACCCGCATCCCCCCACCTCACTCCACCCACCCACGGACAAGGACACGGAACCATGACGAAGACTCTGCTCGCCGAGTTCACCGCCCGAGAGGGAGCGGAACGCGAGGTCGCCCGCCTGATCCGGGAGTACGCCCTGAAAGTGCGCGAAGAGGAAGGCAACCTGACCTTCGACGTCTACACCAAGGCGGCCAGCCCGCGCGCCTTCTGGATCTTCGAGGTCTACCGGGACGAGGACGCCTTCAAGGCACATCTGGCCGCCCCGTACGGCGCCCCGTTCAATGCCGCGCTCACCCCGCTGATCGAGGAGGACGCCTCCGTACTGACGTTTCTCGATCCGCTGGCCACGCGTCCGTGACGAGCGTTGAACACCGGCGGCGCCCCGGAGCTGGAGCGCGAGGAGATCGAACCGCTGCTCCAACTCCGGGGCGACGGCCCCCGGCTCGTCACCGCCAGATGGACCTCAGCTGCCAGGCCTGGAGGTGGTCTAGGGTGGCGGTGCCGCCTTCGGCGAAGACCTCGACGCCGGTGCTGGAGGGGTCGGGGAAGATCTGGTCGGTGATCACGGCCTCGCCGTCGCCGCCGAAGACCTCGACGGACGACCAGTCGACCAGGATCCGCAGCTTGACCTTGCCGTCCTCGGCCTTCAGAGGTGCGGTCTGGACGCCGGGGAAGGTGCTGTTGAAGTCCCCGGCGCCGGAGCGGGTGCGGTCGACGTACAGCTCCTGGGTCATGGTGTCGTAGCCGATGACGGTCTCCTCGCCGCCTGCTCCGGTGCGCACCTTCAGGCCGAAGCGGTCGGCGTCCTCGAGGGAGAAGGTCGCCTCGATGTCGAGTGCCTTGCCCTTGGCCCCGCGGCTGGCCAGGGACCTGGAGGTGTTCTTGACGGTAATGTCGGACGCGGTGGCCGGGCGGTTGTTCCGGAGGGACTCCAGGCCGCCCACCGGCTTGCTGGTCAGCCGGATCTGACCGTCGACGGTGCGCAGGGCCATCTCCCTCGGAACGCTCTGGGCGCCGCGCCAGGGGGAGGTGGGGATGGCGCCGCCGTAGTCCCAGTTGTTCATCCAGCCGATCATGTACCGCCTGCCGCCCGGCGCGTTCTCCCAGGACACCGCCGCGTAGTAGTCCTTGCCGTAGTCGGCCCAGTCGGCGCGCTGCAGGACGGACTTGGCGGGCTTCTCGGCGGCGGTGAACCGGTCGGCCAGGACGTGGCCCCAGCCGCCGGTGTTCATGTCGACGACCTGGATCCGCGCCTTCTTGCCGACGTAAGGGCGCATGTCGAAGGACGCCCAGTCCAGGGTCTCGCTGTCGGCGCCGGTGGCGCTGCGGACGACCTTGCCGTCGACGATCAGGTTGACCGACGTCTCCATGGAGACGCGCTGGGCCTGTGTGTCGGACATGACGATGTGGTCGACGTTGAGGTGGCCCCAGCCGCCGGTGTTGTCGTCGACGATCTTGATCTGAGCCTTTTTGCCGGCGAGGTCGCTGACGTCCCAGGAGGCCCAGTTGAGCGCTTCGGTGTCCTTTCCGGTGGCGCTGCGGACGACCTGGCCGTCCACGACGAGTTGGACGACGGTGGGGCCGGAGGAGCCCGCGGGATGGTTACCGCCGCCGATGAGGAAGTTGATGTGCTTCTTGTCGAGGGTGAACTCGGGCGATGTGAGGGTGCCGGTGGTGGAGTCACCGTTCAGGAAGGTGTTGACCAGGCCGTTCCCCAGGAAGCCGGAAACGCCCTGCTGGCCGGGGAGGGTGCCGGTGGCCGGTGCGGTGCCGAAGGCGTCCCCGGTCGCCGTCCAGTCGCCGTACGTTCCGCCTTCGAAGTCGGCGAGGACCGTGCCGTCGGGCGGAGTGCCGTTCAGGACGGTGCCGGCCTCGTGCGGATGCCGCCCGCCGCCGATCTTGAAGTTCAGGTAGGGGCTGTCCACGGTGAAGGCGGGGGAGGTGAGGGTGCCGGTGGCGCCGTCGCCTCCGTGGAAGCTGTTGGCGAGGCCCTTGCCTTCGAAGCCGGAGACGGCTCCCTGACCGTCCACCGCCCCGGTCGCCGGTTCCCGGCCGAACGCGGTGCCGGTCGTCGTCCACTCACCGAAGTCGGTGCCCTCGAAGTCCTGCATCACCGTGCCGGTGGGCGGGGTGTAGGTGCCCTTGTCGTCGGCCGTGAACTTCTTGCCGTCGAAGTCGCCGACGAAGTACTGGGCGGCCGAACCGCCCGCGATGCCACCGGGGTTGATGTTGACGACCAGCACCCACTTGACGTTGTTCCTGTCGCCGTCGACCGCGAGGGGGAACAGATCCGGGCACTCCCACACGCCGCCTGTCGCACCGGTCGGCCCGAACTCGCTGAGCAGATCCCAGTCCTTGAGGTTCTTCGACGAGTAGAACCGCACCTTGCGCTCGGCGGACAGCGACACGGTCATCAGCCAGCTCCTGGTCGGCGCGTACCACTGGACCTTGGGGTCGCGGAAGTCCTTGGAGCCGATGTCGATGACCGGATTGCCCTGGTACTTGGTCCAGGTGCGGCCTCGGTCGGTGCTGTAGGCGAGCGACTGGGCCTGCTTGCCGCTGTCCTTGTAGGCGCTGGTGTAGATCGCCACCATGGGCGGGTTCTTCTTCGTGCCGAAACCGGTGGTGTTGTTCCAGTCGACGACCGCGCTGCCGGAGAACACCATCTCCTCGTCGTCGTGCGACAGGGCGAGCGGCAACTCGTCCCAGTGGACCAGGTCCTTGCTCACCACGTGTCCCCAGGACATGTCGCCCCAGGAGTTGCCGTTGGGGTTGTACTGGTAGAAGAGGTGGTATTCGCCCTTGTAGTAGACGAGGCCGTTGGGATCGTTCATCCAGTTCTTCTGCGGAGTGAAGTGGAACTGGGGTCTGTAGGTCTCGGTGTGCGACGGGGTGTCGGCAGCGACTGCCCGGGGGGCCGGCAGGGCCGCCGACAGGGCGCAGACGGTCGCCACCGCCGCCACCATCCGTATGCGGGCATGCCGGGATACGCGTGCAGAGCTCATGGTGTCTCCTAGTCCCGCGGCTCGTCGGCGCAGCACTGACTGCGGCCCGGCGCGGGCGGACCGAAAGTGACATCCCAGGCGGACGGCGACGCCCACGCCGCCGCCCCAGGGTGTCATCGTTGACTTGTGTCATCGATGACATCGGGTGCCCGATTATGGGGCGGAGCCCGGTCGGCGCGTCAATGGTCCGGACGCGATTGATCTTGCCGTGGCGGGGCCGGGCGGGCGAACTGGCAGGTCAGGGCGGAGACTTGGGTGGTGAACCGACACCCGGGGCTGGGCACGGTGTATGTCGGATCAAGCTACCGCCGCACGCCGTCCCGACCCGCACGCATGCGAGTCGGGACGGCGTGCGGCGGCACCTGCCGGTCAGATGTCCCGGAACGTCTCGATCTGCGCCCCGATGGAGTTGAGCCGCTCCGCCAGGTCCTCGTAACCCCGGTTGATGACGTACACGTTACGCAGCACCGACGTGCCGTCGGCCGCCATCATCGCCAGCAGGACGACCACGGCGGGGCGCAGGGCGGGCGGGCACATCATCTCGGCGGCGCGCCAGCGGGTGGGGCCCTCGACCAGGACGCGGTGGGGGTCCAGGAGTTGGAGCCGGCCGCCGAGGCGGTTCAGGTCCGTGAGGTAGATCGCGCGGTTGTCGTAGACCCAGTCGTGGATGAGCGTCTTGCCCTGGGCGACCGCCGCGATGGCCGCGAAGAACGGGACGTTGTCGATGTTCAGGCCGGGGAACGGCATGGGGTGGATCTTGTCGATCGGCGCCTCCAGCTTGGAGGGCCGGACGGTGAGGTCCACCAGCCGCGTGCGGCCGTTGTCGGCGAAGTACTCGGGCGTGCGGTCGTGGTCGAGGCCCATCTCCTCCAGGACCGCCAGCTCGATCTCCAGGAACTCGATGGGGACGCGGCGGACCGTCAGCTCCGACTCGGTGACGACGGCCGCCGCGACCAGGCTCATCGCCTCGACCGGGTCCTCGGAGGGGGAGTAGTCCACGTCGACGTCGATGGTCGGCACGCCGTGCACGGTGAGCGTGGTGGTGCCGATGCCGTCGACCTTGACGCCGAGCGCCTCCAGGAAGAAGCACAGGTCCTGGACCATGTAGTTGGAGGAGGCGTTGCGGATGACGGTGGTGCCGTCGTGCCGGGCGGCGGCGAGCAGCGCGTTCTCGGTGACCGTGTCCCCGCGCTCGGTCAGGACGATCGGGCGGTCGGGGCTGACCGAGCGGTCCACCTGGGCGTGGTACTGGCCCTCGGTGGCGGCGATGTCCAGGCCGAACCGGCGCAGCGCGATCATGTGCGGCTCGACCGTGCGCGTGCCGAGGTCGCAGCCGCCGGCGTAGGGCAGCTTGAAGTGGTCCATGCGGTGCAGCAGCGGGCCGAGGAACATGATGATCGACCGGGTGCGGCGGGCCGCGTCCGCGTCGATCGCCGCGAGGTCCAGCTCGGACGACGGCACGATCTCCAGGTCGACACCGTCGTTGATCCACCGGGTGCGCACGCCGATGGAGCCCAGCACCTCCAGCAGCCGGTACACCTCCTCGATGCGGGCGACGCGGCGCAGCACCGTGCGCCCCTGGTTGAGCAGCGAGGCGCACAGCAGCGCGACGCACGCGTTCTTGCTCGTCTTCACGTCGATGGCACCGGACAGCCGGCGCCCGCCGACGACCCGCAGATGCATCGGACCGGCATAGCCGAGGGACACGATCTCGCTGTCGAGGGCCTCCCCGATGCGCGCGATCATCTCAAGGCTGATGTTCTGGTTGCCGCGCTCGATCCGGTTGACGGCGCTCTGGCTGGTGCCGAGCGCCTCGGCCAGCTGCGACTGCGTCCAGCCCCGGTGCTGCCGGGCGTCACGGATGAGCTTGCCGATGCGTACGAGGTAGTCGTCTGCCATGAGGTTGAGGTTATCTCAGATATGAGATGCCGCCCGACGGGGGGTCCGTTCGGGTGACGGGGCGTCAATGGCGCCTGGCGGTACGGGTGCGACGCCACCCGAAAGGTCCGGGCAAATCCATCGATGTCGTACGACGTCCCGTACTGCTGCGGGTGTATCGCGGGCCGTTCTTTCCGCCGCCGGTGGTGATGGACCAGGAGCGCTTGTTGATGTTCAGCCGCACCCCCGGAAGGATCCGGAAACTCTTGCGGAACGTGAGCGGCATGCCCGCCTCCTCTCCGTTCGTGGTGTGGATACCCGGTTCGGATACCCCGGAGAGAGGTGTGCATGACCGCATGGCGGACGCCGGGGCATGACCAACCGCCCCGGGTGTACTAGAGTTATCTCGACATCGAGATATCTGCCGGGGAGCACCGCAGCCGCCACCTCGGTAAGGCTGGCCTAACTTAGCCTTACCTTAGCGGATCGGACGAGATGCCGTGGCGGCAGGATCGTGGTGGTACGCGCACATCAATGAAGGAGACTGTCGTGTCGGCGAACAGCTTCGACGCCCGCAGCACGCTGCAGGTGGGCGACGAGTCGTACGAGATCTTCCGGCTGGACAAGGTGGAGGGCTCGGCCCGCCTTCCCTACAGCCTCAAGGTCCTGCTGGAGAACCTGCTCCGCACCGAGGACGGCGCGAACATCACCGCCGACCACATCCGTGCCCTCGGCGGCTGGGACTCGCAGGCGCAGCCCAGCCAGGAGATCCAGTTCACGCCGGCCCGCGTGATCATGCAGGACTTCACCGGCGTTCCCTGCGTCGTGGACCTCGCGACCATGCGCGAGGCCGTCAAGGAGCTGGGCGGCGACCCGGCCAAGATCAACCCGCTGGCGCCGGCCGAGCTGGTCATCGACCACTCCGTCATCGCCGACAAGTTCGGCACGAACGACGCCTTCAAGCAGAACGTCGACCTGGAGTACGGCCGCAACAAGGAGCGCTACCAGTTCCTGCGCTGGGGCCAGACCGCCTTCGACGAGTTCAAGGTCGTCCCGCCCGGTACCGGCATCGTCCACCAGGTGAACATCGAGCACCTGGCCCGTGTCGTCATGGTCCGCGACGGCAAGGCGTACCCCGACACCCTGGTCGGCACCGACTCGCACACCACCATGGTCAACGGCCTCGGCGTCCTCGGCTGGGGCGTCGGCGGCATCGAGGCCGAGGCCGCCATGCTCGGCCAGCCGGTCTCCATGCTCATCCCGCGCGTCGTCGGCTTCAAGCTGACCGGTGAGCTCACGCCCGGCACCACCGCCACCGACCTGGTGCTCACCATCACCGAGATGCTGCGCAAGCACGGCGTCGTCGGCAAGTTCGTCGAGTTCTACGGCGAGGGCGTCGCCGCCACGAGCCTCGCCAACCGCGCCACCATCGGCAACATGTCGCCGGAGTTCGGCTCCACCGCCGCGATCTTCCCGATCGACGACGAGACGATCAACTACATGCGGCTCACCGGCCGCAGCGAACAGCAGCTCGCGCTGGTCGAGGCGTACGCCAAGGAGCAGGGCCTCTGGCTCGACCCGGCCGCCGAGCCCGACTTCTCCGAGAAGCTGGAGCTCGACCTCGCCACGGTCGTCCCGTCCATCGCCGGCCCGAAGCGCCCGCAGGACCGTATCGTCCTGGCCAACGCCGCCGAGCAGTTCGCGCAGGACGTCCGTAACTACGTCAACGACGAGTACGAGGCCAGCAAGGAGTCCTTCCCGAGCTCCGACGCCCCCTCGTCGATCCCGAACGGCACCCCGTCCCGCCCGGTCACCGTGACCGCCCCCGACGGCACCTCGTACGAGATCGACCACGGGGCGGTGACGGTCGCGGCCATCACCTCCTGCACCAACACCTCCAACCCGTACGTCATGGTCGCCGCCGCCCTGGTGGCCAAGAAGGCGGTGGAGAAGGGCCTGACCCGCAAGCCGTGGGTCAAGACCACCCTCGCCCCGGGCTCCAAGGTCGTCACCGACTACTTCGAGAAGGCGGGCCTGACCCCGTACCTCGACAAGGTCGGCTTCAACCTCGTCGGCTACGGCTGCACCACCTGCATCGGCAACTCCGGCCCGCTGCCGGAAGAGGTCTCCAAGGCCGTCAACGACCACGACCTCGCGGTCACCTCGGTCCTCTCCGGCAACCGGAACTTCGAGGGCCGCATCAACCCCGACGTCAAGATGAACTACCTGGCGTCCCCGCCGCTGGTCGTGGCCTACGCGATCGCCGGTTCCATGAAGGTGGACATCACCAAGGACGCCCTGGGCACGGACCAGGACGGCAACCCGGTCTTCCTGAAGGACATCTGGCCCTCCGAGGCCGAGGTGAACGACGTCGTCGCCAACGCCATCGGCGAGGACATGTTCTCCAAGTCCTACGCGGACGTCTTCGCGGGCGACGCCCAGTGGCAGGCGCTGCCGATCCCGACCGGCAACACCTTCGAGTGGGACGCCGAGTCGACCTACGTCCGCAAGCCCCCGTACTTCGAGGGCATGGAGATGGAGCCGGCCCCGGTCCAGGACATCTCCGGCGCCCGCGTCCTCGCCAAGCTGGGCGACTCGGTCACCACCGACCACATCTCCCCGGCCGGTGCCATCAAGGCCGACACCCCGGCCGGCAAGTACCTCACCGAGCACGGTGTGGAGCGTCGTGACTTCAACAGCTACGGCTCGCGCCGCGGCAACCACGAGGTCATGATCCGCGGCACCTTCGCCAACATCCGCCTGCGCAACCAGATCGCGCCGGGCACCGAGGGCGGCTACACCCGCGACTTCACGCAGGACGGCGGTCCCGTCTCCTTCATCTACGACGCCTCGCAGAACTACCAGGCCGCCGGCATCCCGCTGGTCGTCCTGGCCGGCAAGGAGTACGGCTCCGGCTCGTCCCGCGACTGGGCGGCCAAGGGCACCGCGCTCCTCGGCGTCAAGGCCGTCATCGCCGAGTCCTACGAGCGCATCCACCGCTCGAACCTCATCGGCATGGGCGTCCTGCCGCTGCAGTTCCCGGAGGGCCAGTCCGCCGCGTCCCTCGGCCTGACCGGTGAGGAGACGTTCTCCATCTCCGGCGTCACCGAGCTGAACGACGGCACCACCCCGCGCACGGTGAAGGTCACCACCGACACCGGCGTCGAGTTCGACGCGGTCGTCCGCATCGACACCCCGGGTGAGGCCGACTACTACCGCAACGGCGGCATCATGCAGTACGTGCTGCGCAGCCTGATCCGCAAGTAAGCGGACCGGCAGGGCAGTTCGGGGCAGTTCCAGGGCCGCGTTCCCGGGTGACCGGGGGCGCGGCCCGCGCCGGGTGCTGTCGTCCGGGCGGTCGTGTGCTCACTCGCCTCGGTACTTCGCCGCCGCGGCCTGGGCGAGGTCCTGTGACTTGTCCAGGGCCGCGTCCACGGACTGCTGCCCGGCGATCGCCGCGGCGATCTGCTGGGAGACCGCCGTGCCGAGCACGGCGAACTCGGGAATGCCCACGAAGCCGATGCCGGTGTAGGGACGGGGCGCGACCCCGGGGTTCCTCGGGTCGGCGGACTCCGTCGCCGCCGTGTACTCCTGCCGGTACCAGGCGGCCGCCGCCTGCTGGTACTCCGGGTTGGCGTAGAGCGACCTGCGGTTCCCGGCGGGCGCCGCGGTCCAGCCCAGCTCCTCGCCGACCTGCTCCTGATACTCCTTGGAGGAGGCCCAGGAGATGAACTCCCAGGCGGCGTCCTTGTTCCCGGAGGCCTGCTGGACGCCCCACGCCCAGGTCCACAGCCAGCCGGCCTTCTCGGTCCGGTCGTGCGGGGCGGGGACGTAGCCCACCTTGCCCTTGACGGCGGAACCGTCGGCCTCGACCGACGAGGCCAGCGACGTGGCGTCGTACATCATGGCGCACTCGCCCGCGACGAAGCTGTCGAGGATCTCCAGCACACCCATCCGCTCGGCGCCGGGCTGGCCGTGGGAGCGGAGCAGGTCGACGTAGAACCCGACGGCCCTCCTGAACTCCGGTGAGGTCAGGCGGGCGTTCCAGTCCATGTCGTACCAGGCGCCGCCGAAGGTGTTGACGACCGTGTTGATCGGGGCCAGGTTCTGCCCCCAGCCGGGCAGGCCGCGCAGGCAGATGCCGCTCGCGCCGTCGGTGCCGTCGACCCGGGCGGCGAGGTCGGCGACCTGCTCCCAGGTCGGGTCCGCCGGCATGGTCAGCCCGTCCTTGCGGAAGAGGTCCTTGCGGTACATCAGGAAGGAACCCTCGCCGTAGAAGGGCTCGGCGTAGAGCCTGCCGTCCTCCCCGGTCAGCGACGCCACCAGGTTGGGGAAGACGTCGCCCTGGTCGAAGTCCTCGTCCGCCTTCACATAGGAGTCCAGCGGGGCGAGCCAGCCCTGCTCCGAGTAGATCGGCACCTCGTACGCGCTGACGCTCGCCACGTCGTAGTTCCCCGCCTGCGTCGCGAACTCGCGGTTCATGCGCTCCCGCGCCTCGTTCTCCGGCAGCAGCGTGTAGTCGACCGTGATGCCCGTCTCCGCCGTGAAGTGCTCCTTGGTGAGCTTCTTCAGGTTCTGCATCTGGGACGCGTCCATCGCGAGCACGCGGAGATCGGCCCGCTCCTCGCCACCGGGCGGATCGGTGTCACCGCACCCGGCGAGGGCCAGGCCCGCGGCGACCGTGGCGGCCACGGCCACCCTGACGAGGCGGCTCGGTTTCATGACACTCCGGCCCCTACCCACCTTTGCCATTTCTTAGGCATATCGGGACAAAAGGGCAGAGTGGTGGGCAAGCGCGGCTCAGGGGCGGCCCCGCCGGGTCTCCACCCGTCTGGACAGCGCGTCGGCCGCGACGGCGGCCAGCAGCACCCCACCGGTGATCATGAACTGCACGGCGTCCTCCACCCCGAGCAGGCCCATGCCTGAGGCGATCGACTGGATGACCAGCACCCCGAGCAGCACGGACCAGGGCGAGCCCCGCCCGCCGAACAGACTCGTCCCGCCGATGACGGCCGCCGCGATCGCGTTGATCAGCAGCATCCCGGAACCGGCGGCACGCGCCGTCGTGGGGCTCGCCGAGGTCAGCCCCGAGGCCACGAACAGCCCGCCGACCGCCGCCAGCGTCCCCGACACCATGAACATCGCCACCCGCACCCGCTCCACCCCGATGCCCGCCCGCCGCGCCGCCTCGACCCCGCCGCCGAGCGCGTACACCCGCCGCCCGTAGCGGGTGCGGCGCAGCACGTAGTCCGAGACGACCAGGACCACCAGGAAGATCAGCAGCGCGAGCGGCAGCCCCTGGAACCGGTTCAGGGTGTGCGCCGCGGCGAAGGAGACGACCGCGAGGAGAGCGGTGCGCAGCCAGATCTCGCCCATCGGCCGGTACGGCATCCCGGCCGCCCGGTGACGGCTGCGCCGGCGGCGTACGGTCAGCAGGTACCCGGCCGTGCCCACCGCCGCGACCGCGTACGCCGCCACGTCGGCATCGAAGTGCCGGCTGGTCAGGGACGCGACCAGGCCCTCCTCGTCGATGTTGATCGTGCCGCTCGCGCCCAGCAGGTAGAGCGTCAGGCCGTTCCACACCAGCAGCCCCGCGAGCGTCACCACGAACGCGGGCACGCCGAGCCAGGCGAAGAAGAACCCGTGGAAGGCGCCCACGGCCGTCCCCGCGACGACCGCCACGATCACCGCGAGCCACTCCGGCACCCCGTGGTTCACGTTCAGCACGGCGAACGCCGCCCCCGCCAGTCCGCTCACGGAACCGACCGACAGATCGATCTCCCGGATCAGCAGCACGAACACGATGCCGACGGCGACCAGCCCGGTCCCGACGATGTCCACGCCGAGGTTGGACAGGTTGCGCGGCGAGAGGAACTTGTCGTCCAGCGCCTGGAAGACGACGCAGATCACGATCAGCCCCGCGACGACCAGGAGCGGCCCCCGCTCACCGTCCCGGACGCTGCCGCGGACCTCCAACGCGTACGCGCGCAGGTTCTCCTGCCAGCCCGGGGCGCGCGGCGTCCGGCCGGTCGCGACCGGTGCGCCGTCCCGCTGCGGTCCGCCGCGGCTCACGGCCACGCCTCCTCGTCGCCCCTCGTGCGATGGGCCACGGCGTTGTCCGCGGCGCCCGTGACGGAGGAGATGATCTGCTCCTGCGTCACCGTGCTCACGTCGAACAGGCCGTTGTTGCGGCCCAGCCGCAACACCGCGACCCGGTCCGCGACGGCCTTGATGTCGCCCATGTTGTGACTGATGAGGATGATCCCCATGCCCCGGTCACGCACGTGCTCGATGAGGTCGAGCAGATGGCTGGTCTGCTCGACGCCCAGGGCCGCGGTGGGCTCGTCGAGGAGCAGGACCTTCGGCGAGCCCATCAGCGAGCGCGAGATCGCGACGGCCTGCCGCTGGCCGGCGGAGAGCGCCGCGACCGGCATGCGGACGTCGGGAATGTGGATCGACAGGGTACGCATCAGATCGCGGGCCCGGCGCTCCATCTCCACCTCGTCGAGGACGCCCACCCGGTCGATCTCCCGGCCGAGGAAGAGATTGCCGACGACGTCCAGGTTGTCGCACATCGCGAGGTCCTGGTAGACGGTCGCGATGCCCAGGGCGTGGGCGTCGTGCGGGCGTTTGATCTGCACGAGCCGCCCCTCCCACTCGATGACGCCCCGGTCGGCGGGGCTGACACCGGAGATCACCTTGACGAGCGTGGACTTGCCGGCGCCGTTGTCGCCCGCCAGGGCCACCACCTCGCCGGCCCGGACCTGAAGGTCCACGTCCACGAGCGCCTGGACGCCCCCGAACCGCTTGGAGATGCCGCGCAACGCCAGCACCGGCGGATGGGCCACGGGGACCACCTCCCTCACCGGGTGAGTCCGGCCCGGTCACAGTCCGGACGGAGCTTCGGGGTACAGATCTGGTCGACGGTGTAGACGCCGTCCTGGACGAGCGTCCGGCCGATGTTCTCCCGCGTCACGGCGATCGGGTCGAGCAGGATCGACGGGACGTCCTCGGTGGTGGGGCTGTCCACGCTCGTCGTGACAAGGGCGTCGACGTCGTTGCCGCGCGCCAGGGCGACGGCCATCGCGGAGGCCGCGTCGGTCTCCAGCCGGAAGGGCTTGTAGACGGTCATGTACTGCTCGCCCTCGACGATGCGCCGCACGGCGTCCAGGTCGGCGTCCTGGCCGGTGATCGCGGGCAGCGGCGAGACCCGGGCACTCTTGAGCGCCGCGACGACACCGGCGGCGATCGAGTCGTTGGCCGCCAGCACCCCGTCGATCCGGTGGGGGCCGAGGGCGCTGATCGCGGCGGACATCTGGTCGTGGGCGTTCTCCGTGCGCCACCCGAGGGTGTTGTACGACCGGGCGATCCGCACCCGGTCCTTCAGGACGGACCGGGCCCCGCCCTCGTACCAGGCGGCGTTGGGGCTGGACGGGTCGCCGTTCATCATGACCACGCTGCCGCCGTCGGCCCGGGCGCCCATGCCCCGCAGCAGCGCCTCGCCCTGGAGCCTGCCGACCTCGCCGCCGTCGAAACTGACGAACCCCGAGATCGGGCCCTCGGCGAGCCGGTCGTAGGCGACGACCGGGATGCCCTCCCGCTCCGCCGCCCGGACCGAGGAACGCAGGGCCTTGGGGTCGACGACGTCCAGGATGAGGACCGACACGCCCCTGGTGATCATGGACTTCATCTGCTGCCGCTGGCTCGCCGCGTCGTTCTCGGCGTTGGCGTACACCACCGTGCACTCGGAGCACAGCTCCTTCACCCGCTTCTCGATCATCGGCTTGTCGGACTGCTCCCAGCGCGGCACCGCACGGCTCGGCAGCAGCAGCCCGACGGTCAGCCCGTCCCCGCCGCCCTCGCCCTCGTCGCCCGTGCACCCGGCCAGGGACACCGCCAGCACAAATGCCAGCAGCCCGGCGGACACCCGCCACTTCGGGGCTCTCATCGCGGCCCCCTCTCCGCCGACCGGCCCCGGCCCGGGCCCCGGCCTCTGCTTCGCTCACGGCTCCGGCCGATGCCCCAGCCCCAGCCCCGGTCCCGGCCCAGGCCCCAGCCCGACGGCCGCTCCCGGCCCAGGCCCCGGCCCGACGGCCGCTCCCGCTCCGGCTCGACCCGCGGTTCCGGCTCGGCTCCGGCTTCCTCCACGAGGTCCGGCTCCTGCTGCGGACGGGACACGACGATCTCGCTCCACACCTGCTTGCCGCCGCCGACCGGCACCGAGCCCCAGGCCGACGAGAGCGCCTCGACCAGGAAGAGCCCCCGGCCGCCCGTCGACTCCCAGTCCACGACCACCGGCTTGGCGGGGGAGCGGGGCGAGGAGTCGCTCACAGTCACCCTGAGTCGGTCCGCCGCCAGGGTCAGGTCCACCCGGACCGGGCCCTGGGTGTGCACCAGGGCGTTGGTGACCAGTTCCGACACCACCAGCAGGACGGTGTCGGCCTCGGCCACGACGTCCCACGACCGCAGCGTGCGGGCGCTGAACCGGCGGGCGTGCATGACCGCGTCCGGCAACCGCCACACCACCCAGCCCGCCCGCACGGGCCTAACCCGCATCCCGTCGTAGCGCAGCAGCAGCAACGCCACGTCGTCCTCGCGGCGGCCGGCCTCGCCGAGCAACTCGTCGGCCATCCGCCCCGGATCGGCGGGATCGGCGGCGGCGAGCGCCTCGCGCACCAGCCGCATGCCCTCGTCCAGGTGCAGATCGGCCGACTCGACCAGGCCGTCCGTCACCAGCGCGAGCACCGAGCCCGGCGCCAGCGCGAGCGCCGTCAGCGGGAAGTCCGCCTCCGCGAGGATGCCGAGCGGCAGGCCGCCCTCGACCGCGATCTCCTCGGTGGCCCCGTCGGGATGGCGCACCAGCGGGGACAGGTGCCCGGCCCGCACGAACAGCGCGTTGCCCTCCTCCATGTCCAGCTCGACGTAGCAGCACGTGGCGAACAGGTCGGTCTCCATGCCGACGAGCAGCCGGTTGGCGTGCGCGACGACCACGTCCGGCGGATGACCCTCCACGGCGTAGGCCCGGACCGCGGTACGCATCTGGCCCATGATCGTCGCGGCTCCGGCGCTGTGCCCCTGCACGTCCCCGATGACCAGGGCCACCTTCCCCTCCGACAGCGCGATCACGTCGTACCAGTCGCCGCCCACCTGGAGTCCGCGCCGGGCGGGCAGGTAGCGGGCCACGGCGGTGCCCCCGGGCAGCCGCGGGAGGCGGCGGGGCAGCAGGCTGCGCTGGAGCATCGTCGCGAGTTCCTGCTCGGCGTCGTAGGCGTGCGCGCGCTTCAGGGCCTGCCCCACCAGACCCGCCGTCGCGGTGAGCAGGGCCCGCTCCTCCGGGGCGAACTCGTGCGGGGCGTCCCAGCCGACCAGGCACACCCCGGCCACCCTGCTCTTCGCGGGCAGCGGCAGGACCGCGAGGCCGCCGGGGCCGATCCCCGCGAGGCCCGGTTCCAGCACGGAGCCGGCCGGCCACAGGCTCATCCGCCCGTCCCGCAGCGCCGCCTGCAGCGTGGGCAGCACGCTGACCGGCGCGTCGGGCCACTCCGAGCGCCACTCCGAACGCCACAGCTCCGGCCAGGCGGAGGCGGCCGGCGGATCGAGCACGGTGACCGCGAGCCGGTCCTCCAGCAGCTCGGCGAGTGCGACCCGGTCGGCACCCAGCGGCTCGCGCAGCGCGGCGACCACCACGCGGCTGACGTCCCGCACCGTCGTCGCGTCGTCGAGCGCGGCCGTCAGCCACTGGATCCGGGCGACGTCGCTGGCGCCGCGCCGCAGCACGGGGGCCGCGGTGACGACGCCCAGCACCCGCTGGGGAGCGCCGTCGGGACCCTTCAGCACGCGGCATCCCAGGCGCAGCCAGCACAGTTCACCGGTGGGGCGGCGGATACGGAACTCCAGCTCCCGGCGCCCCGGGGTCTGCGCGGACGGTTCGATGACCGACATCAGGGCCGGGACGTCCTCCGGGACGCTGTAGGAGAGCAGGGTGTCGGTCTTGCCGTCGAAACCGTCCTCGGGGATGCCGACGAGTTCGAGCAGGGTCGGGTCCGTCTCGACCAGGCCGGTGCCCGGCGTCAGGGCGAAGGAGCCCACCCCCATGGCCCGCAGGGCCGAATCCAGCAGCGGTGAGGGCGCCGACCGGTCGGCCTCGCCCCGCAGCCGCCCGGCGACCGCCTCGGCATACCGCTCCAGGAACTCCCGCTGCTCGCCCCCGAACCCGTCCCCGGCCTCACCCACCACGACCAGGCACCCCAGCCATCCCCCCGCCGCCCCCAGGGGCAGCGCCCCGAGCGGCGTGGAGGCGACTCCACCACCCTCCCGCCCATCGACCACGGCACCCCGCACCCACACGGCCCGACCACTCCGATAGGCCTCGACGACGAGGGACTCGCCGCTTCCTGTCCCGGCGGCTCGGGGTGGGGGCGCGGGTGGGGCAGAGGGCGCCGGGGTACCGGGCACGGCGGTGGGCGGGGCCCCGGCTGCGCCCGGCCGACGCTCCTCACCGGGCGGCGGCGTCCCCGGACCCGCGCCGGGCTGGCCCCCGGCCACCGCCCGGCCCGAACCACCAGACGACGGCTGTGCCCGGTCGGCCTCCGGCTGTGCCCTGTCGGTCTCCGGCTTGGCCCGATGGGCTTCCGACCTGACCTGGTGGGTCTCCCGGTCGCCGGTGTCGGTCCGTGGCCCACTCGGGTCGGCCTCCGGCCCGACCTGGTGAGCCTCCGGCCCGCTCCGGTCGGTCTCCGACATCGCCTGGTCGGTCTCTGACGCACCCCGGTGGGTCTCCGGCTGGGCTCGGTGGGTTTCTGGCCCGTGCGGGTCGGTCTCCGAGGTGGTCTGGTCGGTCTCTGACGTGCCCTGGTGGGTCTCCGGCTGGGTCCGGTGGGTTTCTGGCCCGTGCGGGTCGGTCTCCGAGGTGGTCTGGTCGGTCTCTGACGTGCCCTGGTGGGTCTCCGGCCCGTGCGGGTCGGTCTCCGACATTGCCTGGTCGGTCTCTGACGCGCCCCGGTGGGTCTCCGTCCCGACCTGGTGGGTCTCCGTCCCGACCTGGTGGGCCTCCGGCCCGCCCCGGTCGGTCTCCGGCCCGCCCCGGTGGGTCTTCGACCCACCCGCCCCGTCGCCGCCCCCTGCCGCCGGCGAGTCCGCCGAGACCCGCACGCGCCCCGGCAGCCCGTACCGCTCGGGTTCCAGGCCGGCCGCCTCCACCCGCCGGAGCTCCGTACCGTCCTCGCTCCGTACGTACACCGCCGCCAGCACCACCCCGGCGAACGCCAGGACCCGCTCCCGCGCGGCCGGTTCCGGCGTGGGACGAGGCGGGCCGGTGTTCCCGTTCGCGCGCGCCCGCGGACCGGGGGCCGCGGCCCGGGCATCGCCGTCATGGGGCATGTCCGCGTCCACCTCCCGTCCACGCCGCAGCCACCGGCAGGTGGGAGTCCCCGGAACTCAGGCGACGACGACGCGGGCACGAGTCCGGCGGTACCGGGTCACGCCTCCCATGGCGAAGCCACGCCGCACATGAGCGGCAGGGCACCCACACAACAGAATCGCACACCTGGATAACAGCGACATATGGGACGTACGGGCACTTCGGCGGATGCCCTCAACCGGCGAGATCCACTCTCGACGGATCCTGGAGCAGAACCAGGGGGTCTCCGATCCGCACCTGCCCTGCCGACACGACAGTGGCAAGCCCGTCCAGCCGTATGTCGTGCGCTTGCGTGATGGCCCGCAATATCAGCGGGGAGTGGGGAGGCTCCTGCTGAGCCTCGTTCGTCATCACGCATCGGTCACTCGAGCGCACGAACGCAATACCCACCGCGTCGCCGATCCGCGCCTTGCTCCCGAACCACTCGTCCTCCACGAACGGAGGAGTGCCCGATGGTGTGCGCACCAGGAGGTTCGGCCGAAAGCGTCGCTCATCGACGGGAACGTCGGGCACCGCCGAACGCACCCAGTCAAGGGTGGCCGTGGTCAACACGCTGACATGCATCCGGCTCACCAAAGTTGTCCACGTGGCGGGAACGCAGCTGCAACAGACCCAGCATCCTGCGGAAGCGGCGCGTGTTCTTCCCTGAGTGGGGATGCGTGTGCGGGGATGCGCGGAGCGGGAGCGGCTCATGGGCGGGTTCCGGTCCACCGTGGGAGCGCTCCCACCCCGCTGTTGCGGAAGTTAGCGCCGGGCGGCGCACTTGTAAACGGTCGCCGCACGGGGCGCCGGGGCCCGTTCGGGTGACGGCCGCCGCGCGCTTTCCCCGGGCTCCCCGCAGACTTCGGGTGAGCGGACGGCCCGCCGACCCGGAATTCAGGAGGAGGCGCAGGGCAGATACGCGCTCTCGAGCCTCGCGCTGGAAAACGAGATGGAGAGCGACTGGGAAAACGAGGTCGGGGTGTCCCGGATCGAGGACAGGAAGATCATCACCGAGTTCGTGGACCGGAAATCGGTGATCCGGATGCAGCTCTGCCTGAGGTGGAATTTCGACTACACCACATGCCTGCACTGGATCGAGGCGCCGGAGTGACACCACCCGTCCCCCGGGTAGGGCCGCGCGGGCGCTGCCGTGTGCCGGCCGCGCCGGACCCGGGGTGCGGCAACTGACCGTGCCCTCAATGAAGTTGACTTCACTTTCCCTTTGGGCTTGGCTGCGGCTCCGACCATTCACGATCCGGGGGGATCTCTTGAACCGCACCATCCGCGCAGCCGTCTGCGCCGTCGCCGTCACCGGTCTCGCGCTCGGCCTCAGTTCCTGTTCCGAGGCGGTCGACCAGGTCGACAAGGCGGTGGACGAGACGTATGAAGTCACCTACGAGGTCACCGGGAAGAACGTCGACTCGATCGAGTTCCACGGCGGCGGTGGCAAGGCCATGGAACCGAAGATCGAGTCGGTGTCGAAGCCCGAGCTGCCGTGGAAGAAGACGGTCACGCTGCGCGGCATCATGCCCGCGGCGGTCATGCCGGTCGCTGCGGACCCCGAGGGCGCCCAGGTGACCTGCAAGATCATTCACAAGGGCGAGGTGCTGGAGGAGCAGAGCGCCAAGGGCCTGGTGACCGCCGGGGGCTGCACCGCGGAGTCTCCGATCGGGAAGTGACCCGGGGCCGCCCGCGCAGCGCCGCGTGAAGGTCCGTCAGGGGCGGGCGGGCGCGGCGCAGGGACCCGGGGACGGCCTCAGTCCGACGCGTCCCGACGGGGACGGGCGATGACGGCGACGCCGTGCCATCAGGCGTCCGCCCCTTCCAACAGCGCTCGCAACCAAGCCAGTTGCCGCCGCACCTGCACCGCGTCACCGCCCTCGTGGCCGTTGAACGGATACGCGTGGATCTCCTTGTCCGGGTCCGCGCCGGTCAGTTCGGCGTAACGGTTGAACGCCGCGTACGCCCCGCTCGGCGGGCACACCGTGTCGCGCAGGCCGACGCCGAAGTGGGCCGGGGCCTGCGCCCGGCGGGCGAAGGAGACGCCCTCGACGTAGGACAGCGTGCGGTGGGCGGCGTGCTCGGCGCCCCGGTGGACGGAGAGGTAGGCGGCGATCTCGCCGTACGGGCCCGCGTCGGTGAGGTCCAGCGCGCGGCGGATCCCGCACAGCAGCGGCGCCGTGACCAGGAGCGCGGCCAGATCGGGGACGAGCCCGGCGACCGCCAGGGCCAGCCCGCCCCCCTGGCTGTTGCCGACGGCCATGGTCCGCGCGGGATCGACGCCGGGCAGCGCCCGCACCGCCGCGACCGCGCGCACCGCGTCCGTGATGAGACGCCGGTAGTGGTAGTCCTCGGGAGCGAGCAGCCCCCGCACCGCCGGTCCCGGACCGCCGGGCGCGGTGCCGTGCGGGTCGGGCGTGTCACCGCCGCAGCCGTACTGGTCGCCCTGGCCGCGGTTGTCCATGAGCAGATGCGCGTACCCGGCGTTGACCCAGGTCAGGCGCTCGTGCGGCAGACCCCGGCCGCGCCCGTACCCGGCGAACTCGACGACCGCGGGCAGGACTTCACCGGCCCCGGCCGGTCTGCTGAACCAGGCGCGCACCGGGTCGCCCCCGAAGCCCCGGAACGTCACGTCCCAGGTCCGCGTCAGCCGTAGCCCCGTCTCCACCGGCCGCACCGACACCAGCGGGTCCGCCCGCCCGGCCTCCTTCAGCGTGCCCAGCCAGAACGCGTCGAAGTCGGCGGGCTCCCCGACGTCCGGGCGATGGCGTTCCAGTTCTGTCAGCGGCAGGTCGAACGCGGGCACGGCGGCACCTCGCAGGAGTCGGTGGTCACCCAGAAACTTGCGACGGGCAACGGGGGTGGGCCCCAGGGGCCTACCCAGGTTCGAGGGGTTTCCAACGCGGCACAGAGGCCCCGGCCGACTCCCGCAGCACCCATTGACAGCGCTTTCCCCTGCCCTTAAGTTGCCGCGAAGTTACCGGTAAGCGCTCGAAAGTTTCGGTTCCGCGTCCCATACCCACGGGAGGCCCGAGCAATGAGCACGTCCACCACGTCGGCCCCGCCGGGCACCGAGGATCCGCCTCCGGCCCGGGCCGCGCCCCGACGACGCGGCGACCGGACGCCCGCCCGGACCGGCTGGCGGCGGGCGCTGCGCCGAGACTGGCAGTTGTACTCGCTGGCGATCCTGCCGCTGCTGTTCTTCCTGGTCTTCCGCTATCTGCCGATGATCGGCAACGTGATCGCCTTCCGGCGCTTCGAGCCCGGGGGATCGATCTTCGGCGAGGAGTGGGTGGGCCTGCGCTATGTGCGGATGTTCCTCAGCGACCCCACCTTCTGGCAGGTCTTCCGCAACACCCTGTGGATCGGCGGGCTCACGCTGCTGTTCTGCTTCCCGATCCCGATCGTGCTGGCGCTGCTGCTGAACGAGGTCCGCCGGCGCTCCCTGAAGCGGTTCGTGCAGTCCGTGTCGTACCTCCCGCACTTCCTGTCGATCGTGATCGTCGCGGGCATCACCCTGCAGATGCTGGCCAGTGACGGACCGGTCAACCACGTCCTCGGCTGGTTCGGCCACGAACCGATCCGCTTCATCCAGGAACCCGAGTGGTTCCGCACGATCTACGTCGGCTCGGAGATCTGGCAGACCGCCGGCTGGGGCACGATCCTCTACCTCGCCGCGCTCACCACCATCGACGAGGACCTGTACGAGGCCGCGCGCATCGACGGGGCCAACCGCTGGCAGCAGATCTGGCATGTCACCCTTCCCGGCATCCGGCCCACCATGGTGACGCTGCTGATCCTCAACATCGGCACGTTCATGGCGGTCGGCTTCGAGAAGGTCCTGCTGCTGTACAACCCGCTGACGTATCCCACCGCCGACGTCATCTCGACCTACGTGTACCGGGCCGGTGTCGAGTCCAACAGCTTCAGCTACGCCGCCGCCATCGGGCTGTTCGAGGCGATCATCGGCCTGGTCCTCATCACGACCGCCAACCAGCTGTCACGCCGCACAGTGGGGACCAGCCTGTGGTGAAGCCGAGCCGCTCCTACCGGGTCTTCCAGGGCGTCAACGGGGTGGTCCTCACGCTCGTCGTGCTGGTGACCCTGTACCCCTTCGTCAACATCCTCGCGCGGTCCTTCAGCGGGGAGCGGCAGATCCGGGCGGGTGAGGTGACCCTGCTGCCCAAGGGGTTCAACCTCACCACGTACGAGATCGTGTTCCAGGACGCGATGTTCTGGCGGAACTACGGCAACACCGTGCTGTACACGGTCGTTGCGACGGCGGTGGCCATGGTGCTGACGACGTGTTACGCCTACGTGCTGTCGAAGAAGCACCTGAAGGGCCGCGGTGTCCTCGTCGGCATCGCCGTGTTCACCATGTTCTTCACCGGCGGGCTGATCCCGAACTACATCCTGGTCACCAGCCTCGGCCTGAAGAACAGCGTGTGGGCGATCGCGCTGCCGAACGCGATCAGCGTGTTCAACCTGCTGGTGATGAAGGCGTTCTTCGAGAACCTGCCGACGGAACTGGAGGAGGCCGCGCAGATCGACGGCCTGAGCACGTACGGCATCCTGCTCAGGATCGTGCTGCCGCTGTCCAAGGCGGTCGTGGCGACGATGGTGCTGTTCTACTCGGTGTCCTTCTGGAACTCCTGGTTCAGCGCCTTCCTCTACCTGGACCGGACGGACCTGATGCCCGTCACCGTCTATCTCCGCAACCTCATCCAGGGCGCCACCGGCGGCGGCAACGCGGGCGCCGGCACCGAGCAGCTCAGCCAGGTCGGCGCGAACATCCAGTCGGTCACCATCGTCCTCACCGCGCTGCCGATCCTCTGCGTGTACCCGTTCGTCCAGCGCTACTTCGTCTCGGGCGTGATGCTCGGCGCGGTCAAGGGCTGACGCCGCTTCCTCCCTCGCCTACGGAACAAAGGAGTCTCCGTGCAGAACGCAGGACAGCTGTCGCGGCGCCAGATACTCGCCGCCGCCGGGTTCATCGGACTCGCCACGGTCACCGGCTGCGGCAGCGGGGACGACGGCGGCGACACGAAGGACCTGTCGAAGAAGCAGAACGGCGCCATGAAGAACTACCGGGCCGGACAACAGTTCAAGGCGTCCGAGCCGCTCGCCTTCTCCGTGCTGCACAACAACAACCCCGTGTATCCGATGAAGAGCGGCTGGCGGTTCTGGAAGGAGGTCACCAACCGCACCGGCGTCACCCTCAAGCCGGTCGACGTCCCGCTCGCCGACTACGAGAAGAAGCGCAGTGTCCTCATCGGCGCCGGGGACGCCCCGTTCATCATCCCCAAGACGTACCACCCCTCCGAGGTCGCCTTCGTCTCCTCCGGCGCCATCCTCGCCGTCAGCGACTACGTCGACCTCATGCCCAACTTCCGCGACAAGGTCCGCAAGTGGAAGCTGGAGCCCGAACTCGACTCCATCCGCCAGTCCGACGGCAAGTACTACCTGCTGCCCGGCCTGCACGAGAGGCCCAAGCCCGGCTACTCGCTGTCCTTCCGCACGGACGTCCTCGACCGGCACGGCCTCGGCCTGCCCACCACCTGGGACGAGGTGTACGACGTCCTCAAGGCGCTCAAGGAGGAGTACCCCGGGAAGTACCCCCTCTCCGACCGCTGGAGCACCAACACCCCGTTCCCCTGCGGCGCCCTGTTCAGCTACCTCGGCCAGGCCTTCGGCGTCAGAGCCGGCTGGACCTACGACAACATCAGCTTCGACCACGAGGCGCAGAAGTACGTCTTCACCGGCGCCCAGGACGGCTACCGCCGGATGGTCGAGTACCTCCGCAGGCTCGTCGCCGAGAAGCTCATGGACCCCGAGAGCTTCAGCCAGACCGATGACCAGGCCGTGCAGAAACTGCTCGCCGAGAAGTGCTACGCGATGAGCGCCAACCCGCAGGAGCTGGTGCAGAACTACCGCTACAACCTGGAGAAGCAAGTCAAGGGCGCGAAGATCGAGATGGTCCCGGTGCCGATCGGGCCCGCCGGACCCGTGGTGCTGGGCGGCAGCCGCCTGGAGAACGGCCTGATGATCTCCAGCAAGGCCCTGAAGAGCGACAGCTTCGTCGCCATGATGCAGTTCGTGGACTGGCTCTGGTACTCGGACGAGGGCCAGCGACTGGCCCGCTGGGGCGTCGAGGGCGTCACCCACACCCGCTCGGGAAGCCGGTACGAGCTGAAGCCCGGCATCAGCCTCATGGGCTCCGACCCGGACGCCCCGAAGGACATGCAGAAGGACTTCGGCTTCTACAACGGCGTCTTCGCCTACGGCGGCAGCTGGGAGCTGGTCTCCTCGATGTTCAGCCCGGACGAGAAGAAGTTCCAGGACGCCATGGCCCAGCGCAAGCAGCTGCCCATCGACCCGGCCCACCCGCTGCAGTCCTTCGAGCAGGAGCAGGCGACCCTCTGGGAGACCCCGCTGAAGGACACCGTCATCCAGAACACCCTCCGGTTCGTGCTCGGCAAGCGCCCGCTGTCCGAGTGGGACGCCTACGTCTCCGAGCTGAAGTCGAAGAACATGCAGCAGTTCGTCGACCTGCACAACAAGGCGTACGAGCGGTTCAAGAAGGAGAACGGGTGATCCGCGTCCCCGACTCGCCGAGCGGCCGGCTCACCGACGCCTGGCACCAGCGCGCCGGCACCGGCCGCCTCGGCCTCGCCCCGCGCCGCGACCACCAGGACCCGGGACGGCTCGACACCCCGCGCGGGGCCGCCGAGCCCGCGCGCACCCACCGGCGGCCGACCGCCCAGGACGGCCGCGCCGACCTGCCCCTCACCCTGAGCCGCCACGAGGTCCCGCTCGTCGAGCCCACCCCGGTCGACGAGGAGCCCCCGCCCCGGTGGGACGAACGGCGCCCGCTCGGCCGGGAGGCGCCGGCATGAGCACCGCGCGGGCCTCCGACTTCGGCACCGGGACCCTCTCCCGCGCCTCCGCCCTGATCCACACCGTCCTGACCGTCGAGGCGCTGCTGCTCCTGACCGCCTCCCCGGGCCTGGCCGGACTGTTCCTGCTCGGCCCCGACCCGGCCAACCTCCCCCTCGCGGCCCTGTGCCTGCTGCCCCTCGGACCGGCCCTGTCCGCCGCGCTCCACGCCCTCCACCACCGCAGCCGCGACCTCACCGCACTGCACCCGGCCCGCGCCTACCTGCGCGGCTTGCGGCTCAACGCCGGGCCGGCGCTGAAACTGTGGACCCCCCTGCTCGCCTGGCTGACGGTCATCGCGTTCACCCTCACCCACTTCACCGCCACCGGCCTGCCCGGCTGGTGGGCGGTCCTGCTCTCCGTGATCGGCGCCGGCTCCCTCCTCTGGGGCGCGCACGCCCTCGTCCTCACCTCGCTCTTCACCTTCCGCGCCCGGGACACCGCCCGCCTCGCCGGGTACTTCCTGCTCCGGCACGGCCGCGCCACCCTCGCCGCCGCCTCCCTGCTCGTCCTGACGGCCGCGCTGACCGCCCTGCTGACGGAGGCCCTGCCCGCCCTGCTGGCCGCCCCGCTGCTGCTGTCCCTGCTGCACGGCAGCCGCTCGGTGATCACCGAGACCCAGGAGGAGTTCACCGCATGACCGCGCCCCGCACCCCGAGGATCCCGTACGGCGGCGACTACAACCCCGAGCAGTGGCCCGAGGAGGTCTGGGACGAGGACCACCGCCTGTTCACACGGGCCGGCATCGACACCCTCACCGTCGGCGTCTTCATCTGGTCCCTCACCCAACCCGCCCCCGACACCTACGACTTCACCGTGCTGGACCGCATCCTCGACCGGGCGGCCGCCGAGGACCGCCGGGTCTGCCTGGCCACCGGCACCGCCGCCCTCCCGCCCTGGCTCGCCAAGCTGCACCCCGAGGTCAACCGCACCGACTTCGAGGGCCGCCGCCACCGCTACGGCCAGCGCCACACCTTCTGCCCCAGCTCCCCGGCGTACCGCGAGCACGCCACCGCGCTCGCCGCCCGCCTCGCCGAACGGTACGCACACCACCCGGCCCTGCTCGCCTGGCACATCAACAACGAGTACGGCGGCGCCTGCTACTGCGACCTGTGCGCCGAGGCGTTCCGGGCATGGCTCCGCGACCGGCACGGCACCCTCGACGCCCTGAACGACGCCTGGTGGACCACCTTCTGGTCGCACCGCTACACCGACTGGGACCAGATCGAGCCCCCGAACGCCCTCACCGAGCACTGGCGCGGCCCGGACCACACCGCCTTCCAGGGCATCACCCTCGACTACTTCCGGTTCACCACCGACGCCCTCCTCGGCTGCTTCCTGGCCGAGAAGGAGGTGATCCGCGCCCACGACCCGGACACGCCCGTCACCACCAACTTCATGGGCACCTTTCGCCCCCTCGACTACCACCGCTGGGCGCCGCACCTCGACTTCGCCTCCTGGGACAACTACCCGCCCCTGGACGCCCCGCCGACCCGGCCCGCCCTCGCCCACGACCTGATGCGCGGCCTGAAGGACGGCGCCCCCTTCTGGCTGATGGAGCAGACCCCGTCCACCACCGCCTGCCGGGACGTCAACCCGCTCCGGCGCCCCGGCGAACTCCGCCTCGCCACCTTCCAGGCGATCGCCCACGGCGCGGACGCCGCCCTCTACTTCCAGCTGCGGGCCTCACGCGGCGCCTGCGAGAAGTACCACGGGGCGGTCATCGGCCACGCGGGCCGCGACGACACCCGCGTCTTCCGCGAGGTCGCCGAGTTGGGGAGGGAGCTGGAGGCCCTGGGGGACCGGACCCTGGGCGCCCGCACGCCGGCCCGCACCGCCCTGCTCTTCGACTGGGACAGCTGGTGGGCCCTGGAGATCTCCGACGGCCCGTCCCGGCTGGTGAAGTACCCGGACGTGGTCCACGCCCACTACCGGGCGGCCCGCGCGGCCGGCGCCGACGTGGACGTCGTCCCGCAGACCGCCGACCTCACCCCCTACGACGTCGTCCTCGCCCCCGCCCTCCACATGGTCAAGGGCGACCTCGCCACCCGCCTCGAAGCCGTGGCCGCACGCGGCGGCACGGTCCTCGCCACCTTCCTCTCCGGCCGCGTCGACGCACACGACCGCGCCTTCCCCACCGACGTCCCCGGCCCGCTCGCACCCCTCATGGGTGTCCGCGTGGACGAATGGGACGCCCGGCCGCCGGAGTTCACCCAGCCCGTCCCCGAACTGGGGACCGAGGCCCGGCTCGTCTTCGAGATCGTGCTGCCGCGCGGCGCCGAACCGGTCGCCACCTACGGCACCGACTTCTACGCCGGCACCCCGGCCGTGACCCGCCACCCGTTCGGCGCCGGCGAGGCCTGGTACGTCGCCACCGCCCTCGACCAGCCGGGCGTCGACCAGGTCGTACGCCGCATCCTGACCCGCCACGACCTGCTCGGCCCCTACGCCGCGCACCCGGCGGTGGAGACCGCCACCCGGGTCGCCCCCGACGGCACCCGTCTGCTCTTCCTCCTCAACCACGCCCCCGAACCGGCCCGCCTGACCGCCCACACCACCGCCACCGACCTGCTCACCGGCAAGCGGGTGGACCGGGGCGAACCCCTGGTCCTCGACCCCCTGGGCGTGGCGATCCTTCAGTAGATGCGGCGCCCGTGTGCGTCGGGCACACCCGACTTGCGGAAGAAGTAGCTGTTGATCTGATCGCGCCACTCGCGGGCGCTGCGGAGCTGCTCCTCGAAGAGCTCCGCCACCCGCCGGTGGCGCGCGGGGTCGACGAGGTCCACGAGCCCGGCCCACACGTCCCGGGCCGCCTCCACCTCCTCGACCCCTTCGAAGTGCGTGTCGTAGATGTGCTGGATCACCGTCTTCCCGCTCGCCAGCAGGTGCGCGTACGACACGTGGTGGAAGAACAGCAGCAGCTCGTCGGGGCAGCTGTCCGCGGACTCGTAGACCTCGGCCCACGGTTTGCCGTACTGCCCGGCGTACCCGGTGCCGGTCGCCACGCTGCGGTCGACGCCGACCCCGTCCCGGTCGGCGAAGTGGTACGTGCCCCACGGGCTGTACTCGTACCCGTCCACGCTCGGCCCGTAGTGGTGCCCCGGCTGCACCATGAATCCCACGCCCAGGGGAGCGGTGTACTTCTCGTACGTCCGCCACGAACCGTCCAGGACCGCGTGCAGCCCGGCCGCCGGTCCCGGCCCGTAGGTGAGCCCGATCCACTCGTCGAGGACGGCGCCCGGATCGGCGTCCGGCCGCCAGGCCAGCCGGCCGAAGGTGTACAGGTTGGCCTGGGCGAGAGGGTGCCCGGTCCAGAACGGGTCGTCGCCCGCGTTGGACACGGCGACCAGCCCGCCCCGCGCCGACTCCCCGACCGACGCACCCGGTTCGATCGGGAACCCCAGCACGTCGCTCCACATCGGCCCCAGCCAGCACACGTGCCGCTGCTGCCCGGTGTACTCCTGGGTGACCTGCAACTCCACCGCGAGCCGGGTGCGCGGCATCGCCCCGATCAGCGGCGAGACGGGCTCCCGCACCTGGAAGTCCATCGGCCCGTGCTTCACCTGGAGCACCGCGTTCGGGGCGAACCGCCCGTCCAGCGGCACGAAGTGGTCGTACGCGGCGCGCGCCCGGTCGGTCGTGCGGTCCCGCCAGTCCTGGCGGTGGTCGTAGACGAACGCCCGCCAGTGCACCGTGCCGCCGAACGGCTCCAGCGCCGCCGCCAGCAGGTTGGCGCCGTCGGCATGGCTGCGGCCGTACGCGAACGGCCCCGGCTGCCCCTCCGAGTCGGCCTTCACCACGTATCCGCCGAAGTCGGGGATCGCCTCGTACACCCGCCGCGTCGCCTCGGCCCACCAGGCGCGCACGGCCCCGTCCAGGGGATCGGCCGTGGGCAGCCCGCCGAGGAGGAGCGGCGCGGCGAAGGAGACCGACAGGTGGGTGCGGATGCCGTACGGCCGCAGCGCCCCGGCGATCGCGGCCACGTCACCGATCCGGTCGGTCAGCAGCCGCGCCTCGGTCGCGTGCACGTTGACGTTGTTCACGGAGATCGCGTTGATCCCGCACGCCGCCAGCAGCCTGCCGTACGCCCGCACCCGCTCCAGGTCGCCGCGCGCCCGGCCGTCCTCCCAGAACAGCGAGCCACCCGCGTAGCCGCGTTCCACCTGCCCCATGACCGGGTGCACGGCCACGTTGTCCCAGTGGTCGAGCATGCGCAGGGCGAGCGCCGGGCGATGCGTCCGCCGTGACCGCTCACCGGTGAAGGCCGCCTCCCCGAGCCGCACCACGTGGAACAGCCCGTACAGCAGCCCCCGCCCACCGGAGGCGGTGACGGTCGTCGTGCCGCCCTCGCGGGCGAGCGTGAAGCCTTCGTCGCCGAGGCCGTCCGCGCCGAGGCCGAGAACCAGGTCGTACGGGCCGTCGTCCGACGCGTCCCGCACCACCCGGCCCCCGAACCGCCGGCAGGCCTCGGCCACCTCCCCGTGCACCGTCTCCACCAGCGGACCCGATCCCCGGATCAGCGTCCGCCGACCGCCGACCGCCCGGAAGGCGGCGGGCGGCAGCCAGGCCGGGTCGACACCCTCGGGCAGGACGGGCACGGGAAGCGGCATGAGACCCCCAACTCACGTGATCAGCCGAGCAGTTCGACCTCCGCCAGTGTCGCCTCGCCGTCGAGGACCAGGCGGTACCTCTCGTACGTACCCGGCGACCTCACCGAGAACGCGCGGGTCTGCCGGTCCCAGGCGAAGGACTCCCCGGAGCGCCGGTCCAGCGTCCGCCAGGTCTCACCGTCGAAGGAGCCCTGGAGCGTCCAGCCGGCCGGGGCCTTCGCCCGGTCCGCCGACGACGTCAGCGTGTACTGGACCGCCTCGGCGCCCTCGGTCACCGGCAGGTCCACGGACGTCACCGCCGCGTCCGTCGCCGACGTGTCGTCGAACAGAGCACCCTCACCCTTCAGCACGTCCGCGCGCGGCGCCGGCACCTCGTCGTCCTGGGTGATCGACACGGGCGCGGCATCCTTGCCCGTGCCCCAGGACGACGGCCTCGGACCCATGTCGAACTCCAGGACACCGCCCTTGGCGACCAGCGAATGCGGCAGCGAAGTCTTCGACCACGTACGGCCGTTGACCTTCAGCCCCTGCACGTAGACGTTCTGCGCGCTGTTGCGCGGCGCCTTCACGACCAGCTCGCGCCCGTTCTCCAGGTGCACGGTCGCCTTCGTGAACAGGGGCGAGCCGATCGCGTACTCGCCGCTGCCCATCACCAGCGGATAGAAGCCGAGCGCGGAGAACAGGAACCAGGCCGACTGCTCGCCGTTGTCCTCGTCACCGTGGTAGCCCTGCCCGATCTCGCTGCCGGTGTACAGCCGGGACAGCACCTCGCGGACGTTCTGCTGCGTCTTCCAGGGCTGCCCGGCCGCGTCGTACATGTAGAGGGCGTGGTGGGCGACCTGGTTGGAGTGCCCGTACATGCCCATCCGCACGTCGCGCGCCTCGGTCATCTCGTGGATGACACCGCCGTAGGAGCCGACGAACTCGGGGGAGGCGGTCTCCGGGGTGGAGAGGTACTCGTCCAGCTTGTCGGCGAGGCCCCTGCGCCCGCCGTACAGGTTGGCCAGACCCCGGCTGTCCTGCGGGGCGGTGAAGGCGTAGCCCCACCCGTTGGTCTCGGTGTAGTCGTGGCCCCACACCCGCGGGTCGTACTTCGCGGACTCGACCCGCCAGTCGCCCTTCGCGTCGCGGCCCTGGAAGAACCCGGCCTTCTCGTCGAAGAGGTTCACATAGTCGCGGGCCCGGTCCAGGAAGTACTCCGACTCCTCCTTGTAGCGCCGCTCGCCGGTCTCCTCGTACAGCTTCCGGCCCATGCGGGAGATGCCGTAGTCGTTGAGGTAGCCCTCCAGCGCCCAGGACAGGCCCTCGTGGGTCTCGGTGCTCGTGTAGCCGAGGAACGGCGAGGTGGCCATGCCTTTGCGGCCGACGCCCGAGTTCGGCGGGACGACCGTCGCGTTCTTCACGGCCGCCTCGTACGCCGCCTTCGCGTCGAAGTCGACGCCCTTGACGTACGCGTCCGCGAACGCCACGTCCGACGACGTGCCCGTCATCAGGTCGGCGTAGCCGGGGGAGGACCAGCGGGAGGTCCAGCCGCCGTCCTTGAACTGCTGCACGAACCCGTCGACCAGCTCACCCGCCCGCGACGGGGTCAGGAAGGAGTACGCGGGCCAGGTCGTCCGGTAGGTGTCCCAGAAGCCGTTGTTGACGTACACCTTGCCGTCGACGATCTTCGCGCCGGTGTGCGTCGGGGTGTCCGGCTTCGGCATGGGGGAGAAGGGCGAGGCGTACCGGTACGTCCCGTCGACCTTCTCGAACCCCGAGTTCGGGTACAGGTACAGCCGGTACAGGCTGGAGTAGAGCGTCGTCAGCTGGTCGGGCGTCGCGCCCTCGACCTCGACCTTGCCGAGCAGCCGGTCCCACTGCCGCTGGGCGCTCTTCTTCACCGCCTCGAAGGACCGGCCCTCCGGGATCTCCTGGCGCAGGTTGTCCTCGGCCTGGTCGACGCTGATCAGCGAGGTCGCCAGCCGCAGGGTGACGGTCCGGTCGTCGTCGGCCTCGAAGCGCAGGTAGCCCTTGACGCCGCTGGAGTCGCCCTCGGTCACCGGCTTGTCGAACTCGCCGTAGACGAACAGCCGGGTCGCGCCCGTCGACAGCCCGGACTTCACGTCCGAGTAGCCGGTGACGATCCCGTTCTCCTTGTCGAGGGTCAGCCCCGCCTGGTCGGTCACGTTGTCGAAGAGGACGCTCGCGTCGTCACCGGGGTAGGTGAAGCGCAGGGCCGCCGCGTGGTCGGTCGGCGCCATCTCGGCCTTCAGTCCGTTCTCGAACCGCACCCCGTAGTAGTACGGCCGCGCGATCTCGTTCTCGTGCCGGAAAGCCAGCTCCCGCGCCTCCCGCCCGTACTCCGGGGCGCCGGTGGCCACGGACGGCATCACCTGGAAGGTCTGTCGGTCGCCCATCCAGGGGCTCGGCTCGTGGCTCGCGCTGAACGCCTGGATCGTCGGCAGGTTGTCGGCGTTGTTCGCACGCGCGTAGTCGTACAGCCAGCTCAGCGAACCCGCGTTCGTCACCGGCGTCCAGAAGTTGAAGCCGTGCGGCACCGCCGTCGCCGGGAAGTTGTTGCCCCGCGAGAAGCCGCCGCTGGAGTGGGTGCCGCGGGTCGTCACCGCGTAGTCCGACAGATGCGCCTTCGGCCGCTCGGGCGCGACGGAGTCGATGGTCACGTCGTCCAGCCAGCCGCGGAACTTCGCCGGGCCCTTGGGGGAGTCGTAGGCCACCAGGATCCGGTCCACGGTCTTCCCGGCCGCGACCGACCCGATCCGCGCGACCACGTTGTTCCACTGGTTGACGTAGAGGATCTTCGCCGCGCCCTGCCCCCGCGGGGTCAGCGGGAAGCCGTGCTGGTCGGTGGCGCGCAGCTCGCTCAGCCGGGTGCCGTCGGTGAAGGCGAGGTCGACGGAGACGTTGGTCGCGTCGTAGTCGAGGTCGCCGTCCGCCATCGACGGGAAGATCCGGTACGACAGCCGCGTGTTCCGGCCGACGGCCACGTTCACGTCGAAGACCTTGTTGTACGAGTACGCCCGCCCGTCGGCGGTGTGCCGACCCGCGTACCGCAGGGCCCGCTTTCCGGTGAACCCGGCACCCGCCTTCGCGGTCGGGGAGCCGCTCGGCCCGCGGTCGACGAGGGAGAGCATGTCCTGCGGGACGGGTCCGTCACCGCCGCCCGTGGACAGCTGGAGGTCGGCGAGCTGGAGGAGGTCACCACCGTTGTTGCCGGTGACCTCCAGCCGGAAGTGCCGGTACTCGGCGGGTTCCGCCAGGTCGTACGTCCTGGTCTGGAACCGCTCCGGGAAGGACTCGCCCGAGCGGGTGTCGAGCGTCTTCCAGTCCGTGCCGTCGGCGGAACCCTTCAGGGTCCAGTCCTTCGGGTCGCGATCGTCGTGGTCGTTGGCCGACGTCAATGCGTAACGCACCACTTTGACTGGTTTATCCAGTTCGAACTCGGCCCAGCCGGTGGGCTCGAAGGTGAGCCACTTGGTGCTCGGCTCGCCGTCGACGAGATTCTCCTTCACCTCGCCGCCGCCGGTGTTCTCGGCGCTGGCCCGGACGTCGGTGACGTGGTCGGTGACGTTGCCCGGTATGCCGCTGCTGTAGCCGCCGTCCACGCCCGAGGCCCGCTTGCTGCCGTCCGGTGCGGTGTCGACGGTGTTCTGCCAGTCCGGAACCGGGTCGTCCGCCTCGAAGGAGGACGCGAACTTCCGGTCGGGGGTCTCGGGGGCTTGGGGCAGTGCGACCGCGACGCCCTGTGAGCCCAGGGCCAAAGCGAAGGCGGTCGCCGACACGACCGCCGCACCCCATCTGTGCCGAGCTTTCCGCTGCATCAACGGGTACCCTCCCTGCGCAGTGGACAACGTTGTCAATTTCGATGCGCAAGGACCAGTAGTTGCCCAAGTGGTCAGGACTGTCAAGGGTGTTGCCTGTGGCATTCGGGGGCGACGACCGGGATTTTTCCGCCGGAGAACACGCAGGCCGCTCATACTTCCGCGAGGTCTCAACTCGGATAAGACCCGTGGCCAACCTTGTGTTCGATCTTGATCCGCTGGCGGGAAGTGGACTATACCTGTCGGACGCTTCACACGATCCGCACGTCAGTGCCCGCACGTAAGCGCCCGCACGTCAGCACCCGCACTTTCCTGCACGACCCAGCTTGACCCGATCGCGGTGCCGGGAAGGATCCGGTTCACCGCCTGAGTCCTGGAGAAGGCGAGGACTTGAGCATGGGATCCACTTCCGCCGAGAACCACGGCACCGAGGGTGTCGGCCGCCGTGATCTGATCAAAAGGTCCGCCGCGCTCGGACTGATCTCCGTCCCCACGATGAGTTTCCTGTCCGCCTGCGCCAGCAGCGGCGGCGGCGACAGCGGCGACAAGGCCAAGGCCGGCAAGAAGACCGCGAAGAACCCGCTCGGCGTCAACGACACCGCGGGCATGGAATTCGTGCTGTTCGACGGCGGTTTCGGCAAGGAGTACGCCGAGGACGCCGTGAAGATCTACGAGAAGAACTTCCCCGAGGTGAAGGTGAAGTTCTCCGCCACCCAGAAGATCCAGTCCACGCTCCAGCCCCGCTTCAACCAGGGCACCCCGCCGGACCTCATCGACAACTCCGGCGCCGAGCAGATGGACATGGGCGTCCTGGTCGGCAAGAACCAGCTCACCGACCTCACCCCGCTGCTGGACGCGCCCTCCTACGACGACCCGAACAAGAAGGTCCGCGACACGCTGCGCCCCGGCATCGTCGAGATGGGCCAGTTCGACGGCGAGAAGGTCTGGATCCTCTACTACGCCTACACCGTCTACGGCGTCTGGTACTCGCAGAAGGCGCTGGACTCGCTCGACGAGCAGTACCCCGAGACCTGGGACCAGATGCTCGCGGTCTGCGAGAAGGCCAAGAAGAAGGGCATGGCGGGCTGGACGTACGCGGGCAAATACCCGTACTACCTCCCCTTCTCCCTCTACCCGATGATCGGCAAGGTCGGCGGCCGCGAGGTCCTCGACGCCATCGACAACCTGGAGCCGAACGCCTGGAAGCACCCGGCCGTCAAGGCCTGCTTCGACGCGTACTACGAGCTCTACAAGAAGGGCTACGTCCTCAAGGGCACCCCCGGCCTCGACCACATCCAGTCGCAGACCGCCTGGGCCCAGGGCAAGGCGCTGTTCATCCCGAACGGCTCCTGGGTGGAGAACGAGTCGGCCAACGTCATCCCGAAGGACTTCGACCTGGCCGTCTCCGCGCCCACCGGCATCGACTCCTCCGACAAGATGCCCTTCGGCACCATCTGGGCCTCCGGCGGTGAGCCCTTCATCGTGCCGGCCAAGGCGAAGAACGCCGAGGGCGGCATGGAGCAGCTGCGCATCATGCTCAGCGAGGCGTCCTCGAAGAACTTCACCAGCAAGGTGAAGTCGCTGACCGCGTACAACGGCGGCACCGACGGAATCGCCCTCACCCCCGGTCTCAAGTCGGGCGTCGCGGCCCTGGAAAAGGCGGGCGAGAACGTGGTGAACCCGCGTATGCAGGACTGGTACGTCCAGTTGCAGAAGGAGAAGATCGGTGTGTCCGGCCTGGGCGAGATGATGGCCGGCCGTCTCACTCCCGCCGAGGCCATCAAGAAGATCCAGGGCTTCGCCGACGAGACCGCCAAGGACACCTCGATCAAGCACTACAAGCACCAGTAACGGCACCGGAATTCTTCTTCCGCAACGGCACCGGAGTGGCGATGCAGCACGGCAAGTACCGGTTCATCGTGGGCTTCCTCGCGCTGCCCCTGGGACTGTACGCGCTCTTCGTGGTCTGGCCGTTCATCCAGTCCATCTACTACTCGTTCACGGACTGGACCGGCCTGAGTCCCGAATTCAAGATGGTCGGTTTCGACAATTACAGCCGGATGCTCGACGACGAGATCTTCTGGAAGTCGTTGCAGCACAGCCTGCTGTTCGCGCTCCTGCTGCCGGTGGTGACGATCAGCCTGGCGCTGTTCTTCGCGTTCATGATCAACGTAGGCGGCAGAAAGAGGAGGAACGGCCCGGTCGTCACCGGTGTCCGGGGCTCCTCCTTCTACAAAATCGTCTATTTCTTCCCGCAGGTCCTCTCGATCGCCATCGTCGCGCTGCTGTTCGCGTTCGCGTACAACCCGGACAGCGGCGCGATCAACTCGATCCTGCGCGGCATCGGCCTCGACAACGTCCAGCCGCTGTGGCTCGGCGACCCCGACCTGGCGCTCTGGGCCGTGATGGCGGTCCTCGTCTGGTCCACCGTCGGCTTCTTCGTGGTCCTCTTCTCCGCCGGCATGGCCTCCATCCCGGCGGAGATGTACGAGGCGGCGCTGCTGGACGGCGCCAGCCGGTTCACCACGTTCTTCCGCATCACCCTGCCCCTGCTGTGGGACACCGTGCAGTCCGGCTGGGTCTACATGGGCATCCTCGCCCTGGGAGCCGAGTCGTTCGCGGTTGTGCAGATCATGACGACCGGGCCGGGCGGTCCCGACTACTCGACCACCGTCATGGTCCTGTACGTGTACCAGAAGGCGTTCCGGGACGGGCAGGCCGCCTACGCCACCACCATCGGTGTCGCCCTGCTCGTCGTCACGCTGGCCTTCGCCGCCGTGGTGATGCGGCTGGGCCGTCGCGAGCGGCTGGAGTACTGATTCCATGAAGACGACCGAGACCCCCGCCCCGCTCCCGGCCGAGTCAGGCGCGCCGATCACCAAGACGGACGCGCCGCCGCCCCCGCCCCCGAAGGAGAAGAAAGAGGGCACAGTCCTCAACGTCTTCTCCCACGGCGTCCTGGTCATCTGGGCGATCATGGTGGTCATGCCGCTGCTCTGGGCGGTCATGACGTCCTTCAAGGACGACCGCTCCATCTTCAGCTCGCCCTGGTCGCTCCCCGACTCGCTGCACTTCGACAACTGGTCGCGGGCGTGGACCCAGGCCAACATGAGCGACTACTTCCTCAACACGGTCCTCGTGGTCGGCGGTTCGCTCATCGGCACGCTCGTCCTCGGCTCGATGGCGGCCTACGTCCTGGCCCGCTTCGACTTCCCGGGCAACCGGTTCATCTACTACCTGTTCATCGGCGGCATGAGCTTCCCGATCATGCTCGCGCTGGTCCCGCTGTTCTACGTCGTGAACAACATGGGCCTGCTGAACACCATCCACGGCCTGATCCTGGTCTACATCGCCTACTCGCTGCCGTTCACGGTGTTCTTCCTGACGGCGTTCTTCCGCACGCTGCCGACGTCGATCGCCGAGGCGGCCTTCGTGGACGGCGCGTCCCACAGCCGCACGTTCTTCCAGATCATGCTGCCCATGGCCAAGCCGGGCCTGGTCAGCGTCGGCATCTTCAACTTCCTGGGCCAGTGGAACCAGTACATGCTCCCCACGGTCCTCAACACCGACCCCGACAAGCGCGTCCTCACCCAGGGCCTGGTCCAGCTGGCCGTCAGCCAGGGCTACAAGGGCGACTGGTCGGGCCTGTTCGCGGGCCTGGTGATGGCGATGCTGCCGGTCCTCGCCGCGTACATCGTCTTCCAGCGGCAGGTGGTGCAGGGGTTGACGGCGGGGGCGCTGAAGTAGCCGGGGCCGGTCGAGGCTGGGGCCGGGTGGGAGCGCAGCTCGGCGCGACGAGGTGCCGCTGCGCCCACCCGTGCCGCCCCTAGCGGCACGCATGCCCGCAGCTGAGCGGGACTGGCGGCCCGCAGCCAGGCGGCGGACCCCGCGGCGGCGGGTCTGCGGCGGCAGGCGAGACGCGCTCGCAGCCGCCGTCGTACGCAAGGGGACGTGTCGGGGGGTGTCCGCCCGCAGCGGTTGGCGCGTCAACGAACAGCGAGTCGGTACGCGACCCCATCGCGCCGTTCCGAGGACGGACACCCCCCGGCGCGGCCCCGACCCACCACCCGGCGAGTAGGCGCGACACAAGCCCCCACCCAGCCGCACAGGCCGCCGCAGGCAGAAAGCGCGTACCCCTGCATAGCGCTCCGCAACGACCCGCGCACACCCCGGAATCAGTTCAACCTCTTGACGGGAGGCAACCCGAACGGCTCAGCTTAGAGTTCACTAGTTGGACATAGACGGGGCCTCATCGAAGCGGCCCCGTGCGCAGGAGGTCGTCGTGGAGACTCCGGGGTCGCAGTCGTCACTGCACCGAGCCAACCTGGAGCGGGTCGTACGAGCCGTGCGCCTGGCGGGTTCCCTCACCCAGGCCGAGATCGCGCGGACCACAGGCCTGTCCGCGGCGACGGTCTCCAATATCGTCCGCGAGCTGAAGGACAGCGGAACCGTCGAGGTCACCCCCACCTCGGCAGGCGGCCGCAGGGCCCGCAGCGTGTCGCTGAGCGGCGACGCCGGCATCGTCATCGGCGTCGACTTCGGCCACACCCACCTCCGCGTCGCCATCGGCAACCTCGCCCACCAGGTCCTGGCGGAGGAGTCCGAGCCCCTGGACGTCGACGCCTCGTCGACCCAGGGCTTCGACCGCGCGGAACAACTGGTCACCCGCCTGATGGAGGCCACCGGCGTCGACCGTTCCAAGATCGCCGGTGTCGGCCTCGGTGTCCCCGGCCCGATCGACGTGGAGTCCGGCACCCTCGGCTCGACCGCCATCCTCCCCGGCTGGACCGGCACCAATCCCGCCGAGGAGCTCCGCGGCCGCCTCGGCGTCCCCGTGCACGTCGACAACGACGCCAACCTCGGCGCCCTCGGCGAGATGGTCTGGGGCAGCGGCCGGGGGGTCCGCGACCTGGCGTACATCAAGGTCGCCAGCGGTGTCGGCGCCGGCCTGGTGATCAACGGCAGGATCTACCGGGGCCCCGGCGGCACCGCTGGAGAAATAGGACATATTACACTCGACGAATCCGGCCCGGTCTGCCGCTGCGGCAACCGCGGCTGCCTGGAGACCTTCGCGGCCGCGCGCTACGTGCTCCCGCTCCTCCAGTCCAGCCACGGCACCGACCTGACCATGGAAGGTGTCGTACGGCTCGCGCGGGACGGAGACCCGGGCTGCCGTCGGGTGATCGCCGACGTCGGCCGCCACATCGGCAGTGGAGTGGCCAATCTCTGCAACCTTCTGAACCCGAGCCGGGTGGTCCTCGGCGGTGATCTCGCCGAGGCCGGTGAACTGGTGCTCGGGCCGATCCGGGAGTCCGTCGGCCGCTACGCCATCCCCAGTGCGGCGCGCCAGCTGTCCGTTCTCCCCGGGGCCCTCGGCGGCCGTGCGGAGGTGCTCGGAGCGCTCGCTCTCGCGCTCAGCGAGATGGGCGATTCAACACTTTTGGACGGGACCGCCGTTGGGGCGCTGCAGACGGCGACCCCTGCCTTCACTTAGAGAACGGATGGCACCGTTGCCATCTCGTTAAGGATTTACTTCTTGACGTCGCACGTGTGGCCGAGTTGACTTCCAGCCACCTCGGCCGCAATGTCGCGGCCTCGTCAGGGAGGTTTCTGAAGTGAACACGCGTATGCGTCGTGCCGCCGTCGCCATTGCCGCCGGCGCGATGGCCGTTTCGCTTGCTGCCTGTGGCAGCGCCAAGGAGTCCGGCGACAACGCCGACTCCACCGGGTCCGCCAAGAAGGGCGACGACATCAAGGTCGGTCTCCTCCTTCCGGAGAACGCGACCGCCCGCTACGAGAAGTTCGACCGGCCGCTCATCGAGAAGAAGGTCCGGGAGCTCACGGGTGGCAAGGGCGAGGTCGTCTACGCCAACGCCAAGCAGGACGCGACCCTGCAGAACCAGCAGGTCGACACGATGGTGACCAACAAGGTCGACGTGCTGATCGTGGACGCGGTGGACTCCAAGGCCATCGCCGGCTCGGTGAAGAAGGCCAAGGACGCGGGCATCCCCGTCGTCGCCTACGACCGCCTGGCCGAGGGCCCGATCGACGCCTACACCTCGTTCGACAACGTCACCGTCGGCAAGACCCAGGGCGAGGCCCTGCTGAAGGCCCTGGGCGACAAGGCCAAGGACGGCCAGATCGTCATGATGAACGGGTCCTCCACCGACCCGAACGCCGCCCAGTTCAAGCAGGGCGCGCACTCCGTCCTCGACGGCAAGGTGAAGATCGGCCGCGAGTACGACACCAAGGAGTGGAAGCCGGAGAACGCCAACGCCAACATGGAGGGCGCCATCTCCGCCCTCGGCAAGGACAAGATCGTCGGCGTCTACTCCGCCAACGACGGCATGGCGGGCGGCATCATCACCGCCCTGAAGGCGGCCGGCATCTCCGACGTCCCGGTCACCGGCCAGGACGCCGAACTCTCCGGCGTGCAGCGCATCGTCACCGGTGAGCAGTACATGAGCGTCTACAAGCCCTACCCGCAGGAGGCGGACGTCGCGGCCGAGATGGCCGTCGCCCTCGCCCAGGGCAAGTCGCTCGACTCGATCGCCAAGGACAAGGTCGACAGCCCGACCACCAAGGCCATCCCCTCCGTCCTGGTCCCGGTGGTCTCGCTGACCAAGGACAACATCAAGGACACCGTCATCAAGGACGGCATCTACACCGTGAGCGAGATCTGCACGGCCAAGTACAAGGCCGCCTGCGACAAGATCGGTCTCAAGTAAGCAGCCGTCAGGTCCCCTGAGGGGTACGGGAGTCCGCGTCCGGGCTCCCGTACCGCCCGTGCGGGACACGCTGCCCTGAGTCTCCTCCGGCGCCCCGCCCTACCAGCCCCGCAAGCTATGCGGGGCGCCGGACGGATCACTCCTCCCACACTTCTGCACAACCTCCCGCCGGGTCAGGCGGCGAAGGAGATGGTTCACGTGTCCGCTACGCCCGTGCTGGCGTTGCGCGGGGTCTCCAAGCGGTTCGGTGCCGTACAGGCGCTCACCGACGTAGAGCTTGAGGTCCACGCCGGTGAGGTGGTCGCCCTGGTCGGCGACAACGGCGCCGGAAAGTCCACGCTGGTCAAGACGATCGCCGGCGTGCACCCCATCGATGAGGGCGTCATCGAATGGGACGGCAGGTCCGTCCAGATCAACAAGCCGCACGACGCCCAGAACCTGGGCATCGCGACCGTCTACCAGGACCTCGCGCTCTGCGACAACATCGACGTCGTCGGCAACCTCTACCTGGGCCGGGAGATCCGCAAGCGCGGCGTCCTGGACGAGGTGGAGATGGAGCGCCGCTCCCGCGAGCTCCTCGACACGCTGTCGATCCGCATCCCCAGCGTGCGCATCCCGATCGCCTCGCTCTCCGGCGGCCAGCGCCAGACCGTGGCCATCGCCCGGTCCATGCTCGGCGAGCCGAAGCTGGTCATCCTCGACGAGCCCACCGCCGCCCTCGGCGTCGAGCAGACCGCGCAGGTCCTCGACCTCGTCGAGCGGCTGCGCGAGCGCGGCCACGCCGTGATCCTCATCAGCCACAACATGGCCGACGTCAAGGCCGTCGCCGACAAGGTCGCCGTGCTGCGCCTCGGGCGCAACAACGGCGTCTTCGAGGTCAAGTCGACCTCGCAGGAAGAGATCATCTCCGCCATCACGGGCGCCACGGACAACGCCGTGACCCGTCGTGCGGCGCGCACCAATGGGGAGATCAAGAAGTGAGCATCGACAAGACTTCGACGGCCTCGGGCACGCCCGAGGACCACGTCGTGGAGAACCCCGAGGCGGCCGCGGCCGCCGTCACGGTCGTCGACCCCCGGCTGCTGGTGCGCGAGCAGGGCCTCGCCGGATACGTCACCGAGTTCAAGCGGAAGATGAAGTCCGGTGACCTGGGCTCCCTCCCGGTCGTCATCGGCCTCGCGGTCATCTGGATCATCTTCACGAGCCTGAACTCCAACTTCCTCACCGCGGGCAACCTGTCCGACATGTCCGTCGCCATGGTCGGCACGGGCATGATCGCCGTCGGCATCGTGTTCGTGCTGCTGCTCGGCGAGATCGACCTGTCGGTCGGTTCGGTCAGCGGTGTCGCGGGCGCGAGCTTCGCCGTGCTCAACGTCACCAACGGCATGAACGAGTGGCTGGCCTTCGTGCTGGCCATCCTCACCGGCACGGTCGCCGGCGCGGTGCACGGCTTCTTCTTCGCCAAGATCGGCGTCCCCGCGTTCGCCGTCACCCTGGCCGGTCTGCTCTTCTGGAACGGCTTCATGCTCCAGATCCTGGGCGACAACGGCACGATCAACCTCGACCCCGACGGGGTCGTGGCCCAGCTGACCAGCTACTACTTCTCGGACGTCGCCGCCGCGTACGGACTGGCCGCCGTGGTGACCGCCGGGTACTTCCTCAGCTCCTTCCTCGGCAACCGGCGCCGTGAGGCCGCGGGCGTGCCGTCGCGGCCGCTGAGCGAGACCGTGCTGCGCACGGTGCTGCTGGCGATCGTGGCGTTCGCCGTCGCGATCGTCTTCAACCAGTACAAGGGCCTGCCGCTGGCCGTGGTGATCTTCATCGTGGTGCTGCTGGTCACGGACTTCGTGCTGCGGCGCACCGCGTACGGCCGGAAGGTGTTCGCGCTCGGCGGCAGCGTCGAGGCCTCCCGGCGTGCCGGTATCAACGTCGAGCTGGTCCGGATCTCGGTGTTCGCGATCTCCGGGACGTTCGCCGCGGTGGGCGGTCTGTTCATCGCGTCGAAGATCGCGGCGGCGAACCAGGGCGCCGGTGGCGGTGACCTGCTGATGAACGCGATCGCCGCGGCGGTGATCGGCGGTACGTCGCTGTTCGGCGGACGCGGGCGGACGTGGAACGCGCTGCTCGGTGTGCTGGTGATCGTGTCGATCCAGTACGGGCTCGCGCTGGAGGGCATCGCCTCTCCGGTGCAGTACATGATCACCGGTGGTGTGCTGTTGGCCACGGTGGTCATCGACGCGGTGACCCGCAAGACCCAGAAGACGGCGGGTCGCGCCTAGTACGAACCCTCTGCTGCCCGGCGCCTTCGAAAGGTGCCGGGCACAGTCGTGTCGTAGGTGTGGCACAAGTTGGGTACAGCCGATTGCGTGACGTATGACGCACGGCCTCGGCACGGCCCGCAGGGGCGGAACATTAGACTCGACACGCCCGGCAACAGCTCGAACAGCTCTACTGCAAGGAGGCACGGGTGCCGCTGCTGACCCGCATCACGGGACCGCGCGATCTGGACCGGCTCAGCCTGGAGGAGCTGAACCAGCTGGCGGAGGAGATCCGCACCTTCCTTGTCGAAGCGGTCTCCAAGACCGGCGGTCACCTCGGCCCCAACCTCGGCGTGGTGGAGCTCACCATCGCCCTGCACCGGGTCTTCGAATCGCCCAGGGACAAGGTGCTCTGGGACACCGGCCACCAGTCCTATGTCCACAAGCTGCTCACCGGCCGCCAGGACTTCTCCAGGCTGAAGATGAAGGGCGGCCTGTCCGGCTACCCCTCGCAGGCCGAGTCCGAGCACGACGTCATCGAGAACTCGCACGCCTCGACCGTCCTCGGCTGGGCCGACGGCATCGCCAAGGCCAACCAGCTGATGCAGCGCGACGACCACGTCGTGGCCGTCATCGGCGACGGCGCCCTCACCGGCGGCATGGCCTGGGAGGCGCTGAACAACATCGCCGACGCCAAGGACCGCCCGCTCGTCATCGTCGTCAACGACAACGAGCGCTCCTACGCGCCCACCATCGGCGGCCTCGCCAACCACCTGGCGACCCTGCGCACCACCGACGGCTACGAGCGCTTCCTGGCCCGCACCAAGGAGGTCCTGGAGCGCACCCCGGTCGTCGGCCGCCCGCTCTACGACACCCTGCACGGCGCCAAGAAGGGACTGAAGGACTTCATCGCCCCGCAGGGCATGTTCGAGGACCTCGGCCTGAAGTACGTCGGCCCGATCGACGGCCACGACATCGAGGCCCTGGAGTCCGCGCTCGCCCGGGCCAAGCGGTTCGGCGGCCCGGTCATCGTGCACTGCCTCACCGAGAAGGGCCGCGGCTACCAGCCCGCCCTCCAGGACGAGGCCGACCGCTTCCACGCCGTCGGCAAGATCCACCCCGACACGGGACTGCCGATCGCCACGAGCGGCGCCGACTGGACCTCCGTCTTCGGCGACGAGATGGTCAAGCTCGGCGAGGAGCGCGAGGACATCGTCGCCATCACGGCCGCCATGCTCCAGCCGGTGGGCCTGGACCGGTTCGCCAAGCGCTTCCCCGAGCGGGTCTACGACGTCGGCATCGCCGAGCAGCACGGCGCGGTCTCCGCGGCCGGCCTGGCGACGGGCGGTGTGCACCCGGTGTTCGCCGTGTACGCCACCTTCCTCAACCGCGCCTTCGACCAGGTCCTGATGGACGTGGCCCTGCACAAGTGCGGCGTCACCTTCGTCCTCGACCGGGCCGGGATCACCGGCACCGACGGCGCCTCCCACAACGGCATGTGGGACATGTCGATCCTCCAGGTCGTGCCCGGGCTGCGCCTCGCCGCGCCGCGCGACGCCGACCAGGTTCGCGCCCAACTGCGCGAGGCCGTCGCGGTCGACGACGCGCCGACCGTGGTCCGCTTCTCCAAGGGCGCCGTCGGCCCCGCCGTCCCCGCGGTGGGCCACGTCGGCGGCATGGACGTGCTGCGCGAGCCCGGCTCGGACCGGCCGGACGTACTGCTGGTCTCCGTCGGCGCCCTGGCGCCGATGTGCCTGGAGATCGCCGGCCTCCTCGACAAGCAGGGCATCTCCACCACCGTCGTCGACCCGCGCTGGGTCAAACCCGTCGACGAGGCCATGGCCCCGCTCGCCGAGCGGCACCGCGTGGTCGTCACCGTCGAGGACAACAGCCGGGTCGGCGGTGTCGGCTCGGCGATCGCGCAGGCGCTGCGCGACGCGGGCGTCGACGTGCCGCTGCGCGACTTCGGCATCCCGCCGCGCTTCCTCGACCACGCCTCCCGCGCCGAGGTCCTCGCCGAGATCGGCCTCACCGCGCCCGACATCGCCCGGCAGGTGACCGGGCTGGTCGCCAAGCTGGACGGACGCTACGAGCGCAGCACCGCGGACGCCGTGGACGCCGTGGAGCCCGCCCGCGACTGACGCCTGCGGCCGGTCCCGCGACCGAACCGCCGAATGGGCCGGTTCCACCACCGTGAGGGTGGTGAAACCGGCCCATTGGCGTGAATCCTTCCCCGCCGGGGCATACGAACGATGCCCCCTCTCGATCATGTCGAGGACGACAAGCGTGGGAGGTACCCCGTGAGCAGCACCCTCTTCCGGACGAAGAAGGTCGAGCAGTCCATCCTCGATACCGAGGAGCCAGAGCACGCGCTCAAGAAGTCCTTGTCCGCGCTGGATCTGACCGTCTTCGGCGTCGGTGTGATCATCGGCACCGGCATCTTCGTTCTCACCGGCACCGTCGCCAAGAACAACGCCGGACCCGCGGTGGCCCTGGCGTTCGTGGCGGCCGGCGTCGCCTGTGCGCTGGCCGCGCTCTGTTACGCCGAGTTCGCCTCCACGGTCCCGGTCGCCGGGTCCGCCTACACGTTCTCCTACGCCTCCCTCGGCGAACTGCCCGCCTGGATCATCGGCTGGGACCTGGTCCTGGAGTTCGCGCTCGGGACGGCGGTGGTGGCCGTCGGCTGGTCCGGCTACATCCAGTCGCTCATGGACAACGCGGGCTGGGAGATGCCCGCGGCCCTGGGCAGCCGGGAGGGCGCCGACGCCTTCGGGTTCGACATCCTCGCCGCCGCGCTCGTCCTGGTCCTCACGGGCATCCTCGTCCTCGGCATGAAGCTGTCCGCCCGCATCACCTCGCTGGTCGTCGCGATCAAGGTGACGGTCGTCCTCGTCGTCATCATCGCGGGCGCGTTCTTCATCAAGGGCGACAACTACGACCCGTTCATCCCGAAGGAGAAGGCCGTGGAGGCCGGGGAGAGTCTCCAGGCCCCGCTGATCCAGCTCATGTTCGGCTGGGCTCCCTCCAACTTCGGTGTGATGGGCATCTTCACCGCCGCCTCGGTCGTGTTCTTCGCCTTCATCGGCTTCGACGTCGTGGCGACGGCCGCGGAGGAGACCAGGAACCCGCAGCGTGACATGCCGCGCGGCATCCTCGGATCGCTGCTGATCTGCACCACGCTGTACGTCCTCGTGTCGATCGTCGTCACGGGCATGCAGCACTACAGCCAGCTGTCCGTCGACGCCCCGCTCGCCGACGCGTTCAAGGCGACCGGGCACCCATGGTTCGCGGGCTTCATCAGCTTCGGCGCGGCGGTCGGCCTCACGACGGTCTGCATGATCCTGCTGCTCGGCCAGACCCGCGTCTTCTTCGCGATGAGCCGCGACGGGCTGCTGCCGCGGTTCTTCTCCCGCGTCCACCCGCGCTTCAAGACCCCGCACCGGCCGACCATCCTGCTCGGCGTTGTGATCGCGATCCTCGCCGGTTTCACGCCGCTGACGGAGCTGGCCGCGCTGGTGAACATCGGCACGCTTTTCGCGTTCGTGGTCGTCGCGATCGGCGTGATCATCCTGCGCCGGACCCGTCCCGATCTGCACCGGGCGTTCCGCACCCCGTGGGTCCCGGTCATCCCGATCCTGTCCGTGTGCGCCTCCCTCTGGCTGATGATCAACCTGCCCGCGGAGACATGGGTGCGGTTCGGGATCTGGATGGCCGCCGGGTTCGTCCTCTACTTCCTGTACGGCCGCGGGCACAGCCGCCTGGGCAAGGAAGAGCAGACGAGGGCACCGGAACAGGCCTAGCCGACCGGGCGGGGTGCCTGCGAATCCGCTTAGCTGCGGGCAGTCGTGCCGCTGAGGGCGGCGCCCGTCCCAAAGAAGCACCACCCCGCTCCGCCGGGTTGCGGACCCACCCGGCCCCAGCATCAACGCCGAGCACCGGGGAAGCACCGAGTTGCGCAGAGGCCCCGGCCCGGCCCCCTACGGCCGCACCGTACGCGGCCCCGCCACCTCCGCCCCCAACTCCGCCACCCGCCTCCGCAGCTCCCGGTCCGCCGTCACCACCCGCACCGCACGGTCGCCGGCCGCGGCGACCACCTCCACGATGTGATCGTCCCCACTGCCCGGCGCCGACGAGACCCGCACCCCGGGCACGGACTCCACGCCCCGCGCCGCCCCCTCCACCACGAGCACGATCTCCACCGGCCCGTCCACCCCCGGCACCCCGTCCACCGCGAGCCGGTCCCGCAACCGCTCCGCGGCTCCCCGCCGGTCCCGCCACCACCCGTCGGGCACCGACCCGACGACGTTCGCGGCGTCGACGACGACAAGGAGAGGCGCGGGGCCGGGGGGCATGTGGTCAGGCATGTGGCCAGGGTCGCACGCGGGACGACGGCCTGGCAGGGGCGGGCCGCGCGCCGAGCGGTCCGGCCCGCATAAAGTGAACTGGTGAACGGCGACTGGCTCATCCGCGGCCGCGACGGCCGCCTCAGCGTCTATCTTCCCTCCGGCGACGCCGTCCTGTGCCGTGCGGAGCGCGGCCCCGCCGGCCCCTGGGAGGACACCCCCCGCAGGGTGGGCGGCGACCAGAAGCTGCACCCGGGCCCGGCGGTCGGCCAGGGCGCCGACGGTTACGCCCACCTGGCCGCCTGGCGGCCCACCCTGCCGGGGGAGTCGGGGCTCATGCACTCCACGCACTTCCGGCCCGGGCTCGCGCCCCTGGACTGGATCCCGATCGGCCACCCGGACAAGAAGGGCGACCGGACGGGGCCGCCGGCCGTCGCCGTCGACGGCGCGGGGCGCGGCTACGTCTTCGTCCGGAACCAGGGCGGCGGGGTGAGCCTGCGCAACCAGAAGGTCAAGGGCGGCTGGGGAGGCTGGCTGGACCTCGAAGGGCATGACGTCGAGGGCGAGTTGGCGGCCGTCACCGGGGAGTCGGGGCTCGTGGAGCTGTACGCCTGCGTGCCCGGCGGGATCCTGCACTGGCGGCAGGAGGGGGACGGGAAGAAGCCGGAGCGCACCGAGGGCGTCGACGTCCCCGTCCGTCCGGGGACCCTGCGCGCGCTCGCCACGTCCGCCGAGCACACCACCGTCTTCTTCACGGACCTGTCCGGGGACCTGTGCGCCTGGCGCCCGGGCGAGAAGCCGGTGACCCTCCTCGCGTCCGCCGGTCCGGGCCCGGTCTCCGCCGTGCGCTGCGACATCGAAGGGCACGACTGCACCGTGCTCGCCCAGCGGTCGGCGAGCGGCCGGGTCGTCTTCGCCGCCTATCCGACCGAACAGGAGTCGGCCGGTGCCTGGTGGACCGAGTCCGGCCCTCCGCTGCCCGCCGACGCCCTGGTGTCGCTGGCGCTCGACGAGCACGACGAGGTCGTCGCGGCCTCCCTCTCCCCGTCGACCGGCACGCTGCTGCTCACCCGCCGCAAGGAGGAGCCGGGGCTCGCGCTGGAGGCCTGGCGGGAGGTCTGACACCCGTTCCTCGTGGGGTTCCCGTCGCTCCGGACACACGAAGTGTGTCAAGGGTTGTACGGATGTGTGCGTGACAAGACGCACCTCGGGTGAACGTGGTCAAAAAGTGAAGGTCTTGTTAACCTCCTCGGACTTGTTCGAATTTGCTCGGGGGGCCGGTTGCTGTGCGTCTGGCCGTGGCCGTGGCAACGGGGTTGGGAATAATGTCGTGAGCAGATCCTCCACGGTGGATCTTGTCGTTGTCGGACTCGGTTACGTGGGGCTCCCGTTGGCCAGGTCCGCGGCCGCCGCCGGCCTGAAGGTGGTCGGTCTCGACCGCAGCCGACGGGTCGTCGACGGACTGAACGCCGGACGTTCGCACGTGGACGACATCAGCGACGCCGATGTGCGCGCCATGCGGGAGCGGGGCTTCGAGGCCACGGACCGGCCGGAGGTCATCGCCGACGCCGCCGCGGTCGTCGTGTGCGTTCCCACGCCGCTCACCGAGCACGGGGCGCCCGACCTCGGCGCGGTGCACGCCGCCGTCGACGACATCGCCGCCCACCTGAAGGCCGGCACGCTCGTCGTGCTGGAGTCCACGACGTACCCGGGCACGACCGACGAGGTCGTCCGTCCGCGTCTGGAGGCCGGCGGGCTGCGCGTCGGCGCCGACTTCCACCTCGCCTTCTCCCCGGAGCGCATCGACCCGGGCAACGCCTCCTTCGGTCTGGAGAACACCCCCAAGGTCGTCGGCGGCATCACGGCCGACTGCACCAAGGCGGCCCGCGCCCTCTACGAACGTTTCGTGAACAAGGTCGTCGAGGCCAAGGGCACCCGCGAGGCCGAGATGGCCAAGCTGCTGGAGAACACCTACCGGCACGTCAACATCGCCCTCGTCAACGAGATGTCGATGTTCTGCCGCGAGATCGGCGTCGACCTCTGGGACGCCATCCGGTGCGCCTCGACCAAGCCGTTCGGGTTCGCGCCGTTCTACCCCGGCCCCGGCGTCGGCGGGCACTGCATCCCGATCGACCCCAACTACCTGTCGTACAAGGTGCGCTCGCTGGGCATCCCGTTCCGGTTCGTGGAGCTGGCGCAGGAGATCAACCAGCGGATGCCCGTGCACGTGGTGAACCGCGCGGCCGACCTGCTCAACGACCAGGGCAAGGCCGTGCGCGGCTCCCGGGTGCTGCTGCTCGGTGTCACCTACAAGCCCGACATCTCGGACCAGCGGGAGAGCCCCGCCATGGCCGTCGCGGAGAACCTCCTCGCGCGCGGTGCCGAGCTCGTCTACTTCGACCCGCGGGTCGAGGACTGGCAGGCGGGCGGCGCCCCCGTCGAGCGGGCCGAGGACTACCTCGCCGCCGCCGAGACCGCCGACCTCACCATCCTGCTCCAGCCGCACCGCGAGATCGACCTCGAGGAGCTCGCCGACCGGGCCCGGGCGCTGTTCGACACCCGCGGCAAGTCCGCCGACCACCCGCGGGTGGTCAAGCTGTGACTTCCGAAGACACGTACATACCCGGGGCCGTCGATTCCGGCGGCCGCCGCGCGCACCGCAAGCGGCGGCACCTGAAGGTCTCGTACTTCGTCTTCCTGGGCCTGGCCGCGCTGATCGCCACCCGGCTCGACGCCGGCTCCCTGCACCTGTACTCGATGGGTGCCATGGGCCTGCTGTCCCTGAAGATGTTCGGCGCCCTCTTCTACCGTCCGGCCAAGGCCGGCCGGGAGGAGCTGGAGTACCTGGAGAACGCCTGGGTCACCGCGGTCATCCCGATCTACAACGAGGACCCGGTGATGTTCGAGCAGGGCATGCGCAGCCTCCTCGCGCAGAGCCGCCTGCCGAACGAGATCCACATCATCGACGACGCCAGCGCCGACGACTCCGGCATCCGCGCGGCGAAGAAGCTGCGCCGCGAGTTCGAGGCCAAGGGCGTCAAGTACACCGTCAGCGTGCAGCCCGAGAACAAGGGCAAGCGCGAGGCGCTGGCGCTGGGCTTCGAGGCGGCGCCGTACTCCGACATCTTCCTCTGCGTCGACTCGGACACCGTGCTCTCCCGGGACACCGTGCGCGAGCTGCTGCTGCCGCTGGCCGACGAGAAGATCATGGCCTCCACCGGCATGGTGCTGGCGCTCAACCACGACAGCAACATCTTCACGCGCCTCCAGGACCTGCGCTACGGCAACTCGTTCCTCTTCGAGCGGGCCGCCTACTCCCGGCTGAAGTCGGTGCTCTGCTGCTGCGGCGCGCTCTCCGCGTACCGCGGCACGCTGGTGCGCAAGTACCTGCCGGACTTCCTCAACCAGCAGTTCCTGGGCAAGCCGGCCGTCTTCGGCGACGACCGCCGCATGACCAACTACTGCCTGATGGAAGGCCAGGTCGTCTTCCAGGAGACGGCCGTCGGCTACACCGCCGTCCCCGAGAAGCTGCCGCACTTCCTGCGCCAGCAGGTCCGCTGGAACAAGTCCTTCTTCCGCGAGTCCCTGTGGGCGTTCCGGCACCAGAAGAAGTACCGGCCCGCCTTCTGGCTGACCTGCATGGAACTCGCGCTGTGGCTGGTCTTCGGCTCGGCGATGTTCTACTCGATGGTCATCCTGCCCATCATCAAGCCCGAGCAGTTCGTCAACCACATCGGCGACTACCTCGTCTTCATGGTCCTGATGGGCTACCTCCGCAACGTGCGCTACCTGGACTTCCCACGCCGCGGCATGGGCTTCGTCAAGCGGTTCGGCATGTTCCTGCTCGCGCCCATCTACGGCGTGATCCAGCTGACCCTCCTCACCCCGCTGCGTTTCTACGCCCTGTTCACCCTGCACAAGGGCTCCTGGGGCACCCGCCAGGGCGGTGTGGAGGTGTCCGTGGCCGGTGACCACGAGAGCGATGTGACGGAGATCTTCGAGGAAGAGGACCCGTACTCCGACAAGAAGGTCACCGAGACGCTCCAGCTGATGCGCCTGGAGGGCGTGGCCCTGCGCACCCGGCCCCGCCCGGCGGGCGGCATCCCGGCCCAGCCCCAGCCGCTGCCCGGCTACGACGAGCAGCACGCGCACGTACCCCAGCAGCCCGTGACCTGGGGGACGCCCGCACCGGCCGGGCAGCAGCAGTGGCAGGGCGGGTACGAGGGCTATCCCGACCCGTACCAGCAGCAGTATCCGCAGCAGGGCGCCTACCCGTACCAGGAAAACCCCAACTGGCAGCAGGGGAACGGTCAGGGCGGCTGGTAGAGCCGTGGAAGAGCGAAGAGAGGGGCGGCCCCGTGGCCGCCCCTCTCTCGTGCGTATTCGTGTGGCCGGGCCTCAGGTGTAGGAGGCCATCGCCTCCTCGACCGTCAGCACCGGGATGTCCCGGTCGTCGATCGCCTTCATCAGTGTCTCCAGGCCCGCCTTGCCGATCTCGGTGCTCGTGGCCGGGGCGCCGTCGACGACCTTGTGCAGGCAGAGGATCAGCCAGTCGCCGCTGTTCACGCACCGGTCGAGCCGGCCGCCCGCGCCCGTCAGCTTCGACAGCGCCGTACCGCCGATGCCCGTGCCGTCGTTGATGCCGGTCAGCGCCTTGAGGCGGTAGGGCATCGCCGGGGCGAAGGACTCGATGGTCTCGGAGATGATCGACCGGGCGGTGGTGAAGTGCCGGCTCGCGATCTGGTCCACCGGGACGCCGTCGGTCGTCTTCTGGAACGCCCCGTGCGGATACGCGAAGTGCTCGCTGGTGAAGCCGTTGGACACCAGCCACTCGCGCAGCTTGCGGAAGTCGTCGTCGGCCTGCTCGGCGGTGAGCTTGGGGTAGCTGGCCGTGTGGACGGCGTTCGCGTACGAGTGGCCCGCCATCTCCCAGCCGGAGAAGTCCTGCATCGACCGCATCTGGTCGACCGTCAGGAAGCTGCCGCTGCCGATGGCGTCGGCGATGTTGTAGACCGTGCCGGGGAAGCCGAAGCGGTCCATGACCGGCCGGGCCAGGTCGTGGACCGACTTGTGGGAGTCGTCGAAGGTGATGGAGACGACGCCCTTGGGGAAGACCGAGACGGTGTCCGGGATCAGCTCCACGGCCTGGAGGCGGTAGGTGACCGGGCCGCCCGCGTTGTCGTACACCGCGAACGACAGGTCGGTGAAGCCGGTCTTCGTGGACGGCTTGCCGTCGGCGCCGATGGAGTACGTACCGGCCGCCCCGGCGACGTCCGCCCACTGGAGGTGGACCGTCACCCACTCGCCGGACTGGACGTAGTTGGCCGCCGTCCTGGAGTGTGCGTGGAACGTCCAGGAGAAGTGGTTCGCGAGGGAACCGCTGCCCAGGTAGAAGACCATCTTGGCCAGGTTCGTCACGTCGTCGACGCGGAAGACCAGCCGGATCATCTTGCCGGTCAGACTCATCGCGGGCAGGCCGGTCCGGCGCACGTAGGACTGCTTGCCGGTGCCGTTGGTGGTCACCCGGACCGACTGGGTGCCGCGCACGAACTGCGTCTTGTCGTTCGCCTCGGCCGAGGCCGTGCCCGCGCCGCCGGGGGTCCAGCCGTGGCCGGACTGGAACTGCTGGGACCAACTGGCCCGGCGGTACTTGGGGCGGCGGCCCGAGGGCGCGTAGGCCGGCGGGGTGGTCAGTCCGCCGATGGCCGCCTCGACCGCCGGAGCGGCGGCGGGCTGCGCCGCCACGTTCCCCAGCCAGGCGCCACCGCCCGCCAGGGCGGCCCCTCCCGTTCCGCCCAGGAGCAGCGCGTTGCGCCGACTCACCACTGGTTGTTTCTTCCTCACCCGGACCCCCGGACCGTGTCGAAGTAGTGCATGCCGTCGTTCGTGAAGTCCTCCACCTCGGACTGGACTTCCTTCGCCGACAGCGTTTCGTTCGCGTTGTAGTACAGCCAGTCGACCTTCATGTCCCAGGCGCGTTCCCCCTTGAACGGCAGATCAATGAACCAGTGGTTGAAGTTCACGGACATGTCAGCTCGCGGGGCGTACTTCCCGCTGCTGACGAAGAGCTTCCTGCCGTCGAGCCAGTAGGCGACGACACCGTCCTTCACCCTGATCAGCATGGTGTGCCAGGCGTCGAGGCTCTTGTTCGTGGTCTCGTAGACCCGGTCGTTCGTCTTGTGGTCGTACCAGGTCACCGTGTCGAGCTTGGGCCCGGGCCGACCCCAGCCGCCGTTCGGCAGGTACTCGTTGTCCAGCTCGCTGTACGTCGAGCCCTTGCCGCCGATGGTGTAGAAGGTCTGGTTGACGTGGTCGCCGCCGTCCCCGCTGGCCGGCTCGTCGCTGAGGTGGATGCGGGCCGCGTAGGTGCCGTCGCGGAACTTGGCCGCGGCGGTGCCGAGGCTCGCCTGCCTGGTCCCCGCCTTGGTGCCGTCCGTGCTCGCGCGCAGGTTGAGGACCTGGCCGTCCGCGTGGGAGCCCTCGGCGGTGGGGAAGCTGACGCCCTGAGCCGACCAGGTGTTCTCGATGCCGGGGCCCCCCTTGCTGGTGCGGACCAGCCAGCCGTGCTTGAACAGGGCGGGGTCCTTGGGGCCCTGGTAGGAGAAGTCGTCGAACAGCACCCCGGCCGGCGGGGCCGGCAGCGGGTCGGGTGCGGCCTCGGCCTTGGTCTTCTTCTCGTCGCTCGCCTTCGTGCCGTCCGGTTCCTCGCCCCAGGCGAGGACGCCCCGCTTGTAGGCGGTGACCTTCTCGGCCTCCTTGTAGGAGGTCATCCCGGCGTCGAAGGAGCGGTCGTCGGACTGCTTCAGCTTCTTGTGGTCGGTGCGGAACAGCTGGACGTCGATGCCCTTGCTGTTGGCGCCGGGCTTCAGGTCGCCGGCGCCCTCGGTGAACCGGAGCTCCAGGTAGTGGTCGGCGGTGTCGGTGGGCTTGTCCATCGCGACGACCCGCCCGGCGACGTTCGAGCAGCCGAAGACGGCGTTCACACAGTTGAAGGCGTACGCGGCGGAGTCCTCGGCGGTGAACCAGTACCGGAGCGTGACGTCGCTCAACGGCAGGGACTTGCCGGTGTCGTTGAAGACCTCCAGCGACGGCTTGGCCGCCGCGGCCGTGGCTGGGGTGTCGGTCCGGTAGCGGACCTTCAGCTCGGGCGGGTCCGGGTTCGCGGCCTTCCACACGGGATAGAGGGCGGTGCCGCCGGCCGCGACCACGGCCACGAGGAGCAGGAGCCTGATCTTGGGCCAGACCCGGCGTCGGGGTGTTCGGCGACGGGAGGACGCCACGGAAGACTCCTTCGAGGACACCCGGCGGTCTCTGGTGGAGACCGTCAGAGCCAGGTAAACAATGGTCGGATTGTGTGAGGATCCTATCTGTGGCGGCATAGACAAAGGGGGGCGGGTGTGCGGATTGTTACCGCACGCCCCGCCCCCCTCAGGGGTGGCGCGTTACGCCGGGACGCTCGCGACGCCCGGAGCCAGGAACTTCTTGCCGTTCACGCGCTCGGAGACACCCTCGCGGTCCAGGTACGGCGTGATGCCGCCCAGGTGGAAGGGCCAACCGGCGCCCGTGATGAGGCAGAGGTCGATGTCCTGCGCCTCGGCGACGACGCCCTCGTCGAGCATGAGCCCGATCTCCTGCGCCACCGCGTCCAGGACGCGGTCACGGACCTGCTCCTCCGTCAGGACGCTGTCGCCCTGCTTCAGCAGCGCGGCGACCTCGGGGTCGAGCTCGGGCTTGCCGCTGTCGTAGACGTAGAAGCCGCGCTTGCCCGCCTCGACGACCGCCTTGAGGTTCGGGGAGACCGTGAAGCGGTCCGGGAACGCCCTGTTCAGGGTCTCCGAGACGTGCAGGCCGATGGCCGGACCGACCAGCTCCAGCAGCACCAGCGGCGACATCGGCAGGCCGAGCGGCTCGACGGCCTTCTCGGCGACCTCGACGGGGGTGCCCTCGTCGATGACGTTCTGGATCTCGCCCATGAAGCGGGTCAGGATGCGGTTCACGACGAACGCCGGGGCGTCCTTCACGAGGACCGCGGTCTTCTTCAGCTTCTTGGCGACACCGAACGCCGTGGCGAGGGAGGCGTCGTCGGTCTGCTCACCGCGGACGATCTCCAGCAGCGGCAGCACGGCGACCGGGTTGAAGAAGTGGAAGCCGACGACCCGCTCGGGGTGCTTCAGCTTCGACGCCATCTCCGACACCGACAGCGAGGAGGTGTTGGTGGCGAGGATCGCGTGCGCCGGGGCGACCGCCTCGACCTCCGCGAACACCTTCTGCTTGACGCCCATCTCCTCGAACACGGCCTCGATGATGAAGTCCGCGTCCGCGAAGCCCTCCGCCTTGTCCAGGACGCCGGTCACCAGCGCCTTGAGGCGGTTGGCCTTGTCCTGGTTGATGCGGCCCTTGGCGAGCAGCTTGTCGATCTCTGCGTGGACGTAGCCCACACCCTTGTCCACGCGCTCCTGGTCGATGTCGGTCAGCACGACCGGCACCTCCAAGCGGCGCAGGAACAGCAGCGCGAGCTGGGAGGCCATCAGACCGGCGCCGACGACGCCGACCTTGGTGACCGGGCGGGCCAGGTTCTTGTCCGGGGCGCCTGCGGGGCGCTTGCCGCGCTTCTGCACCAGGTTGAAGGCGTAGATCCCGGCGCGCAGTTCACCGCCCATGATGAGGTCGGCGAGCGCCTTGTCCTCGGCGTCGTAGCCCTGCTGGAGGTCGCCGTTCTTGGCGGCGGCGATGATGTCCAGGGCGCGGTAGGCGGCCGGGGCGGCGCCGTGCACCTTGGAGTCCGCGATGAAACGGCCCTTGGCGACGGCCTGGTCCCAGGCCTCGCCGCGGTCGATCACCGGGCGCTCGATCTCCAGCTCGCCCTTGAGGACGGAAGCGGTCCAGATCAGCGACTGCTCCAGGAAGTCCGCGCCCTCGAAGATCGCGTCGGCGATCCCGAGCTCGTAGACCTGCTTGCCCTTGAGCTGCTTGTTCTGGTTGAGGCTGTTCTCGATGATCACCGAGACGGCCTTCTCGGGGCCGATCAGGTTCGGCAGCAGCGTGCAGCCGCCCCAGCCGGGGACCAGGCCGAGGAAGACCTCGGGCAGCGAGAACGCCGGCAGGGCCGCGGAGACGGTGCGGTAGGTGCAGTGCAGACCGACCTCGACACCGCCGCCCATCGCGGCGCCGTTGTAATACGCGAAGGTCGGCACGGCCAGTTTGGACAGCCGCTTGAAGACCTCGTGGCCGCCCTTGCCGATGGCGAGCGCGTGCTCGTACTCCTTGAGGATCTCCACGCCCTTGAGGTCGGCGCCGACCGCGAAGATGAACGGCTTGCCGGTGATGCCGACGCCGACGATCTCGCCGTCCGCCGCCTCCTTCTCGACCTGGTCGATCGCGGCGTTCAGGTTCGCCAGCGAGGCCGGGCCGAAGGTGGTCGGCTTGGTGTGGTCGTGGCCGTTGTCCAGAGTGATCAGGGCGAAGCGGCCCGCACCCTGGGGGAGGTCGAAGTGGCGTACGTGCGCACTCGTGACGACCTCGTCCGGGAACAGCTCGGAAGCCTGCTTCAGAAGCTCGGCGGTGGTGCTCACTTGTCCCCCTCGAAGTGCGGGTTCTCCCAGATGACCGTCGCGCCCATGCCGAAGCCGACACACATGGTGGTCAGGCCGTAGCGGACGTGCGGCTGCTCCTCGAACTGGCGGGCCAGCTGCGTCATCAGGCGGACGCCGGAGGAGGCCAGCGGGTGGCCGAAGGCGATGGCGCCGCCGTACTGGTTGACGCGCTCGTCGTCGTCGGCGATGCCGTAGTGGTCGAGGAAGGCCAGGACCTGGACGGCGAAGGCCTCGTTGATCTCGAACAGGCCGATGTCGGAGATCGACAGACCGGCCTGGGCCAGCGCCTTCTCCGTGGCCGGGATCGGGCCGTAGCCCATGACCTCCGGCTCCACGCCCGCGAAGGAGTAGGAGACCAGGCGCATCTTCACGGGGAGGTCGTGCTCCCGCGCGAACTCCTCGGAGGCGATGAGGGAGGCGGTGGCGCCGTCGTTCAGACCGGCCGCGTTACCGGCGGTGACCCGGCCGTGGACGCGGAACGGCGTCTTCAGACCGGAGAGGTTCTCCAGGGTCGTGCCCGGGCGCATCGGCTCGTCGGCGGTGACCAGGCCCCAGCCCGTCTCGCCGCCCTCCGGGTTGGTCCGGCGCACCGAGATCGGTACCAGGTCGGCCTGGATCTTGCCGTTGGCGTACGCCTTGGCGGCCTTCTCCTGGGAGCGCACGGCGTACTCGTCGGCGCGCAGCTTGGTGATCTGCGGGTAGCGGTCGTGCAGGTTCTCCGCGGTCATGCCCATGAACAGGGCCGACTCGTCGACCAGCTTCTCGGAGACGAACCGCGGGTTCGGGTCCACGCCCTCGCCCATGGGGTGACGGCCCATGTGCTCGACACCGCCCGCGATGGCGATGTCGTACGCGCCGAAGGCGACGGAGCCGGCCACCGTCGTGACGGCGGTGAGGGCGCCGGCGCACATGCGGTCGATGGAGTAACCCGGCACGGACTGCGGCAGCCCGGCGAGGATGCCCGCCGTGCGGCCGATGGTCAGGCCCTGGTCGCCGATCTGCGTGGTCGCGGCGATGGCGACCTCGTCGATCTTCTTCGGGTCGAGACCGGGGTTGCGGCGCAGCAGCTCCCGGATCGCCTTCACGACCAGGTCGTCGGCACGGGTCTCGTGGTAGATGCCCTTCGGGCCCGCCTTGCCGAACGGGGTGCGGACGCCGTCGACGAAGACGACGTCCCTGACGGTACGAGGCACGATGGCTCTCCTCCAGGGTCCAGGACGCTGAGCGCTTGCTCACCCCATGCTACTTATGAGTAACGTAGCTGCCCAGTCCCGTGGCCCGGAGCGGTGAAGGTCACACACGAATGCCGGGCGGGGCGGTGGATCCCCGGGGCGTCAGCACCGGAGTGGGCACGGGATGCGACTCGGCCTCGCCACTCCCCGTGATCACCGAGAACAACGTCCGGGCGACCTCCGCCCCGAACCCGTGCACATCATGGCTCATCGCCGACAGCGTCGGATGCGTCAGCCGGCACAGCTGCGAGTCGTCCCACGCCAGCAGCGACACGTCCTGAGGCACCCGCAGCCCCATCTCCGCCGCCACCGACAGTCCGGCCACCGCCATGATGTCGTTGTCGTACACGATCGCCGTCGGCCGGTCCGGCGGCGCGGCCGTCAGCAGCGACCGCGTCGCCCGCGCCCCCGCGTCCCCCGAGAAGTCCGTGGCGACCTGCCACGCCCCGGCCGGCGCCAGCGCGCCCGCCGCCTCGTCGAAGGCCGCCGTGCGGATCGACGTGTGCCCGAGGTCCGCCGCCCCGCCCACCCGGGCGATCCGCCGGTGCCCGAGCGCGGCCAGGTAGCGCACCGCCTCCGTCACGGCCGTGGCGTCGTCGGTCCACACCGAGGTGAGACCCCCGGTCAGCGACGGGTGCCCGACGGCGACCACGGGCAGCCCCAGCCGTTCCACCAGGTCCACCCGGGGGTCGTCGGCCCGGAAGTCGACCAGGATCGACCCGCCGATCTGCCGCCCCCTCCACCACGCCGCCTGGACGCCCACCTCCTCGTCCAGACTCCGCACGAGCCGCAGCAGCAGCGAGCAGGAGTGCTCGGCCAGCACGCTCTCCACGCCCGAGACGAACTCCATGTACCAGGGCTCCAGGCCCAGCATCCGCGCCGGCCGGCACACCGCGAGCCCCACCACGTCCACGCGCGACCCGGCCAGCGTCCGCGCCGTGAGGTTCGGCGCCCAGCCCAGCTCCCGCGCCGCCCGGAAGATCCGGTCCCGGGTCGCCTCGGACAGGCCCGGCTTGTGGTTGAAGGCGAGCGACACGGCCCCCTTGGAGACGCCCGCCCGGGCGGCGACGTCCTTGATGGTGACGCGGGGGGTCGGCGTCGCCGTCATCGGGTGGGCTCCACGCAGTACAGGGCCGAACGGGCGGTCTCCGGGTCCGGAGTCCGCCAGCCGCGCACGGTGATGGTCACCTCTTCGCCCGGCAGCAGCGTGACCAGGCCCCGGTCGGCCCGCGCATCCGGATCCAGCCGGTCGGCCTGGAGGAGCAGGTCCCGTACCAGCGTGCGGGCGGTCACCCTGATCCCGTTTGGGGCGAGAACCACCTCGAACTCCGGCCGGGGGCAGGCGACCTCACGGTCGGGCACCGGGAAGTGCAGCGCCCGCAGCCCGTCCAGGTCCGCGACCAGGAACTCCTTCGGCCCCGCGGGCGCCAGCTCGCCCGGCACCCCGGCCCGCGCCACCGTCCGCCTCCCGGCCACCAGTTCCACCTGTGCCCGCGCCAGCACCTCGCCCTCGACGGACATCCGGCGCAGGGTCAGCGTCCCCGTCCAGTCCTCGGCCGCCTGGTTCACGGCGGCCACCTCCAGCGCGCCGTCGCGCGGGTGCAGCGTCAGCAACCGGTCCGCGTACAGCCGCTTCAGCTCGTGGTACAGCGGCTTCTCGCGCCCGTCCCCGTCGATCGCCGCCCAGGAGGTCACCGGCCAGCAGTCGTTGAGCTGCCAGACGACCGTGCCCGCGCACACCGGCCAGTGCGCGCGCCAGTGCTCGATGCCGGCCGCGACCGCCCGCGCCTGGTTGACCTGCGTCAGGTAGTGCCAGCGGTCGAAGTCCCCGTCCGGCACGGCGAAGTGCCGGGCCAGCCCGCGCTCCAGCTTGCCGTTGCCGTCGTCCGCCTTCTGGTGGTGCAGCATCCCGGGGGAGTCCGGCGCGAGCTTCTCCCCGGGCAGCGCACGGCGCAGCGTGGCGTACGCGGGCGGGGCCTGCCAGCCGAACTCCGCGACGAACCGCGGCACGCTCAGCCGGTAGTCGGCGTAGTCCTCCCGGTTCCACACCTCCCAGGAGTGGTGCGTGCCGTGCGCCGGGTCGTTCGGGTGGTGCCGCCAGGAACCGGACCACGGACTGCCCGCCGTGTACGGCCGGGTCGGGTCCAGCTCGGCGACCACACGCGGCAGCAGACCCAGGTAGTAGCCCTCGCCCCAGGAGTCCCCGGCGAGCCGCGGCTCCCACTCCCAGTCCCGGAAGCCCCACAGGTTCTCGTTGTTGCCGTTCCACAGCACCAGCGACGGGTGCGGCATCAGCCGGACGACGTTCTCCCGCGCCTCGGCCTCCACCTCACCGCGCAGCGGCTGCTCCTCCGGGTAGGCCGCGCACGCGAACGGGAAGTCCTGCCAGACCAGCAGGCCGAGTTCGTCGCAGGCGTCGTAGAAGTCCTCGCTCTCGTAGATCCCGCCGCCCCAGATCCGTACGAGGTCCACACCGGCGCCGGCGGCCTGCTCCAGCCGCTCCCGGTAGCGCTCGCGGGTGATCCGGGACGGGAAGACGTCGTCGGGGACCCAGTTGACGCCCCGCGCGAAGAGCCGCTCGCCGTTGACGACGAGGGTGAAGCCGGTGCCGTGCGCGTCGGGCCGCCGGTCCAGCTCGACGGTCCTGAACCCGATCCGCCGCCGCCACACGTCCAGCGCGTCGTCCCCGTGCAGCAACCTCAACTCGACGTCGTACAGGGGCTGTTCGCCGTACCCGCGCGGCCACCACAGCCGCGCGTCCGGCACCCGCAGCCGTACGGTCCCGCCCGCCCCCTCGATCTCCGCGCGGGCCCGTACCCCGGCGACGGTCGCCTCCACGGCGAGCGGCGCCTCCACCCGGGTCCGCTCGACGTCGACGGCCAGCTCGACGACCCCGGTGCCCTCCTCGACGGTCACCAGGGGCCGCACCCGGGCGATCCGGGCCGTCGACCAGTGCTCCAGGCGCACCGGACGCCAGATCCCGGCCGTCACCAGGGTCGGCCCCCAGTCCCAGCCGAAGGAGCAGGCCATCTTGCGCAGGTACTGGTAGGGCTCCGCGTAGGCGGCGGGCCGCTCGCCGAGCCGCCCCCGGACGGCCTCCGCCTCGGCATAGGCGGAGACGAACCGCACCGACAGCCGCCCGGACAGGCCCGTCACGTCGAAGCGGTACGAGCGGTGCATGTTCCGCACCGTGCCCAGCAGCCGCCCGTCCAGGGAGACCTCGGCGACGGTGTCGAGCCCGTCGAAGACCAGGTCGGTCTGCTCCTGCGCCAAGGCCGGGGCGGGCAGTTCCCGCTCGTACGTCCAGTCCCGGCGCCCCACCCAGGCCACGTCGGTCTCGTTCCGGCCCAGGAAGGGATCCGGGATGACCCCGGCCGCCATCAGGTCGGTGTGCACACAGCCCGGCACCGAGGCCGGCAGCGCCTCCGACTCGTGCCGCAGGATCCATCCGTCGCCGAGCGGTGTGGCCTGAAGCATCCGCACTCCTAAACCGGTGTAGTGACGAGTCCTGATCAGATGTCACATCCTTGGCGGGAATGGGACTTTACCGGTTGAGAAAGCGCTGTCAGAGTGCCGAACCAGCCATACCGCACGTGCTCGTCCGTCCCGAGTTCCTCTCCGCGAACGGAGCTGATGCACATGAACCGCCGCACCGTCCTGGCCCTGGCCGTGGGGGCCGCCCTGCTGGCCTCCGGCTGCACCGGCACCGGAGGCACCGCGAAAGGCGCGGACGCCGAGGCGCCCGACGATCCCGCCGAGGTCAGTGGGACCATCACGGTCCTCACCCACCGGACCGACCTCGTGCAGGACGGGACGATGAAGAAGTACGCCGCCGAGTTCAACCGGACGTACCCCAAGGTGAAGGTCGAGTTCGACGCCGTCACCGACTACGAGGGCGAAGTCAAGATCCGTATGAACACGGAGAACTACGGCGACGTCCTCATGATCCCGGGCGTGATCGAGAAGAAGGACTACCCCAGATTCTTCGCCTCGCTGGGCAGCGAGGCCGAGCGCAGCGAGAAGTACCGCTTCACCGACTACACGACCGTCGACGGCAAGGTCTACGGGCAGAGCCCGCTCGGCGCGGTCCCGGGCTTCATCTACAACAAGAAGGTGTGGCAGCGGGCCGGCATCACCGACTGGCCCACCACACCGGCCGAGTTCCTCGACGACCTGAAGGCGATCAGGTCGAAGACCGACGCGATCCCGTACTACACCAACTTCAAGGACATGTGGCCGCTCACCCAGTGGACACAGGTCAACGGCTCGGTCGGCTGCGACGAGCAGGCCACCACGAAGCTCGCCGAGGGCAACCCGTGGGCCGAGGGCGCCGATCTGCGCACCGCCGACACCCTGCTGTACGACATCGTGAAGTCGGGCCTTGTCGAGAAGGACCCGACCACCACCAACTGGGAGGCGTCCAAGCCCAAGCTGGCGAAGGGCGAGATCGCCACGATGTGGCTCGGCTCCTGGGCCGTCATCCAGATGCAGGGCGCGGCGAAGCAGGCCGGTACGGACCCCGGCGACATCGGGTTCATGCCCTTCCCCGCCCAGAAGAACGGCACGTTCTGCGCGGTGGCGCTGCCCGACTACAACCAGGCCGTCAACGTCCACTCCGAGCACAAGGCGGCAGCCCGGGCCTGGATCGACTGGTTCACCGACAAGTCGGGCTACGCGGCCGACAACCTGGCGCTGTCCCCGCTCAAGTCCGCCCCGCTGCCCGACGTCCTGAAACCGTACGAGGAGGCGGGGGTCAGGATCCTCGACCTCGACGACACCAAGGGCGCCCAGGTGAAGTCCATCGACAACGAGTCCGAGGTCGGCATCAACAAGCCGGACTACCGCCAGGACCTCGTCGACCTCGCCCGCGGCGCGAGGAAGGGCAGCCTGGACGACTTCCTGGACGGCCTCGGCGAGAAGTGGACCGAGACCCAGAAGTCGCTGGGGTCCTGATGACGGACACGACGGAGAAGGCGGCCGTCGAGCCCGCGCCGGGGCCGGCCGCCCCCGAACCGGCTCCCGCCCCGCGCCCGGCACGGCTGTGGCGCGGGGCCACCCCCTGGCTCTTCCTGCTCGCCCCGCTCACGCTCCTGATCGTCTTCACCTACGCGCCGATCGCCAACATGGTCGCGTACAGCTTCACCGACTGGGACGGCGTGAGCCCCGAGCTGCGCTACACGGGCGCCGAGAACTACGCGGAACTCTTCACCCGCCCCGACCTGTTCGAGGTCTTCTGGGTCAGCGGCTACTACCTGGCGGCGTCCGTCCTCCAGATCGTCGCCGCCCTCTACTTCGCCACGATCCTGAGCTTCAACGTCCGCTTCCGGAACTTCTTCAAGGGCGTGCTGTTCTTCCCGTACCTGATCAACGGGGTCGCGATCGGCTTCGTCTTCCTCTACTTCTTCCAGGACGGCGGCACCCTCGACTCGGTGCTGGGCCTGTTCGGCGTGGAGACGGACCGCGCCTGGCTGGGCACGCCGGAGTCGGCGAACACCTCCCTCGCCGCCGTCTCGGTCTGGCGCTACCTGGGCCTGAACTTCGTCCTCTTCCTGGGCGCGATCCAGTCCATCCCCGGGGAGCTGTACGAGGCGGCCGAACTGGACGGCGCCAACCGCTGGCACCAGTTCCGCCACATCATCGCGCCGGGCATCAAACCGGTCCTGAGTCTGACGGTGATCCTCTCGATCTCCGGCTCGCTCTCGGTCTTCGAGATCCCGTACATCATGACCGGCGGCGCGACGGGCACCGAGACGTTCGTGATCCAGACCGTGAAGCTGGCCTTCCAGTTCAACAAGACGGGGCTCGCCTCGGCGGCCGCGATCGTGCTGCTGCTGATCGTCCTGGCAGTGACCTGGGTGCAGCGCCGCCTCGTCCCCGATGACAAGGTGGACCTCGCATGACACGCCGTGCGGTCGCCCGCGCCCTGGTGTACCTGTCCCTGATCGCCGCGACGGTGGTGGTCCTGCTCCCGCTGGCCGCCGTGCTCCTGACCTCCCTGAAGTCCGAACGGGAGATGGCGGACGGCAGCGGGGCGCTCGCGCTCCCCGAGGACCTGCTGAACTTCCACAACTACGTGACGGCGTTCCAGGACGGCCGGATGCTCTCGGCGTTCGCCAACACGGCGGTGATCCTGCTCTTCGCCATCGGCGGCACGGTCCTCATCGGCTCGATGACGGCGTACGCGATCGACCGGTTCACCTTCCGCTTCCGGAAGCTGGTCGTGGCGCTGTTCCTGGTCGCCGCCCTGGTCCCCGGCGTCACCACGCAGGTGGCGACCTTCCAGATCGTCAACAGCTTCGGCATGTTCGACAGCCTGTGGGCACCGATCGCCCTCTACATGGGCACGGACATCGTGTCGATCTACATCTTCCTGCAGTTCGTCCGCTCCATCCCGACCTCGCTGGACGAGGCGGCCCGCCTGGACGGCGCCAACGCCTTCACGATCTACCGCAAGATCATCTTCCCCTTGCTGAAGCCGGCGGTCGCGACGGTGGTGATCGTCAAGGGCATCACCACCTACAACGACTTCTACATTCCGTTCCTCTACATGCCGTCGGAAGATCTTGGCGTGATCTCGACGTCCCTGTTCCGCTTCAAGGGCCCCTTCGGCGCCCACTGGGAGACGATCTCGGCGGGAGCGATCCTGGTGATCCTCCCGACCTTGATCGTCTTCCTGTGCCTCCAGCGTTACATCTACAACGGCTTCACTCGCGGAGCCACCAGGTGAGGATCTGAGGGGCGCGGGGAACTGCGTGAACCACCACGAACCACCCGCACCCGCCGTACGAGAAGACCCTCTACGGCGCCTTGGCGGACAAAGCAGTCACCAGAACAGGCGTGACCTGCTCGACCTGCCAGCCCCGAGCCCCATGACCAGCCAGCGCCTCCGCGACAGACTCCGCGTCCACCACCGCCGGCGGCTCCCAGCACACCCGCCGCACGGTGTCCGGCGCGATCAGATTCTCCTGCGGCATGTTGAGCTCCTCGGCCAGAGCCGAAACCGCCGCCCGCGCCGCGGAGAGCCGAGCCGCCGCCGCGGGATCCTTGTCCGCCCAGGCGCGGGGCGGCGGCGGCCCCGCGACCGGCTGCCCCGGCTGCGGCAACTGCGCCTCGCTCAGCCCCTTCGCCCGGTCCACCGCCGCCTGCCACTGCTCCAGCTGCCGCTTGCCCATCCGGTGTCCGAAACCGTTCAGCGCGGCGAGGGCGTGCACGTTGGCCGGAAGGGCCAGCGCGGCTTCCACGATGGCCGCGTCCCCGAGCACCTTGCCCGGCGAGACGTCCCGCCGCTGCGCGATCCGGTCCCGGGTCTGCCACAGCTCCCGCACGACGGCCAGCTGCCGCCGCCGGCGCACCTTGTGCATGCCGGACGTGCGCCGCCAGGGGTCCTTGCGGGGCTCGGGCGGCGGCGCCGAGGCGATCGCGTCGAATTCCTGCCGGGCCCACTCCAGCTTGCCCTGCCGGTCCAGCTCCTTCTCCAGCGCGTCGCGCAGGTCGACGAGCAGCTCGACGTCCAGCGCCGCGTACCGCAGCCAGGGCTCGGGCAGCGGGCGGGTGGACCAGTCGACGGCGGAGTGGCCCTTCTCCAGGACGAAGCCGAGGACGCTCTCGACCATCGCGCCGAGGCCGACCCGGGGGAATCCCGCCAGCCGGCCGGCCAGCTCCGTGTCGAACAGCCGCGTCGGCACCATGCCTATCTCGCGCAGGCAGGGCAGGTCCTGGGTGGCGGCGTGCAGCACCCACTCGACGCCGGACAGGGCCTCGCCCAGGGCGGAGAGGTCGGGGCAGGCCACGGGGTCGATCAGCGCCGTCCCGGCGCCTTCGCGGCGCAGCTGCACGAGGTAGGCGCGCTGGCCGTAGCGGTAGCCGGACGCCCGCTCGGCGTCGACGGCGACGGGGCCGGAACCCGCCTCGAAGGCGGCGATCGTCCGCGCCAGGGCAGCCTCGTCCGCGATCACGGGCGGAATGCCCTCACGCGGCTCCAACAAGGGGATCGGCGCCTCCGTAGCAGAAGATCCGCCGTCGTCCGGAGGGGCGCCTCCGGTGGTTCGCAGTGAGCTGTCTGCTGCGGTGTCGTGGGCGTCGGTCACCTGTCAAGGGTATCCATGTATGGACAGCGCCCGCCGACGGAACGTTCCGTCGGCGGGCGCCCTGGGGTCGCAAACCAGTCATGTCGGGGAAGTGGCGGATTCGCCAGCCGTGAGTGACGTGAACGGGACCGGCGGCCGGACCCGTTCACCCGGGTGAACGATCATCGGGGGGCAGGGCGGTGCGGATCAGTGGATGATCCCGGTCCGCAGCGCCACCGCCACCATCCCGGCCCGGTCGCCCGTGCCCAGCTTGCGCGCGATGCGGGCGAGGTGGCTCTTGACGGTCAGCGCGGACAGGCCCATCGAGACGCCGATCGCCTTGTTCGACTGGCCCTCCGCGACCAGCCGCAGCACCTCGACCTCGCGGCCGGACAGCTCGCGGTAGCCGCCCGGGTGGCTCGGGGCACCCGGGGGGCGGCGATGCAGGCGGGCGGCGGCGGCGCCGATGGGGGCGGCGCCCGGCCGGGTGGGGAGCCCGACGTTGGTACGGGTGCCGGTGACGACGTAGCCCTTCACACCGCCGGCGAGCGCGTTGCGCACGGCGCCGATGTCGTCGGCGGCGGAGAGGGCGAGGCCGTTGGGCCAGCCCGCGGCGCGGGTCTCGGACAGCAGGGTGAGGCCGGAGCCATCCGGCAGGTGGACGTCGGCGACGCAGATGTCGCGGGGGTTGCCGATGCGGGGACGAGCCTCCGCGATGGACGAGGCCTCGATGACATCGCGCACGCCGAGCGCCCACAGGTGGCGGGTGACGGTGGAGCGGACGCGCGGGTCGGCCACGACCACCATGGCGGTCGGCTTGTTCGGGCGGTAGGCGACCAGGCTTGCGGGCTGCTCGAGGAGAACGGACACCAGGCCTCCTGGGGTGCGGGACGGGGCCGGCTCGTGGGGGTGAAGCCGGGACGAACCGTGCTTTCAAGGTCACAGTCGTCTTCGGCACCGAACCCGTCCGCCTTTAGATAATGATCACGATTCGGTGATAACAATCCGTGCAATTCGGACACGCGGTCGATCATTCGAAGGCCGGACGGTTTCGGTCTGGGTCACTACGCGGTCGAAAGTGGCCGTATCGACAAAGTGATGCGGCCAAGAGGGGGACGCAGGTGTGATCGTCGACAGGGCAGCGTTGACCACCCCGTACAGGTTCGATCAGTACGGGGTGGGAAGGAGGTCGATCAGCGGGACTGGGGCCCGCGCCGCTGGGGGAGCGTCACCACCGAGGCGTCGCCCGGCCCGGCCGGCGGCAGCCCCGCGACCTGGGCGAGCAGATCGCACCAGGACGCCAGGTGCGCGGCGGTGTCCGGGACCCCGCCCAGGCCCTCGCGCGGCGTCCAGGACGCACGGATCTCGATCTGCGAGGCGGCCGGCCGGGCCGACAGCCCACCGAAGTAGTGGGAGCTCGCACGCGTGACCGTGCCGCTCGGCTCCCCGTACGTCAGTCCGCGCGTCTGGAGCGCGCCGGTCAGCCAGGACCAGCACACCTCCGGCAGCAGCGGGTCCGCGGCCATCTCCGGTTCCAGCTCCGCGCGCACCAGCGTCACCAGCCGGAACGTGCCCTGCCAGGCGTCGTGCCCGGCCGGGTCGTGCAGCAGCACCAGCCGGCCGTCGGCCAGGTCCTGGTCGCCGTCGACGACCGCGGCCTCCAGCGCGTGGGAGTACGGGGCGAGCCGCTTGGGCGCGGGCGCCGGCTCGATCTCGATCTGGGGCCGCAGCCGCGCCGCCCTGAGCGCCTCGACGGCGGCCCGGAAGGGCGGCGGGGCGGAGTCCGCCTCCCGCCGGTCGTTCTCGGTATCCTTCGCTTCGTCCATTCCGCCAGCGCCGTCCGACAGTCGTCCCTGAGCCGCAGCCATGCCGGAAGATTACGGGGACCGGAGCCCGGGTGCGGGGCTAGACACCCCGCGCCTCTCCAGGGGCTGAATCGCGCTGTCGGACGGCGTGCGAAACTTGGCCCGTGAGTGCCAACGACGCCCCCCGGGCCCCGCAGCCGTCCGCCCCGTACGACTCCGCCTTCCTCAAGGCGTGCCGGCGCGAACCCGTGCCGCACACGCCGGTGTGGTTCATGCGGCAGGCCGGGCGCTCGCTGCCGGAGTACCGCAAGGTGCGCGAGGGCATTCCGATGCTCGAGTCCTGCATGCGGCCCGAGCTGGTCACCGAGATCACGCTCCAGCCGGTCCGCCGGCACGGCGTGGACGCGGCGATCTACTTCAGCGACATCGTCGTCCCGCTCAAGGCCATCGGCGTCGACCTCGACATCAAGCCCGGCGTCGGCCCGGTCGTCGAGAACCCGATCCGCACCCGCGCCGACCTCGCCCAGCTGCGCGACCTGACCCCCGAGGACGTCTCCTACGTCACCGAGGCCATCGGCCTGCTCACCGCCGAGCTCGGCGAGACCCCGCTCATCGGGTTCGCGGGCGCCCCCTTCACCCTCGCCAGCTACCTCGTCGAGGGCGGTCCGTCCCGCACGTACGAGAACGCCAAGGCGATGATGTACGGCGACCCGGAGCTCTGGGCTGACCTGCTCGACCGCCTCGCCGACATCACGGCCGCGTTCCTGAAGGTGCAGATCGAGGCCGGCGCCTCGGCGGTCCAGCTGTTCGACTCCTGGGCCGGTGCCCTGGCCCCCGTCGACTACCGGCGTTCGGTGCTGCCGGCGTCGGCGAAGGTCTTCGAGGCCGTGGCCGGCTACGGCGTCCCGCGCATCCACTTCGGCGTCGGCACCGGCGAGCTGCTGGGGTTGATGGGCGAGGCCGGCGCGGACGTCGTCGGCGTCGACTGGCGCGTCCCGATGGACGAGGCCGCCCGCCGCGTCGGCCCCGGCAAGGCGCTCCAGGGCAACCTCGACCCGACCGTGCTGTTCGCTCCGACCGAGGCCGTCGAGTCCAAGACCCGGGAGGTCCTGGACTCGGCGGCGGGCCTGGAGGGCCACGTCTTCAACCTCGGCCACGGCGTCATGCCGTCCACGGACCCGGACGCGCTGACGCGGCTCGTGGAGTACGTCCACACGCGGACCGCCCGCTGACCCGGGCCGCGCTGCCAGGCCGTCAGGGCCGCACGCGCGTCGCCCGGATCAGCCACCACGTCGCCGCCAGGCAACCGGCCGCGGGCAGGGCCAGCAGCACCGGCACGGCGTCGACGCCGGCCAGTTCGATGCCCTTGCCCAGGACCGGCCCGGCGGCGACCCCGCCGATCATCGAGGCGGCGATGACGTAGGCCCCCGCCCGCCGTGCCCGGGGCACCGCGCGGGACAGCCACGGCAGGCCCGTGGGGAAGATCGGCGCGTGGAAGAGGCCGACACCGGCGTACGCGTACGGGGCCGCCGCCGGGATCAGGGCCAGCAGGAGGCAGGCCACCATGCCGACGGAGCTGACCACCATGATCGTCTGCACGGACCAGCGCAGCGTCAGCGGTGCGACCAGCAGCCGCCCCACGGTCACCATCAGCCAGAACGCCGAGGTGGCCGTGGCCACGGTCGCCGCGTCGTGCCCGACGGACTCCAGGTGTGTCGGCTCCCAGCCGCCGACCCCCGTCTCCACCGCCACCATCAGGACATACAGCACGATGAAGACGGTGACGACCAGGGCCGCCGAGGTCCGCAGCCCGGGCGCCCGCCCACCGGTCGCCTCGGTCTCCCCGGCCTCCTCGGCGGGTTCGGCGGGTGCCTCCCCGCCCTCGCGGACGCCGCGCTGCGCCAGCACCAGGACGGCGGACAGCGCGGCGAATCCCGCGAAGACGGCGGGGTAGCGGCCGGGGCCGAGCAGGCCCAGCAGCGCCGGGCCGCCCACGGCACCGAGTCCGTAGGCGGCGCCGATGATGTTGAGCATCGCCGGGCTGCGGCGGCCGAACCCCACCGAGAACAGCTGGTTGAGGCCGTAGTCGATGCCGCCGAAGCCCACCCCGGTCACCAGCGCCGAGGCCAGCGCCCACCCCCAGGCGGGAGCCAGCGCGAAGCCGGTCCCGCCGAGGGCCATCAGCGCGTACGAGGCGGACAGCAGCGTTCTGTTGCCCAGCCGCCCGTGCACCCGGTTCAGCAGCAGCACCCCGGCCACCCCGCCGACGAAGTGGGCGCTCAGGCTCAGCCCGGCGGCGGCCGGCGACAGGCCGAACTCCGTGCGGAACGCGGGGATCGCCGGACCGTACAGCGCCTGGAGCGCCCCGATCAGGGCGAAGCCCACGCAGGAGGCGACGACGGCGAACGGGCTGAACAGGGGCCGCGCCACGGAGGTGCCGGGCGGCGCGGCCTGCGTGGAGGTACCGGTCAACGGACGTTCCTCTTCCCTGCGTCGCGTGGGCCGGGCCGCTGCCGCCGGATCACCGGCTCACCGGAGCGGCGAGCGCGTCCCGCTGGTCGCCGGCCAGCAGGCGTTCCAGCACCCGCTGGCTGCGCAGCCCGTCACCGAACCCGGCCAGGGCGCTGTCCGCGCTCCGCCCGGTGCCGTCCTCCCGCGCGGTGACCGCGTCGCGCCACTCCCGCAGCTGGTGCCGGAAGGTGTCGCTCCACCCGGGCACCTCACCGGGCGGCGAGGCGAGCACCTCCTCGCGGGCGAAGGTGCCCTGCTCCCAGGTGACCCGGGACTTCAGGAAGTACGTCGTGTCGTCCTTGGAGTGGTAGTACAGCTCCTTGCGGTCGCCGATGATCTTCAGGGAGAAGCCGAGCTCCTCCGGCAGCGAGGACTTGGAGGTGGTCAGGTTGAAGAAGGTGCCGTTCTCCAGCCGGCCGCTGACGAAGGCGTAGTCGTCGACCTGGACGTCCTGGCCCTCCTTCTGCGGCACGTTCACCTGGAGCTTGGTGCGGCAGCTCGTGCTGTCGACCGGGCTGTCGAAGAGCCGGTCCAGCATGTCGACCAGGTGCACGCCCAGATCACCGAGGGAGCCGCTGGTGGACCGGCCCAGGGCGCTGTCCCGCCAGGTGAAGCGGGAGCGGGTCAGGGCGCTGCCGCGCCGGAAACCGGCCTCGGCGAAGAGGATGGAGCCCAGCTCCCCGCTCCGCACCAGGTTCCGGATCTCGCCGATGGCGTCCAGGTAGCGGTAGTTGAAACCCAGGGCGCACACCAGGCCGCTCTCCTCGGCCAGCGCGGTGATCCGCTCCGCCTCCGCCACCGTCGTCGTCATCGGCTTCTCGCACAGCACGTGCCGGCCGTGCCGGACGGCCTCCTCGGCGTAGTCGGCGTGCGTGTGGTTGGGGGAGGCGATGACGACCGCGTCCACCCGCTCGTACAGGTCGGTCGTCGAGGACAAGGCGGCGCAGCCGTAGCGCTCGGCCAGCTCCGCGGCCTTGTCGGGCATCACGTCGTACACACCGGCGCATACGACACCGGGGACGGTCTCGGCGGCCCGCAGGTGGGCGAGGGCGATGCCGCCGGCGCCGATGATTCCGATCTTCATGGTCTTCCTCTTTCAGGGACGGCCCTCCGGCCCGGGGCGGCCGGGCCGGAGGAGCGGTTCAGTGGCCGAGGTGGTGACGGAAGGCGTGCAGGAGGGCCTGGGTGTGCGGGTGGGGCGAGACCCGCGGGAAGCGGTCGCGGGCCTCCGGTGTGCAGTTGGCGACGAGGTAGCCGTGGCGGACGGCGCCCAGCATCTCCAGGTCGTTGCCGCTGTCGCCGAACGCGAGGGTGCGCTCCGGGGCGACGCCGAAGCGGGCGCACAGATGCCGGACGACGTTGCGCTTGCCGCAGACCGCCGGCAGGAAGTCGACGTCGTAGCAGTCGGCGGGGTCGCCGGTGGCCGGGTTGCAGCGGCTGATGTTGAGGCCGAGGCCGTACTCGGCGGCCAGCTCGCGCACCAGCCCGAGGGCGTGCTCGTCGCGCCGCGGGTCGCCGAGGGAGCGGAAGTAGTAGTTGACCAGGAACTCGGTGCGGTGGCCGGTGTCCTGCGGGAACAGGTCGACACCGTGCCGGGCGAGCCGCTCCGCGGCCCGTTCGACCCGGGCCCGGGCGAAGCCGCTGTCCCGCAGCACCTGCCGCCACTCGGGGTCGGGGCGGGCGACGCCGTCGGGGAAGAACGTCAGCTCGGTGCCGAGGGCGCCGGCCACGAAGTGCGGCAGGACGCGGGCGCCGCAGCGCGCCATCTTCTCCCGGACGGAGGCGGCCGAGCTGCCGGTGACCCAGCCGAACAGCAGACCGTGCCCCACGGCCTCGGTCAGCAGGTACTCCTCCAACGCGGCCAGGTGGGCGCGCTGTTCCGGGGTGGCGGCATGGGCCAGGTAGGTCTCGTCGAAGTCGGAGAACGCGGCCCAGCCGACCCGGTCCGGGAGCCGCAGCGCGGGCGACGGGGCGGGGCCACCGTCGAGCGACAAGGTGTCGGTCACGGCGTCACCGGCCCGGGCGCGTCGCCGCGTGCAGGGCCTCGACCACGCGGTCCTGCTCACCGAGGGACAGGCCCGCGTGCAGCGGAAGGTGCAGCACCCGGTCGTGCAGCCACTCGGTCCGCGGCAGCCGCGCCTGCCCGAAGAACCGCTCGCGCACCGGGGTCTGCTGACGGTGCGTCAGGACCGGGTAGTAGACGTCCGTCTCCACCCGGCTGCGCAGCGCCAGCTCGTCCCGCAGGGCGTCGCGGGCCGGCGCCCCGCCGTCCACCAGCACCGGGAACAGGTGCCAGGAATGGTCGGGGGCGAAGGCGGGCGTCTCCAGCACGCCCTCCTCGGCCAGCGGGCGCAGCGCCTCCACGTAACGCCGGGCGAGGTACGTGCGCCGCAGCCCCCGCAGACCCGTCCAGGGCAGCAGGGCCAGACCGATCGCGGCCATGGTGTTGTCGATGCGCGCGTTGAGGCCGAACGCCTCGCACTTGACGTTCTTCCGGCCCGGCTCGAAGCCGTGGTAGCCGGCCACCCGGCAGCGCTCGGCGATCTCGGCCGAGTCGGTGACGACCGCACCGGCCTTCCCGCACAGTCCGACGTTCTTGTAGGGGTTGAAGCTGAGGGCCGCCGCGTCGGAGTACCGCCCGACACCGGTCACCCCGATCGCCTGGCAGGCGTCCTCGACGATCCGCAGCGCGTACCGGTCCGCGACCGCCCGCAGCCCGGCCATGTCGGCGAGCTTGCCGTAGAGGTGGACGGGCAGGACCGCCACGGTGCGCGGGGTGACGTGCTCCGCCACCGACACCGGGTCCAGGTTGCCGTCGGGCGTGGTCACGTCGGCGAGGACGGGGACCGCGCCGCAGGCGAAGACCGCGTTCTCGGTGGCGGCGAAGCTGTTGGCCGGGAGGATCACCTCGTCGCCCGGCTCGACGCCCACGGCGCGCAGGGCGAGGACGAGCGCGTCGGTCCCGCTGCCGGTCGCGACCGCGCAGTTCATGCCGGACAGGTCGGCGACGGCGTCCTCGAACGCGGTGACCGCCGAACCGCTCGTGAACTCGCAGCTCTCCAGGACCCGCGCGAAGGCCTCGGCGGCGGCGCTCTTCTCCCGCGGCGACAGCAGCCGTTCCTTCGGCAGGAACGGGACGTGCGAGACCTGCGCGGGCTCCGGGAACAGGGAGGCGACGAACAGGTCGGGGTCCCCGGGAGCGGAGTTCCACGACGACAGGGCGCTCGCCAGCTCCCGGTCGGCGAGGGCGTCCCGCACGGGCTGGATGGTCCTCACGCCGCCGGCGAGGTCCTCGACCACCCGGTGCAGGCTGCCGCTGTCGCCGAGCAGGGCGGAGCCGGTGGTCGTGGTGGGGTCGGCGGTGGAGACGGTCATGCGTACTCCTTGCGTTCGAAGAGCGGAGAAGTCCTGCGCCAACGCGCGCGCATGGTCATCGGAATTACGGAGGGAATGGCTGCCGAATAGCGCTCGAATACATTTCTGCGTCGGATGGGGGAGCGGCTCACGTCGGCGATGCTGACAGCGGTTGACGAGCTTCGTCAACCGGCATCTTTTTGCCGGGCTCGAGGGGTCCGGGAATCCCTGGAAAGCCGGTGAATCTCCCCTGGAAAACGGGGCGGACAGCCGGTCGAGAACCGGCAGAATTCTGCCGGTCCCCCAGTCGCACCCCGACGAGCAGCGCATATGCGACCCGCTTTCGCGCGCGCCGACAGCCCTTGTTACGGTGTGTTTCCCCGGCAATACGCAGAGGGAGTGTGTGCGAGCCGTGTCACGTGATGCCCTACCGGATCTGCTGCGCGCTTGGCGTATCGATGCGGGAAACAAAATGAACAGGGGAAGACAGTTACCTCAAAAAGAGGTGGCGCGGCGGATGGGAGTGAGTGAGCGCTGGTACCGGAATCTCGAGACCGGGGCGCGCGTACCGCTTTCCATGGAAATCCTGGAGCGGCTTTCCCGGGCCCTGCTGCTCGGCCCTGACGAACGCATGGCCCTGCACGGCCACGCCCTCGGCGGGGCCGGCGGACGGCAGCCGGGTGAACAGGAGCCGCGCGACGCCACCGAGGAGCTGGCCGCCCTGACCTCGGCGCGGATCGGCTTCCCCAGCTATCTGACCGACCAGGCGTGGAACGTCCTCGACCACAACGCCGCCATGGCCCGCTGGTTCCCCTGGGTCCGGGAACCGGACGCCAACCTGATGCGCTGGGCCCTGACCACGAACGCCGCCCGCGAACAGATCGTCGACTGGCCCCGGCACGCCGCGCAGTACCTCGCCCTGCTGCGGTTCGCGCTGGTGACCCGTCCCGACGACCCCGGCCTCGGCGCCCTGCGCGACGCCGTGCTGGCCGACCGCGCCTGCCGCGACCTGTGGGACCGCGACCCCAAGGTCCTCGCCTACCGGCACGGCCACCGCTACGAACTGCGCCTGCCGCACGTCCGCCGGGAGCCCATCAAGGTCACCTCGCAGGTCCTGCTCCCCGCGTACCGGCAGGAACTCCGCTACGTCCTGCTGCTGCCCACCGAGGACCCACCGGACCGTTCCTGAACCCGCGCGGGCGCGCTCACCAGGTGGGCCGCGCCCGCCTGCCGAACAGGATGCCGCGCGGTTCCGGAGGGGGCGGGGTACCGGGCCGCAGCGGCCAGGCTCTCGCCCGCGACGGAGCCCGGCCAGGCCCGGGATGCGCAGGAACCATCACACGTGTGCCCGGGGCGCCGCCGGTGAATCGGCGGGGCCGGTGAACGCGGCCGTCCGGACGTGCGTATGTCTCGGCAACCGCCCGCGGCGCGGGGAAGGCGGGTCGCGGGGCCGACGTGAGGATCAGGCGATGAACGACCGAGTTACTCCTCCGATGCACGCGCTGCCGGACGGCGAGGCGGAGCTGACGCTGGTGGTGAAGCTGCCCTGGGAGGACGTGGCCCGGCTCGGCCAGGAGGCCGGGCGGCTGGCCGCGCAGTGGCGGCGGCCGGTGACGCTGGAGGAGGCGGTGAGCCACCGGCTGCGGTCGTCGCGGGTCGCCGCGCACGCCAAGCCGGCGGGGGAGCAGCCGCCTGCCGTGACGTCTTCGGCCTCGGTGTCGTCGTTGCCGTCGCGGCCGCCGGCGGAGCAGGCTCGGCAGGCCATTGACCGGATCAACGGGACTGCCGGGACTGCGTAGCGTTTCTCCGCAGGGGTGCGGGTTCTGTCGCGGGGCGCGGGCTCGTTGTGGCTGGCGGCGCCCACGCGGCGGAGCCGCACATCGATACGGCCCCGCGCCCCTTCAGGGCATGACCGCACCGCTTCCCTACGCGGAACCGCGCACCTTCGCCGCCGCTTTGCGGGCCGCCACCAGGACCGGGTCCCAGACGGGGGAGAACGGTGGGGCGTAGCCCAGGTCCAGGGTGGTCATCTGTTCCGCCGTCATGCCCGCCGTGAGGGCGACCGCCGCGATGTCGACCCGCTTGCCCGCGCCCTCGCGGCCCACGATCTGCACGCCGAGCAGGCGGCCGGTGCGGAGTTCGGCGAGCATCTTCACCGTCATGGGCGAGGCGTTCGGGTAGTAGCCCGCGCGGCTCGTCGACTCGATGGTGACCGCCTCGAAGCGCAGCCCGACGCGGTGGGCGTCCTTCTCGCGCAGACCCGTGCGCGCGATCTCCAGGTCGCAGACCTTGCTGACCGCCGTGCCGACCACGCCCGGGAACGTGGCGTAGCCGCCGCCGACGTTGGTGCCGATGACCTGGCCGTGCTTGTTGGCGTGGGTGCCGAGGGCGATGTGCCGCTCCTGCCCGGAGACCAGGTCGAGGACCTCCACGCAGTCGCCGCCGGCCCAGACGTTCTCGTGGCCGCGCACCCGCATCGAGCGGTCCGTGAGGAGCCCGCCGTGGGTGCCGAGCGGGAGACCGGCCGCCCGTGCGAGGGCCGTCTCGGGGCGCACGCCGATGCCGAGCACCACCACGTCCGCCGGGAACTCGCGCTCCCGCGTGGCCACCGCCCGCACCCGGCCGTCGTCCCCCGTCAGGATCCCGGTGACCTCGGCGTCGTTCACCATCGTGATGCCCAGGCCCTCCATGGCCTCGTGCACCAGGCGGCCCATGTCCGGGTCCAGGGTCGACATGGGCTCGCTGCCGCGGTTGACGACCGTGACCTCGTAGCCGCGGTTGATGAGCGCCTCGGCCATCTCCACGCCGATGTACCCGGCCCCCACGACCACCGCGCGGCGGCCACGCGTGCGTGCCAGCGAGTCGAGCAGCTCCTGGCCGTCGTCCAGCGTCTGCACGCCGTGCACCCCGGGGGCGTCGGCCCCGGGCATGTCCGGCCGGATCGGCCGGGCCCCGGTCGCGATCACGAGCTTGTCGTACGACGTCCAGGACTCGGCGCCGGAGTCGACGTCACGCGCGCGTACCCGCTGCCCGTCGAGGTCGAGCTCGATGACCTCGGTGCGCAGCCGCAGGTCGATGTCCCGCGCGCGGTGCTCCTCGGGGGTGCGGGCGATGAGCCGGTCCCGGTCCGTGACGTCGCCGCCCACCCAGTACGGGATGCCGCACGCCGAGTACGACGTGAAGTGGCCCCGTTCGAACGCGACGATCTCCAGTTCCTCGGGGCCCTTCAGGCGGCGCGCCTGCGACGCCGCGGACATCCCCGCGGCGTCGCCGCCGATCACGACCAGTCGCTCCCCGCGCGTACGGCTCTTGTTCATGCGAACACGCTACGGGAGCAGGGCACTTCAGTCCTGCTCGCCGGACTCCCGGGCGGGGGCGGACTCCGGGGCCGTCCGGGCCACGGGCAGCGGGCCCAGCGCGCTCGCCGCGGACGCCGGGGCGGGCCGCGGGCGGCGCGGCAGGCGGGGCCGTACGACGCGCAGCCACAGCAGGACGACCAGGGCCGCCACCGCGGCGAACGGCAGGACCGCGCCGAGCGCCACCGCGAGCCAGCGCAGCATCGTCACGAACGCGTTCCAGCCACCCGCGAGCGCGTCCAGGAACCCCGGGTCGTCGTCCTTCTTCTCCTGCTTCTTCACCGGTGTCTCGGACAGCGACAGCGTGATGGTGGCCAGGCTGGTGCGGTCCTTCAGGGACGCCTGCCGGGCGAGCAGCGCCTCCAGGTCGGCCTGGCGGGAACTCAGCTCGCCCTCCAGGGTCACCACGTCGCTGAGCTTGTCGGCCCGGTCCATCAGCTCGCGGATCCGGGCCACGCTGGCGCGCTGTGAGGTGATGCGGCTCTGCACGTCCACGACCTGGTCGGTGACGTCCTGCGCCTTCGCGCTGCGGTCGATGAGCTTCCCGGCGCCCTCCAGCCCGGCGAGGACCTCGTCGTACTCGTCCGCGGGCACGCGGAGCACGACCCGGGTGCGTTCGCGGCCCTCCGCGTCCCGGGTGGTGGTCTCGTTGCCGACGTAGCCGCCCGCGCTCTCGGTGCGGGTGCGGGCCTCCTCCAGGGCCTTCGGGACGTCCTTGACCTGCACGGTCAGCGAGGCCGTGCGGATGATGTGCTGCGTGGGGAGCTTCGCCGGCGCGGTCGCCCCGGCGTCGCTGCCGACCCCGCTCCCGGCGCCGCCCGGGGCGGCCTCCTTCGCTCCGGCCCCGTTGTCCGCCTCGGAGCCGGCGTAGCCGCGGTCGGCCGCGGTGCTGCCGGCGGAGTCCTCGCCCGCGGCGCTGCACCCCGTGAGGGCCAGGGCCGCGGCCAGGAAGAGCGCGGCCAGGGCCGGGGCGGGGCGTCGTACGGATCGTCGTGTGCGCATGGGCATCCCCCGAGCGTCGGTTCGGCTGACGCTTCTTCGACGCCCGGGCGGCACCGGACGTTTGGCCCGGGAGGGTTCCGATGCGGTCACGGTCCGGACTCGTCCGGGACACCGGGCCGCGGCGGCGCTGTCCGTGGGGTCTGAGAGGCTGGGGGCATGCGCGAAGTTCAGACCCGTGCGGGCACGGGGCAGGTCGTCATCATCGGGGCGGGCATCGCGGGCCTGGCCGCCGCCCACCGGCTGCTGGAGCGCGGGGCGCGGGTGACCGTGCTGGAGGCCTCCGACCGGGTCGGCGGCAAGCTGCTGCCCGGGGAGATCGCGGGCGCGCGCGTGGACCTCGGCGCGGAGTCCATGCTCGCCCGCCGCCCCGAGGCGGTGGCACTCGCGCGCGAGGTGGGCCTCGCCGACCTCCTCCAGCCGCCCGCGACGGCGACGGCCTCGATCTGGACGCGCGGCGCCCTGCGCCCCATGCCCAAGGGCCATGTCATGGGCGTGCCCGGGACCGCCGCCGCCCTGTCCGGCGTGCTGTCCGACGAGGGCCTCGCCCGCATCGAGCGCGACGCCGACCTGCCCCGCACGGAGGTCGGGGACGACGTGGCCGTCGGGGAGTACGTGGCGGCGCGCCTCGGCCGCGAGGTCGTCGACCGCCTGGTGGAGCCCTTGCTGGGCGGGGTGTACGCGGGCGACGCCTACCGCATCTCGATGCGCTCGGCCGTCCCGCAGCTCTACCAGGCCGCCCGGTCCTACGCCTCCCTGACGGAGGGGGTCCGCGAGATCCAGGCCAGGGCGGCCGCCGCCCGGCAGACCGGCCCGGTGTTCATGGGCATCCAGGGCGGCGTGGGCACCCTGCCGCTCGCGGTGGCGGAGTCGGTCCGGGCCCGCGGCGGCGAGATCCTCACCGGCGCCCCCGTGACGGAACTGCGCAGGGCGGCACCGCCGGTCGGCGCGACCGAGTCGCCCGCCCCGGGCGACGACGCGAGCGCGCCCGACGGGTCGTCCTCGGCCTGGCGGGTGGTCGTCGGTGACCGCGTGCTGCACGCCGACGCGGTGGTGCTCGCCGTCCCGGCCCCCGCCGCCGCCCGGCTGCTGCGCACCGAGGCCCCCGGGGCCGCCGCCGAGCTGGACACCGTCGAGTACGCCTCCATGGCCCTGGTCACCCTCGCCTACCGCCGCGCCGAGGCGGACCTGCCCGACGGCAGCGGCTTCCTGGTGCCGCCGGTCGACGGGCGCACCATCAAGGCCTCCACCTTCGCCTCCCGCAAGTGGGGCTGGATCGCCGAGGAGAACCCCGACCTGATCGTCCTGCGCACCTCCGTCGGCCGGTACGGCGAGACGGAGATCCTCCGGCGCGACGACGCAGAGCTCGTCGACGTCTCCCGGCTGGACCTGAAGGCCGCGACCGGCCTGGACGCCACCCCCGTCGCCACCCGCGTCACCCGCTGGGACGACGGCCTGCCCCAGTACCCGGTGGGCCACCACGCGCGCGTGGCCCGCGTCCGCGAGCACGTCGCCCGGCTCCCCGGGCTCGCCGTCTGCGGCGCCCCGTACGACGGCGTCGGCATCCCGGCCTGCATCGCGAGCGCCCACGCCGCCGTCGACCAGATCCAGGGCGACCTGCGCGGTGTGGAGGAACTCACCGCCCACCCGGTGCAGAGCCTGCACGGCGGAGCGGGAGAATGAGGAGCATGAGTGACGACGCCTCCACCACGCCCTCCGGCATCGCGCCCGACCGCATCCCGAACAAGGGCAAGCTGGCCAAGGACCTCAACGAGGTCATCCGCTACACGCTCTGGTCCGTCTTCAAGCTGAAGGACGTGCTCCCCGAGGACCGCGCCGGGTACGCCGACGAGGTCCAGGAGCTGTTCGACCAGCTCGCCGCGAAGGACGTGACGATCCGCGGCACGTACGACGTGTCGGGCCTGCGCGCCGACGCCGACCTCATGATCTGGTGGCACGCGGAGACCAGCGACGCGCTGCAGGAGGCGTACAACCTCTTCCGCCGGACGAGGCTGGGCCGCGCCCTGGAGCCGGTCTGGTCGAACATGGCGCTGCACCGCCCCGCCGAGTTCAACCGCTCGCACATCCCGGCGTTCCTCGCCGACGAGACGCCCCGCAACTACGTGAGCGTCTACCCCTTCGTCCGCTCCTACGACTGGTACCTGCTGCCCGACGAGGACCGTCGCCGCATGCTCGCCGACCACGGCAAGATGGCCCGCGGCTTCCCGGACGTGCGCGCCAACACCGTCGCCTCCTTCTCCCTGGGCGACTACGAGTGGATCCTCGCCTTCGAGGCCGACGAGCTGTACCGCATCGTCGACCTCATGCGCCACCTGCGCGGCTCGGAGGCCCGCCGGCACGTCCGCGAGGAGGTGCCCTTCTTCACGGGCCGCCGCAAGGACATCGCCGAGCTGGTCTCCGGTCTGGCCTGATCAGAGCGGCTGCCCGGCCGCCCCGGCCCGGTCCGGGGCCGCCGACCGCCGCCCGGCCGCCGGAGCCGGCTTCGGCTCGGCGTGCGGCGCGCACTCCGCGCGCCGCCCCGGCAGTCGGCCCTCCAGGAGATACGCCTCCATGTGCCCGTTGACGCAGGCGTTCGGTCCGCCCGCGAGGCCGTGGGCGCCGGCGTCCCGCTCCGTCACCAGGACGGAGCCCGCCAGGCGGCGGTGGAGTTCCAGGGCGCCGTCGTAGGGCGTGGCGGCGTCCCGCTCGGCGGCCAGGATCAGCGTCGGCGGCAGCTCGCCCGGCCCGGTGCCGACGTCGAGCGGCCGCTGCCGGGGCGCCCGCCAGTAGGCGCACGGCAGGTTCGTCCACACGTTGTGCCAGGTCTCGAAGGGCGCCACCCGCGCCAGCCGGGTGTTGTCCCGGTCCCACACCTCCCAGTCCGTCGGCCAGGGGGCGTCGTTGCACTCGACGGCCACGTAGACCGCGCGCGCGTTCTCCGCCTCGGCGGCGGCCTCCGGATGCCGGGCCGCCTGCTCGACCAGCGGCCCGGGATCGCCCTTCAGGTACGCCGACAGCGCGTGCGCCCGGTGCGGCCACTGGTCGTCGTAGTACCCGGCTTGGAGGAACGCCTCCTGCAACTGGCCCGGACCGACCTTCCCGCCCGCCGGTGCGGCGGCCAGCCGTGCCATCGCCCGCTCGTAGCTGCGCCGCACCTCCCGCGCGGTCCTGCCCAGCCCGTACACGTCGTGGTGCCGCGCGATCCACGTCCGGAAGTCGAGCCAGCGGCCCTCGAACGCCGCCGACTGGCGGAGGTTGTTGCGGTACCAGATCCGCCCCGGGGCGGGGTCGACGGCCGAGTCGAACACCATCCGCCGTACGTGCGCGGGGAACAGCGTCGCGTAGAGCGCGCCGAAGTACGTGCCGTACGACGAGCCCATGAAGGTCAGCCGCTCCTCGCCGAGCGCCGCGCGCAGCACGTCGAGGTCGCGGGCGTTGTTCAGCGAGTGGTAGTGCCGCAGCGCGTCCCCGGCCCGCTCGGCGCAGCCGCGCGCGTACGCCCGCGCCTGCGCGATCCGTTCCTTCTTGTACGCCGCCGAGGGGTGCGTCGGTGCCTGTGTGGGCCCCTTGAAGAACTGCTTAGGGTCCTTGCAGGACAGCGGCGCCGAACGGCCCACCCCGCGCGGGGCGTAGCCGACGAGGTCGTACGCGGCCGCGATCCGCTTCCATTCCGGGAGCAGCCCGATGAGCGGGAAGTACAGTCCGGTGGCGCCCGGTCCGCCCGGGTTGTACACCAGGGCGCCCTGCCGGGGGACCGCGCGCTCGCCGTGATGCGGGTCCTTGCCCGTGGCCCGGGCCCGGCTGACGGTGAGTTCGATCTGCCTGCCGTCCGGCCGGGCGTAGTCCAGCGGGACGGTCACCGTGCCGCACCGCATGCTGCCCGGCAGGTCCTGCGCGTCCGGGCACGGGCCGAAGTCGACTCCGGCAGCCTTCGCGCGGGCGGCCGCCACGGCGGTGCCGCGCATCTCGGCCGCCCCCGACCGGTCCGCGGCGGCGCCCGGGGCGGTGGTGAGGGCGCTCAGCAGCAAGGACCCGGCGGTCGAGTAGAGGAGGGCGGCTCTCATCGCGTATCCCTTCGGTGCACGGTGGCGACGGAAGGGATGCTTCGTCCGGCGAGGGGGGAAGGCAAGCACTGTCGGCCGGTGTCGGCGCCGATGCCCCCGATGCGCCCCCGGTCTGTCAGTCGTGTGCCTCGCGGTGCGTGAAGGCGGCGCGCAGGTCCGGTTCGCCGATCGCGCTGACGCCGCGCACGGCCACCGAGGTGAGGTACGTACGGTCGTCGGCGGCGCCGTCCGCGTTCCGGGTCAGCGCGCCGAGCAGCCGCTGACCGGCCGGGGAGGCCCACCGCGAGTACGGGTGGATCTCGATCCGCGCCACCGCCAGGCAGCTCAGCGCCAGGGCGAGCGGCAGCGCGAACCACAGGGCGACCAGATGCCGCGACATGTCCGGCGGGAGGGGTGTCAGCAACGCGGCCGCGCCCAGCCCGAGGACGGCGACGGACGCCCCGCGCACCTGCCGGACCGCCGCCGCGACCGTCGTACGCGCGCTGTCCGGAACCGCCAGGCCCGCGCGGACCAGCCCGTCGGCGATCCCGCGCACCGCGTCCGCCGCGGCGGCGGTGGCCCGCACCGGCGCGATCCGGGACTGCCCCTCGGGGCCGATGGCCCCTATGACCGACCGTTCCATCTCGTCCCGCCCGCGCGGATCGACGACCGTCGCCCAGCCGGTGTGCGCCAGGAGCAGGCGGCGCTGGCGCGCCATGGCGACGAGGGTCACGTCGGCGACCCGCCGGGGGCCGCCGGAGAGGAACGCGGCCTCGTAGAGCGTGAGTTCACGGACGCGGCCGGTGTCCGCGTCGACGGCCGCGGCACGCACGGCGGCCAGGCACAGGCGCGTGCACGCCGTGCCGGCCACGGCCCAGGCCGCCAGCAGGAAAAGAACCCAGAGCATATGTTGTTTGTATGTGACACGGTCGTGAGAGCACCATGCCTCGTTCACGATCCGGACGGAGTGTTGTCGGTATGTGACGTTCCGTTTCACCGCTCCGGGGGCGGGCTGTAGGTGGGCGGCGGAAGCGGGAAGGTCGAGCCGGGCAGCGGGCCGGAGGGCGGGACCGGGGCCGGAGTGGCGGGCGTGCTCCCGCCGGCCAGGTCGCGGGCCACCGCGTCGAAGTCGACGTAGCCCGTGGCCTCCAGGACCTTGATGTGGTCGAGGACGGTGGTGTTGGCGTCGTCGGCGAGTTTTCGCACGAGGGAGTTGCGGGTGCTCGCGCGGACCTGGGCGACGACCGAGAACACCCTGCCGTGGGCGATGCGCAGGATGTTGGCGAACCGGCGGTCGTACTCCTGGCCCTGTTCCTCGTCCAGGGTGGCCAGCCACTGCCGCTGCTCGTCGCTGGGCTCGTCCGGCAGGGCGAGGTCCAGCCGGGAGGCGACGTCGAGGACCCGCTCGTCCAGGAACCGGTGCCCCTCGACGAGGTGCCGGCCCGCCGTCCGGACGGCCGCAGTGGTCCCCTTCGCCTGCGCCTGCCGCCCCGCGGGCAGCTCCCACAGCCCGGCCAGCCGCACCTTGACGAGGAAGTCCTGGTCGAGGGCGGACAGGGGCCCGTACCTCGTCTGCAGCGTGTGGGCGCTCAGTACGTTCGGTGCCGCTCCCGGCCGGTCGGTGAAGGACCAGAACGAGAAGACCAGCGCGGCGAGCGTCGCCGTCAGGCACGTGACGATGAGGCCGGTGCCACTGAGGATGCCTCGGCCCTTGACGGGGGGTCGCGGTCGCATGGTGGTGCCTCCTGGTACGGCACCGCACGCTAGTGCGCTTCGGGTGCGGAGTTGACATGTTACTGGGGGGTCTACGTCAACTGCCGTACACCACCGAAGGGTTGCATCGGGGGCAAGACGGGACGATTGGGGGAGGGGCGAGAAGGGACTTCCCGGGCAAAGAGGAGCAAACCATTCCATGGCTTCAGGCGGGCACGCCCCGGGTGTTATCCCCGGCACAGTCGCCGGGGCCTCGCGCTGAACGCTGCCCCGCCTGGGTTCAACGCCGCAGCAGTGCCCTGCGCGTGGCTCGGACGAGTCGGTGGGCGGGGCGGCGGGAGCGCGGGGCGGGGCCCGACCGGTCCTGCCACCACTCCCGCAGCTCCCGCCGCGCCCGGGTGTCGCCGGGCCGCCCGGCGTGCAGCAGGTGCTCGGCGAAGGTGAGGGCGTCGCGCCGGTAACCGCCGGTCATCGGGTGGGTCTGGGCGTAGCCGAGGAAGGCCGGGCGGTAGTCCGCCCCGAGGATCTCCGGCAGCTCGGGCGCGACCTTCGCCACGACGTCGGCCCGCTTCGCGGCGAGCGCCCGCGCCTGGACGCCGACCCGCACCCGGTCGAACCCCTCGGGCACGGGCGTCCCGGCGACCAGCGCCGACAGCAGCGCGGCCTGCGCGAGTCCGAGCCGCTGCCGGGCGGCACCGGCGTCCTGCGGGTGGGGCAGGCCGGAGGCGCCCCGTGTCGCCCCGGCCGCCCCTGTCTCGTCGCCCCGCGCCAGGGCACCGGACTCGGCCACGGACGGGTCCGCCTCCCGCACGGCCGCCCGGCCCGCAGAGCGGAGTTCCGCCTTCACGCGCTCGACGGCGCCCGCCTCCAGGGCCCGCCGGATCGCGGCCAGCTCGCCCTCCAGCTCGGCCGGCGCCGGGAAGTTCTCGTCGCGTTCCAGGAGGACACCCGGCGGCGAGACCCGGGAGGCGAGGTCGGTCAGGATGTCGAGGACCGGCTCGGGCACGGGGTGGGCGTGGCTGTCGTGCCAGACGCCGTCCCGTTCGAAGCCGCCCGCCACATGGACGTAGGCGATGGCCTCCAGCGGCAGCTCGGCGAGGGCCTTGACCGGGTCCTCACCGCGGTTCACGTGGTTGGTGTGCAGATTGGCCACGTCGATGAGGAGGCGGACGCCCGTGCGGTCGGCCAGCTCGTACAGGAACTGGCCCTCCGTCATCTCCTCGCCCGGCCAGGAGATCAGCGCGGCGATGTTCTCCACGGCCAGCGGCACCGGCAGTGCCTCCTGCGCGATGCGCACGTTCTCGCACAGCACGTCGAGGGCGTCCCGGGTCCGGGGGACGGGCAGCAGGTGGCCCGCCTCCAGGTGCGGGGACGCCGTCAGGGCGCCGCCCGCCCGGACGAACGCGATGTGCTCGGTGACCAGCGGCGAACCCAGCGCCTCCACCCGCTCGGCCAGCGCGGCCAGGCGGCCTTCGTCGGGCCGGTCCGCGCCGCCGAGACCCAGCGAGACGCCGTGCGGCACGACGGTGACACCGCGCTCGCGCAGCCGCCGCAGCGACTCGGGCAGATGCCCGGGGCAGACGTTCTCGGCCACGGCTTCGACCCAGTCGATGCCCGGCATGCGCTCCACGGCGTCCGCGATCTCCGGTCGCCACCCGATGCCCGTCCCCAGTCGCTCCATCGTCCCCTCCTCCGCACGGCGCGATCCTCGAACGTGAGGGGGGTATGGCCCGGGCGCCCGCCTCCGAACCCCGCGGGGGGCGCCTTTAGAGCAACATTTGAGGTTTCCGGCCGCCGCCGGGAGGGCTCGGCGCTACACCGCCCGGGTGGAGCGGTAGTTGAACACCGACCACAGGACGAACAGGCCGGTCACGATCATGATGATCGACCAGAACGGCTGGTACGGCAGCCACATGAAGTTCGCGATCAGCGCGAGGCCGACCACGACCGCGCCCACCATCCGGGCCCAGGTCGCCCCGGTGAACAGGCCGAACCCGGCCGCCACGACGAGGACGCCGACGACCAGGTGGATCCAGCCCCACGCGGTCAGGTCGAACTCGAAGACGTAGTCGCCGAAGCTCGTGTACACCTCGTCGTCGGCGATCGCCGTGATGCCCTGGAGCACCGCGAAGAGGCCGTAGACGACCATCAGGGTGCCGCCGAGAGCGAGGCCTCCGGCTGCCCACGAGTCACCGGAACCGCGCGGGCCGCCCCCGCCGGGCATCCGGTCGTCGGGGGCGGGAGGGGCGGGGGGAGGGGGCGCGGCGCTGGTCATGGCTGCCTCCTGGGTCGGGGATGTCTGGTAACCCCACTGGAGCACTCGTCCGCGACCACCGCGCCCGCGGCTACTCCGAACGGGTGGCCGCCGGGCCGCCGCTCCGGTACGGCGCCCGGCGCAGCGCCGGGTGGTCCGCGACGACCGTGCACGAGCCGGCCGCGATCTCCGTGAAGCCCGCGTCGCGGACCAACGGCAGTCCGGCGCCGGTCAGTTCGGACCAGCGGGCCGGATCGGCCGTCCGTACGGCGAGCGGGAAGCCCGCTTCGCGCCAGGCGGTCCGCTCCGCGTCGGACAGCTCCCACCAGGCCAGTTGGGCGGCGTGCCCGGCCTGGGCCATCGCCTTGCCGGCCGACATGCCGAGGTCCGGGTTCATCCACAGCACGGGCACGGCCGGGTCCGTGTCCACCGGCGGTTCCGGGTCGTCCAGGTCGGTGCCGGAGACCTGGAGCCGGGCCAGGTCCTTGGGCCAGCCGTCGAGCGGGACGGGCGGGAAGACCCGTACCTCGGCCGACGTGCCGGTGACCGTGATGCCGGGCAGGGCCTCGGCGCGCCGCCACTCGGCGCCGCGGGCCCGCCGCACCACCTTGCGGATCCGGGCGTCCTGCCAGTCCCGCATCGCCCGCGCCCACGCGCCCTCACCATCCGACCGCTCGTCGCTCAGGATGGTCAGCACGGCCCGGGCCGCCGTCTCCAGCGCGTCCGTACGCGCCGGCGGGTCCCCGCGCTCGATCCGCACGACCAGCGGCAGCACGAACTGCGGCGCCGTGTCGCGCGCGGAGGGCTCGGACCGGAAGGGACTGTCACTCACGGGCGTCGCGTCTTGGCTCACGCGACCCAGTGTGCCAGCCGGAAGATCGCTCGGGCCGGGGCCGGTGCGCCGCACCCGGGCGCCGCGCGGCACCGCCGCCCGCGCCCTCGGCGTCAGCGGGGCGTGACGCGCTCGTCTCCCGCCGGTCAGCCCGAGCAGGACGTGCGCTCGGCCTCCTGCCACTCGCAGACCGGGCAGAGCGTGATGCCCTTGTACGACTCCGGGTACTCCGTCGGCTCCCGGCACAGCACGCACTCCGCGTACGGTGGTCCGTCCGCCCGGGGCGGCCTCGCCGCGTCGATCAGGCAGTAGTCGTCCTCGCTCATACGTCCAGCGTAGGACGGTCAGCGGCGATCGCCCACGGCCCGGATCAGCTCGGACACCTTCACGAACCGGAAGCCCTCGCGGCGCAGCCCGGGCACGATCGCCCGCACCGCCCGCTCCGTCGCCGGGGCGGCGCTGCGCGTGCAGTGCAGCACCACCACCGACCCCGGCCGCACCTCGTCCAGCACCTGCCGGGCGACCGCGTCCGCGTCGGTCTCGAACGCGTCGCCCCCGACGACGTCCCACTGCACGGCGGTCACACCGGTCGGCGTCAGCGCCCTGAGCGCCCGCCGGTCGTAACAGCCGCCCGGGAAACGGAAGTACGGCATCGGCTCGGGCACGCCCACCCTGCGGAAGGCCGCGTACGCCCGCTCCACGTCCGTCCGCATCCGCTCGGCGGGCACGGTCGGCAGGCCGTAGCAGTCCGGGGTGAACGCGTAGTGGCTGTAGGAGTGGTTGGCGACCTCGAAGAGCGGGTCGCGGCCGATGGAGCGGGCCTGGTCCGGGTACTGCTCGGCCCACCGCCCGGTCATGAACACGGTGGCCGGCACGCCCAGGGCCCGCAGCGTCGCGATCAGCCGGGGATGGTCGAACCGCTCACCCGCCGCCGCCCGCGCCCCCTGCCCGGCGGTCATGTCGGCGTCGAAGGTGAGCGCGACGGTCCTGCCGCCGGTGCGGGGCCCGTGCGCGAAGACGGGGGTCAGCCCGGCGGGGCCGGGGGCGAGCGTCGGGGGTCTCGACGGCGCCGCCGACACCGGCGGGGAGGTCCCCTGTGGGGAAGCCACCTGAGGGGCCCGGGCGGTCCCGCAGGCGGTGAGGGCCGCGCCCAGGGCGCACACGGCGGTGACACGGCGGAGAAGGGCGATCATCGTATGAAGATATGAACGGGATCGTCCTCTTATGCGTGCCGGAACCGGGTGTCACCCGGCCGTCAGCTGTCCCGCTGCTCCAGCGGCTTGGTCGCCGGGCCCTGGATCACCTTGCCGTCGGTGGCGAAACGGGAGCCGTGGCAGGGGCACTCCCAGGCCCGCTCGGCGGCGTTGAAGGCGACCAGGCAGCCCAGGTGGGTGCAGCGGGCGGAGACGGCGTGCAGGGTGCCGTCGTCGTCCCGGTAGACCGCGAGGCGGTGGCCGTCGGCGCGGACCACGGCGCCCTCGCCGGGCGGCAGGGACTCCACCGGCGGTGAGGGTCGCAGCCGGTCGCCCACGAAGTGCCCGGCGACCTTGGCCTGCGTCTTCAGGAACGACGGCGCCTCCCGCACGGCGGGCTTCAGCCGGCGCGGGTCGTACAGCCCGCTCCACGCGCACTCCTCGCCGGTGATCTGCGCGGTGAGGAGGCGGCCCGCCATCATGCCGCCGCTCATGCCCCAGCCACCGAAGCCGGTGGCCACGTAGGCGTGCCGTGCGCCCGGGTGCAGCGGGCCGACCATCGGCACGGTGTCGGTCGGGTCGTTGTCCTGCGTGGCCCAGCGGTGGGTGACGTCCAGGTCCGGGAAGTGCTCGGTGGCCCAGGCGGTGAGGCGTTCGAAAGCGGCCCGCGGATCACCCGTGCCCGGCGTGAAGTGCTCACCGGTGACGACGAGCAGACGCCGGCCGCCCTCGTACGGTGCCGTGCGCACCGAGCGGGTGTTCTCGTCGGGCGTGATGAACATGCCGTCCGGGTCCTGGTCCGCGGGGATCGTCCCGGCGACGACCAGTTCGCGCCTGGGCGTCAGCCGGGTGAAGAGCAGCGCCCGGTCGAAGATCGGGTAGTGCGTCGCGACGACGACGTCCCGGGCCCGGACCGTCGCCCCGGTGGTGGTCGACAGCCGGCACGGCTCGCCCTCGTCCAGGCCGAGGACGGTGGTGTCCTCGAAGATCCGCCCGCCGCGCCCGGTCAGGTCGGCGGCGAGGGCCAGCAGGTACTTGCGCGGATGGAACTGGGCCTGCCCGGTGACCCGGACCGCGCCCGCCACCGGGAAGGGCAGCCCGGTCTCCTCCACGAACGAGGCGGGCAGCCCGGCCTCGGCGGCGGCCCGTGCCTCGGCGCGCAGTTCGTCCACCCGGCCCGGATCGCAGGCGTAGGTGTAGGCGCTGCGGGTCTCCCAGTCGCAGTCGATGCCCAGCTCCTCGACGATCCCGGCCGCGCGCTCGATCGCCTCCGACTGGGAACGGGCGTACAGCCGGGCGCCCTCGGGGCCGCGGGTGCGCCGCAGCTTGTCGTAGACGAGCGTGTGCAGGGCGGTGACCTTGGCGGTGGTGTGCCCGGTGACCCCGGCCGCGATCCGCCCGGACTCCAGCACCGCCACGCTCCGGCCGGCCCGCGTCAACTCCCACGCCGTGCACAGCCCGGCGATCCCGCCGCCGATCACCGCCACGTCGACGTCCAGGTCCTCCGCCAGCGCGGGGTGGCGGCCGTCCGGTGCCGTCTGAAGCCAGTACGAGCTGCTGACCTGCTGCTTCTCGCTCATGGAGCACCGAGTACCCCCGTGCGTCCGCTTCAGTGTCCGGCGTGCCGCCGCTCCGGGGAGCTTTACAGAAGGGGCCGGCAGGGCTAACGTACAACCAAATGGTTGTAGATGAGTCGAGTGACGAGACGGTGGACCGGCTGTTCCACGCCCTGGCCGACACCACGCGCCGGGACATACTGCGCCGCTGCGTGCGCGGGGAGCTGTCGGTGTCCCGGCTGGCCGAGGCCTATCCGATGAGCTTCGCCGCGGTGCAGAAGCACGTCGCGGTGCTGGAGCGGGCCGGTCTCGTCACCAAGCAGCGCAGCGGACGGGAGCAGCTCGTGCGCACCGACCCCGACGCGGTGGGCCGTGCGCGCCAGGCCCTCGACGAACTCGAGTCGGCCTGGCGCGGGCGGGTGGACCGGATGGCCCGGCTGCTCGCCGACGAGCCCCGAAGCGACGAGCCCGGAAGCGACGAGCCCCGGACCTCCACGCCGCGAGCCTTCGACCCCGACGAGAAGAACACCACGGAAGGATCCGAGAGATGAGCGTCACCAGTGTCGACAAGGACCTCGACAACCTCACCCTCACCCTGATCGCCGACTTCGCCGCCCCGCTCGAGCGGGTGTGGCGGCTGTGGGCCGATCCCCGGCAGCTGGAGCGCTGGTGGGGCCCGCCGTCCTACCCGGCGACCGTGGAGGAGCACGATCTGACCCCCGGCGGGGAGGTCACCTACTACATGACCGGCCCGGAGGGCGACCGGTACCGCGGCTGGTGGCGGATCACCTCGGTCACCGAGCCCGCCTCCCTGGAGTTCACCGACGGTTTCGCCGACGACGACGGCAAGCCGAAGGACGACATGCCGACCACCTCCGTGCGGGTGCGGCTCACCGAGCACGAGGGCGGCACCCGCATGGAGTTGCGCTCCCTGTTCGACACCCGCGAGCAGATGGAGCAGCTGGCCGCCATGGGCATGGAGGAGGGCCTGAAGGAGTCCGTCGGCCAGATCGACGCCCTGCTCGCCGCCTGACCGGCGCTCAGGACTCCCCGAGCAGCCGCTTCCGGCACTCCGCCACGTCGAAGTCCGGCTCCGGATACCGCGGGTCCAGTTCCCGCAGGTGCTCCAGGAGCAGCGTGCTGACCGCCCAGTTGCGGTACCACTTGTGGTCGGCCGGCACCAGGTACCAGGGCGCGTACGAGGTGCCGCAGCGCTCCAGGGCGATCTCGTAAGCCTCCTGGTACGCGGGCCACAGGGCGCGGTCGTCGATGTCGGAGGGCGCGAACTTCCAGCGCTTGTCCGGCCTGTCCAGGCGCCTGAGCAGCCGGCGGCGCTGCTCGTCGAAGGAGAGGTGCAGGAAGCACTTGACCAGGGTCACGCCGTCGTCGGCGAGGGACTTCTCGAAGCGGTTGATCAGCTCGTAGCGGCTGTCGACCTCGGCGGCGGGGGCGAGGCCGCGGACGCGGGCGACCAGCACGTCCTCGTAGTGGGAGCGGTCGAAGATGCCCAGTTCGCCTGGGAGCGGGAGCGCCTTCTCGACGCGCCACAGGAAGGGGTGCGCCCGCTCCTCCTCGGTGGGGGTCCGGAACGCGGTGATCCGGCAGCCGGACGGGTTGAGCAGCCCGATGACGTGCTTGACCGTGCCGCCCTTGCCGCTGGTGTCCATGCCCTGCAGGACCAGCAGGACGCGGCGCCGGTCACCCGCGGTGCTCGCGGCCCACAGCCGTTCCTGGAGGCCGGCGAGGCGTTCGCCGATCCTGGCCGTGGCGGCCTTGCCCGCCGCCTTGCCGTCCGGGCCGCCGGGGGTGGCAGCGGCGTCATGGGCGGACAGGTCGACCGGCTCGCCGCCGGGGAGACACAGCCGTTTCCGCAACGAGGTCCTGTCCTTCCGCACCGCCGGGCCCCCTTTTTCGATGCTTCGATGCCTGTGCCTCGATGGTCCGGCGGGGCGCCGGGTCGCGCACCCGGCGCCCCGGCCGGCAGCGGCCTCGCGCCTACCGGCGCCAGGGGCCCGTCACCGCGAACGTGGTGCCGGGCCGGTAGCAGTTGACGTACATCGTCTCGCCGTCGGGGGAGAACGTCACCCCGGCGAACTCACCCCACTCCGGTTCCTCCGGGGTCCCGATGTCCTGGCGGTTGCGGGCCATTGCGTACACCTCGCCGCGCCTGGTCACGCCGTACACGTGCTGGGCGCCCTCGCCGTCCTCGCAGACCATGAGGCCGCCGCTGGGCGCCAGGCAGATGTTGTCCGGCGACTCGCCCGGCAGCTGCACGTCGGTGTCAGGCCCGAAGACGATCACCAGGGTCAGCCGCCGCCGGTCCGGGTCGTAGCGCCAGACCTGCCCGAAGTGGTCGGCCGCCGATCCCTCCGCGCTGCGGGCGAAGGACGACACGAAGTACACCGACCGGCCGCCCCAGTAGCAGCCCTCCAGCTTCTGCGCGTGCGTGATGCCCCGGCGGCCGAAGTCCTGCAGCCGGATCGGCGTCCGCGCCGCCTGCGGGTCCGGTACGTCCACCCACTCGATGCCGTCGAACGCGGCGCCGGTCTCCTGGACCGAGGACAGGTCCGGGACGTCGGGCACGCGCATGGCCTGGAGCCGGCCGCCCGCGCGCAGCGAACCCCGGCCGCCCAGCGGCCGGTCCGGCAGGAAGCGGTAGAAGAGACCGAACGGCTTCTGGAAGGCGTCCTCCGTCTCGTACACCACGCCGCACCGGGGGTCGACGGCGATCGCCTCGTGCTGGAAGCGGCCCATCGCGGTCAGCGGTACGGCTCCGGTGCGGCGCGGGTCGACCGGGTCGACCTCGAAGATGAAGCCGTGGTCCTTGGCGTAGCCGTTGGTGCCCGCCTTGTCCTCGGTCTCCTCGCAGGTCAGCCAGGTGCCCCACGGGGTGGGCCCGCCCGCGCAGTTGACGGCGGTGCCGGCGATCGCGACGCGCTCCGACAGGACGTGGTTGCGGGAGTCCAGGGTCAGGGCCGTGCAGCCGCCCTTGCCCGCCGGGTCGTACGTGAGGCCCTCGACCGCCGGGACCGGGACCTTGCCGTCGGCGCGGTTCTCGTGGTTGCGGACGAGGTGGACCCGGCCGCCTCTGCCCTCGAAGGCCGACATGCCGTCGTGGTTGGAGGGGACCGCGCCCTCGCCGGAGCGGAGCGGGTCGCCCTCGCGGGAGAGGACCCGGTAGCGGAAACCTTTCGGCAGGTCGAGCAGTCCCTTCGGGTCGGGGACGAGCGGGCCGTAGCCGGTGCGGCCGAGGCCCTGTGCGGCGGCGGTACCGGCGAAGAGTTCGGACAGGGCACCGGAGAACGCGATCCCGATGCCCAGGGCGCCTGCCCCGGCGAGTGCCTCACGTCGTGTGGCGGAACGACCGGTCGTGGTCATGCGGAAACCTTCCTGCTGGCGGACAGGAACTGTGATCCCGCTGTGTCTACCACCTGGCGCGGATGGCGGGAACCACGCGCGTAGCACGGGTCACTGCTCTACGGCGTGCCGCAGCTCCTCCAGGGCCTCCTTGGCCTCTTCCGCGTCGGCGACGGCGTGTTCCGCGTGTTCCGCGTGCTCCGTGGAGGTCTGACGGGCTGCCTCGGGGCCCCTCTCCAGGAACCGGAGCAGCTCCACCGGGATGGGCAGCACCAGCGTGGAGTTCTTCTCCGCCGCCACGGCCATCACGGTCTGCAGCAGCCGCAGTTGGAGCGCCGAGGGCGTGTCCGCCATCTGGTGGGCCGCCTGGGCCAGCTTCTTCGAGGCCTGGTACTCCGCGTCGGCGTTGATCAGCCGGGCCCGCCGCTCGCGGTCGGCCTCGGCCTGGCGGGCCATGGAGCGCTTCATGGTGTCCGGCAGGGACACGTCCTTGATCTCCACGCGGTCGATGGTCACGCCCCACTCCACGGCCGGGCTGTCGATCATCAGCTCCAGGCCCTGGTTGAGCTTCTCCCGGTTGGACAGCAGGTCGTCCAGCTCGCTCTTGCCGATGATCGAGCGCAGGGAGGTCTGTGCCATCTGCGAGACGGCGAAGCGGTAGTCCTCGACGTTGACGACCGCGGCCGCCGGGTCCACGACCTTGAAGTACACCACCGCGTCGACCCGCACGGTCACGTTGTCGCGGGTGATGCCCTCCTGGGCGGGGATGGGCATGGTCACGATCTGCAGGTTGACCTTGCGCATCCGGTCGATGGCCGGAACGACGAGGTTGAACCCGGGCCGCCGCACCTCCCCGTGCAGACGCCCGAGCCGGAAGACGACCCCGCGTTCGTACTGCTTGACGACCCGTGCCGCCGCGGCCAGGTACACCAGGCCGCCGGCGCAGACCGCCGCCACCGCCCCGATCAGCTCTTCGACCATGCCGACCTCCCCGTCCAGAGGTCCCGTTTCGTCTGCTCCTGCAACGATATGCCTGGATCAGGGTGTGGGGCTATGCCCGGGGGCCGGGGCCGGGGCCGGGGCCGGGAGGCGGGGGCGGGGGCTGAGGGCCAGGGTGTCGGGGGGCCAGGGGTTCGGGGCTGGGACCGGGGACCGAGGGTCCGCGGGGCCGGGGACCCGGGGGCCAGGGGTCCGGGGCTGGGGGCCAGGGGGCCCAGGGCGCGGGAGCCGGGCCGCGGGCGCCAGGGGGCCGAGGGCTGAGGGCCAAGGCCCGAGGCGCGGGAGCCGAGCCCTCGGGCGCCAGGGGCCCGGGGCTGAGGGCCGGGGGCCAGGGGTCCGGGAGCCGGGGACCCGAGGACCCGGGGGCCAGTGGCCCGGGGTCCGGGGGCTGAGGTGGGGTCCCGGGGTCCGGGAGCTGAGGGCGGGGGTCAGGGGCCGGGGGGTGAGGGCTGAGGGCGGGGGTCAGGGGCCGGGGGGGGGGCTGAGGGCGGGGCCAGCGGTCCGGGGGCTGAGGCGGGGCCAGCGGTCCGGGGGCTGAGGCGGGGCCAGGGGTCCGGGGGCTGAGGGCTGAGGGGCAGGGGTCCGGGACGGGGCGACCGGGGGCGGACGTACGAGGGCCGGGGCGCGCATGGTGTGCGCGACCCGGCCCGGGGTGCCGGTGTGCGTGGACCGGCTAGGCGGCCGTGACCTTCTCGGCCGCCGGTGCCTCCTCGGACTCCGTGACCTTCACCGGCTCGGTGCCCGTCGCGCTGTGGCGCGCGGCCCAGTTCTCCAGGGCCGTGCGGCAGGCGTGGTCGAGGTGGTGCAGGCCCGACAGGTCCAGCTCGACCGGGCGGTCCTGGGGCAGCGCCTCCAGGCTGTCGAGGATCTTCGGCAGCCGCAGGAAGGTGGCGTTGCCCGCCAGGTACACCTGGATCGGGCCGGCGCCCTTGTCTATGACCTCCAGCTTGACGTGCGAGGCCTCCCAGGCGGTCTTGACGACCGACAGGGCCAGACCGATGAGCACGCCCTCGAACATGTTCACCGCGACGATCGACACGGCCGTGACGACCAGGATGAGCGCCTCACCCTTGTGCGCCCGCCACAGCGCCGTGATCTGGCGGAACGGGATCAGCTTCCAGCCCGCGTGCACCAGGATGCCCGCCAGGGCGGGGATCGGGATCAGGGCCAGGGCCCACGGCATCGCGGCGGCGAACAGCAGCAGCCACACGCCGTGCAGCACTCGGGACGCCTTGGTCTTGGCGCCCGCGCTCACGTTGGCGGAGCTGCGCACGATGACCGCGGTCATCGGCAGCGCGCCCAGCAGACCGCACAGGGTGTTGCCCGCGCCCTGGGCGATCATCTCCTTGTTGTACTCGGTGCGCGGACCGTCGTGCAGCCGGTCCACGGCCGCGGCGCTGAACAGGCTCTCGGCGGAGGCGATCAGCGCGAAGGCGATGATCGTGCCCCAGATGGCCGGGCTGGCCAGCTCGCCGAAGGCGTCGGCGCCGGGGACCTGGATGACGCCGAGCAGACCCTCCACCTGGACGGTGGCGACGGGCAGGCTGAAGGCGAGCGTGGCGACCGTGGCCAGGACGACCGCGGCGAGGGCGCCGGGCACGGTCTGGACGGCCTTGGGCATCTTCTTCCACAGCACGATGACGGCGATGGTGCCCGCGCCGATCGCGAGGGAGGTCAGGGCCGTGCTGTTGCCGAGGGCGTCGGCGAACGCCCCGGGCAGGCCCGCGATCTTGCCGATCCCGGACTCCGGAGCCTTCAGGCCCGCGGCCGCGTAGATCTGCCCGGCGATGATCACCAGGCCGATGCCGCAGAGCATGCCCTCGACCACGGACACGGATATCGCCCGGAACCAGCGGCCTATCCCGAGGAAGCCCATGGCGAGCTGGAGCAGCCCGGCGAACAGCACGATCACGCCGAGCGTGGCCACGCCGAACTCGCTGACGGCCTCGAAGACCAGCACGGTGAGGCCGGCGGCGGGCCCGGAGACCTGAAGGCTGCTGCCGCGCATCATCCCGGTGACGATGCCGCCGACGATGCCGGTGATGAGACCCAGCTCGGCGGGGACGCCGGAGGCGACCGCCACGCCGACGCACAGCGGCACGGCGACCAGGAAGACGACGATCGAGGCGAGGAAGTCCTGCCTCAGGTAGGGGAACTTGGACAGCATGGTCACCAGCCCCCTCAGAGCGTCTCGAACGCGTCGGACTCCGCGCGGTGTTCCCGCACGACGCCGGTGTGGACCTCGTAGTACCAGCCGTGCAGCTCGAGTTCACCCGCCTCCAGGCGCTTTTCGATGCACGGGTAGGAACGCAGTCGCAGCAGCTGCGTCAGCACGTGGTGCTGGACGGCCTCGGCGACCGTCGGGTCGGCCGGGTCGGAGCACTTGGGCTCGTCCGCCGCGTGCGCGAGCCAGTCGCGGACGGCGGGTACGGCGGTGAGGTCGTCGTGGCGCACCACCGCGCCGACGGCGCCGCAGTGGGAGTGGCCGCAGACCACGACGTGCTTGACGCCGAGCACCTGCACGGCGTACTCGATCGTGGCCGCCTCGCCGGTGGGGGTGGCGGAGGCGTACGGGGGGACGACGTTGCCCGCGGTGCGCAGCTCGAAGAGCTCGCCGGGACGGGCGCCCGTGATCAGGGCCGGTACGACCCTGGAGTCGGAGCAGGTGATGAACAGGACGTCGGGGGACTGGCCCTCGGCGAGGCGGGCGAACTCCTCAGGGCGCTGTCCGAACATGCGGGCGTTGTCGATGAGGGGTTGCATGAGTGTGGTGACTCCTCCTGGCGCGCAGTGGGGGCGCGTCGGACGGGCATGACAGAGGTGGGGGGTACTGCTCTGACGCTCAGCAGCGGAAGACCTGCAGCGCTGCCGGCGTGTGCGACGCCGAGGATCTCGACGTGCGTTGGTGCGCGGTGCCGGGTCTGACCGGGTCGTCTGCCGTCGGCTGGATGTGCCTCAGCAGCGGCCGCTCGGGCGCTGAGGGCGCGGAGTCGGCGGCGTGGAACCGGTCGCGGGTCCGCAGGGGACCGGTCGGGTCCCCGTGGTGACCGGCGCGGCACGTGGCGATCTCGTCGCGCAGTGCCTTGCCGGAGGACTTCCCGCCGGGGCGCGAGGGCGTGCCGGAGGGCTTGATTCCGGGCTGAGCCTTGGCCTCGGCTTGACTGGGCGTGTGCGCGGATGCGAAGGATGCCGTCGGTGCGAAGAACTGAAGGGCGATCAGGACGGCGGCGAGGAGCGAAACCACGGTCCGTGCCGTCGTACCTCGGAACATGCGCCCCCCTTCAGGTGATTCACACGTCTAGCGCTGACCAACCATTGGTCAATGGCTGGTCAAGAAACACGTTAACCCTGCAAAGCCGTTTGCAGGGTTAACTTAACGTTTCAAGCTGAAGAGAGCCTGAAAACCGTAGGCGGGGTGGCTGGAAAAAGCCCTTGCCGTACGGCAGTTGGCACGATATTGGGGTTGTGGTTACCGGGCGTTCGCCAGGTTGCCCGCGTCGCGGGCCAGGGCGGTGAGGCGGGAGATGGCCCGGAAGTACTTCTTGCGGTAGCCGCCGTTCAGCATCTCCTCGCTGAACAGCTGGTCGAAGGGCAGGCCCGAGGCCATGACGGGCACTTCGCGGTCGTAGAGCCGGTCCGCGAGGACGACGAGCCGCAGCGCCGTCGACTGGTCGGGAACCGGCCGCACTCCGGTGAGGCACACCGCCTTGATTCCGTCGGTCAGAGCGCCGTACCGGCTGGGGTGGACCCGGGCCAGGTGCTCCAGGAGGGGCGAGAACGCGTCGAGGGAGGCGCCCTCGGTGGCGTGCGCCGTCCGGGTCACCTGTTCGTCGGTGTACGGCGGCGGTGCCTCGGGCAGGCCGCGGTGGCGGTAGTCCTCGCCGTCGATGCGCAGGGCGCGGAAGTGCGCCGACAGGCCCTGGATCTCGCGCAGGAAGTCGGCCGCGGCGAACCGGCCCTCGCCGAGCTTGCCGGGCAGCGTGTTGGAGGTGGCGGCGAGCGCGACGCCCGCGTCGACGAGCTTGCCGAGGAGCGTGGAGACCAGGACGGTGTCGCCCGGGTCGTCGAGTTCGAACTCGTCGATGCACAGCAGGCGGTGGCCGGACAGGGTCTGCACGGTCTGCTGGAACCCGAGGGCGCCGACCAGGTTGGTCAGCTCCACGAACGTGCCGAACGCCTTGAGCGCGGGCTCGGCCGGGGTGGCGTGCCAGAGGGAGGCCAGCAGGTGGGTCTTGCCGACGCCGTAGCCGCCGTCGAGGTAGACGCCGCGCGGACCGGAGGGGGTCTTCCGCGCCGGCCTGCCGAAACCGAACAGCCGCCGCCTGCCCGAGTCGGCCGGCCCGCCGAGCCCCGCCGCGAAGCCCTCCAGGACCTTGACGGCCTCGGTCTGGCTCGGCTGGTTCGGGTCGGGTATGTACGTGCTGAACCGCACGGAGTCGAACCGCGGCGGCGGCACCATCTCGGCGACCAGCCGGTCCGCGGGGACGTGCGGCTCACGCGCGCACAGGGAGAGCGGGGCCGCGTCGGTCACGGGGCCGGTACCGGAGGGGGCGGGGGAAGAGGACACGGTTCACCATGCTACGGCGCGTGGAACACTGCACGGCATGCGACGTCTGTTCCCTGTGACCGATGAAACAGCAGCTCCGGCCCCGGGCGGCGGGCCCGGTGAGGGCGCCGCGGGGCGGGAGTGGAGCCTCGCCGAGCTGGCCGCCGCGTACGCCTATCCCGAGCCGGGGTCCGAGGGGCCCGCGCCGTACCTGCGGGCCAACATGGTGTCCACGCTGGACGGGGCCGCCCAGCACGACGGCCGGTCGCAGCCCATCTCCAGCGCGACCGACATGCGGATCTTCGGCACGCTGCGGGCGCTGGCGGACGTGGTGGTCGTCGGGGCGGAGACGGTGCGCCAGGAGGGGTACCGGCCGGCCCGCGCGCGTGCCGACTTCGCGGCGCTGCGGGAGGCGGCCGGGCAGACGCCCGCCCCCGCGATCGCGGTCGTCACCGCCAGCCTGGACCTCGACTTCTCGCTCCCGCTGTTCACCTCGCCCCTGGTGCCCACCCTGATTCTCACGGGCGCCTCGGCCGCCCCCGACCGCCTCGCCACCGCCGAGAAGTCGGGCGCGCGGGTGGTGATCGCCGGGGACGGCATCGGCGTGGACCCGGTCCGGGCCGTCCAGGCCCTCGCCGGTCTCGGCCACACCCGGCTGCTCACCGAGGGCGGCCCGCGGCTGCTGGGCCAGATGGTGGCGGCCGGCGTGCTCGACGAGCTGTGCCTGACCGTCTCCCCGATGCTCACCGCGGGCGACGCGCAGCGCATCGCCGGGGGGCCCGCCGTCACGGTGCCGCACCGCTTCACGCTGCTGTCGATGCTGGAGGAGGACGGTTTCCTCTTCACGCGGTACGGGCGGTCCTGACGTACTGAACCGACGACGGCGGGGTACAAGGTGTCGGCGGCGGGGAAGTCCGGCCGGCTGGTACGTCCGGAAACGGGGGCGATGGCACCGCCGGTCCGTTCATCGGCGGAGTATGCCGTTCCGTTTGGTGTGCGGAAGGCACACTGGATCCGGCTGTACCCGTGCGAACGCGGGGCAGGATGGTTTCCGCAGGGCCGGCGCGGCCCACGGACGAGTGGGGCCACGAGCCCCCGGGAGCAGAAGGGGCGCCTGGTGTTCACAAGCGTATTGATGATCGAGAAGGCCCTGACGTCCGCCGACGTGGAGTTCGTCACGACCTTGCACGGGGAGGAGCAGGTCTCCTTCCAGGTGCTGCTCCAGCCGCGCGGCGAGCAGGCGGACCGGCTGCTGCGGGCCATCGACGACGTCGCCCTCGGCGAGCTGGACGAGGCCGTGCGGGAGGGGGAGACGCCGGAGGGGGAGGAGGCCCTGAGCGTGGGGCAGCGGGCGCTGGAGGTGTCCCTCGCCGCGCTGCGGTCCTCCGGCAGCGAGGCGGAGGGGCGGTTGATCGAGGATCACCCGCTGGACGCGCTGAAGTCCCTGGTGGAGGAGGTCGGCGCGGACGAGGTCATCGTGCTCACCGACCCTCATTACGTGGAGGAGTTCTTCCACCGGGACTGGGCGTCCCGTGCTCGGCACAAGGTGGGGGTGCCGGTGCTGAAGCTGTTCTCGCACAGCAAGGCGTAGCCGCCGGCGGTGTCACCACCCGTGGGCGCTTCGGCATAGGCTGTGCCGCTGAACGTTCCGCACACGTACAGGGAGACACGCATGGCACCCGGCCTTCCCACCGCCATGGACCGACCGCACTTCATCGGGATCGGTGGGGCCGGGATGTCGGGGATCGCGAAGATCCTCGCGCAGCGCGGGGCCGTCGTCGCGGGCAGTGACGCCAAGGAGTCGGCGACGGCCGAGGCGCTGCGGGCGCTGGGCGTGACCGTGCACATCGGGCACGCCGCGGAGCACCTGGCCGACGACGCCAGCTGCGTGGTCGTGTCGTCGGCGATCCGGCGGGACAACCCCGAGCTGGCCCGCGCGGCCGAGCTGGGCGTTCCCGTGGTGCACCGGTCGGACGCGCTCGCCGCCCTGATGGAGGGCCTGCGGCCGATCGCGGTCGCCGGTACGCACGGCAAGACGACCACGACCTCGATGCTCGCCGTGTCGCTGAGCGAGCTGGGGCTGAAGCCGTCGTACGCCATCGGCGGCGACCTGGACGCGCCCGGCTCCAACGCGCTGCACGGCGCGGGCGAGATCTTCGTCGCCGAGGCGGACGAGTCGGACCGCAGCTTCCACACGTACGCGCCCGAGGTCGCGATCATCCTCAACGTCGAGCTCGACCACCACGCGAACTACGCGTCGATGGAGGAGATCTTCGAGTCGTTCGAGACGTTCGTGGACCGGATCACCGAGGGCGGCACGCTGGTGATCGCCGCCGACCACGAGGGCGCGCGCGAGCTGACCCGGCGGGTCGCGGGGCGCGGGGTGCGGGTGGTGACGTACGGCGAGTCCGAGGACGCCGCCGTGCGCGTCCTGTCGGTCGTGCCGCAGGGGCTGAAGAGCGAGGTCACCGTGGTGCTGGAGGGCGAGGAGCTGACCTTCACGGTCTCCGTCCCCGGCCGGCACTACGCGCACAACGCCGTCGCCGCCCTGGCGGCGGGCGTGGCCCTCGGCGTCCCGGCGGCCGAGCTGGCCCCGGCGCTGGCGGCGTACACGGGCGTGAAGCGGCGGCTCCAGCTGACGGGCGAGGCCGCGGGCGTGCAGGTCGTCGACTCCTACGCGCACCACCCCACCGAGATGACCGCCGACCTGGAAGCCATGCGCGCCGCGGTGGGCGAGGCCCGGATCCTGGTCGTCTTCCAGCCGCACCTGTTCTCCCGGACGCAGGAGCTGGGCAAGGAGATGGGCCGGTCCCTGGCCCTGGCGGACGCCTCCGTCGTGCTGGACATCTACCCGGCGCGCGAGGACCCGATCCCGGGTGTGACCAGCGAGCTGATCATCGAGGCGGCCAGGGCGGCGGGCGCGGACGTGACGCCGGTGCACGACAAGGCGGACGTCCCCGCGGTGGTCGCGGGAATGGCGAAGCCGGGGGATCTCGTTCTCACGATGGGAGCGGGCGACGTCACCGACCTCGGCCCGCGGATCCTGGACCGTCTGTCGAACTGAGGGGCTGGAGGCTCATGCCGTACGACGTGGAGAAGCCGGACGAGCAGTGGCGCGCGGAGCTGACCCCGGGCGAGTACGCCGTCCTGCGGCAGGCGGCCACCGAGCCCGCCTTCACCGGTGAGTACACCGACACCAAGACCCAGGGGGTCTACTCCTGCCGCGCCTGCGGCGCGGAGCTGTTCACCTCGGACACCAAGTTCGAGTCGCACTGCGGCTGGCCGTCCTTCTTCGACCCCAAGGACTCCGACGCGGTGGAACTCATCGAGGACCGGTCGCACGGCATGGTCCGCACCGAGGTGCGGTGCGCGCGGTGCGGCTCGCACCTCGGGCACGTGTTCGCGGGCGAGGGGTATCCGACGCCCACGGACCAGCGGTACTGCATCAACAGCATCGCACTGCGCCTGACGCCCGAGGGCTGAGGCGGCGCTCAGCGGATCCGGCACTCCTCCTCGGTGAGGGGTGCCGTGTCCCCCGCGGTGCGGCGGCACACCACCCGGGTCTCGGCGGTGCCGTCCTCGGCGCGGCGGACTCTCTTGAGGACGATGCTGTGGCCGGTGCGGTCGCCGTACAGCGGGGCCCGGGTGAAGTCGATGGTGCCGGTGGCCATGCCCTCGATCTTCACGTTGCGCAGGTTCACCCACGTCGAGGCGCGGCTCTGCGGCCGGTCGTCCCGGGTGGCCGCCCAGTACAGCGCGCGGGTCGCGTCGTGCGCCAGGGCGGTCTGGCCGCTGGCCAGGGCGGGGCTGTCGTGGCGCAGGCGTCGGCCCTCCGGCCCCGGGAGGTAGGCGGTGGCCTCCCGGTAGAAGGCGGTCGTGGTGGCGGCCTTCTCCAGCTCGGCCAGGGCCGCGTGGTACAGCGTGACCTCCGGCGCGACGGACTGGCCGCCGCCGGCGAAGTCCGCCTTGGACAGGTCGTCGCCGGTGAGGACGGCCAGGGGCTTTCCGGCGCAGCCCGGCTCGGTGCCCAGCTGGGTCATCAGGGGATCGACGTCCTCCACCCGGCCCGCGAAGTAGATCACCGACGGGACCCGGCCGCCCCGGCAGATCTCCTGGGCGTGCGAGCGGAGTTCCGGCTTGCCGCCGCTGAGGACGTAGCGGCGCTGGTCGAGGAGTGTGAAGCCGCGCCCGCGCAGCATCCGCTGGCCGTAGCGGGCCTGCTCGTCGGTGTAGAGGTCGTCGGTCCGCGCCGTGTCGCGGGCGAGGACGAGGGCGTACTGCCGTCGGCCGGGTGTGCGTAACTGGGCGGCTATCAGGCCGAGTTGCTCGGTCTGCCACTGGTCCGTCGCGGCCAGGCTGAACCAGTTGGCGAACTCGCGGGGCAGATAGGTGGCGGAGTTCGTGCCGGAGACGATCGGCAGGCCCGCCTCCATCAGCGTGCGCGTCGTCGCCCTGCTCGACTTCAGGTCGCGCCCGGTGCCGACGACCCCCACCACGGTCGGGTCGTCGGCGGCGTAGGCGGCGATCGCCTCGGCCATCTCCTCCTGGTGGCCCAGGTCCACCCCGCCGTTGGCGAGCAGGACGCGCAGTTTCACGCTGGAGTTCCTGTTGACGACGGCCTGCGCCAGGTACACGCCGGCCAGTTCCTCGGCGCCCTTCACCAGCGAGGAGCCGTCCGCGGGGCCGGCGCTGAGCGGCCCGGCGTAGACGACGGTGACGTACCTGCGGGAGTGCCGGGCGAGGACGTCCGCGTTCTGCCGGGCGATGCGGTCCTCCAGTTCCTCCACCGTCCAGGGCGTCTCGTCGTCGGCCGTCAGCGTCTTGAGGTCGTCGCCGGGACCGGGCGTGGGCAGCCAGTCGGCGAAGCGGACCCCGCCCGTGGCGATGCCGATGCACTCCGTGCCGCCGGTGGGTGTCTTCGCGCGCCGGGTGTCCCGGTTGGCGGTCAGGACGGACGCCGAGCAGTAGCGGTCCCCCAGGGCGTCGGCCCGCATGACGGTGCCGGCGGTCAGCAGGGCGATCACCAGGACCAGGGTGTGCAGGGCCCACACCAGCCGGGCGAACGTCGGCCGGGTGGAGGCCCGCAGATGGCGGCGGCGCTCCTCGACGGGGGCGAGCTGGTCGTGCGGCACCGGGATCTTCATCACCCAGGGCAGGACGGAACGCTCCCGGCTGGGCGACTGCTCGGCGCGCAGGTTGCGTCCCCACTCCCGGTACCAGGTGCGCAGGCGCTCGCCGAACCGAGGCGGTGCGGCGTCCGGGTCGGGTGTCGTCTCCACCACGCTGCGCTCCAGGCGCGGCACGTCGTCCGAGCGCACGGCGGCGACGACGAGCAGCGGGTCGAGTTCGCTGCGCCGGCTGCGGACGTCGCTGACGGCCCGGATCAGTTCGATGCCGCCGTTGCGGTCGTCCGCGTGGGGGAGGAACAGCATCGGCGGGCGCGGCCGTTTGAAGCCGCGCAGGTCCCAGCTCCAGCGGCGGTGGTTGTCCCGCAGGTCCTCGCGCAGCGCGAGGACGCACAGCTGGAGGTGGAAGTCGCCGCCCGCCTTGAGCGCCTCGGCCACGTCGTAGGCTCGGGCCGCGATCGCCTTCCAGGACCGCACCGGCCGCAGCAGCGACACCTCGGTGGGCTGGTCCGCCGCCCTGAGGAAGGTCGTCGTCATGAACCAGCGGCTCTCCCGGCGCAGCCACAGGAAGATCGGCGCCCGCCCCGGCAGGACGTAGTTGAGGACGGTCAGCAGCAGCAGGAAGACGAGACCGGCGGCCACCGCCACGTACCACTCGCTGCGCGCCAGGAGCGCGGCGAGCACCGTGACGAGGCTCGCCGGGAGGATGTGCGCCATGTCGAACAGGGGCAGGCCCGAGCGCCAACGCGCGGTGTTCCGCGGCCGCCAGCGCTGCTGTGCCAGCTGGTTCAGCAGCAGCTGCCGCTGGTCCTGCCCGGTTCCGGGGGCGCCCGCGGCGGCGAGTGCGGTGACCGCGTCGTCGATCGCGTGCACCAGGCGCAGCCGCGGGAAGGCGTAGCGCCGGTAGACCGCCCGCGGGCCGCCCCACTTCTTGGGGTCGCTCAGCGCCCGCACCATGGCCGCCGCCCGGCGCACCTCCGTGCCGCCCTCGTAGGCGTCCTGGGCCACCGCGCAGCGGGTGCCGTGCGCCTCCTGGCCCGCGTGCAGCTGCCGGACGAGTTCGGCCACCGCCGTGTCGTCCCCGCTCTCCTGCGCGTGCACGACGAACACCGGCATCGGCGGCTCGGTGCTCGTCCGGAAGTCCTGGATGAGGATCTCCAGCTGATCCTGGAGGTGGACGCCGGCGCCGCTCTCCGGCATGCCGTCGTGGCCCCCAGGGCAGTCCGGCGGCGTGCGATCGGCGTTCACCATGGGCAACCCCCGTTCACCATCGGTGACTTACGAGGCTAACCGGTGCGGCTGGGGTGTGAGTGGGTGACGCGGGAACTCCAGGAACGTTTCGGCCGGTCCGGACCCGCGGCGAGGTGAATGAGTGATCCACCGGTCGGTTGACAAGTGGCTCAACGAGCCAGAGGATTCGCGGAGTGACCCACTCCGCGCCCCTGCCCCCCGGCCTCGACGAGGCCGCCCACCGCTGCCTCGTCGCCGGATTCGCCGGCACGACGACCGTGCCCGACCCGCTCAAGCGGCTCATCGACCGGGGGCTCGGCGGAGTCATCCTCTTCACCCGGAACGTGCGCGACGCGCAGCAGGTACGGGAACTCACCGACACCCTGCGCTCCCTGCGACCCGACCTGATCGTGGCCATCGACAACGAGGGCGGCGGCATCGGCCACCTGGTCGGCGCGGGCGCGCCCGAGGTGCCCGGCTCCTACGCCCTCGGCGTCGCCGACGACCCGGCGCTCACCGCCCGCTGCGCCGACGCGCTCGCCGGGCACCTGGCCACGCTGGGCATCACCGCCTCCTACGCCCCCGTCGCCGACCTCCAGCACGATCCGCGCAACCCGATCGTGCGCACCCGGTCCTTCGGCGCCGACCCCGCCCTGGCCGCCCGGCACCTGCGGGCCTGGATCGCCGCCACCGAACGGCGGGGCGTCGCCTCCTGCGCCAAGCACTTCCCCGGGCACGGCGGCACCGAGACGGACAGCCACCACGGCATCGCCGTCGACCCCCGGCCGTACGACGAGCTGCGGGCCGACCTCGAACCGTTCCGCGCGGCCGTCGGCGCGGGCGTACCGATGATCATGAGTGCCCACGTCGTCTTCCCGGCCCTCGACCCCGAACGGCCCGCCACCCTGAGCCGCCGCATCCTCGGCGATCTGCTCCGCCACGAACTGGACTTCGACGGCGTCCTGGTCAGCGACGCCCTGGAGATGAAGGCCATCGCCGACCGCTACGGGGAGGCCGCCGGGGCGCGGATCGCCCTCGCCGCGGGCGCCGACCAGGTCATCGTCGCCGTGCCGGACCCGGAAACCACCCTGGCCTGCCGGGACGCGGTGCTCGACGCGCTGCGTTCCGGCGTGCTGGCCGAGGAGCGGGTGCGGGAGGCCGCCGGGCGGGTGCGGCGGCTCGCCGAGCGGTACGCCGCCCCGGCCCGGGCGGTCGACGGCTGGGACGCGGGGGCCGGGCTGGAGGCGGCGCGCCGGGCCGTCCGTGTCCGGCCGGTGCCGCGGGCCGTGCGCGGCGCCCACGTCGTCGACCTGTTCCCGCCGCCGCACCCCGCGCTCAACTGGGGCGGCGAGGACCTGCTCACCGAGGTGCGCGCCCTCGACCCCACCGCCACGGGGACCGCGGTCACCGAGGAGCCGGCCGGACAGGCCGCCGTCGTCGAAGGGATCCTGCGCGCCTCGGACGCGGTGCCCCTGGTCGTCGCCACCTGTGACGCCGGACTGCACCCCTGGCAGGAACGGCTGCGCGCCGCCCTGCTGGCCCGGCGGCCCGATGCCGTACGCGTGGACACCGGTCTGCCGGAGGGCGGCGCGCTCTGCTCCTACGGGCGCGGGCGGGCGAACCTGCGGGCCGTCGCCGAGGTGCTGACCGGAGCCCGGCTCCTCACGGCAGCCGTACGACGTCCTTGATGCCGCGCGCCGCCAGGTACGCGGCGTCGTCCGCCCGTTCGGCCAGGACCACCGCCGGGCGGGCACCCTCGGCGCGCAGGGCCGTCCACGCCTCGAAGTACGCGCCCCCCGGGCCGGACACGGAGCGGGTGGACGGCGTGCACTCCAGGACCAGGGCCGTGTCCCGGGGCCGGGCCGGATGGAGCCCGGCGCGCACCTCGGCGACGGTCTCGGCGAGGGCGGTCGCGATCGGCTTGGCGCGGCCTCGGGAGTCGAACAGGCCCAGGGTGTACTCCAGTTCCGGGTAGTCGGCGAGGGAGCGGTCCACGTCGTGGGAGCACCACCACGTCACACCCCACAGCCCCTCGCACCCGGCCGCGTTCCGCACGGTCGCCCGGGCGAAGTCCGGGGCGTCGGCCGCGGGGATGTGGGGCTCCGGGGCGCCCGTCTCCTGCACCCAGACCGGACGGGCCGGGTCCTCGGCGTAGGCCTTGGCGAGTTCCGTGCCGTACTCGGCGAGGTGCAGCACCTGGGGGGAGCGGGGGCCGTAGCGGCGGGCGCAGTCGCCGGAGAACACCCAGGGGTGGACGGTCGTCACATCGCCCTTGCGGGCCGAGGCCTCGGGGGTGAAGGGGTGGTCGTCGCCGTACCAGGCGGCGTCGTAGGCGGAGTGGGTCGCGAGCCGGCCCTCGGGCAGGTGCTCGCGGGCGGCGGCCAGCAGGGTGTCGAGGTAGTGGTCGACCTCGGCCGGGGTCACCGGGTTGTGCTCGACCAGGTTGTTGAGTTCGTTGCCGAGCTGGAGGCCGATGAGGTGGGGACGGTCGGCGAGGGCCCGGCCGAGCGTGCGCATCAGCTCGGCCTGGGCGGCGACCGCCTCCGGGTCCGTGAACACGTTGCGGTGGTGCCAGCTGCGCGTCCACGCCGGGTAGAAGTCGAAGCTCGACAGATGGCCCTGCACGCCGTCCACCAGGACGTCGAGGCCGGCCTCGCCCGCCAGGTCGACCAGGCGGGCCAGCTGGTCCACGGCCGCGGGGCGGATGAACGTGCGGTTGGGCTGGAGCAGCGGCCAGAGGTGGAAGACCCGGACGTGGTCGAGGCCGAGGGCGGCGATCTGGTCCAGGTCCTCGCGGGCGTGCGCCGGGTCGAAGTCGTGCCAGGCGTGGAACCAGCCGCGGCGGGGCGTGTAGTTGACGCCGAAGCGGAGCGTAGAGATGGGATCCTCCCCGGGGCGAGTCTTGCCCTGCGTGAATGCATCAATCACCATAGTCGGCGATGGGTAATGAATTGAACCAGGAGTGTCAAGGCGCCGCCTCCTTGGTGATCGGTATCGACGCGGGCGGCACGCGCACCCGGGCGGTCCTGGCGACCGCCGAGGACGGACGTCCGCTGGGCGAGGGCGCCGCCGGGCCCGGCAACGCCCTGACCGTCCCCGGGCCGCAGCTCACCGAGCACCTCGCCGAGGCGCTCGCGCGGGCCGTACCGGAACCGGTCCGGGACCGGGTCGTGGCCGTCGCCGGTGGTTTCGCGGGCGCGACGGACGCCGCCGCCGACGAACCGGGGCGGCGCAACGCCCTGGCCGCCCTCACGGCCGCCCTGCGCCGCCTGGGCATCGACGCCGGCCCGCCCCTCGTCAGCAGCGACATCGAGGCGGCCTTCGCCGGCGCACCGGGAGCCCCGGCCGACGGACTCGCCCTGGTGGCGGGCACCGGCGCGGTCGCCATGCGCATCACCGCCCGCCGCGGCACCGCCACCGTGGACGGCGACGGCTGGCTCCTCGGCGACGACGGCAGCGGCTTCTGGATCGGCCGGGCGGCGGTCCGGGCCGCCCTCAGGATGGCCGACGGCAGGGGCGCGGCGACGGTGCTGGCGGCGGCGGTGGGCCGGGAACTGGGCGTGCCCGACGGCGTGCTGCCCGGCGGGCCGTCGCCCACCGCGGCCGGCGGCGGTGTCGTGGTCAGGCCGCTCGGCGAAGACGCGGACGCCCCGCACGGAACGGGTGGCGCGGGCGGGCTCCCCGGCGTCACCGCCCCGCACGGGACCGGTGGCCGGGGCGGTGTTCCCGGTGCCGCCGGGTACGGCGTCCCGCCCCACGCCGGCATCCCCTGGTCCCGCCCGCACCGCGAGGCCTACCGCCGGCACGTGCTCCCCGCCGTCATGGCGGAGCCCCCCATCCGCCTGGCACGGCTCGCGCCCCTCGTCGTCGAGGCGGCCGGGGACGCCGTCGCCCTGGCCATCCTGGACGAGGCCGCCGACCATCTCACCGAGACGGTCCGGGCCCTGGAGCCCGGTCCCGGGGAACGGGTCGTCGCCACCGGCGGACTGCTCGGCCCCGACGGCCCCCTCACCTCCCGGCTCGAAGCCCGCCTGCACGCCCTCGACCTGACCCTCGACTGGGTCCCCGACGGCTGCCGCGGCGCCGTCGCCCTGGCCCGCCTCGCCCACGGCGGCCGCCCATGACCGTCACCGCGCCCCTCTACCGGGACGCCGCCGCCCCCGTCGACGCCCGCGTCCGCGACCTGCTCTCCCGGATGACCCTGCGTGAGAAGGCGGGCCAGCTCAACCAGCGGATGTACGGCTGGGACGCCTACCGCCGCACCCCCGACGGCCGCTTCGAGCTCACCGACGCCCTGTACGCCGAGACCGAGCGGTTCGCCGGACTCGGCGCGCTGTACGGGCTGCTGCGCGCCGACGCCTGGTCCGGTGTCGACCACGCCGGCGGATCCGGCGCCGCCGACGGCGCGGAACTGGCCCACCTCGTGCAGCGGCACGTCGTCGACAGCAGCCGGCTCGGCATACCCGCGCTGTTCGTCGAGGAGGTGCCGCACGGCCACATGGCCCTCGACGGCACGGTCCTGCCCGTCAACCTGGCCGTCGGCGCCACCTGGGACCCCGGGCTGTACGAGCGGGCCGCCGCCCACGCCGCCGCCGAACTGCGCGCCCGCGGCGGCCATGTCGCGCTCGTCTCCGCCCTGGACATCGCCCGGGACCCGCGCTGGGGCCGGACCGAGGAGTGCTTCGGCGAGGACCCTTACCTGGCCGCCCGGCTCACCGAGGCGCTCGTCCGCGGCATGCAGGGCGAGCCGGGGCCGGACGGGACCTTCGCCGCCGACAAGGCCCCCGTCGTCCTCAAGCACTTCGCCGGGCAGGGCGCCACCGTCGGCGGCCGCAACTCCGCCGAGTCCGAACTCGGGCCGCGCGAACTGCACGAGATCCACCTGCCCGCCGCCCGTGCCGGTGTCCGGGCCGGGGCCGCCGCCGTCATGGCCGCCTACAACGAGGTCGACGGGATGCCCTGCTCCGGCAACCGCGCCCTGCTCACCGGGCTGCTGCGGGAGCGCTGGGGTTTCGACGGGCTCGTCATGGCGGACGGACTGGCCGTGGACCGGCTCGCCCGCGTCACCGGCGACCCGGTCTCCGCCGGCGCCCTCGCCCTCCACGCCGGCGTCGACCTCAGCCTGTGGGACGAGGGCTTCACCCACCTGGAGGAGGCGGTCGAGCGGGGCCTGGTGAGCGAACAGGCCCTGGACGAGGCCGTCGCACGGGTGCTGCGGCTCAAGTTCCGCCTGGGCCTGTTCGAACAGCCCTGCAGCGCGGGCCCGTTCCCGGACCCCGCCGCCGGACGCGCCCTCAGCACCGCCCTCGCCCGCGCCGCCGTCACCCTCCTCCACAACGACCAGCGCGTCCTGCCCCTGCCGGGCACCTCACGGATCGCCGTCCTGGGCCCACACGCCGACACCGTCGCCCACCAGCTCGGCGACTACACCGCCCCGCAGCGCCCCGGCACCGGCACCAGCGTCCTCGACGCGCTCCGGCGGACCGGCGCCGACGTCCGCCACGCCCGCGGCTGCGCCCTCACCGGCGACGACCTGTCCGGCATCCCCGAGGCCATCGCCGCGGCCGCCGCCTGCGACGCGGCCGTGCTGGTGCTGGGCGGCAGCAGCGCCCGGACGCCGGACACGGAGTTCGACGCCAACGGGGCCGCGCGCACCGTCGTGTCCGAGATGACCTGCGGCGAGGGCGTCGACCTCGCCGGGCTGCGGCTCGGCGGCGCCCAGCACGCCCTGCTCGACGCCGTCACCGCGACCGGCACCCCCACGGTCGTCGTCCTGGTCCAGGGACGTCCGCACGCCGTCCCCGAGGCGGCCGAACGGGCCGCCGCGCTGCTCACCGCCTGGTACCCGGGCCCGTGGGGCGGCGAGGCGATCGCCGAGGTGCTGCTCGGCCGGGCCGAACCCGCGGGCCGGCTGCCCGTCTCCGTACCGCGCTCGGCGGGGCACCTGCCCGTCCACTACAACCACAAGGACACCGAGTACGGCGGCTACGTCGACGACAGCGCCGAGGCGCTGTACTCCTTCGGGCACGGGCTGTCCTACACGACCTTCGCCTACGGCCCGCCCCGGCTGTCGGGGCGGACCGTCGAGGTCGACGTCACCAACACGGGCGAACGGCAGGGGCGTACCGTCGCGCAGCTGTACCTGCGCAGGATCATCACCCCCGTCTGGCCGCGCACGCTCGAACTCCGGGGCTTCCAGGCCCTCGACCTGGCCCCGGGCGAGTGCCGCACGGCCGTGTTCCCGCTGGGGGCGGAGCAACTCGCCCAGGTGGGAGCGGACCTGGAGACGGCGGTCCTGCCCGGCACGGTCGAGATCCGCGTGGCGGAGTCGGCGCGCCGGGCCCTGACCGCCGTACCGGTCGGGCTCCGGGTCGGTCAGAGCTTCACGGCACCGGACGAGACGCCCTTGTAGAACCAGCGCTGGGTGATGACGAACAGCACCAGCACCGGGATCACGGAGATCACCGAACCGGCCATCACCATCCGCTGGTCATAGCCGAACGACGAGGTCTGCAGCCGCGCCAGACCCAGCGTCAGCGTGAAGTGGTCCTCGGTGCGCAGCACGATCAGCGGCCACAGGAAGTCGTCCCAGGCGCTGATGAAGGTGTTGATGGTGACGACCAGGATCGCGCCGTAGGCGGAGGGCAGGTACAGGTACCGGAAGCGTTTCCACTCGCCCGCCCCGTCCAGCATCGCCGCGTCCTCGATCTCGCGCGGCACGGCGAGGAACGCGGCGCGCATGATGAGGACGTTGATCGCGGCGACGAAACCGGGCAGCCACACACCGACGAGGTTGTCGACCAGGCCCAGGTCCCGGATGCTGAGGAACAGCGACACCATGATCGACTCGAACGGGAACATCATGGACGCCAGCAGTACGACCCACACCAGCTTGCGGCCCTTCCAGCCGGGCTTGGAGAGCATGTAGCCGGCCATCGTGGAGAAGACGAGCTGGCTGGTGATGGACAGCACGGCGACGAACACGCTGTTGCGGATGTACGTCCACACCGGCACCTGGTCGAAGACCTCGCGGTAGGCGCGCAGCGACGGATGGTGCGGGAACAGGGAGGCGCCCGCGCCGAAGACGTCCTCGCCCGCGCCCTTGAGGGACGACAGCAGCTGCCACAGCAGCGGGCCGATGGTGATGAAGAGGACGAACACCAGCAGCAGGTAGCGGACGACGAGTTCGCGGGGGCGGCCGTAGTCGCGCCACCGGGGCATGAGACGCCGGCGGCGGGCCGGGACGGAACGCTTGTCGACGGCGGTCGTCATGCCTCGTCCTCCTTCGTCAGGCGCTGGGCGAGCAGCGTGAGGCCAAGGGTCAGGGCGAACAGGGCGACGCTGACCGCGGCGCCGTAGCCGGCGTTGCCGGTGAGCGGGTCGAGGCCGACGTCGCGGATGTAGAAGGGCAGCGTGCGGTCGGCGCCGCCGGGGCCGCCGGTGGAGCCGCCGAGCATGTAGATCTCGGTGAAGACCCTGAGGGAGCCGATGCCGGTCAGGGTGCCGACCAGCATCATCGACTGGCGGACCCCGGGCACGGTGACGTGCCAGAAACGGCGCACCGCGCCCGCCCCGTCCACGGCCGCCGCCTCGTGCAGCTCCCTGGGGACGTTCCCGAGGGCCGCCAGATAGAAGATCATGTACCAGCCGAGGCCCTTCCACAGCGTCAGGCCCATCGCCGACAACAGGATCAGCCACGAGTCCGACAGGAACGGGATGGCCTCGCGGATGAGGTGGGCCTTCTGCAGCCAGGTGTTGACCAGCCCCTGGTCGCTCAGCAGCCACTGCCAGCTCAGGCCGACGACCACGCTGGAGGCGAGGACCGGCGTGTAGAACGCGGAGCGGAAGAAGCCGATGCCCGGCAGGTTCTTCTCCACCAGGATCGCGAGCAGCAGCGGCAGCAGCACCATCAGCGGGACGACGATCAGCGCGTACAGCAGGCTGTTGCGGGTGGCGAGCCAGAAGTCCGGGTCGCTCAGCATCCGCCGGTAGTTGTCCAGGCCGACGACGTCGTACGCCCCACCGAGCGGCTTGGCGTCGGTGAAGGAAACGACGACGGTGTTGAGGAACGGGAAGACCCCGAACACGGTCGCTCCGACGATCGCCGGGGTCATCCACAGCCAGGGCAGCCACCAGCGGCGGTAGAGCGCCGCGCCCCCCGCGTCCGCGCTCGGGCCGGGCGTCACGGAGCGGAGGGCGCGGCGCAGGAGCCCCGGCGAGGGCGACGGGGAAGCGCCGGGGCCGCGGGCGCCCGCACCCGGGGGAGCGGGGACGGGCGCCTCGTGCACGATCGGTCGGGTCATCCTCAACTGCCCTGCTCGATCAGCTGGTTGGCCTTGGACTGCGCCTCCTTCAGAGCGTCCGCGGCGCTCTTCTTGCCCTGCATGGCCAGCTGGATCTGGGCCGAGATGGCGTTCAGCTCGCCCGGCGTCAGCGCGATCTCGTCGGCCGTGGCGGTCTTGCGGTCACTGGCGACGATCTTGCGGGCCTGGGCGAACGGGTCGTCGCCCTTGACCGACTGGAAGAACGGGTCGTTCAGGGAGGCCGTGGTGGAGGGGAAGATGACGACGTTCGGGTCCTTCGCCCACTCCAGCTGGTTCTCCGCGTTGGTCAGGAACCGCGCGAAGGCCAGCGCGGTCGCCGCGTTCTTGCTGGTGGAGGCGACGCCGATGTACTGCGGGGCGCCGACGGTGTGGCCGAGGGCGTCCAGCATGTAGCGGGCCACGCCGGTCTTCTTGTAGACGCTCGGGTTGTTCTGCTGGATGAACCGCAGGAAGTTGGGGTTGGTGGGGCCGTAGACCAGCTTGCCCTGGCCGTAGACGTTGGCCGGGTCCTGCGTGGAGGACAGCGAGTCGCGGGGCATGCCGCCGGCCTTGTAGAGCTTCGTCATCGCCTCGACCCACTGAACCGTCTTCGGGTCGTCGGCGAAGGTGAACTTCTTGCCGTCCTCGGACAGGACCTTGATGCCCATCTGCTGCCAGTCGGCGGGGATGCGCAGCTGAGGGTTGGCGAGGAACGCGTAGTACTTGCCGCCGGAGGCCTTGGCTATCTTCTCGGCGTCGTCGAAGAGACCGAGGACGGTCGTCGGAGGTTTGGCCGGGTCCAGGCCCGCCTTCTTCATCAGGTCGGTGTTGAAGGTCTGCACGATGCCGCCGGAGTACCAGGGCAGCACGCTGTGCACCCGCTTGCCGTCCGCGTCGGCGTACACGCTGGACTTCCACATCGCGGGCGTGAACGGCTTGCCCGCGTCCGGTGCCTTGGTGTCCAGGATCAGCAGGTAGCCGTTCTTCGTCAGCGCCACCGCCGTGTTGACGTTGATGTTCACCACGTCCGGCAGCGTGCAGCCCTGGGCGTCCGCGACCAGGCGCTGGGTGAAGGTGGCGTCGCCCGGGTCGTCGATCCAGTTGATCTCGGTGCCCGGGTGGGCCTGCTCGAAGGCGTCGATGACGCCGTTGAAGTACGTCCCGAAGTCCTTCTTCAGGTTGGTGGTCTGGAAGGTGATCTTCCCCTTGACCTCGCCGGAGAGCTTGCCGGAACCGACGTTGCCCTTGTCGACCTTGCAGCCGCCGGCCGTGGCGTCACCGCCGTCGGATCCGCCGCCGGACAGGCCGCAGCCGGCGGCCGTCAGCGTCAGGACGACCAGACAGGTCAGGGATCCGGTGAGTCTTCTTGCGTGCATTGCTGCCCTCCTGGGACCAGTCGGTGCTGGCTCAAATCACCAAGTTGGACTTCGATTGATGAAAAGGTGGACCAGAATTCATCGGAGGTCAATGGTTTGCCGTGTTGCTGTTCGGTTGCGTACGGCGGTCAGTGACGGTGTTCGTGGTCCTGATGCGTGGGGTCGCCGGGGTGTTCGTGGCCTTCGGCGTACTCGACGTCGGCTCGGGCTTCGTCCAGCCAGTCGAAGAACGCGCGGCGGGCTGCGGCCTGGCGCAGTTCCTGTGCGATGCCGTTGCGGACGTGCTCGTAGGGGTGGATGTCGGAGGGCGCCGGTTCGTCGAAGGGGTCGACGCCGCGGCGTAGCGCCTCGGGGGTGAGGTAACGGTCCCGGTTGCGGTCGTAGTAGTCCCGTACGGCCGTTTCCGGGATGTGCTGCTCGCCTTCCAGGTCGGCGAGGAGGGCTCGGGCGGCGGGGGAGTGGGCGAGTGCTGCCGCGACGATGCTGCCCAGGTCGGCGACGTCGGCTTCGGGGATGGTGAGCATCTGCGCCGGCGAGACGTCTTCCGGTGTTGCGAGGCCCCGTTCCGTGCAGGTGCGGCGGGCGAGTTCGTCTGTGACGACTACCTGGGTCGCCCAGCGCCGTTGTTGGCGGTGTCGTCTTGCGGGTGCGGCGTCGTTGTGGCTGGGCGCGCAGTTCCCCGCGCCCCTAAGGGAGGCTGCCCCTCCGGCATCCAAGAAGGCGGCCACGCGTTCCTTCGGGATCGGCTCGCCGCGGATGCTTGCTGCGTAATCCCCCGTCATGGCGTCACCTCCAGCTCCACCGCCTTCGTGTACGCCACGCATCCGTGCCAGGCCACCTTCGCCATCAGCCAGTACGAACCGGGTGGGATCGCGGCGCCGTCCACCTCGATCGCGGACTCCAGTTGCTCCCCGCCCGGCACCGTGAAGCCCTGGCAGCCCGGGCTGACGCCGGGCCAGGTGCCCCAGGAGGAGACGGCCCACAGGGTGCCGTCGACGGGGCCGTGGGTGGTGTTGTGCAGGGTCACGGGGACCCTGGCCCGCTCGCCGCGGCGCACGGACACCCGGTCCACTCCCAGATCCGCCAGCAGCGTCGGGCCCTTGTGCCCGCCCGGCACGTCCAGGGCCACCACGTCCTCGTAGGTCTGGCCGCCGTAGGACAGGCGCGCCGCGAGACGGTGGCGGCCGGGTGTCGCGTCCGGGGGCGGGGTCACCGTGATGTCCGTGAGGGTGAAGCCGCCGGGGCCGAGGGCGTAGGGGAGTTCAGCGGGTTCGGTGGTCCAGCCGGGAGGTGTCTCGAAGGTCACCGTGCCGGACGCCGGTGCGTCGGTCAGCTCCGAGGAGACCCGGACGGTCGCGGTGACCGGGCCGTCGGCGGTGAGGGTGGAGGGGGAGAGGTACACCGCGACCGGCATGTTGCCGCGCGGGGCCGGTCCGCAGTTGTGGAGCCAGTAGCGGGTGGCGACCGGCTGGGCGGGCTCGTGGGCGTCGATGCCGGGGCCGGGCGCCGGGTCCGGCGCGTGGGCCGGTGTGGCGAGGACGGTGGCGACCTCGAAGCCGGTCAGGTCGACCTCGAGGCCACCGTCCCCGTCCGGGGCCAGCGGCTCCCCGGGCGTCTCCAGGACGTCGGCGCGGGAGCCCGCCGCCCAGGCCACCGGTCCGGTCACCCGGGCCGTGGCGGGCCGGCCGTCCACCTCGTGCACGCGGACCACGACGCCCTGCCCGGGGTCCACGCGCGCCGCGCTGCCGCGGGCCAGCGGGGAGCCGGCCGGCTTGAGCGCGTCGAGGAGCACCTCGCCGGCGGGCTCCAGCCGCAGCAGGGCCGTGTCGCGGGGGAGGGAGCCGCCGGGGGACCGGCGGACCCGGGCCGTGAGCGGGTGGTTGTAGGCGTGCCCGGCCCGGGGCAGCCGCAGCGCGCGCCAGTCGCCCGGGCCCGCGACGACGGCGTACTCGAAGGTGTGCGACCAGCGCTGGAGCTGGAAGCCGGAGCCGTCCGGGGCGGTCCGGCGCGGCGGGTCGATCCAGATGCCGGACGGCCAGCCGGTGCATGAGCGCATCAGGGACATGTAGAGGTCGCCGGAGGCGGTGACCACGCAGCCGGGCGTGCCGCGGTTGAGGATCGCGAAGCTCCGGCCGTCCCAGGCGTCGCCGGGCGGCAGTGCCTCGCCGCCGCCGGCGGCCGTGGCCGTCACCGTGAAGTCGTCCAGGTCGGCGACGACCGCGTCGACCGCCTTGGCGTCGTCCTCGGGGCGGGCGCCCGCCACCACCAGCAGCGGCAGCCGTTCCAGGTCGCGCAGGTCGGCCCCGGGCACCCACTCCTCGCGCAGGCAGGCGCGCGGCGCGACCCACACGGCCGCCACGCCCCGCTCGGCGAGCTGACGCCGCAGTTCCCGGCCGGCCGCCGGGTCCCAGCCGAGGGCCTCGGCGACCACGGCGTTGCGGTCGGGGCCGCCGACGGCGATCCGGATGTCGGGCAGGTTGGAGTCGACCTCCAGGTCGCCGTAGCGGGGGCCTCCGGCGACGGTCGAGGTCGCCGTGACCCCGGCGCGGACCAGGGCCGCCGCCAGCGGCGCGCCGAGGTCGCCCGCGCTGTCCCAGTCGGAGTGGACGAGTTCGGCGACGCCGATCGCGCGGTGCCCGAGGAGCGTGCCGGAGTCGTCGTGGACGGCGACGCGGGCGGTGGAGCCGAGGCCGAACCAGGTGTTCGCCGGGTTGTCCAGCGTCCACGGGAACCGTTCGCTGTCCACCTCCACGAACCCGAACCCGCGCCCGATCACCGCGTCCGCCACCTCGTGCACCGGCAGTCCGCCCCGCACGTCCGACGGCCAGCGCACCCGGATCAGCCGGTCGGCGCCGTCGTACCCGTCGACGGTCGTGGTGACGTCGAGCCGGTCGACGCCCTGCCACAGCGTCAGCCGCTGGGTGTAGCGGAACAGGCCGAGGTCGGCGGTGACGGTGATCCGGGAGCCGGCGGCGGAGTGCTCGGTGCGGACCTCGGCCGGCACGTCCCGGCTGCGGGCGGCGGTCGTGCCGGTCGGGGTGAGGTGCCAGGGGCCCTCCCCGAAGCGCGGATGTCTCGGGTACTCCTCCTGGACGACGATCTCGTTGCCGACGTCCCCGTCCCGGAGCAGTTCCCGGCCGCCCTCGGTGAGCGCGCGCAGACTCCTGACGCCGCCGCCGCGCGCCGGGTCGACCGTCACCTCGTAGAACTCGTTGCGGATGGTGAGGCCCTCGCCGGGTGCCCAGCCGGGGACGGTCCCCTCGGTGAGCGGGAGCGCCTTGAGGCCCATGCCGGGCGACTCCGGCACGACGACGTGGAGCCGGCCGTCCTCCCGGACCGCGGGCAGGCCGTCCGGCACCAGACCCGGGTCGTCGATCGTCAGCACGTCCTGCCGCGTCCAGGTCGCGGAGTTGAACACGACGAGGTCGGGTCCGTCGCCCGGGGCGACCTCGTCGGCCAGGGCCTGGGTGGCGTCGGCGTGCACGCTCACGGCCAGGTCGTGCAGCTCCCGCCAGCCGGTCATCAGGTCGATGTACACCTGGTCCGACTCCGAGCCGGTGATGGCGTCGTGGTGGGCGCCGTAGACCAGTTGCCGCCAGGCCTTGTCGAGGGCCGCGTCCGGGTAGGGGTGGCCGGTCACGAGGGAGGCGAGCGTCGCCCAGGCCTCGGCGTCGGCGAGGAGGGTCTCGCCGAAGCGCTGGGCCTGCTTGGTGTCGATGTAGGAGACGTCCTTGCCGGTGTAGATCGGGTTCATGTCGCGGGTCTGCGGCGATGCCTTGCGGCCCTCGGCCCGGAGTTCCGCGCGGACGGCGGCGAAGAAGTCCCGGGGGATCGCGCTGATGAAGCGCGGCCAGACGTAGCGGGCGTTCCAGTCGCGGTGGATGTCCATCACCCAGCGGCACGGCGGCGCGTAGTCCCCGCCGACGGGGAGGAGCACGTTGCGGGTGAGGGCGACCTGCTTGAGCCGCTGGAAGAGCTGGTACGCGGCGGCCTCCGCCTGGGGCAGGGTGGGCGCGTTGTCGATCGCCCAGCCGGCGCCGTAGTGGTTCACCATGTACGCGGTGAGCAGCCCGCGGCCGGAGGGGGCGATCCAGTCGAACTCGGCCGGGAACTGCATGCGGTTCGGATCGCGCGGCTCCTCGCCGAAGACCGACAGCGTCGGCCCCCACTGGTGGAACGGCCCGCGCGCCCACGAGCTGGAGGTCACCCCCGCGTCCGCCATCAGCCCCGGGAACTGCGGGTCGTGCCCGAAGGCGTCCAGCTGCCAGGCGGTCTCCGGGGACGCGCCGATGACGCCACGCTGGAAGCCGTCGCCGTACAGGGCGTTGCGGATGGTCGCCTCGGCGCCGGTGAGGTTGGTGTTGGGCTCGTTGTAGGTGCCGCCCATGATCTCCACGCGGCCGGTGCGGATCAGCTGCCGCAGGAAGGCGCGTTCCTCCGGGAAGGCGTCCCAGTAGGGCTTGAGGTAGTCGACCTCGGCGAGCACGAAGGTGTAGGCGGGGTCGCGGCGGGCCAGGTCGCAGTGGGCCCGCACGAGGCTCATGCCGGACTGTCCGCGCGAGTCGAAGGTGCGGGCCGGCAGGCCGGTGGCGGCGGGGTCGTCGGCGACGTCCCAGGTCTCGGTGTAGGCGCCCTGGGTGTTCCACCAGACGGGGTCGTAGTGGAAGTGGCTGACCATGAACATGGTCCAGCCGGGTTCGGCCGCCGTGAACACGCCCGTGTGCGAGGCGGACGCGTCCCCGTCGACGGCGGTGACCGTGATCTCGCGGCGGTCGCCGGGGACCAGGTCCGCGCCGGTCACGGGTATCTCGGCGCGCGCCGTGCCGTCCTCGCCCACGGAGGTCTCCGCGGTGCCGGTGAGGCCCGGGCCCTCGACGGTGAGCCGGACGGTCCGGCCCGGGGTGTGGCTCAGCTCGACGGCGACCACCTGGCGCGGCTGCTCGGTGGTCCCGGTGAAGAGCTCGGTCGACTCGACAGAGGTGACGCGCATGGGGCTCCTACGAGTGCTCTGGGGGAGCCCCATCCTGTACGGCAGGAGTGATTCAAACAACCACCTTCGCGTCAACTTGGTGGTTCATCCATGCATGCCCGGCCGGGGTCACCTGCCCCGCCGGTTCCTCACCGCATGCTGCCCGGCGATGTGGTCGGTCAGTGCCAGCGAGGCGCTCGCCCGCTGGTAGGAGAGCTGGGCGACCCGGACGTAGAGGCAGTCGATGAGCACCAGCACGCTGTGCCGGGCGCCGATGCTGCCGGTGCGGAAGCTGGTCTCGGAGGACGAGGAGACGAGCCGGACGTCGGCGGCCCGGGCCAGCGGCGAGCGCGGGTCGGCCGTGATCGCGACGGTGGTGGCACCGCGCTCCTTGGCCAGTTCGAACGGCTCGATGGTCTCGCGCGTCGCCCCCGAGTGGGAGATGCCGATCGCCACGTCGGCCGGGGTGAGCAGGGCGGCGGAGGTCGTCGCGGCGTGCACCTCGGTCCAGCCGCGCACCGCGCAGCCGATCCGGAACAGCCGGGTCTCGGTCTCCTGTGCCACGGCGCCGCTGCCGCCGACCCCGTAGACGTCGATCCGGCGGGCCCGGGCGGTCGCCTGCGCCGCGCGCTCGACGGCGTCGAGGTCGATGCGGTCGATGGTCTGCTGCACCGCCCGCAGGTCCGCGGTGCCGACGACCTGCACGACCCGTTCCAGGCTGTCGTCGGGCGAGATGTCCGGGCCGATCTCGGCGGTGCCCCAGTCGGAGGCCTCCCCGCGGCCACGCTCCTGGGCCAGTTCGATCAGCAGGTGCTGGTAGGAGTCGAGCCCGATGGCGCGGCAGAAACGGGTCACCGTCGCCTGGGAGGTGCCGGTGCGGCGGCCCAGCTCGGCGGCCGAGCAGTGGGTGACGGCGGCCGGATCCTCCAGGATCAGCTCGCCGACCTTCCGCAGGGAGCCCGCCAGCCGGGGCAGCTCGGTGCGGATCAGTGTCGTGACGTCCGTAGGAGGCATGGGGAGAAGGTATCAGCCACCTATTGCGGCACGGATTGAATACCAGGACCCGATTGCCCGCGGGCCCGAGCGTGTGATTTATTGATTCATCGATGGAGATGTATAGGGTGGTTCAATCCATCAGGACTCAATCCAATCCATCAGGGCCGTCCATCAGTGGGGAGTGTCGCGTGTCCGTCGAGTCTGTGAGCGCCCAAGGGTTCGCGCGGGAGAGCCTCGCCGTCCTCCAGAAGGTCATCGCGTCCTCCCGCGACGACGTGGCCGCCGCCGCGGAGCTGGTCGCCGCGTGCGTGCGCTCCGACGGTGTCGTCCAGGCCTTCGGCACCGGCCACTCGCAGGCCCTCGTCCTCGAACTCGCCGGCCGCGCCGGCGGACTGGTCCCCACCAACCGGCTCAGCATCGCCGACCTCGTGCTCTACGGCGGTGAGGACCCCTCCGCCCTGGACGACCCGCTCCTCGAACGCCGGGCCGGGGTGGCCGCGCGGATCTACGAGCTCGCCGCCCCGCGCCCCCAGGACCTGTTCGTCGTCGTCTCCAACTCCGGGGTCAACAGCGTCATCGTCGAGATGGCCCTGCACGCCAAGGAGCGCGGCCACCGCGTCCTGGCCCTCACCTCCCTCACCCACACCCGGGCCGTCCCCGCCGCCCACCCCAGTGGCCGGAAGCTGGCCGACATCGCCGACGTCGTCCTCGACAACGCGGCCCCGCGCGGCGACTCGCTGCTCGAACTGCCCGGCGGCGGCTCGGTCTGCGCCCTGTCCACGCTCACCGGCGTGATGCTGGTCCAGATGACGGTCGCCGAGGCGGCCGGCCGCCTCCTCGCCGCCGGCGAGCGCCCCCCGGTCTACGTCTCGGCCAACGTGCCCGGCGGTTTCGAGGGCAACCTGGAACTGGAGAAGAGGTACGCGGGCCGGATCCGCCGCACGGCGAGCTGATCCGCGCCGACCCGGACCGGACGGCCGGGGCCCGCCACCGGGCCCCGGCCGTCCCGCGTCACTCAGCCGGCACCGGCACCGGCGTCAGCGCCACGGCCAGCGGATAGGCGCCGGTCGCCAGCGGTGTCCCGACGGCACCGGAACCCGTGTCGACCGGGACGAGTTCACCCGCGTCGGCCGTCGTGACGTACGCCGTGGCGCCGTTCCAGTCCAGGGCGACGTCGAAGGCCGACCTGCCGACCGTCACCCGCTTCCCCGGGACGCCGGTGACGGTGTCGACGGGCGTGACGGTGTCGCCGGTGCTCGGGCTGACCCACAGGGTCCGGCCGTCCGGCGACAGGGCGAGACCGTAGGCCTGGCCGGAGACCAGGAGCGTCGGCTCGGTGCCCTGCGTGGCCGTGTCGATCGGAGTGATGGTCGAGCCGCCGGAGTTGGACACGTACACCCGCTTCCCGTCGGGCGCGGCCACGATGTTGAAGGGGCTCGGCCCCACCGGGACGGGGGCCCCGGCCTTCCGGGTGGCCAGGTCGACCGGCGTGACGGTGTCGTCCTTGATGTTGGGCACGTAGAGGGTGCGGCCGTCCGGGGTGATCGCCATGTTCTCGGGCCCGTTGCCGACCCGGACGGGTGTGCCCGGGGTGAGGGAGGCCGTGTCGACGGGCTGGACCGTGCCGTCCCCGTAGTTGGCGACCCAGAGGGTGCCGCCGTCAGGGGTGAGCGCGAGCCCGGCGGGGACCTTGCCGACCGGGACCGTGGCGGTGACCCTGCCCCGCGCCACGTCGATCACGTTGACCGTGTTCGAACCCTGGGCGGCCGCGTAGGCGGTGCGCCCGTCGGCACTCGTGACCACCTCGCCGGGGTTGGCGCCCACGGGGATGTTCGTGGACTTCTTCGAGGCCAGGTCGATCGAGGTGACGGACGCGCCGCTGAAGTCGGCCGTCAGCGCCCGTGGACTGCCGGTGCCGTCGCTCACCTGGACGGGCAGCGCGCGGCCCACGAGCCCGTCGCCCGACACCACGACGGAGCGCACTCCGGCGGACGCGCCGTCCGCGGCCGTCACGGTCACCGTCGCGGACGCACTGCCTCCGGCCGGGACGGACACGGAGCCCTCGGCGGGCGAGACGGTGACACCGTCCGGGGCGCTCAGCTTCCACGCGACCGTCCGGGCGGCGGTGTCGGAGAAGGAGAGGGTCACCCGCGCCGAACCGCCCGGCTTCAGACCGACGGATCCGGGCGCGAACGCGGCGTCCACGCCCGGGTCGGGCGCGTTCTCGGTCTCCGCCGCGTAGAGGAACTGGTCGATCACGCCCGGGGCCACCTGCTGGGGTAGCGCGTCCAGCTCCTTGCGCTGGGCCCTCAGCCGGTTCCAGGAGGCGGTGACCGCGTCGCCGTCGCCCCGCTCGGCGGCAAGCAGCAGGTCCACGGCCGTCTGCCCGGCGGTGCCGTAGCGGCCCAGCTTGTCCAGCCAGGGCGAGGTCTCCGCGAGGAAGCCCGGATTGTCGAGGCGGGCCCGGAGTTCGGCGGGCGTGGCCGCCATGCGGGCGAAGTACGAGCGGAGCGCGGCGGCGGCGCGGTCGAGGCCGGAGTCGTCGTCGTAGGCCGTGCGGAACCTGGCGATGAGCGCGCTCAGCGTGGGGGACTCGGTCGGGTCGAGCTGGGACGAGTGGTTGTTCTCGGCGAAGATCCGCAGCCACGGGGCCGCGTCCGCCCCGGCGAGGTCCCGGACGGAGGCGAGGAAGGCGGCCCGCGGGTCGTAGTCGTCCGGGTTCCACAGATAGGCGGCGGAGGTGAACAGGGCGATCCGGCTGGCCTCGCCCTGCACCATCGGGTTGGCGGTCACGCCGGCCGCCGCCTTCGCCACCCCGGGCTCGCGGCCGGTGTACGGGCCGAGGAGCAGGCGGCTGGTGACGTAGTCGTTCACCGGGTAGTTGTCCCAGATCAGGATCGGATGGCCGTAGACCTCACGGGCCTTGGCGACCTGCTCGGCGGTGATGGCCGGGGCGATGACGCCGACGCCGGTCCACTCCACGACCACGGACGGGTCGAGCCGCTCCCGCAGCGCCTTCTTGTAGGGGGAGTCGGCGAGGTCGGAGTACTCGGTGGGGACCATCTCCAGCGGCTCCAGCCCCGGGTGACCGGCGGAGAAGTCCCGCCACGCCCGGTTGAGCAGGTGGGCCTGGGCCGCTCCGGCGGCGCCGCCTCCCGTGCCGAACTCCCGCTCGTCGGCGGCACAGTTCCACTTGGTGTAGCTGATGTCGTCCAGCGGGATCGCGAAGGAGCGCACGCCGATGGCGTACAGCGAGTCCAGCTTGCGGACGAGGGCCTGGAGGTCGGCGTCCGAGGAGTAGCAGACGGACAGCCCGGGGGAGAGGGCGTAGGTGGAGCGGACGTGGTCGGCGGCGGCCCGGTCGACCAGTTCCTTCAGCCGCTGGAGTTCGGCGGCCGGGTACGGATCGCGCCAGCGGGCGCGCAGGTACGGGTCGTCCTTGGGGGAGTAGACGTACACGTTCTGCTTGGTGCGGCCGTAGAAGTCGAGCTGGGCCAGCCGCTCGGCGTGTGACCAGGGGGTGCCGTAGAACCCCTCGATCACGCCGCGCAGCGCCGCCGCGGGCCAGTCCCGGACGGTCACCTCGGGCACGGTCCGGGTGACCAGCTGACGCAGGGTCTGGGCGGCGTAGAAGGTGCCGGTGCGGTCGGCGCCGGACAGGGCGAGCAGGGTGCGGCCGTCCCGGCGGCCGGAGGCCAGGACGTAGCCGCCGGACGGCAGTCCGGCCGGGGACGGGGCCTTCAGGCGCCTCAGGGCCGGGGCCGTCGCGGCGTTCTCCTCCGGTCCGCCGAGGAAGACGGTGAAGGCGGCCCGTGCGGGCGGGCGGGTGACCGTGTCGATCCGCCGGGCTCCGGCGTCGCGCAGGACGGTCTCGACGACCCGCCGGGCCGACGGGTCGGTGCCGCGCCCGACGACCGCCACGACCCGGTCGGGGACCGTGAGCCGGCCCGGCCCGGTGCGCATGCTCTGCGGCTGCGGCCACACCTGGGGCGGTGCGCTCTTCGGGGGCTGGTCCGGTGCGGCGGCCGCGGGCGGCACCGGTGTGAGCGTGAGGCCCAGGGCCAGCAGCGGCGCGGCGGCGAGCCGTCCGAAACGGGTGGCTGAGAACACGGAAGCTCCTTCCGGGGGCCGGGGTCACCGGCCCGTGGCCAGAGAGGGAGGTGAATGGAGCCACCGAGTGATGCTAGAGATGCTGAATGGATCAATCAATGGCGCCTGCTCGGAGGACCGTTCGCGTCGCGCCTCTTGACGCGGCCCGCACCGGCTCACACACTGGCGTGACTACGTAGTCATCAGGAGCCGCGCATGCAGGGGCCTGGGAGTGACTGCGTAGTCAAACAAGGTGGCCTCAACGGACCGGCCGACCCCCTGGGAGCGACCATGACGACGAGCGGAGCCGACGGCACCCCGGCCGCCGGCGGGCGTCGCCGCCGCGGACCCGGCATGACCGAGGTCGCCCGGGCCGCCGGGGTGTCGCAGAAGACCGTGTCCCGAGTGGTCAACGGCGAGCCGCACGTCAGCCCCGAGGTGCGCGACCGCGTCCTCCGGGCCATCCGCGACCTGGACTACCGTCCCAACACCGCGGCCCGCGCCCTGCTCCTCGGCCGCTACCGCCGGATCGGCGTGGTCTCGCTCGGCAGTTCGCTCTACGGCCCGTCGACCCTGCTCATCGCCCTGGAGCGGGCCATGCAGCGCGCCGGGTACTCCGTCGCCCTGGCCAGCACCCTGGAGGGGCAGCGCGTCTCGGTGGCCGTGGACGCGCTGCTGGAACAGGGCGTGGACGGGATCGTGCTGTCCGAGCCCATCGACGACGGCACACCGCTCAGACTCAGCGCGGACGTGCCGGTCGTCAGCCTCGGCGAAGGCGTGGAGCTGACCCGGGGCACGAGTGCCGTGGTCGGCGCCGACGGCGTCGCGGCCGCCCGGATCGCCACCGAGCACCTGCTCTCCCTGGGCCACCGCACCGTCTGGCACCTCCCCGGGCCGCAGGACTGGTGGGCCGCCCGCGACCGCCTGCGCGGCTGGCGCGAGGCCCTCGCCGCCGCCGGCGCGCCCGAACCGCCCCTGCCGTCACCGGGCGACTGGAGCCCGGCCTCCGGATACGCCGCCGGACGTCAGCTCGCCCGACTCTCCGACGTCACGGCCGTGTTCGCCGCCAACGACGACATGGCCATCGGCGCCCTGCGCGCGTTCGCCGAGGCCGGTCGTGCCGTCCCCGGTGACGTGAGTGTCGTCGGCTACGACGACATCCCCGCCGCCGCCTACCTCTCCCCGCCGCTGACCACCGTCCGGCAGAACTTCGCCGCCGTCGCCGACCGCGCCGTCGACGTACTGATCGCCCTGATCGAGGGCCGCCCCGCCCCGGCCGCACCGGCCGACCGGGCGGTCGAACTGACCGTACGGGCCTCGACCGGGCCGGTACGCGACCCCGGCGCCGCGCCCCAACCCGCCCCGGCGCCCTGACCGCCCCACCCTCTGACCGCTTCCGCCCCTGACCGCTCCCGCCCACAACCCCGACCGCCCCGACCCCTGACCGCCCTCACCCCGTCGACTGCCCCCACCCCGTCGACCGACTCAGTCCCGTCGACCACCTCCACCCCGTCGACCGCCTCCCCCGGCCGACCTCCCCCCACCCCGCCGACCGTCGACGCCCCGGCGGCCACGGCACCCTGCCGTCGGTCCGATGTGCCCTGCCCGCGTGCGCCGTTCGGGACCGTCGCCGCGCGCGCCGCCCGCCCCGTCGGGTACCGACCGGCCCGAGCCGCACCACGTGAGGAGCCACGTGTGTACACCCCTCCGCCCCCACCGCCTCCCTCCCCGCCGACCCGCCGCGCCCTGCTGCGCGGAACCCTCGGCCTCGGCACCACCGCCGCCCTCGCCGCCTGCGGCGGGGACAGCACCACACCCCGCACCTCCGGCGACGTCACCCTCTCCCTGTGGACCCACGACCCGGGCTACGAGGCGTTCTTCGCCAAGGGCGTCCCGGAGGCAGACCGCGCCACCGACTTCCGCTACCACCTGAAGGTCACCCGCGCCGGTGCCCCGGACATCGTCACCAAGCTGCTCGCCCAGGCCGTCGCCGGACGCGGCACCCCCGACCTGGTCGGCTTCGAGATCGCCAGCTTCCCGCGCATGCTGCGCGGCGACATCGCCGAACGGCTGCTGTACGACTTCACCCCGGACATCGAGGCCGTGCCCGGCCTCAAGGACGACCTGCTGCCCGCCCGGACCGCCCCCTTCAGCAAGGACGGCCGCGTCTACGCCTTCGACTCGGACACCCCGATGGTCGTCTACTTCTACCGCCACGACCTCTTCGAGAAGTACGGCCTCCCCGAGGACGTGGCGACCTGGGAGGAGTTCGCCGAGGCCGGGGCCCGGACACACCGGGACCACGGGGCCTCGATGTGCGTGGTCTCCACGGTGGGCAGCGACCCGGCCCAGGTCGTGCAGTCCTTCCAGATGCTGCTCTACCAGCGCGGCGGCACCTTCTTCGACGCCGCCGGGAACCTGCTCCTGGACTCGCCCGAGGCCGAGGAGGTGCTGCGGTTCCTCTGCGACGGGCTGCGCAGCGGCTTCGTCGTCGAGGTCTCCGACTACTACGGCGCCGGCATGCAGACCGCGCTGAAACGGGGCCGGGTCATCGGCCTGCCCATGGCCATCTGGTACAAGAACTACGGCCTGGTCACCAACGTGCCCGAGCAGAAGGGCAAGTGGCGGGTCCGCGCGCTGCCCCGCTTCGGCAACGGCGGCGGGGTGACCGCGGCACTGGGCGGCACCGGCTTCGGCGTCGTCAAGGACCAGGCCAACACCCGCGCGGCCAGGGAGTTCCTCTTTCGGACGTGGCTCACCCACGACGGCCAGGTCCGCCGCTTCACCGAGACCGGCTATCTGCCCACCCGCCGCTCGGTGTTCGACGACCCCCGCCTGGGTGCCTACACGGACGACTTCTGCGGCGGCCAGCGGCTCTTCCGCCTCTACCGCTCCCTGCTCCCGGACGTGCCGCCGTTCCACCAGAGCCCCGACCAGTCGATCCTCTACGACGTGCTCGGGGGGAACCTGCTGCGGGCCTACAAGGGGGATCTGTCGCCGCGTCAGGCGTTGCGGCGGACGGTGGCCGATTTCCGTGACCAGGCCGGGCGGTAGTTCGGATCAGGAGGCCCCATCATGACCACCACCGTCGCCGGGCCGCCCGGCGCAGCCCGTGCGCACAGCGCCCGAGGCCGGGAGGAACACCGCCCCCGCCGGGCCTGGGCGCCCTACCTCTTCGTCTCGCCCTTCTATCTCCTCTACGTCCTGTTCATGCTGGTCCCGGTCGGCGTCTCGCTGTGGCTGAGCCTCACCGAGTGGGTCGGGCTCGGCACGCCGCACTGGGTGAGGCTGCGCAACTACCGCCTCCTCGCCACCGACATAAGCTTCCACCGGGCCCTCGGCAACACCGCCGTGTTCGTGCTGGTCGCCGTCTGCCTCGTCGTCCCGCTCGCCCTGCTGATCGCCCAGGCCCTCAACACCCGCGGCCTGCGCGTGCGCGACCTGTGGCGCACCGCCTACTTCGTGCCGATCGTGGTCTCCCCGATCCTGGTCGCCCTGATCTTCGGCCTGATCTTCGACCGGCAGTTCGGACTCGCGAACGCGGTGCTGCGCTCCCTGTTCGGCACCGGCGGCGTCGACTGGCTGGGCGACCCGAACCTGGCCAGGATCAGCATCGCCCTGGTCATGCTGTGGCGCTGGACCGGCTACCTCACCGTCTTCTTCCTCGCCGGGCTGCAGAACGTGCCTCGGGAGCTGTACGAGGCCGCCGCCCTCGACGGGGCCGGACGGCTGCGCACCTTCACCACCGTCACCCTGCCGGCGCTGAAGCCCGTGACGGCGTTCGTCGTCGTCACGTCCTTCGTCGGCGCGGCCCAGATCTTCGAGGAGCCCTACCTGCTGACCGGCGGCGGACCGGCCGAGTCGACCCTCTCGGTGACCATGTTCATCTACCGGGCCGCCTTCCAGCGCCAGCAGTTCGGCTACGCGGCGGCCGCCGCCGTGGTCCTCTTCGTCCTCGTCTTCGGCCTCAGCCGGCTCGTCAACCGGCTCCTCGGCATCGGGAGGGCCGCATCGTGACACGCGCCCGGCTGCCCCTCTACGCCTTCCTGGTCCTGCTGTTCGTGGGCTTCCTCGCCCCGCTGGCGTGGGCGTTGAGCGGCTCGTTCAAACCGCGCGGCGACATCTTCGGCTACCCGCCGGAACTCGTCCCGGACCCCTTCACGCTCGACAACTACCGCACCCTGCTCACCGAGCAGCCCTTCGGCCGCTGGTTCCTGATGAGCACGGTGGTCGCCGTCGTCGCCACCACCGTGTCCGTCTTCGTGTGCGCGCTCGCCGGCTACGGCTTCGCCAAGTTCCGCTTCGCCGGGAAACGGCTGCTGTTCAACGTCATGTTCAGCTCGCTGTCGATCCCGTTCGCGGTGATCCTCGTGCCGCTGTTCGTGATCCTCGTCAAGACCGGCCTCGGCAGCCCCTGGTTCGCGCTGATCGTGCCCTGGGTGGCGCCCGCCTTCGGGATCTTCATGATGCAGCAGTACATCGTGCAGTCGGTCCCGGACTCGGTGTTGGAGGCCGCCCGGATCGACGGGGCGAGCGAGTTCGGCATCTTCCGGACCATCGTGCTTCCGCTGCTGCGGCCGGCGCTGGGCGCCCTGGCCGTCTGGCAGTTCCTGCAGAGCTACAACAGCTTCCTGTGGCCGCTGGTGCTGGTCTCCGACAGCTCCCGGTACACCCTGCCGCTGGGGCTGCAGACGCTGTTCGTGTCGGAACAGCGGCAGTACGACCTCGTGCTCGCCGGATCCGTCCTCGCCGTCCTGCCTGCCGTCGCCCTCTTCGTGCTGCTGCGCAAGCAGCTCCTCGAAGGGCTGTCCACGGGTGCGGTCAAGGGCTGACGTTCCTCTCGATCCCCCTCTAGGAGAAGCATGTTCGAGCTGCCCCGACGCGTCCTGTTCGGTGCCGCCTACTACCACGAGTACCAGCCGTACGAGCGCCTCAAGGACGACCTCGACCTGATGGCCGAGGCCCGCTTCACGGTGATCCGCGTCGGCGAGTCCGTCTGGTCAACCTGGGAGCCCGAGAACGGCCGCTTCGACCTCGACTGGCTCCAGCCGGTCCTGGACGGCGCCCACGAGCGCGGCATCTCGGTCATCCTGGGCACGCCGACGTACGCGGTGCCGCCGTGGCTGGCCCGCCTGTACCCGGAGATCACGGGGGAGACCCGCACCGGCGAGCGGCTCGGCTGGGGCGCCCGCCAGGAGGTCGACCTCACCCACCCGGCGTTCCGCTTCCACGCCGAGCGGATCATCCGCAGGATCACCGAACGGTACGCCGACCACCCCGCGGTCATCGGCTACCAGGTCGACAACGAACCCGGCCTGCACCTGCTGCACAACCACGGCGTCTTCCAGCGCTTCACCGACGAACTGCGCGCCCGGTACGGCGACGTGGAGAGCCTCAACCGCGAGTGGGGCCTGGTCTACTGGTCGCACCGGCTGTCCACCTGGGCCGACCTGTGGACCCCCGACGGCAACGCCCAGCCCCAGTACGATCTGGCGTGGCGGCGCTTCCAGGCCCGGCTCGTCACCGAGTTCATCACCTGGCAGGCGGACCTCGTGCGCGAGTACGCCCGCCCCGGCCAGTTCGTCACCACCTGCATCTCCTACGACCGCCAGGGCGTCGAGGACGACCGGCTCACCGACCGCCTCGACGTCACCGCCGGCAACCCGTACTACACGATGCAGGACGCCCTCGCCCTCCCGGACACCGGCGGCGACGGCCAGCACTGGACGACGAACGGCACCTGGGCGCTGTACCGCAGCGCCGACCGCATGTACTCCTCCCGCCAGGAGTCCTTCCTGGTGACGGAGACCAACGCGCAGGCCATCGGCGGGCCCTGGGACAACCGCCCCGCCTACGACGGCCAGTGGCGCCAGGCCGCCTGGGCGCTGATCTCCCGCGGCGCGTCGATGATCGAGTACTGGCACTGGCACACCCTGCACTTCGGCGCCGAGACCTACTGGGGCGGCATCCTCCCGCACCACGGGCGCCCCGGCCGTGTCTACCGCGAACTGGCCGCGCTGGGAGCCGAGTTGGAGAAGGCCGGGGACCTCGTGGCGGCCCTCACCCCGGACGCCGACGTCGCCTTCCTGTACGACGGCCCCAGCAAGTGGGCGCTCCAGGGGCAGCCGCCGCTGTCCGACGCCGACGGGAACCCGGACGGGCGGTCGTACGAGCGGATCTTCGACGCCTTCTACCGGGGTGCCTTCGACGCGGGGCTCCAGGCCCGCGTGCTGCACCCCGGGCAGCTCCCGGACGCCGACCTGCCCCCGCTCCTGGTCGTCCCCGCCTACTACGCCGCCGACGACACCGTCCTCGACCGGCTGCGCGCCCACGCCGAGGCCGGCGGCCACCTGATCCTCGGCCCCCGCACCGGCTACGGCGACACCGAGGCCCGGGCCCGCACCGACCTCCAGCCGGGGCGGCTGGCCGAGGCGGCCGGAGTGACGTACGACGAGTTCAGCAACTTGCGCGACCCGCTGCCCGTCACCGGCACCGAGTCCCTCCCCCTGCCGGCCGACGCGCACGCCCTGCACTGGGCGGACGGGCTGCGTCCGCGGGGCGCCGAGACGCTGGCGGCGTACGTGCACCCGCACTTCGGCCGCTGGCCCGCCGTCACCACCCACCGCCACGGCGCCGGGCGCGTCACCTACGTGGGCACCGTCCCCGACCCGGTCCTCGCCCGGGCCCTGTTCGACCGGTACGCCCCCGACGGCGCCTGGCGCCCGGCGCACCCGAGCGTCACGGCCACCTCGGCGACCGCCCGGGACGGCCGCCGCGTGCGCTTCCTGCACAACTGGTCGTGGCAGGAGGTGTCCGTGCCGGTGCCCTCGGCCCTGCGGGACGCGCTGTCGGAGACCGTGTACGCCGACGCGGTGCCGCTCGGGCCCTGGGACGTCAAGGTGCTCCGCGAGCAGGACGACTAGCAACCATCCGTTCCGCCGGGCGAGTTCCGGTCGCCCGTTCGCTGGGCATCGTGTCAGGGGCGTGGGCCGCGCCGTCCCGGAGGGGGAGCGGGCGGGCCGCAGAGGCCGGGCGAAGGGATGGGAAGCCATGACGTCACCGCTGCCCTCGGGAGAGACGCTGTCGCAGCCGGTGCTGAATCCGCCGGCGTCGGTCGCGGTGTTCCTGGTCGCCACGATCGACCCCGGCGGGGAGGCCGCCGTACGGGAGGTGCTGGGCTCCCTCGCGGGCCTGGTGCGGTCCGTCGGCTTCCCCAGCTCCGACGGCGGTCTCGGCTGCGTCGCCGGGGTAGGGTCCCGGGCGTGGGGCCGGGTGTTCGGCGGGCCGCGACCCGCCGAGCTGCACCCCTTCCGGGAATTGGCCGGGCCCCGGCACCACGCCCCGTCCACGCCGGGCGACCTGTTCTTCCACCTCAGGGCCGCCCGCACCGACCTGTGCTTCGCCCTCGCCGCCGAGATCGTGCGGCGGCTGCGCGGCGCGGTCACCGTACGGGACGAGACGCAGGCGTTCTCCTACTTCGACTCGCGCAACCTCCTCGGCTTCGTCGACGGCACGGAGAACCCCGTCGGCCCGGCCGCGGCGGACGCGGCCCTGGTCGGCGAGGAGGATCCCGGCTTCCGCGGCGGCAGTTACGCGATCGTCCAGAAGTACCTGCACGACGTGGACGCCTGGGAGGCCCTCGCCGTCGAGGCGCAGGAGAAGGTGATAGGCCGCACCAAGCTCACCAACCTCGAACTGGACGCGCCCGGCTCCCACAAGGACGTCAACACGGTCCTCGGCCCGGACGGCTCCGAGCAGAAGATACTGCGCTCGGCGATGCCGTTCGGCAGGCCCGGCCACGGGGAGTTCGGCACCTACTTCGTGGCCTACGCGCGCACGCCCGACATACCCGAGACGATGCTGCGCAAGATGTTCCTGGGCGGGCCCGGTTCGGGCCCCGACCCCCTGCTGGACTACTCGCGGGCCGTCACCGGCAGCCTCTTCTTCGTGCCGCCGGCGGACTTCCTGGAGTCGCTGCCCGAGGGCTGACTCAGAGCACCTTGCGGTGCAGGAGGGCCGACAGCACGAGGGCGCCCGGCAGCAGAGGGAGCCACACCGTCAGGACGCGGTAGCCGATGACGGTCGCCGTGGCCGTGGCCACGGGCGCCCCGAACGCGGCCATGGTGAAGACCAGCGCCGCGTCCACGGGGCCGATGCCGCCCGGCGCGGGCACGGCCCCGGCCGCGGTGCCGGCCACCATCAGCGCGAGGATCAGCTGCGTCCAGGACAGCGGCAGCCCCAGCGAGAAGCCGACCGTGGCGATCACACTGCCCTGGAGCAGCGGAGTGGCGGCCGCTCCGCCCCACAGGGCGAGCACGCGGCCGGGGCGGGTGTGCAGCTCGCGGGCGTCGGTCAGCGCGGTGCGCAGGAAGCCGAGAACGGGGCGGCGCAGTGCCCGCACGGTCACCAGGAGCACGGCGCCCGCAACGAGCGCGAGCACGGCACCGCCCGCCGCCAGGAGCAGCGTGCCGTCGTCGGGGATGAGCGCGCCGAGCCGCAGGACGTCCGGGAACGCCACCAGGAACACCAGCAGCACCAGCGTCCTGGCGACGGGCTTGACCAGCGAGTACAGGGCGATCGACGCGGTGGCCCGGGGGAGGGCGATGCCGCGGCGCTGCAGGAAGCGCAGCGTCACGGCGTGCGCGCCGAGGCCCGCCGGCAGCACCTGGTTCGCGGCACCGGCGGCGAACTGCGAGGCCACCAGCAGGCCCGGCGGCAGCCGCTCCGGCAGGGCGCCCTGCCGGACGCAGGCGGCGGCCACCCACGTCAGGCAGGTGAAGAGGAACGCGGCGAGCAGCCACCAGGGGTCGGCGGAGGCCAGCCGCGCGGCCCCGTCGTACGCGGCCCGCCGGTCGACCAGGGCCCACACGCCGATCAGCAGCAGCGGGAGCAGGACCAGGGCCGGCCGGACGAGGCGGGCGGCGGGGGAGCGCCGCGGGGCGGTGGGGCAGGGGGCGGCGGGGAGCGGTGCGGGGAGTGTTTCGAGCTGGAGCTGGGACACGGCGTACGTCGTCCTTCCGCGTCGCGCCCGGGGACAGGGCGGACGGATGCGGGGCGAGGCAAGGGGACGGCGGAAACGTGCCCGCCCGGTGTGACGGCCCGGTGTCCGCGAGAAAAAGCGCCAGGGGCGGGAGAACGACACGGCCGAATACCACGGCCCACGCCCGCCACCGCCCACCCCCGCCACCCCTCACGGCCTACGCCGCCTCCACCCCCACCACCGGAAACCCCGCGCTCCGCAGGACCCGCCGCTCCGTGTCCACCGCGAACACCTCGCAGTGCTCCCGGGCCGCCGCCCACCGCACGCCGTCCGTGCCGAGGGCGAACGCCGCCGTGGCGGTCGAGTCGGCCTCGGTCAGGGTCGGGGCCACGACGGTCATGCTGAGGAGGCCGGTCGCCGGGCGGCCGGTGCGGGCGTCGATGATGTGGTCGCCGCGTTCGTAGCGGGCGGACGTGGCGACGGCCCGGTCCGTGAGGTCCAGGACCGCGCACAGCCGGTCGGCGTGCTCCGGGTGGCGGACGCCGACGCGCCAGGGGCCGCCGGCGGCCACCACGTCGCCGCCCGCGTTGAGGCAGAAACGCCGTGCCCCCGCGGCCGACAGCAGCTCCGCGCCCCGCTGCACCGACCAGCCCTTCACCACAGCACACGGGTCCAGGCCCCGGCCGGGCAGCCGCACGTCGAACGCGCCCCCGCTCGCGACCCGGTACTCCTCGCACAGGTCCAGGACCTCGCGGAGTTCCGGGCTCGGAGCCGACACCTCCCCGCGGTCCAGCCGCGACACCTCGCTGTCCGCCCGGAACGGACTGAACCGCGCGTCGACCTCCCGCAGCCACGCGAACAGGTCGTCCACCGGCGCCTCGGGGAAGTCCTCCTCGTCGATCCGCACCGACACCGGGAACCCCATGACGTGCTCGACGCGCCGCATCCGTCAGCCCTTCGCGTCGAGGGCGGCCTGGAGCGACTCCTTGTAGCCGTCGCTGGTGATCGTGGCGCCGGACACCGTGTCGATGTCGGCGCTCTGCGCCCGCAGCGTCTCCTCGATCAGCTTCGGCACGGCGGCCGTGGTCTGCGGATGGTTCGGCTGCCGCAGCATCCGCACCGAGGCGATCCTGTCCCCCTCGAAGGTGACCTCGACCTGCACCGGCCCCTTCTCCGTGTCGATCGTGGCCCCCGACACGACCGTGGACGTCGTGCCACCGGACCCCGCGGACGACGACACCGACGGCGTCGCGGCCGGCGCCGCGGTCTCCGTGGTGGTCGACGACGACCCGGTGTCGGTCGAGGGGGCGTAGCGCCAGACCGGGATCAGGCCCGCGACGCTGAGGACGAGGACGGGTATGGCTCGCTTCACGACAGTCTCCTCGTCATCCGGCCAGGCTGAAGCGTTCGAAGTGGACCTGCGGCTTGGGCACGCCCAGCTCGCGCAGGCTGCCGAGCACCGCGTTCATCATCGGCGGCGGACCGCACAGGTAGACGTCCCGCTCGGCGATGTCCGGCACCAGGCGCGCCAGCTCCCCCGGGGCCAGTCGGTCGGGCACGGGCGGGCCGGTGACCAGGTGCAGTTCGGCGCCCTTGGCGACGGCGAGCTCGCGCAGCTCGTCGTAGAGGACCGCGTCCCGGTCCGTCGACACCCGGTAGATCACGACCGCGTGGCCGTGCAGTTCCTCCAGCAGGGCCCGGATCGGGGTGACACCGACGCCGCCGGCGATGAGCAGGGCGTCCGGGCGGGTGCGGTGCAGGGTGGTGAAGGCGCCGTAGGGGCCCTCGGCGAAGACGCGCGTGCCGACCTTCAGGTGCCGCAGGGCCGCGCTGCCGTCGCCCGCCCGCTTGGCGGTCAGCCGGAGCGTGCGGCCGTCGGGGGCGGCGGACAGGGAGAACGGGTTCGCCTGCCACCAGCGGTCCTTCGTCAGGAACCGCCACAGGAAGAACTGGCCGGCCCGGGCGGGCAGCCGGTCCAGGGCGCGGCCCGTGATGTGGATCGAGACGACGTCGTCGTTCTCGGGGACGACGGCCGTCACCCGCAGCCGGTGGCGCATGTTCCGCCACAGCGGCAGCACCAGCCGGCCCGTGAACACCGAGGCGAGGGCCACGCCCCACACGCCGTACCAGTACGCCTCCGCCGCCGCCGACGAGGCGAACGTCGTGCCCGCCGCGACCTGGTGCGTGAACGCCAGCACCACCGCCACGTAGGTGTACAGGTGGATGAAGTGCCAGGTCTCGTAGGCCAGCCGGCGCCGGGCGTAGCGGGCCGACACCGCGCCCACCACGATGATGATGGCCAGCGCGACGATCGCCCGCAGCACACCCTCGACCGTCTCGGCGAGGTCCACCAGCTGGTTCACCGGGTCCAGGGACGAGGCCTGCGCGTAGCCGAACACGATGAACACGGCGTGCGCCAGCAGCAGCCACAGCACCGAGAACCCCGTCCAGCGGTGCCAGGACGTCAGCCGGTCCATGCCGATCCGCCGGTCGAACCACGGCAGCCGCGCCACCAGCAGCAGCTGGAACGCCATGAGCAGCGCCCCGAACAGCCCGGTCAGCCGGCCCAGCACGATCAGCGCGTTCGAGGCGAAACCGGCCTGGAGGAAGAAGACGGTCACCACGACCGCGTTGGCGAGCAGCACCGCGTACAGGCCGGTGCGGCCCACCACTCTGGGCCGCACGCCCGGGCGGGTCGCCGTGGGAGGTTGTCGGAGGGTCGTCACGGTCGGCAGCTCCTTGATCGGATCCTGGGATACCGAGCTTGGCCTCGGGGAGCTGTCGGAATACTGTCGCTCAACTTTCAAGTGTTTATCGATCCCGCAGCGAAGGGGCGGACGGCTAGGGGGAGGCAGCACAGGTGAAGCACTATGAGCGGGTGGAGAAAGTACGACTGCTCGTCGTCGACGACGACCCGCCCATCGCCGACCTCGTCGCGACCGTCGCCCGCTACGAGGGCTGGGAGGCGGTCACCGCGTACACCGGCGAGGACGCGCTCGAGCGGGCCGGCGAGTTCCACCCGGACATCGTGGTGCTCGACCTGATGCTGCCCGGCGTGGACGGCTTCGGCGTCCTGGACCGGCTGCGCGCCTCGGGCACGATGGTGCCGGTGGTGTTCCTCACCGCCCGCGACGGCGTCGCCGACCGGGTCGCCGGCCTCACCCGGGGCGGCGACGACTACCTGGTCAAGCCGTTCGCCGTGGAGGAGCTGATGGCCCGGCTGCGGACCGTGCTGCGACGCAGCGCCGGCCCGTCCTTCCAGCGGTCCGTGCTCCAGGTCGGCGACCTCACGATGGACGAGGACACCCGCGAGGTGCGGCGCGGCGAGCGGCTGCTGTCGCTGACCCCGACCGAGTACGAGGTGCTGCGCTACCTGATGCGCAAGTCGCCCACCGTGCTCACCAAGGCGCAGATCCTCGACCACGTGTGGGAGTACGGCTTCGGCGGCCGCTCCAACGTCGTCGAGCTGGTCGTCAGCCGGCTGCGCCGCAAGCTCGACGAGACCGACGACGGCGCCGCCCCGCTGATCCACACCGTGCGCGGGTTCGGGTACGTGTTGCGACAGGCCTCCGAGTGATCGCCCGGCTGAGGCGGAGCTACCGCAGGATGCGCCTGGGCACCCGGCTGGCCCTGGGCCTCGGCGCCCTGTCGCTGGTCGTGTTCGCCGTGGTCGGCGGGGCCCTGACCACGTACATGCGCGACTACCTGTCGGCCCAGCTCGACACGCAGCTCGCCCAGGCCCAGATCGCCCAGTCCAAGAGCATCGCCGACTACGGCACCCTCTCGGGCAAGAAGTACTACAGCTGGTTCTACGCCGTGTACGACGTCAAGGACGGCGGGCCCGAGCTGCGCAGGCCCGAGGACCCGGCCGACCTGCCGAAGGACGTCGACGACTTCACCGCGCTCGCCGCGGCGCAGTCCGCCGCGCACACCGAGCTGCTGCGCACCGAGCACCTCAGGGGCGCCGGCACCTACCGGCTGCGCGCCTGCGAGGTGGAGCCCGGGGTGGTCCTGGTCAGCGCCGCGCCCATGGAGGACATCGAGGACACGGTCGGGCAGCTGATCACCATCCAGGTCGTCACCTTCGCGCTCGCGCTGCTCGCCCTGGTCGTCTTCGGCCGGCGGATGCTGCGCCGCGGCCTGAAACCGCTCAGCGACATGGCCACCACCGCCCACGGCATCGCCTCGCACGACCTGACCGAGTCCGCGGCCCGGCTGCCGCTGCGCGCCGACGGCCGGGACGGCGGGCCGGAGGTGGACGAGCTGCGGACCGCCTTCAACACCATGCTGGAGCACATCGACGACTCCCTGGCCGTGCGCGCGGAGGCCGAGCAGCGGCTGCGCCGGTTCGTCGCCGACGCCTCGCACGAACTGCGCACACCCCTGATGTCGGTGCGCGGCTACGCCGACCTCTTCCAGTACGCCGCCGCCAACGCCCCCGAGGAACGCGAACGGCACCTGGCCCGGCTGCGCGCCGAAGCCGCCCGGATGGGCGTCCTCCTCGACGACCTGCTGCTGCTCGCCCGGCTCGACGCGGCCGAGGTGGAGACCCCGCTGCGGCTGGAGGACGCCGACCTGACGGACCTGGTGTGCCAGGCCGCCGACGCCTTCCGCGCCGGCCGCCCCGACCACCCGCTGACCGTGCGGACGGGCCCTCCCGTGCGGCTGCGCATGGACCCGCTCCGCATCCGCCAGGTCGTCGACAACCTCCTGACCAACGCCGCCGTGCACACCCCCGCCGGTACGAAGGTGTCCGTCGAGGTGTGCGTCACGCCCGGCACGGCCGAGGTGCGGGTCACCGACACCGGGCCGGGCATCCCGGCCGACGACCGGGACCGCGTCTTCGACCGCTTCTACCGCGTCGACAAGGCCCGCAGCCGCGACCGCGGCGGCAGCGGCCTGGGCCTCGCGGTCGCCCACTCGCTGGTCCGCGCCCACGGCGGCCGGATCGACCTGAACAGCGAGCCGGGCACGACCGTGTTCACCGTGTGCCTGCCGTGGAACGGTGTGGGCCCTGCGGACCGGTGACGGCGGCCCTCTAGACTCGACCGGCGACAGCCCGTACGACCATGGCCAAAAGTCTCCGCCAACCCGAAGGGCTCCGGCGTCTTGATACGGATGGAATCAGTCACCAAGCGGTACCCGGACGGCACGGTGGCGGTCGACCGGCTCTCGCTGGAGATACCCGACCGCTCGATCACCGTCCTCGTCGGACCGTCGGGCTGCGGCAAGACGACCACCCTGCGCATGATCAACCGGATGGTCGAACCCACCGAGGGAACCATCCTCCTCGACGGCGCGGACATCCAGCGACAGCCCGTCACCACCCTGCGCCGCTCCATGGGTTACGTCATCCAGAACGCCGGCCTCTTCCAGCACCGCACCATCGTCGACAACATCGCGACCGTGCCCCGCATGCTCGGCTGGGGCAAGCAGAAGGCCCGCGCCCGGGCGGCCGAGCTGATGGAGCGGGTGGGCCTGGACGCCGCGCTCGCCAAGCGGTACCCGTACCAGCTCTCCGGCGGCCAGCAGCAGCGCGTCGGCGTGGCCCGGGCGCTCGCCGCCGACCCGCCGGTGCTGCTCATGGACGAGCCGTTCTCCGCCGTCGACCCCGTGGTCCGCAAGGGCCTCCAGGACGAACTGCTGCGCATCCAGGACGAGCTGGGCAAGACCATCGTCTTCGTCACCCACGACATCGACGAGGCGATCAAGCTCGGCACCATGGTCGCCGTGATGCGCACCGGCGGGCACCTCGCCCAGTACGCGCCGCCCGCCGAGCTGCTCTCCAGCCCCGCCGACGCCTTCGTCGAGGACTTCCTCGGCGCCGACCGCGGCATCCGGCGGCTGTCGTTCTTCCCGTCCGCGCGGCTGGAGTTGACGACCGCGCCGGTGATCCCGCTCGACGCCACCGCCGAGCAGATCGCCGCCCCCGCCGCGGACCACCTCCTGGTCACCGACGCGGACGGCCGCCCGCTCGGCTGGGGCGCGCCCCGCGACCTCACGGCCGGTGCCATCCGGCCAGGCGAACTCCTGCCGCACGGGCGGCCGTTCGTGCCGGGCACCGACTCGCTGCGGGCCGCCCTCGACTGCGCCGTGCTCTCCCCGACCGGCTGGGCCGTCGCCGTGGACGCCGACGGGCGGGTGACCGGAGTGGTCTCGCAGCAGACCATCGGGGAGGCGATCCGCAGCGCCCACGCCGCCGACCACGCCGACGAGGCCAAGGTCTCGTCGTGAACGGCTTCCTCGACGGTTCCTTCGACATCCCGAGCGACCTCCAGCACAGCTGGCTCGGCCTGATCGGGCTGCATCTGCGCGAGGCGCTGCTGCCGGTCCTGGCCGGGCTGCTGCTCGCGCTGCCGCTCGCCCAGCTGTGCGTCCGGTTCCGCTGGCTGTACCCGCCCGTGCTCGGCGCCACCACCGTCCTCTACGCCATCCCGTCGCTGGCCTTCTTCGTCGTCCTCATCGACTACACCGGCCAGACCGAGCTGACCGTGATGATCCCGCTGGCCGTGTACAGCCTCGTGGTGCTCGTCCCGGCCATCGTCGACGGGGTGCGCTCGGTGCCGCAGGAGACCCTGGCCGCCGCCACCGCCATGGGCTTCGGGCCCGTACGCCGCTATCTCCAGGTGCAGTTGCCGATCGCCGTGCCCGCCATCATGGCCGGGCTGCGGGTCGCCACCGCCTCCAGCATCTCGCTGGTCAGCGTCGGCGCCCTGATCGGCAACCAGGGCGCGCTCGGCAACCTGCTCGCCGCCGCGCAGAAGTACGACCGCCCCGAACTGGCCGTCAACTCCGTGCTCACCACGGCCGCCCTGGCCATCGTGTGCGACGCCCTGCTGGTCCTGCTCCGCGTCGCGCTGACCCCCTGGATGCCGAACGGCAGGCGCCCGAGGACGGCCGCGCGGCAACGGCCCGTGCCCGAGGACGTGATCCGGTGAACGTACTGAACTTCGTCAACGCCTTCTTCAGCGACAGCGCCCACTGGCACGGCTACGACGGCATCCCGCAACGCCTCCTGGAACACGTCCGGTACTCGCTGCTGGCGCTGGCGCTCGCCGCCGCGATCGGCCTGCCCGTCGGCCTGCTGACCGGGCACACCGGGCGGGGCGGCAACGCCCTCGCGTTCATCGCCACCGCCGCCCGCGCGCTGCCCAGTTTCGGTCTGCTGGTGCTCATCGTCATCCTCATGGGCTTCGGCCTGCTGCCCGTGATGATCCCGCTGGTCATCCTCGCCGTCCCGCCGATCCTGGTGACCACCTACGAGGCGGTCCGCTCCGTCGACCCCGCCCCGGTCGACGCCGCCCGCGGCATGGGCATGCGGGAGTCGCGGATCCTCTTCCAGGTCGAACTGCCCGTCGCCCTGCCGCTGATCCTCAGCGGCCTGCGCTCGGCGGCCATCCAGATCGTGTCGACCGCCACCATCGCCGCGTACGTCAGTCTCGGCGGCCTCGGCCGGTACATCGTCGACGGGCTCTACCAGCGCGACTACGAGAAGGTCGTCGGCGGCGCCACGCTGGTCGCCGTCCTGGCACTCGTCACGCTGGCCGTGTTCTGGGCGGCGGGCCGCCTGGCCGTGTCGCCGGGGGTGCGCCGCCGCTGACACCCCCACGACCTCTGCAAGAAACCGTGACCAGGCTGCTCTTGACTGACCGTAAAGCGGCTGGATTGGATCGGTGGATGACTTCTACCGCGAAGAGCAGCTGGTCCAGAACGAGGCACACCGGCGCGGCGGCCGTCGCGCTCACCGCCGCTGCGGCGCTGCTCGCGGGCTGTTCGTCCGGCGACACCTCCGACAACCCCCTGGCCGGCGAGAAGGCGAAGGCCGGCACCGTCGTCGTCGGCTCCAACAACTTCGCCGAGAGCACCCTGCTCGCCGACATCTACGGCGAGGCCCTCAAGGCCAAGGGCATCAAGGTCACCTACAAGCACAACATCGGCAGCCGCGAGACCACCTACGGCCTGATGAAGAACGGCACCGTCACCGTGCTGCCGGAGTACAACGGCTCGCTGCTCGCCTACCTGGACCCCAAGGCCGAGCAGAAGTCCGCCGAGGCGGTGAACGAGGCCGTCAAGGCCAAGCTCGACAAGAAGCTGACGATCCTTCAGTCCTCGCCCGCCGAGGACAAGGACTCGGTCACCGTCAACGCCCAGACGGCGAAGAAGTACAAGCTGACGTCCTCCTCCACGCTCGCGGACCTCAAGGAGGCCGCCCCGGACCTGGTGATCGGCGGTTCGCCCGAGTTCCAGACACGGCACCAGGGCCTGGAGGGCCTGAAGTCCGTGTACGGCCTGGAGTTCAAGTCCTTCAAGGCGCTCGACGCGGGCGGCCCGCTGACCCAGGCGGCGCTGACCCGGAACACCGTGCAGGCCGCGGACATCTTCACCACGGACCCGACCATCGTGAAGGAGAAGTTCGTCGTCCTGAAGGACCCCGAGAACCTCTTCGGGTTCGCCAACGTGACCCCGCTGGTCCACAAGAGCGGCCTGTCCAAGGAAGGCGTCGACGCCCTCGACGCAGTCTCCGCCAAGCTGGACACGAAGACGCTCCTGGAGCTGGACGCGCAGGTGCAGCTGGAGAAGAAGGACCCGCTGGACGTGGCCAAGACGTGGCTGAAGTCGGCGGGTCTGGCCTGACCGCGCCGCCCGTCACGATGCGGTAACGGGCCCGGCCGGCTCCGGAGGGGACCGAACGCGGGCCGGGGGTGGGGCGTCACAGGGACGGAACCATCCCCGGTCACCGCGAACCCCTGGGAGCGTCATGCGCACCGACATGACCCGCACGGCCCGCCTCCTCCTCGTCCTCGCCCTGTCCGCCGCCGGAGCCGCTGCCGCCGCGGGGTGCGGCTCGGCGGAGGCCGGCGGCACCGAACCGGAACCGGCCCCGCGCACCGGCCAGCGCGCCCAGCAGGTCGCCGACGCCTGGGACGGCTCGCGGGCGGCCGCGAAGTGGCGCGAGGGCTACCACCCTGTGGCACCGGTCGTCCAGCTGCCCGGGACCGGCCTCCTCCGCGACGATGCCGACCGGCGCGCCTACGAGATCGGCAACTTCGACCTGCGGACGAAGCTCCCCGCCGCCCCTGGCGGCAACGGACGGGTGACCTGGCCGGGCGGGGCCTCGCTCACCATGCCCCTCATGGACGCCGAGCAGGCCTACCGGACCCTGGACCGCGCCGACAGCCCCGGACCGCGCCTGACCGTGACCGGGGCGAGGCGGGGCGAGATGACCGTGGCCACCAGCCGCGGCCCGGCGACCGTCCCCGCCTGGCTGTTCACGCTGGAGGGCTACGACAGCCCGCTCGCACGCGCCGCGGTGAACCCCTCCCGGCCTCCCGCGCCACCGATCGGGCCGCTCGGGCAGGACGTGCCCACCGACGTGCTGGCGCCGCTCGGCGGCCTGACCGGGGTCGCCGGGGACGGCCGGTCCCTCACCGTCGTGGCCCACCACGGATCCTGCGACGACGGCCCCGTGGTGGACGTGCTGGAGACGAAGGGCAGTGTCGTGTTGTCCGCCGCCGTGACGGGCGTCCAGGACGGTCCCTGCACGACCGAGCTGCGCGGGAAGAACGTGACGGTGAGGCTGGCCGGGCCGGTCGGCGACCGCGTCGTCCTGGACGCCTTCACGGGCCGCCCCGTGCCGTACACCGACCGGACCGGGGCCGCACACGCCCGGAGCTGAGCCTGCCTCGGCTCAGGCCTGCACCGCCGACGCGATCAACTGGTCGATCAGTGCGATCAGCACGTCCCGGCACGACTCCCGGTCCCGCGCGTCGCACAGCAGCACCTTCACGTGCTCCGGCACGGCGAGCGCCTCCCGGATGTCCTCGGGCGGGTAGGGGTGCTCGCCGTGGAAGCCGTTGACGCCCACGACGAACGGGATGCCCCGGCGTTCGAAGAAGTCGATCGCGGCGAAGCTCGACTCGGGTCTGCGGACGTCGACCAGGACCACCGCGCCGAGCGCGCCGAGGGCCAGGTCGTTCCACATGAACCAGAACCGCTGCTGCCCCGGCGTACCGAACAGGTAGAGCACCAGGTCCTGGCTGATGGTGATGCGGCCGAAGTCCAGGGCCACGGTGGTGGCCCGCTTCTCCTCGATGCCGTCGAGGTCGTCGACGCCCAGACCGGCCATGGTCAGGGGTTCCTCGGTGCGCAGCGGGACGATCTCGCTGACCGACCCGACCAGGGTGGTCTTGCCGACGCCGAAGCCCCCGGCGATGAGGATCTTGACCGTGTCGGGTGCCGTGTGCGCGTCAGTGGCGGGGTCAGAGCCGGCCAAGGCCGTCCCTCACTTTCTGCAGCAGGTCCAGGTCCGGAGCGGTACGGGAGACGGGGCGGGGCGGGCGGACGGTGATCCGGCCCGCCTCCAGCAGGTCGCAGAGCAGGATGACGACCACACTCACCGGGAGGTCGAGCCGGGCGGCCAGCTCCGCCACGGCGACCGGCTCGGCGCACAACCGGAGGATCCGGGTGTGCTCGGGCTGCGGCCGGGTCGCCGTGTCGGGCGGCGGATCGACCGCGGTCACCGTCGCGATGAGCGTGAAGTCGGCACGGCTGGGCCGGGTCCGGCCCCCGGTCAGTGCGAACGGCCGTACGAGCCGGCCCGCCGAATCGCCTCCGCCCACCTCACACGCCGGGGTCGACGACGGGTCCGGCCACGCCCCGCGGTGCCGCGCTGAGGTGCTCGCCGATCTTCTTCACCAGCATGTTCATCTGGTACGCCACCACGCCGACGTCCGCGCCCGGCCCGGTCAGCACGACCAGATGGGCGCCCGGACCGGCGGAGGTCAGGATCAGGTAGCTGTTGGCCATCTCGATGAGCGCCTGGCGCACCGGACCGCCCCGGAAGTCCATGCTGACGCCCTTGCTGAGGCTCATCAGCCCGGACGCGGTCGCCGCGAGCCGCTCGGCGTCGTCGCGCAGGAACCCGGTGGACTTGCTGACCACCAGGCCGTCCTCGGAGAGCACCACGGCCTGGTTCACGTCGGCGACCCGCTCCACGAGTCCGGTCAGCAGCTGGTCGAGCTGGGTGTGCGTGGCGGGGATGGGGCGTGTCATTGCGGTGTCCTTCGTCAGCGGTCGGCGGGCGGAGTCGAGGGGACGGGATCGGCGGCGGCCTGCCGGGGTGGTGCGGCCGTCTCCGGAGCGGACGGCGGCTCGCCGTCGTCGTCACGGGCCCGGAGCGTGCCGCGCTGGAAGCCGGCCAGGGAGGAGGCGGCGGCTTCCGCGGTGAAGTCGTCGAGGGAGCCGTCGTCGCCCGCGGGCGCGGCCTCCTCGCGCAGCTCCTCCACCAGGCTGGTCTGCGGCACCCGGCGGGGGAGCGGGGCGAGGCCGTCGCGGCGGGGGATGACCGTGCGGGCGGCGGGCGCGGCGGCGGAGGCCGTCCGGGCCGTGACGAGCGGCCGGGGCTCGCGGGGGGACGCCGCGCCGGCCTCCGCGGCGGCGGCCGTGTCCCGCGGGGCGTCGGTGTCTGTCATGGGTTCCGTGTTCCGCGCCGTCGGCGCACTGGAGTCCGGGACCTCCCGGACCACGATCTCGTGCGGGATCAGCACGATCGCCGTGGTCCCGCCGTACGGCGACGAGCGCAGGGTGACGGCGATGCCGTGCCGGTGGGCCAGCTGGGCGATCACGAACATGCCGAGACGCAGGTCGTCGGCGAGTGCCACCACGTCGAACTGCGGGGGCACCGCCAGCTGTTCGTTGAAGGACGTGTAGTCCTCCTCCGACATCCCCAGGCCCCGGTCCTCGACCTCGACGGCCAGGCCCTTGGCCACCATCCCGGCCCGCACGCTGACGGGGCTCGGGGCGGGGGAGTACGTCGTCGCGTTGTCGATGAGCTCGGCCAGCAGGTGGATGACGTCGGCCACCGCGGGCGGGGCGACGTACACCTCCTCCTCGGTGTGCACCTCCACCCGCTGGTACTCGGCGACCTCGCCGACCGCGCCGCGCAGGATGTCGATCAGCGCGACAGGCTCGGTCCAGCTGCGGCCGGGCCGTTCGCCGCTGACGATGACGAGGTTCTCCTCGTAGCGGCGCAACTGGCTGGCCGTGGAGTCCAGTTCGTAGAGGCCCTTGAGGATGTCCGGGTCGGTGTGCTCGCGCTCCAGCGTGTCGAGCTTGCTCAGCTGGAGGTTGACCAGGTTCTGGCTCTGCCGCGCGATGCCCAGGATGATCTTCTGGAAGCCGCGCCGGGTGTCGGCGAGTTCGACCGCGGTGTGCACGGCCGTGCGCTGGGCGGTGTTGAACGCCTGCGCCACCTGCCCGAGTTCGTCGTGCCCGTAGTCCAGCGGCGCCGTCGCCGACTCCGGGTCGACCGTCTCGCCCCGCTCCAGCCGGGCCACCACGTCGGGCAGCCGCTCCTGCGCGAGGCTGACGGCGGCCCGGCGCAGGCCGCGCAGCCGCCGGGACAGCGAGCGGGTGATCCGCCAGGACATGCCGACGCACAGCAGCAGCGCGAGCAGCCCGCCGGCGCTCAGCAGCGCCGCCTTGAGCAGCAGCCCGTCGGCCTTGTCGGCGCTGCGTTCCAGCAGTCCGTTCGTCTGCTCCTGGATGAGGCCCGCGTACTGCTCGGACAGCGTGTCCATGGCGGCGTTCCACCGCTTCTGCGTGTCCGGCAGGGCGATCCGGTCCGCGTCGGCACTGGAGTTCCGGGCCGCCAGCACCTGGTCCTCGATGGACTGCAGCGTCTGCCACTCCCGGCTCGCCAGGATCCGCTCGGTCTGCGCCTTGGCACTGCCGGTCAGCTGCGGCACGACCTGGTCCTGGACCAGCCAGCGCCGCGTGTTCACCAGCTCGGTGAACTGCGTCCAGGCCTGGTCGTCCAGATGCCCCGTCGGCCAGGCCAGCGTCAGCTGCGCGTCCTCCCGGGAGACCAGCTCCGCCGCGTGCTCCAGCCCGACCAGCGGGCCGGCCTGCGAGGTGAGGTCGCCGTCGTCGACCTGGGACAGCTCCTGGAAGGCGTGGATCTGGTCGTCGATGATCGAGGAGTACTGGTCCAGGGCCTGCTGGGGGGTGATGTCGGTGGGCTGGTCGACCTGGTCCCGGTAGTACTCCAGGCTGCCCACCGAGCCCAGCACCGAGTACAGCCGGTCGGAGATGCGCGAGGGCGCCTTCTCGATCGCGTCCGCCTGCCCGACCAGCTTCGCGACGGCCTTGTCGGTCTCCTCGCGCTGCGCGTCGAGCGCGGCCCGGGAGCCGTGCGGCGAGGCCAGCCAGGCCGCCGACAGGCTGCGCTCCCGCTGCAGCGCGAGCGTGGCGTCGGTGCCCATGGCACCGGTCGACCGGCTCAGCTCCGTCTGGTCACGCAGCCGCAGCCCCTCCGAGAACATCTGGATGGTCGTCACGCCCCACATCGCGGCGAGGGTGACGCTGGGCACCAGGGCCAGGAGGACCAGGGAGAGGCGAATGGAACCGAGACGGCGCCGGGCACCTGTCCGTCGAGACATCGTCGTCCTAGGGCGATCAGCGGGGAGCGAGGAACGGGGAAGCGGAACGGTCGTGCGGGCGGGGGGACGGGCGCGGGAGGGGTGGCGTGCCGGGCGCGGCACATGGGATGCGCAGGATGTTATCCGTACAAGTGGACGTACGGGCCGGGCCTGACCGAATCTTTGGCGACACCGTCACAGGAAGGACCCGGTCACCGGGTCCCCGCGGCGGCGAACCGTGCCACCGCGGACACGTTCGACCGGGTCACGAAGGCCGGACCGGTGAGCACGGGCGACACCCCGCCGCCGCTGATGTTGCCGTTGGTCCGGTACAGCCACAGGGCGTCCACCGCCAGGTAGCCCTGCAGATACGGCTGCTGGTCCACGGCGAACTGCACCTCGCCGCGCCGGACCGCCTCGACCACGTCCTTGTTGAGGTCGAAGGTGGCGACCTTGGCCCTGCTGCCGGCCTGCCGCACCGCCTTGACGGCGCTGAGCCCGTACTGGGCGCCCAGGGTGACGACCTCGTCGATGCTCGAGTCCTGCCGCAGCCGGGACGCGATCGTGGCGGTCACCGCGTTCATGTCGCTGCCGTCCACGTACAGGTTGTCGGTCTCGCCGCCGAACGACTTGCGCACCCCGGCGCAGCGGGCCTCCAGCGCCACGTTGCCCCGCTCGTGCACCACGCACAGGGCGTGCTTGGCCCGGAGGCCGTCCAGCTTGTCGCCGACGGCCCGGCCCGCGACGGACTCGTCCTGCCCGAAGTACTCCAGCAGCCCTGTCGGCCGCCAGGCGTCGATGCCGGAGTTGAGCCCGACGACGGGTATGCCGGCGGCCTTGGCCTGGGCGACGGGGCCGCGCATCGCCGCCGGCTTGGCCAGCGTCACGGCGATGCCGTCGACCTTGTCGTGGACCGCGTCCCGCACCAGATCGGCCTGCGCGAGCGGGTCGGCGTCGCTGGCGTACGTCAGGTCGATGCCGTCCTTGGCGGCCGCCGCCTCGGCACCCCGGCGCACCAGGTCCCAGAACGCGTCGCCCTTGCCGCCGTGCGTGATGAGGGCGACCTTCATCCCGGCGCCGGACCCGCCCGCGGGGTCCGCGTCGTCCCCGGTCGTGCCGAGGACGGAGCAGCCGGACACGAGCAGGCACACGGCGGACGCCAGGGCCGCGAGACGGGCGAGTCTCCCGGCGGCGTGCGGCGGGGGAGGAGTGTTCATGAGGGGCGGACCTCGCTGTGCGGCCGAGCAAGAGCAGGAGGAGAGCGCGGGCGGGCCGCGGGATGGGCGCCGGCCGGATGACTCTCGCTGGCCCGGAGCCAACCGTGTGTGACCACCGGTCGTCAAGTGAGCGGCCACATGCCGTGAGTTGATGCTGCCGCATCGTGATGATCTGTCCGACCGGCCGAACGGCGAGGTTCCGCTTACGGCTTGCGCGCCACCGCCCCGTACATCGCGATGTCCTCGTCGCGGATGGTCTGGCCTGCGCTTTCCATACCGTCCGTGCGGTTCGGACGCCACTTGTGGACCTGCACCACGCCGGGCTCCGCAACGTCGAGCCCCTCGAAGAACCGTGCGGCCTCCGCATGGGTGCGCGGCCGCATCGGCATGCCGCGCGCGGCGTACTCCCGGGCCACCCGGCCCAGTCCGGGGCGAAGTCGGCGGTGCCGAGGAACTGGCGTATCCCCGCCTCCGCGGCGAGATCCGCGCCGAGTGCGCGCGCTCGGTGTCGGTACGCTGCTCCGGCATCCGGGCCTCCCGATGCTCTCCTGTCCCCGGGGGGGGAACCGCTTCCTCCGGTGGGCTGCGGGGCCCGCCTAGACTGGTGCGGCTCACGGGACGACAGGGCGCGGCGACAGGAGGGCGGCGACGGTGGCGGCAGCCGGCAGTGGCTTCGAGGACCCGTCCGCCGACGTGCTCGCCCGGGCGGCCGCGGCCTTCGGGCTGCTGGCCTCGCCCGCCCGGCTGCACATCGTCTGGGCGCTGGCCCAGGGCGAGAGCGACGTCACCGGGCTCGCGGAGCGGGTCGGCGGCGCGCTGCCCGCCGTCAGCCAGCACCTCACCAAGCTGAAACTGGCGGGGCTCGTCCGCTCCCGCCGCGAGGGCCGCCGCCAGGTGTACTACGTCGACGACCCGGACATCGTCGACGTCGTACGGCTCCTGGTCGGCCGGCTCGCCGACCGCGCCGCACCGGCGCCCCGCCGCCTCCATGGCCTCTGAGACCACCCTGGGAGTGCTGCGGCGGCTGGAGTCGGGCCCGCGGGGGCTGACCGACACGGAGGCCGCGTCCCGGCTGGCCGCCGGCGGCGAGAACACACTGCCGGAGGCGCGGACGCCGACCTGGCCCCGCCGGTGCGTACGGGCCCTGCGCGACCCCTTCACCGCCGTCCTGCTCTGCCTCGGCCTGGTGTCCGCCGCCGTCGCCTCCTGGGGCACGGCCGTGGTGATCCTCGCCCTGGTCGCGGTCAGCTGCGTGCTGCGCGCCGGCGGGGAGCACGCGGCCGACCGCTCCCTGGCCGCCCTGCGCGAACTGGTCGCCGGCACCGCCACCGTGCTGCGCCGCGCCGACGCCCAGGACCCGCCGGAACCCCGGGAGGTGCCGGTCGCCGAGCTGGTGCCCGGCGACGTCCTCCGCCTCGGCCCCGGCGACCTGGTCCCGGCCGACGTCCGCCTGCTCCGGGCGCGCGGGCTCACGGTCCACCAGGGGGCAATCACGGGGGAGTCGGCGCCGGTGGGGAAGACGGCGGCCGACCCCGGCGCCGCCGACGAGTCCCACCTCTGCTTCCAGGGCAGCACCGTCGCCTCGGGCAGCGCGACCGCCGTCGTGGTCGCGACCGGCGCCGCAACCCGCTTCGCCGCCGCCCACCGGGTGCCGGACGCCCGCCGGGAGGGCGGCGCCTTCGACCGGTCGGTGCACGGGATCTCCTGGGTGCTGATCCGGTTCATGCTGCTGACGCCGCCGCTGGTGCTCATGGCCAACGCCACGCTGCGCGACCGCGGCCTGGAGACCCTGCCCTTCGCCGTCGCGGTCGCCGTCGGGCTGACGCCCGAGATGCTCCCCGTGATCGTCACGACCTGCCTGGCCCGGGGCGCCGCCTCCCTCGCCCGCACCCAGGGCGTGATCGTCAAGCGGCTGCCCGCGCTGCACGACCTGGGCGCCGTCGACGTGCTGTGCGTCGACAAGACCGGCACCCTCACCCAGGACCGGCCGGTCGTCGAACGGTCCCTCGACCCGGCCGGCCGGGACGACCCGGAGGTGCTGCGCCGGGCCGCCGTCGGCGCCTGGTGGACCCTCCAGCTCGCCGAACTGCCGACCCCGGACGCCCTCGACGAGGCCCTGCTGGAGGCGGCCGGGCCGGTGGGCGAGGAGTACGACGGCGTGGAGGCCGTGCCCTTCGACCCCGTACGGCGGATCGCCACGGCGGTGGTCCGAGGCGAGCTCGGGCGGCACACCGTCGTCGTCACCGGCGCCGTCGAGGCCGTCCTGGAGCGCTGCGCGACGCCGCCCGGCGAGCACGACCGGCTGCTGTCGCTCGCCGCCCGGGAGGCGGACGCCGGGCTGCGGGTGCTCGCCGTCGCCACCGCCGACCGCCCCGCCGGCCCGGGTGCGCCGACCGATCCCCGGGGCCTCGACTTCCAGGGGCTGGTGACCTTCCGGGACGCCCTCGCCCCGACCGCCGCCGAGGCCCTGCGCGGCCTGGCCGACCGCGGCGTCACCGTGAAGGTCCTCACCGGCGACCACCCGGCCACGGCGGCCCGGGCCTGCCGGGAACTGGGCCTGGACCCGGGCGAGGTACGGACCGCCGGACAACCGGACGACGCCGGCGCGGCGACCGTCGTCGCCCGCTGCACCCCGGAGGACAAGGCCCGCGTCGTCGCCGCCCTGCGCGCCGCCGGGCACACCGTCGGCTTCCTCGGCGACGGCGTGAACGACGTGGCCGCGCTGCGCACGGCCGACGTGGGCATAGCGCCCCGCTCCGCCGTCGGCGTGGCCCGGGACAGCGCCGACGTCGTGCTCGCCGAGAAGGACCTCACGGCCATCGGCCACGCCATCACCTCCGGCCGGCACGCGAGCGGCAACATCGCCTCCTACCTGCGCGTCACGCTCTCCTCGAACCTGGGCAACGTCGTCGCCATGCTCGCCGCGGGCCTGCTCCTGCCCTTCCTGCCGATGCTCCCGGCCCAGGTCCTCGCGCAGAACCTGTGCTTCGACGCGGCCCAGCTCGCCTTCGCCCACGACCGACCCGGCGCGGCGGCGCTGCGCGGCCCGGCCGGGCTGCGGCCGCGCTCCTTCCTCCGGTTCGTCATCGCCTTCGGCGTGCTCAACGCGGTCGCCGACCTCGCCACCTTCGCCGTCCTCGCCCTCGCGCTGCACGGCCCCGACGCCCTCGACGACGAGGCCGTGTTCCACTCCGCGTGGTTCACCGAGAACCTGCTCACCCAGGCCGTGGTGATGCTGCTGCTGCGCACCGGCCGGCCCGCCGGGGGTGGCCGCGCGCCGGGCCCGGTCGCCCTGGCGGCGGCCGGACTCGCCGCCGTCGGACTGCTGCTCCCGCCGAGCCCCCTCGGCGGTGCCCTCGGCATGACGGCCCTGCCTCCCGCGTACTACCTGCTGCTGGCGCTGGTCCCGGGGCTGTACGCCCTGGCCCTGGCCGCGGCCCGGGCCGGGTACCGGCACGTCAGCCGTAGGTGAGGTTCGAGCAGGGGTTGTCGGCCGCGGAACGGGCTCCGTCGGCGACCCGGGACGGCACGGCGGTCGGGGCCGGGGAGGCCGACGCGCCGGCCGATGTGTCGGCCGATGTGTCGGCGTACGCCTGTCCCAGGACGACACTGACGCCGCTGCCGGTCACCGACTGGAGCTCGGCGCCGGGGAAGGCCCGGGCCACGGTCCGGGCCTCGTCCTCCAGGCCGGGGCCGTACTCGACCAGCGTGGTGGTGTGGTCCTGGGCGGACGCCGTCGCCGTCCCCGTGACGGTGAAGCCGTCCGCGGTGAGGGCGGCGGCGGCCCGGGCGGCCAGGCCCGGGACCGACGTGCCGTTGTAGACGGCGACGTCGATGCCGTCACCGGAGACCGGCGCGGGAGAGGCGGAAGGCGTGCCGGAATTAGACACTCCGGTTTTCTTCTCGCCGCTCTTCTTCTCGTCGGTCTTCCTCCCGCCGGCGTCCTTGCCGTCGATCGTGCGGTCGGCCCGGAGCGCCGCCCACAGCGCGTCGGCGTCCGGCTGCACGAGCGCCACCCGGGACCCCTCGTAGCGCCAGGGCACGGTGACGAACTCGGTGTTGTGCAGGTCGATGTCCTTCAGGGACATCGCGAAGGAGATCAGCTTGTCGGCGGAGCCGAGGCCGGGGTCGACGGTGAGCGACTGCGTGGCGGCCTCGGCCAGCGGCAGCAGGTTCGTCGGGGTGAGGCCCTTGCTCTTCACCTCCTTCAACAGGCTTGCCACGAACGCCTGCTGGCGCTTGATCCGGCCGATGTCGGACCCGTCGCCGATGCCGTGCCGGATCCGCACGTAGTCCAGGGCCTTCTGGCCCGACACCGTCTGCTCGCCCTTGTGGAACAGCAGCTTGCCCGGAGCCGTGAGGTGCGGGTTGAGATCGTTCTCGTAGACGTCCTGCGGCAGACACACCTTCACGCCGCCCACCACGTCCGTCAGCCGGGCGAAGCCCTTGAAGTCGACGACCACGGTGTGGTCGACGCGCAGCCCGGTGAGCTGCTCGACCGTGTTCTGGGTGCAGGCGGGGTTGCCCTTGGCGGTCTGGCCGACCGAGTACGCGGCGTTGAACATGGTGTCCGGCTGGGCCTTCGTCCAACTGCCGTCGGGCAGCCGGCAGGGCGGGATGGTGACCAGGGTGTCGCGGGGGATGGAAACGGCGATGGCGTGTCGGTGGTCCGCGTAGACGTGGAGCAGGAACGCCGTGTCGGAGCGGCCGACGTCGTCCTTGTCGCCACCGCCGAGGGCCTCGTTGCCGCCGGTGCGGGTGTCGGAGCCGATCACCAGGACGTTCTCGCCGGTCGACGAGCCGGCCTCGGGGCGGTCGTCGGACAGGCCGCCGGAGTCGAACGTGCTGATGTCGCCGTCCAGTTTCAGGTACAGCCAGCCGGCGCCGCCCGCGAGGAGCACCAGCAGCGCCAGGCAGACCAGCAGCGCGGTGCGCACGCCGCGGCGGCGACCGCGCCGGCGCCCGCGGTCGCGGGGTGCGGCCCGGCTGCCCCGGCCCGCACCCCCGCTCCGGTGCCGCGGCGGCTGTGTCGTGCGGTTGCTGGTCACCGTCATCGGCGTCTGCTCGCCTTTCACCCGGGGGTTGTACAGTTGCGCAATGTAGCAACTGTCGAGGTGAGGGAGAGCATGACGTGCTGCGCAACGGACTGGAGCCCTGGCACCTGCTGATCGTGGCGATCGTCGTGATCGTCCTGTTCGGCTCGAAGAAACTGCCGGACACGGCACGTTCGCTCGGCCGCTCGATGCGGATCCTCAGGAGCGAGGCCAAAGCGCTGAAGGAGGAGAGCGCCGCGGACGCGGCACCCGGGACACAGGCCCAGGCCCGGACCGCGGCGCCCGTGGATGCCGACTAGGGCTGTGCCGGGATCGCGGTCTTCGCCGCCCGGGCCGCCTTCCGGCGCCGGCGGCGGCTGACGCGCGGTTCCTGGTCCGGGAGCCAGCCGAAGGCGAGGCAGCTGCCGACCACGCCCAGGAGCAGGCCGACGAAGAAGCCGCCCAGGTTGGACGTCAGCCAGGTGCCCAGGGAGACCAGCACCCCGATGACCGAGTAGAACAGGCGCTGGGTGGGGTTGAAGAGGACCAGCAGCCCGCACAGCAGCATCACGGCGGGGAGCAGATAGCCGGCCAGCCCCTGCATGCCGACGTGCAGGATGACGTCCAGGGACGCCTTCAGGGTGAGCAGGATCTCGGCGCCGCCCAGGGCGAGCAGCAGCCCGCCCCAGAACGGCCGGCCGGCCCGCCACCGCCGGAAGGCGGGCCGGAGGTTCCCGCGTGGGCGGCCGGGCATCAGCAACCCGACCCGCTGAAGCCCAGTTTCAGCCCGGGCAGCTTGAACACACCGGCGGTCGTGGCGTAGTTGGTCTGCCGCAGATTGGCGATGTGCACGGTGTCGGACTGCTGGCTGAAGACGCCCTTCGGGCCGCGGCCCAGCGGCCCGGCCTTGTCGAGGGTGCTCGCGTCGTTGCCGATCTCGATGTTGTTGAACGCCGCGTCGCCGGACAACTGGGTCGAGTCGGTCGTCAGATCGCTGGCGGTGACCTTCTGCGAGCCCTCTCCCGCCCGGATGACCAGATTCGTGCCGCCCAGGTCCACGCTCTGGCACAGCTTGGTGAGCGTCGCGTTCTTGATCACGGACGTGACGACCAGCACCTGACCGCCGGTGTCGCCCGCGTTGGGGCTGCCCTCGGCCATCTCGTCCAGGGCGCCGAACTGCGCGAACCCGGTGCCGTTCAGCTCGGTCGCGGTGACCGTGAACGGCATGCCCGAGATGGCGAACTGCACGCCCAGCGCCCCCTCGGCGGTGAGGATCGCGAGGCCCGCGGCGACCGCGGCGGCCGGCACCGCCATCACCGCGGCCCGGCGCGCCCGGACCCGCCCGCGCCGCGCGGGGACGTCGCCGACGTCCGTGGCGGCGGGGCCTTCCGGTCTTTCGGGGGTGTGCTCGGCGGAGGAGGTCATGTCTGCTCCAGGTGCATATGAGTGCGGATCGGGGTGGCACGTTGCCCTGGCGCGGACATCGACCGCGTGCGTACGTCGCCCCGCAACTCCCGGCGGTTGCAAGGGTTTTCTCGTGACGCGGCGGCAGCCGTTCTGGAAGTTACCGGGGGTTACATGAAGGGTCAAGAGAAGTGTGAACAAAGAGTGTCGGTTGTGCGCCGCATGTGAGCCTCCGCCACCCGGAAAGGCTCACCGCCCGCACAACTCCCTTGCGGAACCTTGACGTTGACGGATGCCGAGGTCTACAACTCTCCTCGTCCCACCGGATCCGTGGCGCCGGATCCGCCGCGCGGCGCCGTCCGCGTGTCCCGGACCGCCCGTCCCGCACGGGCTTCTCTCCATCCGATGCGTCCGCACGGGCTTTCCACCGCCCGCGTCCGAATCCCACGGCACGGCAGTCGTGCCGCCGGCCACCCCCCGCCCGGCCCGGCCGGAGGCCTGTCCCCGTGTCCGCCTCCGGCCGGTCACCGGCCCGCCGTTGCCGGCCCGTCCCGTACGGAGAAGGCGGGACGGGCCGGCCACGGTGGACGCCGACGCGCGTCCGCCACCCTCACCCCCCGCTTCAGAGAAGAGGTACACCCGCATGCGCACGCGCACCCTCCTCGCCCTCACCGCCGTCGCCGCCCTGGGGCTCGCCGCCCCCGCCTCGGCGGCCGACACCCCCGTCCTGACCACCGCCGACGGCGCCGCCGTCGCGGTCGGCGACGTCCTCGACGCGTCCCTGGCGAGCGGCACCGCCGCCACCTTCTACTCCAGCGCGACCGGCACCAGCGGCATCTCCTGCACCAAGTCGGCATTCGCCGCCACCGTCACCGACAACCCGGCCGCGCCCGGCACCGCCACCGAGTCCCTCACCTCGCACAGCTTCGACACCACCGGCTGCACCACCAACGTCGTGGGGGTCCTCGGCGTCAGCGGCATCACCGTCGACAACTTGCCCTACACCACGAGCGTGTCCTCCGACGGCACCGTCTCCGTGACCCCGGCCCCCGGTTCCACCGTCCAGTCCACGGTCAAGCTGCGCACCCTGCTCGGCACGATCACCTGCGTCTACCAGGCCCCCGGCCTCACCGGCACGGCGAACAACGCCGACAACAGCATCTCCTTCACCAACCAGCAGTTCACCAAGGTGTCCGGTTCGTCGCTGTGCTTCAGCAACGCCTTCTTCACCGCCACGTACGCCCCGGTGACGAAGGGCGGCCTCACCGTCACCGTCAACTGACCGCACCCACGCGCTGGTTCAGCGCCGTCGCAGACGGACGGCCAGGGCGGCGCCGCCGGTGAGCACCAGCACCGCAGCGGCGCCGCCCGCCAGCATGGGCGTGGACGGGCCGGAGGCCGGGCGACCGGGCGCGGAGGCCGGCGGCGACGGAAGGGCGACCGCGCCCTTCGTGTCTTCCGTCCCCTCCGACTTCTCCGTCTCCGCTGCCCTCTCCGGCTCCTCTGTTTTCTCCAACTCCTCTGCCTTCTCTGTCTTCTCCGTGGTCTTCTCGGCCTCCCGGTCCGGGAAGACCACGTCCGAGCACGAGTAATAGGTGTCCGGCGTACTGCTGTTCTGCCACACCGTGTACAGCACGTGCCGCCCCGTGCGGTCGGACGGCAGGGTCGCCTCCATGCGGTACGCGCCGTCCGTCAGGGCCGGGTCCGTCACCTCCGCGAACGGCTTCTCGGGCAGATCGGCCCAGGACAGCGGCCCGGCCGGGTCATAACCCGGCTTCGTCAGGTACATCCGGAACGTGCCCGTGTGCGGGATCGTCGAGACGTACCGCAGGGTCAGTCTCGCGCCGGGCGCCACCTCGGTCGCCGGCCAGTCGGCGCGGGCCAGGTCGAGGCCCCGGTAGGCGGGCAGGCCGCCGCTGCACAACCGGCCGTCGGGGATCGTCTGCCGGTCCCGGCCGTCCACGTTCGCCACCCGCAGGTTGTCCCACGCCGTGAAGGGCGCGCCGTTCGCGGCCACGGCCGCGCGGCACGCGGCCGAGCCGGCGCGGTCACCGCCCTTGGGGGAGCAGGCCACCACCCGGCTCACCGGATCCGTCGGCGCGCCGTGCGCCCGCGCCGGGCCCGCCGCCCACAGCGGCAGCAGCAGCGGAGTCACCAGGGCGGCCGCCAGCGCGGTGCGGTGTGCGGTCGTACGGGGCATGCCTCTGTGTCTCCTCGGCCGGGATGGGAGCAGTCGGTGATGCAGTACGGGAAACCGGCCCGGCGCGTTCACCTCGCCACGAGCCGTTCGAAAAGGGGCCATACACGCTCGACGGCCCGCCACAGAGGGTGCGGATCCGGCCGGATCGAGGGTTTCCCCCGTATCCCGATGACCTTCCCTTTGCCTATCGTTCGAGCACAGCTGACCCACAGGTAACCCCGAACGGTCCGCTCCCCACTCGCGCCTGGCCGGCCATCGCGTCGCTCTTCGCTTTTCGAACCACCCCCCTCCGCTTCGACGACGAAGCGACTCCACCGCCGCTCCGCCCAGCCCGGAGTCCGGCCACGAAAGGCAACGACCGTGCGTACCTCCCCAGAGCTCAGACGGAAGCTGATATCCGTCGCCGCCGTCTCCGTCGCCCTGCTGACCGCCGCCCCCGCCTCGGTCGCCGTCGCCCAGGAGTCCGCGCCCACCCCCGCCGCCGTCCCGGCCGCGCAGACCGAGGCCGCCCCCGGCACCACGGCCGAGCGGCTCATCGTCGGCTACAAGTCGGGCGCCACCGAAGCCAAGTCCAACAAGGCCGCCGCCGCCGACGCCGCGTCCAAGGCCGAGAAGACCGGCGAGGACGTCGACTTCCAGCGCCGCCTCGGCACCGGTGCCGCCCTCGTCGACCTGGGCGCCGACCCCAGCCGGGCGTCCGTCGCCGATGTGGTCGCCGCGTACCAGGCCGACCCGCAGGTCGCCTACGTCGTTCCGGACCGCCTGAACAAGCCGACGGCCGTCACCCCGAACGACACCGAGTACAGCAAGCAGTGGGACCTGTTCGAGTCCACCGCGGGCATGAACGTCCCGGCCGCCTGGGACACCACCACCGGCACCGGCGTCACCGTCGCCGTCATCGACACCGGCTACGTCGCCCACTCCGACCTGGCCGCGAACATCGTCGGCGGCTACGACTTCATCTCCGACACGGCCGTCTCCGTCGACGGCAACGGCCGCGACAGCAACCCGGCCGACCCGGGCGACTGGTACAACGCCAATGAGTGCGGCGCGGGCATCCCGGCGTCCAACTCCTCCTGGCACGGCACGCACGTCGCCGGCACGATCGCCGCCGCCACCCACAACGGCAAGGGCGTCGCCGGCATCGCCTACGGCGCGAAGATCTCCCCGATCCGCGTCCTCGGCAAGTGCGGCGGCTACGACTCCGACATCATCGACGCCATCACCTGGGCGTCCGGCGGCACCGTCTCCGGCGTGCCGGCCAACACCAACGTCGCCAAGGTCATCAACATGAGCCTCGGCGGGGGCGGCGCCTGCTCCACCGCCACCCAGAGCGCCATCAACGGCGCCGTGAACCGCGGCACCTCGGTCGTCGTCGCGGCCGGCAACGAGAACACGAACGCCTCCAGCTCCTCCCCGGCGAACTGCAGCAACGTCATCACCGTCGCCGCGACCAACCGCGCCGGCAGTCGGGCCTCGTACTCCAACTACGGCTCGATCGTCGACATCTCCGCCCCCGGCGGCGAGACGCGCACCTCCACCGCCAACGGCATCCTGTCCACGCTGAACTCCGGCACCAAGACGCCGTCGAGCGAGAACTACGCCTACTACCAGGGCACCAGCATGGCCACCCCGCACGTCGCGGGCCTCGCCGCCCTGATGAAGTCGGCCAACTCGGCCCTCACCCCGGCGCAGATCGAGTCGGCCATCAAGGCCAACGCCCGTCCGCTGCCCGGCACCTGCTCCGGCGGTTGCGGCGCCGGCCTCGCGGACGCCGCCAAGACGGTCCAGGCCGTCAAGGGCGGTACGCCGACCGGCGCGACGTTCTCCAGCACCACCGCCGTGGCCATCCCGGACAACGGCTCCGCGATCGAGTCGCCGATCAGCGTCACCGGCCGCACCGGCAACGCCCCTTCGGCCCTCCAGGTCGGCGTGGACATCACCCACACCTACCGCGGCGACCTCGTCATCGACCTGGTCGCGCCGGACGGTTCGACGTACCGCCTGAAGTCCGCCGCGTCGGACTCCGCCGACAACGTGAACACCACCTACACCGTGAACGCCTCCAGCGAGGTCGCCAACGGCACCTGGAAGCTGCGCGTCCAGGACACCGCGGCGCAGGACACGGGCACGCTCAACAGCTGGAAGCTCACCTTCTGAGGCTTCCGGGCCTTCTGAGCCTTCTGATCCTCTCTCGGGAACGCTGAACGAGGCAGGCCGCGAACGGGCGGGCCGGCCGGTGCGGATGGGGCACCGGCCGGCCCGCCTTTACGTCTGCCCGCACAACCCCCACGGTTAGATACCGAACGCGCTGTTTTCTTTCACCAGTTGCGCTTGTTTTGCCGGATGTGCACCCGCACTCCGGCACACTGGTGTGGTGAGCGCCGTCTCAGGGTGAGTTATCGTGTACGGGGGGTAAAAACAAACGGCATGACCCGTTCATTTCCGTCCCGGGAGAGTTCAGTCGATGGCGAGGCAGTTGCGAGCCGAGCAGACCCGCTCGACGATCATCACGGCCGCCGCTGACCTGTTCGACCGTCGCGGCTACGAATCGACCAGTCTCAGCGACATCGTGGAGCACGCCCAAGTCACCAAGGGCGCCCTCTACTTCCACTTCGCGGCGAAGGAGGACCTCGCCCACGCGATCCTCGAACTCCAGTCGCACACCGCCCGCCGGCTGGCGACGGAGACGGACAACCGCGGCCACACGTCCCTGGAGGCGCTGATGCGCCTCACGTTCGGCATCACCCGCATGTCCGTCGAGGACCCGGTGCTGCGGGCCGGCCTGCGGCTCGCCACCGGCGGTATCCGGCCCCGGCCGCCGCTGAGCCATCCGTTCACGGAGTGGCTGGACATCGTCACGGCCCGGCTCGTCGGCGCGGTCAAGGAGTCCGACGTCCACCCGGACATCGACATCGACGTCGTGGCCCACTCCCTGGTCTGTTTCTTCGTCGGCACCCGCGTCGTCGGACGCTCCCGCGAGCCGGTCGCGCGCCAGCCCCGCCGGACGGCCGAGATGTGGAACATACTCATCCGCGGCCTGGTCCCGGTGACCCGCCGCGCCCGCTACCTCAGCCTGGCCGCCCGCCTGGAGCGGGAGATCGCGCCGGTGTGACCGCGGGCAGGCGCCGAGGGCTCGGCGGCGGCCGGTGCGAGGGACGCGGCGCGCGATGCCGTGCGGGGCACGCGCGGTGCCGTGCCGGGCTCGCGGTGCCGCACCGGACTCCAGGTGCCGCACCGGACTCCAGGTGCCGTGACGGGCTCACGGTGCCGTGACGGGCTCACGGTGCCGCTGCGAGCGCGCGTTACGGTGAGGCACATGCCCGACACCCCCTCCGCGCCCGTGCTCCTCGGCAACCGGCCGGGCTCCTTCCCCCACAGCGTGCTGGCCGAGCGGCACCCCGCGATCATCCGGCAGGTCCGCGAGGCCTTCCCGTACGAACCCGGACAGCACCGCGCGCTCGACGAGCTGCTGGCGAACTGCACCAAGGGCGAGATCGAACCGCTCCCCGCCGACGCGCACGACCGGGACCACTGGGAGACCTGGGGACTGCGCGCCCACACCGGCCGGTCCTGGTTCGACGTGCCGTGGCTGTGGGCCGAGAGCTGGTTCTACCGCCGACTGCTCCAGGCCGTCGGCTACTTCGGCCCCGGCCCCTGGCAGGGCATCGACCCCTTCCGCCCCTTCAAGCTGGCCGAACTCGACTCCGCCGAGACCGACGAGGAACTGGCCGCGCTCGACGACCTCGCCGGCCGGCCCGCCGCCGAACAGGAACAGGCCCTGCTGCACGGCTCCCTCTGGGGCAACCGCGCCGACCTCGGCTTCCGGCTCTCCGCCGAAGGCGCCCGGGACGCGGACGCCGCCCCCGGGCTGGTGGCCGACGACGGCGACCGGCTCTGGTCACTCCTCGACACCACGGGTCGAAGCCCGGGCACGCTGTGCCTCGTCGCGGACAACGCCGGCCGCGAACTCGTCCCCGATCTGCTCCTCATCGCCCACCTCCTGGCCAGCGGCCGCATCGGACAGGCCGTCCTGCACGTCAAGCCCTACCCCTACTACGTCTCCGACGCCACGACCGCCGACGTCGTCGACGCGCTGCGCCGGCTGACCGGCGCCGGGGGAGCGGCCGCCGCGTACGGGCGGCAGCTGTGGTCCGCCTTCGCCGACGGCCGCCTCACCCTGCGCGCCCACCCCTTCTCCGCCGCCCCGCTGCCGTACGCGGACATGCCCCGCGATCTGCGCGACGAGTTCGCCTCGGCCACGCTCACGATCGTCAAGGGCGACCTCAACTACCGCCGCCTGGTGGGCGACCGGCTCTGGGCCCCGACCACGCCCTTCCCGGACGTCACCGCGTACTTCCCCGGCCCGGTCGCCGCCCTGCGCACCCTGAAGTCCGACGTGATCACCGGCCTCGACCGCCGTACCGAGGCGGAACTGGTCGCGGCCGAGGACCAGCGCTGGCGCACCAGCGGCACCCACGCGCTGATCCAGGTGCGGACGCCCTAGGGGGGCACACCCTAGGTCAGACCACCCGCACGTCCTGCCACACCAGGCGGTGGTCCGACGTCGGGACGGTTCTGCCGTCGCCGACCAGCCGGTACAGCGGATCGCCCGGCGCCGGCCAGAACACGCCGTTCGCGCCCGGTATCAGCCCCCGGGACGGGATGACGTGGTCGACGCGCAGGTTGCCGGGGGCCGTGTCGCCGAAGTCGGCGGTGTCGTACGCCGGGTCGCCTCGGTGCGAGGTGTTCGCGCCGCCCTGGAGCTCGGCCGCCGCCACGCCGCCCGCGCTCGCCGGGGGTGTGGCGGCGGGGTGCACCGCAGGGTGCTCCAGCAGCTGCCGCACGGCGTGGTCGTAGCTGTCGCCGTCGTGCGGATCGGCGTTCAGGTCGCCCGCGATCACGAACCGCGCCCCGGGCCGCAGCCCGCCGCGCCGGCCACGGTCGTCGTACAGGTAGGCGCCGCGCCGCCGTCCGCCGATGTAGTCGGCCCACAGGCGGATCTCGTCGTGGTTGCGGCGGCCGTTGCGGTCCTCGGGGCCGTCGAACGTGGGCGGGGTCGGGTGCGACACCAGGAAGTGCACCGTCTCACGGCCGATCCGCACCGGCACGTCCCAGTGGCTCTTGGACGACAGCCGCAGGATCGCCCGGGCCTCGTCGCTGTAGTAGCCCTCGGGCATGACGTTGCCCGGCATGTCCTTCCACAGGAAGTGCTGGAAAGTGCGCACCGCGCGCGTGTCGATCGGGTGCTTAGACAGCACGACCATGCCGTACTGGCCGGGGAACCAGCCGTACCCGAAGGCGTCCTGCCCGTAGGCGTCCGAACCGGGCGTCGTCACGGCCCCGTTCCTGCCGTCGAGGTCCACGCCCGTGGCGACGCCCGTGTTCACCGGGGCGGTGAAGCGGTACGGATAGCGCACCGGACGCGCCCCGTTGTGCCCGACGGCGAGGTAGTTCCGCAGGAACAGACGGACCGCCGCGCCCTGGTCGTCGTGGTCGAACTCGTTGATCAGCAGCACGTCCGGGTCGACCCGCTGGATCGTCTCGGCGGCGTTGCGCGCCTGCGCGTCGTCCGGCGTGGACAGGTCCCGCAGCAGGGCGCCCTGGGTGGAGCGGTTCAGGGACGCGTTGAACGTGGCGAACCGCACGGTGCGCCCGTGCCGTTCGGCCGCCGAGGCGTTCAGAGCGGTCGCACCGGCCAGCGCCGCCCCCGCGAGCGAGGTGAGCGCGACCCGGCGCGGCAGGGCTCGGGAGTGCTGCTTCATGGTGGACTCCGGTGAACGAGAGGGACAGGAGCTGCCAAGGCGTGGGCGTAAGTCTGCGCGCGTAGAGATGAACGCCACAAGGTCCCGGCAGAACTCCCGACTTCACCCTCGATTCACGCGATGGTGTGATCATGTCCTGGGTCGTGGATGGCCACGCGGGGCGCCGGGTAGGGCCCCGGCCATGACGCAGCCGTTCGAACTCCCGCACTTCTACATGCCGCACCCCGCGCGGCTGAACCCCCATGTCGACGAGGCCCGGGCGCACTCGACGGAGTGGGCGCGCGAGATGGGCATGCTGGAGGGATCCGGCGTCTGGGAGCAGGCCGACCTCGACGCGCACGACTACGGCCTGCTCTGCGCCTACACCCACCCCGACTGCGACGGTCCCGCCCTCTCCCTCATCACCGACTGGTACGTGTGGGTCTTCTTCTTCGACGACCACTTCCTGGAGATGTACAAGCGCAGCCAGGACCGCGCTGCCGGCAAGGCCCACCTGGACCGGCTGCCTCTGTTCATGCCGCTGGACCTCGCGACCCCCGTGCCGGAGCCGGAGAACCCGGTCGAGGCGGGCCTCGCCGACCTGTGGGCGCGTACGGTGCCCTCGATGTCCGAGGGCTGGCGCCGCCGCTTCGCCGTGGCCACCGAGCACCTGCTGAACGAGTCGATGTGGGAGCTGTCCAACATCAACGAGGGGCGGATCGCCAACCCCGTCGAGTACATCGAGATGCGCCGCAAGGTCGGCGGCGCCCCCTGGTCCGCGGGGCTCGTGGAGTACGCGACGGCCGAAGTCCCCGCCTCCGTCGCCGGATCCAGGCCGCTCAGGGTGCTGATGGAGACGTTCTCCGACGCCGTGCACCTGCGCAACGACCTGTTCTCCTACCAGCGCGAGGTCGAGGAGGAGGGCGAGAACAGCAACGGCGTGCTCGTCGTGGAGACCTTCTTCGGCTGCACGACCCAGGAGGCCGCCGACATCGTCAACGACGTCCTCACCTCCCGCCTCCACCAGTTCGAGCACACGGCGTTCACCGAGGTGCCCGCGCTCGCCCTGGAGAAGGGACTGCGGCCGGACGAGGTCGCGGCCGTGGCGGCGTACACCAAGGGACTGCAGGACTGGCAGTCCGGCGGCCACGAGTGGCATCTGCGCTCCAGCCGCTACATGAACGAGAACGCCGCGCGCGGGGGCAACCCCTGGCCGGGCTTCACCGGCCTGGGCACCTCCGGCACCGACGTCCGCGCCCTGCTCGCCTCGGCCGGCGCCGAGCGGTTGCGCTCCTACACGCACGTGCCGTACCAGAAGGTCGGACCTGCGCGGATCCCCGACATCCGCATGCCGTTCCCGCTGGAGCTCAGCCCGCACCTCGACACCTCCCGCCGCAACCTCACCGACTGGGTGACCCGGACGGGCATCCTCGCCGAGGGCGTCTGGGACGCGGACAAGCTCCGGGCCTACGACCTCCCGCTCTGTGCGGCGGGCCTCGACCCGGACGCCACCCCCGAGGCCCTCGACCTCAGCTCCCAGTGGCTCGCCTGGGGCACCTACGGCGACGACTACTACCCGCTGGTCTACGGCCACCGCCGCGACCTGGCCGCCGCCCGGCTGACGACCGCCCGCCTGTCCGACTGCATGCCGGTCGACGGCGGCGAACCGCCGGTCCCGGTCAACGCCATGGAGCGCGCCCTGATCGACCTGTGGGCGCGGACCACCGCGGAGATGACACCCGCGGCGCGGCGCACCCTCAAGGACGCCATCAACGTCATGACCGAGAGCTGGGTGTGGGAGCTGTCCAACCAGCTCCAGAACCGCATCCCCGATCCGGTCGACTACCTGGAGATGCGCCGGGCCACCTTCGGCTCCGACCTCACTCTGAGTCTGTGCCGGCTGGGCCACGGCCCGGCCATCCCGCCGGAGGTCTACCGCAGCGGCCCGGTCCGGTCGCTGGAGAACGCCGCGATGGACTTCGCCTGCCTGCTCAACGATGTCTTCTCGTACCAGAAGGAGATCGAGTTCGAGGGCGAGATCCACAACGCGATCCTCGTCGTGCAGAACTTCTTCGGCTGCGACTACCCGACCGGCCTCGGCATCGTGCACGACCTGATGAGCCAGCGCATGCGGCAGTTCGAGCACGTCGTCGAGCACGAACTGCCCATCCTGTACGACGACTTCCAGCTCACGCAGGAGGCACGCGCCGCCATGGAGACCTACGTGGCGGACCTGCGGAACTGGCTGTCCGGCATCCTGAACTGGCACCGCGAGGTGGACCGCTACAAGGACGCGTGGCTGTCCCGGCGCGCCCACGGCTTCCTCCCCGACCGCCCGCCGGCCGTCCCCGTTCCCGCGCTCGGCTGAGACGGCACTATCCAGCCAGATCATCCCGGAACGGGACAGGACGGAACCCCCGGCGGCGAGCCGGGGGTCTTCCAGGGTGAGGAAGAAGACACCGCACCACACGGGGGAACCACTGTGACCGACATCATCGAAAGGCCCGCCGATCTCACGGAGCCGCGAGCACAGGCACCCGCACCGGCCGAACTGACGCCGTACGTCGCGCCGCTGCCCGTCCCGCCCGTCCTGCGCCCCGCCTCCGGCGACGTCCTGCGCGAAACCGAGATCGCCCTGCGCCCGGCCTGGGTGCGCCTGCACCCGCAGCTCCCGCCGACCCTGATGTGGGGCTACGAAGGCCAGGTGCCGGGCCCGACCATCGAGGTCCGGCGCGGGCAGCGCGTGCGCATCGCCTGGACCAACCGCATCCCGAAGGACAGCGAGTACCCGGTCACCTCCGTCGAGGTGAAGCTGCGCCGGGACGGCCGCCCGCAGTCCAGTACCGAGCCCGGGCGCGACGGAGTCGAACCGAACAAGGACGTCGCCGCCCTGCCCGCCTGGTCCGTCACCCACCTGCACGGCGCGCAGACGGGCGGCGGCAACGACGGCTGGGCCGACAACGCGGTCGCCTTCGGCGACGCCCAGCTCTCCGAGTACCCGAACGACCACCAGGCGGTGCAGTGGTGGTACCACGACCACGCCATGAACATCACGCGGTGGAACGTGATGGCGGGCCTGTACGGCACCTACCTCGTGCGCGACGAGGAGGAGGACGCCCTCCACCTCCCGTCCGGGGAGCGGGAGATCCCGCTGCTGCTCGCCGACCGCAACCTCGACACCGACGAGGACGGCCGCCTCAACGGCCGGCTGCTGCACAAGACGGTCATCGTCCAGGACCGGAACCCGGAGACGGGCAAGCCGGTCTCCCTCCCGTTCACCGGCCCGTACACCACGGTCAACGGCCGCATCTGGCCGTACACCGACATCGACGCCGGCTGGTACCGGTTCCGGCTGGTCAACGCCTCCAACGCGCGCATCTACGACCTCGTCCTCGTCGACGAGGAGAACACCCCGGTCCCGGGCGTCCTCCACCAGATCGGCAGCGACGGCGGGCTGCTGCCACGCCCCGTCCCGCTCGACTTCGACGCGGCGCTGCCGACCCTGACCGCGGCCCCGGCCGAACGCTTCGACCTGCTGGCCGACTTCCGGGGCCTGGCGGGCCGGACGCTGCGCCTGGTCAACAAGGGCCGCAACCAGCCGCCGGGCGTGCCGGACCCGCAGGGCGACGTGCCGTATCCGGCCGTCATGGAGTTCCGGATCGGCGACTTGTGCGAGCCGGACACCTTCGAGCTGCCCACGGTGCTGTCCGGCTCCTTCCGCCGCCTCAGCCATGACATCGGGCACGGCCACCGCCTGGTCGTCCTCACCCCGCCCACCACCAAGGGCGCCGGCGGGCACCCGGAGATGTGGGAGATGACGGAGGTCAAGCACCCGGGCGACATCCAGGTGCCGACGGACGGGATCATCCAGATCACCGGCCCGGACGACAAGACCCGCACCTACCGGCGCACGGCACGGACGTTCAACGACGCCCTCGGCTACACCCTCGCCGAGGGCAGCCACGAGCAGTGGAGCTTCCTCAACCTCGCGCCCATCGTCCACCCCATGCACATCCACCTGGCCGACTTCCAGCTCCTCGGCCGCGACGCGTACGACGTGTCGGGCTTCGACCCGGAGGTGGGCGGCACGCGCACGCCGATCCGGTACGACGCCGGCACACCCCTGCCCCTCGCGCCCAACGAGCTCGGCTGGAAGGACGTCTTCCGGGTGCCCGGGAACCAGATGCTGCGCGTCATGGGGAAGTTCGACGGCGCGCACGGCCGGTTCATGTACCACTGCCACCTGCTGGAGCACGAGGACATGGGCATGATGCGGCCCTTCGTCGTGATGCCCGCCCAGGTGCTGAAGTTCGACCACGGAGGGGCCCACGGCGGGCACGGGGAGGGCCACCCGGGCTGACCGGCGGACCGGCCCTTCCGAGCAGGACGCTCGTACCGCACCCGTGGCGCCGGGTGCGGTACGAGCCACGCCTGTCTTCCGGGCCCCCGCATCGGCATCCGCCCCAGGTCAGTCTCACTCGTTCGTGGCTCATCGGGCGCCGACGGGCCGGGTAGAGCACCAGCCGTGATCGTTCCGCATCCGACGGATGCGATCGTGCACGACCTGGAGGCGAGCCATGGAACAGACCGCGCTGCGACCCAAGCCGATGCCGGGCCAGGAGCCCGACGGGGCGGCGCCGACGACGACCCGCCCCGTACGACCGCGACCGCACGCCGCCCGGCGGCGCGGGCGGCGGCTTCTCAACGTGCTGCTCGCCGGGTTCGTCGGCGCGGTCCTGGTGCTGTCCGGGGTCGGCCTCGGCGCGATGGGCGCCACGGTGATCGGCCCGGGCGGGGTCCTCGACCCGCGAGCGCGCACCACGCCGTCGCCCGCCGGACCCTCACCGTCCGCCGTGCCGTCCGCGCCCGCCGCCGTGACCCTCGGCGTGCAGGTCATGGACGCCCGCAAGCCCGGGGCCCTGGTCGTCGGGCTGCACGTCCCCGGCCCGGCACAGCAGGCGGGCCTGGTGCGCGGCGACATCCTCCTCGCCTTCGGCACGACCCGGATCGACACGGCCGCGGACCTGGTGCGCGCCGTCGCCGACGCGCGTCCCGGCCGCGAGGTCAAACTGACGGTGCGCCACCGCAGCGGCGGCTACCAGCAGCTGACGGTCGTCCCCGCCGTCGTCACGTGACCACGCGGAAGTGGCTGGTGAGCCGCCCGGCGTCGTCCAGGACGTGGAAGGCGAACCCGGGCGGCGCGTCCCGGTCCGCGACCCGCTCGCCCTCCCAGGGCAGCCGCAGCGTCCAGGTCACACCGGGCCCGACGACCAGCGGCCGGCCCGCGAACGAGGTGGCGGCGGGGGAGTGCGCGTGGCCGGTGACCAGCCCGGCGATCTCGGGCCGGCGGTCCAGCAGGCCGGCCAGCCGGCCGGGATCCCGCAGTCGGCAGGAGTCGGGCAGCGGGTGGTGCAGCGCCAGCGGCGGATGGTGGAAGGCGAGCAGGGCCGGAAGGCTGCCGTCGAGTTCGTCGAGGGTCGCCTCGATCCAGTCGTACGTCTCCTCGTCCAGCTCCCCGTCGTCGCTGCCCGGGACGCTGGAGTCGCACATCAGCACGGCACCGTCGTCGAAGATCTGCACCCTGTTGACCGGCCCCTCGGCTCCCGGCAGCCCCAGCAGTCCCTTGCGGTAGGGGGCGCGGCTGTCGTGGTTGCCCGGGCAGGTCAGCACCGGGAACGGGGCGTCGCCCTCGCGCAGCCCCAGGATGCGGGCGGCCTCCTCGTACTCCGGTTCCGTGCCGTGGTCCGCGATGTCGCCCGTCACCAGCAGCGCGTCCACCTGCCCCGGCAGCTCCCACAGCCGGTCGCGCACCCGCTCGGCGCGCTGCGTCGCCCGCGCGCTCCCGTCCAGATGCAGATCGCTGATGTGTGCGAGTACGAGCACGGCCCGACGCTCCCTCGGTCGAGGATCTAATGGATAACGGGAATCTAAGCATTAGCCTTTGTGTGGGGGCAATCCTCCGCCGCCCGCGGAGACGCGCGGGTGATGCCCGCAGACGGCTCGCGCCGCCCCCTCCGTCCGGGCAGGATGCTGCCCGTAGCCCCTTCGTCCGTCCTGGGAGGCCCGGATGACCTCGAGCACGGCCGCGTCCTTCACCGCAGACGTCTACCGGGCCCGCATGGAGCGTGCGGCGCGGGCGGCCGCCGAGGCCGGTCTCGCGGGCCTGCTCGTGGCCCCGGGCCCCGACCTGGTGTGGCTCACCGGCTACACGCCCCCGGCGGTCACCGAGCGGCTCACTCTGCTGGTCCTCGCCGCCGGGCAGGACCCCGTCCTCGTCGTCCCCGCCCTGGAGGCCCCGGACGCGCGGCAGGCGGCCGGGGCGCCCGCGCTGACCCTGCGCGACTGGACCGACGGCAAGGATCCCTACGCCGCGACCGCCGCGCTCCTCGACGCCCGGGGCCGGTTCGGCATCAGCGACAACGCCTGGGCCCTGCACCTGCTGGCTCTGCGACAGGCCCTGCCCGGCAGTTCCTACGCCTCGCTCACCGAGGCCCTGCCCATGCTGCGCGCCGTGAAGGACGCGGCCGAGCTGGAGCTCATGACGGCCGCGGGAGCCGCCGCCGACGCCACCTTCGAGGAGATCCGGAACGTCCCCTTCGCCGGCCGTCGGGAGTCCGACGTGGCCGCGGACCTCGACCGGCTGCTGCGCCGGCACGGCCACGAACAGGTCGACTTCACCATCGTCGCCTCGGGACCGCACGGCGCCGACCCGCACCACGAGGCCGGCGACCGCGTCATCGAGCGCGGCGACATGGTCGTCCTCGACTTCGGCGGCCTGAAGGACGGCTACGGCTCCGACACCTCCCGCACGGTCCACGTCGGCGAACCCACCGACGAGGAACGCCGCGTCCACGACGTCGTGCGCGCCGCCCAGGAGGCCGGTTTCCGCGCCGTGCGGCCGGGCGCCGCCTGCCAGGACGTCGACCGGGCCGCCCGCGCGGTCATCGCGGACGCCGGGTACGGCGAGTACTTCATCCACCGCACCGGGCACGGCATCGGCGTCACCACCCACGAGCCGCCGTACATGATCGAGGGCGAGGAACGGCCCCTGGTGCCCGGCATGTGCTTCTCCGTGGAACCCGGCATCTACCTGCCCGGCCGGTTCGGCGTGCGCATCGAGGACATCGTGACCGTCACCGAGGACGGCGGGCGACGCCTGAACACCACCACCCGCGAGCTGGTCATAGTGGAGTGACGCCACCGATGTCCCCACCACGCCTCCCGAACGGCAACGGCGCGACCATGACCCAGGCACCCACACCCACCGAGGACACCGTCCGCCGACTGGTCCGTTCCCTGCTGAAAGACGGCACGGACGGAACGGACGGCAAGGACGGCAGGAACAACGAGGGCGGCGCGGGCGGCCGGGCGACCGCGAAGAACAGCGGCCCCGACGTCCGGCCCGCCACCGAGGGCACCGAACCCGCCACCTGGTGGGTCGGCACCCGCCACGTGCTGCGCCTCGCCCCCGACCGCGAGGCCACCGCACGCCAGCGCCGCGAACTGCGCCTGCGCGACCTCGTCCGCCCGCACGTCCCGGTGGCGGTGCCGGCCAGCGTGGCCCACGGCGAGTGGGCGGCCGGGCTGAGCTACACGCTGGACACCAAGGTGCCGGGCGGCTCGGGCGAGGAGCACGACGTGTCCGCCCTCGGCGAGGCCGACCTCGCCGGACTGCTCACGGGACTGCGCGAGGTACCGGTCCGGCAGGCCGAGACCCTCGGCGTGCCCCGCGTCGCGCCGCGGTCCCTGGAGGCGCTGCGCCGGGCCGCCGTACGCGCCGCCGAACGCCTCGCCGAGGCCGACGAGTTCGACCCCGTCCGCCTGAACCAGCTCACCCCGCCCGGCGCGGCCCAGCTCGCTGCCCAGGCCGGCTCGGCGGTCCTCACCCACCACGCCCTCACCGGCGGGCACCTCGTCGTCAGCGCCGACGGGCGGGTACGCGGCGTCCTGGGCTGGGCGGGCGCGGTCGTCGGTGACCCGGCCGAGGACATCGCGGGCCTCGCCCTCGCCGTCGGCTCACCCGCCGCCGTACGCGCCGCCACCCTCGCCGGCTACGGCGCCCGCCCCTGCCTGCGCGGCCTGTGGCTCGCCCGCTGCGACACCGTCGTCCACCTCGCCGATGCCCTCGCCACCGGCAAGGACGCCACCCTGCGGAGGACCCGGCTGCGCCGCGCCTGGGAGCCGATCCTGCTGGAACGGGTGACGGACCTGAGGGACACCGACGACGCCCTGTAGCGGGCCGGGCGGCGGGATGCCGTGCGACTGTCCTCCGCCCCTGAAGCGCCCCGCCGCGGCCGCGTTCCTCGCGAGGCCCGGGCTTCTCACGCCCGTGATCGAGGCGCGGGAAGGGAAGCTCGGCTGACCGCTCAGTCCTGGATCAGCACCACGCCCGACTCCCCGGGCAGGTGCAGCACCCCGTCGTCCCCGGGGGTCTCGACGGGCTCCCACGCGGCCAGTACGCGCGCGTGGGGCACGCCGAGCGACAGCGCGGCCGGCTCCGGGGCCAGGTTCACCGCCACTAGGACGTCCCCGCGCCGGAAGGCGATCCAACGGTGCTCCTCGTCGTAGGCCACCTTGGTGTCGGCGAGGTCCGGATCCGTCAGGTCGGCCTGTTCGTGGCGCAGGGCGAGGAGCCGCCGGTACCAGGCCAGCACGCGCGCGTGGGGCTCGCGTTCCGGCTCGGACCAGTCGAGGCAGGAGCGGTCCCGGGTCGCCGGGTCCTGCGGGTCGGGCACGTCCTCCTCCTTCCAGCCGTGCGCGGCGAACTCCCGCCGCCTGCCCCGCCGTACGGCGTCCGCCAGCTCCGGGTCGGTGTGGTCGGTGAAGAACTGCCAGGGCGTGCCCGCCGCCCACTCCTCGCCCATGAACAGCATCGGCGTGAACGGCGCCGTCAGGACCAGCGTGGCCGCGCAGGCGAGCAGCCCCGGGGAGACCAGGGCCGAAAGCCGGTCTCCCTGGGCGCGGTTGCCGACCTGGTCGTGGGTCTGGCTGTAGCCGAGCAGCCGGTGCCCGGCCACGCGCGTGCGGTCCAGCGGGCGTCCGTGGTGCCGTTGACGGAAGCTCGAGTACGAGCCGTCGTGGAAGTAGCCGCCCGTCAGGGTCTTGGCGAGCCCGGCGAGGGGAGCGCGCGCGAAGTCGGCGTAGTAGCCCTGCGACTCGCCCGTCAGCGTGGTGTGCAGAGCATGGTGGAAGTCGTCGTTCCACTGCGCGTGCAGCCCGAGGCCCCCGTCGGCGCGGGCGGTGATGAGCCGCGGGTCGTTCAGGTCCGACTCGGCGACCAGGAACAGCGGCCGGTCCACCTCCGCGGCCAGGGCGTCCACGGCCGCCGACAACTCCTCCAGGAAGTGGCACGCGCGCGTGTCCGCCAGCGCGTGCACGGCGTCCAGGCGCAGCCCGTCCAGCCGGTAGTCCCGCAGCCACGCCAGGGCGCTGCCGATCAGGTACGCGCGCACCTCGTCCGAGCCGGGCGCGTCCAGGTTGACCGCGGCGCCCCAGGGCGTGTGGTGCGTGTCGGTGAGGTACGGGCCGAAGACGGGCAGGTAGTTGCCGGACGGGCCGAAGTGGTTGTGCACCACGTCGAGCACCACGCCCAGGCCGAGTTCGTGGGCCCGGTCGACGAAGCGTTTCAGCGCCTCCGGCCCGCCGTACGGCTCGTGCACCGCCCACAGGGAGACGCCCTCGTAGCCCCAGCCGTGCGTGCCCGGGAAGGGGCACAGCGGCATCAGCTCCACGTGCGTCACGCCCAGTTCGGCGAGATGGCCGAGCCGCTCGGCCGCCGCGTCCAGGGTGCCCTCGGACGTGTACGTCCCCACGTGCAGCTCGTACAGCACCGCCCCGGCCAGCGGCCGGCCCCGCCAATCCGCCCGCCACGCGTACCGCTCGTGGTCGACGACCGCGCTCAGCCCGTCCGGACCGTCCGGCTGCCGGCGCGAGCGCGGATCGGGCAGCACGGGACCGTCGTCGAGCGCGAAGCCGTACCGGGACCCGTCGCGCGCCTCGGCCTCGCCCCGCCACCACCCCACCCGTTCCGGATCGCGCTCCAACGCGCGCGTGACGCCGTCGCACTGGAGCGTCACTCGGCCGGCCTGCGGTGCCCACACCTCGAACTGCACGGACGGTTCCCCTTCGTCTGCTCACCGTGATGTAGCCCGTCCATGGTGCGTCAAACGAGATCAATCCGCCGGTGCATCCACCCTTTTGCGGCGGGTCTCACCGGGTACGCGCGCGTGGCGGGCGTTTTCCCGTTTCCTGGACAGCCCGGCCGCGCTGCCCGACAATCACGAGCGTGACGTCGTCCTTCGAGTTCAACACGTACCCCGCGCGGCTCTCCGACGCGGAGCGCGACAGGGCGCTGAAGGTGCTCCGTGACGGCGTCGCCGTGGGCCGCCTGTCCCACGACACGTTCGTCCGCCGCATGGAACTGGCGCTCGCCGCCCGCCGCCCGGACGAGCTGGCGGTGCTCACCGCCGACCTGCCCACGGAGAGCCGGCTCTCCCGCATGGTGTTCGGCACCGTCGAGGCGGTCTCCGGGTTCACCGTACGGCTGCGCAGGGCCTGGCAGGCCGAGAAGCTGCCCAAGCTGCTGCTGCCCCACCCGGCGCACGGCCATCCGCTGCGCATAGGCCGCGACCCCGCCAGCGGACTGCGCCTGAACCACGAGACGGTCTCCCGTGTCCACGCCGAACTGCGCCACCAGGGCGGCATGTGGGTCCTGCGGGACCTCGGCTCCACCAACGGCACGACGGTCAACGGACGGCGTGTCGTCGGCGCCGCGGTCGTCCGCGAGGGCGACCAGGTGGGCTTCGGGCGGATCACGTTCCGGCTGTCGGCGGGCTGACGTTCCGGCTGTCGGCCGGATGACCTTCCGGCTGTCCGTCGGCTGACCGGAAACCGAGCCCGGCCTCAGCTCTGGCCTGGGGATTACCAGTTGTCGATGACCGGGGCGTGGCTCAAATGGCTTTGCCCTCCATGGTGTTGACGTACCCCTGAAGTCGTGACTGACTGTGCGTACGCCATCTACACCTGGTGAACCGACGGCATCGCATGGGGGAGGTGTGCCCTGCCGCCCCTCCTGCGCTACCCGACCGTCGACGAACTGGACGCCCGGGCCGCCGCCCTCGTCGCCCGCCGTCCCCGGGACGCCCGGCTGCGCCGGGTCGGCACCTCCCGCGCGGGCACGCCGATGTGGCTGCTCTCCGTCGGCCACGGCAGCCGCCAGGCCCTCGTCGTCGCCGGCCCCCACGCCAACGAGCCGGTGGGCGGTGCCACCGTGCTGCGCCTGGCCGAGCGGGCCCTGGCCGACCCGCGGCTCACCGAGGGCGCCGACGCCACCTGGAACCTGCTGCTGTGCCTCGACCCGGACGGGTCGCGCCGCAACGAGGGCTGGCTGACCGGCCCCTACACCCTCGGCCGGTACTTCCGGAACTTCTTCCGGCCCGGCTTCCTGGAACAGCCCGAGTGGCTGCCCGACGGCGCGGCCGCGGCCGCCCTGCCGGAGACCCGCGCCCTCCTCGACGTCCAGGATGAACTGCGGCCCTTCCTCCAGTGCTCCCTGCACGGCGTCGACGTCGGCGGCGGCTTCGTCGAGCTCACCCACGACCTGCCCGGCCTCGACCGGCGCCTCGCCCACATCGCCGCCCGGCTCGCCATCCCCCGCGAACTCGGCGCCTACGACGCCCTGTACTGGCCCGGCCTCGGACCCGCCGTCTACCGGATTCCGCCGCCGCGCCGGGCCGACCTGGCCGCGGCCATCACCGAGGCCGCCGTCGAGTCGACGTGGTTCCACCCGCACCGGCACGGCACCGTCACCGCGGTCGTCGAGGCGCCCATGTGGGGCGTGGCGGCCGTGTCGGACGGCTCCCCGCCCACGGACCGGGACGGGGCGCTGCGGGCCGTCAGCCGCGCCCTGCGCCACGACACGGCCCTCCTGCGGCAGGTGTTGGCCCGGGTCCGGCCGCACCTCGCCGGCGTACCCGACGCGGCGCGGCTGCTCGCCCCGGTCGACGACTATTTACTGGTCTGCCCCGGCCTCGCCGACGCCTGGGACCCGGACACCGGCGACGGGACGGCCCATCCCCTCCCGCCCCTGAGCAGCGCCCACCTGGCCGCGCTGCGCATCTCCGGGCGACGGCTGGTGCTGCGCACCGCGGGACTGCTGCACCAGCTCGTGCGGGCCGCCGGCCGCGACCCGGCCGGGGCCCTGCCGGAGCTGGACCTGCTGATCGACGAGTGGTGCGCCGACTACCGCGACGGCTGCGGGGCCCGTTGGATCCCGGTGGCCCGCCAGGCGGAGTACCAGGCGCGCGTGGTGCTCTGCGCGTTCGAGCTGGCCGGGCGGCACCCGCGCGCGGGCTCCGGCCCGGCGGAGCCCGGAGTGGCCGTCCGGGGCGGCGGTGCCGACGCGGCCGGACTGACGCCCTGACAGGGTCTGTCTAGTCGGCTTCCTCGCGCGCGTGCAGCGCCGCCGCGACCACCGTGCGGGACTGGTGCTCGACCTGGTGCTGCAACGGCACCCAGCGGGCGCGGAAACGTTCCGCGAAAGCATCGCTCCAGGTCGCGACGAGTTCCTCCAGCTGTCCCGCCGCCCGGTCGTCGGTCCCGCGCAGCACCCGCCGCAGCATGGCCGCCGCCCGCAGCGGCACCCGCCGCGCGAACGCGTCCACACTGCCCACGTACGCCCGGGTGCGGTCGGCGGGCGGGGTGTGGACCAGGTCGGCGGCCAGCCCCGGCACCAGCTCCAGCCCCCACCGGGCGGCCCGCAGCAACGGCCCGTCCAGGTCCGCCAGCCGGGGCAGCGCCCCGTCGAGCACGCGCGTCACCTCCAGCGCGTCGCGCTGCAGCCGGCGCGCGAGCCGGCCGATCGCCGCCGCCGGGGCAGGGTGCGGGGCCGGGTCGTCCACGAGGTCGCTCGCCCACATCGGCACCTCGACCACCGCGGTCAGCCCGCCGTACCGGTGGGCGTGGTACCAGGTGCTGTGCCGCGCGTCGTCCGGCAGGCTCGGGTACGCCGGTCCGGCCTCCGGGGCCGGCATCACGTGCACGCCGGGCCCGGACGCGGGCCAGCCCGCGGCGTCCGACGCGCCGGTCTCCACCGGGATGTGCAGCTCGGCCGCGGACTTGGCGAACGGCTCGGCGAGCCCGGGCACGTCCTTCGTCAACTGCACCCAGCTGCCGCCCAGATCCGTGCCGTGCAGGGTCACCTGGAGGTAGGGGCGCAGCTCGTCGATGACGCCCGTCAGGGCCCTGGTCTCGGGCGGCAGCCGGTCCGGCGGCAGCAGGGACGGGGCCCACTCCGGCTGCTCGGGGCCGGCGGGGCGGAAGAAGCCGAGGTGGTAGTCGAAGAGGCTGCGCGGCGCCGGCGTCACGTGCAGGCTCGCCCCGTCGGGGTCCGCGCACAGCAGGAAGTGCCAGGAGATGCCGTCACGCAGCTCCCGCTGCTCCAGAACCCGCCGGGCGAGCGCGAGCAACGTGCAGGAGCCGGTCGGCTCGTTGGCGTGGGCTCCGGCGACCACGAGCACGGCGCGGCGGGCCCGGCCCACGGACAGCAGGTGCAAAGGTCTGCCCGCCCGCGAGGAACCCACCTGCCGCAGGGTGGACACACCGGGGCGGTGGGCGGCCAACGCCCGGGCAGCTGAGACCAGTTCGGTCACCGTCGGGTAGCGCAGCTCCGGCAGGACACTCACCCCCGTCACATCCGCCCGAGTTCGCAATCGCAGTACCCCATGGCCATGGTGCGGTGTCAAGGGCGCGATGGGGGAGGCTCCAGGGGGCGCCCGGAAGCACGGGCCCGGGCGACGCGGGCTCCGTCACCGGTACGAGGCGACCGGTACGACGTGCCTACTGCTGGTGCAGCCCCCGTCCCGCCAGGGTCAGGAACGCCTCGCCGACCGCCTCGGACAGGGTGGGGTGCGGGTGGACGTGCCGGGCCACGTCGGACGGCTCGGCGTCCCAGCCGACGACCAGCTGGCTCTCGGCGATCATCTCCGACACGTGCGGGCCCACCAGGTGCACGCCCAGTACGCGTCCGCCGCCGGCCTCGGCCACGACCTTCACCATGCCGCCCCGCCCGTGCACCATGCCCTTCGCCACGGCGGTCAGCGGCATGCTGTTGGTCACCACCTCGTGCCCACGCGCGCGTGCCTCGGCCTCGGTCAGCCCCACGGCCGCGGTCTGCGGCGAGGAGTACGTGACGCGGGGCACCGCCGCGTAGTCCACCGGCGCGGAGGGCACACCGGCCAGCGTCTCGGCCACCAGCAGCCCTTCCGCGAACGAGGCGTGGGCCAGTCCGAGCGACGGCGGCGGCAGCAGGTCGCCCACGACGTGGATCCCGGGCACCGCCGTCTCCAGCCGGTCCCAGTCGGCCGGCACGACGTAACCGCGCTCGTCCGTGGCGAGACCCGCGGCGGTCACGTCCAGGCCGTCGGTGACCGGGGCCCGCCCGACCGCCACCAGCAGCCGCTCGGCCACGACCGTGAGCGTCTCGCCGCGGGCCGTGCGCACGCGTGCGCGCACCCCGTCGTCGAGGACCTCGGCGTCCAGCAGCCGCGCGCCGGCCCGGACGTCGACGCCGCGCTTCTTCAGACCGCGGGCCAGATGACGGCTCACCTCGACGTCCTCCAGCGGCACGATCCGGTCCGCGGCCTCCACGAGGGTGACCTCGGCGCCCAGGGAGCGGTGGAAGGAGGCGTACTCCACGCCGATCGCGCCCCCGCCGAGCACCAGCACGGACGCCGGGAGCCCGGGCGCGAAGAGGGCGTCGTCGCTCGTCACCACGCGCCGACCGTCCGGGCGGAGCCCCGGGAGCGTGCGCGGTCGTGAGCCCGTCGCGAGCACCAGCCCGCGGCGCGCGGCGAAGTCCCGCACGCCGGGTTCGCCGTGCACGCCCTCCACGCGCACGGACCGCGGGCCCGTCAGCCGGGCACTCCCCGCGATCACCCGCACGCCCGCCTGCGCGAGATGCGCCTCCACCCCCCGGTGGTTGCGGGCCACGATGTCGTCGCGGGTGGCCACCAGCGCCGGCCAGTCCACGGCGTCCAGCGTCGCCTTCACACCCCAGCGTTCGCGCGCCTCGGCGATGGAGTCGACGAGCCCGGCCGCGTGCAGCATCGCCTTGCTGGGGATGCAGCCGCGGTGCAGACACGTCCCGCCGATCTTGTCGCGCTCGACGAGCACGACCCGCAGGCCGAGGGCCGCGGCGCGCAGGGCGGTGCTGTAGCCGCCGGTGCCGCCGCCGATGACGATGACGTCGGGTGAGTCCATGCCCCCAGCCTCCGCCCGGCCTTGCCATGAGTCCAAGGCAATGTTCTTGTGGAACCGATGCAGGACGTTTATGGGGGAGGGGCGTTGAGCCTGCGGCAGATGGAGTACTTCCTGACGGTCCTGGAGGAGGCGTCCTTCACCCGCGCGGCGCAGGTCCTGCACGTCTCGCAGCCCGCGCTGTCCCACCAGATCAAGGCCCTGGAGCGGTCGGTGGGCGGCGCGCTCCTGGAGCGCCTGCCGCGCGGCGTGCGCCTGACCCCCATGGGACGCGCGTTCCGGCCGCACGCCGAGCTGGCCGTGCGCAGCGCCGCCCAGGCCCGCCGCGCGGCCCGGGCCGCCGCCGGTGCGGAGGGCGGCGAACTCCATGTCGCCGCCGTGCACTCCGTGGCGGTCGGCGTCCTCCCGGACGTCTTCGCCCGCTGGCGCGCCGCCCACCCGCGCGTGCTGCTGCACCTCCACGAGTACTCCACCTCGCAGGCGCTTCAGGAGCAGGTCGAGCGCGGCACCGCCGACCTCGCCGTCGGCCCGGCACCCGCCGACTGGCCGGGCACCGTCGTGCAGGTCGGCGAGGAGGACATCGTCCTCGTGGTGCCCTTCGACGACCGCTTCGCGGGCCGTACGACGGTGACGCTGCCGGAGCTGGCCGACCGTCCCTGGGTGCGCTGCGCCATGGAGCCCGTCGTCCACGGCGAGCGTTTCCTCGACTGGGCGTGCGGCCGCGCCGGTTTCACCCCGCGCACCGCCGTGTTCACCGAGCACACCTCGACGGCGGTACGGATGGCCGCGGCGGGCGTCGGCGTCTGTGCCGCGCCCGCGCCCCTAGTCCGGGAGGCGGTCGGCGAGGGGTGCGTCGTGCTCACCCCCGACCCGGGGTGGCGGCGCACGCTGACGGTCTTCTCGCGCGTCCCCCCGACGGGCGCGGCGGAGGCGTTCGTGGACCTGCTGCGGTCGGCGTGGCCGCGTCCGGCCCTCCCTCTGAGGGCGTACGAGGACTGCTCCCAGGACGGCCCGGCGGCGGTCGCCTGAGTTCAGTCGCCCACCTTCTCCAGCAGTGCCACGGGGAGGGTCGCGAACAGCTCCGCCACGCGCGCGTACCCCGTGAACTCCCGGCCCGGCTCCAGCACGTCGGCCCACCGCCCCGGCGGCAGCGGCAGCCGGGTGTCCCGCCAGCCCCCCGCCTCGGCGAGCCGCAGCGACAGGCGTGTCACGGCCGTCACCACCTCCCCGGACCGGGCGAACGCCAGGCAGTGCCGGGCCGCCGCACCCTCCGCCGGCAGCGCCGTGTAGGTCGCGGTGTCGCCGAAGGCCTCGGGCCGTCGTGCCCGCAGCCCCAGCGCCGCCCGCGTCACCGCCACCTTGTCCCCGGAGCCGCCCCCGGACTCCTCGGGCGGGAAGCCGACCGCCCGCCGGTTGTCCGGGTCGACCAGCGCCCGGTACTCGGCCTCCGTCCCCTGGTAGACGTCCGGGACGCCCGGCATCGTCAGCTGGACCAGGGCCGTGCCCAGCACGTTGGCCCGGACGTACGGCTCCAGCGAGTCCCGGAAGGCGGCGATCCGCTCACCGGGCGCCCCGCACGGCCCGGCCGCCACGAACCGCGCCACCGCCTCCTCGTACGGCGGCTCCTGCTCGGTCCAGCTCGTGTACAGGCCCGCCTCGCGCACGTGCTTCAGCAGCGCCCCCTGCACCCGCTCGGGCGCCCCGGACGCCGGGCCGAGCCCGAACACCGTCTGCCAGGCCGCCCACGCGAGTTGCGCGTCCGGCACACCCTCGCCGGTGCGCGTCACCTCGGTGAGCACGTCCGCCCAGCGGTCCGGGCACTCCGCCAGCACGTGCAGCGCCGCCCGGACGTCCGCACTGCGCTTGGTGTCGTGCGTCGAGGCCACCGTCCCGGACACCGGCCAGTCGCGCTGCACGCGCGCGCAGTACGCGTGGAACTCCTCCGGCGACAGGGCGGGACTCCCCGGATTGCCGCCCACCTCGGTGGCCGACAGCAGCGGCACATAGCGGTAGAACGCCGTGTCCTCCACGGACTTCGCCCGCAGCGCCGACGACGTCTGCGCGAACCGCGTCCGGAACTCCACCTGCGCGGGCCCGTCGCCGTACCGCCCCAGCACCAGGTCCCGTACGACGTCCACCGCGCCGGCCTCCTCCGGCACCGCGAAGGCGAGCCGGGCCTCGGCCGCGGCCTCCTCGGTGACCACGGCCGCCGCGTCGACGGACTCGTAGGGCCGGTAGACCTCCATGCGCACCAGCAGCTCCTGGAGCGCGGTGCGCAGCGCCCAGGGCGCCCGGTCGCGCAGCGCCGGCTCCGGCGAGGCCGCGCACAACCGGGCCGCCACCCGCACCAGGCGGTCCGTCTCGGTCGCCAGCTCGTGCGTGAGGACCTTGTACGCCGCCCGCCGCACCGTCGCCTCCCACTGCCCGCCCCGGTCCGTCTGGGGGGCCGCGAAGCGCCGGTACTGGCCCAGCAGCTCCCCGAACCCGGCCGGGTCGGTGAAGACCCCGTCCACGTGCCGCAGGGCGTCGTAGCCGGTGGTGCCCGCGACGGGCCAGGAGGCCGGCAGGTGCTCGCCGTCGGCCAGGATCTTCTCCACGACCGTCCAGCGGCCGCCCGTCGCCTCGTGCAGCCGCGTGAGGTAGCCGTCGGGGTCGGCGAGCCCGTCCGGGTGGTCGATGCGCAGCCCGTCGATCACGCCCTCGTGCAGCAGCTGGAGGATCTTGTCGTGGGTGGCCTCGAAGACCTGGGGGTCCTCCACCCGCACCCCGATGAGCTCGGAGATGCTGAAGAAGCGCCGGTAGTTGAGCTCGGTGCGGGCCAGCCGCCACCACACGGGCCGGTACCACTGCGCGTCCAGCAGATGCGGCAGCGGCAGGTCCTCGGTGCCCTCGCGCAGCGGGAAGACGTGGTCGTGGTAGCGCAGCACGTCACCGTCGACGCGCAGCTCGTCGAGCACGTCGCCCAGCGGCCCGCCCAGGACCGGCAGCAGCAGCTGGCCGTCCTGGGCCTCCCAGTCGATGTCGAACCAGCGCGCGTACGGCGACTTCGACCCCTCGCGCAGCACCTCCCACAGGGCGCGGTTGTGGCGCGGGGCCATGGCCATGTGGTTCGGGACGATGTCCACCACCAGGCCGAGCCCGTGCTCGCGCGCGGTGCGCGCCAGCGCCCGCAGCCCCTCCTCGCCGCCCAGCTCCTCGCGCACGCGCGCGTGGTCGACGACGTCGTAGCCGTGCGTCGAGCCCGGCACGGCCTCCAGGACGGGGGACAGGTGCAGGTGCGAGACGCCGAGCGAGGCCAGGTACGGCACGACGGCCGCGGCTGCTCCGAACGGGAACTCGGGCTGCAGCTGCAGCCGGTACGTGGCCGTGGGCACCACCGGGTCAGGTCGCTCAGGTGTCATGGAGACGTACGTACCCGCCCCGCCGCCGTTCGTGTCATCCCCCGCGCCAGGTGCGCCGCGCGTCGCCCGGACGAGTGGCTCTTTCCGGACGACGCGGCGGCGGCACGGCCCCTGGGCGGACACCCCCTACGGACCGCCGGGTGGCTACACGGGCCGCTGGAGCACCGTCAGGCTCCGGTCCGTCAGGGTGAGCCGGTCCCCGGCCTGCACCTTCGGGCCGGTGTCCGTCGGCACGCCCTCCGGGAGCGCCGTGTCGACCACGACCTCCCACTGCCGCCCGTGGTCGACCGGCACCACGAACTCCAGCGGCTTGGGCGAGGCGTTGAACATCAGCAGGAACGAGTCGTCGGTGATGCGCTCCCCGCGCGCGTCCGGCTCGGAGATCGCGTTGCCGTTGAGGAACACCGTCAGCGCCGAGGCCTGCGCCGAGTCCCAGTCCCGCTGGGTCATCTCCCGGCCCTCCGGGGTGAACCAGGCGATGTCGGACAGGTCGTCGTGGGTGCCCTCCACGGGGCGCCCGTGGAAGAAGCGCCGCCTGCGGAAGACGGGGTGGTTCCTGCGCAGCCACACCATCGCGCGCGTGAAGGCCAGCAGCTCCCCGCTCAGGCCCCCCTCGGGGTCCCCGCCGTCCTCGCCGTCCTCCGGCCACTCCACCCAGGCCAGTTCGTTGTCCTGGCAGTAGGCGTTGTTGTTGCCGCGCTGGGTGCGGGCGAACTCGTCGCCGTGGCTGATCATGGGCACGCCCTGGGACAGCATCAGCGTCGCGATGAAGTTCCGCATCTGCCGGGCCCGCAGCCGCAGCACGTCCGGGTCGTCGGTGTCGCCCTCGACCCCGCAGTTCCAGGACCGGTTGTGGCTCTCGCCGTCCCGGTTGTCCTCGCCGTTGGCCTCGTTGTGCTTGTCGTTGTAGGCCACCAGGTCGTGCAGCGTGAAGCCGTCGTGGCAGGTCACGAAGTTGATGGAGGCCAGCGGGCGGCGCCCGTCGTCCTGGTACAGGTCGGAGGAGCCGGTCAGCCGCGAGGCGAACTCCGCGAGGGTGCGCTGCTCGCCCCGCCACAGGTCCCGCACGGTGTCCCGGTACTTGCCGTTCCACTCCGTCCACAGCGGCGGGAAGTTCCCCACCTGGTAGCCGCCCTCGCCCACGTCCCACGGCTCGGCGATCAGCTTCACCTGGGAGACCACCGGGTCCTGCTGCACCAGGTCGAAGAACGACGACAGCCGGTCCACCTCGTGGAACTGCCGGGCCAGCGTCGCCGCCAGGTCGAAGCGGAAGCCGTCCACGTGCATGTCCGTGACCCAGTACCGCAGCGAGTCCATGATCAGCTGGAGCACGTGCGGGGAGCGCATGAGCAGGGAGTTCCCGGTCCCTGTCGTGTCCATGTAGTAGCGGGGGTCGTCGGTCAGCCGGTAGTAGCGCGGGTTGTCCAGGCCCTTGAAGGACAGCGTCGGGCCCAGGTGGTTGCCCTCGGCCGTGTGGTTGTAGACCACGTCGAGGATCACCTCGATCCCGGCCTCGTGCAGCGCCTTCACCGCCGACTTGAACTCCAGCACCTGCTGGCCCCGGTCGCCCCAGGACGCGTAGGCGTTGTGCGGGGCGAAGAAGCCGATCGTGTTGTAGCCCCAGTAGTTGTTCAGGCCCATGTCGACCAGGCGGTGATCGTTCACGAACTGGTGGACGGGCATCAGCTCCAGGGCGGTGACCCCGAGCTCGGTGAGGTGCTCGATGATCGCCGGGTGCGCGAGGGCCGCGTAGGTGCCGCGCAGCTCCTCCGGCAGCCCCGGGTGGCGCATCGTGAGGCCCTTGACGTGGGCCTCGTAGATCACCGTGTGGTGGTACTCGGTGCGCGGGCGCCGGTCGTCGCCCCAGTCGAAGTAGGGGTTGACCACGACCGACGTCATCGTGTGCGGCGCCGAGTCGAGATCGTTGCGCCGGCCGGGATCGTCGAAGTGGTAGCCGTAGACCTCCTCGCCCCAGTTGATCGAGCCGCTGATCGCGCGCGCGTACGGGTCGAGCAGCAGCTTCGCCGAGTTGCAGCGCAGCCCCCGCTCCGGGGCGTACGGGCCGTGCACCCGGAACCCGTAGCGCTGCCCCGGCATGATGCCCGGCACGTACGCGTGCCGCACGAACGCGTCGCTCTCCCGGAGCTCGATCGCCGTCTCCGAGCCGTCGTCGTGCAGCAGACACAGCTCTACTCGGTCCGCGGCCTCCGTGAAGACCGCGAAGTTTGTGCCGGCGCCGTCGTACGTGGCGCCGAGTGGATACGCCTCTCCAGGCCAGACCTGCATGGATACGACTCTTTCAGGTGTGCGGCGCCGGTGGGGACGCCTGGGCCCCGAGTCTCCCCGAAAGTGAGGGAACCTCCTATGACTTATCTCCCTCTTACCGAGTGACCAGTGCATACGCGGTATGCCGAACCTGTGGGGCAAACACGTACTCCCGGGGCTGTTGGGGGAGTAGGGGGAAGATGTGCGCAACATAGTGCACCGCCACCTGGGCAAGGTGGTGGCCGGTACGGCCATCGCGGTGGCCGGGACCGCCGTGATGGTCGGGATCACCCTGCCTGGCACGGCGGGCGCGGACGACACGGGGACCGGGGCGGCGCGGTCCGTCCGACAGGAGGACGCGCCCGGCGGGGCGGCGGCGCCGGGCCGGGCCGTGGCGCCGGGAGTCGTCGAGCAGGCACCGGCCGAGGGGGAGAAGGGCGAGGGCCGTGACCCGCTCACCGACGACGAGCTGGCGCGGGCCGAGAGGATCGCCCTCAGCCCCCAGCTCTTCCGGAGCGGCGAGAGCGTCGACGGGGAACGCGGCCCGCAGCGCCTCGGCGTCGACCTCGCCGAACCGGAGTCCGACGAGGTCGGCGACCCGGACGCGCCCCGGCGCGCCGACGTGACGTTCTACGACTACCGGGACGACACCCTCGTCACCCGGACCGTCGACCTCGACACCGGCGAGGTGGTGCGGACCGGCACCCAGCGCGGTGTCCAGCCGCCCCTCAGTCGTGCCGAGAAGGCCGAGGCGGCCGCACTCCTGATCGCCGACCCGCTGGGCACGGGCCTGAAGGCCGACTACCGGGACGCCACCGGCGAGGACCTCACCTCCCCGGACCAGCTGCGGCTCAGCGGCGCCGTCTACCGGGCCGCGCCGGGCGCCCAGCCCGCCGCGCTCGACCGCTGCGGCGAGCACCGCTGCGTGCGGCTGTTCCCGAAGATCAAGAACGGGCCGTGGGTCGACGCGAGGTCGCTGGTGATCGATCTGAGCGCCCGCAAGGTCGCCCGCCTCGACTGACCTCCCTCCTTCGCTCACCCGTCCACCTCGCTCGCTCCTCCTGTCAGGGAGTCACCTCGTCATGCGCGTGAACAGCACCAGCACGACCCGCACCCGGGCGGCCGTGGCCCTGACCGTGGCCGCGCTCGCCGCCGGCGCCACGGCCGGCGCCGGTCCGGCCACCGCCCGGCCGCAAACCGCCCCCGCGGCGGCCACGCCCTACTGCGGCGCCGCCCACCGCATCGAACAGAAGCTCTCCACCGGCACGACCTGGCGGATGTGCTGGCGCTACGACGGCAAGGCCGGCCTCGTCCTGGAGGACATCTCCTACCGGCCCAAGGGCGAACCCAGGCAGATCAAGATCCTCAACAGCGCCCGGCTCGGCCAGATCCACGTCCCCTACGACGACGGCACCATCGAGTACGACGACCTCACCGGCTTCGACTTCGCCCAGGGCCTGATGAACCTGGCACCCGGCGAGTGCCCCGGCGGCACCATCAAGACGGTCAAGGTCCCCGACTCCGTCAACGAGACCCCGACCATCAAGGGCCTGTGCACCACCACTCGTTCCCGCGGCCACGCCTACCGCATGCAGGGCGACACCGCGAACAAGGTCTACCAGGCCGCCGGCAAGGACCTCCTCGTCTACACCGTGAACCAGGTCGGCTGGTACGAGTACATGACCGAGTGGCGCTTCCAGGACGACGGCACCATCACCATGAACGTCGGCGCCACCGGCAGCCTGTCCTGGGACGACTACGACGCCGGCGACGGCCGCGGCTGGCCGATCGGCAAGGGGGCGAAGGCCAAGGCCACCAGCCACAGCCACAACGCCTTCTGGCGGCTCGACTTCGCCCTGGACGGCTCCACGAGGAACAGCGTCGAGCAGTACGACTCCACCGTCACCGCGCCCACCCGGGGGCAGCGGGCCCCCACCACGAAGACCACCCGCACCAAGATCACCAAGGAGCTCGCCGGGGACAGCCGGAACTACCGCTGGTGGCGCGTGGTCAGCGCGGCCGGCAAGAACAAGGACGGGCACGCCCGCTCCTACGAGATCGTCCCCGGGCCGTCCACCAAGTACCCGGGCCGCGGCTACACCAAGCACGACCTGTACTTCACCCAGTACGACAAGTGCGAGCTGTTCGCCAGCAACAACCCCGGCGACTGCGGGCGCGGAGCCGGCACCTCCGTCGACAGGTGGGTGAACGGACAGACCCTCAAGCACCCCGTGGTCTGGATGAACATCGGCTTCCATCACATAGCCCGGGACGAGGACCAGCAGCCCATGCCCGTGCACTGGCAGGGATTCTCCATCGCCCCGCGCGACGTCACCGCTATGAATCCGCTCACTCCGGCCGAGCTCGGCTGGCAGAACGGGCACTGGCAGCCGCGCCGTTGAGATTGACCCTGCCCATCCGGCTGCACCGCCGACCGCTCCCGGAGTACCCTTCCTTGATCGTTGACAAGGGGAGTGCTCAGGGGAGCGGAAGGCGGTGCGCGGGTGGGCTCGGGAGGGCTGGAGCTGCCCCCTGGTGACGAGGGTCACGAGGGGAACTCCACAGACGTCCCGACCGGTGCCGTGTCCCTGGCACGGCCGATGGACGCGTCGGGCTCGATCGGTCCGGAACTGGACTGGGACGCCGACGCCTGGCGCGAGGTGCGCACCCGCGCCCAGCGGGCCGGCCGGGCCTACATCTGGCTGAACCTCGTCGAGCAGCGGCTGCGCGCGGTCGTGGCGGCCGTACTGCGCCCCGTCTACGAACCCGTCCACGGCGACGACTGGGTGGTGGCCGCCGCCGGACCCGCCGGGCAGGAGTGGGTGCAGCGCGCGGTCGCGGTCCGCGAGGTCAGCCGCCGTAAGGGCTATCTGCTCGACCCGGCCGACGACAACGTCCTGTCCTTCCTCACCCTGCCGCAGCTGCGCGAGCTGATGGTGCAGCACTGGCCCTGCTTCGAGCCCTACTTCGACGACCGCCGCGACGTCGAACTCGCCCTGGACGAGCTGGAGGTCACCCGGAACGTGGTCTCCCGCAACCGGGCCCTGTCCGAGGCCGTGCTGAACCAGGCCGAGCGGGCCTCGGCCCGGCTGCTGGAGATGCTCGGCGCGGGCGGTGACGTACCGTCCGCGCGACGGCTGCCCGTCGACGCGGTCGAGGACCTGGTGGGCGACCGGTACGCCGACGTGGTCGCCGTCCACCCGGACCGGGTGCGGCTGATGCGGCAGTTCCCGGCCGAGGACATCTTCGGCGGCGCCCGGCGCCTCGACGCCATCGGCATCGGCCTCAACCTGCTCGTGCAGAACTTCTCCGGCCGCCGCCTGGTGCGGCTGGCCGAGTCGGGCTGCCGGGTGCGGCTGCTGTTCCTCAACCCGGCTTCCAGCGCGGTCAAACGGCGCGAGCGGGAGTTGGGCATCAAGCGCGGCGAGCTCAGCCGCGCCGTCGAGATGAACATCCTGCACATGCGCCGGGTGCGGGCCCGGCTGCGCGACCCGGGCGCCTTCGAGATCCAGGTCTTCGACGAGACCCCCCGCTTCACGGCCTATCTGGTCGACGGTGACGGGGCGGACGGCATCGCGGTCGTGCAGAACTACCTGCGCCGGACGCGCGGGATGGAGGCGCCGGTGTTCGTGCTGCGCAACGGCGGCAAGGTGGTCAAGTCGGGCGAGGTCGATGAAAGCGGACTCTTTCCCACCTACCGCGAGGAGTTCGAGGTGATGTGGGCGGATTCGCGGCCGGTGTCGTGAACTGTGCCCGGTCATCCGGTGCTTCCGCGGCCGTTGTCGCGGCTGAGCGGAACGCGATCCTCTGATTGTCAGTGGTGCATGCGAGGGTGGAGACCACTGGGGGAACGCACCACAAGAAGGGGGGCCCGCCCATGGGCTGGCACCGGGAGCTGCTGATCGGCTTCGACCTGGAGACGACGGGCACCGATCCGCGCGAGGCGCGCATCGTCACGGGCGCCGTGATCGAGGTCAGGGACGGCAGGCCGATAGGGCGCCGGGAGTGGCTGGCCGACCCCGGGGTGCCGATCCCCGAGGACGCGGTGGCGGTGCACGGCATCAGCAACGAGCGGGCGACGGCCGAGGGCAGGCCGGCCGACCACGTGGCGGACGCCCTCGCCGACGTCCTCACCTCCTACTGGAAGACGGGCGTACCGGTCGTCGCCTACAACGCGGCCTTCGACCTCACCCTCCTCTCCGCCGAGTTGCGCAGGTACGGCCTGCCGTCCCTGCGCGACCGCCTGGGCGGCGTGGACCCGGCCCCGGTCATCGACCCGTACACCATCGACCGCTGGGTCGACCGCTACCGCCGCGGCAAACGCAACCTCGAAGCGGTCTGCGCGGAGTACGGCGTGGTCCTGGAGTCCGCCCACGACGCCATGGCCGACGCCCTCGCGGCGGCCCGCCTGGCCTCCGCGATAGCCGACCGCCACCCCAAGATCGCCTCCCTCGGCCCGGCGGCCCTGCACCGCCGCCAGATCGAGTGGTACGCGCAGTGGGCGGCGGACTTCCAGAGCTTCCTGCGCGGCAAGGGCGACGCGACGGCCCTGGTCGACGGGGCCTGGCCGCTGCGCGAGTGGGCCGACGAGCCGGTCTGAGAGGGGCTTTCCGGCCCTCAGAACGGATACCAGCGCACCGACTCGTCCCCGTCCCGCAAGGACGTCACCCGCCGCTCGAACTCGGCCAGCGCCTTCGGGTTGCCCGGCGCGTGCTGGGCCACCCAGGCACAGCTGGCCGTCTCCCGCGCCCCGCGCAGCACCGAGCACCCCTCCCACACCCGTACGTCCCACCCGTAGGTCTCGGTGAAGGACGCGTACGCCTCGTCCGGGAGCCCGTACCGGTCGTGGGAGAGGGCCATCACCACCAGATCGTGCTCACGCAGGTCCGAGGAGACGGTCTCCAAATCGACCAGCACCGGCCCGTCCGGCCCGACGTGCACATTGCGCGGCAGCGCGTCGCCATGGATCGGCCCCGGCGGCAGATGTGGTGTCAGCGCGGCGGCCTGCGCGGCGAACCCGTCCCGCCGTGCGCGCAGATACGCCGCGTCCGCGGGATCGATCGCGTCGCCCGCGAGCCGCAGCCAGCGCTCCACACCGCCCAGCAGATCGCGGGGCGGCAGTTCGAAGGGAGGAAGAGGAGTGGCGTGCACGACCCGTAGCAGTTCGGCCAAATCCCGCGGCTCGGCGGGCCGTACGGCATCGGGCAGCCGGTGCCACACCGTCACGGGATGCCCGTCCACCAGCCGTGCCTCGGGCTCGGCCGCCCGCACCGCCGGCACCCCGGCCTCGGCGAGCCAGCCCGCGATGTCCAGCTCGCGCCGCGCCCGGTCGAGGAGTTCGGCGTCGCGGCCCACCTTCACGACCAGGCCACCGGCGGCGAACACCGCGTTCTCGCCCAGGGCGAGCAGCCGTGCCTCGCGGGCGGCACCGGGCAGTACCCCCGCCGCCGCCAGTACGTCCCGCGCCCGTGCCTCGTCCATCGTCCGCCTCCGTCCTCCCCGGCCCGTGCCGTCGTGTTCCGGCCATCCGCCGGTCAGTGTCGCATCGGCACAGGTCGCGGCGCGTGCGCGGTGCCTTGACGAGGCACACCCCCTTCACGAGCATGACGTGGCCGGCCGACCGCGCAAAGGGGCTGATTACGTGACATTGGTGACCGAGGCTCCGCCACCGAGGAAACCGGCGGGACGCAAACCCGACAGGGACCGGCCCCGGCAGGCCCTCGACCACGGCGCCTGGTTCCTGGTGCTGCCCGCCCTGATCCCCATCCTCGTGCTCAGCGTCGGCCCGCTGCTCTACGGCATCCTGCTGGCCTTCACCGACGCCCAGTCGGGCCGCACCGAGCCCACCCGGTGGATCGGCGGCCTCAACTTCCGGGACCTGCTGCACGACACGCTGTTCTGGGAGTCGTTCCGGGTCGGGCTGGTGTGGGCGGTCGGCGTGACCGTGCCGCAGTTCCTGCTCGCCCTCGGCCTCGCCCTGCTGCTCAACCAGGACCTGCGGCTGCGCTGGGCGGCCCGCGCCCTGGCGATCATCCCGTGGGCCATGCCCGAGGTCGTCGTCGGCATCATGTGGCGGCTCGTCTACAACCCCGACGCGGGCATCCTCAACGAGACCCTCCGCGACCTGGGCCTGGGCAGCGGCCGGGACTGGCTCAGCGGGCTGGCGACCGCACTGCCCGCCGTGATCCTCGTCGGCGTCTGGGCGGGCATGCCCCAGACGACGGTCGCGCTGCTCGCCGGGCTGCAGAACACCCCGCGCGAACTCCACGAGGCCGCGGCGGTCGACGGCGCGGGCGCCTGGCGCCGCTTCCGCACGGTCACCTGGCCCGCCCTGAGACCCATCGCCCTCGCCATCACCGCGCTCAACCTCATCTGGAACTTCAACTCCTTCGCCCTGGTCTACGTGCTCACCAACGGCGGCCCCGGCGGCCGGACGCGCCTGCCCATGCTCTTCGCCTACGAAGAGGCCTTCCGCTACGGGCAGTTCGGCTACGCGGCGGCGATGGGCTGCGTGATGGTGGCCGTGATCTCGATCGCCCTGGCCGTCTTCCTCGCCGGCCGCCTGAAGGGAGGTGACGACGCGTGAGGACCAGCACCCCGGCCCGCGTCGGCCAGTACACCGCGCTGCTCGCCTATCTCGTCTTCCTCGCCTTCCCGTTCCTCTGGCTGGTCTCCACCGCGTTCAAGCCGCCGCGCGAGCTGGGCAGCCTGCATCCGACGTGGATCCCCGAGGACCCCACCCTCGCCAACTTCCGGCAGGCCTTCGACGAGCAGCCGCTGCTGCACGCGGCCCTCAACTCCCTGCTGGCCGCGCTCGCGGCGGCCCTGATCGCCGTGCTCGTCGCGACGCCGATGGCCTACGTCGTCGCCCGCCGCCGCACCCGGCTCGCCAAGGCGGTGACGGGCTGGGTAGTGGTCAGCCAGGCGTTCCCGTTCGTGCTGCTGATCATCCCAATGTTCCTCGTGCTGAAGAACCTCAGGATGATCAACTCTTTGCCGGGGCTGGTCCTGGTGTACGTGGTGTGGGCCCTGCCGTTCGCGCTGTGGATGCTCGCCGGGTACGTACGGGCCGTGCCGCGCGAGCTCGAGGAAGCCGCCGCGGTCGACGGGGCCGGCCGGGTGCGGACGCTGGTGTCGGTGACCGCGCCGCTGCTCGCGCCGGGCATCGTGGCGACCGGGCTGTTCGCCTTCATCACCGCGTGGAACGAGTTCTTCTTCGCGCTCGTGCTGCTCAAGACACCGGAGAAACAGACCCTTCCCGTGGTGCTCACCCACTTCATCGGCGCCGAGGGCGTCGCCGACCTCGGCCCCCTCGCGGCGGCCGCGTTCCTCGCCACCCTGCCCTCGCTGGTCGTCTTCGCGCTCATCCAGCGGCGCATCACGGGCGGCATGCTCACCGGGGCGGTGAAGAGCTGATGCGCGCCCGTCTGCTGGCCCTGGTCCTCCTGCTCCTCCTCGCCGGCTGCTCCTCCGGCGGCAGCCGCGACGACGGCCCGGTCACCCTGCGCTTCCAGTCCCTGGCCTGGCAGGAGGAGTCCGTCGCGGTCACCAGGGAACTGGTGGCGGAGTGGAACGCCACCCACCCGGACGTCCGCGTCGAGTACGTCCAGGGCAGCTGGGACAGCGTCCACGACCAGCTCCTCACCGCCTTCGAGGGCGGCGAGGCACCCGACATCATCCACGACGCCTCCGACGACCTCGCGGACTTCGCCTACGGCGGCTACCTCGCGGATCTCACCGACCTGCTGCCCGCTCGCCTCAAGGCGGACATCCCGCGGCGCAGTTGGGAGACGACCACCTTCGGGGACGGCGTCCACGGCGTGCCGTTCCTCCAGGAGCCGCGCGTGCTGATCGCCAACGCGCGATGGCTCCGGGAGTCCGGCGTACGGATCCCGACACCGGACCGGCCCTGGAGCTGGAGCGAGTTCCGCCGGATCACCGAACGCCTCAGCGGCCCGGGGAAGTACGGCGTCGCCTGGCCCCTGAAGGAACCGGTCTCCGCCACGCTCAACCTCTCCCTGTCGGCGGGCGGGCGGCTCTTCCACCGCGGCGCGGACGGCAAGGTGACGGTCCGGTTCGAGGCGGCCGACCAGGTGGTGCCGCGCACCATCCACGACCAGGTGGGCACCGACCGCAGCGCCGCGCCCACCACCCTGGGCAGCGGCGGCTCCGACACCCTGCCCGGGTTCTTCGGCGGCAGATACGCGATGGTCCCGCTCGGCTTCTCCTACCGCCAGCAGATCGTGCAGCAGGCCCCGAAGGGCTTCGAGTGGCAGGTGCTGCCCGCCCCGGCGGGTTCCGGCGGCCCGGCGCAGGGCGTCAGCCCGCAGACCCTCTCCATCGCCGAGGACAGCCCGCACAAGAAGGAGGCCGCGGCCTTCATCGACTTCCTCCTCAGACCATCGAACATGGTCCGACTCGCCCTCGGCGACTGGATGCTGCCCACCGGAACCCAGGCGCTGAAGGACCCCGCCCTGCACACCGCGCGGCACGGCTGGGCGACCGGCACCGCCCTCGCGGAGCATCTGCGCCCGGCGCCCGCCCAGACGGTCCGGGGCTACCCCGAGTGGAAGGACAAAGTGGCGACGCCCGCCCTCCAGGAGTACTACAGCGGAGCCATCGGCCTGCGGGACCTGCGCGAACGGCTGGAGGAGGACGGCAACCTGGTCCTCGCCCGCTACCAGCGCTGACCCCGCGAAAACCCGTTGCCCGGCGTCGAGGGCGGCGCCTAGCGTGCTGCCCGTGGGTATCAACGCGATCTACATCTCCGGTCACGTCCGGGGCTGCCCGCGCGCCGCAAGGACGCGCCGCGGCCCCGGAGCCCTGACCGGCCCGGGGTGCCACGCCCGCTGAGCTCGAGCCCGGCGTCTCACCTCGTCTTCCCCTCTGTCTTCCGGTCAGGGCCCTTGGCTGCCCTCCTCCACCTCACGGAAGACAAAGGACCGCAGGCCATGGCCCGCCCCACCCCTACCTCCCGCGCGCTCTCGCAGAACTTCCTCGCCGACCGCGCCCTCGCCGAACGTTTCGCCCGGCTCGCCGTCCCGCAGGCCGGGCCGGTGCCCCTGATGCTCGAAGTCGGCGCGGGCAAGGGCGCGTTGACCGCGCCGCTGGCCCCGCGCTGCCGGGAGCTGCGCGCCTACGAGATCGACCCGCGGCTCGTCCCCGTCCTGCGCGCCCGCTTCTCCGGCGCGCCCCAGGTCCGCGTCATCGCCGGGGACTTCCTGGCGGCGCGCCCGCCGCGCGTGCCCTTCTCGGTCGCCGGGAACGTGCCCTTCTCCCGGACCGCGGCCGTCGTGGACTGGTGCCTGCGGGCGCCCGCCCTCACCGACGCCACCCTCCTCACCCAGCTCGAGTACGCCCGCAAACGCACCGGGGACTTCGGCGGCTGGACCCTGCTGACGGTCCGCAGCTGGCCCCGCTACGAGTGGCGGCTGCTCGGCCGGGTCGGGCGGCGCGGCTTCCGGCCCGTGCCGCGCGTGGACGCCGGGGTGCTGCGCATAGAACGGCGCCGGACGCCGCTGCTGGACGCCTCGGCGTACCGGAGCTGGCGGCATCTGGTCGAGCTGGGCTTCAGCGGGGTCGGCGGTTCGCTGAACGCGTCGCTGCGCAGGGCTCATCCGAGGCGGCGGGTGGACGCCGCGTTCCGGGCCGCGCGCCTGGACCCGGGTGTGCTGGTCGGCGAGGTGGCCCCGGGGCAGTGGCTGCGGCTGCACGAGGCGCTGACCTCGTAGGGCCCACACAAGTTGCACGAGACGTCTCGTCTCGCGTAGGGTCGGCGTATGACCAGTCGCGCGCACATCGCCATGTTCTCCATCGCCGCCCACGGCCATGTGAACCCGAGCCTCGAGGTGATCCGCGAGCTCGTCGCCCGTGGTCACCGGGTGACCTACGCGATCCCGCCGGTCTTCGTCGACAAGGTGGCGGAGACCGGGGCGGAGGCGAAGCCCTGGACCTCGACGCTGCCCTCGCCCGACGACGACCCGGAGGCATGGGGGAGCACGCTGCTGGACAACGTGGAGCCGTTCCTCGACGACGCGATCCAGGCCCTCCCGCAGCTCATCGAGGCGTACCAGGGCGACGAGCCGGACCTCGTGCTGCACGACATCGCCTCCTACCCGGGCCGTGTCCTCGCCCACCGCTGGGGCGTGCCCGCGATCTCCCTCTCACCGGCCATGGTCGCCTGGGAGGGGTACGAGGAGGAGGTCGCCGAGCCCCTGTGGGAGGAGCCGAGGAAGACCGAGCGCGGCCGCGCCTACTACGCCCGCTTCCACGCCTGGCTGGAGGAGAACGGGATCACCCTGCACCCCGACGCGTTCGGGGGCCGGCCCGACCGCTCCATCGTCCTGATCCCCAGGGCGCTCCAGCCCAACGCGGACAGGGTCGACGCGAGCGTGTACTCCTTCGTCGGCACCTGCCAGGGCGACCGCGCCGCCGAGGGCGACTGGCGGCGGCCGGCCGGTGCCGAGAAGGTCGCGCTCGTCTCGCTCGGGTCCGCCTTCACCAAGCAGCCCGGCTTCTACCGGGAGTGCGTCAGGGCCTTCGGCGACCTGCCCGGCTGGCACCTGGTGCTCTCGGTCGGCAAGCACGTCGACCCGGCCGAACTCGGCGACGTCCCGGCCCATGTCGACGTGCGCTCCTGGGTGCCGCAGCAGGCCGTCCTGAAACAGGCCGACCTGTTCGTCACGCACGCCGGCGCGGGCGGCAGCCAGGAGGGCCTGGCCACGGCCACGCCGATGATCGCCGTACCGCAGGCCGCCGACCAGTTCGGCAACGCGGACATGCTCCAGGGCCTCGGTGTCGCCCGGGTGCTTTCCACGCGGGAGGCGACCGCCGAGGCCCTGCGCGAGGCGGCTCTCGCCCTCGTCGGAGACCCGGAGGTGGCCCGCCGCCTGAAGGAGATCCAGGCGGAGATGGCCGAGGAGGGCGGCACCCGGCGCGCGGCCGACCTCATCGAGGCCGAACTCCCCGCCCGCCGGGGCGAGGCCGACAGGCTCTCTTAGCGGTCCCCGCGCCGGGCCGTCGTCACACCGCGACGGCCTGGCGGGTCAGGGTCAGACGGGCGTTGTCGAGCGTGGCGTCCATGCGCGCCGACTGGCCCTTGGTGAACATGAACATCGCGGCGTCGTCGGTGTAGTCCATGTAGTTCATGAACATGTCGCCGTTCGGCCCGTTGCCGCACGTCACATGGGGGAAGTCGGGTGAACCGAGGTTCGGCCCCGCCTGGTTGGGGGTGTCCGCCACGAAGTCGCTGCCGCTGCACCCCTCCTGGTCGTCGCCCCAGATGTGCCGCAGGTTCAGCCAGTGCCCGACCTCGTGCACGGTCGTGCGACCGCCGTCGAACGGCGCGGCGGCGGTTCCGGTGGTGCCGAAGGCGGTCGGGGTGACGACCACTCCGTCCGTGGAGGCGGCGCCGCCCGGGAACTGGGCGTAGCCCAGCAGCCCCCGGCGCAGCCGGCAGACCCAGATGTTCAGGTAGGTGTCGGCGGGCCAGGCGTCGTGGCCGCCGCTCAGGCTGAACTTGACGAGGTCGTCCGTGCCCCATTCGGTCACCGAGGTCTCGGTGCGCGTGATGCCGTCCGTGGGGCGTCCCAGCGGGTCGGTGCGGGCGAGGTGGAACTGCAGGCGCGCGTCGGCCACCAGCTCCTGCCAGACCCCGGGCACCTTGTTGACGTCCGGATTGTTCGCCCGGAAGTCCTGGTTGAGCACCTCGATCTGACTGTGGATCTGGGCCGCGCTCACGTTCTGCTCGGGGGTGTTGTGCACGACGTGCACGACGACGGGGATGTCGACGAGGCTCTGCCGTCCGGTGACGTGCTCCAGTTGCTCGTAGGCGAAGGCGGTGTTCTCGATCTGGGCCCGGTTCTCGGCGTACTCGGGGTTCAGGGTCAGGAGTCTGCGGTCGACTTCCATGGCACCGCACCAGCGGCTGTAGTCGGCGGAGGTGGCGCGGAGATAGGACTGCGCATCGGACATGACGGCCCCTCGGGGGAGCTGGGGAGTGCCGCGCGACGCGGCTGCGGAACTGCGCGTCATGAGACGCGCCACGAGGGCCGGGCGACGCCGGGCGGAGTGGCCGGTTGCCCGTTCCCTCCGAACCCATACACTGATAATCCTAGTCATGCTGGTACAAGACCGGCAATTTGGCTGATTTGGCGAGTGAGGTGCCGGGTCATGCGAGAGCCCCCGCCGGATCTGTTCCGCGAATGGATCCACTCCTACGAGGAGGACCACGAGGACGTGCGCGTGTACCGGCCGGACGGCTTCCCGTTCCCGCCGGCGCGCGGGCGCCGCGGCATGGAGTTCCGGCCGGACGGCACCTTCGTCGACCATCCGATCGGACGCGGTGACGCCCCCGACGCCGTGCCCGGCCGCTGGCGCCTCGTGTCGGACCGTCACCTGGCGCTCACCTTCGAAGGCGCCGCCCCCGACCGGGAGCTGGAGATCCTGCGCTGTGACGAGGACGTGCTGCACGTGCGCCGGCCCGCCGGGTGAACGACCGGGACCGTGCGTGAAAGGGCCCGTTGGTTGCCCCGGCAACCAACGGGCCCTTTCACGCGGCGGGAGTGCCCCCGGTGTGTGGATCCTGGGCAGACGGTTGTGCCCCGCGGTGACCGGTGAGTAATTTACGGGCCCGGGCACCCGCCCACGGCCGTCGTGCCCACCCCCACGGGGCACGACGGCCGCCTTAGGGTGAGCGGATGACGACCACATACGCGGCCCTGCTGCGCGGGATCAACGTGGGCGGCAGCAGAAAGGTCCCCATGGCCGATCTGCGCACGCTCCTGACGGACCTCCGCTACGGCGACGTACGCACCTACCTCCAGAGCGGACAGGCCGTCTTCTCCTCGGACCACGGCGACGAGGAGTCCCTGGCCGCCGAGATCACGCACGCCGTCGAGCAGCACCTCGGCTTCGGCGTCGACGTGATCGTGCGCGACCACGCCTACCTGGAGTCGATCGTCGAAGCGTGCCCGTTCCCGGCCGCCGACCTGGAACCCAGGCAACTCCACGTCACCTACCTCTCCGCGCCCGTCACCCCCGAACGCTTCGCGGCGATCGACCAGGCGGCCTTCCTGCCCGAGGAGTTCCGCCTCGGCGACCGCGCCCTGTACCTGTACGCCCCGAACGGCCTCGGCCGCTCCAAGCTGGCCGAGCAACTGTCCAAGCCGCGCGTCACCAAGGGCGTGATCGCCACGACGCGCAACTGGAACACGGTGGTCAAGCTGGCGGAGATGACGGCGCCCGCAGCCTGACCACCCGGTCCCCGAGGTACGGCGAGTACGAGGTGATCTCGGCCGGCACGGACAGGCGCGCGTGCCCCGTGAGCCGCCGCGGACCGGACGCGGCGACGGCGTCCGCCGCCCGGAGGTCGTCCGCGGTGAGGGGCGCCCGGCCGAGGAACTCGGGGCCCCAGCCGTCCCACGGCAGCAGCTCGACGCCGTTCACGGCGGCCAGGTCGCGCACCACGTTGCCCCACACGAACCACAGCCCCCTCAACCGGTCGACGCCGCTCAGTCCGAAGTCCATGGGATCCGCCCGCCCCGCACGGCACGCCCGCCAGGCGTCACCGGCCACCAGGAAGGCGTCCCGCTCCACGTCCATCGGGTCGAACGGCACGTCGTACCCCGCGTGGACCTGCGCGTCGGCCAGCCGCCACCTCCCGTCGCTGGCGCGGTACTCGGTGACCCAGTGGTCCTCGTACCAGCCGTCGGCCAGGTACGTGGCGAAACCGCAGCGCAGCCGCGCGGGCGTCCCCGTGGCCCGCAGCAGCGAGCACAGCAGCAGCGAGAAGTCCCGGCACGTCCCCACGAACCGCCCCTCGGGCGCCCGCTCTTCGGTCAGCGGGCCGTCCCCGCGCTGCCGCAGGATCCGCAGGAGTTCCGTGACGTAGCGGGACTCGGCGTCGTGGTGCAGCCGCTCCTCGGGGATGGTGTATTCCAGGAGTCCGCCCTCCCCGCGGTGGATGATCAGGCCCCGCACCATCGCCGCCAGCCGGCGCGGCTCGCGGGGCAGCCCCCTCGTGTCGAGGCGGCCGGGATCGCTGTACGGCGTCTGCCTCAGATACCGGTCGTCGTCCATGGGCGAGACGCTCGCCCCTGCCCCAGGGGCAAGGTCAACCCCTCCCTGAACGCTCCGGTCACCGTCCCCGTACCTACGGACGGCACGAGAACGCAGTCTCGCGAGAGGAATCGCACCGTGACGGTCGACCTCGTCTACGCCTACGCCGTCCTGCGCCGCACCCCCGAGGCCGACGCGGCGGTGGCGTCCCTGCGCGGGGTCGCCGGAGAGCCCGTCCACCTGGTGGACCCGGCCACGACCACATCGCCCCTCGCCTTCGCCGTCGGCCACGTCCCGGCCGCCGACTACGACGAGGCGCCCCTCGAGGCCCACCTCCACGACCTCGACTGGCTGGAGTCCACCGTCCGCTCCCACCACGCCGTGGTGGCCGCGCTGGTCACCTCCGGCGCCGCCGTCCTGCCCCTGCGCCTCGCCACCGTCTACCCCGACGAGATCAGCGCCCGCCGGGCCCTCGACACCCGGCGCGGGTACTTCCTCTCCCTGCTCGACCGCCTCACCGGCCATGTGGAACTCGGCGTCAAGATCTACGCCACCCCGGACATCACCCCGCCCGCACCCGGCACAGAGACCGCACCGGACCCGGCCACCGGCCTTGGTGTGGGCCGCGCCTACCTGTCGATCCGCCGCCGCAGACAACGCCGGAACGAGGAAGCCTGGCGTACGGTCGCCCAGGCCGCCGCCCGCCTCACCGAGACCGCCGCCGCCCTCTCCGTCGACCGCGTCGCCCACACCCCCGAACGCGGCAGCCTGGCGGGCTCCGCCCCCGGCACCAACGTCGGCAACGACGCCTACCTGGTCCCCAGGGACCGCGTGGACGCCTTCCGCACGGCCATCCTGACAGCCGCCCGCGCCACCCCCGGCCTCCGCGTGGAGGTCACCGGCCCCTGGGCCCCGTACTCCTTCGCCCTCCAACCGGAACCGGACGAGGAGCCGGCCGCGTGACCGCGTCGGGGTTCGAAGGTGCCGTGCGTCAGGCGCTCACGGCCGCCAACGCCGGTACGCCGGCCGCCTCGTACCGCTCCAGCAGCACCCGCGCCACCTCCGGCGCCGCCCCCAGCACATCCGCCAGGACGTCCGCCTCGGCCGCGCCCCGGGCGATGCGGTCCGGGAGGAAGCCGGGGGCGAGGACGTAGGGCGCGACGGCCACGCGGGAGCAGCCGAGGGCGCGGAGTTCACGGACGGCGTCCTGCGTGCGGGGAAGGGATGCGGAGGCGAACGCAGGTCGCACGGCGCACCAACCGGTGTGCCGCCACTCCCGCGCGATATCTGCGATCACTGCGATCGCCTCCGGGTCGGTGGACCCCGCCGAGGCCAGGACGACCCCGGTCGAGGACTTGTCGGCGGGCGTCAGGCCCGCCTCGTACAGGCGCCGTTCCAGCGCCGCCAGCAGCAGCGGGGACGGGCCCAGGACCTCCGCCTGGCGGATCCTCAGCTGCGGGGGCGCGTCCGCGAGGACCGCCGGGATGTCCGCCTTCGCGTGGAACGCCCGGGTGAGCAGGAGGGGGAGGGCGACCACGTCACGGACGCCCTGCACCGCCAGGGACTCCAGCACGCCCTGCACGGACGGCACGTTGAAGTCCAGGAAGCCGGTCTCCACCCGGAGACCGGGGCGCATCGCGCGCACCCGGCGCACCAGGGCGTGCACCGTCGCGGCGTGCCGCGGGTCACGGCTGCCGTGGGCGATGACGAGGAGGACAGGCCTGTCGGTCATGGGTCACTTCACCAGCAGTCCGCGGCTGCGCAGCACCCACCGCTCCAGCGGGCTGAAGATCAGCAGGTCGATCGCGATGCCGACGATCAGGATCAGCAGGATCGCCTCGAAGACCATCGCCATGTCGCTGGCGTTGCGGCCGTTCTCCAGCAACTGGCCGAGGCCGACGCCGAGGTCGGGGAAGGACGCGATGATCTCGGCGGCCATCAGGGAGCGCCAGGAGAAGGCCCAGCCCTGCTTCAGGCCCGCCACGTAACCGGGCAGCGCGGCGGGGAGCACGATGTGCCAGGTGCCCTTCAGGCCCGTGGCGCCCAGCGTGCGGCCGGCGCGCAGGAACAGCGGCGGCACCTGGTCGACGCCCGACACCAGGCCGTTGGCGATCGACGGGACCGCGCCGAGCAGGATCACCGCGTACATCATCGAGTTGTTCAGGCCCAGCCAGATCACCGCGGGCGGCACCCAGGCGACCGACGGCAGCGACTGCAGCCCCGACAGGATCGGGCCGATCGCCGCGCGGACGAACTTCACCCGGGCCACGATCAGGCCCAGCGGCGTGCCGATCAGCAGCGCGAAGCAGAAGCCGAGCAGGCCGCGCGAGACGCTGGTCCAGATGTAGCCGAGCAGCTCGCCCTGGAGCCACGCCGTGTGGACGACGTCCCACACCGCGGAGGGCGCGGGCAGCTTGGTCGGGTCGTCGACGACCTTGAACGAGACGAGCGCCTGCCAGACCGCCAGCACCAGCGCGACGGCGAGGACGGGCGGCAGGATCTTCTGGGTGAAGGTCTGCCGGAACGGGGTCCGGCTCGTCTGCCGCGTCTCCAGCGCGTCGAGGCCCGCCTCCAGTCCGGCGAGATCGCTGCCGTCCTTGGCGACGGTCGTCGAATCAGTGCTGGCCATGACGGCGGATCTCCCCACGCAGTTCTTCGGTGATCGCGACGGACAGTTCCGCGACGGCGGTGTCCTCGATGCGGCGCGGATGCGGGATGTCGACGGTCCACTCGCGCGCGATGCGCCCCGGACGGGAGGACAGCAGCACCACGCGCTGCGCCAGCCGGACCGCCTCGCGCACGTTGTGCGTGACGAACAGGACGGACAGCTGCGTCTCGCGCCAGATGCGGGTCAGCTCGTCGTGCAGCACGTCCCGTGTGATGGCGTCGAGTGCCGCGAACGGCTCGTCCATCAGCAGCAGCCGGCTCTCCTGGGCGAGCGCCCGCGCCAGGGCGACGCGCTGGCGCATACCGCCGGACAGCTCGTGCACCCGCTTGCCGTACGCGCCCTTCAGACGGACGAGCTCCAGCAGCTCCTCCGCCCGGCCGCGGCGCTCGGCCTTCGGTACGCCCCTGAGCTTCAGGGCGAGTTCGATGTTCTTGCCCGCGGTCAGCCACGGGAACAGCGCGTGCTCCTGGAACATCAGCGCCGGGCGGCCGTCCGTGGTGATCTCGCCGGCGGTCGGCCGGTCCAGGCCCGCCACCAGGTTGAGCAGCGTGGACTTGCCGCAGCCCGAGGCACCCAGCAGGGTGACGAACTCGCCGGGCGCGACATCGAGAGTGATGTCGTCCAGAACGAGCTGCTGCCCGGCGGGGCCCGCGAACGACTTCGAGACGTGTTCGATCCGGGCGGCGTGCGTGGCCGCCTCGGTGCCGTCGGCGGCCTTGGCGAGGGTCGTGGCCATGGTCGTCACCTCCTGGGAACTGATCGGGATGCGGGCTTACCGGGCGCCGAGACCGGCGTCGTCGACCGTGGGCTCGCCCTCGGCCTTGAGGACCTTGTTCAGGGGGGCGAGGTCGTAGATGCCCTTCAGGTCCGGCTGCTCCAGCAGTCCGGCCTTCACGGCGTGCTCGGCCTCGGTGTTGAGGGTGGAGGCCAGCGGGTCGTCGGTGAACCGGATCGACTTCCACGCCGGGTCCAGCACATCGGCGGGCAGCGCCTTGCCGGTCTCCTGCTCCAGCAGCTTGTTCGCCGCTTCCTTCGCCGCGTCCGGGTTGGCGTTGATCCACTTGTTGGTCTCGACCGAGCCCTTCAGCACGGCCTCGACGACCTTCGGGTACTTCTTCAGGAACTCCTGCCGCACGATGACGTTGGTGATCACGAACTTCTTGTCCGGCCACAGCGTCGACTCGTCGAGCAGTACCTTGCCGCCCTCGGCGACCAGCTTCGAGGCGGTCGGCTCCGGCACCCACGCGCCGTCGATCGACCCGGCCTTGAAGGCGTCCGGGGTGACCTTGTTGTCGCTGCGGACGACCGTGACGTCGCCCTTGCCGCTCTGCGGGTCGACCTTCCAGCCCTGTTCCGCGGCCCAGTTGAGGAACGCCACGTCCTGCGTGTTGCCGAGCTGCGGGGTCGCGATCCGCTTGCCCCTGACGTCCTTCAGGGACCTGATCTTGTCCGGGTTGACCACGAGCTTCACGCCGCCGGAGGCCGAACCGCCGATGATGCGCAGGTTCTTGCCGCCCGACTTGACGTAGCCGTTGATCGCCGGGGACGGGCCGATCCAGCCGATGTCGATGGAGCCGGAGTTGAGCGCCTCGATCTCCGAGGGGCCGGCGTTGAAGACGGCCGGCTCGACCTTGGTGGCGCCCAGGGCCTTCTGGAAGAAGCCCTTCTCCATGCCCACCAGCGCCGTGCCGTGGGTGAGGTTCCCGAAGTAGCCGATCTTGACGGTGTCGAGGCCCTGGATCTTCTTCGCCCCGGCGGCGACCTCGGCGGTGCCGTCGTCCTTGGCCTGGGAGCCGTAGCCGCAGGCGGCCAGCGCGAGCAGGGGCAGCGCGGCCAGGACCGCGAGGCCGCGGCGGAGGGCGGGTGATGCAGGCACGGGAGGTGTTCCTCTCGGAGGCCCGGCGGTCACGGTCCGATCAGGTCGTGGCCGGGTGGTCGGCGGGTTTTCGTCTACGGCGGTGGGGGGTGCGGGCGCGCGGGCAGTGCGCGTACGTCAGCGCACACATCGCGCCACTCCGCCCTGCCCGCTGCCGAGCGCACCGCTGCCGACGCGGCCGCCCTCCTTCGCGAACATGGAGTAGAAGTCGGGGGCACTCATGTCAGAAGTCCCACCCGTCGTCGTCGGCCTCGTCCTTGACGGGCTCCGGGGCGGCGAAGGACTCGCCGACCATGCCCGCGGTCAGCGTGGTGCCGTCGTTCGGGTCGATCAGGATGAACGAGCCGGTGCGCCGCGAGTCGGCGTAGGAGTCGACCGGCAGCGGCTCGGCGGTACGGACCTTCACCCGGCCGATGTCGTTGGCGACGAGCTGTCCCGGGTGCGGGTGCAGGGACAGGTCGTCGAGCGTGAGCCGGGACGGGATGTCCTTGACGATCGCCTTGACCGTGCGCGTGCCGTGCTTGAGCAGCACCCGGTGGCCGACGGTCAGCGGCGCGTCCGCGACGTGGCAGACCGTCGCCTCGATGTCCTGCGTGGTCGCCGGGGCGTCCTTGCTCGGCACGATCAGGTCGCCGCGCGAGATGTCGATGTCGTCCTCCAGCAGGAGGGTGACCGACTGCGTCGTCCAGGCGACGTCGACCGGCTCGCCCAGCAGGTCGATGCCGGAGATCTTCGAGGTGCGGCCGGACGGCAGCACCGTGACCTCCTCGCCCACGTGGAAGGAGCCGGCGGCGATCTGGCCGGCGTAGCCCCGGTAGTCCGGGTGCTCCGCGCTCTGCGGCCGGATCACGTACTGCACCGGCAGCCGGGCGTGGCAGTGGCTCAGGTCGTGGCTGACCGGCACCGTCTCCAGGTGCTCCAGCACGGTCGGGCCGCCGTACCAGTCCATGTGCGAGGACGGGTCCACCACGTTGTCGCCGACCAGCGCCGAGATCGGGATCGCGGTGACCTCCGGGACGCCCAGCTCGGTCGCGTACGCCGTGAACTCCTCGGCGATGGCCGCGAACACCTTCTCCTCGTAGCCGACGAGGTCCATCTTGTTGACCGCGAGGACCACGTGCGGCACGCGCAGCAGGGCGGCGATGGCGGCGTGCCGGCGGGTCTGCTCGACGACGCCGTTGCGGGCGTCGACCAGGATCACCGTCAGCTCGGCGGTGGAGGCGCCGGTGACCATGTTCCGCGTGTACTGCACGTGTCCGGGGGTGTCGGCGAGGATGAACCGCCGCCGGGGCGTGGCGAAGTAGCGGTACGCCACGTCGATGGTGATGCCCTGCTCCCGCTCGGCGCGCAGGCCGTCCGTCAGCAGCGCGAGGTCCGGCGCCTCCTGGCCCCGGCTCGCGGAGGCGCGCTCCACGGCCTCCAGCTGGTCGGTGAGGACCGACTTGGAGTCGTGCAGCAGCCGGCCCACCAGGGTGGACTTGCCGTCGTCGACGGAACCGGCGGTGGCGAACCGCAGCAGGGTGGTGGCCGAGAGTTCCTCGGTCGTGATCGTGCTCATCTCTAGAAGTACCCCTCGCGCTTGCGGTCTTCCATCGCGGCCTCGGACATCTTGTCGTCGGCGCGGGTGGCGCCGCGCTCGGTGAGGCGGGAGGCGGCGATCTCCACGATCACCTTCTCGATCGTGTCGGCGTCGGAGTCCACCGCGCCGGTGCAGGACATGTCACCGACGGTGCGGTAGCGCACCAGCCGCTTCTCGACGGTCTCGCCGTCCTTCGGCCCGCCCCACTCACCGGCGGTGAGCCACATGCCGCCGCGCCGGAACACCTCGCGCTCGTGCGCGTAGTAGATCTCCGGCAGCTCGATGCCCTCGCGGGCGATGTACTGCCACACGTCCAGCTCGGTCCAGTTGGACAGCGGGAACACGCGCACGTGCTCGCCGGGCGCGTGCCGGCCGTTGTACAGGTTCCACAGCTCGGGGCGCTGGCGGCGCGGGTCCCACTGGGAGAACTCGTCGCGCAGGGAGAACACCCGCTCCTTGGCCCGGGCCTTCTCCTCGTCGCGGCGCCCGCCGCCGAAGACGGCGTCGAACTTCTCCGCCTGGATCTTCTCGGTCAGCGGCAGCGTCTGCAGCGGGTTGCGGGTGCCGTCCGGGCGCTCCTTGAGCACACCGCGGTCGATGTAGTCCTGCACGGAGGCGACGTGCAGCCGCAGCCCGTGCCGGGCGACCGTGCGGTCCCGGTAGTCGAGGACCTCGGGGAAGTTGTGCCCGGTGTCCACGTGCAGCAGGGAGAACGGCACCGACGCCGGCCGGAAGGCCTTCAGTGCCAGGTGCAGCATGACGATGGAGTCCTTGCCGCCGGAGAACAGGATCACCGGCCGCTCGAACTCGCCCGCCACCTCGCGGAAGATGTGCACCGCCTCGGACTCGAGGGCGTCGAGGTGGGAGAGGGCGTACGGGCTGTCCGTGCCCTCCTCGACCGCAGCGACGGTCGTCGTCATGCCAGTCCCCTTTCGCTGAGCAGGGCGTACACCGACGCCGCGGACTCCTGCACGGTCTGGTTCTGCGACTCGATGCGCAGATCGGGCGACGCGGGCTCCTCGTACGGGTCGTCGACGCCGGTGAGCCCCGTGAGCTCGCCCGCGGCCTGCTTGGCGTAGAGGCCCTTCACGTCCCGCTCGCTGCACACCTCGACCGGGGTCGCCACGTGCACCTCGACGTACGCCGTGCCGTTCGCCTGGTGGCGCTTGCGCACCGCCTCCCGGCTGTCCTGGTAGGGCGCGATGACCGGGACGAGGGCGAGCACGCCGTTGCGGGCGAGCAGTTCGGCGACGAAGCCGATGCGCTGCACGTTGGTGTGCCGGTCCTCGCGGCTGAAGCCGAGGCCCGCCGAGAGGAACTCGCGGATCTCGTCGCCGTCGAGCACCTCGACGCGGTGGCCCTCGGCGCGGAGTCGGCCGGCCAGCTCGTGGGCGATGGTGGTCTTGCCGGCGCTCGGCAGACCCGTGAGCCAGACGGTGGCTCCGGTCGTCACGTCGGTCTCCTGAATCGTCTGGGGCGTTTGAGTCGTCGTCATCCGTGCAGCCCGCACTCGGTCTTGCTGCGGCCCGCCCAGCGGCCGGCGCGCGCGTCCTCGCCCTCCAGCACCCGCCGGGTGCAGGGGGCGCAGCCGACGGAGGCGTAGCCGTCCATCAGCAGCGGGTTCGTCAGCACGCCGTGCTCGGTGACGTAGGCGTCCACGTCGTCCTGGGTCCAGCGGGCGATGGGCGAGATCTTGACCTTCCGCCGCTTCTCGTCCCAGCCGACCACCGGGGTGTTCGCCCGGGTCGGGGACTCGTCGCGGCGCAGACCGGTCGCCCAGGCCTGGTAGTCCTTCAGGCCCTCCTCCAGCGGCTGGACCTTGCGGAGCTTGCAGCACAGGTCGGGGTTGCGGTCGTGCAGCTTCGGGCCGTACTCGGCGTCCTGCTCGGCGACCGTCTGGCGCGGGGTGAGCGTGATGACGTTGACGTCCATCACGGCGTCCACCGCGTCACGGGTGCCGATGGTCTCCTCGAAGTGGTAGCCGGTGTCGAGGAAGACGACGTCGACGCCGGGCATCGCCCGGGAGGCGAGATGGGCGACGACCGCGTCCTCCATCGAGGAGGTCACGCAGAAGCGCTTGCCGAACGTCTCGGCGGCCCACTGGAGGATCTCCAGCGCGGAGGCGTCCTCCAGGTCGCGGCCGGCCTGCTCGGCGAGCGCCTTCAGTTCGTCGGTGGTGCGCTCTTCCTGAACCGTCGTCATATCTGTGCCCCTCCGGTCTCGGATCGCTTCACTCCCTGGGCCAGCAGCCCCAGGAACTTCAGCTGAAAGGCCCGACTGCACGCCGCGCATTCCCACGCGCCGTGCCCCTCCTCGCTGGGCCGCAGGTCCTCGTCGCCGCAGTAGGGGCAGTAGAAGGGGGCCGCGCGCTCGCTCACGACAGGGCCTCCTCGTCGGCACGGGCGGCCCAGGTGGCGAACCGCTCGCCGTCCTCGCGCTCGGCCTGGAAACGCTTCAGGACGCGCTCGACGTAGTCCGGCAGCTCGTCCGAGGTGACCTTCAGGCCGCGCACCTTGCGGCCGAAGCCGGCCTCCAGACCGAGGGCGCCGCCGAGGTGCACCTGGTAGCCCTCGACCTGCTCGCCCTGGTCGTTCAGGACCAGCTGACCCTTGAGACCGATGTCCGCGACCTGGATACGGGCGCAGGCGTTCGGGCAGCCGTTGATGTTGATGGTGATCGGCTCGTCGAAGTCCGGGATGCGGCGCTCCAGCTCGTCGATCAGCTGGGAGCCGCGCGCCTTGGTCTCGACGATGGCCAGCTTGCAGTACTCGATGCCGGTGCAGGCCATGGTGCCGCGCCGGAACGGGGAGGGCTTGGCCGTGAGGTCCAGCGCCTCCAGGGACTCGACGAGGGAGTCGACCTGCGCCCCCTCGACGTCGAGGATGATCATCTTCTGCTCGACGGTGGTCCGGACGCGGCCCGAGCCGTGCGCCTCGGCGAGGTCGGCGATCTTCGTCAGGGTCGTGCCGTCCACCCGGCCGACGCGCGGGGCGAACCCGACGTAGAAGCGGCCGTCCTTCTGCCGGTGGACGCCGATGTGGTCGCGCCAGCGCTGGAGCGGCTGGGCGGGCGCGGGGCCGTCGACCAGCTTGCGCTTGAGGTACTCGTCCTCCAGCACCTGGCGGAACTTCTCCGCGCCCCAGTCGGCGACCAGGAACTTCAGGCGGGCGCGGGTGCGCAGGCGCCGGTAGCCGTAGTCGCGGAAGATGCCGATCACGCCCGCCCACACGTCCGGGACCTCGTCCAGCGGCACCCAGGCGCCGAGCCGGACGCCGATCTTCGGGTTGGTGGACAGCCCGCCGCCGACCCACAGGTCGAAGCCGGGGCCGTGCTCGGGGTGGACGACGCCCACGAAGGCGACGTCGTTGATCTCGTGCGCGACGTCGAGGAGCGGGGAGCCGGAGATAGCCGTCTTGAACTTGCGCGGCAGGTTGGAGAACTCCTTGCTGCCGATGAACCGCCGGTTGATCTCCTCGATGGCGGGGGTGCCGTCGACGATCTCGTCCTCGGCGATGCCCGCGACCGGCGAGCCGATGACCACACGGGGCGTGTCACCGCAGGCCTCGGTGGTGGACAGGCCGACGCCCTCCAGCCGGTTCCAGATCTCGGGCACGTCCTCGATCCGGATCCAGTGGTACTGGACGTTCTGCCGGTCGGTGATGTCGGCCGTGCCGCGCGCGAACTCCTGCGAGATCTCGCCGACGACCCGCAGCTGCCGGGTGGTCAGGGCCCCGCCGTCGATGCGGACGCGCAGCATGAAGTACTCGTCGTCCAGCTCCTCCGGCTCCAGGATCGCCGTCTTGCCGCCGTCGATCCCGGGCTTGCGCTGGGTGTACAGGCCCCACCAGCGCATCCGGCCGCGCAGGTCGTTCGGGTCGATCGAGTCGAAGCCCCGCTTGGAGTAGATCGTCTCAATGCGTGTCCGCACATTGAGACCGTCGTCGTCCTTCTTGAACTGCTCGTTGCCGTTCAGCGGGGTGAAGTGTCCCGCGGCCCACTGGCCCTCACCGCGGTGACGGCTCACCTTGCGGCGGGGAGTCGCGGCGGCAGGCTTCTGCGGGGTGGCGGCCATGGTTGATACGTCCTTCGGGACAGGCGGGAAAGCGGCTCTGACCTGCGCGTGCGGGCGCATGGGCATACGTGCGCGTCATTGCGCAGGAACGAGACGAAGAAAGGGGGATGTCGGGCGCGTGCTGAGTGCTCTCAGTGCGCCGGACAGATGGCGCTGGACATGCGGCCGAGGTCGACGTGCCGTCGACTCACCAAGGCGATTCCAGTTCCAGACATGACGGAAGCGTGTCACGGCGATCTGGACACAGTCCAGCTTCGTCCAAGATGCGGACACCCTTGTCTCACAGGGCAAGACAAGGGTGTCCTTGGTCACATCGGCCCGCTCAGGGGTGTCCGGCCAGGTCAGACAGGGAACGCCCCAGGCCACGGCCCCGGAGCGGGGGCCTCCGGCTCCTCCTCGACCTTGGTGTCGAACAGCTTGAAGCCCCGGCGCTGGTAGTTGTCCATCGCGTGCTCGCCGTCCTTGCTGCACGTGTGCAGCCAGACCCGCTTCGTCGGGGTCAGTCCCGCCCAGCGGTCGGCGAGGTCCCAGGCCCGGGCCGTGCCGTACGACAGCAGGTGCCCGCCGATGCGGCGGCCCCGGAAGGCGGGGAGCAGCCCGAAGTAGACGATCTCCACGACCGCGTCGTCCTGCGCCTCCAGCTCCACGTACCCGGCGGGCGTGCCCCGGTCGTACGCCACCCACGTCTCCACACCCGGCCGCTGCAGATGCTCCAGCCAGCGGGTGTACGACCAGGCGAGCCGGTCCGTCCAGCGGATGTCGCCGCCCACCGACGCGTACAGGAACCGGCTGAACTCGGGCGAGGGCACCTCGGAGCGGACGATCCGGACGTCCCCTTCCGGCGCGGCGGCCGGCAGCAGGTCGGTCGGCGCGGTCTGCTCCAGGGACCAGGTGGTCACGGCGATGGTGGTCATGCGGGTCAGACAATCATCCGGCCCGCCGGTCTGTCGATCGGTCCGGTCCGCCGCCGGCCGGCCCGGCGCCGTGCCGATCGGTCGGTCCGGTGCGCTGTCGGTCGGCCGGGCGCCATGTCGATCGGTCGGTCCGGACCGCCGTCGGTCGGCCCGGCGCCTCTGTCGATCGGCTGCTCCGGGCCGGTGCCCGTCAGCCCAGCGCCCTGTCGATCGAGGCCAACGGCAGCGCGAACAGCATCCGCCCGGACTGGGACCAGACCTCCCCGGTCTCCTCCCAGTACGACAGGGAACCGGACCCGTGGGACAGCGAACCGGACCCGCCGCTCCAGCAGTGGCGGGTCTCGTCGGTCCCGCACTCCGTCGCCCGCGCGCTCCCGGCGTCCTGGCGCCACAACGTCCCGTGCCCGTCCGGGCTGCCCGGGGCGCGGTCGAGGTACCAGCCCGAGCGGTACGCCAGCACGCCCCGGACGTCGGCCGTCCCCGTCTCGTACGCCTCGACCGGATTCGCGCGCCCACCGGAGCCGGTGGCGAGCAGACCGGACCTCGCCGGGTCCCGGCTCAGCGCGTAGCGCCACAGCCGGGTGCGCCGGTCGGCGTCGGCGGGCACCCACTCGCTCGCGACCAGGCTGTCGGGGGAGGTGCTGTGGTCCAGGGAGACGGCCGCCGGGCGGGGCACGCCGGCGCCGCCGGGCAGGGTGTAGGAACCCACGGCGGGCAGCACGTACCGGGAGCCGTGCGCCGCCCAGCCGCCGCGCACCCGGCCGACCGCGTCGGACTCGACGGTGGCGCGCTGGATGCGGTCCATGTCGTACACGTACAGCGCGTCCCGGTCGTCCTCGCGGGTCGTCACCAGCAGCTTGTCCTGGTACCAGACCATGCCGGACAGCGGGGACACCAGCCCCCGGTAGTCCCGCCCGCCGTCCACCGGGACGGCCAGCAGGGCCCAGTCGTAGCGGAGCCGGGCGGAGTCGTCCGCGTCGACGAAGGCGACCTTGGCCAGGCCCTGTTCGGGGGCCGGGCCGTCCATCGAGCCGCCCCCGACGCCGCCGCGGGTCCAGCCGGACAGGATCACGCGGTGCTCGCCCCAGCGGCCGTCGTCGTCCGCGTCGCCCGAGGTGGTGACCGCGCCGGGCCGCCAGCCCCGGGTGTCGGCCGCGTCGAAGCAGTACGCGCGCGTGGCCGCCGGTTCGACCGGCAGGGTGCGCTTCTCGGCGGTCGAGCAGCCGGCCGCGTTCCGCAGCGGGCGGTCGGCGTCGTCCAGCACCGTGGCCACGCCGACGGGCCGGCCCATCTCCGAGGCCAGCCGGTCCAGCCACCGCTCGGGCACCCGGTGCTCGGCCAGCGGCAGCCGCCCGGCCGCGGTGGACACGCCGATCGGCTGCAGCGCCCCCTCGGCGTCGGCGACGGTGGCCTGCGAGGCGCTGATCGCAGTGGCGGCGGCGGTGAGCGCGAGGGCCGTCCCGGCCAGGGTCGCGCGCAGCGCCCTGCCCCGCCTGCGCCGCCGGTGTCTGCCGCGATGCTTCATACCGTCCTCCCGAGGCGGGTCAACTGCGCCTGTTGGTCCGTACGTTGACGGAGGAGCAGGTGGGGTGGCCCGTAGGGGGATGCTACGGCAGGTGGGCGGGGCGGCGGACGAAGACCCCGCAAATATGCGAAAGACGCACCCCGCGGAGTGGCTCCGAGGGCGGTCAGGGCGCCGGTGCGGACGTGCGCTGCCGGGCCACCGCCGGTGCCGTCGAGTGGGGCAGCAGATCGCGCGGGTCGTCCGGGAGCAGCACCTCGACCTCCGCGTCCTCGGCGAACCGGTACGGCCGGTGCTCCAAGAGCGCTCCCAGATACCGCCGGACCCGTGACATCTCGGCGCGCACGGTCACCGTGCGGGCGGGGTCGCCGAACAGGTCCCCGGCCAGACCCGCCGCGCTGCGCCCGGTGGGGTGGAGGGCGAGGAGGTACAGCAACTCGGCGTGCCGCGGGCTCAGTTCCCGGGCCCAGGAACCCGCCCCGCCGGAGACCGTCACGGACCAGCGGCGCGCCCGTCTGAGGTCCAGCACGATCCTGGTCGCCCGGCGCGGCGCGGGCTCGTCGGCGGCGGCCCGCACCAGCCAGCCCCCGGCCAGCGGCTCCAGCGAGCACAGCCCGAGCCCCGGCAGCCATCTCAGGCCCGCCGACGGCGACTTCGGCAGGGCGACGCGCCGCACATACGGCATCCCGGCGACCGCGGCGGTCCAGCCGACCGGGTCGACGACCAGGGCGCGCCCGCCGAGGCGGGCCAGCACCGGCGCCGCCACCGCGCGCAGCCGCTCCAGCGACTCCAGGTGCATCTCCCGCAGCCGGGCCTCGGCCAGCTTGGCGACCGAGTCGACCCAGGCGAGCGTGGCCGGATGCATCGTCTCCAGCGGGCCGCTCACGTCGACCACGCCGAGCAGCCGCCCGTCCCGCGGATCCGTCAGGGGAGCGCCCGCGCACGTCCAGCCGGCCTGGGAGCGCACGAAGTGCTCGGAGGCGAAGACCTGCACGGGCCGGCGCACCACCGCGGGGGTGCCCACGCCGTTCGTGCCGACGACGTCCTCACGCCAGTCCGCGCCGAGTTCGAACCCGAGCCCGTCGGCCTTGCGCAGCACCGGCGCGCTGCCCTCGCGCCACAGCACCCGGCCCTCCTCGTCGGCCACGACCATGATGTGGTGGGCGACGTCCGCCGCCGCCAGCAGCCCCTCCCGCAGCACCGGCAGCACATGGCGCAGCGCCGACGTCTCGCGCCGCCGCTGCACCTCCTCGCGGGAGAGCAGATCCGCCCGGAAGTCGTGGTCCGGGTCGACGCCGCTGCGCAGCATGCGCTCCCAGGACTGCTCGATCACGGGGCGCGGCGGCACCGGAGCGGGCTGCCCGGAGAGCCGGGCGGAACGGACCTCGCTGAGGACCCGGGCCGCACGCGTGGTGTCCACGGCGGCCAGGTGCGTGACGTCCATGCGCATGCGCCCCCCGACTGGTTTCTGACTGTGTGTCTCATAGTGCCGCCTGCCCGGTGGGGCGCGCCCCAGTCCGCCAACAGTCGGCAGCAAGTTGCAACCCCCTGCAACCCTGGTGGACGGCCCGGCTGTGGCCGAAACTTGAGCGGCGCCGTCCCGAGCGGCGTTCAGTGGCTCGAACGGGCCAGTGCTGCGGGGGTGGTGCCGTGTCGGCGCAGCACCACCCCCGCTCCCGCGTGCCCGGATCAGGACACCGGCCGGGCCCGCTCCACCACCGACGCCAGGTCCAGCGTGTGCGGCAGCGTCCCGAAGACCGCGCCCCCGTCGCCGCCCAGCCGGGCCGCGCAGAACGCGTCGGCGACCTGCGGTGGCGCGAACCTGACGAGCAGCGACCCCTGGAGCACCAGCGCGAGCCGCTCCGCGAGCCGCCGCGCCCGGCCCTCCACGCCCTCCAGATCGGCCAGTTCGGTCAGCAGGTTCTTGATGGCACCGTCGAGCCGGTGATCGGCGCCGCGCGCCTGCCCGACCTCCCTCAGGTACGCGTCCAGCGCCCCCGGCTCCCGCTGCAACGCCCGCAGCACGTCGAGCGCCTGGACGTTGCCTGCGCCCTCCCAGATCGAGTTCAGCGGCGACTCGCGCACCAGCCGGGGCATCCCCGACTCCTCGACGTACCCGTTGCCGCCCAGGCACTCCGCCGCCTCCACCGCGACCGCCGGACACCGCTTGGTCACCCAGTACTTGGCGGCCGGCACCGCGATCCGCAGCAGCGCCCGCTCCTGCTCGCCGCCGTCGTCGTACGCCGCCGCGAGCCGCAGCGCCAGCGTCGTCGCCGCCTCCGACTCCAGCGCCAGATCGGCGAGGACGTTGCGCATCAGCGGCTTGTCGACGAGCTTCCCGCCGAAGGCCTCGCGGTACGCGCAGTGATGTACCGCCTGCGCCACGGCCTGGCGCATCAGCCCGGCCGAGCCCAGCACGCAGTCCAGCCGGGTCGCCGCGACCATCTCGATGATGGTGCGCACCCCGCGCCCCTCCTCGCCGACCCGGCGCGCCCAGGTCCCGTCGAACTCCACCTCGGCGGAGGCGTTCGACCGGTTGCCGAGCTTGTCCTTGAGCCGCTGGATCAGGAACACGTTGCGCGTGCCGTCCGGGAGCACCCGCGGCACCAGGAAGCAGGTCAGCCCTTCCGGGGCCTGCGCCAGCACCAGGAAACCGTCGGACATCGGCGCCGAGCAGAACCACTTGTGCCCGGTGAGCTCGTACGCCCCGTCCTCGGCGAGGGGCCGCGCGGACGTGGTGTTCGCCCGTACGTCGCTGCCTCCCTGCTTCTCCGTCATGCCCATCCCGAACAGCGCCCCGGCCTTGAGGTGCGCGGGCCTCAGCTCACGGTCGTAGACCATGGACGTCAGCCGCGGCTCCCACTCGGCGGCCAGGTCGGCCTCCGCGCGCAGGGCGGGCACCGCCGCGTGCGTCATCGACAGCGGGCAGCCGTTGCCGGCCTCGACCTGCGTCCACACCACGAAGGCGGCGGCCCGCCGCAGATGCCCAGCGGGCCTTCCCCAGGCCGCGGTCATACCGGCCGAGACGCCCTTGCCGAGCAGCCGGTGCCAGGCCGGGTGGAACTCCACCTCGTCGACGCGGTGACCGTACCGGTCGTGCGTGCGCAGCCGGGGCGGGTTCTCGTTCGCCTGCGCGCCCCACTCCTGCACCTGGGCCGAGCCGGAGGTCCGCCCGAGGGCCGACAGCTCGCCGAGCACCTCCTCGCGCAGCTCCGGCTCCAGGTGCCGTTCGACCGCGGCGGCCAGGGCCCGGTCGGCGGAGAAGACGTCGTACCCGACCAGCGGTGGGACCTGGTTCGTCACGGAGTGGGTGCTGCCAGCCATGCTGCGAACCTACCCCGCGGTACACCCCCGGTCACCAGCGAACCGGGCCGGGCGCCGCGGAGGCGGCCTGTGGGTGAGTGGGGCCAGGCGCGACGGATACCGTTAGGGGGTGCAGCCAGCAAGTGAAACCCCCGACACACCCTCCGGGCGCCTCCACCGGGCGCGTGCGCTCTACCGGAACGTCTCCAAGCGCAGGACCGCCTGGCTGTTGCTCAAGGACACCGTCAACTCCTGCATCGAGTACCGCATCCTGGGCCTGGCCGCCGAGGCCGCGTTCTTCACGCTGCTGTCGGTGCCGCCGCTGCTGCTGAGCATGATCGGACTGCTCGGCTACGTCGACGCCTGGACCGGCGCCGACACCATCCAGAGCCTCCAGACCAACATCCTGGAGGCCTCCCGCACCGTGCTGTCCGACCGGGGCGTCAAGGAGATGGCCGAGCCGATCCTGCACGACGTCATGAAGGGCGGCCGGCCCGACGTCATCTCCATCGGCTTCCTGTTCGCCCTGTGGTCCGGCTCCCGCGCGGTGAACGTCTTCATCGACACCATCACCGTGATGTACGGCCTCGACGGCGTCCGCGGCATCGTCAAGACCCGTCTGCTGGCCTTCCTGCTGTTCATCGTCGCCCTGCTGATCGGTTCCGTCGCCCTGCCGCTGATGGTGGCCGGGCCGGACGCGGTGGTGCGGATCGTGCCCTGGTCGACGACCGTCGTGCAGGTCCTCTACTGGCCGGTCGTGATCCTCCTGTCGATCGCCTTCCTGACGACGCTCTACCACGTGTCCGTCCCCGTCCGCTCCCCGTGGATCGAGGACGTGCCCGGCGCGCTCGTCGCCCTCGGCATGTGGGTGCTGGGCAGCTTCCTGCTGCGGATCTACCTGACCAGCACGGTCGAGGGCCCGACGATCTACGGCTCCCTCGCGGCGCCCGTCGCCGTGCTGCTGTGGATCGGCGTGTCCGCGTTCGCCGTGCTCGTGGGGGCCGCGGTCAACGCCGCCATCGACCGGGTGTGGCCGGCCGCCGCCACGGCCGCGGCCCGCGAGGCCAACGAGCGGCTGCGGCAGGCGCAGGTCGCCGAGTACGTGGCCCGGGCCGCCGCCCGGGGCGAGGCCGACCCCGACATGCCCTCGGAGTTCCCGGAACGCTGGTCCCGCTTCCTGCCCCCGGAGGACGTCACGGCCCGGCTGCGCACCCATACCAAGCCCACCCACGCGAAGAGCGGCCACGGCAACGGGGAGGGGCAGCCGCCCGCCGAGAAGTGACCGGCGCCGGTCTCACGCCGTCCAGGTGCCGGCCGCCGCCTCCTCCCGGACGAAGTCCCCGAAGTCCCGGGGCGCACGGCCCAGGACCTCCCGCACCCCGTCGGACAGGTGCGCGTTGCGGCCGTCGAGGAGCGTGTCGAAGATCGCGGTGAGGGCCGCGACCTCCTCCCCGGGCACCCCGAAACCGGCCAGCGCCTCGCCGTAGTCCCGCGTCGACACCGCCCGGTACCGCAGCGGGCGCCCCGTCGCCGAGGCGATCTCCGCGACGGCCTCCGCGAAGGTCAGCAGCCGCGGCCCGGAGAGGGCGAGCGTGCGTCCCGCGTACCGGTCGCCGGCCGTCAGCGCGGTCACCACCACGTCCGCGATGTCCCGCACGTCGAGGAACGGCTCGCGCACCCCGTCGGCCGGGAACACCAGCTCGCCGCGCTCCCGCAGCTCCGCCACCAGCGGTCCCTCGCTGAAGTTCTGCGCGAACCAGGCGGCCCGGACGACCGTCCAGTCGGCGCCCGAGGCGTGCAGCGCCTCCTCGGTGGCCAGGGCCTGGTCCTCGCCCCGCGCGGACAGCAGCACCAGCCGCCGCACGCCGAGCCCGACCGCCTCCCGCGCGACCGCGCCGATCACCTCGGCGGCGCCCGGAGCGCCGACGTCCATGGGGTGGGCCAGGTAGGCAGCGTCGGCGCCGCGCAGGGTGTCGGCCCAGGTCGAGCCGTCCCACCAGTCGAAACCGGTCGCCCGCGACGCCGCCCGCACCGTGAGCCCGGCGGCCTCCGCGGCCCGCGCCACCCGGCTGCCCGTACGGCCGGAGGCGCCCGTCACCACGACCGTCATCCGCCGCGTGTCCGGTGTCGTGCCCCGTGCTGTGTTCCGTGTCGTGTTCTCTGTCGTGTTCGTCATGCCGTCGAGTCAACTGCCGTGCGCGGCACGGAACCATCGCCGAACGGCTCATTCCCATACGACCGCGTCTACGCTGGCCCCATGGACGCTCTCGCAGGCCTGCTGGAAGGCCCTCGCGCGCGCGGCGCGTTCATGATCAGGGCCTGCTTCGATCCGCCCTGGGCGGTCCGCGTGGAGGACCGGGCGCCGCTCACCGTGATGCTCGTGGTCCGCGGCGACGCCTGGGTCCTGCCCGACAGGGGCGAACCCACGCGGCTGCGCGCCGGCGACCTCGCGATCGCCCGCGGCCCCGACCCGTACACCTGCGCCGACGCCCCCGGCACGGCACCGCAGGCGCTGATCCTGCCGGACCAGGAGTGCCGCTACCCCGACGGGCGGCCCCTGAACGGCTCCATGGACCTGGGCGTGCGCACCTGGGGCGACCGGCGCGACGGCGCGACGGTGCTGCTCATCGGCACGTACCCGATGCGGGGCGAGATCGGCGGGCGGCTGCTGGACGCCCTGCCGCCGCTGCTCACGCTCACCCCCGAGGTGTGGGACTGCCCGCTCACGCCGTACGTCTCCGAGGAGATCGTCCGGGACGAGCCGGGCCAGGAGGTCGTCCTGGACCGGCTGCTCGACCTGCTGGTCATCGCCGCGCTGCGGGCCTGGTTCGCCCGCCCGGAGGCGGAGGCGCCGGCCTGGTACCGGGCACAGGCCGACCCGGTCGTGGGCGGCGTCCTGCGCCTGCTCCAGGACGACCCGGCCCACCCGTGGACGGTCGCCGCGCTCGCCGCGAAGGCCGGGGTGTCCCGGGCCGCGCTGGCCCGCCGCTTCACCGCCCTGGTGGGCGAGCCCCCGATGACGTACCTCACCGGCTGGCGCCTCGCCCTCGCCGCCGACCGTCTGCGCGGCTCCGACGACACCCTCGAAGCGGTGGCCCGCAGAGTGGGCTACGGCAGCGCGTTCGCCCTGTCCACGGCGTTCAAGCGGGTCTACGGGGTGAGCCCCGTGGAGTACCGGGAGAGGACGGCGTAGGAGGGCGTCCGCGCACCGGCGGCGTAGCCTGGCACCTGTGTATGCGGAGCGGGCGTCGCGGCTCGCCGGGGCGGTGGTGTGGACCAACACCCCGGAGCCGTCCGGGGTGGGGCGGGTGCTGCCCGACGGCTGCATGGACCTGCTGTGGCACGACGGGCGGCTGCTGGTCGCCGGACCCGACACGCGGGCCCACCTGACGGACGGCGGGGACGGCCCCTGGTCCGGCGTCCGCTTCTACCCGGGCACGGCGCCGGCGCTGCTCGGCGTACCGGCGCACGAACTGCGCGACCGCCGGGTCGAACTCGCCGACCTGTGGCCGACCGCGGAGGTACGGCGCCTGACCGCCCGCGTGAACGCCGCCCCGGACCCGGCGAACGGCCTGGAGGACCTGGCCCTGCGACGGGCGGCCGGTACCGAGCCCCCCGACCCGCTGCTGCGACAGGTCGTCAGCGCCCTCGCCGCGGGCCGCCCCGTCGCCGCGACCGCCGACGAACTCGGCCTCGGCGCCCGCCAGTTGCACCGCCGTGCGCTGGCCGCCTTCGGCTACGGCCCCAAGACCCTGGCCCGCATCCTGCGGCTGCGCCGCGCCCTCGCGCTGGCCCGCGACGGCATGCCCTTCGCGGACACGGCCGCGCGGGCCGGTTACGCCGACCAGGCCCACCTCGCCCGCGACGTGCGGGAGTTGGCGGGCCTGCCGCTGGGGGAGCTACTCGGCCGCGGCGGTTAGCGGCGCGAACAGGTCCACCCCGTTGCCGTCCGGGTCGAGCACCACGGCGTACCGCTGCCCCCAGAAGGCGTCCCAGGGCTTGAGCTCGCCGTGGCAACCGGAGCCGACCATTTCCTCGTACAGGGCGTCCACCTCCTCCGGCCCGTCACAGCGCAGGGCCAGCGAGGTCCGGCCCCCGCCCGAGGGCGGCTGCCACGCGGGCAGGAAGGACCGGACGGTCTCCTCGGTGTCGAGCATCAGCCGCAGCCCGCCGGGCAGTCCGGCCTCGGTGTGCGGCTGGTGCTCGGCGCCCTCCGGGAAGGCGAACCCGAGCCGGCGGTAGAAGGCGACGGAGGCGGCCATGTCGGAGACGACCAGGCCGATGGCATCGAATCGTGCGGTCATGGGCCCACCGTAGGCAGGCCCCCGGGGGCCGGTCTTGAAGGAATCGGACACCGGCCGCGGGTGTCCGATCCGTTCAAGACCGCCTCCCGTCCCGCCTCGTAGCGTCGCCGCCATGACGACCACGACACGGACCTCACGGCATCTGGCCATCTCCGTCCACCGCCCGGCCCAGGAGGTGTACGACCACGTCTCGGACCCCGTCAACGTCCCCGGCTGGGCTCCCGGGCTGGCCCGCTCCGTCGAGCGGGTGGGCGACCGGTGGGTGGGGGAGTCAGCGATGGGGAGGGTCGAGATCACGTTCACGCCCAGGAACGAGTTCGGCGTGCTCGACCACGACGTCACGCTGCCCTCGGGGCAGACCGTGCACAACCCGATGCGGGTGCTCGCCGACGGCTCCGGCTGCGAGGTGGTGTTCACGCTGCGCCGGCAGCCGTGGATGAGCGACGAGGAGTTCCGCCGTGACGCGGAGGCGGTGTCCGCCGATCTCGCCGCGCTCAAGCGGCTGATGGAACAGCGCTGACCCTCACCCGGAGGCCGCCGTCTCCAAGGCGCCGCCCCAGGGGCCGGTGACCGAAATTTTTCGGTCACCGGAGGGTCCTCCGGGGCGGCCCGCGGTCTCCTAGGGTCGGATGCCATGGCACCACGACTGCTCGTCTACACCCGCACCACCGGCTACCGGCACGAGTCCATCCCGGCCGGCGTCACCGCCCTGCGCACCCTCGGCGACTTCGACGTCCACGCCACCGAGGACCCGGCGGCCCTGGAGCAGCCCCTCGGCGGGTACGCGGCGGTGGTGTTCCTCTCCACCAGCGGCGAGGTCCTCACCCCGGCCGGCCGGGAGCGGCTCGCCGCGTACGTGGAGTCGGGCGGCGGCTTCGTCGGCGTGCACGCGGCGGCCTGCACGGAGTACGAATGGCCGTACTACGGCGAGTTGCTGGGCACGTGGTTCGCCCGGCACCCCCTCCACCAGCCCGGCCGGGCCGTCGTCGAGGACCACGACCATCCGGCGACCCGGCACCTGCCCGCCGTCTGGGACTTCACCGACGAGTGGTACGACTTCCGCACCAACCCGCGTGGCACGGTCCGCGTCCTGGCCACCGCCGACGAGTCCTCCTACGAGGGCGGCGGCATGGGCGCCGACCACCCCCTGGTCTGGTGCCGCGACCACGGCGAGGGCCGAGTCTTCTACACGGCCCTCGGCCACGCCCCCGAGGCCTACGCGGACCCGGCGTTCCGGGCGCACCTCCTGGGCGGCATCCTCTGGGCGGCCGCGCTCCCGCTGCCCCTGCACTACCGCCCCAGGACCTCGTGACGGCCGGCGGACGCGCACGGCCTCCCGGCCCACCCCGGCCCACACGGGCCCGGCGCGACCCGTCCGCGGCTGGGACGTCGGTGGCCCGGGCCTGAGCCGTCCCTGGGCGGTCCGTGTACGGCGGCAGGGCTCGCCGTGGCCGCCGCCGGGCCGTGAGGCTGTGCCGAGCCAGACGAGACGAGCCGCCCCAGGGGCGACCCGCGGGGGACGGCGGTTCGGAGAGGAAGTCCGCATGAACATGCGCAATCGGGCCATGGCGATGGTGACGGCCGCGCTGCTGGGGGCCGGGGGCACCGGCATCGCCCTGGCACCGTCCGCGAACGCCGCCCCCGCGTACTTCGGGATCGACGGCACCGGTGCCGTGGCCAACGACTGGGAGGACGAGGAGAACCTCGGCGTGGAGGCGTACTCCCGGGGCAACGCCATCGCCCTGTGGGAGACCGTCCTGTGGGCGGACGGCGCCCTGTGGGAGGACGACGAGGGGGAGTGGCGGCCCTTCAAGAAGAGCCAGATCGACGGGTCGTTCGGGCCGGAGACGGAGTCGGCCACGCAGTGGTGGCAGAGCCGGCACAACCTGCCCGAGACGGACGGCACCGTCGTCAGCGAGAGCTGGGACTTCGCCCAGACCCGGCTGCAGCTCCTCCCGGGCAACATCGTCCAGTACAAGGGCATCGCCCGGAACGTCGACTTCAAGCGCGTGAGCGGCAAGTACCAGGTGAAGCTCAAGTACGTCGGGCCCTGGAAGTACGCGCACTACCTCACGGTCGGCTGAGAACGCCGAGGTTCATCGGGAGCGGGTGGCCGTCGCGGTCACCCGCTCCTCGCGGGCAGCGCCCACAGCAGCCCGGCCAGCAGCACGGCGATGACGGCGAAGGAGACCAGCGCCGCCGCACGCCAGCGCCGGTACTCGGCGGCGGGGCGGGCCGCGGCGTCCACCGCCTGCCCGGCCGGATCCGGCAGGCCGCGCGGCCACGTCTGGTCGGCCATGTCCCACAGCGCCAGCAGCCGCGCCTGGTCCGCCCCCGCCACCCGGCACAGCGCCTGCACCGCCCCTCTCGGCGGCTGCTTGGCCCCGCTGAGGTACCGCTGCCACGACGACTTGCTGTACGCCGTCCGCCGCGCCAGCTCGGCCAGGCTCAGACCCGTGCGGTCCTTCAGCGCCCGCAGCTGCTCGACCAGGTGCCGCGCCTCCCTCGGCAGTATGTCCGGAAGCGGCCGCCAGCGTGTCATGGTCGTCCCCCAACTGCCCACCCCTGGGCCCCGGCCCGCCCCGCCGCATCGTTCGACGCCGACCCGTTCCGGCCAGTTCCCCGGGCCGGAGGGCGCGCGGTGCGCACCAGGGGTGTGAGGCCGCTTCCGAGCGACCGCCGGTCACCGCCCGAGGGACCGCCGCGCCCTCACCGGCCGCCGGCCCTCAGGCCGTGGCCGGACCGGCAGGCCGTACCGCGACCGCGTCGACCTCGAACAGCATGCCCGGGAGGGCCAGGGACGCGACACCGCTGAGGGTCTGCGCCGGGAGGCGGTCCCCGAAGCGGGCGTGCAGGGCCTTGCCCAGGATCCGCAGTTTGTCGAGGTCGTGGTCGACGATGAACGTGCCGAGGCGTACGACGTGCTCGTAGCCGAGCCCGACGCCCTCCAGCGCCGACCGCAGCCGGTCGAAGGCGAGTTCCACCTGCGCGGCGAAGTCGCCCGGCACCGGCGTGCCCGTGGCGTCGGAGGCGTACTGGCCGCCGATGTGGACGGTTTCACCAGGGGCCGACACGGCGTGGCTGTAGCCGAACGGCGTGGGGTCGTGCAGGGTGGCCGGGTTGGTGATCGTGCGCTGGTCGCGCGTCATGACCGGGCAGTCCTTTCACGGAAGACGGTCGCCGCCCCACCGGCGGCGACCCGGACACTCCAGCCAACTCCCCGCCCCGTACGCGCATTCCGGGACGCGGGTCCCGCCCCCGTGCGCGCATTCCGGACGCGGGTCCCGTCAGCGCACGCGTGTGACGAACGCCTGCCGGTCGCCGAAGCGGCCCTCGCCCTGGAAATCCAGCCGGTCCCCGTCGAAGGCCACGACACGGCCACGGGCGTCGAGGGCCGGACGGGCCGCGGGACGCCGGTTCACCGTGCCGTCGGACCGTCCGCGCCCGCGCGGGCCCATGGCCCGGTCCTACCTGCGCGGCGGCGCCGTGCTCGCCCGTTCCACCAGCCGCGTCGACAACTCCGTGCGCGTGCTCTCCGGGTGATGGCCGTCCATCATGCGCAGCAGCGACCGCAGGGCCGTCGCGGCCATCTCGGACAGCGGCTGGCGGACGGTGGTCAGGCCGGGGGAGGCCCAGCGGGCCTCGGGGAGGTCGTCGAAGCCCACCACGCTCAGGTCGTCCGGCACCCGCAACCCCCGCTCGGCCAGGGCCTGGTACACCCCCAGCGCCATCCGGTCAGAGCAGACGAACACGGCCGTCGGCGGCTCGGGCAGGTCGAGGAGCTCCAGCATGCGGCGGTGGGCCAGGCTCTCGTCGAAGCCCGCGTGCCGGACGTACTCGGCGCGGTTGCGGATCCCGGCCGCCGCGAGCGCCGAGCGGTACCCGGCGACCCGCGCGCTGCTGCACATCGTGCGCCGGGGGCCGGCGATGACGGCGACGCGCTCATGGCCCAGCGACAGCAGATGCTCGGTGGCCGTCAGGCCGCCCTGCCAGTTCGCCGCGCCCACCGACGCCACGCCCTCCGGCGGTTCCTGCACGGGGTCGATCATCACGAACGGGATGCGGTGCTGCTCCAGCCAGGCGTACTGCGACTCGCTCAGCTCGGCCAGGTTGAACAGCACCCCGGAGGACCCCCGCGCGACCAGCTTGTCCAGCCAGCCGCGCTCCGGGCGGCCCACCCGGGAGCGGGTCAGCGCCGCCGACACCACGACCTCCAGGCCCGCGTCGTGCGCCGCCTCCTCCACGCCGTGCAGCACCGCGCCCGACCAGGAGCTCTCCAGCGAGTGCACGACCAGGTCCACCAGCCGGGGCGCCTTGGCCGCGTCGAAGCGGGGTCTGCGGACGTAACCGAGCCGGTCGAGCGCCTCGGTGACCCGGCGGCGCGTCTCGGGCGCCACGTCCTCCCGGCCGTTGACCACCTTCGACGCGGTCGGCACCGACACCCCCGCCTCACGGGCCACGACCGCCAGCGTCGGACCGGCCGCCACGCTCGCACTCGCCGTACGGACCATCGAAGAACCCACCTCTCCGGCCCGCCCGAGGGCCGTGGAAAGTTTCGACCAGCGCCTCCCGCGGCGGCGTGAAACCCGACCGGACAGAAAGCGCTTCCTACTGTAGGTGGGGCGCAGGACGGCGGGAAGACAGATGAATTCACGGGTTCGCGCCGGTCAAAACTTTCGAAACCCCGAACAACGGGCTCAGTCGGGTGTGCAGACCAGCCGGAAACCCGTGAAGTCCGCCGTGAACGCCGCGTCGACGAGGTCCCGCGCGTGGACGCCCGCCATGGCGCCGGTGAACCGCAGCCGGGAGCCGTGGTCGTCGGAGAGCCGGCTGAAGTCCAGCGCCGGTCCGACGGCCGTGCGCGCCCCGTCGCGCAGGTACCAGAACCGGGCGTCGGCGCCCTCGACCGTCACTCCGAGCGTCACCGGCGCGTCCGCCGCCACGTCCACGACCGCGACCTGCCGCAGTCCCTCCTCGTCCCGCTCCACGAGACTGAGCACCGTACGGCCGCCCCCGCCCGCCGGGCCCCGCCACTGCTGGCCGCGCTGCGGCTCGCCCCAGGGCTCCGCCCACGTCAGGTCCAGACTCAGATACGCCTCGGGGTTGTACCACAGCACCAGACCGGCGGCCTGCGTGAAGGTGACCGGCCGCGCCTCGACGGTCACTTCGGCCTCCGCGCGGTGCTCGGTGACGCGCTGGGCCAGCAGGCTCGCCGCCCACCGGGACTCAGGGCCGTGCCGACCGCGCAACCGGATCCAGCCGGGGCGGACCGTCGTGTCGGCCCAGGACGGGTCCGGCGGCTCGCGCAGGGTGCTCCACGGCCAGGACAGACCCGCCGGTCGGCCCGCGGGCGGCAGGTGGTGCGCCGGCCGGTCCGCGGGCGGCAGGGGATGCGTCGGCTGGTCCCCGGGCGGCAGGTGGCGCGTCGGCCGGTCCGCGGGCGGCAGGGGATGCGGAGTCGTCGGTACGTCGACCTCGACGGCCGGATGCCAACCCCCGTGCCGCAGCCGGGGCCAGCCGTCCGCGTCCCAGGTCACGGCCTGGATCGCGGTCTCCCGGCCGAGCGTGCAGCGGCGGCCCCGCGCGGTGTGCAGCGGACGGGCCGTCAGATGGCCGAGCAGCCACTGCCCGTCCGGCGTCTCGACCAGCTCGCCGTGCCCGGCCTTCTGCAGCGGCAGGCCCGGGTCGTCCCGGGTCGTCAGCAGCGGCAGTGCGTCGAGTTCGTACGGCCCAGTCAGCTCCTTGGCGCGGGCCACCCGCACCCCGTGCTCCCAGCCCGTGCCGCCCTCCGCGAGCACCAGGTAGTACCAGCCCTCGCGCCGCAGCAGCTTCGGCCCCTCGACGAGCCGGTCGTGCTGGAGCAGCAGACGCGTGTCCCCTACCGGCTCCAGCGTGTCCCGGTCCAGCTCGGTGACGACGATCCCGGCGAACCGCTCGCCGCCCGGCCGGTGGTCGTTCTGCAGGTTCAGCAGCCACAGCCGCCCGTCCTCGTGGAACAGGGCCGGGTCGAAGCCGTGGCTCGGGACCCGGCGCGGCGCGCTCCACTCGCCGCCGACGGCGTCGGCCGTGGAGACGTACGTGTCCAGGTCGAAGTACGGCGTGCCGACCGAGCGCACGACGGTGTACGTCACCCAGAACCGCTCCCCGTCCCAGCTCAGCGCCGGCGCCCAGACGCCGCCCGAGTCGGGCACCCCGGCCAGCGAGTTCCCGGGGACGGCCCTCTGGACGTGCCCCGCGTACTCCCAGTGGGCCAGGTCCCGGGAGCGGTGCAGCGGGATCGTCGGGAACCACTCGAAGGAACTGGTCGCCACGTAGTACCAGTCGCCGACCCGGATCAGGGAAGGGTCGGGGGCGAAGCCGCGGAGGACGGGGTTGCGCAGGACGGTCACGCGAGGACTCCAGGGGAGGTGGGCACGGCACCCGGGGGCCGCGGGGAGTCAGGATCACCCGCGGCCCCCGGGAGTCGGAGCGGGCAAGGAGGTCACTGGGCGGGCGAGAAGGTCACTGGGCGGGCCAGGAGGTCACTGGGCGGGCCGGGAGGTCACTGGGCGGGCCGGGAGGTCACTTGAGGGCGCCGAGCGTCACACCCGTCCGCCAGTAGCGGCGCATCGCGACCATCATGATCGCCATCGGCACGATGGAGAGCAGCGCGCCGGTCAGCACCAGGCCCGTCAGGTCGATGCCGGACTCCAGGCGGGTGCCGGTCCAGTTGTACAGGCCCAGATTGAGCGTCCAGTTCTCCTTGCCGCGCAGCACGGTCAGCGGCAGGAAGAAGGCGTTCCAGGTGTTGACGAACGCCAGCAGGAACACCGTCGCGCCGCCCGTCGTCATCATCCGCAGCACGATGCTGAAGAAGATCCGCAGCTCGCCGGCGCCGTCGATGCGGGCCGCCTCCAGCAGCTCGTAGGGGATCGTCGCCTCGGTGTACACCTTGGCCAGGTACACGCTGAACGGGTTGATCAGGCAGGGGATCAGCATCGCCCACGGGGTGTCGACCATGCCGAGCGCGGAGAACAGCAGGTACAGCGGCAGCGTGAGCAGCGCGATCGGGATCAGGAACGAGCCGACGACGCACGCGAAGATGACGTTCCGGCCGGGGAAGTCGAAGCGGGCCAGGCCGTAACCGGTTGCGAGCGCGATCAGAGTGCCGCCCAGCGAGCCGACCCCCGCGTACAGGAACGAGTTGGCCGTCCACCGCAGGAAGATGCCGTCCTGGTAGGTGAAGACCTGCTCCAGGTTGTCCCACAGGTGCCAGCCGGAGAACCACAGGCCGTTGCTCTGGTAGAGCGCCGTGCGGTCCTTCGTCGCGGCGACGATCAGCCACCACACCGGGAACAGGCTGTAGACGCTGGCCAGGACCAGCCCGACGAGGAGGAAGCGCTGACCGCCCCGCCCGCGGGAGGCCGCGTCCGGGCGGGTCAGGTGCCGGACGCTGCGGACGGGGGGCCGCTCGGTGGTGTGCTCGGTCAGCACCATCAGTCGGCCTCCTTCGAGGTGAGCCGGTAGAAGAGGAAGGAGGCCACGCCGAGGATCAACGCCAGCAGCACGGACAGCGCGGCCGCGTAGTTGTAGTTGCCCGCGTTGAACGCCTGGTTGTAGATGATCATGATCGGGGTGAAGCTGTCGCTGACCGTCTGCGGGGTGATGTTCCGGAACAGCGCCGGCTCGTTGAAGATCTGCAGCATCTGGATGATCGACAGCAGCCCCGTCAGCACCAGCGCCCCGCGCACGTACGGGATCTTGATGCTGCGCGCGATCCGCAGCTCGGACGCGCCGTCCAGCCGGGCCGCCTCGAACAGCTCGCGGGGCACGCCCTGCAGCGCCGAGTAGATGATCACCATGTTGTAGCCGATGCCGTGCCAGGTCAGCAGGTTGCCGATGGACGGCCACACCATCGACGGCGCGAAGAAGTTCCAGTCGAAGCCGAGCGCGTCGCCGATCGGGGTGAGCGGGCCGACGTCCGGGCTGTAGAGGTTCACCCACACGATCGCCGCCACCACGCCGGGGATCATGTACGGCACCAGCAGCAGGATCCGGAACCGGCTCGCCGCCCGGGAGGTCAGCGCGTCCAGGAAAAGTGCCAGCACCAGGCTGATCAGCAGCATGAACGGGATCTGGACACAGGCGAAGAGCACCACCCGCAGGATGGAGTTCATGAACGCCGAGTCCGTCAGCCCCTGGGTGTAGTTGTCGAGCCCGACGAACTCGGTCGTGGCACCGCCGAGCCCCAGCCCGGACTGCTTCTCCGTGTACAGCGACTCGTAGACGGCGTAGCCGATGGGGAGCAGATAGAGAAAGACGAAGCCGAGCTGGAAGGGCACCGTGAACGCGGCACCCTTCCAGCGCATGGAGCGAATCATCGAATGCCTCAGCCCTTGACGCTGATACCGCGGGACTTCAGGTCCTTGACCGTCCACTCCTGCATGTGCGCGAGCAGGTCGGTGACCTTCTGCTCCTTGCTGACGACCTTGGCCCAGCCCGCCTGCAGCTCGGTGAACATCGCGGTCCAGTTGGGGCCGAAGGTCCAGTCGGTGGTGACGGTGCCCAGGCTGTCGGTCACGACCTTCTGCGCGGGCTCGTAGTTCTTGCCGAGCAGCTTCTGCGAGATCGACTCACCCACGTACGATTCGCTGTCCTTCAGCGCCGGCATCACGCCGTTGCCGGTCTCCGGGCTCGCCATCGTCTTGACCGCGTCCTGGTTCGTCGACATCCACAGCGCCGCCTGGGCCGCCTGCTCCTTGTTCTTGCACTGCTCGGTCACCAGGGTCACGCTGCCGGTCAGGTTGGTGCCCGCCGGCGTCTTGGGCGCCTCGCCCTTGTAGGTCGGCCACGGGGCCAGGGCCCAGTCGCCGAAGGACTTGGTGAAGTTCTGCACCATGCCGGCCATCTGCCAGGTGGAGATCTGCCGGGTCGCGGTCGCGCCGGTGTCGAAGCTGCGCTGCACGGCCGCGTAGTCGGCGAAGGACAGCTTGGCGTTCAGGTCGTTGTCGATGATCTCCTGGATCACCTTCGCGGCCTGCAGCGTGCCCTCGTCCTGGAAGTTCACCTTCCAGGCGTCGCCGTCGATCTCGTACCAGTGCGCCCCGGCCTGCATGGCGAGCACCTCCAGGGTGCTCGGGTCCTCACCGGCGTAGTTGGTGATCTTGATGCCGTGCTTCTTCAGCTCCTTGCCCGCGGCGATGAAGTCGTCCCAGGTGGCCGGGGGCTTCAGACCGTACTTCTTGAAGATGTCCGTGCGGTAGATCGTGAACTGGGGTGCCGAGCTGGTCGGTACGCCGTACATCTTCCCCTGCACCTGCGCGCTCGCCCAGGAGCCGGTGTTGAACTTGTCCTTCTCGCCCTCGACGTAACGCGTGATGTCGGCGAGCGCGCCCTGCGAGACCCAGCTGGTGACGTACTCGGCGGTGTTCTGCACCAGGCAGGGGGCGTTGCCCGCCTTCACCGCGTTGGTCAGCTGCTTCTGCATGGTCAGCTGGTCGGTGACCTTGGTGTACTTCAGCTGGACGTCCTGGTGCGAGGCGTTGAACGCCTTGACGACCGCCTCCTGGCCGTTGGCCCAGCCCCAGAAGGGGAGGGTGACCGGGCCCGACTTCGCGGCGGCGTCGTCACCCGAGTCGGATCCGCCGCAGGCGGAGAGCAGGCCTGTCAGCGCGATACCCGCGACAGCGGCGGAGGCGAACCTTCTCCGGGGGCTGGTGAAGTTCATCTGACCGTGATCCTTCGGAATAGGGCGTTCTCAGAACGAGAGGACGGCGGCGGCTCGGTGGTGCTGGCCAGGAACGGCGGCCGGAAACCGTCGGCTCGCGGTTGCGGGGGGTTCGGCCAAGCGGAAGCAGAAGCTGTAGTAAGCGGTTGCTGGGACGGTAGGCGGGCAGCTCGGCTCTTAGCAAGAGGTGCGCAGCAATTTGTTTCGGCGGATTGTCCGCCGGGTTGTCCGCTCAGGGCGCGACGGGTCAGCGGACGGACTGCCCATATGTGCAGGTCAACGACGGTGTCTAAGACGTCGGCGCGGAGGTCGGCGGACGTGGCGGCGAGCCCTCGAACAGGCGGCAAAGTTCCCGGAAACCGGTTACGTAACGACCTCTACGCGTTATCCGCGCTGAGCCGGTGGTCGGACCGAGTTGCGGACCACGACATGGGTGCCCAGCACCAGATGGTCGCCGTCCGCGCTCTTGCGGCGGCCCGCGCCGCCCTCGCGCCGGTCGGCCACCGCCCGCAGCGCCACGCGGCCCATCTCCTCGTACGGCACGTGCACCGTGGTCAGTTGGGGTGTGAGCTGGGAGGCCAGCGGGATGTCGTCGTAGCCGACGATCGAGACGTCCTCCGGCACCCGCAGGCCCGCCGCGCGCAGGGCCTGCATGGCGCCCGCGGCGACGACGTCCGTCCCGGCGAGCACCGCCGTGAAGTCCGGCGTCTCGTGCAGCGCCGTCTCGACGGCCTCGTAGCCGTGCTCGTAGTCGTAGTGCCCGTGCCGCACCAGCCCCGGGTCGAACGGCACCCCGTACGCCTCGAAGGCCCGCTGGGCGCCGCGCAACCGGCCCTGCGCGGTGGTCAGTTCGGCGTGCCCGGGCAGGACGAGGACGCGTCGGTGGCCGGCCGAGAGCAGATGGCTGGCCATCGCGTAGGCGCCGCCCTCGTTGTCGTAGTCCACGGTCGTCGCCGGGACGTCGCCCTCCAGCGGCGGCCTGCCCACCAGGACCAGGTGCGAGCCGGCCGCGTCCAGGGAGCGGGCGAAGCGGGCCATGCGCAGCTGGTACTCGTCGTAGTCGTAGGCGCCGCCGAGCAGGATCACCGCGGCCACGCCCTGCTGGCGCATGAGGTTGACCAGGGCGAGCTCCCGCTCCGGGTCGTCGCCGGTCGTGCCGACCAGGGAGAGCCAGCCGCGCAGTGTGGCGGCGCCCTCGACGCCCTTCGCGACGTGCGCGAACGCGGCGCCGGTGATGTTGTTGATGAGGATCGCCACCGTCGGTGTGCCGCCGCCGGCCAGCGAACGGGCATGGGCGTTGGTGACGTAGTCCAGGTCCCGGACCACCTTCATCACCCGGCGGCGGAGCTCCTCCGACACCGGGTAGTTGCCGGACAGCACCCGCGAGACGCTGGCCACGGAGACGCCCGCGCGCTCCGCGACGTCGCGGATGGTCGCCCGGCCGGCGTCGTTCGTCGCCTTGCGCTGACTCACCCTTGCGGCTCCTTCACGGTAGTGGCCCGGCCCGTCGTGGTCCGGTCGCCGGCGGTCCGGCCCGATGGCGGGCCCCCGGTCCGTTGCGGCCGGCGGTCCGTCGACGAACTGCCGACGAACTGCCGACGGACACGGTCCGGGCCTCGCGTCCGGCCGTCGCGGCCCGACCCGATGCGCGGTCCGGTTCCGTCGCGCCGTCCGGTTGTCGCGTCGTCCGGTCCGGTCACGAACCGTCCGCCGCGGTCCGGTTCGGCCGCGTCGTCCGGTCCGGTCGCGCACCGGTCCTCCGCGGTCCGGACGTGCCCCGTCCCGCGGCGCCGGCTGCCGGGGCCGCGCCCGCGCCGGTGCGGAAACCGTATCCCATCGTCACTCCAGGCCGGAGGGCCTGTGGACAACGGTCCGAGGCGCCGGCCAGCCGCCGGGGCCGACGGGGCATGCCGACGGGCCGGACGACCCGCCCGCCGACGGGTCACGCCACCCGAGCGAGGTCCGCGTGCCGCACCTCGTGCTCCGGCTGCAGGCCCGCCACCAGGCGCTCCAGTTCCTCCACGACGATGCGGCCGAGCCGCTCCAGTTCGTTGCCGAGGGACCCGGCGATGTGCGGGGTGAGGAACACGTTGGGCAGGTGGTAGAGCGGCGATCCCGCGGGCAGCGGCTCCGGGTCGGTGACGTCGAGGACCGCGCTGAGCCGGCCGGAGACCAGCTCGTCGGTGAGCGCCTCGTGGTCGACCAGCGCGCCGCGGGCGGTGTTGATGAGCACGCCGCCGTCCCGGACCAGGGCGAGCCGGTCGCGGTCGAGCATGTGGTGGGTCTCGGGGATGTCGGGGGCGTGCAGGCTCACGATGTCGCTGTGTCCGAGCAGGTCCTCCAGCGACAGCGACTCGGCGCCGAGGGCGGCGGCCTCGGCGGGGCTGACGTAGGGGTCGTGCAGCAGGACGGTGAGGTCGAACGGCCGCAGCAGCTCCAGCAGCCTGCGGCCCACGCGCGAGGCGCCGATGACGCCGACGCGGCGGCGGAGGTTCCCGGTCGCCGCGGTCTCGGCGGGGCCCGGGTAGGCGTGGGTGCGGCGGAAGCGCTCGCGGTGGTCGAAGGTGTCCTTGCCCACCAGCAGGATCATCGCGAGCGTGTACTCGGCGACCGGCAGGGCGTTGCCCGTCACCGCGCTGGAGACGGTGACCCCGCGTTCCCACAGGGCCTCGCCGACCAGGGAGCGGACGGACCCGGCCGCGTGCAGGACGGCGCCGAGCTTCGGGGCCGCCGCGAGGACGCCGGCGTCCAGATGGGGGCAGCCCCAGCCGGTGATCAGCATCTCGGCGGAGGCCAGGGTGGCGGCCGCGGCCGGATCGGCGAAGTCCCGCACCACCAACCCGGGGTCGATGTCGGCCGTGCGCCTCAACCGCTCCATCAGCGGCGGAGGAAAGAGCAGCGGGAGGTGCACCGGGTCCATCGCGAACACGGCCCTCGGCAGCTGGGGGCTGGGCATGACTCTCCTGGAGCTGTGGACGGAAACTGTTTCAGAAAGCGCCTTCTACCGTAGATCCGCCGGGAAGCGGCGGTCAATCGCCAGGGCCGGGGAGGTCTCCGAAGCCGCCGGATCGGGGCAACGACCTCGGAAGGAGCGGGCAGTGGCGGGAGAAGGCGGGCCAGAGTGGCGCGGAGGGGGTGATGGGCCGGTCGCCAGGACACCGCAGGCCTGGACGCAGACTGAGGCCGCTGCCAGTCCTGTTTCTGGAAATCGATTACTGACGTTTCGGCGGTCCGGAGTCGACCCGCTGAGTGTCCTTTCCGGGGTATCACTGCCCGGATGGCCGACTCGGCAACCGGTTCCCGAATGTCTTGCCGACCGGACGTCGGGTCCGCCCTTGTTCGCGGCGGTCCGGCTGCCACTCCGGCGACCTGATCGCGACGGACGAAACCAGGCGTTTCCGGACATCCGGCGCATGACGTCGAGGTTGCACAGTCTTTTCGAAAGTTCGCCGAGGCTCTTGACGCGCCATGCTGACCGGAAGAAGCTCTGCCCCACGCACAACAACCGGTTGCCAAGGCGCCTTCTGGTCGGCGCTCCGGCGCGGAGCCGGTATTTCGAACAGCAGAGCAGGAGGTGGTGCGTTCATGCACCCACGTGCTGGTGCTTCCCTGAGCCGCCGCCGATTCCTCGCCCTCTCGGCAGCCGGCGCCGCCACGGGCGCGGCGTCGCTGAGCGGCTGCGCGATGCAGGTCTCCAGCGGCGTCAGCGGCGGCGGGGAGACCGTCACGTTGATGGTCAAGCCCGACGACCTCTCCCCGGAACTGGTCCGGCAGGCCCAGAAGGACATCGGCGTCAAGATCGTCACGGTGCGGTACGACATCACCAAGCTCATCGGCATGATGACGAACGGCGCCCCGCCCGACCTGGTCCGCGGCGTCGGCGCCACGGACGCGCCCTACTTCGCGGCGCGCGACGTGATGGAGGATCTCGACCCCTACTTCGCCCGGAGCACGGTCCTCAGGGCCGACGACCTCGACCCGGTCAACGACCTGTGGCGCTACGACGGCCGCACCCAGGGCAAGGGCCCCCGCTTCGGCATGGCCAAGGACTTCTCCCAGGACTCCATGTTCTGGTACAACACCGCGCTCTTCGACGAGGCCGGAGTCGGCTACCCGCCGGAGACCGAGCCCGTCACCTACGAGGAGTGGCTGGAGAACGCCAAGCGGCTCACCCGGCGCAAGAACGGCCAGACGACCGTCTTCGGCGGCAGCTACAACGGCGTCTCGACCCCCAACCTCCTGGCGAGCCTGACGGCCGCCGCCGGCGGCAGCCTCTTCAACGACGACTTCTCCCGCATCGACTTCACCACCCCCGAAGCCCGCAAGGCCCTGGCCTGGTACATCGAGTACGGCCGCAGCAGGGTCGGCCCGAGCATCGTCCAGCCGGATCCCAACACCTGGGACGGCCCCACCTTCCAGGCCAACCGCATGGCCATGTCCAACTCCGGCTACTGGCTCGGCGGCCTGATCAACGCCGACAAGAAGCTGGCGCCGCACGCCCGCCTCGCCCCGGCCCCGGTCTTCGAGGGCGGCCGACGGGTCAGCCCCTGCCAGGCCGGCACCGGCCTGTGGATGCCGAAGAAGGCGCGGAACAAGGACGCCGCCTGGCGGGTCTTCGAGTGGTTCTTCGGCGAGGGCCCCGCCAAGGCCCGCGCCTCCAGCGGCTGGGGCATCCCCAGCCTGAAGTCGCTGCGCCCGCTGATGCCCGCCCAGGAGGACTACCAGAAGCGGGTGCTGAAGGTGCAGAACGCCGAGCTGGAGCACTTCTCGGTGATCGCCTACACCCCCTACGCGACGGCGGACTCGCTCTACGCCCTGTTCAACCAGGAGGCCCCGGCCGCGATGAACGGCCGGATGTCCGTCGACACGCTGGCGGGCCGCCTGAACTCGCTGATGAACGAGCAACTCGAGCGCGGTAAGGAGCAGGTGGGATGACGGTCGACCAGATATCCGTCGCGGACAGGACCGGCCCGGCCGCGAGCAGCGGGCGCGCCACTCCGGACCGGCGGCTCCGGATCTCCATGACGGGGCGCAGGCACCGCGCTTTCTACCTGTTCACCTCGCCCTGGATCATCGGTTTCCTGTTGCTGACCGTCGTTCCGATGGCGTACGCGCTGTGGCTGAGCTTCACCACGTACGACGGCATCTCCCCGCACTGGCGGTACGTCGGCCTCGGCAACTACACCGAGCTGTTCGCCGACCCGCAGACCTGGAACTCCCTGGGCCGCACGGGCCTGTTCGCCCTCACCTCCGTACCGCTGTCGATCGTCGCCGGGCTCGCGCTCGCCGTGCTGGTCAACCGGCCGGTCAAGGCACGCGGGCTGTTCCGCACGCTGCTCTATCTGCCGGCCGTGGTGCCGCCGGTGGGCGTCGGCCTCACCTTCAAGGCGCTCTTCGACCAGAACTCCGGTGCCGCCAACGGCGTCATCACCCTCTTCGGCTTCGACGCGCTCGGCTGGCTCGCCGACCCCTACGCCCGCTACGTGCTGCTGATGAGCGTGCTGTGGGCCGCCGGAAACGTCATGATCATCTCGCTGGCGGGGCTCCAGGACGTGCCCCGCGAGCTGCACGAGGCCGCCCGGATCGACGGGGCGAGCGCCTGGCGGACGTTCCGCAGCATCACCGTGCCGCTGCTGTCGCCGGTGCTGCTCTTCCAGACCGTCACCGGCGTGATCGCGTCCGTGCAGACCATCATGCCGCTGCTGCTCACCCCCGACGGCACCACGGCGGGCGTCACCGCGCTGCCGCAGTCGAACTACCTCTACATGATGCACGTGTTCTCGCAGTACTTCGCGCTCGGCCGCTACGGCTACGCCTCCGCGCTGCTGTGGGTGCTCTTCGTGCTGATCCTGATCGCCACCGGGCTCATCTTCAGGTTCACGTCCGGCGTGGTGTTCTACAACGTCGACCCGGAGGCGAAGAAGTGACCGCCACCAGTCCGCTCCCCGACTCCGCGCCCCGGGTGCGGATCCGCGTCCACCGCCTGGTCCTCTACACGGTCCTCGTCGTCATCACCGGGCTGTTCGTCGGCCCCTTCGGCTGGCTGATCCTCAGCGGCCTGAAGACCCCGGCGGAACTGGCCGCGTCCCCCGTGCACTGGCTGCCCACCGACTTCCAGTGGCACAACTTCGCCGACGCCTTCCACCTGATCGACTTCCTCGGCTACGCCCGCAACTCCCTGATCATCGCGCTCATCTACGCCACGCTCGTCACCCTCAGCTCGGCCTGGGTCGGCTTCGGCTTCGCCCGGCTGGACGCCCCCGGCAAGAAGACGCTGTTCGGCATCCTCATCGGCTCGATGATGCTGCCCCAGATGATCACCCTGCTGCCGACGTACCTGATCTTCGCCAAGCTCGGCATGGTCGACACGTACTGGCCGTGGGTGCTGTGGGGGCTGGCCGCCGCCCCCTACCTGGTCTTCCTCTTCCGGCAGTTCTTCGCCGGGCTGCCCCGGGAGCTGGAGGAGGCCGCCATCGTCGACGGCTGCGGCTACGGCACGATCTTCTGGCGGATCTTCCTGCCGCAGTCCTGGCCCGTGCTCTCCGCGAGCTTCGTCATCGCCTTCACCTGGTCCTGGGGCGACTACATCGCCCCCCAACTGCTGCTCTCCACCGACAGGTCCACTCTCGCCGTGGCCGTGATGACCACGTACGTCACCTCGGCCGGCACGCCCGTCGCCAACCTCCAGGCCGCCGCCTCCGTGATGTACGTCGTGCCGATCCTGCTGATCTTCCTGATCGCCCAGCGCGGCTTCGTCGCCGGGATGTCCACGACCGGACTGAAGTAGCCCCGCTTACCGAACCTTTTGCAAGGAGTTACGCATGAACACGCCCCTGTCACGCAGAACCACCCTCCAGGCCGCCGGTGTCATCGCCGCCGCCGGCTTGGCCGGCAGCATCGCGGGCACCGCGCAGGCCGCCGCGGCGGATGAGACCGGCACCACCGGCGACAGCGTGGTCGTCCACCCGCCCCTTCCGCAGGTGCCTGTCAACAACTCCTTCACCGTCAAGGTCCGGCCGCTCGGAGGCACCTGGCAGAAGCTCGGCGTCCACCTGGCCAAGCTCGCCCTGATCGACCCCGTCACCGGCAGCAACCGCGCCCAGAACTCCTCCTGGGCCGCCTTCGACTTCTCCGGCACCGTCGAGGTCGAGGTCACGTACAACCCGGGCGGCGGTGAGAAGGTCCGCATCCGCCCGGACTCGTACGGCATCAAGCCCGAGGTGCTCGGCAGCACCGCGCGCTTCACCCTGGACCGGCCCCGCAACCTCGTCGTCCAGATCGACGACAAGATCTTCGACTGCCTGCACCTGTTCGCGAACCCGATCGAGCAGAACCCGCCCGCCGAGGGCGACAAGCACGTCATGTACTTCGGGCCGGGCCTGCACACCCACCCGGACCGGACGCTGCGTGTGCCCAGCAACACCACCGTCTATCTGGCGCCCGGTGCCGTCCTCACCTCCAACGTGATCTTCGAGAACGTGGAGAACTCCCGGCTGACCGGCCGCGGCGTGCTCTACAACTCCCCCGTCGGCGCGATGTTCATCCGCAAGTGCGAGAACGTGACCATCGACGGCGTCACCATCCTCAACCCCCGCTACGAGAACATCAGGGTCGCCGAGTCCCAGAACCTCACCATCAAGAACCTGCGCGCCTTCAGCCACCAGGGCTGGGGTGACGGCATCCAGCTCTACTGCTCCGAGAACGTCACGATCGACGGCTGCTTCCTGCGCACCTCCGACGACTCCGTCGCTCTCTACACCCACCGCTGGGACTTCTACGGCGACACCCGCAACATCACCGTCAAGAACTGCTCCCTCTGGGCCGACGTCGCCCACCCGATCAACATCGGCGTGCACGGCAATTCCGACACCCCGGAGGTGCTGGAGAACCTGCGTTACGAGAACATCGACATCCTCGACCACCGCGAGCCGCAGGTGACCTACCAGGGCGCCATCGCCTTCATGGTCGGCGACAGCAACCTCGTCCGGGACGTCAGGTTCGACGACATCCGCGTGGAGGACTTCCGCTGGGGCCAGCTCATCCACATGCGGGTCGAGTACAACCCGAAGTACAACACGTCGGCAGGCCGCGGCATCGAGTCCGTCTACATCAAGGACCTCACCTACAACGGCAAGAACGCCGACCTCTCGATCATCGCCGGCCTCGACGCGGAGCACGCGATCAAGGACGTCACCTTCGAGAACCTCCGCGTCAACGGCAGGGTGATCGCCGACAGCACGGGCAAGCCGAGGTGGTATCTGGCCTCGGACGGCGTGCCCATGTTCGTCAACGAGCACGTGACGAACCTGAAGTTCCTCACCACCGCCGAGGCCGCGGCGGCCGCCGCGTCATGAGCGCCGACCCCCTGAGAGCAACGCCCATGAGAACGACTCCCGCACCGAGCCGCCGGGGCTTCCTCGGCGGCGCGGCCGCCCTGCTGATGGTGTCGGGCGCGAGCGGACTGCTCGCGTCCGGCACCGCCCGGGCCGCCGCCCAGGACCCCACCGGTCTGCGCGCCTTCACCCACCCCGGGCTGCTGCACAGCGCCGACGACCTGGCCCGGATGAAGGCCGCCGTCGCCGCGAAGGAATCGCCTGTTCACGACGGTTTCCTCGCCCTGGCCGCCCACGCGCGCTCCAAGGCGACCTACGCCATCCAGAACACCGGCCAGATCACCTCCTGGGGTCGCGGCCCCACCAACTTCCAGAACCAGGCCGTCGCCGACTCGGCCGCCGCCTACCAGACCGCGCTGATGTGGTGCGTCACGGGCGAGCGGGCGTACGCCGACAAGTCCCGGGACATCCTCAACGCCTGGTCGGCCTCCCTGAAGACCGTCACCGGAGCGGACGGGCCGCTCGGCGCCGGACTCCAGGTCTTCAAGTTCGTCAACGCCGCCGAACTGCTCCGGCACAGCGGCTACGACGGCTGGGCGAGGGAGGACATCGCCCGCTGCGAGGAGTCGTTCCTGCGCGTCTGGTACCCGGCCATCTCCGGCTACATGCTCTACGCCAACGGCAACTGGGACCTGACGTCCGTCCAGTCGATCCTGGCCATCGGCGTGTTCTGCGAGGAGCCCACCCTCTTCGAGGACGCGCTCCGCTTCGCGGCCGCGGGCGCGGGCAACGGCAGCGTCCGCCACCGCATCGTCACCGACGCCGGCCAGGGTCAGGAGTCCGGCCGCGACCAGGGCCACGAACAGCTCGCGGTCGGCCTGCTCGCCGACGCCGCGCAGGTCGCCTGGAACCAGGGCGTCGACCTGTACGCCTTCGACGGCGACCGGCTGCTGAAGAACGTCGAGTACGCCGCCCGCTACAACCTCGGCGGCGACGTCCCCTTCGTCCCGGACCTCGACCGCACCGGCAAGTACATCAAGAGGACCGTCTCGGCCGTGGGGCGCGGCAACCTGCCGCCCATCTACGAGATGGCGTACGCGCACTACGCCGGCGTCCGCGGACTCGACACCCCCTACACCAAGGCGGCCGTCTTCCGCGGCACCGGCGGAACCCGGGTCGTCGAGGGCAGCAACGACGACCTGCCCAGCTGGGGCACCCTCACCTTCGCCGGCACCAAGGCCCCCGCCCCGGCCGTGCCCACGCCCCCGGCCGGTGTCACGGCGGTCGGCACCGACAAGTCCGTCACTCTGGCCTGGCTGCCCTCGGCGTGGGCCGAGTCGTACACCGTCCTGCGGGCCGCCGGCGCCGACGGGCCGTACGAGGAGATCGCGACCGGTCTCGCCGACCCGGCGTACACCGACCGCGACGCCCACCCCGGCAAGACGGCCTACTACCGGGTCACCGCCGCCAACTCCCAGGGCCGCAGCGCCCCTTCACCGTGGGCGGCGGCGGTCCCCGGCCTGCCCGAGCCCTGGGCGACGCGGGACGTCGGGGACGTCCGGATCCCCGGCTCGGCGGTCTTCGACGGCGAACGGTTCCTGCTGGAGGCCTCCGGCACCGCCGACACCCACCGCCTGGCCTACCTGCCGCTGCGCGGCGACGGCACGATCACCGCGCGGATCGTGTATCCGCTCAGCTCCCAGTACTCCAGGATCGGCGTCACCGTACGGGCCGGCCTGGACGCGGACGCCGCCCACGCCGCCATGCTGATCCAGGGCCTGCCGCTGCACACCTGGAGCGGTGTCTGGTCCGTACGGGCCAGGGCGGGGGAGCGGGTCAGGGGGACCGGCAGCACACCCGTGCCGCCCTCCCAGCAACAGGCGATCACCACCGGCGCCGCCTTCCCGATCTCCTCCCTCGGCGCGCTGCCCGAGTCGGCGACCCCCCTCAAGGCCCCCTACGTCGAGGGCGCGGGCGACGGCTACCGGCTGCGCATGCCGTACTGGGTGCGCGTGACCCGCCGGGGCGACCGCTGCACCGGCGCCATCTCCCCGGACGGCATCCGCTGGACCGAGGTCGGCTCCACCGACGTCGACCTCGGCGCCACGGCGTACGTCGGCCTCACCCTCACCTCCTGCCTCGGCGTCGACGAGGAGTACGCCGAGACCGGCACGGGCGCCTTCGACAACGTCAGCGTGGTCTCCCGCACCGCCGGCGAGATCTGGACCGTGCCGCGCCCCGCCCGCGCCACCGGCGACCTGCGGGCCGCCGCCGGAGCGGACGCGGTCGAACTGGCCTGGACCGACCCGGACCTCGCCGCCCGCTACAAGGTGCTGCGCGCCACCGCCGCCGACGGCCCGTACGAGACCATCGCCACCGGCGTCGGCCCGGTCGGCTTCGGCACCCGCATCCGGTACGCCGACGCCACCGGCACCCCCGGCATGACGTACCACTACGCCGTCGCCAAGACCAACGTCGCCGGACGCGGCCCCCTGTCGCCGTCCGCCGCGGCGACGACGCCGATGCCGTCGCAGCCACAACTCACCTCCCCCACCGTGGCGTTCGCCAACAAAGGCGTGCCCTTCAAGCACCTCCTGCGGGCGACGCACGAACCCGTGCGGTTCACCGCGGACGGGCTGCCCGACGGCCTGCGCGTCGACCGGCGCACCGGCCTGATCTCCGGAACGCCCACCGAGACGGGCGAGTTCGAGGTCACCACCACGGCGGGCAACGCCGCCGGAGACGCCACCGCCACCCTCACCCTCACGGTCGGCACCCCGCCGCCCGCGCCCTGGACCTACGGCGACCTGGGCGACGTCGTCCTCGACGACCGCGCCTACGGCACCCTCGGCGTGGTCGCCGTCCGCACCCCCGGCAGCACCGCCCACCAGGACGGGACCTTCGTGGTGCGGGGCGCCGGGACCGACCTCACCGTCAACAACCAGGGCATGACGGGCCAGTTCGTCCGACGGCCCGTCAGCGGTGACTGCGAGGTCACCGCCCGCCTGCTCTCCCGCGCCGGAGCCGCCGGCGACCGGGTCGGCCTGCTCATGGCCAAGTCCCTGTCGCCGTTCGACCAGGCGGCCGGGGCGATCGTCACCGGCGGCACGAGCGCCCAGCTGATGCTGCGCCCGACCGTCGCCGGACGGTCCACCTTCACGGGCAACGCGGCGGTCACCGCCGGCTGCCTGCTGCGGCTGAAGCGCACCGGGACGCGCTTCACCGCATCCGCCTCGACCGACGACGGCGCCACCTGGACCCCCCTCGCCGCGGGAGACATCCCCGGCTTCGGTGACGCCCCCTACTACGTGGGCCTCGTGGTCTGCTCCCGCAGCCCCCTGACCCACAGCACCACCGAGTTCGACGAGGTGAGCATCACCCCCATGTAGTACTCCACGGATCGGAGACACAGCATGAGCCGCACGTCCCCCCACACGCACCACGAGGGCGGCCACGTGAGCCGCCGCGGTCTGCTCAAGACCGCCGGCGGCCTCACCGCGGCCCTCGCCCTCGGCACCACCGCCACCGCCACCACGGCGGACGCGGCCCCGGCGACCTTCACCCACCCCGGCATGCTCCACAACGGGGGCGACATCAACCGCGCCAAGGTCAGGGTCGCCGCGGGCGACGACCCCTGGGCCTCCGGCTGGCGCAGGCTGACCGCCAACTCCCACTCGGCGTCCACCTGGACGCCCCGCCCCACCGCCACGATCATCCGCGGTGGCACCGGCGAGAACTACCCCCAGCTGTACAACGACATCCACGCCGCCTACCAGAACGCGCTGCGCTGGCACGTGGGCGGCACCGCCGCGAACGCCGACTGCGCCGTGCGCATCCTCAACGCCTGGTCGTCCACGCTCACCGAGATCACCGGAAACGCCGACCGGTACCTGGCCGCAGGCCTCTACGGCTGGCAGTTCGCGAACGCCGCGGAGCTCATGCGCGGCTACGCGGGATTCGACCTCAACCGGTTCAAGACGATGATGCTCAACGTCTTCTACCCGTTGAACGACCGGTTCCTCCGCGAGCACAACGACGCCTGCATCACCAACTACTGGGCCAACTGGGACCTGTGCAACATGGCCTCGATCATGGCCATCGGGATCCTGTGCGACGACGGCGCCAAGTACGACCAGGCCGTCAACTACTTCAAGAACGGCGGCGGCAACGGCCAGATCCGGCGCGCGGTGCCGTTCCTGTACCCGGGCGTCGAGGGTTACGACCTCGGCCAGTGGCAGGAGTCCGGCCGCGACCAGGGCCACACCATCATGGGCATGGGCCAGATGGGCGCCCTGTGCGAGATGGCCTGGAACCAGGGAGAGGACCTCTACTCGTACGACGGCCGCCGTTTCATGAAGGCCGCCCAGTACGTCGCCAAGTACAACCTGAACATGAACGTGCCCTACACCACCTACACCTGGGGCAGTGGTCAGAACTGCGCCCAGCAGTCACAGACCGTGATCGGTTCCGGATCCCGCGGCCAGGTCCGCCCGGTGTGGGCGATGCTCCACTACCACTACGGGCGGCGTCTGCTCCTCGACGACAAGTACATCGCCCAGATGTGCTTCTCCGTCGCCCCCGAGGGCGGAGGAGGCGACTACGGCACCACCAGCGGCGGCTTCGACCAGCTCGGCTTCGGCACGCTGATGTACGCCAAATAGCGTGTCCGCAGCCCAAGAGTCCGCCAAATAGCGGTCAAGCCGGCTCGTGCACCGGAATACCGAGGAGCGATGTGATGCTCTGGTGTTTCCGGTGCACGAGCGCGGCGAAGGGCTGGTGGGCGGTATGACGGCAGGCCAGACGGATCCCGTGGTCAAGAGCCCGTACGGGGCCGTGCGCGGCCGCTACGAGCGCGGAGTCGCGGTCTTCCGCGGCATCCCGTACGCGGCGCCTCCGTTCGGCCCCCGCCGCTTCCGCCCGCCCGTGCCCCTGAAGCCCTGGGAAGGCGTCCGCGACGCGGGCGTCTTCGGCCCCACCCCACCCAAACCGCCGTACTCCGACGCCTTCGCCCACTACCTGTCCGACCCGGTCGTCCCCGGCGACGACTGCCTCAACCTCAACGTCTGGACCCCCGACCCGGACCCCGCGGCCCGCCTGCCCGTCCTCGTCTGGCTGCACGGCGGCGCCCTGACCCGGGGCTCCTCGGCCGTACCCGTCTACGACGGCCACGCCTTCGCCCGCGACGGCGTGGTGTGCGTGTCCGTCAACTACCGGCTCGGGGTCGAGGGCTACGGCCTCTTCCCGGACACACCCCCGAACCCGGGCCTGCGCGACCAGATCGCCGCCCTCACCTGGGTGCACGAGGCCATCGAGGCCTTCGGCGGCGACCCCGGCCGCATCACCCTCTTCGGCCAGTCCGCCGGGGCGATCAGCATCGGCGCCCTCCTCGCCGCCCCGCAGACGCAGGGGCTGGTCCGGCGGGCCGCCCTGCAGAGCGGGCCGCCCGAGGCGTCCGAGCGGGCCAAGGTACGGCGGATGGTGCGCCGGATGGCCTCCCGGCTGAAGATCCCCGCCACCGCCGAGGCCTTCGCCGCCGTCGACCGCGACCTGCTGCTGCGCACCCAGGCCGAGGTGGGCAGGCTCAGCAGCCCGGTGGTCGGCGGCCCCGCCTTCGGCATCGTCGTCGACGGCGACGTCGTCCCCCGCGACCCCCTGGACGCGCTCGTCGAAGGCGCCGCCCCGGGCGTGGAACTGCTGATGGGCTGGACCCGCGACGAGTACCGGCTCTGGCTGGTCCCGGGCGGCCTGCTGGACCGCGTGGACCGCCTCGGAGCCGTCGCCCTGGCCGGTGCCATGGCCCGCTGCCACTGCGGCAGCGAGGTCCCGCGCGGCTACCGCGCCCTGCACCCCGAGGCCGGCACGGCGGAGATCGTCGGCCAGCTCGTCACCGACCACCTGCTGCGCATCCCCCTGCACCACCTGGCCGACGCCCGCCCGGAACCGTCCTACGTCTACGAGTTCGCCTGGCCCTCGAACCTGCCCGGTCTCGGCGCCTGCCACGCGCTGGAGCTCGGCTTCGTCTTCGACACCGGGGAGGCCCCGGAGTCCCGCAAGCTCGCCGGGGAGGGCGCGCCGCAGGAACTGGCGGACGCGATGCACGGCGCGTGGGTCCGCTTCGCGACGGACGGCGACCCGGGCTGGGAACGCTGGGACGACCGCCACCCGGTCAGGGTCTTCGGCGACCGCGCCCCGGACGCGCCGGACGGCCTCGCCTACACCGCCCACGGCCCCCGGGACCGCGAACTCGCCCTCTGGGCAGCCGACGCCGCCGTCACCTCCCCGGACTCCACACCGGCATCGGACCCCGACGGCGATGCGCCCACCCGCAGTACGGAACTGCGGTCAGCCGTACGGCGACTCCGCCGCTCCGGCGCGCTCCGCCGGCACTAGGTGTATTGGCCCGCAGCGTTGTTGACACGGCTGATGGGTGGCTGGCCTGCGAGTGCGGTGTGGCAGCGGTGGTGGTTGTAGGTGTGCAGGAAGTCTGCCGGGGCTTCCGAGCGTTCCTGGTTGCTGGTGTAGGGCCGCAGGTAGGCCCATTCGTCGAGCAGGGTGCGGTTGAAGCGTTCGACTTTGCCGTTGGTCTGGGGCCGGTAGGCGCGGGTCAGTTTGGGGCTCGCGCCGAGGTCGGTCAGGGCCTGCTGCCAGGCGAAGCTTTTGCGGTAGGGCCAGGCGTTGTCGGTCAGGACCCGTTCGACGCGGTCGATGCCGCAGGTGGCGAAGAAGGCCGCGGCTCGGCGGAGGAAGACGGCGCAGGTCGCGGCCTTCTCGTCCGCGTGGATCTCGCTGTAGGCGAGTCGGGTGTGGTCGTCGACGGCGGAGTGGATGTAGTCGAAGCCCACGCTGCTTCGCCGGGCCCGGCCGGCTTGTCGGCCCAGGACTTTGTGGCCGCCGCCGTCGGGGATCCGGCCGAGTTTCTTGACGTCGACGTGGATGAGTTCGCCGGGCCGGTCGCGTTCGTAGCGGCGGATGGGCTGGCCGGTGGGGCGGTCCAGGAAGGCCAGACGGTTGAGCTGGTGGCGGACCAGGATCCGGTGGGTGGTCGAGGCGGGCAGGCCCAGGATCGGGCCGAGACGGGCGGGGCCGAGCTTGCGGTCCTGGCGCAGACGGCACACCTGGGCCTCGGTCGTCGTCGGTGTGCGATGCGGTGTCGTGCGAGGACGGCTGGAGCGGTCGTGCAGGCCTTGCTCGCCCTCGGCCCGCCATCGGCGGACCCACTTGTGGGCCGTGACGCGCGAGATGCCCATCTCTGCTGCTACATGCGCAACCGGACGACCGGTGCCAACACGCTCGATGAGAAGCCGCCTGCCGTGAACGGTCAGCCGGGCATTACGGTGGGACACGAAGACCTCCGTGCGGTGCAGTCCTAGACAGCTCCACCACACCGGAGGTCTTCGCCATGATCAAGCCCTGCCCGCGTTAACAACGCTCGTGATCAATACAACTAGGGCCTGTCGTTTGGATCAGATCGCAGACGCGGGGCCTGGCACGCGCATCTGCCGCGTTGTCGTCGGTTGCCGATGCTCCGCATCGCCGTCCTCCTCCGCCTTGCAGCTGCACGCACCAGGCCCCGCTCACCGGCGCTGATGAGGTGCCGTCGGTTCCCTGCGACCTGATCCAAACGACAGGCCCTAGCTCGATCGAGGACGTGGATCCCTGAGCCCCCGAGCCACCGGGCAGTCCCGTCAGCGACGCAACCGGGCGGCTGCGGCCAGAATCGGGGTGCCCACGACGGTGGCTGCGGCGCCGAGCGTGGTGTCGGTGGCCAGAATCCATCGGACGGTCTTCATGGCCAGGGTGAGGACTTCGCTGCCGCGCCGGCGCATGCCGGCCTCGAACTGGCCGACGGCGTCGGTGAGGGTGCCGCCAGTGGCGTTGCCGACGTGCTCGAGCAGGCTGGCGGCGTCGCGGATGGCCGCGCCGGCTCCCATTCCGGCGGTGGGTGGTGTGGCGTGGACGGCGTCGCCGAGCGCGGTGATGCGGCCCGCGGGCCAGGGCGCGAGATCGTCCGCGCGGGTGGAGGCGGCGTTGAAGCGGAACCCGGCCACGCTCTGCGGATCGGCACGGGTGATGACCTCGAGCGTGTGCTCGGCCCAGCCCCGCTCGCGGAACCGGCCCAGCAGCGCGGTCTTCAACTCGCCCCCACGCAGGTCACGCAGGGAATCAGTCGCAGCGGACTCGGGGAACATGGCGCCCCAGATGTAGGTGGGTCCGGTCGTCACCGACATCCGCAGCTCGGGGGCGACGAGCGCGGCGTTGCCGACCGGGTCGAGGAAGCCGACGTAGAGCGCTGCTCCGCGGGGGCCGACCGCCAGCCCCGATCGTGGCCTCAGCCGCCGCTGCTCGCCGGGGCTCAGATCGTGCAGGAGGGTACGGCCGGAGAACCCGATGATGCCCGCCGGGCTGCTGGTCGGGCCTCCCGCCAGGTGGCGGGCGACCACCGAGTGGGTGCCGTCCGCGCCCACCACGAGATCCGCCGAGACCGGCGCGCGGTCGGTGAACAGCACCCGGGGCGCGCCGTCGTCATCAAGGCCGACGCCGGACACGCTGCATCCGAGGTGCAGACCGTCACCGACCGCTTCGGCCAGCAGCACCCGCAGGGTGATCCGATCGACGTCGACACTGCCGCTGCCGCCGAGGTCGGGCCCATGGCCGAGCAGCCGGCCGCGGCGGTCCCAGAACGCGTCGCGCTCGCGCAGCCGCAGCGCCGAACCCGATGCCAGCAACCGCCGCATGATCGTCGGTTCCACCAGATCTCCCAGCGCCGACTGCGCCCGCTTGTCCAGGGTGATGTGGTAGCCGCCCGTCGCCGCCACATCGGTGTCGCGGTCGAACACCGCCACCTCGAACCCCCGACGACGCAGCCCCGCCCCCAGTGCGAGCCCGCCGATCCCGCCGCCGACCACGACCACACGCATCCCGACCGTCCTTTCCGCCGTTGCCCCCCGAACAGCGCCCACCCTGTCACCGGTAGTGGACACCGAATGGCCACCACCGGTGACAGGGTGGGACGATGGCCAACACCTCACACCGGGCGTTAAAACTGTTGTCCCTGCTCGGATCAGGACGGCGGTGGCCGCTGCGCGAACTCGCCGCCCGGCTCGGGGCCAGCGAACGCACCGTCCGCCGCGACATCGAAACCCTGCGCCGGCTCGACTACCCGATCGCCACTGTCCACGGCCCCGACGGCGGCTACCGGCTCGGCGCCGGGCACACCCTGCCGCCACTGCGGTTCGACCACGATCAGGCCCTCGCGGTCGCGGTGGCCCTGCAGACCGCGCCCAGCACGATGTTCGGCCTCGGAGACGACGCGGCGCGGGCACTGGCCACGCTGCACCAGGTCATGCCCCCCGCGCTGCGGGCCTCCATGGAATCCCTGCGCCTGACGCGGCTACAGAACTACTGGGAGTTCCCGGCGCCCCCCATCGACCCGGCCGCCCTCACCGCCGTCGGAACCGCGGTACGCCACCGGCACCTCCTCGTCACCGAGACACTGCGCCCCGACGGCACCCGCCCCGAATCCGGCGACCCCGACTTCCTGCCCGCGCACCGCATCGAGCCCCACCACCTGGTCGTCTGGGCCGCGCGGTGGTACCTCGTCGCCTACGACCTCACCGACGACCAATGGCGTGTGCACCGCGTCGACCGACTTCGCCCCCGCCCCACCACGCAGAGCTTCGCCGCCCGCAAGCTTCCCGACGACGACCTCGCCCACTTCGTGATGAGCAGCCACGACCGCGGCGACACCCTCGCCGCCTGGCCGTGCACCGGCACCGCTCGGCTCAACCTGCCCGCTCACGTCGTGGCCCGCTGGGCCCCAGGCGGCTCCGTCGTCGAACACCTCGACACCGACCACTGCCGGCTCACTCTCGGCACCTGGTCCTGGGCCGGCGTCGCCGGGATCCTCGCGACCTTCGACACCGAACTCACCGACCTCCACCCGCCTGAACTCGTCCAGGCGTTCCGACGTCTCGCACACCGATGGACCACCATCGTCGACACCGCTCAAGAAGGCCGCCAGTGCGATCCCTGATGCGGCGGCCGGCCAGGTCACCGAGGCGATCGCGACGGCGGCGGCCCCACCGAGTCGCGTACGACGACGTGCGTGCCCAGCAGCAAATGCTCGTCCGCGGCGCCCGGCGTGCGCTCCAGGGCCGTGCGGACGGCGAGGCGGCCCAGTTCCTCGTAGGGGACGTGGACCGTCGTCAGGGCGGGGTGCAGGTCGCGGGCGAAGGGGATGTCGTCGTAGCCGGCGAGCGAGACGTCGCCCGGCACGGTCAGGCCCGCCTCGTGCAGGGCGGTGAGGGCGCCCGCCGCGACCATGTCCGTCGCGGCCACCACCGCCGTGAACTCCAGGCCGTCCTTGAGGGCCTGCTGCATCAGGCGGTGGCCCGCGTCGCGCGTGAAGTCGCCGTGCAGGAGGAGCGACGGGTCGGGGGTGAGGCCGCGGGCCCGGTGGGCCGCGAGGTAGCCGCGTTCGCGGCCCAGGGCCGTGGTGTGGTCCGCCCGGCCGCCGAGGAACAGCACCCGCCGGTGGCCCTGGGCGAGGACGTGCGCGACGAGCGTGTAGGCGCCGCCCTCGTTGTCGTACTCGATGACCGTCACCGGGGCGCCGGGGTCCAGCGGTGGCCGGCCGCACAGGACCAGGCGGGAACCGGCCGAGGCGAGGGAGTCGGCCATGCGGTGGGTGCGCTCGCGGTACTCGGGGGTGTCGGCCGTGCCGCCGACCAGGATCACGGCGGCGGCCCGCTGGGCCCGCATCATCTCGACGAACTCCAGCTCGTGCCGGACGTCGCCCTCCGTGCTGCACACCAGGCAGAGGTGGCCGAGCCGGGTCGCCTCGCGCTCCACGCCGTGCGCCATGTGCGCGAACGACGGGCCGGTGATGTCCTCCAGGACGAACGCGAGGGTGGGCGTGCCGACGCCCGCGATCGCCTTCGCCCGCGCGTCGGCCACGTAGTCCAGGTCCCGGACCGCCCGCATCACCCGGCCGCGCGTCGCCGCGCTCACCGGGTAGACGCCGCCGAGCACCCGGGACACCGTCGACGCCGAGACCCCCGCGCGGGCCGCCACGTCCCGGATGGTGCTGCGGCTCGCGTCGCCGCTCTTCCTCGTCATGCCTGCCTCGTCCCTCCCGGGCACCGGTCCGCGCCCACCCCCTCGGGAACTGCGGCAACGCCGTAGCAACCGGTTCCCATCACGGAGGCTAGCAGCGGAGAGGGGAGGGGAGGAGGGGTGTGCGCAGACTGGTGCCGGGGCGTCGGCGCGCCCCCTACGCCGCCCGCACCGCCCCGGCGATCCCGGTGATCGCCTCCGGGCCCACCCGGCAGCAGCCGCCGATCAGCCGGGCCCCCGCCCGCTGCCACCCGTGCACCTGGCCGGGGGTGAAGGAGGAGCGGCCGGTCCAGGTGCGCGCCCCGGCGTCCCAGGTCTCGCCGCTGTTGGGGTAGACGACGACCGGCTTGCCGGTGACCCGCGCCGCGGTCGCCGCGGCGGCGTCCACGTCCTCGGGCGCGCAGCAGTTCACGCCCACCGCGATCACCTCGTCCGCGTCGGCCGCCAGGGCGAAGGCCTCCTCCAGCGGCTGCCCGGCCCGCGTGCGGCCGCCCGCCACGGAGTACGTCAGCCAGGCCGGCACCCCGAGCCCCCGCACCGCCCGCAGCAGGGCCGCGGCCTCGTCGGCGTCCGGGACCGTCTCCAGGGCGAGGACGTCGGGGCGGGCCGAGGCCAGCACCTCCAGGCGGGGCCGGTGGAAGCGCTCCAGCTCGTCCACCGTCAGCCCGTAGCGGCCCCGGTACTCCGAGCCGTCCGCGAGCATCGCCCCGTACGGGCCGGCCGACGCCGCCACCCACAGGGGCCGGGAGGCGCGGGCGCGGCGGGCCGCCTCCCGGGCCAGCTCCACGCTCAGCGCCATCAGTTCGGCCGCCCGGTCGTGGTCGATCCCGCGCTTCGCGAAGCCCTCGAACGTGGCCTGGTAGCTGGAGGTGATCGCCACGTCGGCGCCCGCCCGGAAGTAGGCGAGGTGTGCCTCGGTGACCGCCTCCGGCCGTTCGGCGAGCAGCCGCGCCGACCACAGCTCGTCGCTCAGGTCGTGCCCGGCCGACTCGAGCTGGTTGGACATGCCGCCGTCCAGGACGACCGTCCCGGCGGCGAGGGCTTCGGCGAGGGTGAGGGTGCTCGTCATACGGGTGACGGTAGTCGAGATCCGGTGGCGGAACCCAGCCGATTGTGTCCAGTACATGAACAGGTCGCCCAACATGTGGGACGGCGGGTTACGATCACGCCCCTCCCCCTCCCCTCCCGCCCGTACAGGAACACTCATGACCGTCCCTCGCCCCGCCGAGGCCGCCGAACCTGCCGGGCCGGCCGCCACCCCGGCCGCAGCGCCCGTTCCCCGCCGCACCTTCGGCCTCGCCGCCGCCACGGCCCTCGTCATGGGCAACATCATCGGCGGCGGCATCTTCGCCCTGCCCGCCACCGTCGCCCCCTACGGCACGGTCAGCCTGCTCGCCTTCCTCGTGCTCTCCGTCGGGGCCGTGCTGCTCGCGCTGCTCTTCGGCCGGCTGGCCCGGCGCAGCCCGGTCACCGGCGGGCTGTACGTCTACCCGCGGGACGCCTTCGGCGAGTTCGCCGGGTTCCTGTCGGCCTGGTCGTACTGGACGATGTGCTGGGTCAGCATCGCGGCCCTGGCCGTCGCGGTCGTCGGCTACGTCGACGTCCTCATACCCCTGCACGGCGACCACGCCCTCCAGGCCGCCGTCGCCCTGGCCGCCCTGTGGCTGCCGGCCGCCGCGAACTTCGCGGGGACGCGGTGGGTCGGCGCGGTGCAGGTGGTCTCGACGGTGCTGAAGTTCGTGCCGCTGCTGCTGCTCGCCACGGTCGGCCTGTTCTTCGTCGACGCCGACAACTTCGGCCCGTTCAACGCCTCCGGGCAGAGCGTCTCCGGCGCGCTGGCCGCCTCCGCCGCGCTGCTGCTCTACAGCTTCCTCGGGGTGGAGTCGGCGGCGGTCAGCGCGGGCGAGGTCCGCGACCCGGAGCGCACGGTCGGCCGGGCGAGCGTCCTCGGCACCCTCGCCTCGGCCCTGGTCTACGTCCTCGGCACGGTCGCCGTCTTCGGCCTCGTCCCGCACCGCGAACTCGTCGACTCGGGCGCCCCGTTCGCCGACGCCGTCAACGCCATCACCGGCGGCGGCTGGGGCGGCACCGCCATCGCCCTGGTCGCGGTCGCCTCCATCACCGGCTGCCTCAACGGCTGGATCCTCATGGCGGCGCAGATGCCGTACGCCGCCGCCCGCGACGGCCTCTTCCCGGCGCCCTTCGCCCGCGTCGGCAAGGGCGGCGTCCCCGGCTTCGGCGTGTGGGCGTGCGCGGTCCTCGGCACACTGCTCATCGCCCTCAACTACACGGCCGGCCCGGACACCACCTTCCGCGTCCTCGTCCTGATCACCACGTTCACCGGCTGCGTGCCGTACCTGCTGTCGGCGGCGGCCCAGCTGTACTGGCTGGCCCGCGGCACCCGCGACCGGGTCCGTCCCGCCGGACTCGCCCGCGATCTCACCGTCGCCGTCCTGTCGTTCGGCTTCTCGTTCTGGCTGATCGCGGGCGCCGGGTACGCGGCCGTCTACCAGGGCGTGCTGTTCCTGTTCGCGGGGATCCCGGTGTACGTGTGGCTGCGGGGACGCGGGGACAGGACCGAGGCGTCGGCATAGCATCGGGGGATGCCCGAGGTCGCTGCCCCGCAAGCCGAAGTACGTGAAGTCCTGGGAGTCCCGGCGGACGAGGCGGTGTTCGATCCGCTCCCGCACAACCCGCTGAACGGCGTCACGGCGGGGGTGTGGCGCGTCACCGGCGGCGGACGCTCGGCCGTGCTGAAGGTGCTGACGCGGACGAAGGAGACCGGTGTCTCCTGGGCGGCGTCCAACGACCCGCGCCACTGGAACTTCTGGCGCCGCGAGGCGTACGTCTACGGGTCCGGGCTCGCCCGGGTCTGGGAGCGGCACGGCATCCGCGCGCCCCGGCTGCTGGAGTGCGCCGAACGCCCCGGCGGCGACGTGGCGCTGTGGCTGGAGGACGTGCCGGGCGAACCGGCGACGAGCTGGCCCCTGGCCCGGCACGTCGAGCACGCCCGGCGCCTCGGCGCGGCACAGGGCGAGACCGGCGCGGGGGAGGACCGGCCGTGGCTGTCCCGGCACTTCCTGCGCGACTACACGGCGGGGAAGACGACGGGCGCGGCCCTGCTCGACGACGACGAGGCCTGGCGGCACCCCCTGGTCCGGTCCCACTTCTCGCCCGGCCTGCGCGAGGACATGGTCCGACTCCACCACGACCGCGAGTGGTTCCTCACGGTGATGGAGTCCCTGCCCCGCGCCTTCTGCCACCTCGACCAGTGGCCGGCGAACCTCCGCTCCGACGGCCCCGACACCGGCGTCCTGCTCGACTGGGCCTTCGCCGGCGACGGCGCCCTCGGCGAGGACCTCGGCAACTACCTTCCCGACACCGTCTTCGACCACTTCGTCCCCGCCGCCGAGCTGCACGGCCTGGCGAAGTCGGCCTACGACGCCTACGTGCACGGTCTGCGCGAGAGCGGCTGGCACGGCGACGAACGCCTCGTTCGGCTCGCCGTGTGCGCCTCCGCGGTGAAGTACGACTGGCTCACCGCACTGATGCTGGCCAGGGCGGACGAGGAGCCGGTCGGGTACGGCGGCACGGGCACGGTCGCCGCCGCCGTCCGCTACCGCGAACGGGGCCTCACCCTCGCCTTCCTCGCCGAGTGGGCGGCCGAGGCACGGCTGCTGGCCCCGCAGCTCGGCTTTCCCGAAGCGCCGAGCGGCCGCTGAGGGCTGCATCGCCGGCGGCTCACCGCCGGGCCCGGACCGCGTGGCGCCCGCCCCGTCGCCCGCCCCGGCTCCGCCGCGTCGCCATCGGTACGGCGAGGCTGACGGCGAGGGCCAGTCCGAGGGCGTACGGCCACCAGCCGAAGCCGACGCCCTCCGACGCGCCGGCGGTGCGGGGCGTCGGGCCACCGGCCCCGGACGCCGCGGGTGCGGTGGGGGAGGGGGCCGGGGCGGTGACCGCCGTCAGGGCGACGTCGTCGCCGTCGCCGGCGCGGTAGCTGATGCGGTAGGTGGTGTCGGCCAGTTTCAGGCGGGCGCCCTCCCGCAGACCGGTGAAGGTGCCCGCCGGTGCGCCGCGGCCCGTGTGGTCGATCACGGTGATCTCACGGGCGGGACGCTTCCGCCCGGGGTCCCCGGCGGCGGACAGGTCGAGGTCTCCGGCCAGCCGTACCGCCCCCGTCACCTTCAACGGCCCGTCCCGCAGCACCAGCGAGCCCCGCGCGCTCTGCGTGTAGGCGCCGTCCACCGTGAGGCCGGTCGTGACCGTGCCGTCGCTGGTGACCGGGCCGCGCACCGTGCCCTTGCCGGTGAGGGACGTCGCCACGTGCAGGCCCGCCCGGCCCGTGTCCAGCCGGGCCGCGGCCGAGGTGAGCCGGATCGCCCGGCTGCGGTCGAGCGTGGCGCCCCGGCGCAGGGCCAGTGTGCCCCGCGCGACGGTGGTCGTCCCGGTGTAGGTCACCGCGCGGCCCGTCAGTGTCGTCGTGGCGGCTCCCGCCTGGGTGAGCGAGCCGCTGCCGCCGACGCGGGACAGGGTGAGGGGCCGGCTGGTGTTGCGCAGCACGAGGGAGCCGTGGTTGACGACCTCGGAGTGGGCACCTGCCGTGTACAGCCCGCCGTCGCCGCCCCGCTTCCCGCTGCCGAGTCGCAGCACCGCGCCCTTCTCGACCGTCGTCGAGCCGTCGTAGTGCTGGACGGCCGCGAAGGTCACGTCGTTCCCGGGGGTGCCGGCGATGACGACGTCGCCGGCGCCGGGGGCCGACAGGGTGTCGTGGAACCTGCCGCCGCCGATGGGGGCGCCGAGGGTCACCGGGCCGTTGTAGTCGAAGGTGAGGCGGGAACGGGAGCGGGCCGCCAGCAGGTTGATGTAGACCGTCTCGGCGGTGCCCGGCATGAAGATCCGGTCGGTGGTGCCGTCGCCCCACCGGACGTTCGCGCCCTTGATGTTGGTGCCGCGCTTGTTGACGTTCTTCCGGGCGGGCGTCCAGTTGAGGGCGGGGTCGCTGAGCGACGGGTCGGTGTCGCCGCCCCGGTCCGACCAGCTGTACTGCCCGGTGAGGACCACCTTCCCGCCCGGCCGGGACTGGACGTTGATGTCGCTGCCGTACTCGCGCTGGTAGAAGTCCATGCCCAGGGTGACGGTCTGCCCCAGCGGGGTGTCGACGGTCCAGGTCCCCTGGTTGAGGACCTTGCGGACCCGGGGCAGGGAGGTGGCGTACTCCGGGCGGCCGGCGTTCAGCTGGGTGCCGTTGTCGATGACGCCGGAGAAGGGGTGGGTGCCCGACAGGTCCCAGGTGCCCCACAGGAACCTCGGCTGGGTGATCAGCCCCGAGCCGCTGATGGTGCCGAGGTTGTAGGCGCTCCTGAGGGACAGCCGGAGGGTGCCGTCGACCCGGATGTTGTCCTGGTTGAGGCGGAACGCCGGGGTGTCGTAGGGGAAGTGGCCGATCAGGCCGGTCGTGCCGCCGTCGCCGTACTGGAGCGTCGCCCCGTGCGCGACGGTGACCGCGGGCGGGTCGGGGTGGGTGACGGTGACGTACGGGTGGTTGCCGCCCCGTGTCCGCACCTGCTGCCGCTGCCGGGACCGGGGGAGTGTGAAGTCGCTGTCCCTGGTGAGGACCAGGGTCCCGGTGCCGCGCACGGTGAGCGTGCCCTCGCCCCGGAACACGCCGTCGTACGTCGTCGTCCCGGGCGGCACGGTGACGACCGTGTCCCCGGCGAGGGTCACGTCCCGGTCGGCGAGCACGTCGGCCGTGACGTCCCGGGGCCCGGCGGCCAGCGCCGGGGGAGCGGTGAGCAGGGACGCGACCGCCGCGAGGACGCCCGCGGCCGCTGCTGTGGTGTGGGTGAGGCTGCGCACGTGACCGGAGACGGATCACGACGTCCGCCGATAACAGAAAACCGCCTACGGCCGCCCCGGCCGCAGCAGCGCCTGCGCGACGATGATCCGCTCACCGTCGAAGGTGACGGCGGGGCCGCCGTGCAACTCGTAGCCGAGGTCGAGCGCCTCGCTCACCCTGCGGCAGAACGCGGCGTCGTCCGGTCCGGTCAGAACCCGGTAGCGGGGCAGGTCGTCGGGTGGTGTGGTCATAAGAAGCAGGATCGCAGAGTCCGTTGGTCCCGTCAGACCCGTTGACCTCCTCGTGTCACCCCCTTACCTTTTCGGCGTTCGTAATGACAGATGGTGTTCGAAATGTCAGACGACGCATCAGACAACGCCGTGTGTCCCCCAGTGAGAGGCAGGCCCCTCCGCATGAGCCGCGACCGCGACCACGCTCTGCCCGAACCCCCCAGCCGCAGACTGCTGCTGAAGGGCGCCGCAGCCGCCGGTGCCCTCGTCGCCGTCCCCGCCGCCCCGGGCGTGGCCCAGGCGGCCACCCCGGCCGGACCCCCGAAGCCGACCCCCTTCGTGAACCCGCTCGTCCGCAACCGCGCCGACCCGCACATCCACCGGCACAAGGACGGCTTCTACTACTTCACCGCCACCGCCCCCGAGTACGACCGCATCATCCTGCGCCGCTCCCGCACCCTGAACGGCCTGGGCACGGCGGCCGAGTCGGTCATCTGGCGCGCCCACCCCACGGGCCCGATGGGCGCCCACATCTGGGCGCCCGAACTGCACCGCATCGGCGGCAAGTGGTACATCTACTTCGCCTCCGCGCCCGCCGAGGACGTCTGGGCCATCCGCATCTGGGTGCTGGAGAACGCCCACCCCAACCCCTTCAAGGGCACCTGGGTGGAGCGGGGCCAGGTGAAGACGGCCTGGGAGACGTTCTCCCTGGACGCCACCACCTTCACCCACCGCGGCACCCGTTACCTCGCCTGGGCGCAGCACGAGCCCGGCATGGACAACAACACCGGCATCTTCCTGTCGGAGATGGCGAACCCGTGGACCCTGAAGGGCCCGCAGGTGCGGCTCTCCACCCCGGAGTACGACTGGGAGTGCATCGGCTTCAAGGTCAACGAGGGCCCGTACGTCCTCAAGCGCAACGGCCGCCTGTTCATGACCTACTCGGCCAGCGCCACCGACTCCAACTACTGCATGGGCCTGCTGACCGCCGACGCCGACAGCCACCTGCTGGACCCCATGAGCTGGACCAAGTCGCCGGTCCCGGTCTTCACCAGCAACGACACCACCAAGCAGTACGGCCCCGGCCACAACTGCTTCACGGTCGCGGAGGACGGCCGCACCGACGTCCTCGTCTACCACGCCCGCCAGTACAAGGAGATCAACGGCGACCCGCTGAACGACCCCAACCGCCACACCCGCGTCCAGAAGCTCGGCTGGAAGCCGGACGGCACCCCCGACTTCGGCATACCGGTCGCCGACACGGCCACGGCAGGTGACTGACATGAGACGCGCGTACGCCACCCTCCTCGCCCTGTGCCTCGGGCTGTTCGGCGCCCTCGCCACCGCCGGCCCCGCCCAGGCCGCGCCCCAGACCATCACCAACGGCACCCAGTTCACGGACACCTCGGGCAACCCCGTCCACGCGCACGGCGGCGGGGTCATCAAGGTGGGCTCCTACTACTACTGGTTCGGCGAGCACCGCAACGCCGACAACACCTTCCGGTACGTCGACGCCTACCGCTCGACCGACCTGAAGAACTGGGAGTTCCGCAACCACGTCCTGACCGAGGCCAGCGACCCGGAACTGGCGACCGCCAACATCGAGCGGCCGAAGGTCATGTACAACGCGTCCACCGGCAAGTTCGTGATGTGGATGCACAAGGAGAACGGCACCGACTACAGCGAGGCCCGCGCCGCCGTCGCCGTCTCCGACACCGTCGACGGGAACTACACCTGGAAGGGCAGCTTCCGTCCGCTCGGCCAGCACATGTCCCGTGACATCACGGTCTTCACCGACACCGACGGCGCCGGCTACATGATCTCCGCCGCCCGCGAGAACTACGACCTGCAGATCTACCGCCTCACCGCCGACTACACCGGCATCGCGAGCCTGGTCGCCAACCCCTGGCCCGGCGGCCATCGCGAGGCCCCCGCGCTGTTCAAGCGGAACGGCGTGTACTTCATGCTGACCTCGGGCGCCACGGGCTGGAACCCCAACCAGCAGCAGTACGCCACCGCTACCAACATCGCCGGGCCCTGGTCGGCCATGAAGAACATCGGCGACGCGACGACGTACGGCTCGCAGACCGCCTACGTGCTTCCCGTGCAGGGCAGTTCGGGCACCTCGTACCTGTACATGGGCGACCGCTGGGGCAACTCCTTCGGCGGCACCGTCAACGACTCCCGGTACGTGTGGCTGCCGCTGACCTTCTCCAACGCGACCACGATGTCCATGTCCTGGTCGCCCGAGGTCACCGTCGACACGGCCACCGGGACCGTCTCCGGCACCAGCGCCACCTACAACACCCTGATCGCCCGCCACTCCGCCCGGTGCGCGGACGTGACCAGCCAGTCGCTCTGGCAGGGCGCCCAGATCAAGCAGTACGACTGCAACGGCGGCAACAACCAGAAGTACTGGTTCAAGTCCGTCGGAAGCGGTTACTACCAGCTGATGGTCAGGAACAGCTCGCTGTGCGTGCAGGAGAACGCGAGCACGGTCACGCAGGAGAACTGCAACGCCTCCGCCACGAGCCAGCAGTGGTCACTGACCACCACCGGCTCGTACGTGAACGTCAAGTCGCGCGCGAGCGGCGAGTGCCTGGACGTGAACGGCGCGTCCACCGCCAACGGCGCCGCGATCATCACGTACACGTGCAACGGCGGAACCAACCAGCAGTGGACCCGCGGGACCTGACCGGCCTACACCAGCAGGTCGATCGCGTCGACCGCGGTTCCCGCACTGAGGAACCCGGTCGTCCCCGACCCGCTCACCACGTCGATCCTGAGCACGTTGTACTGCCCCGTGTCCGTCCTCCAGGCGGACGCGGGGACGCTGTACGTGAACGTGTGGTTGTTGCCGCGGTAGGAACCGTTGGTCAGCGACCGGGTGTTCGGCTGGGTCGGCGGGGAGGGGACGGCCGAGGTCCAGGTGTCGTTGACGGTCACCTGCGGCCGGCCGTTCGCGTACGCCGTGGTCACGCCGATGCGCAGGGTGTGCGCGGCGGCGGCCTGCGCGGCGGTCAGCCTGAAGTACACGAGGATGCCGCTGTTGACGTCCTTCCACAGGTAGCAGGGGAAGGCCGCCGTCTCGCCGTCGCCGATGACGACGTTCCCCGTCCAGGACGCGGCCCGCACGTCGGACGGATGCGCGTACGTCATCAGGTCCGCGTTCTTGAACCCGGCCGGTGTGCCGTTCCAGTCGCCGATCCGCCAGATCGCGCTCGCGTTCGACGGGTCGTTGGAGGTCGGGATCGCGATCGTGTTCAGGGTGGTGGTCGCACCCGCCGCCACGCTCACCGAGGTGGTGTACACGGCCAGTTCGCCCTTGTAGACGGTCAGCGTGTACGTCCCCGGCAGCACGCCGGCGAGGGAGAACCAGCCGTCCGAGGCACGCGCCGCACCCCAGTACTGGGCGGCCGTGTTGGCGAGCCCGACCGTGTAGGGATACGCCGTGTTCCGCCCGGAGATCCCGACGCCCGCCACCTTGCCCCGGCCGCTCGCCGGCACGTACCCGGCGATGCCGAGCGAGTCGGCCCACGGCGTGGTCAGCGTGCCCGGGAACAGTGCCGAGGAGGGCGCCCCGCCGTCCGTGAAGGCGATGACGTACGGGCCCTGGAGGCCGAAGCGCTGGGCCTCGGTCTGGTTCTGGCCGTAGTAGAGGATCTCGTACAGGCCGCCGCCGTCCGCGCTCTGGTGGCGCAGCAGGGAGCGGTAGAAGGGACCGCCGGAGGCCTTCTCGTGGTTGCTGCGCACCATCCACAGGCCGACGCCGCCCGCGGACCAGCCGACGTAGTCGTAGTCCATGACGCGCCGCTTGGAGAAGTGCTTCGAGCGGGTCTGGCCGTCGGACTTCCGGAACACGTCCGAGGCCTCGATGGCGGTGGGCGCGTACGTGTAGGAGTCCGGCTCGTCGTTGAGGAAGGCGCCCTTCCTCACGCGCACGATGTACCGGGTCGCGGAGACGGACGTGTCGGCCTTGTTCGTCCACATGTAGACGTTGTTCTCGCCGCTGCGGGCCGCGTAGTAGTGCCGCAGCGTGCCGTGCGTGACCGAGACGAGGATCGTCGAGCCGGACTGCCTGATGGTCACCGTGGAGGCGCCGAGGCCGGACTCGATGTGCGAGTTCATGCCGCCGTAGCCCTGGTACTCCGTGCCCCGGTGGACCAGGGACGTCAGGTCGCCGGTGGACTTGCTCACCTTGAACACCAGTTGGGCGCCGGTGTCGATGACGTAGTTCGACCCGTCGTCGGTCCAGCCGAAGCCGGCGGCGCGCGCCGTGCCGGTGAGGGCCGTGCCGACGGCGGCGGTGGCGCCGAGGACGACCGCGCGGCGGCCGACGGGTCTGGTGGTGGGTCCGGGCATGGGGGTGGCCTCCTGCCGAGGGTGGGGGGAACGGGGTGGGAGCGAGAGTGACAGTTGAATCGATTTCGCGAAAGGGCTTTCACCGATGTGCGGTGGGAGATCTGGTGAATGCTGCTGGAGGACTAGAAAGCGCTTGTCCGGAGCGGTACGGTCCCCGTCCAGGTCTTGTCGTCCGCTGGGAGGAGCCCGGAGTGAGACGTTTCAGCATCGCCGTCGTGACGGCGGTGGCCCTGGGTACCGCGTTGTCGTCCGTACCGGCCCAGGCACAGCAGGGCCGCCCGGCCCTCGGCCTCGCCAACTGCACCGCCGGCACCTGCCACTTCGACGTGCCGCCCGGCACCTACGACGTCCGCGTCACACTCGGCGGACCGGCCGCGTCGAGCACGAGCGTGAGCGGCGAGAGCCGCCGGTCCCTTCTCCCCGAGACGGCCGCAACGGCGGGCGAGCGCGTCACGCGCAGCTTCACGGTGAGTGTGCGCACCCCTGAGGGCGAGCCCACCGGACCCGACGGAAGCCCCGGCCTCGACCTGCGCATCGGCGGCTCCGCTCCCGCCCTCGCCGACATCAGGGTCACCCCGGCGCGGCACGCCCGCCAGATCTTCCTGGTCGGCGACTCCACCGTCTGCGACCAGCCCGGCGACCCCTACTCCGGCTGGGGCCAGCAGCTGCCCCAGTACCTCGGCAAGGGCCTGTCCGTCGCCAACTACGCCGACTCCGGCGAGAGTACGGTCTCGTATCTGGGGAACCCGCGGCTGTGGGCCACCGTACGGCCCCTGATCCGCCCCGGCGACCTGGTCCTCGTCCAGCTCGCCCACAATGACAAGACCACGGACGAGGCCACCTACCGGGCCAACCTGGAGACCCTCGTCGCGGGCGTCCGGGAACGGGGCGGACAGCCGGTCCTTGTCACTCCGATCGTGCGGCGCTGGTTCAGCCCCGACGGCACGCTGAACAACGGAACCGCGCTCCTGGTCAACGGCCTGGGCGTCGACCACCCGGCGGTCGTCCGCTCCGTCGCCGCCGCGCGGGACGTCCCGCTGATCGACCTCACGGCGAAGACCAAGGCGCTCGTGGAGTCCCTCGGCGTGGAAGGCTCCAAGGCGCTGTACCTCACCAACGAGGCGCGCGACAACACGCACACGTCCGTGCGCGGTGCGACGCTCTACGCGGGCCTGGTCCGCGACGAACTCGTCACCCGGCATCTGGTGCCGAAGGGCAAGGTGCGGGTGGGATGAGCCCCTGGGGCGCCCCGACCGGAACCGGGGCGCCTCAGGTCCGAACCGTCCGAGCACGAAAGAGACCCGATGCAGCTGCCGCCCGCCGACCGCACGACCAGCCCCTTCACCGGCTACACCCGCGCCCACTGGGAGGCGGCGGCCGACGCCCTGCTCGGCGCCGTCGAGCCGTACGCGACCGAGGACCGCGCGCTCTACCACCTGCCCAGCGACCGGACCAGCTGGTCGGGCCGCCTCTCCGACGGCCTGGAGGGGTACGCCCGCACCCTGCTGCTGGCCGCCTTCCGCCGTGACGAGAAGGCCCTGGACCGGTACGCGGCCGGCCTCGCCGCCGGTGTCTCGGGCGTCTGGCCCCGCATCGAGGACCGCGGCCAGCCCCTGGTGGAGGCGGCGTCCATCGCCCTGGCCCTGCGGCTGACACGGGACCTGCTGTGGGACCGCCTGGACGACGCCGTACGGCAGCGCGCGGCGGCCTGGCTGGCCGACGCGCTCACGGCCGAACCCTGGCCCTGCAACTGGGAGCTGTTCCCGGTCACCGTGGGCGGCTTCCTCGCCGAGATCGGCCACGAGCCGGACGCCTCCCGCGCGGCGATCGACCGCGGCCTGCAACGCATCGAGCAGTGGTACGTCGGCGACGGCTGGTACACCGACGGCGACGGCCGAAAGTACGACTACTACAACGGCTGGGCGATGCACCTCTACCCGGTGCTGCACGCCTGGCTGGAGCGGGACGAACGGCTGCTGGAGTTGTACGGGGGCCGCCTCGACCGGCATCTCGCCGACTACGCCCGCCTCTTCGGCGGCGACGGGGCACCGATGCACCAGGGCCGTTCCCTGACGTACCGCTTCGCGACGACGGCCCCCCTGTGGCTCGGCGCGCTGACCGGCTGTACGCCGCTGTCGCCCGGGGAGACGCGGCGCCTGGCCTCCGGGGCCCTGCGGTACTTCCTCGACCGGGGCGCGGTCGACGAGCGGGGCCTGCTGTCCCTGGGCTGGCACGGCCCCGACGAGTCCGTCCTCCAGGGCTACTCGGGCCCCGCCTCCCCGTATTGGGCGAGCAAGGGCTTCCTCGGCCTGCTCCTGCCGCCGGACCACGAGGTGTGGACGGCGCCGGAGGAACCCGGGCCGGCCGAGCGCGCCGACGCTGTCACGCCCCTCGGCCCGCCCAACTGGCTGCTGCAGTCCACCCGTTCCGACGGCGTGGTCCGCCTCCACAACCACGGCAGCGAGGACGTCCGCTACGACCCGTACTACACGCGCCTCGCCTACTCCACGGTCACGGCGCCCGCCCCGTCCCACGACAACAGCGTGATCGTGGACGGCGATCCGAGCCGCACCGGCATCGAACCGCTGGGCGCGGGGGAGGGCTGGGTGGCCTCCCGGCACGCGGCGGGCGGGGGAGCGCGGGTGACGAGTGTCGTGCTGGCGCGCGGCGCGGTGGAGGTGCGCGCGCACCTGGTGTCCGGGGCACAGCCCGGGACGCCGGTGCGGGTGACCGGGTGGAGCGAGGCGGACGGGGTCCGCGCGGAACTGCTGCCCGTCGTCGGTCTCGTGGACGACCTCACCGGCGTCACCACCACGGGCCCGACCCTGTTCGCCGCCCTGGCCCGCCTGACGGCGGAACCGAACCCCGCCCCGCTCGGGGACCTGGTGTCCGTCCGGGTGGAGGAGACCGGAGAGCTGGTGGTCCGCTGGAGCGACGGGGGTGGAGCGCGGGTCCGGGTGGACGGTCCGGGGGTGGAGGTCACGGTGGTTCCCGGCACAGGCTGACCACGCGGCTCACGTCGTCGGCGCTCCCCGTCCGCTCACGGGGGTGGCCTGGGCGGGGATGCGGGGGACCGAGCCGTAGCGGCGGGTGCGGCGGGCGTACTGCTCGATCGCGTCCCACAGGGTGCGGCGGTCCACGGCGGGCCAGGGGGTCTCGAGGAACAGCAGCTCGGCGTAGGTGGCCTGCCAGGGCAGGAAGTTGGACGTACGCAGGTCGCCACCGGTGCGCACCAGCAGGTCGACGTCGGGCAGTTCCGGGACGTGCAGGTAGCGGGCGAAGGCGTGCTCGGAGAGGGAGCCGGGGGAGACCTTCCCGGCGACCGCTTCCTCGGCGAGTTTCGCCGCGGCTGCCGTGATCTCGGCACGTCCGCCGTCGAACCGCGACTCATGTGGCGAGACGTGAACTCAAGACCAGATCACTAGGTGTCGAGCGCCGCCACCAGCAGGGCGACGGCGGTCAGGTCCGGCGCGGTGCGCAGGAACCTGACGGTCTCGTCGCCCGCGAACGCGCGTTGCGCGGCGGTCACGGTGGGATCGACCGCCGTCTCGGCCTGCACGTGGATGTAGTTGAGGGCCGTGGCGAAGAGCATCGAGAACGACTCGGGGCCCGTGACGACGGCCGGGCCTCCCGCGTCGCGGTAGGCCCGTGCCAGGTGCCGGGCCGCATCGACGTTCACCTCGTTGCCGCCGGACCACACGTACACGGCACGCGCGAACTCCCGGTCCGCCGCGACCGGCCCGGCGTTGTCCCAGTCGAGCAGGACCGGGCCGTCCGGGCCGACCAGGACGTTCTGGGGCTGGAGGTCGAGGTGCGAGGTCACCAGGTCGCCCGGCGGGGACGGGGACACCCAGTGCGCGAGCCGCGGCGCGGCCGTGGCGACGAACCGGCCCAGTTCGCCGGCCCACGGCAGGCCGGCGTCCCGCACCTGCTTGAGCACGTCCTCCCAGTCGGCCTCGTCGGGGCACCGCTCGTACCAGTCGCCCGGCGTCCCGGCCGCCCCCTCGCCGGCCCGGTGCAGCAGCGCCATGGTCCGGCCGAACCAGTCCAGGATCTTCGGATCGGAGGCGTCCGCACGGGTGCCGTCGACCCAGTCGTACAGCTTCACCCAGGTGCCGCCGGGGAGGGGACGGCACACGGGTGCGCCGTGCCGGTCGCGGAAGAGGCGGGGGGAGGCGATGCCCAGGGCGGCCGCGGAGTCCCGTAACACGGCCTCACGGCCGACCTGGGCCTCGTCGCAGCCGAAGAGGAGTTCCTTCACGGCCCAGGAGGAGCCGTTCCCGGAGAGCTTCCAGATCTGGCCCAGTGCGCCCCGGGTGACGGGCGCCATGGTCCAGGGGCCGGCACCGAGCGCGTAGGCCTCCGCTATGGCGCGGGCCGTGTCGTCGGGACGTGCGGGTTCAGGCATCGGAGGTCCTCGTTTCGCGGGGCCAGTTCTGCAGCAGGACGTGCAGGGCGTCGATCGCCCGGTCCCAGGACGCCTGCACGTCACGGGGCGCACCGAAGGCGCCGGTGGACTCCAGGGCGCAGTAGCCGTGGAAGCTGCTGCGCAGCAGGCGGACGGCGTCGGTCAGGTCCGGTTCCTCCAGGCCGTAGGCGCGGAGCATGCCGTAGGTGATCTCGGCGGTGCGGCGCAGGACGGGGGAGTCGGCCACGAGGGCCTGGTCGACCTGGATCTGGGTCGCCGCGTACCGGCCCGGGTGCTCAAGGGCGTATCCACGGTAGGCGGCGGCGAAGGCGGCCAGCGAGTCCTTGCCGGACCGGCCGGCGACGGCCGCCGCGATGCGGTCGATCATCTCGCCCCCGGCCAGCAGGGCGACGCGGGTGCGCAGGTCCTGGAGGCTGCGGACGTGCGAGTACAGGCTCGCGTCCTTGACCCCGAAGTGCCGTGCCAGCGCGGAGACGGTGACCTTCTCGAAACCGATCTCGTCGGCGAGGTCCGCGGCGGCCGCGACGACCCGCTCGGCCGTGAGACCGGCTCTCGGCATGGCAACCGCCTCCGTCACGGCCGGACCTAGGACTTCTAGGCGGAATCCTAGTACGTGTCCCGTGCATCCCCGGCTGCCGCGAGAGGGATCCTGGAACGACCATGCCCATCGTCTGCGTCATCGCCGTCCTGGCCGCCGTGAACCTGCTCAACAACTGGCTGCTTCGCGGGCCCGTCGCGTACGTCGTCGTCTGTGTGACCGCCACGGGCGTCCTGCTGCTGCTCGCCCGCTGGGACGGTCTCGCCCTGTCCGATCTGGGCCTGGACAGGGCGGGGGCACGCCGGGGACTGCGGTGGGTGCCCCTCCTGACCGGTGCCGTCCTGCTCGTCCTCGTGCTGCTCCTCGTCGTCCCGGCCGGCCAGGACGTGTTCCGGGACGCCAGAGCGGTCGACCTGTCCCTGGGGCAGGTGCTGTGGCGGGCGTTGGTACGGGTGCCCTTCGGCACCGTGCTGCTGGAGGAGACCGCCTTCCGCGGTGTGCTCTGGGCGATGATCCGGCGGCGGCGCGGAACGGCCTGGGCCACCGCCGTGTCGTCGCTGCTGTTCGGCCTGTGGCACATCATGCCCTCGCGTGGTCTCAACCGCTCCAACACCGCTGTGGGCGAGATCTTCGGCGGCGGCTCGGCGGGTGTCGTACCGGCCGTCACGGCGGCGATCGTGGCGATGATCGCCGCCGGGGCGGTCCTGTGCGAGCTGCGACGCCGTTCCGGCGGCCTGCTGGCGCCCGCGGCGCTGCACTGGGCGGTCAACGGCTTCAGCTACGCCTTCACCTGGGCGGCGGCCCGATGGTGGCTCCATGGCTGAACGGACGCGGGATCGCCACGTCGGCTCCGCCTGAAAGTCCTTCTGGAGACCCTTGCTGGAAGCCCTTTCAGCGGATCGGCGCGTACACCACCCCCAGCTTGTCGATCTCGTCGCCCGCGCGGCCCGTGAAACCCACGATGTGGCGGCCGGCGGGGGCCGTGAAGGTCTTCGTGTCGGACGTGGCCGTGCCGGCGGACAGGGTGCGGCCCTTGTCCGTGGTGAAGGACGCCGAGAAGATCCGGGTCCGGCCGTCCTTCTGGCCCTGCGTCAGCTTCACCGAGGTCAGGTGCTCGCCGGGGGCCAGCCTGAGGGACGTCGCCGTGCCGCCCGTGCCGCCGTGGGTCAGGGTCGGGCCACCGTCGTGGGTGAGGGACACCCCGTCCAGGCGGGCGCTGCCGCGCAGCGTGAGCGTGCGGGGCGAGGGCGTCGCCGGCAGGTCGTCCGCGTCGTTGAACGCCGTGCCGTGCGGGCCGCCGAAGAAGTCGCTGGCGCGCAGGGCGGGGTCGAGCCTGTAGGAGAAGTCGACCCGGTGCGGGAAGTGGTCGGAGAGGTGCTTCCCGTCGGAGCGGAGGAAGGACGCCCAGTCGTTGTTGTAGCGGGTGGCGGTGAGGTTCACCAGCCTGCTGCCCCGGTAGAGGACCTTGTCCACCACCTCGCAGTCGTTCGTCGGCGCGGCCGCGTCGCAGACCAGCGCGTCACCGCCCTGGGCCGGGGGTGTGCCGCCCTTGACCAGGTCCACCCACGGGTCCTTCAGGCCGTTCTCCGACAGCAGGGTGCGGATGTTGTCGCCGGCGCGCGTGTACCGGGTGTTGGTGTCGCCCATGACGATCACCGCGTTGCCCGCGGAGTTGGCCTGGATGAAGTCGGACAGCTGCTCGATGTTGGCGCGGCGTGCGGCGAGGGCCGCGTCGTCCGAGTCGGCGTTGGTGTGGACGTTGTAGAGGTCGACGAAGACCCCCTCGGCCAGCCGCACCCGGGCCAGCGAGAAGCCCTTCGGCGTCAGGCAGTTGGTGCCGGTGCACTGGTTCCACCTGACGCGCTGGAAGTCCTCGAAGGAGTGGTTCGAGAGGGTGTTGAGGCCGTCGCCGAAGGCCGCGCCGCCGCTGGTCGCCGTGCGGTACGGGTGCTTGTCGTTGGCGTACAGCGAGGCGTGGTAGTTGAAGTCCTCCTGCACGTTGACGATGTCGTACGGCCCGAGCCGCTGCCCGATCAGCGGGGTGTTGGTCTCGGGGTCGCTGTCGCCGAGGCCGAGGGGCAGGCCCGCGATGTTGTAGGTGAGGACGTCGAAGGAGCCGGAGTCCGTGGCCGCCGCGGGCGCCGAGGAGGCGGCGGTCAGTCCGGTCAGGGTCAGGGCGGCGGCGGTGAAGGTGCCGAGGAGTCGTCTCATGGGGGGTGTCTCCGGTCGGAGGAGGCAGAGAGGAACGTGAACGGTGCTCAGATTCGTTGTCAACGAGTGTGACGGACAAGGCCAGTTGAGGAAACAGTGAGAGATGAGGCGAGCCGCCGCGCCCGGGTCGTCCGCCGATCACCCTCTGGTCGTTCAACGTTCATGTTTCGCCCCGATCCTCCACACGCGGCGCGGTCACGCGCCGCGGAAGGCAGCCGCGGACGGCAGCGGCACACAGGAGGCGCTTCATGGGACACGGGCACGCACACGGGCATCACCACCACGGGCACGACCACGACCACGCGCACGAGGCCGCGCCGGCCCTGCCCGCCGCCTTCGACCCCGCCGTCCCGGACGAGGCCCTCAGCCCCGAACAGCGCTCGCGCCGCTCGCTGCTGCGCCGCGCCGGACTGCTCGGCGCGGGCCTGGCGGCCGGCAGCGTCCTCGGTGGGGCGACGCCCGCCGCCGCCTCCGCCGGCCGCCGTCGCAGCGGCTTCCTCTGGCTGGCCGGCGACCACCACATCCATACCCAGTACAGCAACGACGGCAAGTACCGCGTCGTCGACCAGGTCCGCCAGGGCGCCCGGCACGGCATGGACTGGCTGGTCATCACCGACCACGGCAACGCCACCCACGCGAGGATCGGCGTCGAGAAGGTCAACCCGGACATCAAGGAGGCCCGGGCCGCCCACGAGGACACCCTCGTCTTCCAGGGCCTGGAGTGGAACATCCCGGCCGCCGAGCACGGCACGGTCTTCGTGCACCCCGGCAGGAACGAGGTCGCCGTCCTCAAGCAGTTCGAGACCGACTACGACGGCAGCGTGAAAGGCGCCTCCGACTCCACGCCCGCCAACGAGGCGCTGGCCGTCGCGGGCCTGAACTTCCTCGCCGACCAGGTCCGGCGGCGCAAGGTCAAGGACGCCCTGATGCTCGCCAACCACCCGGCACGGCGCGGCGTCGACTCCCCGCACGAGATCCGCGCCTGGCGCGACGCCACCGGCACCCGGCACCGGATCGCCGTCGGCTTCGAGGGCGCCCCCGGCCACCAGGCCGCCGGCCTCCCCGCCCCGCTCGGCATGGCCCGCTCCCGCGGCCTCTACGACAACAACCCCGGCCCCAACTCCTTCCCCGGCTACCCGCCGGAGAGCTACCGCACCTGGGGCGGATTCGACTGGATGACCGCCACCGTCGGCGGCCTGTGGGACAGCCTCCTCGCCGAGGGCAAGCCCTGGTGGATCACCGCCAACTCCGACTCCCACCAGGTCTACGCCGACACCGCCGTGCGCGGCGGCCCCGACAGCGACTACGCGGCCAACGGCAGGCACACCGACCCGGTCTACGGCGGGAAGATCGACCTCACCCAGGGCGACTACTGGCCCGGCCAGTACAGCCGCACCCACGTGGGCGCGGACGGCTTCTCGTACGCCGCCGTCATGGACGGCATCCGCGCCGGTCGCCTCTGGGTCGACCACGGGCAGCTCGTCAGCGCCCTGGACATCCGCGTCACCGGCGGCGGACGCTGGGCCACGCTCGGCGGCGCCCTGCACGTGAAGAAGGGCACCAAGGTCACCCTGACCGTGGACGTGGTTCCGGCCGGCGGCCCCAACTGGGCCGGGTTCGTACCCGAACTGGCCCGCGTCGACGTCATCCAGGGCGATGTGACGGGCTCGGTCGCGGACCGGGACACGTTCACGGCGCCGACCGCCAAGGTCGTCAAGGCCTACGACGTCAGCGGGGCCACGGACATCACCCGCCTCACCTTCGACCTCGGCAGGGTGGAGAAGCCCGTGTACGTCCGGCTGCGCGGCACCGACGGCAACCGCTCCGCCGTCGGCGCGCTGGGCGCGTCCGTCGACCCGGCGGGCCCCGCCCTCGACCTCGCCGGCGACGCCGACCCGTGGCGTGACCTGTGGTTCTACACCAACCCCGTGTGGGTCCTGCCCTCGTGACGCCGTACGCCCTCACCGTGGACGCGGGGACCAGGGAGCTGCGCGCGGCGGACCACCTGCTGCGCTCCCTGGCCGCCGAACTCGCCCTGCCCGAGGACGCTTTCGCCTGCACGCACCTGGTGCGCGGCGCCCGCCCCCGGGTCGTGCTGTCCCTCACCCTGCCGTCGGAGCCGCTCCTGAGCACCGCCCTGGAGCGGCTCACGGCCGGGGGACACGCGGTGACGCGCGGCGTGCCCGACCCGGTGGGGCGCGCCGTGCTCTACCCGGGCGTCGCGTCCCTCACCGGCACGCTGACGGTCGGGGACGTGCTGTCCCGGTCCGCGATCGACCGCGTGACCCTCCTCGGCGCGCCGGAGCCACCCGCCCCGGACACGCCGCTGACGACACGCGACCACGTACGCCCGCAGTGGCAGGACGGCGCGCTCGTCCTGACGGCGATGCCGGCCGCGGGCGGCACCCTCGTCCCCTTCGAGGTCCCGGACCCGACACCGTGCTGCGCGGACCACTGACACCATCCGGCGGACCGCCCGGTGCCGTTCAGGGCCGGCGCAGCAACTCCAGGTCGGTGCCCCAGGAGTCGAGGACCCGGTCGTGGCCGGCCCGGCGTGCCGCCTCCTCGACGTCGGTGAACAGGGCGCGCTGGGTCGCCGGGTCGCCGTCGGCCAGAACGCGGCGCAGGACCGGCAGGAGCCGGTCCGCGTCCCACCGGGCGGCACCGAGCGGCTGCCGTTCCAGCTCCCACCGGAGGTACTTGTTGTAGGGCCGCACCCGGCGGTGCAGGGCGAAGAGCACCTCCAGGGCGTACGGGACGGACTCGGCGGCGTCCAGGTGGCCCATGCCGGGGCGGCCGTCGCGGTAGCTCTTCAACGAGCGGTAGGTCTGGTTCACGTAGGCGTCGAGCCAGCCGTCGACGGCGGCCCGGGCCTCCTCGGCGCCCAGCGTCCGCTTCTCGTCGAGGATCCGGGCGATCGCCCCGTCCAGCCGGTCGAGCAGCACCTCGGCGTGGACGTACGCGTACCGCGCGAAGCTGTCCGGGCGGCCCGGCATGCCGCGCGTGCGGAACTCCGCCAGCGGGATGACCACGAGGTCCAGGTGGGCGGAACGGAACCAGTCCAACTCGGCGATCGGCGAGGCGTGCCGGTCCTCCAGGATCACGTGCAGGTCGTAGTCGGAGTGGACGGTCGGCATGCCCGCGTGGACGCGGGAGCCGCTGAGGACCAGTCCGACGACGCCGGGATCGGCGGCCGCCCGTGCGGTGAAGGCGGCGAGGGTCTCGTCAGGGGTGCTGCCCAGGGTGATGTGCATGGTGATCTCTCCGTGCGCGACGGCAGGGGGACGGGTCGGGTTCGCGTCTGCGGTGTGCGGACACCGCGGGGGGGGGATCACCTCACGGCGGGGACGCTACTCCGCCAACACCGCCCACCGGTACCGGTTTTCGCCGGGAGCCATAGGGTTGCCGGGGACGCGGGACTCGGGACGCGGGGGAGGCGGCATGACCCACGAGGCGGCGCGGCGCGAGGACGAGCCGGGCGGCAGTGCCGCCGCGGCAGCCGACGGGGAGTTACCCGGTGCCCGGCCGCTGTGGCGGCAGCGCGACTTCGGCGTCTTCTGGGTCGCGCAGACCCTCTCCGTGCTCGGCGACTCCTTCGCGCTGATCGCCCTGCCCCTGCTGGTCCTCCAATCCACGGGCTCGGTCGCCCGCATGGGCCTGCTCACGGCCGTGGGCGGGGCGGCCGCGGTCGTGGCGGCCGTGTTCGCCGGGGCGGTGGTGGACCGGGTGGACCGGCGCCGGCTGCTCATCGCCTGCGACCTGGCACGCATGGTGCTCTACGGGGTGATCCCGCTGGTGTGGCTGTTCGGCCCGCAGATCTGGCTGCTGTACGCGGTACTGCCGCTGTGCGAGGCCCTCGGCATGCTCTTCGCGGTCGGCTACGTCACTGTCGTACGCGGCCTGGTCGGGACCGAGCGGCTCACCGAGGCCAACGGGCGCCTCAACGCCACCGCCGCGGCGGCGGGCGTCCTCGGGCCGCTGTGCGCGGGGCTGGTCGCCGCCTGGTCCGGGCCGGCCGCCGCGGTCGGCGTGGACGCGGCCAGCTTCGGGGTGTCGGCCGCGTGCCTGTTCCTCGTCCGGTTCCGGGCACGCCCGGGCGACGAGCGGACGGGCCGGCGCGCCGGACTGTGGCAGGACCTGCGCACCGGCGTCGCCTTCCTCCTCGGCCACCCCGTGCTGCGCTCCCTCACCGTCCTGCTGTTCGGGTTCAGCTTCCTCACCCTCGGCCTGAACGACCTGGTCATCTACCACCTCAAGCACGACCTCGGCCACGACGACGGCACGGTCGGCACCGTCATGGCGGTCGGCGCGCTCGGCACCATCACCGGCGCCCTGCTGGTGGCCCGGGTCCGCCGCCGTCTCGGCTTCGGACCGACGTGGACCGGCTCGGTCGCGGTGTGCGGCCTCGCCTTCGCCGGGCTCGGCTGGGCCCGCGACGTCCCGGTCGTCGCGGTCCTGAGCGCCGCCTTCCTCGCCTGCGCCGGCATGGCCGGCACCTGCTCGATGTCCCTGCGCCAGGAGGTCACCCCCGAACCCCTCCTCGGCCGGGTCACCTCCGCCTTCTGGACCCTTCAGTACGCGGCGGCACCGGTCGGCGCGGCCCTGCTCACCTGGGCCGCCGAGGAGCGGGGCACGGCGCCGGTCGCCCTGGCCGCCGGGGCGGCCTGCGTCCTGCTCGCCGTGGCCGCGCTGTTCACCCCCGTGCGGCGAGCGGGCCGGGGCTGACGGGGCACACCGGTGCGGATGCCGGTGCCGTGCTCGTCAAGAACCCTGTTCCTGCAGACTGGCCCGGTACACGGTGGGCGTCACGCCTGTCGCGGCCTTGAAGGCGCGGGTGAAGTCCGAGGCCCGCGGAAAGCCCCATCGGGCACCGACACTGCCGACCGGCACGGCGCGCAGGCCGGGGTCGGCCAGGTCCCTGCGGCAGCGGTTGATCCGTTCGCCGCGGATCATTCCGCTCACGGTCTCACCGCGCGCCTGGAAGATGCGGTGCAGGGTTCGCGTGGAGATGCAGTGTGCCGCGGCGACAGCGGGCGGCGTGAGGTCGGGGTCGTCCACATGGCGGCGGATGAACGCGACGATCTCGTGGTAGAGGGCTTCGGTGCGTGCCTCCGGTGTCAGCGCGGACGTCTGCTCGCACTGCCGGGCGACGACAGCGGCCGCGAGATCCACGATCGTCGTGCCGAGCCTGGCGCGATCCCGGTCGGTGAGGTCGGTCTCCGTGTCGGCCAGGGCCCTGAGCGTCTGCCGGAAGACATGACCGATGCCGGACCCCGACAGGCTCGACCCGCACAAGGGGGCGACCATCTTCTCGGGCAGCGGCATCACTTCCCGGGGGAACTGCACCAGGAGCGAGCCGCCTGCCCGCCCGTCGGTTCCGACCGAGGCTTCGAAGGGCCGGGAACTGTCGTAGAAGATCATCTCGCCCGGTTCGAGGGACGTGCGGTGACCGGCCTGTTCCATGCCCTGCCGCCCAGTGGTGATCACGGCGAGCTGGTACAGCTCCGGGTCCGACTGCCGGACCAGGCGGGGCGAGCGGTAGCAGGAGAAGGGGGCGAACACGTTCGCGGAGAGCTGGGCCGGCCCCAGCTCCATGACAGAGATGCGCGCCGCGAAGCGTTCGGGCTCGGCGACCCGGCAGCGCTTCGGCACCAAGGCCAGCGCCGCGGCCTCCATCCACGCCGCGGTCTTCTCGTCCCGCAGCAGGCCGTCCGTATCCAGCACCGTCCTGAACACAAGCAGCCCCCGGTCAGTCCCCAACAGCCCAGGGCCGATCCCCGGCCCGCGTCACCACAATCGCACGGAAAGGCACCATCTGCGTCAACTATCCCCGGCCGACCGGAGGTTACACCGAGCGGAACCGTCGGAAGTCAGCCTTGTTGGCGCTGAGCGCCAACAAGGGAGGCACTGAGCGCTAACGACAGGGCCGCGGCCCGGCGGCATGCTGATACCGCGTGCCGACGCGCCACCGGGTGCGCCGCCTTCGAGGGGCACCGACCGGGGCGGTGGCGACGCGTCGGCCTACGGGGGGGCCGGCGCGTCGGACACCCCGGGCACAGCGGCGGGGGAGGCTATGCGAGGGTGGCGTGCCCGCACGAGGAAGGGAGGGCCCGCAGGTGGCTGCGGGCCCTCCAGGCGTGCGGGATCTCCCACCGTCAGCCGTTGATCCCGGTGTAGTGCCGCAGACTCCACCGCCACACCAGCCGCGCCCCCAGGTACGCCAGCAGCCCCAGCAGCGGCGCGGACGCCGCCAGCCAGTACGGCACGCCGGTGGTGTGGCCGTGGCCGGTCAGGACTGCCGCCGGGAAGTAGGCGACGAACGCGAGGGGGAGGCCGTACGTCAGGAAGCCGCCCACGGCCCGCGGCAGGACGTTCAGCGGGTAGCTGCCGAACGTGCCGAGGAGTTCCTCCAGCCAGCGGCCCCAGTAGTCGGCGGCGGGGAACCGCAGCCCCGCGGAGGCCACCAGCGTGAACAGGGCCGCCTCCAGCAGCATGCCGCCGACGACCGCCGCCACCAGGTACGAGATCCGGCCCGCCGTCCAGTCCAGGTCGCTGCGGGACAGCGCGCCCACCATCAGGCCGGCCGCGACCGTCAGGTCCCCGATCGCGTTGGTGGGGAAGAACGCCAGCTGGATCTGGCGATGGACCGGCATCGGACGCATCAGGTAGATGTCGACCCGGCCCTCCTGGATCTGCCGGCCGGCCCAGTGCATCCGCCCCAGGAACAGCACGAACAGCCCGTGCGCCAGCATCCGCGTCGCCGGGATCAGCAGCACGTCCGAGCTGTCCCAGCCGCCCATCCCGGCGAACCGGGACAGCAGCACCGTCGCGAACACGATCACCGACACCTGCCAGATCGCCCCGATCGCGATCATCAGCAGGAACTCGGTGCGGTACTCCATCTGCGCGCGGAAGTTGAGCGCCGTCACGCGCCACACGATCCGCAGTGCCTTCAGCGACATCTCAGCCTCCCTGCGAGATCACGCGCCGGGCGGCCCGCCGCCACAGCAGCCGGGTGAACAGCGCCAGCAGCACGACCCACCCGGCCTGCACGGACAGCTGGAACGCCGCGTCGGACAGCGGGATCCGCCCCACGTACAGCGACAGCGGCACGCTCAGCGTCGCCTGGAACGGCAGGAAGGCGCTCATCGTCACGAACCAGTCCGGGAAGAACCACAGCGGCGCGTACACCCCGGACAGCAGGTTCTGCGCGAACAGCAGGATCAGCATCGCGGCGGTGTTGCGGATCGTCCAGAAGCACAACTGGTCGAGCACCAGCATCACGTAATACAGCACCCACTGACCCAGCAGCATGCTGAGCGCGAACACCCCGGCCACCGCGGCCGAACGGGGCGGCTCGACGACCCCCGCGGCCAGGCAGACCACGTACCCGGTCAGCGCCCACGCGAGCCCGTACAGCTGCTCGCCGGCCGCCCGCAGGGCGTAGTAGCGCTGCGGCGGCAGCGGGCGCAGGTACCAGTAGACGATGGTGCCGAAGTGCATGTGCTGCAGGACCGTGTCCCGGCCCGCGTACTGGTCCAGCTCCCGCAGGCGGGAGGCGAGTACGGCCAGCACGGCGTACGTGACGGCCTGGTCGCGGCTCAGCCCGGCGGTCGTGCCGGTGTGGGCGTACAGCCCGCGCCACAGCGACCAGACCAGCACCACCTGCACGGTCAGCCGGAGCGCCACGGCGGTCATGCGGGGCGGGGCGTTCAGCTCGCCCAGCGGGGTGACGCGCGCGGCGCGCCAGGCATGCAGGGCGGCCACGTCAGACCTCCCCGGAATGCACGTACGCGGCCCGCATCACGTCCTCCAGGTCCGCCTCCTCCAAGGCGATGTCGGTCACCTCGAACCGCTCGATCACCGCCTTCAGCGCCTGGTGGACGGTGGGGGCGTCCGCCCCGTCGGGGCCGAAGACGACCTGCGCGCCGGTGTGCCGCAGCAGCGTGGTGCCGGGCGGCGGCACGACCTCGGCGTGCGGGTCGGCGAGCGTGGCCCGCACCTGCCAGGTCGAGCCGAACTTCCGGCGGATCTCGTCCAGGGTGCCGTCCAGCACCAGACGCCCGTGGTTGACCAGCACCACCCGCTCCGCCAGCCGCTCGACCTCCGTCATGTCGTGCGTGGTCAGCAGCACCGTACGGCCGCGCTGCTCCACCTGGTGCCGCAGGAACTCCCGCACCTGCTCCTTCACCACCACGTCCATGCCGATCGTCGGCTCGTCGAGGAACACGACCGGCGGGTCGTGCAGCAGGGCGGCGGCCAGATCGCTGCGCACGCGCTGGCCGAGGGAGAGGTGGCGGACCCGGGTGTCCCAGAAGGACGACAGGTCCAGGATGTCGTCGAACTCCTTGAGGCGGGCGGCGTGTTCGGCCTTCGGCACCTCGTAGATGTCCCGCAGGATCGCGAACGACTCGCGCACCGGCAGGTCCCACCACAGCTGGGTGCGCTGCCCGAACACCGCGCCGACGTTGCGCGCGTTGCGCTCCCGCTCCCGGTACGGCACCACGCCCGCGACCCGGGCCTCGCCGGAGGTGGGCGTGAGGATGCCGGTGAGCATCTTGATGGTGGTGGACTTGCCGGCGCCGTTCGGGCCGAGCAGGGCGAGGAGTTCGCCCGGGGCCACGTCGAAGGTGATGTCGGTGACGGCGTGCTTGGCGACGCGCTCGGGGTTGACCAGGGAGCGGACGGCGCCCAGGAACCCGGGGCGGCGGACGGTGGTGTGGAAGGTGCGGGACAGCCCGCGGACCTCGATGGCGACACTCAACCGACTCACCAGCTTTCTCGTGGTGAACGCGGTGCGGCCGGTCGGCTGTGAGGGGCCGACCGGCCGCGGATGACGTCCCGACACTGTCGGAATGTCGATCAATTGGTCAATCGATTAATCGAGTTCTTACCTCGAATTCCTGCTTGGTGTCCTTACCTGGTGGTTGAGAACACGAACGCGAACTCCGCCGGCTCGGCCTTCAGGAAGTACCGCGGCAGCGGGCCCGGACCGCAGGACTGCGAGCCGATGCCGTGCTGCCCGTGGTCGAGGTTGACCCACACCGTGTCGCCGGGCGCGAGGTCGGTGCGGTGCCGGGCCGCGTCCAGCTGCTCGGTCGTCCAGCGCCGCGCGGTGAACCAGAACTCCGGGTCGCCCTCGATCCGGAGTCCGCCGAGCTCCACCCAGCGGACGTCGGCACGGGCGCCGTTCTCCTGCGGGCGGAGGTACGGCGTCTGCAGCGCGTCCACCGTCGACCGCCAGCGGCCGACCATGGAGGCCGCCCTGGTGTCCGGGTAGGCCTCGCCGGGACCGCCGCCGAACCACTCGACCGCGTCGGCCTCGGGCAGCCCGAAGCGGACGCCGAGCCGGGGCAGCGGCACCGTCCAGTCGCCCTGGGGCGTCACCGACACGGACAGCCGCAGCCGCTCCCCGTCGGACGTCCAGCGGTACACCGTGTCCAGGCCCACCTCACGGGCGGCGGGAGCCACCCGGGTGCGGACCGTCAGCGCGTCGTCACCGGCCTCGACCGAGACCAGGCGGTGCCGCATGCGATGCAGGCCGAGCGTGCGCCACAGCGTCCCGTAGCGGGTGTCGGTCTGCCACTCGGCACCCTCGTCGTTGTCGGTCGGTGCCCGCCACACGTCCAGCCGCGGCGTCGCGCCGACCGGCACCCCGCCGATCGCGAGCAGCGCCCCGGTCCGGGCGTCGAACGCGGCCGGGCCGAGCGTGATCCGGTCGGCCTCGCGCACGGGACGGTCGGTCGCGGGGAAGGACGGCAGCGGCCGTGCCCCCGCGGCGAACTGCCCCCAGGCCACGACGTGGCCCTTCGGCGCCCAGGACGTGTCGCCCGCGAGCAGCGCCCGCACCGTCCACTGCCGTTCGCCGCCCCGGCCGTCCGCGGGCGGCTCGGGCAGCTTCACCTCGGCGCTCTCGCCCGGCGCGAGCGCCGGCACCGCGAGCGAGCCGGACTCGACGGTCTCGCCGTCCACCTGGCAGGACCACTCGAAGGCCAGCGCGGACAAGTCCGCGAAGTCCTGCTTGTTGGTGACGTGCACGGTGCCGTTCGCACCGTCGCCCTCGATGTGGACCGGCTCGATGACCTTCTTGTACTCGATCAGGCCCGGCGACGGCGTGCGGTCCGGGAAGACCAGGCCGTCGCAGACGAAGTTGCCGTCGTGCAGCTCCTCGCCGAAGTCGCCGCCGTAGGCGTAGCCCAGCTCGGGGTGCTTGACGCCGTGGTCGATCCACTCCCAGATGAAGCCGCCCTGGAGTCGCTCGTACTTCTCGAACAGCTCCTGGTAGTCGGCGAGCCCGCCCGGGCCGTTGCCCATGGCGTGGCCGTACTCGCACTGGATGAACGGCAGCTCGCGGCGCTTGTGCGTCCCGCCGTCGAGCCGCTGCCCGATCTTCTCGACCTCGTCGTGGAAGGCGTACATCCGCGAGTACACGTCGGTGTCGCGGCAGTTCCAGTCGCCCTCGTAGTGCACCAGACGCTCGGGGTCCCGCTCGTGGATCCACTCGGCCATGGCGGTGAGCCCGCGGCCGGTGCCGGCCTCGTTGCCCAGCGACCAGAACACGATCGACGGGTGGTTCTTGTCCCGCTCGACCATGCGGGCGGCGCGGTCCAGCAGGGCCGGGGTCCAGCGGTCGTCGTCGACCGGGTTGTCCCGCCAGTCCTGCTCGGTGAAGCCGTGGGTCTCCAGGTCGCACTCGTCGATGACCCACAGGCCGTACTCGTCGCACAGGTCCAGGAAGGCCGGGTGCGGCGGGTAGTGCGAGGTGCGCACGGCGTTGAGGTTGTGCCGCTTCATCAGCAGCACGTCCTCGCGCATGGTCTCCAGGTCGAGGGCGCGGCCCTTCTCGTGGTGCCACTCGTGCCGGTTGACGCCCTTGAAGAGGACGGCCCTGCCGTTGACCTTGATGAGGCCGTCCTCCAGGACGACCGTGCGGAACCCGATCCGCAGCGGCACCCGCTCGCCCTCGGTGGCCAGCACGCCGTCGTAGAGCGTCGGCGTCTCGGCGGTCCAGGGCTCGACCGCGACCGTCACCGACTCGCCGGTGGCGACATCGATGTCCAGGGCCGGGACGGTCACCCGCCCGTCGACGTCGGAGTCGACGCGCAGGGTGCCCTGGCCGGTGGTGTGGTCGTAGGAGGCGTGCACGAAGAAGTCGCCCACGCCGCCCGCCGGGCGGTGCAGCAGGGTGACGTCACGGAAGATGCCCGGCAGCCACCACTGGTCCTGGTCCTCCAGGTACGACCCGGCCGACCACTGGTGGACCCGGACCGCGAGGGTGTTGCCGCCCGGCTTCAGCAGGTGCCCGACCGCGAACTCGTGCGGCAGCCGGGAGCCCTTGAACTCGCCGAGCTCCGTGCCGTTGAGCCACACCCGGGCGCAGGACTCGACCCCGTCGAAGCGCAGCACCGCCCCGCCGTCCGACGGCCAGTCGGACGGCAGGTCGAAGACGCGCAGGTGGTCACCGGTCGGGTTCTCCGTCGGGACGTGCGGCGGATCCACCGGGAAGGGGTAGAGGTGGTTGGTGTAGATGGGGGAGCCGAACGCCCCGTCGCCCTGGAGGACCCAGTGGCCGGGGACCGCGACCTCGGCCCAGTCCCCGGCGTCGTAGCCCTCCTCGGCGAACGAGTCGTCCTCGGCGTCGGCCGTCGCCGACAGCCGGAAGCGCCAGTTGCCGTTCAGCGACAGGGACTGCGCGTCCGAGGCCGCGTACCAGGCGCGCGGCGGGAGGGTCCCGCGGCCCGGCGAGACGTCCTCGACGTAGTCGGCGGATGGGGAGGTGCGGAAAGACATCGGTCTCCTTGCTCAGCCCTTGATGCCGGTCTGCGCGATCCCCTGGACCAGCCAGCGCTGGAGGAAGAGGAAGACGAACACCAGGGGCAGGATCGAGATGGCGGTGGCCATGAAGATCAGGTGGTAGTTGACGGTCTGGTTCGTCATGTACGACGACAGCGCCACCTGGACGGTCCAGGCACTGGGATCCTGGCCGATGACCAGGGGCCACAGGAAGGAGTTCCAGCCGTTGATGAAGGTGATCGTGGCCATCGCCGCGAAGAAGTTCAGCGAGTTGGGTACGACGATGCGCCAGTACGCGCCCCAGTAGCCGAGCCCGTCCACGCGCGCCGCCTCCTCCAGCTCCTTCGGGAACCCGAGGAAGTACTGCCGGAACAGGAAGCACGTGAAACCACTGAAGAGGCCCGGGATGATGAGACCCCGATAACTGTCGACCCAGCCGAGGGACGAGACCAGCACGAAGCTCGGCACGAAGGTGACCGCCGTGGGAACCATCAGGGTGGCCAGGACGGCGTAGAAGACCTTGTTGGCGTGCTTGTAAGGGATGCGGGCCAGACCGTACCCCGCCATCGAGCAGATCAGCAGGATACCGGCGGTGTGCAGGACGGCGACGACCACGGAGTTCCACAGGGAACGTGCGAAGTCGACGGTGACGTCATTGAAGGGCTCGCTGAAATTGCTCCACTGGATGGTGGTGGGGAACCACTTCCAGTTCTCCCCGGTGATCTCCGGGTCCGTCATCAGCGCGTTGCGGACGATGAGGTAGAAGGGGATCAGAAAGAGGACGGCCGCGATGCCGGTCGCGATGTACAGGCCGGTGCTGCTCATGACGCCGCCGCGCTTGGCCTTGGCCGGCTCCGTGACCTTCCCGAGATCGGGTGCTGTGGTGGTCACTTGGACTCCTCACCCCTTCCGAAGCCCATGATCTTGCCCTGGAACAGCGTGACGACGCAGATGAGCAGGGTGAGGACGACCGCGCCCGCGCTGCCCACGCCGTAGTTCTGGTTCTCACCGAGGGCCATCTTGTACAGCTCGACCAGCGGCGGCTGCCCCCAGGTGGCCTTGGGCAGCAGGTTCCAGAACTCGTCGAAGGCCTGGTAGGCGGCGATGAGCAGGAGCAGGATCACCGCTGTGGACGTGGCTCGCAACTGGGGCAGCGTGATGTGCCGGAAGGTCTGCCAGCCCGGCTTGGCGCCGTCGATCGCGGCGGCCTCGTACAGCTCCCGCGGGATGTTCTGCAGCGCCGCGAGGAAGAGGATCATGTAGAAGCCCGACTGGAGCCAGAGCCGGACGGTCACGATGACCAGCCAGTACCAGGGTGGGTCGGGGTTGGCCAGCCAGGCGATGTTGTCGATGCCGAACCAACCGAGGAAGGTGTTGGCCATGCCGAAGCGGACGCCGTTGAAGATGGACATCTTCCAGATGAGCGCGGCGGCGACATAGCTGACCGCGGTCGGCAGGAAGAACACCGACCGGAAGAACGCCCGCATGAACCGCAGCCGGTTCACCAGCAGGGCGAGCCCCAGCGACATCGCCCAGGTGGCGGGCACGATGAACGCGGCGAACACGGTGAACGTGACCAGCGAGTTCAGGAAGTCCTCGTTCGTCAGGATCGACTTGTAGTTCTCCAAGCCGACGAACTCGCTGGGTGTGACGGTGAAGCGTGCCTCGAAGAAGCTGAGCCAGATGCTCCAGCCGATGGGCACGAAGACGAAGATCACCAGGCCGATCAGGAACGGCCCGGTGAAGAGCCAGAAGTTGAAGGTGCTGTTCGCCCTGAGGCCCCGCCGCGGCCGGTCCTGGGAGACCTTGGCCGGGGCGGGGCTCTCGGCGACCCCGGGTGTGGTGGTGGTCGACATGTCGAGATCCGTCCGGCGGCCTATCCGAAGAGCTTCTTGAGCTCGGCGTCGACCTTCTTCTCACACGCGTCGAGCGCGGCCTTCGGGTCGCCGTTCTTGCGGACGGTGTTGGCGATCACGTCCCAGAACGCGGCGATCATGGCCTGCGTCCAGCCGATGTTGTCGAAGTGGCCGAACTCGTTGAAGAGCTTCACGCCCTCGGCAGGCAGGCCCGACTTCAGCTTGTCGGCGGACTGGGCGAGGGAGGTGCGCGGCGGGATGTGGAAGCCGTAGGAGGTGGCGAAGTCCTCCTGGTACTGCTTCTGGTCGATCCACAGCCACTTGACGTATTCCTTGGCCGCCTCGACGTTCTTGCTCTTGGCGTTGACGAACATCGACCAGCCGCCGTTGTAGACCGACTGCTTGCCGGCCGAGCCGACCTTCGGGAAGGGGAAGATGCCGATGTCGTCACCGAGCGCGTTCTGCATGGCCGGCATGGCCCACATGCCGCACCACTGGATCGCGGTCAGGCCCTGGATGAAGGCCGACGGGTCCCACGAGTCGGCGGGGGCGTCGAGGAGCAGGTTGCCGCTGGTGAAGAGACCGCGCAGCTGCTTGAGGCCCTCGGCGACGGCGTCGGTGTTGAAGGCGGGCTTGTTGTCCGCGGTGAGCGTGTCGGCGCCGGCCGACCAGATCAGAGGGCGGTCGATCGAGGTCAGGTCGTTGCCGAGGAAGATGCCCTTGACCTTGCTGGTGGTCAGCTTGTCGGCGGCCTCGATCAGCTCCTCCAGCGTCGTGGGCACCTCGATCTTCGCCTTCTCGAACAGCGAGGGCCGGTAGAAGAGGAACTGCGGGTCGTCGATCATCCGGACGCCGTATATCTTGCCGTCGACCGTGTGCGACTTGATGTCGGCCGGGTTGAAGTCGTCCTTGACCGGCTCGATGATGTCGGTCAGGTCCGCCACCTGACCGCTCTTCACCATCTGGATCTGCGGGTGGAACTCGAAGACGTCCGGCGCGTTCTTGGTGAGCAGTGCGGAGAAGAGCTTCTGCTCGAAGTTGTTGCCGGTGATCCACTGCGTGGAGACATTCGCCTTCTTGTACGCCTTCGCGTAGCGCTTCACGGCCTGCTCCACGCCGGCCTCGCCGTACGCGTGGAAGTACTGGACGAGGCCGTCGCCCGACCCTCCGCTGCTCCGCCCGGTGTTGCTGCCGCACGCGGCCAGCCCACCGGCGGCGGCCAAGCCCATCGCGGCCCGCAGTACGGTTCGGCGGTCCCAGTTCATGTTGCTCGATGCCGACATGCTGACGTCCTTGTCTCGAGTGCGGCTGCGGCTCTTCGGCTCACTGCCGGAGGGCGCGTGGCCCGGTGGCTCGCGCCGGATGGCTCAAAGAGAGGTGCGGTGCGGGACGCTAGAGCTTCGACTAAGGCTTCGGCAAGGGGTTGGACGAAGTCTGTTCGAAGCGTTGTGTCCGGTTCGCTATTTCGAACACGCGGGTCTCGCGGAGGAGTTGCTTCCGTCCGTCACGAGGGTGGTGCGGCGGAGCGGCTCCTCACGGGGGTGGTGCGTTTGCCGTTCTTCTGCCCGACGGTCTGGAGCGCGCCCTCCAGCGCGAACGTCGCCGCGCCCAGGCACACCGGATCGGTGGGGATCGGGGAGAGGACGATCTCGGTGGCGGCCAGCGGCCGCGGCAGCGCGTGCCGGGTCACGGCCTCGCGCACCTCGTGCAGCAGCGGTTCGCCCAGGGCGAGGGCGACCCAGCTGCTCAGCACGACGATCTCGGGGTTGAACAGGTTGACCAGGTCGGCCACGCCCGCGCCCAGGTAGCGGGCGGTCTCGTGGACGGCGCGGCGCGCCACCGGGTCGCCCGCCGCGATCCCGCGCGCCAGGGCGCCGATGGTCGCCGTCTGGTCCTCGGGGTGCAGCAGGGCGCTGTCCGGGCTGACCTCGCGCAGGTTCATCATGATGCCGCGCGCGCCGACGTAGGCCTCCACGCAGCCGTGGTTGCCGCAGCGGCACAGCCGCCCGTCCAGCACCATCGTCGTGTGGCCCCACTCCCCGGCGCTGTTGCTCACCCCGCGGTGCAGCCCGCCGCCGAGGACGAGCCCGGCGCCCACCCCGGTCCCGAGGTTGACCACCACGGCGTTCCCGCGCCCGCGCGCGGCCCCGAACCACAGCTCGGCCACCGCGCTGGCGCGCAACGGGTTGTCCAGGTACAGCGGATAGGCGATGTGCTCGGTGAGCAGGTCCAGCAGCGGTACCTCGTGCCAGTCCCAGTTGGGTGCGTACTCGGAGATGCCGGTGGCCCGGTCGACCTGCCCCGGCACGCTCACCCCGACCCCGAGCACCCGGGCGCCCTCGATCCCGGCCTGGGCGACCACCGAGCCGACGGCGGTGGCGACATGGGCGACCACCTGCTCGGGCAGGCTCTCGCTGGCCCGGACGTCCTCCTCGGCGCGGGCCAGGACGTTCAGCCCCAGGTCGAACAGCTCGACGTGGACGTACGTCTCGGCGATGTCGACGCCGATCAGCGCGCCGCCCGAGGCGTTGACCGCGACCAGGCCCCGGGGCCGGCCGCCGGCCGAGTCCTCGAAGCCGACCTCCGTGATCATGCGGAGGTCGAGCAGCTCGCCCACGAGGGTGGCGACCGTGGCGAGGCTGAGGCCGGTGGCGGCGGCCAGCTCCTGCCGGGACGTGGGCGACGCGGCGATGATCTGGCGCAGCACCTCGTAGCGGTTCGCCGTGCGGATGTCACGTGATGTGCGCTTCACCGGAGTGCCCATCCTTTCCCAGGCCGGCCAGGGCCGGGTCGACGTCGGCACCGGCGCGGCGCAAGGCTATGGGCTGCCGGGGCTTTCGACAAGGGGTTAGGAAAGGGGCTTTATAAAGTGCGCCGCTGGTGAGGGCCGGTGGTGTCAGGCCGTGGCCGGACCATGATGCCTCGGAAAGGGTGAGCGGGGCGCGTCAGCCCTCGGCCCCCGCCGTGCCGCTCGCGTGGCACATCTCCGTCCCGCCCCGCGCGCCCGTGCCGGCGACCGCGGCGGCGAGCTGTCGCCGCACCTGCTCCGGCAGCGTGCTGCCGTGCACGGTGCCCACCAGGTCCCGGGCCAGGTGATGCAGCTTGGTGTTGGTGTTCTGGGAGGTCCTGACCAGCACGCTCCAGGCCGCCTCGGGGCTCAGACTGAAGGAGGCCATCAGGATGCCGCGGGCCAGGTCGATGGTCGGCCGCGTCTGCATCGCACGTCGCAGCTGGGCGACTTCGGTGAGCAGACGGTCCTGGTCGGCGTGTGCCCGGGGGCCGTCGCCGTCCGCCCGATCGGCGTCCGTGAACAGCTCCCGCGTGCCCGTCAGGTCGAGGACGCGCTCGACCGCGCGGCCGCCGGAGCGGATCACGACCGTCTTGCCCTGGTCGAGGGCGCGCGTGCGCAGGTCGAGCAGGACGTTGACGCCCGAGCAGTCGCAGAAGCCGACCGAGTCCAGGTAGAGGTCGACGCCGCTGCCCGACAGGGTCAGGACGTCGTACAGGTCGGGCAGGAGCCGTCGGCCGCCCAGGTCGAGTTCGCCCCACAGGGTCACGAGCATCCGGTCACCGTCCGGCAGGACGTCCAGGGTTGCCGTGCAGGGCGGGATCGCCGGTGTCGCGCCGTCCTCCGGCGTGGGCGCGGCGCCCTCCTGCGTCTGAGACCGCGCAGAGTACGCAGGCTCCGGCATGGCTCTGATCTCCCTGTCTGTCGGCCCGCCTCCGGTTCAAGCCTTGCCTCTCTACCCCACATGCGTCAACCAATACATGAAACGCAGTACGTGTTTTTGATTGCGTGAATGCCAGGTCGCTAGAGTGGGGGCATGGATGGAGTGCCCGAGCCACACACCGGATGGACGTTTCTCACCAACCATGCCCGGGTGCTGGCGGCCATCGCCGACAATCGCAGCGCCCGTATCCGGGACATAGCCGCCCACTGCAGACTCACCGAACGCGCCGTTCAGAAGATCATCGCGGACCTGGAACAGGACGGATACCTCTCCCACACCAAGGAGGGGCGTACGAACACGTACCGGATCGACCCCGCAAAGGTGCTGCGCCACCCCGCCGAGGCCGGACTGACGGTGGCGGCGTTGCTCTCCCTGCTCGTCCAGGACGAAGTCGACCGCGCCACGGTCCCCGGCCGGCCGCACGCCACGACCTGACCACCCGGCCCTCCGGCCGGCCGACCGTCCGCTCCGGCCGGCCTCGCGTTCACGCCCGGGCCAGCACGTCCCGCACGAACGCGTTGGCGAAGGTCCCGTCCGGGTCCAACTCCCGCGCCAGCGCCCGGAAGTCGTCCAGCCGCGGATAGAGCTCCCGCAGCACCGGCGCCGGCACGGTGAACACCTTCCCCCAGTGCGGGCGCGCCCCGAACGGCGCGAGGGCCGCCTCCACCTCCCGCACCACCGGCAGCACCGCCCGCGTGTCCTCGACCCAGGTGAAGTGCGCGGCCACGGTGTCCCGGCCGTGCGACGGACTCAACCACTGGTCGTCGCCGGCGACCGTGCGCACCTCGCAGGTCTGCAGGACCGGGGCGATCCTGTCGCGGATCGCGTCGAGCGCGTGCAGCATCCCCACGGCGTGCTCGCGCGGCAGCAGGTACTCCGACTGCAGCTCCGCCCCGCTGCTCGGTACGAACTCGGCGCGGAAGTGCGGCAGCCGCTCGTGCCACGGCCCCGGCACCCCGAACTGCTCCGTGCAGTTGACCGCGGGCATGCCCGGCACCGGATGCATCTTCTCGGTGGCCGGAGCCGCCCAGGGGAACGCGGGCAGCGGCTGGTCGGTGCGCCGCTTGAGCCACACCTGCCGGAAGCCCGGCGCACGCCAGTCGGTGAAGAGGCTGACGCTGTACGCCGTCGCCATCACCGTCTCGAACGTGCCGGAGTCCAGCCCGTGGAACGGCAGTTCGGTGAAGACGTGCTGCTCGACCTCGTAGGTGGGCTCCACGTCGAGGGTGAGCGCGGTGACGACACCGAGTGCGCCCAGGGAGGTGACGGCCCCGCCGAACCGCTCCTCGCCCCGGCCCAGGACCACCGTCGAGCCGTCCGCCGTGATCAGCTCCACCTCGCGCACGGGCGTCGAGAGCGGGCCGTTGAGCACCCCCGAGCCGTGCGTGCCGGTCGCCACCGACCCCGCGACCGAGATGTGCGGCAGGGACGCCATGTTGGGCAGCGCGAGACCGTGCGCGTGCACCCGGCGGGCCAGTTCCGCGTAGCGCACGCCGCCGCCGACCCGGACCGTGCGGGCCGCCGTGTCGACCTCCAGCTCCGGCGGCAGGCCGGCCAGCGACAGCAGGACGCCCTCGGCACCTGGCTCGGCGATCTCGTTGAACGAGTGCCCGCTGCCCAGCACCCGCACCCGGCCGCCGTCCGCGACGAGCGCGCGCAACGCGGCGAGCGAATCCGGCCGGTGCACCTCCTTCGCCGCGTAGGTGATGTTGCCCGCCCAGTTGGTCACGGTGCCGTTCATCGCGTGGTCCTTCCCCGAGGCAGCGGGGACCGGCTGAGCCCCCCGCCGGAACCTACCCCGGCCCGTCGTCCATTGCCGTCGCCGCCCCGGCCGCCTACCGTGGAGGCCCCGTAGAGAGCGTTTTCTACATATCTTGCCGAGCCGGAAGGGTCACCTCCTTGAGCCAGCGCCCCCAGGCACTGTTCGCCATGGCCGCCGAGCATGTGCCGCAGGTCTTCCCGCCCGAGGTGCTGGCGCGGTTGCGGGAGTCCGTGGACATCGACCCGGCCCTCGTGGCCGGGGACTTCACCGACCCGCGCGTGCTCGACGCGCTCGCCCGGACCGAGATCCTGGTGACCGGCTGGGGCTGCCCGCGACTCGACGAGGCGGTCCTCGACGCGGCGCCCCGGCTGCGCGCCGTGCTGCACTCGGCCGGCTCGGTCAAGTCCTTCGCCACCCCCGGGATCTGGCGGCGCGGCATCGCCGTCTCCTCGGCCGCCGCCGCCAACGCGGTCCCGGTGGCCGAGTACACCCTCGCCGCGATCCTGCTCGCCGGGAAGGACGTCTTCGCCGCCCGCGAGCGGATGCGCGCCACCCGCGCCTCCACCGGCTGGGGCGTCATCCCCGGCATCGGCAACCACGGCCGCCGCGTCGGCGTCATCGGCGCCTCCCGCATCGGCCGCCGCGTCCTCGAACTGCTACGCCCCTTCGACCTGCGGCCGGTGCTCACCGACCCGTACGTCGACGAGAAGGAGGCCGCCGCGCTCGGCGTGCCCCTGCTGCCGCTGGACGAGCTGCTGCGCACGTCCGACATCGTCACCGTGCACGCCCCCGAGACACCCGAGACCCACCGCATGATCGGCCGCCGCGAACTCGCCCTGATGCCCGACGGGGCAGTGCTGATCAACACGGCCCGCGGCGCGCTGGTCGACCACGACGCGCTCGTGGCGGAACTGCGCGCGGGACGCCTGACCGCGGTCCTCGACGTCACCGACCCCGAGCCGCTCCCCGCCGACTCGCCCCTCTACGACCTGCCCGGGGCCTTCGTCACCCCGCACCTCGCGGGCTCCCAGGGCAACGAGCTGGCGCGGCTCGGCCTGGCCGTCGCGGAGGAGGCCGAACGGCTGCTGGCCGGAGGGGAACTGGCGTACGGGGTCGACCTGGCGGCGCTGGAGCGCGTGGCCTGAGCCTCGGCAAGGAAGCCTGCTCGGTGGGGAACGGATGACGCTTGGACGGGAACGGGTGGTCGTAGATCGAATGCGTGACCTTCACGCCGAGTGCTCGTTGTGGGTGGCGAGGGGATCTTCAAGGAACGGATGCCACACCGTCGTGGCGGACCGCTGGTCCCCGTCTTCCAAGATCTGCTCGGCATGCGGCGCGGTGAAAACCAAGCTGCCGTTGCGTACCGGAGTGGCCGGAGACCAGGACACGCCCCGCGTGTCGAAGCCTCGTGGAGTCGACCGTAAGACCCGCCGCCAACGCCTCGACCGGAACATCGGCCGAGGCGGGCGGGCAGGTGGCGCAACCCTGCCGCACCAGCGACAGAAAGAAACCTTTTCGGTAGAGATGCCGGGATTGTTGAGGGGCGCCGTCAGGCACTTCCCCAGCAACGGATACCGTGAGGAGTCGTACATACGATCCAGAAGGAGGGACGGGATGGGCAGCGGCAGCCGTACCGCGCTGGTCGAGGATCTGATGGAGCGGTTCCCGCACGTCCCGCGGGAGGCCGTCTTCAAGGAGGACCTGCTCCGGGGCGGCGTGGCCTTCGACCCGTCCGCGCTCAGCGACAACGAGGGCGGCGAGGTCAAGCCGAAGTCGTACTTCATCTTCTCCTTCGACCACGGCACCCTGCCGGAGCTCGGCGAGGCGGCGCTGCGCCGCCCGCCCGAGGAGATCATCCTCACCGGCGGCCCCTACGACCTGCGCCGCACGGTCGTCTCGGTCCGCGTGAACCCGGCCTCGCCCTACCGCGTCGCCGCGAACGAGGACGGCGTGCTCGGCCTCTACCTCGACGGCAGGCGGATCTCCGACGTCGGCGTGCCGCCGATGCCCGAGTACTACCGGCACACCCTCGCGAGCGGGAAGTCGGTCATGGAGGTCGCCCCGACCATCCAGTGGGGCTACCTGATCTACCTCACCGTCTTCCGGGTCTGCCAGTACTTCGGCGCCAAGGAGGAGTGCCAGTACTGCGACATCAACCACAACTGGCGCCAGCACAAGGCCGCCGGGCGGCCGTACACGGGTGTGAAGGACGTCGAGGAGGTCCTCGAAGCCCTGGAGATCATCGACCGCTACGACACCGCGAAGGCCTCCACCGCCTACACCCTCACCGGCGGCGCCATCACCAAGACGGTCTCCGGCCGCGACGAGGCCGACTTCTACGGCCACTACGCCAAGGCCATCGAGGAGCGCTTCCCCGGCCGCTGGATCGGCAAGGTCGTCGCCCAGGCCCTGCCGCGCGACGACGTCCAGCGGTTCAAGGACTACGGCGTGCAGATCTACCACCCCAACTACGAGGTGTGGGACGAGTACCTGTTCAAGATGTACTGCCCCGGCAAGGAGCGGTACGTCGGCCGCGACGAGTGGCACAAGCGCATCCTGGACTCCGCGGAGGTCTTCGGCGCGCGCAACGTCATCCCGAACTTCGTCGCCGGGGTGGAGATGGCCGAGCCCTTCGGCTTCAAGACGGTCGACGAGGCCATCGCCTCCACCACCGAGGGCCTGCGCTTCTTCATGTCGCACGGCATCACGCCCCGCTTCACCACCTGGTGCCCGGAGCCCACGACCCCGCTCGGCAAGGCCAACCCGCAGGGCGCGCCCCTGGAGTACCACATCCGCCTGCTCCAGGCGTACCGGCAGACGATGGAGGACTTCGGCCTCTCCTCGCCCCCCGGCTACGGCCCGCCCGGCGCCGGCCACGCGGTCTTCTCGGTCAGCTCCTTCATGGACAGCCTCCCGGCGGACGCACCCAGCCCGCTTGTATAACGCTTCGATGACGTCGTCCATCATCGCGGTACGGCGTTGAGTCGCAGGGCGGCCGTACCCGTATGGCACAGGAGGCCGGAACCACGGTGTACACCGCCCTGTCGTGATATCTGAACAGGGCGCTTGTCAGTTGTGTGGGAGGCGTGAAAAGCTCTTGCCCTGCCCCGAGGTTCCCCCAACTCCACTGCCGATACGGTGAGTTGACCTCGCTTGTGTGGATGCAGGAGACCCATGCCCGACCTGCCGACCCCTCAGGACGCCACCGAGGCCGCGCTGTTCTCCGAGTGCTGGGACGCGGTCCTCGCGTACGCCGACCTGTGCACGTCCGGTTCCACCGCCGCCGCACAGCTCGGCCGCGAGGCGTTCGCACACGGCATACGCGAGGCCCGCGCCGCCGAGACCGGACCGGCCCGTGCCGCCGGCCGCCGTCCCACCCGGCTGCCCCGCATACCCCTGCTGCTGACCGCCGTGCGCACCACGGCCGCGGCCTGGGAGGAGGAGGGGCAGGGCCACAAACTCGACCCCGACCTGCGCCTGTGGCTCAACTCGGACAAGGCCGCTCGCTACACCGGCCCGCCGCTGCAGCGCCCGCTCGCGCTGCGCGGCCTGCGCGACCTCCAGCAGGCGGACGCCGAACTGCTGTGGCTCGCCGAGGTGGAGGCGCTGCCGCTGTCCCTGATCGCCCGCCGCCTGGCCCTCGATCCGGCCACCGCCGCCGAGGAACTCCAGCAGGTGCGCACCCTGTTCCGGGACCGCTGCCACCGCAACCACCTCGACACCCCGATGGACGCCCGCTGCCGCAGCTACGCCCGGCTGCTGGACGCCGTCACCCGCTCCTCCGCCGCCGACACCCCCGGCGACCTCTCCCGGCACCTCGCCACCTGCGTGCAGTGCGCCGAGGCCGCCGCCTGCCTGCGCCTGCACGGCGGCGGACTGCCCGGCGCGCTGGCCGGCGGGGTGATCGGCTGGGGCGGCCTCGCCTACCTGGAACGCCGCCGCCGCGCCGCCGAGGTGCGACTCGGCGCCGGCCGCCCCGGCCAGGCCGACCAGGCCGCCGCGGAGGAGGAGGACAAGGCGCAGAAGGCGCGCGTCGCCCGCAACGGCCTGCTCGTCGCCGCCGTCCTGGTCTCCGTCCTGGCGCTCGGCGTCTCGATGATGCCCTTCGGCGGCTCCGGCGGCGATCTCGGGGCACGGGACGACGCCGGCCGCCAACCGGTGGCCGACCCCGGCCCGTCCCTGCCGTCGGCACCCTCCCTGCCGCCCGCGACCTCGAAGCCGGCCGACGAGGTCACAGGGAAGAAGGAGCAGCCGGACCAGCCCGGCAAGCCGGAGGGCAGCAACCGCCAGACCGAACCGCAGGGCACCTCCTCGCCCACCGACCGGTCCGGCTCCGACGAGAGCGCCGACCCCGTCTGCCGGGTCGAGTACGACCTGGTCAACCAGTGGCCCGACGGCTTCCAGGCCACCGTCACCGTCACCAGCGCCAAGGCCCTCGACTCCTGGCGGGTGTCCTGGTCCTTCCGGGACGGCCAGCACGTCGGCCAGATGTGGGACGCCTCCGTCTCCCAGGACGGCTCCCGCGTCACCGCCACCGCCGCCGACTACAACAAGTCGGTCCCCGCCGGTGGCGACCTGGCCTTCGGGTTCCTGGCCTCCTGGCGCGGCAAGAACTCCCCGCCGTACGACTTCGCGCTGAACGGGGACGACTGCGCGAAAACCGGTTGACGGGGCTCCGCCGTGACGGGATACCGTGACGGCGGTTCACGAAGAGTCGAGGGATCGAGGAGGTGTCGACCGATGGCTGTCATTGCGATGAGCGCTGCCCGCATCCAGATCATCACGTCCACCTCCATGGCCGCCGGCTGATCCGACCGACTGTCGGGCCGGGGCCGACCTTGGAAAGGGTCACCCTTGACTTCCAGCTCCGCTGCATCCGTTTTCTCCGCGCTCGCTCCCTACGGCTGGGACGACGCCTGGGCGGACCAGTTCGCCCCGTACGCCACCGAAGGACTGCTGCCCGGACGCGTGATCCGGGTCGACCGCGGGCAGTGCGACGTCGTCACCGCCGGCGGGGTGCTACGCGCCGACACCGCGTTCGTCACGCCGCACGACCCGATGCGGGTCGTCTGCACCGGCGACTGGGTCGCCGTTGAGCCCGGCGGGAACCCCCGCTACGTCCGCGCGTACCTGCCGCGCCGCACCGCCTTCGTCCGCTCCACCTCCTCCCAGCGGTCCGAGGGGCAGATCCTCGCGGCCAACGTCGACCACGCCGTCGTCGCCGTGTCCCTCGCCGTCGAGCTCGACCTCGGCCGCATCGAGCGGTTCCTCGCGCTCGCCTGGGAGTCCGGGGCCCAGCCCGTCGTCGTCCTCACCAAGGCCGACCTCGTGCCGGACGCCGTCACGCGCTCACACCTCGTCCAGGACGTGGAGACCAGCGCGCCCGGCGTGCCGGTGGTGTCCGTCAGCGCCATCGACGGGGAGGGGCTGGAAGTGGTCGCGGCGATCGTCGGCGGCGGTACGTCCGTCCTGCTCGGGCAGTCCGGCGCGGGCAAGTCCACCCTCGCCAACGCGCTGCTCGGCGAGGACGTCATGACCGTGCGGGCCACCCGTGACGTCGACGGCAAGGGCCGCCACACCACGACCACCCGCAACCTCCTCGCGCTGCCCGGCGGGGGCGTCCTGATCGACACTCCGGGACTGCGGGGTGTGGGCCTGTGGGACGCCGAGAGCGGCGTCGGGCAGGTGTTCTCCGAGATCGAGGAACTCGCCGAGCGCTGCCGCTTCCACGACTGCGCCCACGAGGCCGAGCCGGGCTGCGCCGTCCTGGCCGCCGTCGACTCCGGCGAACTGCCGGACCGGCGACTGGCCAGCTACCGCAAGCTGCTGCGGGAGAACCAGCGCATCGTCGCCAAGACCGACGCCCGGCTCCGGGCCGAGATCCGCAAGGACTGGAAGCGGAAGGGGGCGATCGGCAGGGCCGCCATGGAGGCGAAGCGCGGACACCACTGGCGTGCGTAACCGTCCGGCGTCCGAAGCGTCGTGTCCGATTTCCGCCAGCGGCATGCCTGCCGACGGCGGAGACTGGACACCGTGAAGGACGAGGACACGAGGGAAGACCCCAGGTACGAGGCCGTACGCAGCCGTGACGCCCGCTTCGACGGCGCCTTCTTCTTCGCCGTCGAGACGACCGGCATCTACTGCCGGCCGAGTTGCCCCGCGGTCACCCCGAAACGGGCCAACGTACGGTTCTTCACCACGGCCGCCGCCGCGCAGGGCTCGGGCTTCCGCGCCTGCCGGCGGTGCCGCCCGGACGCCGTGCCCGGCTCCGCCGAGTGGAACGTCCGCGCGGACGTGGTGGGCCGGGCCATGCGGCTGATCGCCGACGGCGTCGTCGACCGCGAGGGCGTCGCCGGACTCGCCGCACGGCTCGGCTACAGCGCCCGGCAGGTGCAGCGGCAGCTCACCGCCGAACTCGGCGCCGGGCCGGTCGCCCTCGCCCGGGCCCAGCGGGCGCACACCGCGCGCGTCCTGCTGCAGACCACCGCGCTGCCGGTCACCGAGATCGCGTTCGCGTCGGGCTTCGCCAGCGTGCGGCAGTTCAACGACACGATCCGCGCCGTGTACGCGTCGACCCCGAGCGAGCTGCGCGCCGCCGCGCCGAGGAACGGCCGGGGCCGCCGCACGGCCACCCCGAGCGCCGGCATCCCGCTCCGGCTCGCCCACCGCGGCCCCTACCAGGCCGGCCCCGTCTTCGACCTGCTGGAACGCGAGGCCGTGCCCGGCATCGAGGAGGTCGCAGGCCCACCAGGAACACGCACCTACCGGCGCACGCTCCGCCTCCCGTTCGGCACCGGCATCGTCGCCGTCGACGAACGCCCCGGCACCGCGCGGACCGGCCCCGGCGCCCACCCCGGCGGCTGGCTCGACGCCCGGCTGCACCTCACCGACCCCCGCGACCTGACCACCGCCGTCCAGCGGCTGCGGCGCCTGTTCGACCTGGACGCCGACCCCTACGCCGTCGACGAGCGCCTCGCCGCCGACCCGCGCCTCGCGCCCCTGGTCGCCGCCCGGCCCGGGCTGCGCTCGCCGGGCACCGCCGACCCGGAGGAACTCGCCGTGCGCGCCCTGGTCGGCCGGGCCGCGGCGGAACGGCTCGTCCGGCGCTACGGCAAGACCCTCGACGCCCCGTGCGGCGGCCTCACCCACCTCTTCCCCGAGCCGGCCCTCCTCGCCGGGGCCGAGCCCGACGGCACCCTCGGCGCGCTCACCGCCGCCCTCGCCGACCACGCCGTCCGCCTCGACCCGGGCGCCGACCGGGACGACGCGCAGGACGCCCTGCGAGCCGTGCCCGGCCTGGACGCCCGGACGGTCGCCGAGATCCGCACCCGCGCCCTCGGCGACCCGGACGTGGCCCCGCCCGGCCCGGACGTCCCCGACAGCTGGCGCCCCTGGCGCTCGTACGCACTGAACCACCTGCGCGCAGCAGGGGAGTGGGAGCTTCGATGACCCGACCGACCTACTGGACGAGCGTGCCCAGCCCCCTCGGGCCGCTGCTCCTCACCGCCGCCCCGACCGGCGAGCTGACCTCGCTGTCCGTGCCCGGGCAGAAGGGCGGCCGCGAGGTGCGGGACGACTGGCGGCGCGACCCCGGGCCCTTCCGCGAGGCCGAGGAGCAGCTCGCCGCCTACTTCGCCGGGGAGCTGAAGGAGTTCCGGCTGACCTGGCGCACGGAGGGCACCGCCTTCCGGGAGAAGGTGTGGGCCGCCCTCGACGACATCCCCTACGGGGCGACCGCCACCTACGGCGAGATCGCCGCGCGGATCGGAGCACCCCGGGCGGCCGTGCGGGCCGTCGGCGGTGCGATCGGGGCCAATCCGCTGCTGGTGGTGCGGCCGTGCCACCGGGTGATCGGGGCGGACGGCGCGCTGACCGGCTACGCGGGGGGCCTGGACCGCAAGGTGCGGCTGCTGACGCACGAGGGCGTGCTGCGCCCCTGAGGGCTCACCCCCAGAAGACGGCGCCCACCCAGGCCGCCGCGATCAGCTGGCAGGTGAACAGCTCGGCCAGGATCCCGGAGCCGCCCGCGCGCATCACCGTCCGCAGGGCGGCGACCGCGTCGGTGTGACGGCCGAGGCGGAACCGCTCGTAAAGGTAGATGCCGGCCAGGAAGCCGGGGATCGCACCGAGCACGGGCAGCAGGACGAAACCGAGGGTGGAGCCCGCTCCGGCGTACGCCAGCATGCGGCGGTTGGCGCCGCTCGCCCGCAGCCGCCGGGGCGGCAGCGCCCAGCGCACGGCCTGGGAGACGAACATCAGGACCGTGGCACCCACCAGCACCCACCAGGCGACGGGCTGCGGGTCCTGCAGCGCCCACCACATCACCGCGGCCCACACCAGCAGCGACCCGGGCACCGCGGGCAGCAGCACTCCGCACAGACCGAGCAGGATGACCAGCCCGACCAGCAGGAGGTCCCACACTCCCATCTGACCAGACTGCCGGAAGCCGGGAGAAGACGCAGGTCAGGACCCTGGAAGTGGCCCAGACCCGCAGGTCAGCCGGGTGCGGCACCCGAGGCGCCCCGGTATCGCATGGCCGTTCTACGGCTCACTCGACGTGCCGTTCGTCGCGGGGTGGCGGGCCGGTATTTCCCCAAGCACCGTTTTCATCCGGCTCGTGCGGTGGACAATTAGGGGCATGAGCCAGCAGGGGGGAAGGCCCACCGGTCACGAGGACGACTGGTGGGGGCAGTTGTACGACGACTCCACCGGCGACACGGGCCCCGCACCGGCCCCCGATTCCCTGGACGACCGTTTCGCCTCGGCGGCGGGGGCGGTGGGCGACCAGGGCGTTTCCGCGGCGAGCGACGAGCGGCCCGCTCCCGGCACGGACCTGGTGACGGACCGGCCGTACCGGAGGGACGCGGATCCGGTCGTACCGATGCCGAGGACCGGGGCCGACGACGCGAGGGACGTGCCGGCCGGCCCGCGTCCCACCGACCGGACCCCTGACCGAGCCCCCGACAGGGCCTCCGACCGAGCCCCCGGCCGGGCCCCGTGGCGCGCGCCGTGGGAGCCACCGCCGACCCGTCCCACGGGCCCCGTGACCTTCCCGACCCCCGCGAAGCCACCGGAACGCGCCGAGCGGCCCCCCGAGCCCCCACCCACCAGCGGCGCGGCCGCACCGCCCGGGCCGTGGGGGAGTCCGTCGGAGACGTCGGCGGGGGCGGCTTCCGCCTCCTCCTCCCGGGCTTCCGGGCTTGCCGGGAG
>JJOH01000006.1 GCA_000696115.1 Streptomyces olindensis
TGGGGCTGGGAGTCGGGTCCCAAGGGTTGGGCTGTTCGCCCATTAAAGCGGTACGCGAGCTGGGTTTAGAACGTCGTGAGACAGTTCGGTCCCTATCCGCTGTGCGCGTAGGAGTCTTGAGAAGGGCTGTCCCTAGTACGAGAGGACCGGGACGGACGAACCTCTGGTGTGCCAGTTGTTCTGCCAAGGGCATGGCTGGTTGGCTACGTTCGGGAGGGATAACCGCTGAAAGCATCTAAGCGGGAAGCCTGCTTCGAGATGAGGACTCCCACCCACTTGATGGGGTAAGGCTCCCAGTAGACGACTGGGTTGATAGGCCGGATATGGAAGCACGGTAACGTGTGGAGTTGACCGGTACTAATAGGCCGAGGGCTTGTCCTCAGTTGCTCGCGTCCACTGTGTTGGTTCTGAAACCACGAACAGCCCCGTCATTTTTGGCGGTGTGGCGTTCACAGTTTCATAGTGTTTCGGTGGTTATAGCGTAGGGGAAACGCCCGGTTACATTCCGAACCCGGAAGCTAAGCCTTACAGCGCCGATGGTACTGCAGGGGGGACCCTGTGGGAGAGTAGGACGCCGCCGAACAATTATTGAAAAGGCCCACACCTTACGGTGTGGGCCTTTTTGTGTTTCAGGACGGTTGGACCAGTTTCGTGTCGTAGGCCAGGATGACCGCCTGGATGCGGTCGCGGGAACCGGTTTTTGCGAGGACGCGGCCCACGTGGGTCTTCACCGTCGACTCGGCCAGATGGAGGCGCGTGGCTATCTCCGTGTTCGTCCAGCCCTTGCCGATGACCGTCAGGATTTCCCGCTCCCGGTCGGTGAGAGCGGCCAGGCGGGGATCCTCCTGCACCGGCTCCGCCGAGGAATCGGTGGGCAGGTGGTGGACGTAGGCGTCGAGGAGGCGGCGGGTCAGGCTCGGGGCCACGACCGCGTCGCCCGTGGCGACCGCGCGGATGCCGGCCAAGAGCTCCTCCGGCTGGGCGTCCTTGACCAGGAAGCCCGAGGCGCCCGCGCGGAGGCCGGCGTAGGCGTACTCGTCCAGATCGAAAGTGGTGACGATCAGGATGCGGGTGCGGTCGCCCGCGGCGGTGATGCGGCGGGTCGCCTCGATGCCGTCCAGGCCGGGCATGCGGATGTCCATGAGGACGACGTCGGGGTGCAGCTCGGACGCCATGCGGACCGCTTCGCTGCCGTTCGCCGCCTCCCCCACGACCGTCATGTCGTCCTGGCTCTCCAGGAGCATGCGGGAGCCGAAGCGCTGCAAGGGCTGGTCGTCGGCGATGAGGACCGTGGTCACTGCGGGGTTTCCTCCGGGAGATGTAGGCGGACGCGCCAGCCCCGCTCCGGGTGAGGGCGAGGGCCGGCCTCAAGTGTGCCGCCGTAGAGGGCCGTTCGCTCGCGCATTCCGGGCAGTCCGCGGCCGCCCGCGGGGCTCTGAGGGCGGCTGCCGTTGCCGGTGTCCGTGATCGTGACGGTGACCGCGCCCCTGTCCTCGTAGGACAGCTCTATGTCCGCGGTGGCGTCCGGGCCGCCGTGTTTGAGGGTGTTGGTGAGGGCTTCCTGGATGACGCGGTAGACCGTGAGCTGGCGGCCCGGGGGAAGGGTGGGGCTTCCGTGGGTGGTGGTGTGGATGGTGAGGCCTGCGGAGCGGACGCCGTCGAGGAGCTGGTCGAGGTCCGTGAGGCCGGGTTGTGGGGTCCGGTCCGCCTGTTGTTTCTCCTCCTCGCCGAGGACGTCGAGGAGGCGGCGGAGTTCGGTGAGGGCCTGGCGGCTGGTGGTGGCGATGGCGTCGAGGGCCTGGGCGGCGCGTTCCGGGGACTTGGTGGCCGCGTACCTGCCGCCGTCGGCGAGGCCGGTGATGACGGAGAGGTTGTGGCCGATGATGTCGTGCATCTCGCGGGCGATGCGGGCGCGTTCGGCGGCGGTGGCGAGTTGGGCCTGCTGGTCGCGTTCCCGTTCCAGGCGGCGGGCGCGGTCCTCCAGGGCCTCGGTGTAGTTGCGGCGGGTGCGGACCGTGACGCCGATGAGGGCGGCCACCGTGATGGACATCAGCTGCGAGCCGATCTGCTGGTCCCAGCTGCCTTCCCCGTGCCGGGCGACCGAGACCAGGACCGGGGCGATCACCAGGGCCGTCGCCCACCACAGATCGCGCAGGGCGCGGCGCAGGGCCAGGTGGTAGACGAGGACCAGTTGGAGCAGGGCGGCCTGGAGGGCGGCACCGGTCCAGGCGTTGACGAGGGCGAAGGGGACCGTCGCGGCGAGGGCGGCCCCCGGGTGGGTGCGGCGCCAGAGGAGGGGGAGGGAGAACCCGAGGCTCAGAGCCAGGAGGAGCCCGCCGGGGACGTCCAGGCTGTGGGCGTTGTGCCGCCAGCCGCCGCCCGCCCAGTCGATCAGGGCGGCCGTCACCCAGAAGCCGGCGAAGTGCAGGTCCCACAGCAGCGGATGGCGGTGGTCGAAGGCGCGCACCCGGCGGGTGAGGCGGTGGGCGTATTCGGTGAGGGGCTCCGTCGCCCGGTCTTCCGTCGTCACGGGGTCCATGGTGAGGGGTCCCGGGGCCGGGTGTCAGACGTCTCGGCGGCGCAGGACCCACGCGGCCATGGCCAAGGTCGTCGCCGTCCACAGGAGCATGGCGAGCAGGGCGCTTCCCGGGGAGGCGGCGCCGGGCATGGGCTGGGCCGTGGTGAGGGCCTCCAGGGCTTTGCCGGGGAAGTAGCGGACGGCGTTGTCGACGGCGTCGTAGGGGAGCATCGCCAGGACCTCCGGGAGGATCATGATCAGGCCGATGAAGGCGCCGATGGCCGTCGGGACCGAGCGGAGGAGGGCGCCGATGGCGAGGGCGAGGACGGCGAGGAGGGTGAGGCCGGCCGCGTTGCCCGCGAGGGCGCGCAGGACACCGGGGTCGCCGAAGGAGGCGGACAGGTCGGTGCCGGTGAGGAAGGACTGGGCGAGGGGGAAGGTCAGGAGGTTCGTCGCCAGGGTGAGGGGGAGGACGATCGCGGTCAGGACGGCGGCCTTGGACCACAGGACGGGCAGGCGGCGCGGGACGGCGGTCATCGTGGCGCGGATCTGGCCGGTGGAGTACTCGCCGGCGGTGGCCAGGATGCCCAGTACGCCGAGGTTGATCGTGGCGAACTGGGTGCCGAGGAGGACGAACATGACGGTGTCCATGCCGCCTTCGCCCGAGCCGTCGTAGGCGGCGCCGAGGCCCGCGCCCATCGCGGCGGTCAGGAGGCTCGTGACGGCGAGGTTGATCCAGGTGGAACGCAGGGTCCGGAACTTGTGCCACTCGGAGTGCAGGACGCGTGCCGGGGTCACGCGGTAGGGGAGGGTCGCCGTGGTCATGCCGCTGCTCCTTCGAGGGTCGCCGGGTACTCCACGGCGTCGCGGGTGAGGTCCATGAAGGCCTCCTCCAGGGAGGCGGCGTTGGGAGTCAGTTCGTAGAGGGGGATGCCGTGGGCGGCTGCCGTGCGGCCGATGTGTTCGGCGTCCGTGCCGTGGACCTGGAGGGTGCCGGGGCTGTCGGGGGTGATGTCGACGCCGGGTGCGGTGAGGACGCGGACGAGGTCGGCGGCCTGCGGGGTGACGACCTTGACGGTGCCCGCGCCCGAGTCGCGGACGAAGTCGGCCACCGTGGTGTCGGCGAGGAGGCGGCCCCGGCCGATGATGACCAGATGTTCGGCGGTGAGGGCCATCTCGCTCATCAGGTGGGAGGAGACGAAGACCGTGCGGCCCTCGGCGGCGAGGGACTTGAGCAGGTTGCGGATCCACAGGACGCCCTCCGGGTCGAGGCCGTTGACCGGCTCGTCGAGGATGAGGACCGCCGGGTCGCCGAGGAGGGCCGCGGCGATGCCGAGGCGCTGGCCCATGCCGAGGGAGAAGCCCTTGACGCGGCGGTCGGCCACGTCGGTCAGGCCGGTGAGGCCGAGGACCTGCTCGACCCGTGCGCGGGGGATGCCGTGCGTGTGGGCGAGGGCGCGCAGGTGGTGGTGGGCCGTGCGGCCGGGGTGGACCGAGCGGGCCTCCAGCAGGGCGCCGACCTCGGTGAGGGGTGCCGGGTGGGTGGCGTAGGAGCGTCCGCCCACGGTCGCGTGGCCGCGGGTGGGGGCGTCGAGGCCGAGGAGCATGCGCATGGTCGTGGACTTGCCGGCGCCGTTCGGGCCGAGGAAGCCGGTGACCGTGCCGGGGCGGACCGTGAAGGACAGGTCCGTGACGACCGTGCGGTCGCCGTAGCGTTTGGTGAGTTCGTGTGCCGTCAGCATGCTTCGATGCTCGTGCGTGCGGGGGCGGCGGGCGTCGGACCGGCGGGGTAATCGGGGTGAGCGGTGTCGTACCCGGGTACTACCGTGACCCGCATGAGCTATGTGATCCGGTCCGTCCGTGCCGACGAGTGGCCCGCGGCGAAGGAGCTGCGGCTCGCGGCGCTGCGGGACCCGGTGGCGCACCTGGCCTTCCTGGAGACGTACGACGAGGCCGTGGCCAAGCCGGACTCGTACTGGCAGGAGCGGACGGCCAGGGCCGCCGACGGGGCGGACCAGGCGCAGCAGATCATCGCCGAGGGGCCGGACGGGCGGTGGGTGGGGACGCTGACCGTGCTCGTGGAGGAGCCCGGGACGACCGACTGGGCCGGGTTTCCGGTGGAGCGGAAACAGGGGCACGTGGTCGGCGTGTTCGTACGGCCCGAGGAGCGCGGGAGCGGGCTGACCGAGGTGCTGTTCGACGCGGCCCTGGAGTGGTCGTGGGGGCGGGGGCTTGAGCGGGTGCGGCTCATCGTGCACGAGGAGAACGGGCGGGCGCAGCGGTTCTACCGGCGGGCGGGGTTCCTGCCGAGTGGGGTGACGGTGCCGCTGGGGGACGCCGGGGAGCTGGAGCTGGAGTTCGTGCTCGAGCGCGAGTGACGGGCGGTCCTGGGGCGGTCTGGGGCGGTCCTGGACCGGCAGTTCGTCGTGCGGCCAAGTGACAGGGGCTAGACCGGCAGTTCGTCGTGCGGCCAGCGGGCGCGGCCCTGTTCGCGGGACCGGAGCAGGGCCAGGGTCGGCATGCCCCGGTCCGCTCCGGTGGCCAGCAGCTCCGGGAGCTGGGGAAGCGGGGCCACGGCCGCGACGTCGTCCAGGACGAGCGTCAGTGGTGGGTCGAGGCGACCGGAGGATGACCGTTCGGCCATGCGCCGGCCGCGCTCGACCACGCTGGAGACGAGGGCCGTCAGGAAGGGCATCGCGCCCGGGTTGGTCCTGGGGTCCTCGATGGATTCACCCACCACATAAAGCGTGCCCCCTTCGTGGACGAAGGAATCCAGGGCGAGGGCGTCACTTCGGTTGGGAGTGCACGCGTTTCGGATGTTGACCGTGGAGAGGGCCGCGAGAGCGCGGGTGGTCAGCTGCTGGGCCATGTCGCGGCGTTCCGGGTGTGCCGTGAGGGCGCCTTCGAGTTCGCCCGCGGAGCCGGGGGCGGCCTTGGGGTTCGTGCGGAGGATGCGTACGGCGTCCTGGATCTGGGTGCCCTGGGACCAGCGGTGGACGTGGCGGATGGTGCGGCCGTCGACGGCGGCGGCGTGCAGGTAGCTCCGCAGGAGGGTGGTGGCCGTGTCGGTGACCGCCTGGTCGAGTTTGGCGGTGGGGCGTACGGGGGTGAGGAGGGCCGTAGCTCTCGCTGTCGCCGTTTCCCTGTCCTCGCAGCCGGTGGTGGGGGACCAGTGGAGACGGGACGGGGTGTCGCAGAGGTGGGTGGGGTCGTAGAGGTGGGTGGGGCCGAGCTTCCCTCGGGCGTCCTTCGTTTCCTGCCAGAGGGTGGGGTTGGACGTGACGACCAGGGTGGGGCCTTCCGCGTCGCGTACCGCCTGGGTGGCGGTTGTCTGGCGGGTTTCCCTTGGGGCTACGTGGATTTTTTCCCACCCGCCCACCCGTTCCTGGCCGAACAGAGAAGCCGGGGTCGTGGGGATGGCCGCCGGGGGTGAGGACGGAGTCGCCGTCGGGTGCGGGGGGTGGGTGAGAGGGGCTGTCGGGTCCAGGGGGTGCGGTGGCTGGGGGGCCGTTGCGCGGCGGGGAGTGGGGACGTCGTGCTGCGCCGACGTGGGGGTCGTGGGCGGCTGCGGTGATGCGGATGCCCCGTGCTGCGCTGACGCCGATACCTCGGGCTGCGTCGGTGTCGGTGCCCCGTGCGGTGTCGGGGTCGGTGTCTCGTGTTGCGTCGGGGTCGGTGCCCCGTGCTGGGCGGGTGTGTGGGGCGCGTGCGGGGCCGGCGTCGGTGCCTCGTGCTGCGTCGGGGTCGGTGCCCCGTGCGGTGCCGGTGCGTCCTGCTGGGCCGGTGTGTGGGGCGCGTGCTGGGTCGGGGGATGGGGCTCCTGGTGTGCCGGCGGTCGTTCCACCGCCGTCGCCTTCTCCGCCCGGCGTCGGGCTCGGCCCGCGCGCCAGCGGGCCACCGTGCCGAGGACGAACACCGTCAGGACGAACAGGACCATCAGCTGGCCGATGAACAGGCCCCAGAACAGGCCGTAGCCGGAGAGCTGGCCGGGGGGTGCGTCGGGCCAGGCGCCGGGGATGTCGTGGGGCTCGGCGATGAGGCCGCGCATGGCGAGGGGAGTGCGGGTGAAGGTGACGCCGGACGGCCAGGCGCCGTGGGCGAACCAGCCGGCGAGGCCGGTGGCCGTCCACACCAGCAGGGTCATGCCGAGGAGGAACGCGAGTATGCCGACCAGCAGCCCGTCGGGGATGCCTCCCTGGCCGTCCCGCTGGGTGCGGCGGTCGTCCGGTCTCACGCGTTCCTCCCCTGCGTACGCCTACGCCACCGTCGATTCGGAGCCGCCCATGTGGTGTTCCACGAAGGCCGCGGCCCGTTCCTCGGCCTCGATCTCGGCGGCGTGCAGGGCGTCGTCCGGGAGGTCGGCGGAGGACTCGGTCATCGCGCGGTCGGTGAAGACCAGGGGGCGTTCGGTCTCGGTGACCAGGTGTTTCACGACCTGGACGTTGCCGTTGACGTCCCAGACGGCGATGCCGGGGGTGAGGGTCGGGATGATCTCGACCGCCCAGCGGGGCAGGCCGAGGACCCGGCCGGTGGCCCTCGCCTCGTCGGCTTTCTGGGCGTAGATCGTCCTGGTCGAGGCCATCTTCAGGATCGCCGCGGCTTCCTTCGCGGCCGCGCCGTCGACGACGTCGGAGAGGTGGTGGACGACCGCGACGAAGGACAAGCCGAGGCGGCGGCCGAACTTCAGCAGGCGCTGGAACAGTTGCGCCACGAAGGGGCTGTTGATGATGTGCCAGGCCTCCTCGACCAGGAAGATGCGCTTCTTCCGGTCGGGGCGGATCCAGGTGTGCTCCAGCCAGACGCCGACGATCGCCATGAGGATGGGCATGGCGATGGAGTTGCGGTCGATGTGGGACAGGTCGAAGACGATCAGCGGGGCGTCGAGGTCGATGCCGACCGTCGTCGGTCCGTCGAACATGCCGCGCAGGTCACCGTCGACCAGGCGGTCCAGGACCAGGGCGACGTCGAGGCCCCAGGCCCGTACGTCGTCTATGGCGACGTTCATCGCCTCGGCCGACTCGGGCTCGGGGTGGCGCAGCTGCTCGACGATGTCGGAGAGGACCGGCTGGCGGTCGACGATCGTCTCGTTGACGTAGGCGTGGGCGACCTTGAGGGCGAAGCCGGAGCGTTCGTCCAGGCCGTGGCCCATGGCGACCTCGATGATCGTGCGGAGCAGCGCGAGCTGGCCCGTGGTGGTGATCGCGGGGTCGAGGGGGTTGAGGCGGATGCCGTGGTCCAGGGCGGCCATCGGGTCCAGGCGGATGGGAGTTATCCCCAGCTCCTGGGCGATGAGGTTCCATTCACCCACTCCGTCCTCGCCCTGGGCGTCCAGGACGACGACCTGACGGTCCTTGAAGCGGAGCTGGCGCAGGACGTACGTCTTCTCCAGCGCCGACTTGCCGTTGCCGGACTCGCCGAGCACCAGCCAGTGGGGGGCGGGGAGCTGCTGGCCGTAGAGCTGGAAGGGGTCGTAGATGTAGCCCTTCCCGGAGTACACCTCGCGGCCGATGATGACGCCGGAGTCGCCGAGGCCCGGGGCGGCGGTCGGGAGGTAGACCGCCTGGGCCTGGCCCGTGGACGTGCGCACCGGGAGCCGGGTCGTCTCGACCTTCCCGAAGAGGAAGGACGTGAAGGCCTCGGTGAGGACGGACAGCGGATCCCGCATCAGGTCCTACCTCCGAATGCCGGTGGCGAAGGGAAGGGTGTTCACGAAGGCGCGGTGGTGCTCGCGGTCGCACCACTCCAGCTTGAGGTACGACTTTCCGGCCGAGGCCCTTATCGTGCGCTTGTCGCGCGCGAGGGCGTCGGGGGAGCGGGAGCTGACGGTGATGTAGCCGACGAGGTTGACGCCGGCGGCGCCGCTGGCGAGGTCCTCGCCGCGCTGGTCGAGCCGGGAGTTCGCGGCCACGTCGCGCGGGTCGACGGTGCGGTTCATCTTGGCGGCGCGGGACGCCTCGGCCTCGTCGTTGGTCTTCTCCGTGAGCATGCGCTCGATGGCGACCTCGGTGGGTTCGAGGTCCATGGTGACGGCGACCGTACGGATGACGTCCGGGGTGTGGACGAGCAGCGGGGCGAGGAAGTTGACGCCGACGGGGGTCATCGGCCATTCCTTCACCCAGGCGGTGGCGTGGCACCAAGGGGCGCGGGTGGAGGACTCGCGGGTCTTGGCCTGGAGATAGGTGGGCTCCATGGCGTCCAGCTCGGCCGGCCAGGCATTACGTTTCGTCATCGCCTGGATGTGGTCGATCGGGTGGTCCGGGTCGTACATGGAGTGGATCAGCGAGGACAGCCTGCTCTGGCCGAGGGGCTGGCGGACGCGGATGTCGGCCTCTTGGAGGCGCGAGCAGATGTCCGTGAGCTCGCGGGCCATGACGACGGCGAGTCCGGCGTCCCGGTCGACCTTGCCGCCGTGGGCGCGGGCGGCCCGGGCCATGGCGTTGGCCTCGGCGGCGAGGTCGCGGGTGTAGTGCATGCAGGCGACGAGGTAGGCGCGGTGCTGCTCGCTGCTGGTGGACACCATCGACTGGAGCTGGTCGTACGACTGCTGGAGCCAGCCCGGTGCCTTGTCGTCGCCGCGGACGGCGACGTCCTTGGCGTGGGCGTCCGGGTCGGCGGGGAGGGTGCGGGCCAGCATCTGCAGGCGGGTGACGAAGCCGTCGCCGTTGGCCACGTGCTTGAGCAGCGTGCCGAAGCGGTCGACCAGGGCCTCCTGGTCCTCGCTGTCGCGCAGGCCGACGCCGGGGCCCTCGATCTCGATGGCGGCGGTGACGGTCTTGCGGTCCGCGTGCAGCAGCACGGCGATCTCGTCCGGGCCGAAGGGGGCGGACAGCCAGGTGATGCGGCCGATGCCGGGGGGCGGGCCGATCTCGACCTCGCGGCCGTCGAGGTGGGTGCCGGCCTCGACGGCGGTGGAGCGGTAGGTGGCGCCCTGCTTGAGGGTGCGCTTGTAGCTGCGGTTGATCTCGAACCACTTGTAGAACGTGCGGTGTTTGTACGGCACGTACACCGCGGCCAGCGCCAGCATCGGGAACCCGGCGAGCAGCACGATGCGCAGGGACAGCACCGGGACGAGGAGTCCGCACATCATGCCGAGGAACGCGCCCACGACGATCAGGGCGATCTCGCCGGTCTCGCGGTTGCGGCCGATGATCGCGTTCGGCCGGGCGCGGCCGATCAGATATGTCCGGCGGGGCGTGACCGGATGGGACACGTGTGACTCGGTCGTCAACGCCCTTCACCTCCCGTGCGGTTGGTACTGCTGTTGCGGGTGCTGCTGGCGTGGGGCGTGTTGACGGGGCTGCTCGAACGGGGGGCGGGTGCGGCGGAGGGGACAGATCCGCCGCCGCCGTTCGAGGGGCGCGTGCTGTGCGCGGCGACTCCGCCGGAGGCGGGGTTGCTGGGGCGCGGGGCGGAGGACTGGCTGCCTCCGCCGTTGTTGTCGGCGCGGGTGCTGTGGGTCTTGATGCCCTGCGCGACCAGGGACGCCGGGGAGCTGATGACGGCCGCGGCCTTGCTCTCGGCGCCTCGCATGATGCGGTTGTTGCGGGAGCCGGCGATCTCGTCGCCGAAGCCGGGGACGAAGCGGTAGATCATCGCGCTGGCGAAGATGGCGAGCAGGATGATGGCGAGGCCGGAGACGACGGCGGAGAAGGCGTCGGGGCCGTCGTCGGCGGAGAGCGCGCCGGCGAGGCCGAGGACGATGACGATGACGGGCTTCACGAGGATGACCGCGATCATGATGCCGGCCCAGCGGCGGACGTGGCCCCAGAGGTTCTTGTCGACGAGGCCGGCGTAGACGACGGTGCCGAGGAGGGCGCCGACGTAGAGGAGGGCCGCGCGGATGACGAGCTCCAGCCAGAGCACGCCGGCGGCGAGGATGCTGACCAGGGAGACGACGATCAGCATGATGGGGCCGCCGCCGATGTCCTCGCCCTTCTTGAGGGCCTCGGAGAAGGTGCCGAAGAAGGCGTCGGTCTGGTCGCCGGTGGCTTTGGCGAGGACCTCGGTGATGCCGTCGGTCGCGGAGACGACGGTGTAGAGGATCAGCGGGGTGAAGGCGGAGGCGAGGACCGTGAGCCAGAGGAACCCGATGGCTTCGGACAGGGCGGTGGTCAGGGGGACGCCGCGGACGGCTCGCTTGGCGACGGCCAGCAGCCAGAGCAGGAGCGTGAGGATCGTCGACGCGGCGAAGACGACGGCGTACTGCTGGAGGAACTTGGGGTTGGTGAAGTCGACGTTGGCGGTCTCCTTCACGGCGTCGCTGAGCTTGTCGACGGTCCAGGAGGCGGCGTCGGCACAGCCCTTGGCGAGGGAGGAGAGGGGGTCGAGGGTGGAGGTGGGGTTGATGGAGGGGTTGCCTCCGCCCGTACCGCTCCCGCTGCCGGTGTCGCCTTCGCAGATGTCGCGGGCCTCGCCCCTGAGGAGGTCGCACGCGTTGTTGCTGGGTGACGGGGACGGAGTGGGGGCGGCGAAGGCACGGGTTGCCAACAGGACCGTGGCCGTCTGCACCGCCGTGACCGCTGCGGCGAGCTTGAGTACGTGGCGCTTACCGGGCATAGGTGTACCCTCCGTACTCCTCGACAGCCTTGGTCATGTCCTCTGCGGTGGATGCTCTTTGGTCGCGTCCGACCGGGACGGGGCCGTCCTCCTGGGTGAAGTCGGTGACCTTCCAGTCACCGTCGACCCACTTCAACTGGTAGGTCGTCGTGTACCAGCTCTCGGTCACGGGGTTGGTGGAGCCCTCCCCCGACAGGCCGAAGAGGGATGTGTACCAGAGCGCGACCGTGGCGGTGCTGCCGCTGAAGGACGTGACCTTGGTGCCGACCGGGATGACGCGGGAGACGAAGGTCTGACCGCTTGGCGCGGCGCCGTCCTTGTCCAGGCCGATCTTCTCGAGGAAGCTCTGCCGGGAGTAGACCTGGTCGAAACGCGGCAGCTGGGCGGCAGCGACGTCGGGTGCGTACACGGTGTTGACGATCGCGTGCCGCTTTTCCGTGTTGTACATGTCAGCGGACCCGAGCGCGATGCCGTAATTGGTGGCGGCGGACTGGGCACCCTGCTTGTCCTGGGCATAGCCCGTGGGGATTCCGTCCGTCTTCGCCCCCACTGGTCGCTTTCCGGAGGGTGCCGTAGCCGAGGTCTCCGGCTTGCTGCCGGAACCGTCCGTCGAAGACGACGAATCACCACCCCCCCGATTCGCGAAGGCGATCGCTGCGATCAGGAGGACCACCACGCCTACCACCGTCACCAGGCTGCGGGACGAGGAGCGTGGGCCGCGGCGGGGGGTGCCGTAGGGGTCGGTGTCCGTGCCGGGCAGGCGGGTGCGGGTCTGGCCCGTGCCGCCGTAGGGCTCGCGCTCGTCACCGAGACTCATGCCGCGTACGCCCCCTCGACGTCGTGCGGAGACACTTCGTACTCCTCGTACGACGGTAGCCGTGCTGGTTCCCGCGCGGGCGCGGTGTGGTGACTCGACATCAGGGAAACGCAACCTCAGCCGGTGGGCACGACGGGCGGGTGGGATGGAGGGCGAGCCGGGCTTGCCCGGCCGGGGCGGACGGTGCCCGGCCTACACGGCCATGCCGTACACGATGGTGAAGAGCGTGCCGAGGGAGCCGATGATGAAGACTCCTGTGAGGCCGGCGATGATGAGGCCCTTGCCCTGTTCCGCGCTGAAGGTGTCGCGGAGGGCCGTGGCACCGATGCGCTGCTTGGCGGCGCCCCAGATGGCGATGCCGAGGCAGATCAGGATGGCCACCGCCATCACGACCTCGATCATCACCTTGGCCTCGTTGCCCAGGCTGCCGAAGGGGCCCCAGTCCGGAGCGATCCCGCCGATGATGGTGTTGATGTCTCCCTTATCGGCCGCAAAGAGCATGTAAGTCACCGCCCCTGTTGGGTAGTTCCGCATCCTCTGCGGTCGTGCAGAGGTCAGGCCTCATTCTCGCCGACAATGACGCTGTCGTATGTCGACTTGGCGTCATTGATTGGCGGGTTTCGTACGAATACCTTGCCACCGTTCGGCGCCGGCCCCTAAGGGAGGCGACGGACGGTGTACGAAGGATCGTATGGTCACTCTGTGTATCACGACAGGTCACGCCGGGCAATGAGGCCTGAGCGAAACCTGGGGTGCGGTTCCGTCGTTGTGCCCTCTTGCGATTTTTCTCACCTTTCCGTGCGGTTTCTGACGGCTGGTCGGGTGAGTGGTCGCGCCGGTGTTCCCCGGGTGAAGGCTACCCGGCACGGCGAACGGGCCGCGGCTGGGTTGCCGCGGCCCGTTCCTCCCCTGCCCGCGTCGGGCCCCCACGGCCCTCGGCGGTGTTCCTCGGTGACGGTCCGTCACGAGGTGGTGGGTGTCAGCCGGTGAAGGCGCCGAGTCCCTGGGGGGTGCCCCAGCCGGTCGGGCCGTCGTAGCCCGTCCGGGCGGTGCAGAAGTAGCTGGTGGCGCAGGTTCCGTTGCTGCCGCTGGTGACGTCGTTCAGGGCGGAGGTGTTCGCGTAGGGGAACGCGGCCGGGTAGGAGCCGCTGGACGGGGTGCCCGCGAGGGCGTAGACGCTCGCGATGATCGGGGCGGAGGCGCTGGTGCCGCCGTAGGTGGCCCAGCCCTGGCCGTCGGCGCCGTAGGTGTCGTAGACGGAGACGCCGGTCGCCGGGTCGGCGACGGCCGAGACGTCGGCGATGGTGCGCCTGGCGCAGCCGGTGTCGGTCTGCCAGGCGGGCTTGCTGTCGTAGGCGGAGCAGCCGGAGCCGGTGCCCTCGGTGCTGCTGGTCGACCAGACGCTCTCGGTCCAGCCGCGGGTGGTGGAGGAGGCGGTGAGGCTGGTGCCGCCCACGGAGGTCACGTACCGGGACGCCGCCGGGTACTCGGCGCCGTAGCCCGCGTCGCCCGCGCTGACGGTGATGGCGACGCCGGGGTGGTTGAAGTAGGTGGAGTCGTACGTCGCGTCGGCGGAGGACTCGCCGCCGCCGTAGCTGTTGGAGACGTACTTCGCGCCCAGGGCGACGGCCTCGTTGACGGCCGTGCCGAGGTTGGTCATGGTGGCGGACTTGGCCTCGACGAGGGTGATGTGGCAGTTCGGGCAGACCGCGCCGGCCATGTCCAGGTCGAGGGAGATCTCGGCGGCCCAGCCGCTGTTGGGGGCGGGCAGGGAGGTGGTGGAGCCGGTCTGGCCGACCTTCTTGAAGCAGCCGTTCGCGGTGGTGCAGGCGGGCAGGCCGTAGTGCGAGCGGTAGGCGGCGAGGTCCGACTCGGCGTTCGGGTCGTCGTAGGCGTCGACGATGGCGATGGTCCGGCCGGTGCCGTTGTTCGCGGAGGCGGAGGTCAGGCCGTAGGCGGCGCGCAGGTCGGCGGGGCCGTAGCCGGAGGGGCTGGTGGCGTCGGCGGCCTTGGCGGAGATGCCGTGCTGCTGCTGGAAGGCGGTGCGGCCGCCCGTGACGCGCAGGGCGTTGCAGGCCATCTCGCCCTGGTGGCGGGGGAGGGCGCAGGAGCGGGTCCAGGTGACCTGGGGGGCGCTCGCCCGGGCGGTGTCCGCGTGGGCGGCGGTGGCGAGGCCGGTGAGGAGGAGGGCGGCGGTGGCGGTGACGGCGGAGCCGATGCGGCGCCATCTGCGGCGGCCGGCGGCGGAGTCGGTGGGTGTCGTGCGCAAGGTACAGCCTCCTGGCAGTGGTGGACAGAGGCCTGCGGGTGGGGTTCCGCCGGTGTGGTTCCCGGCGGGGGCGGCGACCCGCGACGACGATCGCTTGTTGGGTACGTGACAACAAGACGGGTTTCGGAATCCTGACTTCCGCCTTACTGAAAGGGGTGCGGTGCATACCGGCCGATGACGGGCCGATGGCCGGCGAATGGCCGCGGCTTGACCCGGGGGGGGAGGAGGAGGGGCGGATCGGCTCGGCCCAAGGGGCCCGGAATCAGCGGGGCTTGAGGCCGTGCAGGAGGAGGTGGACCAGTTCGTCGATGCCGTCGAGGGCCGTCCCGGGCGCGAGCATGCCGCCCGCCGCGAAGGAGGCGATGCCCTGGAGGGTGGCGCCGGTCAGCAGGGTGAGGTGCTGCGGGTCGCCCGCGACGATCTCGCCGCGCTTCTGGGCGTCGGCGATGACCCGCTCGAGTGAGCCCACCGTTCGGTCGACGGCCGCCGCCATCTGCTCCGAGGCGTCCGGCTCGTGCTTGCGGGCGTACATCAGCTCCAGCAACTCGGCGTTGTCGATCGCGAAGGCGAGATAGGCCCGGGCGAGGCCGGTGAGCCGCTGTTCCAGGGGGAGGGCGGGGTCGTCGGCGCCCTCCAGGGCCTGGCCCAGCCGGTCGTATCCGGCCAGCGCCAGGGCGTTGAGCAGGGCCTGCTTGTCCTTGAAGTGGCGGCCGGGGGCCGCGTGGCTCACGCCCGCCTCGCGGGCCAGTTCGCGCAGCGAGAGCGCGCCCACCCCCTTCTCCCGCAGGGTGCGCTCGGCGCCCGCGAGCAGGGTGGAGCGCAGGTCTCCGTGGTGGTAGGGGCGGCTCTCCGGCATGCGCACATCGTAGCCCGATGTTGACGACGTCATCATTGTTGGCGCTGGCACCATTGTTGTCATTGACAGCATTGTTGGCGGCGCCTACATTCGGTGCATGGCTGAGACAACGGACAGCAAGAGCAGCGCCGCGTGGAGCGCGCGCCGCCTCCCCGACCTCACCGGGCGGACCGTCGTCGTCACCGGTGCCAACAGCGGCATCGGCCTCACGGCGACCGACGCGCTGGCCCGCGCGGGGGCGCACGTCGTCCTCGCCGTCCGGGACCCGGAGCGCGGCCGGGCCGCGGCGGCCACCGTGCACGGCAGCACCGAGGTGCGCCGGCTGGACCTCGCGGACCTGTCCTCCGTACGGGCCTTCGCGGAGGCCTGGCGGGAGCCGCTGCACGTCCTCGTCAACAACGCCGGCGTGATGATGCTGCCGAGGCAGCGCACCAAGGACGGCTTCGAGATGCAGTTCGGCACGAACCACCTCGGGCACTTCGCCCTGACGAACCTGCTGCTGCCGCACCTCACCGACCGCGTGGTCACCGTCTCCTCGGGCGCCCACCGCTGGGGCGGCGCGCGGATCGCCTTCGACGACCTGGACATGACGTCGCACTACACCCCGCAGCGCGCCTACGCCCAGTCCAAGCTGGCCAACCTCCTGTTCACGCTCGAACTCCAGCGCCGGCTGACGGAGGCGGGCTCGACGGTCCGCGCCCTGGCCGCCCACCCCGGCTACGCGGCCACCAACCTCCAGAGCCACGCGGCCCACCCGGCGGCACGCGCCCTCATGCGCCTCGGCAACCGGTTCTTCGCCCAGGACGACAAGGCCGGCGCCCTCCCCACCCTCTACGCCGCCACCCAGGACCTGCCCGGCGCGAGCTACGTCGGCCCCGACGGCCTCGGCGAGCTGCGCGGCGCCCCGACCCTGGTGGGCCGTTCCCGCGCGGCCAGCGACCCGCTGACGGCCCGTCGGCTGTGGCGGGTGTCGGAGGAGCTGACGGGGACCTCCTTCCCCCTCGCGCGGGACGAACAGACCCGCGTCTGACGCTCTTCTCACCTTCGTCGGGCACAGTCCCTGCGATGAAGCGCGTCCTGGCCGTCGCCGTGCTCCTCGTCGCACTCGTCTCCGCGTCCACCGCGACCGCCGACGACGGGCTCGGGCCCTTCCGGGTGACCGTCGCCGCGGGGAACGCCCGGGTCGGGGTGCTCGTCCCCGCCGCGCGGGCGGGGCGGTTGGCCGGCGGGCACTTCTGCACGGCGTCGGTGGTGGCCGCGCCGCACCGGAACCTGGTCGTCACCGCGGCGCACTGCCTGGGCGGGGACGGCGGCCTGGTCTTCGTGCCGGGGTACCGGGACGGCCGCGCGCCCTACGGCGTGTGGAAGGTGAAGCGGCGGTTCCTGCCGGCGGGGTGGGTCCACGGGCGGCACGAGGACAGCGACGTCGGGTTCCTCGTGGTCGCCCCGCGGGACGGCAGAGAGGTCCAGGACGTCGTCGGCGGGAACGCGTTCACGACCGGTACGGCGACGGGCGCCACCGCGGTGACCGTCACCGGGTATCCCAACTCCCGTGAGACGCCCGTCAGCTGCACCGACAAGCCGGTCGCGCACAGTGCCACCCAGCAGCGCGTCGCGTGCCCCGGCTTCAGCGGCGGCACCAGCGGCAGCCCCTGGGTGAACGGGAACGGGCAGGTCGTCGGCGTCCTCGGCGGGCACGACGAGGGCGGTGCGACCCCGGGCGTCTCCTACAGCGTGGTGCTCGGCGCGGAGGCGGAGCGGCTGTACCGGGAGGCGGCGGGCGATCCGTGACGCCCGCCCTGCGCCGCCCGCTCCGGTCGTGCCACCGCCGTGCCGTCCGCTCCGGTCGTGCCCCCGTCGTGCCGCCCGTGCCGTGGCCCGTTCCTCCTTCCGCCCCCGACTTCCTCTCCGTGATCATTCCGGAGCCCGGTGGCCGCCTCTACACTGACCAGGCGACGGACTCCCGGTCGGTGAGGGGCGGTTGACAGTGCGTAAGGCGTGGATCGTGGCGAGCGTTGCGATCAGCTCCGCCCTGGCCTTCGTGATGCTGCTCGTCGTCGGGGTCTACGTCGTCGCCGGGAACCTGGTCAACGGCGTGGGCGGCGGGGCGAAAACGCTGGCCAAGGGGTCGGTGCCCGCCGCGTACGCGGCTCTTGTGCAGAAATGGGGCAATCTCTGCCCCGCCATCAGCCCGGCCCTGCTGGCCGCCCAGCTCTACCAGGAGAGCGGCTTCAACCCGAAGGCCCAGAGCCACGCCGCCGCGCAGGGCATAGCGCAGTTCATCCCCGGCACCTGGGCCTCCCACGGCATCGACGGCGACGGCGACGGCGACCGGGATGTGTGGGACCCGAAGGACGCGATCCCCTCGGCCGCCTCCTACGACTGCGAACTCGCGTCGTACGTGAAGAAGGTCGGCGGGAATCTGACCGAAAACATGCTGGCCGCGTACAACGCGGGGGCGTACGCGGTGATCAAGTACGGGGGCGTGCCGCCGTACAACGAGACGCAGAACTACGTGAAGAGGATCACCACCCTCTCGAAGAGCTTCGCGGCGCCCGTCGGGCGGGTCGACCCCTCCGAGCAGGCCGCCGGCGCGATCGAGTACGCGCAGAAGAAGCTCGGCACGCTCTACCTCTGGGGCGGCACCGGTACCCCTGAGCAGGGCGGACGCTTCGACTGCTCGGGTCTGACCCAGGCCGCGTACAAGAGCGTGGGCATCACGCTCCCGCGCGTCGCCAACGACCAGTACAACGCCGGACCACACCCCTCCCGGGACGAACTGCTGCCGGGCGACCTCGTGTTCTTCTCGGACGACCTCACCAATTCGCGTGCCATCCGGCATGTCGGCATTTATGTCGGAGGTGGGTACATGATCGACGCGCCGCGGACGGGCGCGGTCATCCGGTTCGACCCGATCGACACCCCCGACTACTTCGGAGCCACCCGAGTCACCGAAGATGGCGCGAAAGCACTGCCCACGACGGTGTGAACCGAGTGTGAACCCACCCCCTGAGCTGCGAAGACGTGTCTCTCTTCGATAACGTCTGCGTGATCATTCGGTGGAGTGTGGAACGTATCAACGGGGACCATGCGTTCCTGGTGACGTAGCCGAGCAGACGTCACTGGGCACGTGTCACGCACGTGTGCAGCGGAAGCGGATCTACAACCACGGGGGTGGCAGGAACGGCGCACGCACAGGTGCGCCGGGAGAGACGACGAAGGGGCCGCAGCACCATGGCTGGACTCGCCGAATCCGGGTCGAACCCCGACGTCGACCTGCTCTACGACATCAATGGCCTGGCCAAGGACGCGCCGGCGTGGTTCGACCGCGTCATGGAGTACGTCGGTGAGTACGGGCTGCTGCTCGCCATCGTCCTGCTCGTCGTGTGGTGCTGGTGGTCGGTGCGGCGGCGCGGGGACGAGGACGCCGCGTCCACCGTCGCGGCCCTGATCTGGGCGCCGCTGGCGGCGGGCATCGCCGTGCTGGTGAACGTGCCGATACGGGGATTCGTGGAGCGGCCCCGGCCGTTCCTCGACCACCAGGGGCTCGAGGTGCTCGTCAAGGGCAAGACCGACTACTCCTTCGTCAGCGACCACGCGACGATCGTCATGGCGCTGGCGGTCGGCCTGTTCGTCGCCAACCGCAGGTTCGGGCTGATCGGGCTCGTGCTGGCGCTGTTCGGCGGTTTCATCCGCGTCTACATGGGCGTGCACTATCCGACGGACGTCGTGGGCGGGTTCGCGCTGGGAACGGCCGTGGCCCTGCTGCTGTCGCCGCCGGCCATGGCCCTGCTGACGCCGGTGACGACGGCGATCGAGCGGTCGCCGCGCGCGGGGTGGCTGATCCGGGCCCGGGGAAGAGGACCGGTGGACCAGGACACGGTGACCCCCGGGGCGCGCAGTGAGCAGTCCGGGGCGTCCGAGCGGGACCTCGCCGCGTAACGCTTCGGGCGGCCTCAGAGTGCTTGCGGGTAGGTGAAGAAGCGCGTCGGGTCGTACTGGTTCTTCAGCTTGGCCAGGCGGGTCGCCGCGTCGCCGTAGTACGCCTTGCGCCAGTCGGTCAGCGTGGGGTCCGTGTAGTTCTGGTAGGCCGCGCCCGAGGCGTGGGGCCGCATCGACCTGTGGGCGGCGGCCAGCCAGTCGCGGGCCGTGGCGCCGCTCGTGCCCGGGCGCCAGGAGGCGATGTACTGGGCCAGCATGCGGGAGCGGCGGTGCACGAACGCCGTGGAGGTCGGCGGGACGCGGTTGACCGCTCCGCCGAGGGCGGTGAGCGCGATGCTGCCCGTGCCGCCGCGGACCGCGCCGATCTGGGCCAGCAGGGCGCGGATTCCGGCCGTGGACAGGGAGCGGTCGAAGAAGTCCGACGCCGCGGCGTAGGTCTCGCGGCCCAGCGCGCCCTTCGGGGAGCGGCCGGGGGTCGAGCCGGGCAGGTGGCACTGCGCGTCCGTCGGGAACGAGGAGCAGCCGGCGTACACCTCCATCGACTCCTCGTACGAGCGGCGCTTGAGGGAGACGCTGCGGGCCGGGGCGCCGACGCGGTCGGCCAGGCGGTCGACGGCGTTCTTCAGGTCGCCGTAAGTGCCGAGGGAGAAGGCCGCGACCGAGACGGTCGGGGTGCCGCCGGCGGCGCTCGCCAGGTGCAGGGACGACCAGATCTCGTCGGGCTGTGCGGGGCCCCACTCCTGCCAGGCCTTCACCACCGCGGCCGCCTTCGACCAGGGCCAGGACAGGTAGGCCGAGACGCCCTGCGGGGCCGGGTGGGTCTTGAAGTGCAGTTCCGTGACGACGCCGAAGTTGCCGTTGCCGGCGCCGCGCAGGGCCCAGAAGAGGTCCTTGTGGTCGCGGGCGTTCGTGGTGAGCTGCTTGCCGTCGGCGGTGATCAGGGTGGCCTGGGTGAGGCTGTCGCAGGTCAGGCCGTAGGCCCGGGAGACCACGCCGTGTCCGCCGCCGAGGGTGAGGCCGGAGACGCCGACGGTGGGGCAGGAGCCGGCGGGGATCGTGACGCCCTTCGCGGCCAGGGCGCGGTAGACGTCGATGAGTTTGGCACCGGCGCCGATCACCGCGGTGGTGCCGGAGGCGCGGACGCGGTTGAGCTTGGAGACGTCGATGATCAGGCGGCCGTTGCCGGAGGACCAGCCGGCGTAGGAGTGGCCGCCGTTGCGGATCGCCACGCGCAGGGCGTGGCCGCGGGCGTAGGACAGGGCCGTGCGGATGTCGTCCGGGTGGGCCACGTAGGCGACGGCGGCGGGCTTCAGGGTGTCGAAGCGGGTGTTGTACAGCTGCCGGGCCGTCGCCCAACTGCTGTCGCCGGGGCGGACGAGGGGCCCGTCGAGATCGCGGGCGAGGGCGGACCAGTCGGCGGCCGCGCCACGTGTGCGCGTGGTCGTGGCGGCGGCCGTGGCCGTGGAGTGGGTGTCCGACGCCGTGCAGGCGGTGGTGAGGGGGGCGGCGGCCGCGGCGATGCCCGCCGTGCCGACCGCGAGGAATGTACGCCGTTCCATGGGGCCTCCCGGTGGTTCCGTCGGGGGAGACGGGGTGGTGGGGTCCGGGGTTCCACGCGATGCGAACACACCTTAGGCGAGCCCCTCGTGCTGCTCCGCGTCCGAGCGGGCCTGGCTTCGGGCCCGTCTCGCCGGGCCGCGCCAGCCGCAGGTGCAGCGGGCCATGCAGAAGTGGCCCTTCTCTGTTGTCGTCGTGCGGTGTTCCGGGAGGTTGGGGGGAGGTTCCAGCCCGTCCTGCTGCGCCACGGCGACCACGTTACCCAGCGCAGGTAAAGGCTTCGTATGGCGGTGGCGGCGCGCCGGCGTGACGAGGGCACATACCCGTCGTTAACCGGAACAACACGGGGGCCCGTGACGGACGTACCGGCTGGGGGTAGGCAGGCGATGACTGGGCGGCAGCGGGAACGGCGGCACAGGCGGACGGGTGCGGCACTCGCCGCGGCCGGGACCGTGGCCGGTGCGGTACTGGGAGCGGGCGGGTGCTCCGGAGGAGACGCGGTCGCCGGGGACTCCCGCGGCGGGGACGCGGTCCTCGTGCTGCGCCGGGCCGCCGACCGGCTGGTGGACGCGGGGAGTTCGAAGGCCCGTACGTCGATGGAGATGGCCGCCGGTGGGACCCGGGTGACCATCCGGGGAGCGGGGGTCTACGACTACCGCAAGCGGCTCGGGCAGCTGAAGGTGCTGCTGCCGCAGGATCCCGCGGGGGCCGCCGAGCGCCGGCCCATCACCGAACTGCTCGCGCCGGGTGCCCTGTTCATGAAGAACCGGGGCGCCGGTGTGCCCCCGGACAAGTGGGTGCGGGTGGACACGCGGACCCTGTCCGACGGGAACCTCGTCACCGGCGGGGCCACCGACCCGTACGCCGCTGCCGAGGTGCTGCGCGGCACGCGGTCGGCGACGTACCTGGGTCGCACCGAGGTCGCGGGCACCGGGGTGCGGCACTACCGGGGCACGGCCGACCTCGGCGACGCCGCCCGGCGCGCCTCCGACGGCAACGCGGAGTCCCTGGGCGCGGCGGCGAAAGGGTTCGCCACGGCCGAAGTGCCGTTCGACGCCTACCTCGACGACGAGGGGCGCATCCGCAAGGTCCGCCACCGGTTCAGCTTCCTGAACGGGCAGCAGAAGAGCCCCGTCGCCGTCGCCTCGACCACCCTGCTCTACGATTTCGGGGCCTCGGTGCGCGTGCGGCTGCCGGACGACGGCGACATCTACGCGGGCAAGATCGCCGAGGAGTGACCGGCGCGAACTAGCCCGTCCGTGCCATGCGCGGTGTGTAGGCCGCTCCCTACTCTAGGAAGTCGGTAACGGCAGAGATGAGGTGATGCACGTGGCTCCGGTCGGCGGTACGGCAGTTCAGGACCACGTGGCCCTCGCCGAGATCGAGCTGTGCGGAGAGCTGATCATCGCGGCCTCGGCCGCCCAGGAGCGGCTGAGCCTGGAGAGCATCGACGAGGTGCTGAAAGTGGCCGAGGAACGGGCCACCTCCGGAAGTTGAACCGGGGCCGTGCTCACGTCCGCAGCATGCGGGCGATCGCCTGGGTCGCCTCCTTCACCTTCGCGTCGATCTCGTCACCACCCTTGAGGGCCGCGTCGGCGACGCAGTGGCGCAAATGCTCCTCCAGCAGCTGCAGGGCGAAGGACTGCAGGGCCTTGGTGGAGGCGGAGACCTGCGTGAGTATGTCGATGCAGTAGACGTCCTCGTCGACCATGCGCTGCAGGCCGCGGATCTGGCCCTCGATGCGGCGCAGGCGTTTGAGGTGTTCGTCCTTCTGCTTGTGGTACCCGTGCACGCCGTGGTCGTGATCGGTCACGACGTCCGCAGCGGTGGTGACTTCCGTGACGTTCGCGACATCCGTGCCGTCGGAGGGCGCTCCCGCGCCGGCCTTGGTGGTCGTCATCGCGTCCTCCTGGGCAGTGAGCCGACATATACCCCTAGTAGGTATATGGTACCGAACTTTACTGGGTATACGCCCCTTGGCCGATGCCGTACACAGGCGTACGGAACGGCTGGATCCTGCCCCTGGACCGCCCCCGTGCTCATCACTGTGCCTGATGGGCGACACTGGTGGGCGGCCCGATAGCCGTGGCCGGATGATGCGCCTAGCATCAGCCTGACCGAAACCGAAGCACCCCGAGGACCCCACGTGCGCTTTCGTCTGACCCCCAGGGAGACGAGCTTCTACGACATGTTCGCCGCCTCCGCGGACAACATCGTCACGGGCTCGAAACTCCTGATGGAACTGCTCGGGGCGGACGCTTCCGCCCGGGCCGAGATCGCAGAGCGTATGCGGGCAGCGGAACACGCAGGTGACGACGCCACGCACGCGATCTTCCACCAGCTGAACTCCTCGTTCATCACGCCGTTCGACCGCGAGGACATCTACTCCCTCGCGTCGTCCCTCGACGACATCATGGACTTCATGGAGGAGGCCGTCGACCTGGTCGTCCTCTACAACGTCGAGGAACTGCCCAAGGGCGTCGACCAGCAGATCGAGGTCCTGGCGCGCGCTGCCGAACTGACGGCCGAAGCGATGCCGCACCTGCGCACCATGGAGAACCTCACCGAGTACTGGATCGAGGTCAACCGGCTGGAGAACCAGGCCGACCAGATCCACCGCAAGCTGCTGGCGCACCTCTTCAACGGCAAGTACGACGCCATCGAGGTCCTGAAGCTCAAGCAGATCGTGGACGTGCTGGAGGAAGCGGCGGACGCGTTCGAGCACGTGGCGAACACGGTGGAGACCATCGCCGTCAAGGAGTCCTGAGCCCTTCATGGACACCTTCGCTCTGGTCGTGACCATCGGGGTCGCGCTCTTCTTCACGTACACCAACGGCTTCCACGACTCGGCGAACGCCATCGCCACGTCCGTGTCGACGCGGGCGCTGACGCCGAAGGCCGCGCTGGCGATGGCCGCGGTGATGAACCTCGCCGGTGCCTTCATGGGGTCCGGGGTCGCCAAGACCGTCAGTGAGGGGCTGATCCAGACGCCCGTCGGGTCGAAGGGGATGGGGATCCTCTTCGCCGCGCTGGTGGGCGCGATCGTCTGGAACCTCATCACCTGGTACTTCGGGCTGCCCTCGTCCTCCTCGCACGCGCTGTTCGGCGGCATGGTGGGGGCGGCGCTGGCCGGCGGGACGACGGTCTACTGGCACGGAGTGCTGGAGAAGGTCGTCATCCCCATGTTCATCTCCCCGGTGGTCGGTCTGCTGGCCGGTTACCTGGTGATGACCGCCATCATGTGGATGTTCCGGAAGGCCAACCCGCACAAGGCCAAGCGCGGGTTCCGCATAGCCCAGACCGTCTCGGCGGCCGGCATGGCGCTGGGGCACGGTCTGCAGGACGCGCAGAAGACCATGGGCATCGTCGTGATGGCGCTCGTCATCGCGGATGTCGAGGACTACGGCGACCCGATCCCGGTGTGGGTGAAGGTCGCCTGTGCGGTGATGCTGTCGCTGGGGACGTACGCCGGCGGCTGGCGGATCATGCGGACGCTGGGACGGAAGATCATCGAGCTGGACCCGCCGCAGGGGTTCGCGGCCGAGACGACGGGGGCGTCGATCATGTTCGCCACCGCGTTCCTGTTCAAGGCGCCCATCTCCACGACCCACGTCATCACGTCGGCGATCATGGGCGTGGGGGCCACCAAGCGTGTGAACGCCGTGCGGTGGGGCGTCGCCAAGAACATCATCCTGGGGTGGTTCATCACGATGCCGGCCGCCGCGCTGGTGGCCGCCGCCTCCTTCGGGATCGTGAACCTGGCGTTCCTGTAGGAGTCCGGAGCACACGAACAGGCCCGCCCCCGGGAGCCAGGGGCGGGCCCTTTTTCGGCCTCGCGGTGGCACCGCCATGCAGCACCGCGAGGAGTCTCGGCGGAGTCGGACCGATCAGCCGAAGCGGCCGGAGATGTAGTCCTCCGTGGCCTGGACCGACGGGTTGGAGAAGATGCGCTCCGTGTCGTCGATCTCGATGAGCTTGCCGGGCTGGCCGACCGCCGCGAGGTTGAAGAACGCCGTGCGGTCGGAGACCCGCGCCGCCTGCTGCATGTTGTGCGTCACGATGACGATCGTGAAGCGCTCCTTCAGCTCGCCGATCAGGTCCTCGATCGCCAGGGTGGAGATCGGGTCCAGGGCCGAGCAGGGCTCGTCCATGAGCAGGACGTTCGGCTCCACCGCGATCGCCCGCGCGATGCACAGACGCTGCTGCTGACCACCCGACAGACCCGAGCCGGGCTTGTTGAGGCGGTCCTTGACCTCGTTCCAGAGGTTCGCGCCCTTGAGCGACTTCTCCACGACGTCGTCCAGCTCGGACTTCTTGTACGAACCGTTGAGCCTCAGGCCCGCCGCGACGTTGTCGTACACCGACATGGTGGGGAAGGGGTTCGGCCGCTGGAAGACCATGCCGACCTCGCGCCGCACGGCCACCGGGTCGATACCGGCGCCGTAGAGGTTCTCGTCGTCGAGCAGGACCTTGCCCTCGACGCGGCCGCCCGGCGTGACCTCGTGCATCCGGTTCAGGGTGCGCAGGAAGGTGGACTTGCCGCAGCCGGACGGGCCGATGAAGGCGGTCACGGACCGGGGCTGGATGGTCATCGAGATGTCCTCGACGGCCAGGAAGGAACCGTAGTAGGCGTTGAGGCCGCTGACATCAATGCGCTTGGCCATGTGAATCACTGCTTCTTTCGGGGGGTCGGGTCGCTGATCGGCCACACGCGGCGGTAGCCGCACATTTACGGGCTAGCGGCCCGTCTTCGGGGCCTTCCAGCGGGCGATGCCCCGGGCCACCAGGTTGAGGATCATGATGAAGGCGATGAGCACCAGAGCCGCCGCCCAGGCGCGGTCGTACGCCGGGCCCTGACCGCCACTGTTCGCGAACTGCAGGTAGATGTACACCGGCAGGGACGCCTGCGGATCCTTGAACGGGTTGGCGTTGATGAAGTTCGTCACCCACACCACCAGCAGCAGCGGAGCGGTCTCACCGGTGATACGGGCGATCGCGAGCATCACACCGGTGGTGATACCGCCGATGGAGGTCGGCAGAACCACCTTCAGAATGGTGCGCCACTTGGGCACGCCCAGCGCCAGCGAGGCCTCGCGCAGCTCGTTCGGGACGAGCTTGAGCATCTCCTCGGTGGAGCGGACGACGACCGGCAGCATCAGGATGGACAGGGCCATCGAGCCGGCGAAGCCGGAGTAGCCCATGCCCAGGATGATGATCCACAGGCTCAGGATGAACAGACCCGCGACGATCGACGGGATACCCGTCATGACGTCGACGAAGAAGGTGATGGCCTTGGCGAGCTTGCCGCGGCCGTACTCGACCAGGTAGATGGCGGTCAGCACACCGATCGGCACGGAGATCACGGTGGCGATGCCGACCTGCTCCAGGGTGCCGAGGATGGCGTGGTAGATGCCGCCGCCGGGCTCGGTGTCGGCGATCACGCCCATCGAGTGGCTGAGGAAGTAGCCGTCGAGGACCTTGACGCCGCGCTTGACCGTCGCGTAGATGAGCGAGGCCAGCGGGATGACGGCGAGCAGGAAAGCGACCCAGATCAGGCTGGTGGCCACACGGTCCTTGGCCTGGCGGCGTCCCTCGACGCGCGCGGAGATGCCGTACGACCCGAGGACGAACAGCAACGCGGCGATCAGCGCCCACTGGATGTTGCTGCCCAGCCCGGCGGCCGTGCTGATGCCGAGGCCGAGGGCGATGGAGCCCGCGGCGACCGCCCAGGAGAACCACTTGGGCAGCGTGGCGCCCTTGAGGCTGCTCGGGCGCTTGGCGGAGAGAGTTGCGTTGCTCATGCGTTGGCCCCCGAGAACTCCTTGCGCCGCTCGATGATGAGTCGGGCGGTGCCATTGACCAGCAGTGTGATGACGAAGAGCACCAGACCGGAGGCGATCAGCGCGTCACGGCCGTTCTCGGTGGCCTCGTTGAACTTGCTGGCGATGTTCTGGGCGAAGGTGCCGCCGCCCGGGTCGAGCAGGCTGGCGTTGATGTCCATGATCGGCGACAGGACCATGGCGACCGCCATCGTCTCGCCGAGCGCGCGGCCGAGGCCGAGCATCGAGGCGGAGATGATGCCGGAGCGGCCGTAGGGGAGGACGGACATGCGGATGACCTCCCAGCGCGTGGCGCCGAGGGCCAGGGCCGCCTCCTCGTGCATCTGCGGGACCTGGCGGAAGATCTCACGGCTCACGTTCGTGATGATCGGCAGGATCATGATCGCGAGCAGGATGCCGACGGTGAACAGGGAGCGGGGCGCGCCGCCGTTCCACTCGAAGATGCCGGTCCAGCCGAGGTACTGGTCCAGCCAGCCGTACAGGCCGTCCAGGTTCGGCACGAGGACGAGGGCGCCCCACAGGCCGTAGACGATGGACGGTACGGCGGCGAGCAGGTCGATCACGTACGCGATGGGGCCGCCGAGCTTGCGCGGGGCGTAGTGCGTGATGAACAGGGCGATGCCGATGGAGATGGGCACCGCGATGGCCAGCGCGATGATCGACGACACGACCGTGCCGAAGGCCAGGACGGCGATGCCGAAGACCGGCGGGTCGCCGGTCGGGTTCCACTCGAAGGTGGTGAAGAAGTTCGCCTCGTCCTTGCTGATCGCGTTGACGGCGCGCAGGGTCAGGAAGACGGCGATGGCCGCCATGACGACCAGCAGGAAGATGCCGGACCCGCGGGAGAGGGCGAGGAAGACGCGGTCCCCGGGGCGGGTGGCGCCGCGCGCGGCGCGCTTCTGCTCGGTCTGGGACGGCTGTGGTGTGGGCGGAGCGGGCTTGTTCTCTGTCGATATATCCATTGGGTCTCCGGTCTGCGAGCCACCGTCCTGGGCGGCTCATGACGGAGCCGCCCTTGGTCGGGAGGCTCCTTGCGGCGGTGCACCGGATCGTGCGGCCCACTCCGGTGGGAGCGGGCCGCACTCAGGTCAGCTCAGGCCCTTGATGGTCTCGCGGACCTCAGTGATGATCTCGTCGGGCATCGGGGCGTAGTCGGCGTCGGTCAGCACGCCCTGGCCTTCCTCGGACGCCATGTAGCCGAGGAAGGACTTGACGGCCGGCAGGGTCTCCGCCTTGTTGCCCTTGTCGCAGACGATCTCGTACGTGACCAGCGTGATCGGGTAGGCGCCCTCGGCCTTGGTCGCGTAGTCCAGCTCCAGCGCCATGTCCTTGCCGGTGCCGACGCGCTTGGCGGCGGCGATGGCCTTGGTGGCGTTGTCGAGGGTGGCCTCGACCGGCGTGCCGGAGCCCGTGTCGAGCTTGACCGTCTTCATGCCGCCCTTGGCGTACGACAGCTCGAAGTACGAGATCGCACCCGCGGTCTGCGTCACCTGCTGCGCCAGGCCGGAGGAGCCCGACGCGGACTGGCCGCCCTTGGCCTCCCAGGACTTGCCCGGCTCGTACTTCCAGTCGTTCGGGGCCGCGGCGGCCAGGTACTTGGTGAAGTTGTCCGTGGTGCCGGACTCGTCCGAACGGTGGAACGCCTGGATCTTGAGGTTGGGAAGCTTCGCGTCGGGGTTCAGCTTCTTGATGGCCTCGTCGTTCCAGTTGGTGATCTTGCTGTCGAAGATCTTGGCGAGGGTGGCGGAGTCCAGGACGAGGCTGTCGACGCCCGGGACGTTGTAGCCGACGGCGATCGGGCCGCCGACCATCGGCAGGTCGATGGCCTGGCCGCCCTTGCAGACCTTCTTGGAGTCGGCGACCTCCTTGGAGTCCAGCGCGGAGTCCGAGCCGGCGAACGCGGTCTGGCCCTGGAGGAACGCGGTGATGCCCGCACCCGAGCCGGTCGGGTTGTAGTTCACCTGCACGCTCTTGCATGCCGCGGTGTACTGCTTGACCCAGGCGTCGACCGCGTTCTTCTGCGCGGAGGAGCCGGAGGCCTGGAGCTGGCCGCTGGCGTCGCCGCAGTCGATGTTGCCGGCCGCCGCGGTCTGGGTGCCGCCGCCGTTGCCGCCGGTGTCGTCGGAGCCGCACGCCGTGAGGGCCAGGGCGCCGGAGACGGCGAGAGCACCGAGAGCGAGGGCCCGCCGGTTCTTGCGCTGAAGCTTCACTTGAGTTCCTTCCAGGAGCCGCCGTCCTGAATTCGGCGGCGTGCGAAAGTCTGGGTGTCGCGGACGCGGACTCGCACCACCGCAGGCACGGCTCGCGTCGGTAAGGCCGAAATTAGGCAGATCAGGTGAAGCCGCCGATGGCCGCAAATGAACGGGGGGTGAACCCCTGCCTAAGGCCTGGTTAGGTCACGGAATGCTTACGGGGAGAGCACGTACGCGTTCCGCTTCCGGGGCGGACCGACGAGATCCGGTCAGCCGGCCGTGCGCGGCAGGTGCAGTACGGCGAGCAGCGCGTCGACCAGGGGGCGGTCGTAGGGCTGAGTGAGGCGGGCGCGGGCCGCCGCCGGGGCCAGCCACAGGATCCGGTCCACCTCGTCCGTCGGGGAAAAAGCGCAGGTCACCGCCTCGGCTGCCCAGTAGCGCACCTGCTTGGGGCGGCCGTTCGCCCGATAGCGCAGGGTGGGCAGCTCGGCGCCCGGCACGGCCCGGCAGCCGGTCTCCTCCGCGACCTCGCGCAGGGCGCCGGCGAGCGCGTCCTCGCCGCGCTTCAGCTTGCCCTTCGGCCAGGACCAGTCGTCGTATTTCGGCCGGTGGACGAGGCACAGTTCCAGCCCGCCGGTGACGGGGGAACGGCGCCACAGGACGCAGCCGGCCGCCTGGACGGCGCGGTCCTCGGGGGAGCTCACCGGGTGCTCACCGCCTCCTTCTGCCAGGCCTGCTGGAACGCGAACCGGGCCGCCTCCACCTCGTGCCGCTGGTCGGCGTGGAGCACGCCGAGGGCGTACGCCGTGGCCGGCGCGATGCGGGGGGTGCGGGCCGCCTGGGCCGCCGCCGCCGCTGCCTCCGAGGCGTCGCGGTGCCGGTTCAGGGCCTGGCCCGCGGAGAGCAGGCGCAGGTCGACGACGGTGTTGCCCTGGGGGCCGCAGGCGGCCTCGCGGGCGTAGCGGTGCAGGCGCAGCAGCAGGCGGACCTGGTGCCAGGGGGCGTCCTGCGGGTGCGGGACCGTGTCCGGGGACAGGCCGTGGACGAGCGCCGCGGCGTTGTACGGGCTGCCCGCGGTGATGAGCGGCAGGGCGGCCACGGCGTCCCTGAGGCGTTCCTCCGCCGCCCTGGCGTGGGGGCGGAGGTCGGCGGCGGCGGCCGTCGCGGTGAGGGGGACCTCGCTGGCCAGGACCGCGACCTTGTCCGCGATGGCGTGGAAGCGGCTGCTGCCCAGGGCTTGCAGGGCTGTGGAGTGGGCTCGGGTGCGGGCGAGGGTGAGCTGGCGGTCGAGCAGGGCGCCTGCTTTGGCCGCTCCCACGGTGAGGTTGCCGCGTTCCTGTGTCGCCGTCTGCCCGGCCGGGGCGCCGGCGCGATGGCCCGCGGCCGCCTCGGTCGCCTGTGCGGGGAACGCCGTCGACCCCGACAGGCGGTGCAGGGCCGACAGCAGGCGCTCCAGGCGGGCCGTGTACGCGTGTTCCATGGCCAGGGTGCCCGAGACCCAGGCCAGTTCCGGGCGCATGCCCTCGCACCAGTCCGTGTCCAGCAGGGGCTGGAACGTGTGCAGGCTGGCGCTGATGCGGCGGGCCGAGCGGCGCAGGGCGCGGGCCGCCTCGGCGGACGCCTCCGAGCCGTTCGCCCCCGACCCGGTCTCCCGGTGCAGGCGCAGCGCTCGGAGGAACTCCGTGGCCTGCGCCCGCAGGTAACCGGCGAGGACGTCACCGGTGGGGGCGGGACCGGCGGACCCGAGCTGGGGATCCGTCGGGTCAAGGTGTTGCTGTGCCACGCCGGCGCCTCCGGGCGTCTATGAGCATCTCCTGGACGTTGCGCAGGGGCTGGCCGTCCGCGTCGGTCGCATGCCGGGTCCAGTCGCCGTCCGGGCCGAGGTGCCAGGAGGCGGTGGCGTCGGACATGCCGGTCTCCAGCAGCCGGTTCAGGGCCGCCCGGTGGGCCGGGTCGGTGACCCGGACCAGGGCTTCTATCCGGCGGTCGAGGTTGCGGTGCATCATGTCGGCGCTGCCGATCCACACCTCGGGCTCGCCGCCGTTGCCGAAGGCGAAGACCCGGGAGTGCTCCAGGAACCGGCCGAGGATCGAGCGGACCCGGATGTTCTCCGACAGGCCCGCGACGCCCGGGCGCACCGCGCAGATGCCGCGCACCCAGATGTCCACCGGCACGCCCGCCTGGGCGGCCCGGTAGCAGGCGTCGATGACGGCCTCGTCGACCATCGAGTTGACCTTGATGCGGACGTACGCGGGCCGTCCCGCGCGGTGGTGCTGGGTCTCCTTGGTGATCCGCGAGACCAGGCCGTCGCGCAGTGACTTGGGGGCCACGAGCAGGCGGCGGTAGGTCTCCCGGCGCGAGTAGCCGGAGAGGCGGTTGAACAGGTCCGAGAGGTCCGCGCCGACCTGCGGGTCGGCCGTGAGCAGGCCGAGGTCCTCGTAGAGGCGGGCCGTCTTCGGGTGGTAGTTGCCGGTGCCGACGTGGCTGTAGCGGCGCAGCGTCTCGCCCTCCTGGCGGACCACCAGCGACAGCTTGCAGTGGGTCTTCAGCCCGACCAGGCCGTAGACGACGTGGCAGCCGGCCTCCTCCAGCTTGCGGGCCCACTTGATGTTGGCGTGCTCGTCGAAGCGGGCCTTGATCTCGACAAGGACCAGGACCTGCTTGCCGGACTCGGCGGCCTCGATGAGCGCGTCGACTATCGGGGAGTCGCCGGAGGTGCGGTACAGGGTCTGCTTGATCGCGAGGACGTCCGGGTCGCCGGCCGCCTGCTCCAGGAAGGCCTGGACGGAGGTGGAGAACGAGTCGTACGGGTGGTGCAGCAGCACGTCCCGTTCGCGCAGCGCGGCGAAGATGTCCGGCGCGGACGCCGACTCGACCTCGGCGAGGTCGCGGTGGGTGCCGGCGACGAACTTGCGGTACTTCAGCTCCGGGCGGTCCAGGGAGGCGATGCGGAACAGGCCCGTGAGGTCCAGCGGGCCGGGCAGCGGGTACACCTCGGCCTCGCTGATCTTCAGCTCGCGCACGAGGAGGTCCAGGACCTCGCGGTCGATGGACTCCTCGACCTCCAGGCGCACCGGCGGCCCGAAGCGGCGCCGCATGAGCTCCTTCTCCAGGGCCTGGAGCAGGTTCTCCGCGTCGTCCTCCTCGACCTCCAGGTCCTCGTTCCTCGTCAGGCGGAAGGCGTGGTGCTCCAGCACCTCCATGCCCGGGAACAGCTCCTCCAGGTGGGCGGCGATGACGTCCTCGATGGGGACGTAGCGGCCCGGGGAGCTCTCCAGGAACCGGGACAGCAGCGGCGGCACCTTCACGCGGGCGAAGTGCTTGTGGCCGGTGACCGGGTTGCGCACGACGACGGCCAGGTTCAGGGACAGGCCGGAGATGTACGGGAAGGGATGTGCCGGGTCGACCGCCAGCGGGGTCAGCACGGGGAAGATCTGGTGCCGGAACAGGGTGAACAGGCGGGCCTGCTCCTTCTCCTGGAGCTCGCTCCAGCGGACCAGGTGGATGCCCTCCTCCGCGAGTGCGGGGGCGACGTCCTCGTGGTAGCAGGCGGCGTGCCGGGCCATGAGCTCGCGGGAGCGGGCCCAGATCATCTCCAGCACCTCGCGGGGCTGGAGGCCGGAGGCGGAGCGGGTGGCCACGCCGGTGGCGATGCGGCGCTTCAGACCGGCCACCCGGACCATGAAGAACTCGTCCAGGTTGCTGGCGAAGATCGCCAGGAAGTTCGCCCGCTCCAGCAGCGGCGTGTTCGGGTCCTCGGCGAGTTCGAGCACACGCTCGTTGAACGCGAGCCAGCTGCGCTCCCGGTCGAGGAAGCGGCCCTGGGGCAGCTGCGGCCCGTCGTACGGCGACTCCTCGTACGCGTCGAGGTCGGCGTCGATGTCGGGTTCCAGGTCGGAGACGGCCGCGGCCACCGTGTGCGGGCGGTGGGCTGCGATGGAGCCCACGGAGGGCTGCGCGTGCTGGACCTGTGCCTGGGTGTTCGGCTGGCTCATGGACCCATTCTTCCGCGCCGCGAGCATCACGGGCGCGTCGGAGAGCGCGGGCGGGAGCGGGGGCGTCACATGAGTGTTCCCGTTTCCCTCAGGCCCCTGCTGGGGCGGCGAAGGCTCTGGCACGGCGGGAGTCATTGGCCGAGCGTCGCAAGCTCGTCTGAATCGATGGTTACGGAGACATGACGTGCGGGATAGCGGGGGGCGGCTCGCGGGCGTCCACAGGCCCGGGGCGGGGCGCGGGCGGCTGCCCACAGGCTGTGGACGGCTCCCGGGAAAGTCAAGCCGTGCTTTCGTGAACCGTTCCGGCCGGGCCGTCCGATGAGGAGACGTGAGCGAAACGAGAAGCGACGGGGAGCTGCTGCGGGCCGTTGCCGCGGACGCCGACCGGCGTGCCTTCGAGGAGCTGTACCGGCGGTACGCGCCGTGGCTCCGGGCCCGGCTGCGGGGGCGGTGCGCCGATCCGAGTGTCGTCGACGACGTCGTGCAGGAGACGTTCCTCGCGGTGTGGCGGGGCAAGGCCCGCTACCGGGAGGAGGGCGACGTGGCCGGGTGGCTGTGGCGCATCGGGTCGCGGCGGCTGGTGGACGCGCTGCGCGGGGACGGGGCGCGGGGGCGGCTGCGGCAGGCCATGGCACGCCTGCGGCACCGGGACGAGGTGTCGGCGGAGGACCGCGTGCTCGCGGGGGTGGAGCACGGGGACCTCGCCGGCGCCCTGGTCCGGCTGTCGCCGGAGCTGCGGGCGGTGCTGCAGGCGACCGTGATCGACGGGCTGACCACCCGCGAGGCGGCCGTACTGCTCGGGATTCCGCCGGGGACGGTCAAGACACGGGCGATGCGGGCCCGGAAGCAGTTGCGGGAGGCGTTGGCATGAGCTGGCATGTGCCGGAAGAGGATCTGCGCGCCTATGCGCGGGGGGAGCTGGCCGCGCCCGCGCTGTGGTCCGCCGACGCCCATCTGACGTCGTGCGCCCGGTGCCGCGGCGCGCTCGCCGAGGTCAGTGACCCCGTGGAGCTCGACGCGGGCTGGGAGCGGCTCGACGCCGAACTGGACGCGCCGCGGACCGGGGTGCTGGAGTCGCTGCTGGTGCGGGTCGGGGTGGCCGGGCACACCGCGCGGCTGCTGGCGGCGGCGCCGGTGCTGCGGCGGTCCTGGCTGGGGGCCGTCGTCGCCGTGCTGCTGCTGAGCGTCGGGGCGTCGCACGCCGTGCGGGGCGGGGAGTTCCCGACGCTGTTCCTCGCCCTCGCCCCCCTGCTGCCGCTGGCCGGGGTGGCGCTGTCGTACGGGCCCGCGCTGGATCCGACGTACGAGATGGCCGTCGTGGCGCCGATGCACGGGTTCCGGCTGCTGATGATCCGGACGGTGGCCGTACTGGGTGTGGTCCTGGGGCTGAACGGGCTGGCGACCCTGGCGTTGCCCGAGTACGGGCTGCGGGCCCTGGCCTGGCTGCTGCCCGCGCTCGCGCTCACCGCGACCGGACTGGCCCTGACGCCTCGGCTGGGGCCGGTGCTCGCGCCGTCGCTGGTCGGCGGGGCGTGGGTCGGGCTCCTGGTGACGGCCGACGCGCTGCGGGCGGGGGCCGAGGCGCCGCTCGCGCCGTTCACCCCGGCCGGACAGGGCGTGGCGGCGGCGGTCGCCGGGCTCGGCGCCGGGCTGCTCTATCTCCTCCGTGACCGTTTCGACCTCTTCCAGGGACGTGCCGCATGACTCCGACCGTGTCCGCCTCCGGCCTCAGCCTCCGCTACGGCGGCACCCGTGCCCTCGACGACGTGTCGCTGCGGCTGACCGGCGGCGTCACCGGCCTGCTCGGGCCCAACGGCGCCGGCAAGACCACACTGCTGCGGGTGCTCGCCACGGCCCGGCCCGCCGACCGGGGCGCCTTCACCGTGCTCGGACACGATCCGGGCACCACCCGGGGCAGGCAGGAGGTGCGCCGTCGCCTGGGCTACCTGCCGCAGACGCCGGGGCTCCACCCCGACTTCACGGCCTTCGAGTTCGTCGACTACGTGGCGATCCTCAAGGAGCTGACCGACCGGGGCGCCCGGCACCGCGAGGTGCGGCGGGTGCTCGACGAGGTGGGGCTGGCCGACGTCAGGGGGAAGCGGATCCGCAAGCTGTCCGGCGGGATGCGGCAGCGCGTCGCCCTGGCAGCAGCCCTGGTCGGCGATCCGGGATTCCTGGTGCTGGACGAGCCCACCGTCGGGCTGGACCCCGAACAGCGCATGCGCTTCCGGGAGTTGATCGCCCGGGCCGGTGAGGGCCGCACGGTGCTGCTCTCCACCCACCAGACGGAGGACGTGGCGATGCTCTGCCACCGGGTGCTCGTCATGGCCGGCGGCCGGCTCCGCTTCGAGGGAACCCCGGCCGAGCTGACGGCCCGGGCCGCGGGGAGGGTGTGGAGCAGCGCGGAGCGCGACCCGGACGCCAAGGCGGGATGGCGTACCGGAACCGGGACCTTCCGGAACGTCGGAGATCCACCGGACGGGGCCGACCTGCTCGAACCCACCCTGGAGGACGGCTATCTGCTCACCCTCGACGGCGCCGGAGCGGAGGTGGCCGCATGACCGCCGTGGTGGAGCGGCCGGTCCGGTCCGCCGAGCGGGCCGAGCCGGGCGGGTCCTGGGCCGCCGTGTTCGCCCTGGCCCTGTTCGAGACGCGGCGGCTGCTGACGAGACTGCCGGTGATCATCGCCTTCGCGGGGTACGTCGGCTGGACCGTGTGGCGCGCCGGCAAGGCCTGGGGCGACTTCCCGGCCCTCCAGGACGCCGACCGAGACACCCAGGCGGCGCCGATGCTCATCGGCCTCGCGGTCCTGCTGTGCGTCAACCACGCCGCGCTGCGTTCGCGACGGCACGGCACGGAGCACCACTTCGCGGTACTGGTGCTCCCGCCGTGGCGGCGTACGGTCGCCCACGCGCTGTCGGCCGTGGCCGCGGCCCTGCTCGTCGCCGGGTGCGTGGCCGTGCAGTTCGGCCGGGAGGCGCTCAGGCCCGGCGCGATCGGGCAGGGGTCGGTGGGCGAACTGCTCGTGGGACCGCTGACCGTGCTGCTGTTCGGGCTGGTCGGACTGCTCCTCGCCGAACTGCTCAGGACGGCTCTCGCCGCCCCGCTGCTGGTCGTCGTCTTCCTGTTCCTGTTCCTCTTCTTCTCGGGCATGAGCGACGACGGGAGCCGCTGGCTGCTGCCGGTGGTCGCCGAGGCCACCAGCAACACGCTGCCGTCCGACCTGATGGGCCGGCCCGCCGCCTGGCACGCCCTGTATCTCGCCGGGCTGGCACTGTTCCTCGGACTGCTCGCGGTGCTCGTCGCCGGGAACCGCAAGCCGCTGGTACGGGCGGGTGTCGCCGGAGCGGTCGCGCTGACGCTGGTCGGCGGGGTGGCCCAGGCGGGCGGCGACTCGCCCGAGCTGATCCGGGCCCGTGAACGGGCCACGGTCGACCCGGAGCGGGTGCAGTCCTGCGTCCGGCGGGACGGATCGACGTACTGCGCCTTCCCCGAGTGGAGGCCGCGGGTCGACGACTGGGCCGGGGTGGTGGACCACGTCCGGTCCCTGGCCGGCGGCAGCGCGCACCGGCAGGACGTCGTCGTGCGCCAGCGGGTCGAGGCGCGCTACGGCCTCAGCGGCGACGGTGCCCTGATGCCCCTGGAACGTCCGCACGAGGTGACCGTGGGCACCCAGTGGGGCGGGAACCGCGTCCCCGAGTTCTCCGCCGCCGTGGCCGGTGTGCTGGTGGCGGGGAACGAGAAGGCGTCCACCTCGATGTGCGACGGCCGCATGGTCACCGTCATGTGGCTGACCGTGGGCTGGGAGTCCGACCCGCTGGCGGCGCTGCGCCGCGTCCGCCTCAACGACACCGTGACCGGCTCGGACCTGGTGCTCCAGCCGACGGACGGGCTGTACATGACGGACGCCCAGACCGAGGTGCTGCGCGAACTGCTGGAACGGCCCCGCAGTGAGGTCACCGCACGGGTCAAGGCCCACTGGGCCGAGCTGACCGCGCCGAAGGTGACGGCGGCCCGGGCGGCGGAACTGCTGGGCGTCAAGGCACCCGAGGGGGACGACAAGTGCCTGGACTGAGGATCGAGTTGGCCGTCGCCGTCGCCCGGACCCTGCCGTGGGGCGTGGTCGGCGCGGCCGGTGCGGCGGGGCTGCTGATCGCCGCGCTGTCCCGGACGACGGGCGAGGCGGGGGACTGGCTGGCGCTGCCCCTGCTGCGCGCGGCGATCCTGGCCTTCGCGATGGGCCTGGTGTTCCTCCTGGACGACCCGGCCCGGCACACCACGTCGACGGTGCCGACCCCGCGCCCGGTCCGCACCGTCCTGCGGGTGGCCCTCGTCGCCCCGGCCGTGGCGGCCTGGTGGACGGTCGCGCTGCTCCTCGTACCGTCGGACATCCGGCCGCCGGTCGCCGCCCTGACCCTGGAGGCCGGTGCGGCCTTCGTGCTGGCGGTGGCCGGTGCGGTGGCCGTGGTGCGCTTCAGCGACCTCACCCGGCCCGGACCGCCGGTCGCGGCCGGCCTGCTGACCACGGCGCTGCTGGCCCTGCTGTTCTGGCCGGGACGCTGGGCGCTGTTCGTTCCGGTCGAGGACGACCGGTGGGCGGCGGCGCACGACCGGTGGGCGGTGCTGCTGGCCGGGGCGGTGGTGGCGGGCGTGGTGTGGGCCACGGAGCCGGTGCGCCGATGGTCCTTGCGGCGGGCCGGGCCCCGTTAGGAGCATGCACCCGTGGACCTCAAAGCCGTACGGGCCTTCGTCGCGATCGCCGACTCCGGGCAGTTCCAGAAGGCCGCCGTGGACCTGTCCCTCACCCAGCAGGCCGTGTCCAAGCGGATCGCCGCGCTGGAGAAGGACCTCGGGGTGCGGCTGCTGGTCCGTACACCCCGGGGCGCGGAACTCACCATCGACGGACAGGCCCTCCTGCCCCACGCCCGCGCCCTGCTCCGGGCGGAGGAACGGGCGGTGGCCGCGGTACGCCCGGGGGACCGCGCGCTCCGCGTGGACGTCGTGGGCCGCAGGGCCGCCACGGCCGGCCTGGTGCGGGACTTCCACCGCACCCGCCCGGACATCACGCTGGACGTCATCGCGCTGTTCGGCGCGGACGCGGCGGTGACGGCCGTGCGGGACGGGGCGGTGGACGCCACGTTCCGCGCGGTGACCATGCCCGGGCACCGGCTGCCGGACGGCATCTCGACGGTTCCCGTCCTGGACGAACCACTCCGCCTGTGCGTCGGCCCCGACCACGAGTTCGCCGACGCGCCCTCGGTCACTCCGGCGCGGCTGAAGGGGCAACGGATCTGGATGCCGGGCAACACGCCGGGCACGGAATGGTCCGCCTACTACGACGAACTCGCCGAGACCTTCGGCCCGACCATCGACACCATCGGCCCCAACTTCGGCATCGAGGCGCTCCTCGACACCATCGCGGACTCCCCGACCCTGGCGACGTTCCTCAGCGAACGCACGCCCCTGGTCTGGCCGGCCGACCACGACCTACGCCTCGTCCCGGTGATCGACCCGACCCCGGTCTACCCCCACTCCCTGCTCTGGCGAACGGACAATCCCCATCCGGGCCTGGCAGCACTCCGGGACCACCTGGTGGCCACGCGGCCGCGGCTGACGGAGGGAGAGGTGTGGAAGCCGGGTTGGGCGAGGTGAGTCAGCCCTTCACTCCGCTGAGAAACGCCGCCCACGGCCCCGACCGGAACACGAGCACGGGGCCGTGCGGCGTCTTGCTGTCGCGGACGGGGACTATGCCGGGGTGGTTGTCGGCGACTTCGAGGCAGTTCGAGGCGCCCCCGTCGCTGTAGGAAGACTTGCGCCACACCGCGGTGGTGAGGTCAGGGGTTCGGTTCATGGTCTGCACTCCTCCAGAAGGCGCTCGATGAACGCCGTCGATTCCGCCGGGCTCAGCGCCGCATCCCTGACGAGATCGTAGGACAAGCGGTAGGACAGGACCCTGTCCGGATCGTCGATCAACTGCCCGATCCCGTTGCCCTCCACGTAGGCAACAGGATCCCCGACGCGCTGCCACAACAGGATGAGGTCGCTGTTCATAAGGTCGTGCACACCGGCCGTGTAGGGCAGCACCTGGATCGCGACATTCGGCAGCTTCGCAGCGTCCACCAGGTGCGACAACTGGTCGGCCCAGACCTTCGGGTCGGACACGGGTCGTCGTACCGCACCCTCGTCCAGAATCACGCGCACGCTCGGCGCCGACTGACGATGGAACAACTCCTGCCGCCCCATCCGCGCGGCCACCTGTTCCTCGACTTCCTCACTGTTGGCTGCCGTTGTCTGGGCGCCGGACAACCCTGACAACACCGCTCGGGCGTAGTCCTCGGTCTGCAGCAGTCCTGGCACCCGCAGCTGGAACATCCACATGATCTGTGCCGACGCCTCAAGGTCCATGAACGCCTTGTACTTGTCCTTGATGACCTCCCGTCGCGCCTCGCGCCACTCCCGAACCAGCAGGTCACCGGAGCCGTAATAGCTGTCCAGGTCCTCCATGACCGTCCGCTTGGAGAGCCGGTCCCCCTTCTCCAGACGGCTCAGGTAGCTCTTGTCGTAGCCGGTGTCCTCGGCCAGTTGCCCGAGCGACTTGCCCTCCTTCTCCCGCAGAAACCGCAGCGTCCGACCGAGCGCGGCACGCCCGGACTCTTCCGGTACGTCAACGACTTGGTCCACGTCACCCCTCCCCGTCGCCTGACCCGCCAGGCAACACCTGGCCTCTTCCGCAGCGTACGCGCGATCAGTGACGATCGAGACACGAACGGTAATCACGGCCCCCGCCCGTCCTCATGCCCACAAAGCCGGACAGTTGCCCCCAGCCAGCTGTCAATGTCCTGTCATACCCGTCGGTAGCGCGAACTCCCGCCTCTCATCTGACATCTTCATCGCCGTCAGAGAACCGCAAGCAGGAGTGAGCCCCCCACATGCGACTCACACGCAAGTCAACTCTCAAGAAATGCGGCGCAGTTGCCGCCTCCGTCGTCCTCGCCATAACCGGTCTGCTGGCCGGCGCGGGGACCGCCACCGCCGGGCCCGCCGGGGCCACCAACATCCGGGGCGTCGACCCGGGTGACACCGACCGGATGATCGAGCGGCTCTGCAGCCAGGAGACGAGCCTCACCGGCGTCTACGGCGCCCTGAACGTCGACACCGGTGAGTTCAAGACCCGCGACGAGTACCTGCGGGACGTCTTCGGGCTGTGGAAGCCCGCCGGGCCGTGGGAGTTGTTCCGCGGCTGGTGTGGATACGCCGAGGCCTCCACCTGGTCGATCAAGGGCGACACCGTCCGCACGTCCCGGTGGATCGGCAACAAGGGGTCCGCCGACGACAAGGAGACCTTCGTCAGCAGCTACAGCACCAAGACCTTCGCCAAGAAGAGCGTCGGCGGCACCATCAGCCTCTCCCTCGCCAAGAGCATCTTCTCCGGCACCGTGGGCGGCAGCGCCGGCTACGAGTGGGGCTGGGAGAAGGAGTCCCGGTTCGAGACCCGCAGCGAGAAGACCATTCCGCCCTGCCGGCAGGTCGCCGTGACCTGGACGCCGTACCAGCGCGTGGTGCGCGTGAACCCGGTGTTCTACGTCGAGGACTACGAGTGGAACAAGGGCAACGGCGACCGGACCGTGCACAGCTGGCGCGACCGGGGCTACCGCACGATCTACTCGCACGGGTACTACATCGACGGCATCTCCGACAAGCTCCTCCCCAACGGCCAGCCCGACGGCCGTGAGGACAAGATCGAGGAGAAGCTCGACCCCAAGTCCTGCACCCAGTAAACGGCTTGGGCAAGGCGGCAACCTTTTCGTGCGGGGCGGCGACCCCACCGCGGATCATCCCCCCGCACGGAACGGATTCGCCGCATGAGTGAGCCGCGCAGCACCCCCCGCCACCGCAGAAGCCGCACCGCCCTGGCGGTCGGGGTCCCCCTGGCCCTGACCGCCGCCGGCACCCTCGCCTACGGCACCGACCTCGGCGTCCTCGGCCTCACCGCGCAACAGGCCTCCGCCGCCGCCCCGTCCTGGGCCGCCGACACCGCCGACGGGTTCGCCTCCGTCAACTCCCTCGGCCAGAACGGGACGTACGGCGGGCGCGGCGGTCAGGTCGTCACCGTGAAGACGCAGGCCGAGCTGGAGAAGTACGCCACCGCGACCCAGCCGTACGTCATCGTCGTCGCCGGGGCCATCACCATGAACCCGGTCGGCAAAGAGATCAAGGTGCAGTCCGACAAGACCATCGTCGGGGCCGGGACCTCCGGGCACATCGTCGGCGGAGGGTTCTTCCTCGGCCAGGGCGTACACAACGTCATCATCCGGAACCTGACCATCCGGGACTCGTACCAGGGCGTCTGGAACGACAAGGACCACGACTTCGACGCGATCCAGATGGACGGCGCCCATCACGTGTGGATCGACCACAACGACCTGCGGCACATGGCCGACGGGCTCATCGACGTCCGCAAGGACTCGACGAACGTCACCGTCTCCTGGAACAAGCTGAGCGACAACAACAAGACCTTCGGCATCGGCTGGACCGAGAACGTCAAGACCGACATCACGATCCACCACAACTGGATCCGCGAGACCGAGCAGCGCAACCCGTCCACCGACAACGCCGCCCACGCGCACCTCTACAACAACTGGCTGGAGGACGCGCCGGGCACGAGCATCAACTCGTCGTACGGGAACTACTCGCGCGGCGCGACCAAGATGGTGCTGGAGAACTCCTACTTCCAGGGCGTGAAGAACCCCGTCATCAAGGACAGCGGCGCCGCCGTCGTGCAGCGCGGCAGCGTCTTCTCCGGGACCAGCGGGCGCAACGAGACCGGCGGGACCGCCTTCGATCCGAAGGCCTACTACCCGTACACCCTCGACAAGGCCGCCGACCTGCCGTCGATCCTCAAGTCCGGTGCCGGGCCCCGCGCCTCCCTCGGCACGACCGCCGCTTCCCCCAAGGCCGCCGCCGCGACCACCCTCACCGTCGCCAAGGACGGCAGCGGGCAGTACACGAGCGTCCAGGCCGCCGTGAACGCCGTGCCCGCCAACAATCCCTCCCGTGTCGTCATCGCCGTGAAGCCGGGGACGTACCGGGAGCTGGTGAAGGTGCCCTCCAACAAGCCGCACGTCACCATCCAGGGCACCGGCGGCAGCCGCAAGGACACGACGATCGTCTACAACAACGCGTCGGGTACGCCGAAGCCCGGCGGCGGCACGTACGGCACCGGCGGCAGCGCCACCGTCGCCGTCGAGGCCGACGACTTCCAGGCGCGGAACCTGACCATCTCCAACGACTTCGACGAGAAGGCCAACCAGAACCTCAACGGCCACCAGGCCGTGGCGCTGCGGACCGCCGCCGACAAGGTGTTCCTCGACGGGATCATCGTCAGCGGCGACCAGGACACCCTGCTCCTCGACACCGCGGCCAAGGACCGGCTGGGCCGCGTCTACGTCAGCAACTCCTACGTCATCGGCAACGTCGACTTCATCTTCGGCCGGGCCACGGCCGTCGTCGACAGGTCCGTCATCACGCTGAAGAAGCGCTGGGACGGCACCTCGGCCGGGTACGTCACCGCGCCGAGCACGGCCGCCAACCGCAAGGGCATCCTGATCGCCAACTCCACGGTGAACGGGGACGTCTCGGCCGGCAGCTTCTACCTCGGCCGGCCCTGGCACGCGGGCGGTGACGCCTCCCTCGACCCGCAGACCACCGTCCGCAACACGAACCTGAGCAACGCGATCAAGTCGACCCCGTGGACCGACATGAGCGGCTTCTCGTGGAAGGACGACCGGTTCGCGGAGTACAAGAACAGCGGTGCGGGCGCCGGTTCGGCGAGCTCGAACCGGCCGCACCTGACCGATGCGCAGGCCGCCGAGCAGGAGGTCGCGGACTGGCTCGCGGGCTGGACGCCCTCGGCGTCCTGACGGCTCCCTTCCGGGTTCGGCTGACCATCCGCGCCGAACCCGGAAGGGCCACCACCCCTACTGCTTCCAGGCGTAGTGCAGCCGGTCCAGGCCGCTCTGGTTGTTCACCGTCAGGCTGAGGTTCGTGCCCGTGCCCTGGAGGGTGGTGAGGGAGTAGGTGTCGCCGTTGCGCAGGCCGGGCCAGTAGACCGAGCCCAGGCCCAGCTCCCGGATGGTGTCGGTCGCGGCCTGGATGTACGCGACCTCGTTGGAGCCGCCCACCGGGCCGTTGTAGTCCAGGCCGGTGGTCATGGAGGCGCCGAACTCGTCGAGGATCGTGCGCGAGGCGCAGTCCCCGATGCGGGCCTTGAAGTCCTGCTTCCACTGGTCGACGCTGGTCCAGTCGGTGTGCCAGAAGCCGTAGTTGTGCAGGGCCAGGCGGGTGCCCTTCAGGCGCGGATCGGCGCAGACCGGCTTGACGTCCTCGCTGTACTTGTAGCCGCCGATCAGGACCCGGTCGCGGGGCACGTTGTTGTGGGTGGTCACCCACTTCGCCGCTATGTCGGTCCACTCCTGCGCGGTGTAGCCGAACGGCTCGTTCATCGGCTCGAAGTACACCTTGGAGTCGCGGGCGTAGGCGGAGGTGAGCCGCGCCCACATCTGGTCCCAGGACGCCTGGTTGTCGATCTTGCCGTCCTTGGCGTTGTCGGCCTCCCAGTAGCCCAGGATGACCTTGAAGCCCTTGGCGGTAGCGGCGTCGATCGCGCCCCGGTACGACTTCCAGAACGGGCCGTTCACCGAGCTCGGGTTGACCGGGAGGCGGACGGTGTTGGCACCCAGCTCGGCGAAGCCACCGATGATCGCCCGGGACTTGGCGTAGGTGGTGGCGTAGCTGTCGGAGGTGGACAGGCCCGAGGGCACGACCGCGTCGTCGGCGTAGTTGTCGCGCGGGTCGGCCCAGTTGACGCCCTTGAAGTCGCTGACGGGCGGCGGGGCGGTGGGGGAGGCGGCCGCGGGGGAGGCGAGTACCCCGCCGAATGCCGTGGCGCAGGCGAGCAGCGCCCCCAGGCCGGCTGTCCCCCGATGAGTCTTTCGTGACACGACGTCCCCTTCTGAGCAGTTGCGTGCGCGAGAACTCGCGTACTGATCGGCGGCTCGTTGGCTCCCGCAAAGTAGAAGAGGGCCCGAACAGAGGTCAACACATCTGCACACCAAATCTCATCAAGAACGCAGCCGCGCCCCGCTGCCAGCCGTCGGGCCCGGCTACGACCCCACCGAAAGCCCCGACCCCGACACCCGCACCCGGATGCCGTCCTCCTCCACCCGTACGTCGTCCAGCCGTACGTTCCCCTGCTCCGGCTTCGGCAGTTCGAACGCCAGCGACAGCCGGTCGGCCAGGACCGGGCGGGTCAGCCCGGACAGGGAGTCGAGGAGGTCGGGGTCGAGGCCGAGGCGGCGCAGCACCTCCGGGTTGTCCAGGGCCAGGTCGATGAGGTTGAGCTGTTGGGCCTGGCGGGCGAAGCGCGGGGAGCCGGTCAGTTCGGTGAGCTTGCCGTCGTCGGCCAGGGCCTCGCGGACCGTCGCCTCGGGAACGCCCATGCGCTGCACGATGGCCGGGACCGACAACAGCGCCCTGGCCTTGCGGGTCTCCCGGGCCAGGTCGGCGCTCCCCCGGGGCGTCAGGTGCAGGCCCTCGGAGGCGCGGGTGCCGGGGCGGTAGGTGGCCAGGTCCCCGATGTCAAGGCGCATGCCGCCGATCTCCGTCGCGATGCCCCGTTCCCCCTGCCGCTGGATCCGGGCCTCGGCCCGCAGCCGCAGGTCGTGTCCGGCGACCGGCAGGGTGCCGCGGGCCCGGACCCGGTCGCGGCCCTCGCCGGTGAACGTCACCTGGGAGGCGCCGAGTTCGCGGTTGAGGTCGGCGAAGGACAGCAGGACGTCCCCCTCGAAGCGGGGGACACGGGCGCCGCGCACGGAGGTGAGCCCGTCGGCGTCCAGCCGGATGTCATGGGCCGTGGCCGACACCTTCGCGAGCGAGACCCGGTCGGCGGCGACGTCCGGGACGGTCACCTTCACCGAGTCCAGCCGCTTGTCGGCGAGTTGGGTGAGGAAGGGGAACCCGCCGATCTCCACCTCGGGCGCGGCCGCGAGGTCCAGGCGGTCCTTGAGCGTGTCGGCGGCCCTGTGCTCGGCGTACAGCACGGCCCAGCGGTCGCCGAGCGCGGTGAACGCGGCGAGCACGGCGAGGCCGACCACCGCCTTCACCGCGAGCGGCAGTCCGGCGAAACGATTCTTCCTTCGACGGCCGCCCCGGCGGTGCACCGGTGGGGCCCAGGCGTCCTCGGCGGCCTCCTCGGAGCCCTCGGGGTCCCAGGATTCCTTCCGGAACTCCTCCAGAGGGGTCTCCTCCAACGGCCCGTCGTCGAGGGCGCCGAGTTCCTCATAGGGGTTCGGACGCGGATGCGCATCAGTGTGGTGGGGGGTACGCATCGATCCATCCGACCATGCGCACCGCCCCCACCCGCAACCTGAACTCCAGGTATGCGATTTACTTCACGATCGTGATCCGGTCCGCCTTCGGCGGTGCGAGCGGGCTGCCGGCCGAGGAGTTGGCCGTCAGGTACTGCTCCAGCGCGGCGAGGTCGTCGCTGCCGACGACGTCGTTGGTGCCCTGGCCGAGCGTCGGGAAGCCGTCGCCGCCGCCCGCGAGGAAGCTGTTCGTCGCGACGCGGTAGGTGGCCGCCGGGTCGATGGCCGCGCCGTTCAGCCGGATCGAGTCCGTGACGACCCGGTCGGCACCGGACTTGGTGAGGTCCAGCGTGTAGGTCAGGCCGGACGAGACCTGGAGCACCTTCGGCGACGCGGCGTTCGCGCCGGACACCTGCTCCTTGAGCACCTGGATCAGCTGGGCGCCCGTGAAGTCCTGGAGGTTCACGGTGTTGGCGAACGGCTGGACCGTGAAGCCCTCGGCGTACGTCACGACACCGTCGCCCTCACCGGCCTTGGCCGCGTAGGTCAGCGGTGCCCGGATGCCGCCGGGGTTCATCAGCGCCAGGTCGGTCTCCGGGTCGAGCTGCTTGCCGTGGGCGAGCTGGGCGTCGGCGATGAGGTCGCCGAGCGGGGACTCGGTGCCCGTGTTGCCGATGTCGCCGGAGATGTAGCCGATCGGGCGGTTGCCGATGGGCGCGGCCAGGGCGTTCCACTTGCCGATCAGCTCGGTCATGTCGGGCGCCTTGGGGACGTCCCGGGTGACCACGTGGTTCGCCGACTTCACGGCCGTACGGGCGATGTCGCCGGTCAGCCGGTCGTACGTCAGCGTCGTGTCCGTGTAGAGACGGCCGAAGGACGCGGCCGAGGTGACCATGCGGGGCTTGCCCGCCGGGTCGTTGATCGTGCACACGTACGGGGCGTGGGTGTGCCCCGTCACCAGCGCGTCCACCTGCGGCGTGATGTTCTTGGCGATGTCCACGATCGGGCCGGATATGCCGTCGCCCGCGCCCGGGGCGTCGCAGTCGTAGTTGTACGACGTCGACGCCGGGAAGCCGCCCTCGTGGATGAGGGCGACGATCGACTTCACGCCCTGCCGCTGGAGCACCTTGGCGTACTTGTTGATCGTCTCGACCTCGTCCTTGAAGGCGAGGCCCTTGACGCCCTCGGCGGAGACGATGTCCGGTGTGCCCTCCAGGGTCACGCCGATGAAGCCGACCTTGACGTCCTTCTTCTTCCACACCCAGTAGGGCTTGAGGATCGGCTTCTGCGTCTTCTCGTCGAGGACGTTGGCGGCCAGGTAGGGGAAGTCGGCGCCCTCGAACTCCTCGTCCGTGTAGCAGCCGTCCTTCGGGTGGCAGCCGCCGTACTGCAGACGGGCCAGTTCCTTGGCGCCCTCGTCGAACTCGTGGTTGCCGACGGAGGTGACGTCGAGGTCGAGCTTGTTCAGCGCCTCGATGGTCGGCTCGTCGTGGAAGAGCCCGGAGATCAGCGGGGAGGCGCCGACCATGTCGCCGCCGGCGGCGGTGATGGAGTACTTCTCGCCCTGGCGGGCCTGCCGCAGGTGCGTGGCGAGGTACTCGACGCCACCCGCGTCGATGGTCTTCGTCGTGCCGTCGTGCTGGTGCTCGGTGACCCGGCCGGACGAACCCGTCGGCGGCTCCAGGTTGCCGTGCAGGTCGTTGAAGGACAGCAGCTGCACGTCCTGGTAGCGGCCGGGCCAGTGGCCGCCCGTGCGGTGGTCCTCACCGGCGGTCGCCGCACCCGGCAGCGCCGCGGCGGCCAGCGCGCCGGCGGTGACGACACCGGCGGCAAGAGCGGCAAAACGGTACGTACGACGTCTCCGGCGCTCCGGATGCGCCGCGGAACTGGCTGGCATACGCCCCCCTGTGGGTCTGCTGGGACAGTGATGTCGTCCGGCGCAGCCTAGAGTCAACGCGCGTAGCGCGACAGGCCCTTCGTGGTTACGACCTGGTTGCTTCTTTGCCGCCGATTTGCCGGTGGCTCCCCGTACCCTCGTACGCATGACCAGCGACGACACCGTAAGGCCCGGCCGCCCCCGCTCGATCGAGACCCTTGCCGCGCTCTCCGCGGAGCAGACCGAGGCCGTGCTCGGACTGCTCGCCGAGGCGGCCCGGACCGACGGGCAGCAGGCGGTGTCCGAACAGGGCCGGTTGCAGTTGCGCGGCGGGGAACGGGAGGGCGTGTCCCATCTGCTGCTCACCGTCGACGGCGAACTCGTGGGCTATGCCCAGTTGGAGGACACCGACCCGGTGGAGCCGCCGGCCGCCGAGCTGGTCGTCCACCCCGGGCACCGCGGGCACGGGCACGGCCGGGCGCTCGGCTCCGCGTTGCTGGCCGCCTCCGGCAAGCGGCTGCGCGTGTGGGCGCACGGCGGCCACTCCGCCGCCCGGCACCTCGCCCAGGTCCTGGGCCTCACGCTCTTCCGCGAACTGCGCCAGATGCGGCGCCGGTTGACGGACTTCGACGCACCCGAGCCGGTGCTGCCGCCGGACGTCACCGTCCGCACCTTCGTCCCCGGCCAGGACGACGCGGCCTGGCTCGCGGTCAACGCCGCCGCCTTCGCCCACCACCCCGAGCAGGGCTCCCTCACCCAGCGCGACCTCGACGACCGCAAGGCCGAGCCGTGGTTCGACCCGGCGGGTTTCTTCCTCGCCTTCCGCGGCGACGAACTCGTCGGCTTCCACTGGACGAAGGTGCACGCGCAGGAGGGCCTCGGCGAGGTCTACGTCCTCGGCGTCGGCCCCGACGCCCAGGGCAGCGGCCTCGGCAAGGCCCTGACGACGATCGGGCTGCGGCACCTGGCGGGGCGGGGGCTGCCGACGGCGATGCTGTACGTCGACGCCGACAACAAGGCGGCGGTGTCGGTGTACGAGCGGCTGGGCTTCGTGACGCACGAGGTGGACCTGATGTACCGGACGGAGACGTGACGGTGCCGGGGAGCTGTGGTGTGGCTGCAGTGTGACCATGGCGGACAACACGACCATTCAGGGCCCAGGGCGGGAGGCATGCTCGGCGTCCACTGACCTGTCACCCGTCGCCCTCGGCGATGCGCCCGCCCCGGCTCACCGCGATGCGGAGCGTGTCCCCCAGGGACTCCACGGCCCTGACGAGCGCGAAGCGCACGGCGCGTTCACCGGCCTTGGGGTCACCCAGCACCGCCCTGGAGCCGGCGAGCACCTGCTCCGCGGAGGCCAGTTGGGCGGCCTCGATGTCGTCGGCGAGCTGGGAGAGCAGGCTGTGCGGGTTGTCGGTGCTGAGGTAGCAGGGCTTGCCGTCGGTGTCGGTCCAGGGGAGCAGTCTCATATGGCGGTGCCCTTCGGCGTGAGCAGGGGGATGACGAGCGGTGATTACCGTTCGTGTCTCGATGGTCACTGATCGCGCGTACGCTGCGGAAGAGGTTCGGTGTTGTCTGGCGGGCAGGCAACGGGGAGGGGTGACATGGGGGAGAAGGTTGACGCTCAGCCGGTCTCCGGGCGGGCGATGCTCGGGCAGACGCTCAAGGTCCTGCGGGAGAAGGCCGGGAAGTCACTGGGGCAGCTGGCCGACGAGACCGGGTACGAGAAGAGCTACCTGAGCCGGCTGGAGTCCGGGGAGCGGCTGTCCAAGATCACGGTCATGGAGGACCTGGACGGCTACTACGGCACCGGTGACCTGCTGCTGAGCCACTGGAAGGCGGCTCGGCTGGACGCGTTCAAGGACCAGTACAAGGAGTTCATGGCGCTGGAGGCGACGGCGCGGATCATGTGGAAGTACTCGCTTGGCATTCCAGGGCTCCTGCAGACCGAGGACTTCGCCCGAGGGGTGTTGTCTGGGGCTCAGACAACGGCTGCCGGCGAGGAGGCCGTCGAGGAGCAGGTTGCGGCACGGCTCGGGCGTCAGCACCTGCTGCGGCAGAAGCCGGAGCCCGAGGTTCGGGTCATCGTCGACGAGTTCGCGCTCCGACGCCCCGCCGCCCAGGGCAAGACCTGGGAGGATCAGCTGCTGCACCTCGAGACCGCCGCGTTGTGGCCCAACATGGCGCTCCAGGTACTGCCGTTCTCGGCGGGAGCGCACCACCATATGAACGGATCGCTGACCCTGCTCTGGCAGTGGGACGGAAGCGCTGTTGCCTACACGGAAGGCAACAGCAGCGGTCGGCTGATCGAGGATCCGGGCGAGGTCCTTCGGGAGCGAGCGTCCTACGATCGGCTTCGCGACCTGGCGTTGTCCCCGTCGGACTCGCTCACGTTCATCAGGGACGTACGGGAGGAGCACCGATCATGACGAACACCCCCGACCTCACCACCGCCGTGTGGCGCAAGTCGAGCTACAGCGACGGGGGAGACAACAACTGCCTCGAAGTCGCCGACAACCACCCCGGCATAGTCCCCGTCCGCGACAGCAAGACACCCGCGGCCCGCCCACTGCTCTTCTCCGCCGCGTCCTGGTCCGCATTCGTGCGCGGCGTGCGGGAGACCGCGTGATCCCCCGACCTCACCACCGCCGTGTGGCGCAAGTCGAGCTACAGCGAAGGGGGAGCCAACGACTGCCTCGAAGTCGCCGACGACTACCCCGGCATAGTCCCCGTCCGCGACAGCAAGCAGCCGCACGGACCTGTGGTCGTGTTCGGCGCACAGCCCTGGGCGTTGTTCCTGGCCGGCGTCAGGAATCCGTGACACCGCGCTGACCTTGACGGTCGTTTCCGTCAAGGCACCTCCGGCGGAGGCGTGGGCGCCCCCGGCAGTCGTACCGTCGCCACCGTGCCGCCGGTCTCCGCCGGGGACAGGGACACGTCGCCGCCCGCCTGCTGGACCGTGCGCGCCACGATCGACAGGCCGAGGCCCGAGCCGGGCAGGGCTCGTGCGCTGGGGGAGCGCCAGAAGCGGTCGAAGACGTGGGGGAGTTCGTCGGCGGGGATGCCCGGCCCGTGGTCGCGGACCGTGAGGACGCCCTCGGCCAGCCGGACCTCGATCGTGCCGCCCTCGGGGCTGAACTTCACGGCGTTGTCGAGGATGTTCACCACCGCCCGCTCCAGCGCGGTCGGTTCGGCGCGCACGAACCACGGCTGTACGTCCGCCGTGATCGTGAGCTCCGGGCCGCGCAGCCGTGCCCGCCGCAGCGCCGAGTCCACGATGTCCTGCCAGGCGACGATCTGGGTCCGGCCCGAGTGCTGGCCCGTGTCCGGGCGGGACAGTTCCTGGAGGTCGCCGATGAGCGCGGCCAGCTCCGTCATCTGCGCCTTCACCGAGGCGAGCAGCGCCTTGCGGTCCGCCTCCGGGATGGGGCGGCCCGTCTCCTCGCTGCGGGTGAGGAGTTCGATGTTGGTGCGCAGTGAGGTGAGCGGCGTGCGGAGTTCGTGGCCGGCGTCCGCGATGAGCTGTTGCTGGAGTTCCCGGGAGCTGGCCAGGGCCGAGGTCATCGAGTTGAAGGAACGGGAGAGGCGGGCCACCTCGTCGTCGCTGTCGTCGTCGACGGGGATGCGGACGTCCAGGTCCTCCGTGCGGGCCACGTGCTCGACGGCTTCGGTGAGTTTGTCCACGGGACGCAGGCCCGCCCGGGCCACCGTGAGGCCGGCCGCCCCGGCGCCCACCACCCCGATGCCCGACACCAGCAGCAGGATCAGCGCCAGTTCGTTGAGCGTGGACTCCGTGCCCTTGAGGGGGACCGCGATGACCAGCGCGTAGTCGGCTGCGACGCTCTGGTCGAACGGGCTTTCCTTGACGATGACCGCCGTGGTCAGCACCCGCACCGAGTTGCCGTCGCTGTCCTTGCCGTTGCGCAGCCGGGCCGTCCTGGGGTCGGGATCCTTCGCCACGGCCTTGTCGGCGCTCGTGACCCGCACCTGCGGCATGTTGTTGCTGAACAGGCAGACCCTGCCATCGACCCGCACCAGTTGCGCGTACGTCTGCGGGCGGGGAGCGCCGCCGAGCGTGCTGGACGGCGTCTGGGGGCATGTCCTGACCAGCGCCTCGAAGTCGTCCTCCAGGATGGTCCGGTAGGACGACTTCAGGTCCCCGTCCACCTGGTCGTACAGCTTCCCCTGCACGATGAACCAGCAGGTCACCGACACCGCGGCCACCGCGAACGCCACCGCCGCCGCCACCAGCAGCGCCAGGCGCGAGCGGATCGGCAGCGAGCGGAAGCGGCGTACGACCTTGTTCACTCCGCGCCGCCCTGCCGCAGCACGTAGCCCACGCCCCGCACGGTGTGCACGAGCCGCGGCTCGCCGCCCGCCTCGGTCTTGCGCCGCAGGTACATCACGTACACGTCGAGGGAGTTCGACGACGGCTCGAAGTCGAAGCCCCAGACCGCCTTGAGGATCTGCTCCCGGGTGAGGACCTGGCGCGGGTGCGCCATGAACATCTCCAGGAGCGTGAACTCCGTGCGGGTCAGCTCCACCGGGCGGCCGCCCCGGGTGACCTCGCGCGTCGTGAGGTCCATGCGCAGGTCGCCGAAGGTGAGGGCGTCGTCGTCGCCCGCGCCGCCCGCGCCCACGGCCGCCGCGTAGGAGCTGCGGCGCAGCAGCGCGCGGATGCGGGCGAACAGCTCGTCGAGTTCGAAGGGCTTGACCAGGTAGTCGTCGGCACCCGCGTCCAGGCCCGTGACGCGGTCCCCGACCGTGTCGCGGGCCGTGAGCATCAGGATCGGGGTCGTGTCGCCGGTGGCGCGGATGCGGCGGGCCGCCGTCAGGCCGTCCATGCGGGGCATCTGGATGTCGAGCACGAGCAGGTCGGGGCGGTAGGCCGCGGCCTTCTCCAGGGCGTCCGCGCCGTCGACGGCGACCTCCGTGTCGTACCCCTCGAAGGCGAGGCTGCGCTGGAGTGCTTCGCGTACCGCCGGCTCGTCGTCGACGATCAGGATGCGCTGCGTGTCACGGTCGCCGTCTGCGGGGCTCATGGGTCGGGGTTCCTCGGGTGTGAAGGGGGAGGGGTGCTCTGACGCTCTCAGCCTCGCACGACCGCGGGCGGGGCCGGGAGGAGCGCAGGGCCCTTCTGGCGGGGCTCAGCCCCGTACGGTGCGGCGCCGGGCGGTCCGGTGCCGGTGGGTGGCCCCGGTGGAGGCGGGCGCCACCTCGGGCGCCCGGGCCGTCGGCGCGTGCAGTGCGTACGCCACCGCCAGGGCCAGCGCTACCCCCGCCGGGTCGGTGCCGGGCTGCGTGTGCGCGACCTGCTGGATCATCGCGGTGCTCCTCGTACGACTCAGTCGGTGGCGCCGGCCCGCAGCTTGGCGAGGTCGGCCTTGACGGTGTTGATCGGGATGGCGAAGCCCAGGCCCACGCTGCCCGCGTCGGAGGACGAGGAGGCGCTGCCCGTCGGCGAGTACATCGCGGAGTTGATCCCGATGATGTTGCCGTTCATGTCGATCAGCGCGCCGCCGGAGTTGCCCGGGTTGAGGGACGCGTCGGTCTGCAGCGCCTTGTACGTGGTCGTGTCGGAGCCGGTGTCGCCGTTGAACTGGCGTCCGCCGAACTCGAACGGCCAGCCGTCGCCCTGCTGGTACTGCTGCTGCCCCTGGTCCTCGTCGGTCGGGACGGTGACGTCACGGTCGAGCGCCGAGATGATGCCGCTGGTCACGGTGCCGGACAGCCCCTCGGGGGAGCCGATCGCCACGACCTGGTCGCCGACCTGGACGCCGGAGGAATCGCCGAGCGTCGCCGCCTTCAGGCCGGAGGCGTTCTCCAGCTTGATCAGCGCCAGGTCCTTCTTGCTGTCGGTGCCGACGACCTTGGCGGTGTACGACGTGCCGTCGCTGGTCGTGACCTTGATCCGCGAGGCGCCGGATATGACGTGGTTGTTGGTGACGATCTCGCCGTCGCTCGTGATGATCACGCCGGAGCCGGTGGAGGACCCGGCGTTGGAGTTGGCGTTGATCTCGACGATGCTGGGGCTGACCGCCTTCGCGACTCCGGCGACCGTGCCCTTCTGGCTGGACGGCACCACGTTGGTGCTGGTCGAGCTGGAGGCGACCGTGTCGTTGCCGGTCAGCTCCTGGATGCCGTAGGCGGTGCCGCCACCGATCGCCGCGGCGACGATCGCCACCGCGGCGATCAGGGCGACGGGGCCGCGGTTGCGCTTCTTGGGCTGCGGAGCTGCCGGGGCGTGCGCCGGCGGGGGCGGCCACTCGGGGTTCACCGGGGCCTGCTGCTGACCCTCGTAAGGGTTCTCGTACTCGCCACTGCGGTGGAAGCTCTCGGTCATGGAACCGAGCTTGTCGCCCGACCATGAGAGCTTCCTGAGTGCTCGCTGAGAAGCCCGACAGAACCTCGTATGCCCGATATAAAGACGCCCGGGCCAGGGTCAGGCGCAGCCGCAGGACTGGCGGACCACCAGCCGTGACGGGAACACCTTCAGCCGCTCCCGCCGGGCGCCCGCGACCCGCAGCCCGTCGTCCAGGACGAGGTCCACCGCGGCCCGGGCCATCGCCGGGCGGTCGGAGGCGATCGTCGTCAGGGGCGGGTCGGCCAGCGCCGCCTCCTTGATGTCGTCGAAGCCGGCCACCGCCAGCTCGCCGGGGACGTCGATCCGCAGCTCGCGCGCCGCCCGCAGCAGGCCGATGGCCTGGTCGTCGGTGGAGCAGAAGATCGCCGGCGGCCGCTCGGGCCCGGAGAGGATCTTCAGGGCGGCCTGGTAGGCGTCGTAGCGGTTGTAGAGGGCCTCGAAGAGGCGGCCCTCGGTGGAGATCCCGGCGTCGTCCATCGCGCGGCGCCAGCCCTCGACGTGGTCGGAGACCGGGTCGCCGACCGCCGGGGTCTCCGCTATGCCGCCCATACAGGCCACGTACTCGTAGCCGTGCTCCAGCAGGTGCTGCACGGCGAGCCGGGCGCCCCCGAGGTCGTCCGTGACGACGGCGACGTCGTCGATGGCCTCGGGGCGTTCGTGCAGCAGCACCACCCGGGCGTCCCAGGCCTCGATCTCGGCGGCGGCCAGGTCGTTGAGCGCGTGGCTGACCAGGATGAGCCCGGAGACCCGCATCCCGAGGAACGCCCGCAGGTAGTGGACCTCGCGCTCGCCCACGTAGTCCGTGTTGCCGACGAGCACCATCTTCCCGCGCTCGGAGGCCGCCTGCTCGACCGCGTGCGCCATCTCCCCGAAGAAGGGCTGGCGGGCGTCCGGGATGATCAGGCCTATGAGATCCGTGCGCCGCGAGGCCATCGCCTGGGCCACCCGGTCGGGCCGGTACCCCAGTTCCTTGATCGCGGCGAGGACACGCTCGCGCGTGGCCGGGGCGACCGGCCGGGGTCCGTTGTTGATGACATAGCTGACCACGGCAGTGGAAGTCCCTGCCAGCCGCGCCACATCATCCCGAGTCACCTTGGCCACGCGCGGAGTCTACGCGGATATACCCGCTCTGGGCAGGGCGTAAAGGAGGTTCCGTACGATATCCCGACCGCCGTCCAGTGCGCTCCGTGCGAAGAGCGATGCCCAGGTCGGCGCCGGGATACGCCTTTCACGCCTCGGCGCGGACCTCGGCGGCGTCCAGATCGGCGGACTCGTCCTTGTTGTCCGGCTTTGCCTTGGCGGCCTTGGCCTTCGCCTCCTCGGCGGCCCGCTCCACCTTCTCCGGCGTAACGAATCGATAACCGACGTTCCGGACGGTGCCGATGAGCGACTCGTGCTCGGGCCCGAGCTTGGCGCGCAGCCGCCGTACGTGCACGTCGACCGTGCGGGTGCCGCCGAAGTAGTCGTAGCCCCAGACCTCCTGGAGCAGCTGGGCGCGCGTGAAGACACGGCCGGGGTGCTGCGCGAGGTACTTCAGGAGCTCGAACTCCTTGAAGGTGAGGTCGAGGACGCGGCCCTTGAGCTTGGCGGAGTACGTCGCCTCGTCGACCGACAGGTCGCCGTTGCGGATCTCCATCGGGGAGTCGTCGCTGACGATCTGCTGCCGCCCCATGGCCAGCCGCAGTCGGGCCTCGACCTCCGCGGGGCCGGCGGTGTCGAGCAGGACGTCGTCGATGCCCCAGTCCGCGGTCACGGCGGCGAGACCGCCCTCCGTGACGACGAGGATCAGCGGGCAGCCCGGACCGGTGGAGCGGAGCAGCTGGCACAGGCTGCGCACCTGCGGCAGGTCGCGCCGGCCGTCGACGAGGATGACGTCGGCACCGGGGGTGTCGACGAGGGCGGGGCCTTCCGCGGGGGCCACCCGCACGTTGTGCAGGAGCAGGCCGAGAGCGGGGAGCACCTCCGTCGACGGCTGGAGGGCGTTGGTCAGGAGCAGCAGAGAACTCATACGTCTGGTTCCTCCTCGGTCCCTGCGAGGACGTTTGTTGGCACAGCACTGCTCTGCGATCCCGAAGGCCCGTACACCTGCGGTTTCCCGCGTCGTATACAACGCTTCCGAAAGCACAAAAGGACCCGGGGGCTACGCTGCCCGAGTCCTCTGCCCAGCAGAATAGCCCACATGAGCTCTGGTCCGGCAGGTCATGTGGCGCGTTCCACCGATCGTCCGCATTCCGAGACGACCCGTGGAGCGTCTGTGCGGAGGTTCACACGGAGGTTTCTGCGCACCTCGGACGGTGTGGCGATCGACGCCGTATACGACCCGGGTGCCGCCGTATACGACGGTTCCCGGACACCTTCCGCTCATCCCGTGTTCGTCGTCGCCCACGGCTTCACCGGGGCCGTCGACCGGCCGCACGTGCGGCGGGTGGCCCAGGCGTTCACCCGGTTCGGGGCCGTCGTCACGTTCTCCTTCCGGGGGCACGGGGCGTCCGGCGGGCGGTCCACGGTCGGGGACCGGGAGGTGCTGGACCTCGCCGCGGCGGTGCGCTGGGCGCGGGAGTTCGGGCACGCGCGCGTGGGCACCGTCGGGTTCTCCATGGGCGGCTCGGTGGTGCTGCGGCACGCGGCGCTGCACCCACGGCAGACCGACGCGGTGGTGTCGGTGAGCGCGCCGGCCCGGTGGTACTACCGGGGCACCGCGCCCATGCGACGGCTGCACTGGCTCGTCACGCGGCCCGAGGGGCGCGTGGTGGGGCGCTACGGCTTCCGCACGCGCATCCACCACCGGGACTGGGACCCGGTGCCGCTGTCCCCGGTGCAGGCCGTGCCGCGGATCGCCCCGACCCCGCTGCTGATCGTGCACGGCGACGCCGACGGCTACTTTCCCGTCGACCATCCGCGCATGCTGGCCGCGGCCGCCGGTGACCAGGGCGAACTGTGGCTGGAGCCCGGCATGGGGCACGCCGAGCACGCGGCGAGCGACGAGCTGCTGGACCGGATCGGGGCGTGGGTCGTCGGCCGGGCGGGCTAGCCTGACGGGGTTCACCGTCGGGTGAGTCCGTTGTGACTGTGCGATTGAGGAAGCAGATGCCAAAGGTCACGGTGCGCTACTGGGCCGCCGCCAAGGCCGCGGCCGGGGTGGCCGAGGAGCCGTACGAGGCGGCCACGCTCGCCGAGGCGCTCGCGGGGGCGCGCGAGCGACACCCGGGCGAACTGGAGCGCGTCCTGCGGCGCTGCTCGTTCCTCGTGGACGGTGACCCCGTGGGCACCCGCGCCCATGAGACGGTACGGCTGGCCGACGGCGGCACGGTCGAGGTGCTCCCGCCGTTCGCAGGAGGGTGACGATGACCAACCAGCCGTACGACGGTTATGACGGTTACGACGGCTACGACCCCTACGGGCAGCAGCCGCAGCACGCACAGCAGCCGCAGCACCCGCAGGGCCAGGCGCCGCAGGCGTGGCCCGGGCAGGGGTATCAGCAGGGGCACCAGGGGTATCCCGGGTACGAAGACCCGCACGCCGCTCAGCAGTACACGCAGCAGTGGCAGGGCCAGACGTGGGAGACGCAGACGCACCAGCAGGTGTCCGCCCCGGCCGCCGCCGACACGGCGTACCTGCCGCCGCAGGGGTACGCGGCTCCGGCGCCGGCTCCGGCTCCTGCCGAGGTCGCCGACGCGTCGGGTGACGGGTACGGTCCCGCCACGCTCGGCGGGAACACGCGCGTCACGGACGCCCAGCGGGCGCGGGCGGAGGGGCGGTCGCCGATCATCGAGCCCGGGATGCAGCCGGCCGCGCTGACCGCGCTGCTCGGGCTGCTGCTCGCCGGTGCGGCGGCGGTCGGGACGTACGCGCTGCTGGTGCCGCTCGTCGTCCTCCAGGCCGTCACCGCGGCGGGTTGGTTCCGGCTGAACGGGATGTGGCCGGCGCGGCAGGGCATCGCGCTGGGCTTCGCCGGGGCGCTGGCCGCGGACGCCGCGCTGCTGGCCTCGGGGCGCTCACCGGCGGCGATCCTCGGGACGCTGGGCGTGTGGGTGCTGCTCGCGCTGGTCCTGCAACTGCGGTCGCACGCGGATCCGGACGAGCGGATGTACGGCCTGATGGCGACGGTCGCGGCGGCGGCGCTGGCGATCGTGGCGGGTGGGTACCTCGCGGCCGACGCGGACGCCGTGACGGTGGGCGCGGTGGCCGTGGCGGTCGCCGTCCTGGCGCGGGCGCTGCCGTTGCCGACGGCGGCGTCGGTGGTGGTGGCGCTGCTCGCGGCGGCGGGCGGCGGTGGCGTGGCGGGTGCGATGACGGGCCTCGGCACCTCGGGCGCCCTGCTGGGCGCGGGCGCGGCGGCCTGCGCCCTGATCGGCCACCGGGTCGCGAGCTACGACTATCCCTCCCGCTTCGTCCACTTCACGGCGGGCGTGGCCCTGCCGCTGTCCGCCGCGGCGCCGGCGGTGTACGTCCTGGGGCGGGCCCTGGTCTAGGGCCCCTGTCACAGGTGATCGACAAACCCGGGGCCCGCGCGCGACACGGAGTTACCCTCACGCAAGGGACGGCCACCCGGTCGTCAGGGACCGCTGTCGAACGACTGGGTGGGGGACACACCGCATGCGCGCTCTGCGAATACTGCTGATCTTCGTCGTGATCCTGGGGGGACTCTTCGTCATCGCCGACCGCGTCGCCGTGAACTTCGCCGAGGGCGAGGCCGCCGACCGGCTGAAGACGACGGAGAACCTCGCGGCGACCCCGGACGTCAGCATCAAGGGCTTCCCGTTCCTCACCCAGGTCGTCGGCGGCTCCCTGGACGACATCGAGGTCGGCATCCAGAACTACGAGGCCGCCGCGGGCAACGGCGCCCAGAAGATCCGCATCGACGACCTCCGCGCCGACATGAAGGGCGTCGAGTTCTCCGGCGACTACAGCTCCGCCACCGCCACCAGCGCCACCGGCACGGCGACCATCTCCTACGACGAGCTGCTGAAGACGGCGAAGTCCGAGCCCACCCGGGTCGCCCCGGGTGTCACGGCCCACGTCGTCGGCCTCTCCGACGGCGGCAACGGCAAGATCAAGGTCACGGTCGAGGCCACCGTGCTCGGCACGGAGCTGCCCGAGCCGGTCTCCGTGCTCAGCACGGTGACGGTGGTCGACGGCGACACCGTGCGGGTGAAGGCCGACGGCCTGCCCGAGTTCGCCGGGGTCGACCTCGCCGAGAGCCGCGTCCGGGCGATCACCGACTTCCAGCAGAAGATCGACGGCCTGCCCGGCGGCATCAAGCTGGACAAGGTCCAGGCGGCCCCGAACGGTGTCGAGATCACGGTGAAGGGTTCCGACGTCCGGCTCGCCGGGTAGGAACGGGCACGGCGGAGCCGACCAGCGCCGTCCGGTGGACCCGACCAGCGCCGTCCGGTGGGCGAGACGGCGGCGTCCGCAGCGTAGATGTGACGGTGGATACAGGCGGCCGGAGGGGAGGCGTCGGGCGCCCTGACGGCGCCCTGATCCCACATCCCGGACCATCTCGTCTCAGTATGCGACACACCGGTGACACGCCCGCCCTGCCGTCCCTACGATCGACGGCATGAAGCGACAGGCGGACCTCACGAAGCGGCGGGCAGTAGACCTGTGCCGCGTCGCCGCCATGCTCTGTCGCACCTTCTGAGCGACCGCGTCGGCCCGTGAGCCGGCGCGCGCATCCCCGCCGCCCTGCATCAAGGGCACCCGTGCGCCGCCCTCGTCATGGGCGCGCGCCCCGCAGATCTCGCACGCCCCGCCGCAACTGCCCCGGAGGAGAAAGAGCATGAGCCGCAGCGACGTCCTGGTCGACGCCGACTGGCTCCAGGAGCACCTGGACGACCCGACCATCGCCATCGTCGAGGTGGACGAGGACACGTCCGCCTACGAGAAGAACCACATCAAGAACGCGATCCGCATCGACTGGACCAAGGACCTCCAGGACCCGGTCCGCCGTGACTTCGTCGACCAGGAGGGCTTCGAGAAGCTCCTGTCGGAGAAGGGCATCGCCAACGACCACACCGTGGTCCTCTACGGCGGCAACAACAACTGGTTCGCCTCGTACGCGTACTGGTACTTCAAGCTGTACGGCCACGAGAACGTCAAGCTCCTCGACGGCGGCCGCAAGAAGTGGGAGCTCGACGCCCGCGAGCTGGTCGCCGGCGACGAGGTGCCGGAGCGCGCGAAGACCGAGTACAAGGCCAAGCCGCAGGACACGTCGATCCGCGCCTTCCGCGACGACGTCGTCGCCGCCATCGGTTCGCAGAACCTGGTCGACGTGCGTTCGCCCGACGAGTTCTCCGGCAAGCTGCTCGCCCCGGCCCACCTGCCGCAGGAGCAGTCCCAGCGCCCCGGCCACGTGCCGAGCGCCCGCAACATCCCGTGGTCCAAGAACGCCAACGACGACGGCACCTTCAAGTCGGACGAGGAGCTCAAGGCCCTCTACGAGGAGGAGAGCGTCGACCTGTCGAAGGACACCATCGCCTACTGCCGCATCGGTGAGCGCTCCGCGCTGACCTGGTTCGTCCTGCACGAGCTGCTCGGCGTGGAGAACGTCAAGAACTACGACGGCTCCTGGACCGAGTACGGCTCCCTGGTGGGCGTGCCGATCGAGCTCGGCGCCAACAAGTAAGCGACCCCGACCGACCTTTCCAGACCTCTTCAGGAGTACGACATGTGTGGTGCGAAGGCCGGCGGCCCCGACGCCTCGACGATCAAGCCCGGTGAGACCACGATCCAGGGTCAGGTGACCAAGGACGGCGAGCCCGTGGTCGGCTACGTCCGTCTGCTGGACTCGACCGGCGAGTTCACGGCCGAGGTGCCGACCTCGGCGACCGGACAGTTCCGCTTCTACGCGGCCGAGGGCACCTGGACCGTCCGCGCCCTCGTGCCCGGCGCCACCGCCGACCGCACGGTCGTCGCCCAGAAGGGCGGCCTGGCGGAGGTCGCGATCGCCGTCTGACGGCGACAGGTCCTCAAGGGCCGCACCCCGCGGGTTGGACGCCTGGGGTGCGGCCCTTCGGCCTGCCCGGACCTACGCTGGACGTATGTACGCACGGCGACGGCACACGTACTTCGCGATGATGGGCCTGTGCATCGGCCTCTTCGTCCTGGCCTGGGGCGTCGTGCGGCTGTGGTCCGTGCCCGTGGCCGTGGGGATGTGCGTCGTCGCCATGGTCATCCCGCCCGTGGCGGCCATGGTCGCGAACCGGCGCGGGCCGGAGGACCGGTGGTGGGACGACCCGTCCGGGGACCCGCAGTCCGACGAGTGGTGGGACGAGCTGGACGGCAAGAAGCGACCGCGGTGAGCGGCGTCCTCCCGGCGGCGCGGGGTAAGCGGGCTCCATGAGGCTGACAGCGGCGGTCCTGGACGCACCGAACGCCCGCGAACTCGCGGACTTCTACCTACGGCTGCTGCCCGGCTGGGCCGTCTGGCGGGACGAGGACGGCCCGGACTGGGTGCACATCCGGCCGCCCGGCGGCGGCACGGGGCTGTCCTTCCAGACCGAGCCCGCGTACGTCCCGCCCGTCTGGCCGAGCGGCCCGGACCGACAGCAGATGATGGTCCACCTCGACATCGAGGTCGACGACGTGGAGCGGGAGACCGCGCGGGCCCTCGCCGAGGGCGCGCGGCTCGCGGAATTCCAGCCGCAGGCGCACGTCCGCGTGCTGCTGGACCCGGTCGGGCACCCGTTCTGCCTGTACACAGAGCCTCAGTAGACCGGAGTCTCAGTAGACGAGTGCCTGCGTCTCGTCCGCCAGCGCCTCCTGGACGAAGACCTGCGCGCCCGCGATGCGGACGCCCTCGACGACGTCCTTCTCCGTGATCTCGCGCCGGGCCGCGCACTGCGTGCACAGCGTGACGCGGCCGGCCGCGAGGATCGAGTCCAGCAGGTCGGGCAGGGGCGCCGCGTGCGGCAGCTCGAACTCGGCGGCGCGGCCGGGGAGCGCGAACCAGGAGGACTCGCCGGTCAGCCACAGGGAGACGTCGACGCCGCTGGCCACCGCCACCGCCGCCACCGTGAACGCCTGGGAGCACCGCTCGGGGGCGTCCGCCCCGGCCGTCACCTTGATCACCAGCTTCTTCGCCATAGCCGGAATCGTAGTGCCGAAGGGGCCCGCGTAAGCTGGGGCCGGCCCTGTGCTTACATCCGCACCCCGCTCAAGGAGCACCCCGTGGAGCTTTTCTTCGAAATCCTGTTGGTCCTGGTCGCCGTCGGCGTCCTCGCGTTCGCCGGACTGACCGTGAAGAAGCTGTACCAGGGCCAGCGCTGACCCACCTCTAGGAAGTTCTGATGATCGAGATCCCGTCCGACCTCCACAAGGACCTCGTCCCGCTCGCCTTCCTGCTCGGGAACTGGGCGGGCGCCGGTGTGCACGACTTCCCCGGCTCGGAGAAGTGCAACTTCGGGCAGGAGGTCGCCTTCACCCACGACGGCCGGGACTTCCTGGAGTACCGGTCCCACTCGTGGGTCCTGGACAAGGACGGCAACAAGGTCCGCCCGCTGGAGTCCGAGCACGGCTTCTGGCGGATCGACGCCGACCGCAAGGTCGAGGTGACGATGACCCGCGACGACGGCGTCATCGAGATCTGGTACGGCGAGCTCGCCGACAAGAAGCCGCAGATCGACCTCGTGACCGACGCGGTGGCCCGCACGGCGGCCTCCCGGCCCTACAGCGGCGGCAAGCGGCTGTACGGCTACGTCAAGAGCGACCTCATGTGGGTCGGCGAGAAGCAGACCCCCGAGGTCGAGCTGCGCCCCTACATGTCGGCCCACCTGAAGAAGGCCGTCACCCCCGAGGAGGTCGAGCGCTGGGCCAAGGCCCTGCCGGACGACCTGCCCGACGACGGCATCGCTTTCTTCAAGTAGTTCTAGACTCGTCCGTGTGGTGAGCACCGACTGGAAGAGCGATCTGCGGCAGCGCGGCTACCGGCTGACCCCGCAGCGGCAACTCGTGCTCGAAGCCGTGGACACCCTGGAACACGCGACCCCCGACGACATCCTCGTGGAAGTGAGGAAGACGGCGTCGGGGGTCAACATTTCCACGGTGTACCGCACGCTGGAGCTGCTGGAGGAGCTGGGGCTGGTCAGCCACGCGCACCTCGGGCACGGGGCACCGACGTACCACCTCGCGGACCGGCACCACCACGTCCACCTGGTGTGCCGGGACTGCCAGAACGTCATCGAGGCGGACGTCTCCGTGGCCGCCGACTTCACGGCGAAGCTGCGGGCCGAGTTCGGGTTCGACACCGACATGAAGCACTTCGCGATCTTCGGCCGCTGCCAGGACTGCACGCTCAAGGCTTCAACTACCGAGTCGTAGGCTTACGGATATGAAGAGCCCCCTGCTGACCCTGCCCGGCGCCGTCCCCGCCGAGGGCGTGGACGAAGGCGTCGCCGCCCACTACGGCGACCTGTTCCGCGAGCAGCGCGCCCTCGCCGACGGCACCGGCTTCGTGGACCTCTCGCACCGCGGGGTCGTCACCGTCACCGGCGAGGACCGGCTCGCCTGGCTGCACCTGCTGCTCACCCAGCACGTCAGCGAGCTCCCGCCGGGCCAGGCCACCGAGGCGCTGATCCTGTCCGCCAACGGCCACATCGAGCACGCGCTGTACCTCGTCGACGACGGCGCGACCGTCTGGGCCCACGTGGAGCCGAACACCCAGGACGCGCTGATCGCGTACCTGGAGTCGATGAAGTTCTTCTACAAGGTCGAGGTCGCCGACCGCACGGCCGACACCGCCGTCGTCCACCTCCCGGCCGGCTCCATCGCCGAGGTCCCCGAGGGCGCCGTCGTCCGCGAGACGCCGCACGGCCGGGACCTGTTCCTGCCGCGCGCCGGCCTGGAGGCGTTCGCCGCGCAGGCCGGGCCGCCCGCCGGGCTCCTCGCCTACGAGGCGCTGCGCGTGGAGCAGCACCGGCCCCGGCTCGGCTTCGAGACCGACCACCGCACCATCCCGCACGAGCTGGGGTGGATCGGCTCGGCGGTGCACCTGCAGAAGGGCTGCTACCGGGGCCAGGAGACGGTCGCCCGGGTGCAGAACCTGGGCAAGCCGCCGCGCCGGCTGGTCTTCCTGCACCTGGACGGCAGCGAGGTCCACCTGCCGCCGGCCGGCACCGAGCTGCGCCTCGCGGACGACGGCCCCGACGGACGGAAGATCGGCTTCGTCACGACCTCCGTACGCCACCACGAGCTGGGCCCGGTCGCCCTCGCCCTGGTGAAGCGGAACGTGCCCGTGGACGCGCCCCTGGTGGCCGGTGACACGGCCGCCGCCCAGGAAGTCGTCGTCGAGCCGTAACGCTTGTAGACCTTTCGGGTCAGATTTCGATCAGCACGGTGAACGGGCCGTCGTTCGTCAGTGATACACGCATCGCCGCCCCGAAGCGGCCCGTGGCCACCGTCGCGCCCAGCGAGCGCAACTGGGCGACCACCTCGTCGACCAGCGGCTCCGCGACATCGCCGGGGGCCGCGGCGTTCCAGGTGGGGCGGCGGCCCTTGCGGGCGTCGCCGTAGAGCGTGAACTGGCTGATCACCAGGAGCGGGGCGTCGATGTCGCTGCAGGACTTCTCGTCGTGCAGCATGCGGATCGACCACAGCTTGCGGGCCAGCTGGGCCGCCTTCTCCTTGGTGTCCTCGTGGGTGACACCGACGAGGACGCACAGCCCCTCGCCCTGGATCTCCCCCACGGTCTCGCCGTCCACGACGACGCTCGCGCCGTCCACCCTCTGCACCACTGCTCGCATACGTCCATCATGCAGGGCGGTGAAGTCAGCGCCGCGCGTGGTGTGCGCATGGCCCGAAAGGGTGGTTTGCGCCGGGCGCCAACTGCCTGTGCTGGACCGTATTTTGCTGCTTACCCGCCCATCTGGGGTCTATCGGGGGCACTCGTTCCCATAGCGGCCACTTGGGGTGGCACGATGCATGCACACACCGGTCGAGGGGACGGTCGAGGCACATGAGCACACCAAGCACCGGGCAGCAGCCGGGGGCTGTCTGGTCGACGTACACGGGGATCACGGGGATCGGGGCGCCGGAGTACCACCGGCCCCCCACGCAGCGCACCGACAGCCCGCGCCTGCCCTCGGACACTCCCGAGCACCACCTGGCCGCACTGAGCCTGCCCGAGCTGCGCACGCTGCGCCGCGGGGCCCAGCGCGACGAGGCCGACCTCAGCTACGTACGGCGGCTGCTGCAGGGGCGGATCGACATCCTGCGCGCGGAGCTGGCACGGCGTACCCCGCAGGGCGAGGCCGCCGTCGCCGCGCCCGCCGAGGCGTCCGTCGTCGAGCGGCTCGCCGAGATCCTGCGCGACGCCCCCGCCCGGCACCGCTCCTCCGCCCGGCACGTGACCCTGGGCACGCCCCAGGGCGAGGAGTACCGGCGGCTGGCCGCCGAGATGCTCGCCGAGGTCGAGCTGTCCGACCTGGGCGCGCGCACGGACCTGGAACTGAACGCGGGGATCGGGCGGCTCGTGCGCTACGAGCAGCAGGTCTCCCGGCGCCGGCAGCGGCTCCAGCGCACGGCCGACGAGTGCAGCGCGGAGATCGCCCGCCGGTACCGCGAAGGGGAGGCGCAGGTCGACGACCTGCTGGTGTGAGCGCCCCTGGGGGCGTCGGGGAGAGCCGGTCGGATATTCACGCGACACCGACCGGCCCTCCCTTTAGCGTGAGGCCATGGACCCCACTTCCCGTGCCGACGGCGTCGACGTACGTCCCGTCACCGAAGCCGAGTTCACCGACTGGCTGCGGGCCGTGAACACCGGCTTCCTGCGGGTGCCCGTGCTGTCCGACGAGGAGATCGAGGGACGCCGCGAGCGGTTCGTCCCGGGCCGCTACCTCGGTGCCTTCGACGGCGGCCGGTGCGTGGCGACCTTCCGCTCCTTCGACCAGGAGCTCACGGTCGTGGGCGGGGCGAGGGTCGCGGCCGACGCCGTCTCGGGCGTCACCGTCCACCCCACCCACCGCCGCCGCGGGCTGCTCAGCGGCATGATGGCGCGGGACCTGGCCGCCGCGAAGGACCGCGGGGACGTCGTCGCGACACTGATCGCCGCCGAGTACCCGATCTACGGCCGCTACGGCTTCGGACCGGCGACCTGGACGGCCGAGTGGACGGTCGACGTGCCGCGCTCCGGCCTCGACGCCCGCTGGGCGGGCCCGGCGGACGGCGGGCGGATCGACCTGGTGGACGGCGAGGAGGTCCGCAAGCTCGGCCCCGACCTGCACGCGCGGCTGTGCCGCCGCCAGCCCGGCGCGATCGACCGCGACGAGCTGTGGTGGAAGTGGAACACCGGCGCCGTACGGGTCGAGCCGTCCTGGAAGCAGCCCTTCTTCGCCGTGTACCGCTCCGAGTCCGGCGAGGTCGAGGGCATGGCCTCCTACGACGTGGACGACAACTGGGGCGATGCAAAGCAGCCGTTGAACACGGCCACCGTGAGATGGCTGATCGGCGTCACCCCGGCCGCCGAGCGCGCCCTGTGGCAGTTCCTCTGCTCCATCGACTGGGTCGTGCGGGTCAAGAGCGGCTACCGGGCGCCCGACGACCTGCTCCCGCTGCTCCTGCCGGACCCGCGCGCGGCCGCCGTCACGTCGCTGGCGGACTGGCTGTGGGTGCGGATCCTCGACGTCGGACGGGCGCTGGAGGCGCGGACGTACGAGGCGGAGGGGACGCTGGTGCTGGAGGTCGCCGGGGTGGACGGGCTGACCGGCGGGCGCTACCGGCTGGAGGCCTCCGCCGAGGGGGCGTCCTGTACGCCGACCCGCGAGAGCGCCGACCTCGAGGTGGGCCTGGGCGACCTGGGGGCGCTGTGGCTCGGTGACGAGTCGGCGGTGCGGCTCGCGGCGATCGGGCGGGTGCGGGAAGAACGAGCGGGCGCCGCCCGGAAGGCCGACGCCCTGCTGCGTACGTCCAGGCGGCCGTGGTGCCCGGACCTGTTCTGAGCCGCTCCCTTCTGCCGGTGGACAGGGACCCGCATCCGTAGCGAGCTGTTCGGTTGTGGTTGTTGTGCGGTGGTCCCGGCTCGGCGGGGCTCCCGGCTCCCCTCCGGAAGGGAGTCCCGCGGCGGGTGGCCAACCTCCTGGAGGTCTGACCATGTCGCTCAAGTTGGCGACCAACTTCACTGTACTTATCTCCGCTTGGAAGCGTCTCATAACCACCTTTCCGTGAACTGCCGAAAGATGGCGGGAAGTTGTAGCGTTGAGTCGTGGACCCGGAACACGCCTCCGTCAATGGACGGAAGAGGTCGCTACGGCCACAGCGGACACATCACGAGGTGGCCGACGAGCTGCGCGCCCGGATCAGGTCGGGCGCGCTGCGGCCGGGTGAACGCATGCCCACCCAGGCCCAGCTGGCACAGGAGTTCGGCGTCGAGCGCGGGGCGGTGCGCCAGGCGTTGCGCATCCTGCAGTCCGAGGGGTTGCTCACCAATGTGTCCAAGGGCAGTCCGGCGACCGTGGCTCCCGATCCCGCCGGGGCGCTGACCGGCCCGGAAGCCCCGCCCCTGCCCACGACGGTGGCCCTCGCGCCCCGGATCGCGGCGGCGTTCGCGGCGGAGCACGTCGAGATCGACGCCGTGTGCCTCACCTCCATCTCCCTCACCCTCGCAATCGGCGAGCCGCTGCGCCAGATCCACGCCGGACGGCTGAAACCGGCCAAGGTCGACGTCCGGGTGCTGCTGCCGAGCCGGGACATCGACCTCGCGTTCCCGGTGCCGGTCGAGGGGCGCCGCGACGACTGGGTGCACGAGCGCTGGCTGGCGATGCGCAACGCGCAGGGGCAGGTGCTCCAGCACAACCTGCTGGCCCTGCGCGCCACGCACGGCATCGACGTCCAGGTGAGGTTCCGGGCGCTGCCCTTCACCCCGCCGGTGAAGCTGTACCTCCTCAACGGGGAGGAGGCGCTGTTCGCGTACTACACGCTGACGCGCCGGGAGGCCGAGATCGACCACGAGCACCTGGAGATGTACGACGCCCAGGGCACCCAGTCGATGCTGTTCTCCTTCCAGCAGGGGCCGGGCCTGCGCGACACGACGTTCGTGGAGCAGTCGCACCTGTGGTTCAACGCGCTGTGGGAGACGATCAGTTCGGAGCTGGTGCTCACGAGCTGACCTACCGGGCGGGCCCCGTGATCAGCAGCGCGAGCACGACCGCTCCCGCGGAGCTGACAGCCGGGCTCTTGGCCTTGATGCCCACGGTGAGAAGGATCAGCCCGACGATTCCGGCCGGGCCGTACTTCCACTGGACGAGCTGCTCGAAGGCGACGACGAAGGCGGCGGAGAGGAGAGCGAGGGCGGGCATCGGATTCCCCCTTCGGAAGCAAAACTTCCGCCAACTGAGGTAAGTTGGCAACCAACTCTGATTGAGTTGTCCCCACTTGGCCCCTAGCTATAAACAACTTTCAAACAACTCCCGTCAGATGGATCAGAGTTGTAGCGTTTGGTCGTGACCCAGGAGAACGTGGCAGTGAACGGCAGCAGAAGGCTCTCGCCCCAGGAGATCGCCGACAACCTGCGGGAACGTATCCGCGCGGGTGAGCTCAGGCCCGGGGACCGCCTGCCCACCCAGGCCGAACTCGCCGAGGAGTTCGGTGTGGAACGTGGCGCCGTCCGCCAGGCCCTGAAGGCGCTCCAGGAGGACGGGCTCCTCACCAACGTCAGCAAGGGCAGCCCGCCGCGGATCGCCGCGCCCGCCCCGGCCCGGGGTGAACCCCAGCGGACCATGGTGGGGCTGGCGCCGCGTCTGACGGAGGCGTTCTCGGTCCCGCGCGTCCGCGTCGACGTCGTCTGCCACACCGCGGAGACGCTGATGGTCGCCATCGGAGAGCCGCTCCGGCTGATCCACGAGGGCCGTATCCGCCCCGAGTCGATCGACGTCCGCATCCTCGTCCCGTCCCGGGACATCGAACTGGCATTCCCCGTGCCCGTGGAGGCGCACGGCGACGACAACCCGGTCCACCAGCGCTGGCTGGCGATGCGCAACGCGCAGGGGCAGGTGCTCCAGCACAACCTGCTGGCCCTGCGCTCCACGCACGGCATCGACGTCCACGTGACGTTCCGGGCGCTGCCCTTCACGCCGCCGGTGAAGCTGTACCTCCTCAACGGGGAGGAGGCGCTGATCGGCTACTACATGCTGACCAGGCGCGCGGAGGAGTGGGGCAGTCAGACCCTGGACATGTACGACGTCCTGGGCTCGCAGTCCCTCCTCTTCTCCTTCGTGAAGCGGGCGGGGCGGCGGGACGCGGCGTTCGTGGAGGAATCCCAGAAGTGGTTCGACGCCCTCTGGGAAACCATCACCACGAACCTGACACTCTCCTAGTGACTTCTGATACGACGCAGACTGGTGCGGTGACGGCATCGACCGAAGACTTGCGGAAACTGCTCGCTCCTGTTCGTTACGTCCTCTGGGACCTCGACGGTCCGATCTGCCGGCTGTTCGCCGGTTACCCGGCGGACGATGTCGCCCGGAAACTGGTGAAGTTGATCCAGGGGCGTGGGCTGGGCGGGCTGCTCAGGGAGGAGGAACGTTCCCACCCGGATCCGCAGGCCGTGCTGCTCGGCGTCAACGAGCGGCACCCGGACAGCGATCTGATCACCCTGCTCGAGGACTGGCTCACCCAGCAGGAACTCGCCGCCGTTCCGACCGCGTGGCCCACGCCGTACGCGGATCCGCTGATCAGGACGTGGTCGGCGCTGGGGGCGAGGTTCGCCATCACCACGAACAACTCCGCGCTCGCGGCGGCCTCCTACATCGAGACCCGGTACCTCAAGGGCTGCTTCCCCTACATATACGGGCGCACCAAGGACCTCGCCCAGATGAAGCCGCACCCCCACTTCCTCTCCCAGGCCCTGAAGTCCCTGGGCGCGGACCCGTCGCAGGCGCTGATGCTGGGCGACGCGCGGACGGACTACGAGGCCGCGCAGGAACTGCACGTGCCGTTCCTGGGCTACGCGCGCGACGACGAGAAACTGAACCTGCTGGTGAACGCGGGCGTCGAACCGACCCACATCGTGCGCTCCCTGGAAGAGGTGCTGGTCGCGCTGAAGGGTGGGAACTGACCCACCGCGACCACGAATACCCCCCTCTGGTCGAACGGGGCCGCCCCGAGGGACTAACGTTCCGGCACGCCTTCCAACTCCCGGTCCCTGCCGACGCGTCGTGCTCGTCAATTGGGAGCGCGAGTGCGTTCTCACGGCGTGGGGCCGTACCCCGGTGCCGGTTCGGGCCGGCTGGGAGGTGGTTGCCTTGAGGCTTCTGCGGAGGTCGTGGACACGGTGGTGACCGTGGGGCACCAGCTCGGCTGGTGGTGACGACGGCCCCGACCGGGTGACCGGCCGGGACCACCGTTTTCCCATGCGCGTAACCGCACAGGTAGCGCAGCGTCACGGTTACCTCATTGAGACCAGGGATCACCCGACTCGAGTCGTGGGGGCATCGGTGCGGCGATAGGCTCTGCAAAACTTTCCGGAGTCTCGCACTTTGATCCAGGAGCAGCCGGTGCACGCGCAGCCGGTTCCCCCACCTCCCCCGGGGAGGTTCCCCGCGCACGATCCTTACGGGGAGTTCGTGCGGCGGGCGAAGACAGACGGCGTGATGTACGACGGCCATCACAACCGGAACTTCGTGTTGCCCCTGACCGAGCCCATGGCCCGGTACGTGGGGCGCGAGGCCGGTACCCCGGCGATAGTGCGGCTGCGGGTCCGCAACGCGCTGCCGGTGGTGATCCGCACCTGGGATGAGCCCGACGTCCTGCGTGCCATCAACGGCGTGCTGCCCAGGGCCCCCGAATGCCTGGCCAGGCGGAACGGTTCAGCGGTCCACAGCTATGTGGAGGGCGTCCCGCTCTCCAGCCTCCGCCGGAACGGCGAGCCGGTCGAACGCCCCCTGATCACCTCGCTGATGCGGACGGTCGCCCGGATGTCCCAGGTCCGCAGGGAGGCCCTGCCACCCGTGCCGGGCGCACGGCCGAGCAGCGACAAGGACAGCAGGGGATTCCTGCGGACCCTGGCCCTGCTGGCCGACCGTCAGGTCCGGCAGCCCAACTGGAGTGCCTTCGGCGGGCTGTTCGAGGCCCTGGGCGTCCCCGCCGACGCCCTGACCAGGCTGGCCGAGCGGATCCCCGCCATGGCGCGGCGGCCGTACACCCTGCTCCACACCGACCTGCACCGCGCCAACCTCATCGTCTCCGCGGAGGACCGGTCCGTCGCCTGCGTCGACTGGGAACTGGCCACCTACGGCGATCCGCTGCACGAGCTGGCGACCCACCTGGTCCGGATGCGGTACCCCGCGTCGCAGTGGGACGAGGTGCAGCAGGCCTGGGCCGAGGCCATGGAGGAGTGCCGGCCCTCGGCGGTCAAGGGCCTGGCCAGGGACCTGCGCCACTACGTCGCCTTCGAGCGGGCCCAGTCGGTCTATCCGGACGTGATGCGCGCGGCCCGGTCGCTGGACGACCGTCTCGACGACCGGAGCCTGGCCGAGGCCACGGCCACCGTGCACCGGGCGCTGGAGGCCGCCGCCGAGCCGCTCGGGCTGGCCAGGGTGCCGTGCGAGACGGAGATCGAGCGGGTGCTGCTGCGGCGCCGGGACTCCCGGCACCGGCGGACCACCGCCTTCCGGCCGGTCCCGCCCCTCGCCTGGACTCCCGACAAGCGGGTCCCCGAACATCCCGACTTCCCCCACACCGCCGTACGCGACGCCCTCCTCGCGGAGGGCACGGCCCCGGCCGGCCGGGTGTTCAAGGGCACCGCGCACCTCAACTCGGTCGTCCGTGTGCCGGGCGTCGACGTGCCCGTGGTGGTGCGGCGCAGGATCGCCTCGTTCCGCCGCCGGGAGCCGAGCCACCTCAGCGAGCACGCCGTGCTGCGCGCCATCGCCCGCTCCGAGGTCGATGTGACGGCCCCCCGGGTGCTGGCGCTGGGCAGGAGCCACGGCGGGGACGCCTTCGCCGTCCACACCTACGTCGGACCGCTGCACAGCGACCGGCCGCCCAGCCACCCGGTGAACGGCCTGCTGCCGCACGAGGCGGACGGGCTCGTGTACCAGCTCGGGCAGCTGACCCGGGTCGACTACACCGGGCTCGACCCCCTCGCCGGGGAATGGGACTTCTACACCTGGCTCAGCCGGCAACTGGTCGCCCTGGTCCGGGGACTGCCCAAGGAGTCGCAGCAGCGTGCCAAGGCGCTGGGCCTGCCGGACGCCGACCGGCTGAGCGAGATCCTCGCCCGGCACCGCGTCACCCCGCGCAAGCACGCCCTGCTGCACGGCGACCTCAACCCCTGGAACCTCGTCCGCCACTCCAGGCGGGACCATCTGGCCCTCACCATCATCGACTGGGAGATGGCGATGGTCGGGGACCCGCTGTACGACCTGGTGCGGCACATCCACCTCACCCCGACCCGGCCGGAGATCCGGGAGCGCATGGTCCGGCAGTGGGAGAACGCGCTCCCCGCCGAGTACACCAGGGACTGGCGGCAGGACTGGCGGGTCTACCGCTGGGTCGAGATCGTCCGGTCCGCCTACGTCGACCTCGACCGGCTGGTCACGGGCGCCGGGCTGGACGCGCCCAACGTGCGCCGGGCGGTGGACTCGTACGCCATGACCCTCGCGGCCGCCACCGCCTCCCTCGGCCTGCCGACCCGCTCCGCCGCCCTGGCCCGCGCCCTCGCCTAGAGAGAGTCGGCGCGCTGCGTAGGCTCGCCCCATGAGCGAGACCGGGCTGCGTGAGCGCAAGAAGCGGCGGATGTACGAGACGGTGTCGGACATCGCCATCCGGCTCTTCCTGGAGAAGGGGTTCGACGCGGTGTCCGTCGCGGAGGTGGCGGCGGCGGCCGAGATCTCCAAGCCGACGCTGTTCCGGTACTTCCCGGCCAAGGAGGATCTGGTGCTGTACCGGATCGCCGACCACGAGGGGGAGGCCGCGCGGGTCGTGGCGGGGTCGGCGGCGGCGCCCGTGGAGGCGCTGCGGCGGCACTTCCTGGAGGGGCTGGAGCGGGGTGATCCCGTGACCGGACTCAACGACGATCCCCGGGTGCTGGCCTTCCATGGCCTGCTCTACGAGACGCCCTCCCTGGTCGCCCGGGCGCATCTGCACCAGGAGCGGTCCGAGGCCGCGCTCGCCGAGGTGCTCGGGGGTGATCTGGACGCGCGGCTCGCGGCCGGGCAGATCATGGCCGTGCAGCGGATCCTCGCGCTGGAGAACTGGCGGCGGATCGCCGCGGGGGAGCGGGCGGCGGAGCTGCGGGCCGAGGCGGTGGCGGCGGCGGAGCGGGCCTTCGGGCGGCTGGCGGCCGGGCTGCCGCCGGGCCTCTCCGTCGAAACTCAGTAATAAATTTAACTCGGTCACGTTTTTGGTACGCTCGGTGGAATGACGTCCACCGAGCCTGTCCTTCAGCACGCCCTCGACAAGGAACGCGCCCACCACGACCGCTGCCGCGACGCCCTTACCGCGATGGTCGAGGGCGCCGGTGAACAGGTCGTCGTCGGCGAGGACGTCTCGGCGTCCGGCGCCGACGCCGAGGTCCTCGGATACCAGCTGCGCAGCAGGGCCAAGGCGTTGCGGGAACTGCCCGAGGGGCCCCTGTTCTTCGGGGCGCTGCGGGGCGAGCAGGGCGAGTTGCACATCGGGCGGCTGCGCATCTCCGAGCACCCGGCCGAGCCGCCCCTCGTCGTCGACTGGCGCGCACCCGTCTCCCGTGCCTTCTACCAGGCCTCCGCCCGGGACCCGCAGGGCGTCGCCGTACGCCGCCGGTTCGGATGGGCGCCCGGCAGCCGGGGCGACTCCGCCGACCTCACCGGCCTGGAGGACGAGCACCTCGGGCAGGGGGAGAGCCGGGCCAGCGAGATCGTCGCCCGGGAGATCGAGCGGCCGCGCGTCGGGCCCATGCGGGACATCGCCGCGACCATCCAGCCCGAGCAGGACGACCTCGTCCGAGGGGACCTCGCGCTGTCGGTGTGCGTGCAGGGCGCGCCCGGCACCGGCAAGACCGCCGTCGGCCTGCACCGGGCCGCGTACCTGCTCTACACGCACCCGCAGCGCGTCCGGCGCGGCGGCCTGCTGATCCTCGGGCCCAACCGCACCTTCCTGTCGTACATCGCGGAGGTCCTGCCGGCGCTCGGCGAGACGGGGGTGCGGCAGTCGACGCTCGCCGAGGAGATCGCCCACTGGCCGGTCCGTGCCGTGGACGACGCGTCCGCCGCCGTCGTCAAGCACGACGCCCGGATGGCCGAGGTGCTGCGGCGGGCGCTGTACGCGAGGGTGCGCCCGGAGGGGGCGGGCGAACTCGCCGTGCCGGACGGGTCGTACCGGTGGCGGATGCGGGCGGAGGAGCTGGCGCGGATCGTGCGGGACGTACGGGAGGAGGAACCGCCGTACGGGGTCGGGCGGGAGCGGGTGCGGGCGCGGATCGTGCGGTGCCTGCGCGAGCAGGCCGAGCGGCGGGCCGGGCCGCCCCCGAACTCCTGGGTGCGCCGGGTCGAGCGGGCGCGGCCGGTGACCGCGTGCCTCGACGCCGTCTGGCCCCGGGTGCGACCCGAGGAGGTCGTGGCCGAACTGCTCGGCGACGCGGCGGTGTTGGCGTCGGCGGCCGACGGGCTGCTGGATGCCGCCGAGCAGCGGGCGCTGCTGTGGGCCGTGCCGCCGCGGTCGTGGAAGTCGGCGCGCTGGTCGGCCGCCGACCTGGTGCTGCTCGACGAGGTGGCCGGGCTGATCGAGCATCCGGAGGGGTACGGGCATGTCGTCGTCGACGAGGCGCAGGACCTGTCCCCGATGGAGTGCCGGGCCATCGCCCGCCGCGCCCCCTTCGGGTCGCTGACGGTGCTGGGCGACCTGGCGCAGGGGACGACGCCGTGGGCGGCCCGCTCGTGGCGCACGGTCCTCGCGCACCTGGGGAAGCCGGACGCGGCCGTGGTCGAGCTGACCACCGGCTTCCGGGTGCCACGGGCGGTCGTCGGGCTGGCCAACCGGCTGCTGGAGCGGCTGGACGTCGACGTGCCGAAGGCCCGCTCGCTGCGCGGGGACGGGGAGTTGCGCACGCGGGAGGCCGCTCCGGACGCGGTGCCCGCGGCGGTCGTGGACGCCGTACGGGACGCGCTGGAGCGGGAGGGCTCGGTCGGGGTCGTCGCCGCGGACGCCGACGTCCCCCGGGTGCGGGCGGCCCTGGACGCGGCCGGCATCGCGGCGGCGGGCCCGGAGGAACTCGGCGCGCGGGTCTCCCTGGTGCCGGCGAGCGTCGTCAAGGGCCTGGAGTACGACCAGGTCGTGGCCGTCGAGCCGGCCGCGATCGCCGAGGCGGAGGAGCGGGGGCCGCACCGGCTGTACGTGGTGCTGACGCGGGCGGTGTCGCGGCTGGAGGTGGTGCACGGAAAGCCGCTGCCCTTCTGATCACGGACGATTAGGGTCCGTGTCATGGCTGACGTCGACGCGTTCACGGACATACCCACGACCACGCTGGCCGATCTGCTGGGCCGCGGCCAGGTGATGGACATCGGGATCCGGCCGTTGTGGGGGCCGGTGCCGAGGGTGGCCGGGCCGGCCTTCACCGTGCGGTGCCCGCCCGGGGACAACCTGATGCTGCACGCCGCGATCTACCGGGCCACCCCCGGCGCGGTCATCGTCGTGGAGTCGGGCGACCTGGACCACGCCCTGGCCGGCGGCAACGTCTGTGCCGTCGCCCAGCGCCGGGGCGTCACCGCGTTCGTCGCCGACGGGCTGATCCGCGACCTCGCCGAGGTGCGGGAGGCCCGCTTCCCGGTGTTCGCCCGCGGCGTCATCCCCATCCCGGGCACCAAGTCGGCGGCGCGGCCGCTGAACGAGCGGGTGCGCTGCGGCGGTGTGTCCGTCGACCCGGGCGACGTCGTCGTGGCGGACGAGGAGGGCGTCGTGGTGGTGCCCGCCGCCCGCCGCGAGGAGACCCTGACGGCGGCCCGGGCGAAGCTGGCGAAGGAGGCCGGGGAAACCCTGGACGCCTGGGAGTCGGACCACCGCGCACGCGTCGACGCCCTCCTGGCGGGGCAGGGGTTCGAGGACGTCCAGGGCTGAACGCGCCAGGCCCCCACGCCCTCCGCCCGGTCTCACCGTCGTCCGATGACCTCCGCGATTCGCAGGAAACCGTCCTCCCCGTGGCCGAGCCCGATGGTCCGGCGGGCCATGCCCTCGGCCGCGCGCATCACGCCGGCGTCGATGCCGTGCTCCTCCGAGACGTGGACGATGTGCGCCATGGACGACACGGCCGACGTCAGTGGATTGCCCTCGCCGGTGTAGGTGCCGGCGTCGGCGTCCGCGGCGGTTTCCGCGAACAGCGGCGGCAGGATCGCGCCGATGCCCTGGGCGAAGGGCGCCAGTTCGGTCGCGGAGACGCCCTCGGCGCGGGCCACCGCCAGGGCGTGCGCGTAGCCCGCCATCGCGGTCCAGAAGATGTCGAGCAGGGCGATGTCGTAGGCCGCGGCCCGGCCCGGATCCTCGCCCAGGTGGGTGTGGGAGCCGCCCAACGCCGCGCGCACGGGCGCCAGTTCCTCGTAGAGGCCGGCCGGTCCGCTGTGCAGGAACACGGCGTCGGGGGTGCCGATGGTGGTGGTCGGGGTCATGATCGCGCCGTCCAGGTAGCGGACGCCGTGCGCGGCCGCCCAGGCGGCGGTGTCCCGGGCCCGGGCCGGGGTGTCGGCCGTCAGGTTCACGACCGTCCGGCCCTTGAGGGCGGTGGCGACCTCGTCCTGGCGCAGGACGGCGTCGACGGCGTCGTAGTTCACCACGCAGACGATGGTCACCTCGCTCGCGGCCACCGCCTCCGCCACCGAGGCGGCGCCCCCCGCACCGCGGTCGAGCAGCTCCCGGTCCCGGCCCGGAGTGCGGTTCCAGACCGTGGTGCGCAGGCCCGCTTCCAGCAATGCCCCGGCCAGGGCCCGGCCCATCGGGCCGAGACCGAGGACGGTGACCGTGCCGGTGCCCTCGGCGAGCGGGTGGCCGGAATGCCCCGGGGACGATGCCGTGCTGTACGTGGACACGCTGGAAACTCCTTTGGAAGCAATGACCATGGACGGACCGTGACTGTCGAGTGCGGTGACCCATGGATGACGAAGAGGGGCGAGGATGACGCGCCGGCGCCAGGATCCGAACGTCTGCGGAGTGACGGCCGCGATCGCCGTGATCGACGGCAAGTGGAAGACGGCCCTGCTGTGGCTGCTGGAGTCGGGCCCGCGCCGCCCGGGCGAACTGCGCCGACAACTGCCCGGCCTCACCGAGAAGGTGCTGACCGAGGCGTTGCGGGAGATGGCGGCGGACGGGCTGGTGCACCGGGAGGTGTACGACGTCCTGCCGCCGAAGACGGTCTATTCCCTGACCCCGTTCGGCCGTGAACTCTCCGAGGCGCTGGCCCCGTTGTCCGACTGGGGCCACCGTCGTCTGGAGAAACTGGCGGAGGCCGCCCGGCCGGCCTCCTGATGTGTACGTCACCCCCGTCCCGTCCCGCTTCGGCGCCTCCTCGGCCGCCCTGCGACAAGCTTGGCCCGGAGCGCGGGCGCTGCCCAGTACCCACAAAAAAGTGGGTGTCGGGGAGGCCGCCTACGGGGGGGCACCACCCGCCCCGTTCGGCCTCGTTCAGCCTCGTTCCGCGAAGGCTCCGCCCGGGCCGAAGGCCAGTTCGCCGAAGCGCTCGCCGATGTGGTGGTGGGTCGTCGCGTCCGGGTGGAGGTTGTCGGGCAGGGGGTGTTCGGCCGCGTCGGACTCGCCGTAGAGGTCGAGGCCGTCGAGGTAGTGGAGGTGGGGGTCGTCGGACGCGCGCAGGCGCACGATGCGGGAGAGTTCCTCGCGGATGACGCCGAGCGTGAGCTTCCCCGCGGCCTTCTCCGCCGGGTCGCCCAGCGCGGCGAACTTCAGCCGGCCCTCGCCGATCCCGCCGAGGTCGGGGGCTGAGGGGCCGGGCGTGTCCTCGTGGATGGCGCAGTGGACGGGGGAGACGACCAGCAGCGGGGTGTCGGGGTGTCCCTCCCGGATCGTGTCGAGGAAGCCGTGCACGGCCGGACCGAAGATCCGCAGCCGCATCGCGTCGTGGTTGACGATGTTGATGCCGATCTTCACGCTGATCAGGTCCGCCGGGGTGTCCCGCATGGCCCGCGCGGTGAACGGGTCCAGCATCATGCTGCCGCCCATACCGAGGTTGACCAGCTCCACCCCGCCGAGGGACGCGGCGACCGCGGGCCAGATGGCCGTGGGCCCGGCGGCGTCGGAGCCCTGGCTGATCGAACTGCCGTGGTGCAGCCACACCCTGCGGCCCCGGTCCGGCAGGGGCGCGACGGGCGCGTCGGTGCGCAGCGCGACCAGCTCGGTGGTCTCGTTGTGCGGCAGCCAGATCTCGACGTCCTTCTCGCCCGCCGGCAGACCGTCGAAGCGGACCGTGCCGACCGGGCCGGGCGTGAACTCCGTTTTCCACGTGACCATGTCGACCGTGAGGACGTTGCCGCCGGTCGCGGAGGCCTGACCGGCCGGACGGCCGTCCACGAGCAGGTCGTAGCGTCCGTCCGGGCGGGGCGGGGCCCCGATGTAGTCGCGTTTCGTGCGCAGCGTGTCCAGTTCCACGGCGGTCGCGGCGGTACGGAAGGCCAGGCGTACGCCGGAGGGCTGGGCCTCGGCCATGGCCAGCTGCGCGTCCGAGTTCTGCGCGCGGGCCCGGGCCGGCAGCCGGTGCGGGAGCAGGCCGTGCTCGGTGCGCTCCACGTCGAGGGCGCCGCGCAGCAGCTCCGCGGTGAGGGGGGTGGTGATCCAGTCGGGCTCGGTGTGCATGGTGTCAGCCTTGGGTCTCTGTGGGGGGCGGGGGCCAGTTGCGCAGCAGCGTGTCGAGGGCGTCGATGACGCGTACCCACGTCTCGTCGGTGTCGGGGGCGCTGTGGCTGAAGCCGCCGCCCAGCTCCAGGCTCACGTACCCGTGGAAAACGCTGCCCAGCAGCCGGACGGCGTGGGTCTGGTCCGGTTCCGTCAGGTCGTAGCCGCGCAGCAGGGCCCGGGTCATCCGCGCGTGCCGAACGCCGGCGCTCGCGGCCGCGGTTTGCGGGTCGAGCCGCAGCTGGGCGGCGGCGTAGCGGCCGGGGTGTTCCCGGGCGTAGTCGCGGTACACGTTGGCGAGGGCGGCCAGCGCCTCCTTGCCGGACCGGCCGGCCAGGGCGTCGGCGGCCCGGTCGGCCATCTCCGCGAGGGCGAGCAGGGCGATCCGGGTCTTCAGGTCCTGGGAGTTCCTCACGTGCGAGTACAGGCTCGCGACCTTGACGTCGAACCGCCGGGCGAGTGCCGAGACGGTCACCTGGTCGAAGCCGACCTCGTCGGCGAGTTCCGCGCCCGCCCGGGTCAGACGCTCCGCGGTCAGGCCTACCCGTGCCATACGGCTTCTCCCTTCTGCCTGAAGGGAGTGTGCCCCTGCCTAATAGTTTTAGGCAAATCTTCTGGTTCTTCAGGCATCCTTGAGGACGCGCCGGGCGGCTGTCCTCAGTCGCTTGCCGCGCCTGGTCAGACCCCATGGCTTCAGGACGGAGATCACCGTCATGAAGACGTAGGCGGACAGCGAGACGACCGGCCCGAACAGCACGTCACCGGCGTCGGGCAGCGACCCGCCCGCGGCGACGGCGGTGACCGCGGCGTTCACCCCGGGGCGCAGCGCGAACACCGTGGCGGTGGTCGTCGCGAGGGTCAGCCAGAACTTCGTCCAGACCCACCGGTGCCGGGCCAGGCCCCACGCCGTGCCCAGGGACAGGAGCAGTCCGCTGAGGAGCGTGAGGAACGCGACGGGGAGCAGGAGCCAGTCGGCGTAGAGCTTCATGGCCCGCACGGAGGCCGCCACGGTCACGGCGGACCCGGTGGTGGCGGCCGTGGTCCCGAGGGCGAGCAGCCCGAGCGTGAGCCCGAGCCAGCTCGCGGAGGCGGTGACATGGACGACGAGGACGGCCCGGCGCGCCGGGCGGCTGAGTTTCGGCATCACGTTCGCCTCCGGCGTCGGCAGCACGATCGGCTTCGGGTTCTTCGGCATCTGGTTCGGCTTCGTCTGCACGCGCAACACGGTGCCGGTGCGGGGCCGCGGGGTCGTCTGACGGCGGGAGTAACCCGGCGTACTGACGTGGGCGTACGCGTGTGCCGGGCGGTGTCGGTGCCGTGGGCTAGCGTCGCGGTATGAGTGAACCTGCCCACCTCGCCGCGGTCCGGGAGTCCTACGACGCCGTCGCCGTCGACTACGCGCGGCGCGTCAAGGAACCGGTCGAGCTGGACCCGGTGTCCCGGGCCATGCTGGGCGCCTTCGCCGACCTCGTACGGTCCCGGGGGCCGGTCGCCGACCTGGGCTGCGGCCCCGGCAAGGTGACCGCGCACCTGGCCGCCCTGGGGGTGCCCGTGTTCGGCGTGGACGTGTCATCGAGGATGATCGAGCTGGCCCGGGCCGCCTACCCGGAACTCCGCTTCTCCGTCGGCTCGATGACCGCGCTGGACATCGGCGACGGCGAACTCGGCGGCATCCTGGCGTACTACGCCACCCACCACACCCCGCCGCAGTGGCTGCCGACCGTGTTCTCCGAGTTCCACCGCACCCTCGCGCCCGGAGGCGTGCTGATGCTGGCCGGCCACGTGGGCGAGGAGGAGCACCTGCGCCCCACGCACGCGTACGGCGGTCACCCGGTGTCCTACGAGTCGTACCTGCTGCCGCCGGACCGGATCGCCGAACTGCTGCACCGGGCCGGGCTGGTGGTCACGACCCGGATGGTGCAGGAACCGGAGGGCGGGTCGAAGCGGCAGGTCGGCACGTTCCTGGCGCACAGGCCGGAGTGACCGACCCCGGCGACCCGGGCGCGGTTCAGGCGGTCGGGTCGTGCAGCCACACCCGCAGTGGGCCGAGTGCCTCGAAGCCGTTGCGGAGGGCGGTCGTCAGGTCCTCGCCCGTCTCGTAACCGACCACGGGCAGGGCAGGGAAGAGCCGGTGGAGCGCGTGCAGCACGAAGGGCCAGGCGGCGTCGGGTCCGCCGTCCCGCCCGAAGACGTTGGAGACGCCGACCACATGCTCGCCGCGACGGGCCACCGCTCCGGCGACCACACGCCCACCGGCGGACCGCCCGGCCAGCACGAAGACGTCCGGGTCGGCGAGCAGCCCGGCCCGGAAGAGGTCCGCGTGGCCGGCGCCGTCGTCCCAGGCCAGCGCCCAGGCCCGCAGTGTCTGCGGGTCGCCCGCCACCTCCCACGCGAGATCCGGGGCCATGGCGGGTGGCCCGGCCGGCCGGTGGATCCACCGCGCCTCGAACAGCACCCGGAACCCTGCCGCCGTCAGATCGAGGTCGGCGAAGCTGTCCTTGACCGAGGCGCCGGGCGACGCCAGATCGATCCGGGCCGCGAGCGCGTCCGGGTCGGCGCCCGGCTCCAGTGTCACCGCGTCGGGGTAGAGGAGCGGCGTGCGGGCCGCGGCGGCCCAGGCGTCCTCCCCGAACTCCCCGGCCACGCCGTGCGCCCGGCACATCGCCGCGCACCATTCGGCGTTGTCGCGGGCGGCTGCGCGGGCGAGGAAGCGGTGTGAAGTCGTCGTCACGAGTGCGGATCATGACCGTGCGCGCCCGGCCCGTCGAGCGATTTACCGGCCGTGGGGCGTGGGCCGGGGACGGGATGGGGGCCGGGACCTTGGGCCGTGGACCGGGGACGGGACGGGGGCCGGAACCGTGGGCCGTGGGCCGGGGCCGTAGGCGGCCGCTTCTAGGGTGTGCCTCGCCAGAGTTCCCGAAACGACCGGCCCGGAAGGCGGCGTGCCCGTGCACATGAAGCTGAGCGCGATCACCCTGGACTGCCCCGACCCGCTCGCCCTGGCGGCGTTCTACCAGCAGGCCACCGGCCTGGCACCGCACCCGGAGTCGAACGCCGACTTCGCCGCCCTGGACGGCGCGGACGGGCTCACCCTCGGCTTCCAGCGGGTCGACGACCACCGCCCGCCGAGCTGGCCCGACCCGGCGGTGCCGCAGCAACTGCACTGCTGCTTCCGGGTCGTGGACCTGGACGAGACGGAGGCCCGGCTGCTGGAACTGGGCGCCGGCAAGCCGGAGCGGCAGCCGGACGAGGACAGGTGGCGGGTCCTCACGGATCCGGCCGGGCACCCCTTCTGCATCGTCGGCGGCCTGGTCAGATGAGGCGGAACAGGTCGGCGGCGGCGTGCACGTCGGCCAGGTCCTCCACACCGCGGAGGTTGTCGCACAGGGCGTCCAGGACCGAGTCGGCCTCGGCGACGCGCGGGGCGCCCACGGCCACGCCGAAGACCCGGAAGCCCAGCCGCCGCTTGGCGTCGTTCCAGCGGCGCATCCACGCCTCGGTCACCCCGCAGTCGTCGTCCGTGATCATCACGATGTCGCCGCGCCCGCGGGCGGTGTCCTCGAACTCCTCCTCCAGCAACTCCGCGGCCGCCGTCAACGGCCTCTGGTAGCTGGTGCCGCCGCCGAGGAACGTCTCCGCGAAGTCGAGGGTGTCGAGGGTCCGCGCGATGCCGGCGGGCCGGTCGGCCGGGAAGCGGAACACCTGGAGCCGGTCGGCGGCGGAGAACAGGATGCCGACGAAGTCCCGTCTCGCGTGGCGGGCCTGGTCCAGCAACGCCAGGGCACAGGCCTTGGCCCACGCCTCCCGGGTGACGCCGCCCGGACCCGCCTCGTACATGGAGTGCGAGGTGTCCACGCACGCGATGATCGCGCCCCGGCCGGTGGCCTGCTCGCCCTGGCTGTCGTAGAGCATCAGCTCACCGGCGGCGTAGCGCGCGGCGAACACCGCGCGCAGTTCGGGCGAGCCGAGGGAGGCCAGTTCGGAGGGGATGACGCGGGAGAGGTCGTCGCCGAGCGTGACGCCGACGAGTTCCCCGGTGGCGTTCTCCACCTTGCGGGCGCGCTCGCCGTCGGCCATCTGCCGGAAGCGGCCGATGAGGTCGGCCCACCGGGCGAGCCGGCCGGTGCGCAGCCGCTCGGCCAGCCGGGCGCGCTCGTCGAACGGCATCCGCTCCAGCTCGCCGGACCCGACGCCCCAGGCCCGCATCAGCGCGGTCTCGCCCCGGACGGCCTCCGCGGCCTTCGCCGCCGCCGTCCGCACGGCGGCGCGGATGCCGGGGGCCGCTGTCGCCAGGGCCTGTTCGGCGTCCTGGTGCGCCTGCCGCGCCCGGGCTTCGGCGGCCTCGGCGGCCCGGACCGCCTGCCGTACGGCGTCGGTGGCCGGGGGTGGCACGGTGCCGTCCTCGTCGGCCTCGTCGGCGGCCTGCCGCAGCGCCTCGCTCACGGCGGTCGCCGCGGCGTCGGCGTCCCGCCGGGCCTCGTGCGCCCGCCCGGCCTGCTCCCGGGCCTGGCGGGCACGGTCCAGCAGGCCGCGCAGGGCACCGGACAGGGCGAGCACGGCAAGGGCGGCGGCGTACGGGTCGCCGGCCGTCTCACGGTGCAGTTCGGCGAAGCGCGGTGACTCCACCAGGGACGTGACGATCCGGTGGTCGACGAGCCGGGCGGGGTCCATCTCGCCGGGCTCGCGCAGCCGGGGCCGGGTCTTGTAGGCGGCCAGGAACACGTCGGTGAGCAACTCCGTGGCGTGCGGGCAGCGCTCGCCCAGCTCCCCGGCCAGCTCGCGCAGTCCGGCCGACTGCGCGTAGGTGTCGCGCCAGGTGATCCGGTCGAACCGGTCCGCGACCACGACCGCGGAGTACGGCTCGGGGACGGCGGCGACCCGGCCGAGCCACGCCCCGCCCGGGCTTGTCGGCTCGTCGGGTCCGTCCTGTTCCGGCTGTGTTCTGCCTGGGCGTGTCGGCTCGTCGGGTCCGTCCTGTTCCGGCTGTGTTCTGCCCGGGCTCGTCGGCTCGTCGGGTCCGAATTGTCCCGGCCATGTCCCGCCCGGGCTTGTCGGCTCGTTGAGCGCATCCCGTCCCCGACGCGTCCCGCCCGGGCCGTCCGGCTCGTCGAGGCCGTCTCGTCCGCCGCTCGGTACTCCGTCGGTGGTCACAGCCGGTCCTGAACCATGCTCGCGTCCATGCCGAGGGCCTCCGTGAGGACGCGGGCGCGGACGGCGCGCTGGCGGCCGGTGACCCGGTCGATGGCGGCGGTGGAGCGGCCGGCGCCCGCCGCCTCGGCGCGGAGCTTCTCCAGCCGCTTGCCCGCCATGGCGAGCTGGTGGTGCGCCTTCTTGATGACCCATTCGCTCAGCGCCTCGCGGGACTGCCCGGCCATCGCGTCGAGCTGGGCCTCCAGCTCCTCGATGGTGTCGGCCAGGTCGAGCGCCTCCTTGGCGTCGGGGTTGACCAGGTGCAGCACCTCGCGTTCGACGGTGGGGCGTTCCGCGGGGGAGTTCCACAGCACGTGCGTCAGCACGGACAGGTCGGCCTCCGCGACCTCCAGGCGGCCGTCGAGGTACGCGGACGCCTGGAGCAGGCCGACCGCCTGCCGCCAGCGCCGGTCGGAGGCGACGAGTTCCCTGCGGCGCAGGGCGGCCCGCAGCGTGCACACCGCGTCCACGATCGCGTCGGGGACGTCCACGGCCGGGACGGCTTCGGCCACGGCGTGCCGCAGCGCGGCGAGGTCGACGGTGGTCCGGCTCCGGGCCGCCGGGCGGGTGACGGCGGAGCGGACCAGCGCGGCGAAGTTCGCGGGGTCCTCCAGATAGCCGACCTCGATCCGTACCAGCAGCCGGTCGTAGATCGCGGCGGCGTCCTCCTCGGCGGGCAGTTCGTTGCTCGCCGTGATGGCCCCGATCAGGGGGCAGCGGATCGGCTCGCCGCCGTTCTCGGGGTGGTAGATCCGCTCGTTGAGGTAGCCCAGCGTCTCGTTCAACGCGGCCGTGGAGCACTTGAAGATCTCGTCGATGAACGCGACGTGCGCGGTGGTGGCGCGGCCGTCGTAGACCTGGCGGTACTCGCCCCGGGCCAGCGCGGCGACGTCGATGGGGCCGAACATCCTCGTCGGAGCGGTGAACTTCGACAGCAGGATCTCCCAGTAGGACGCCCCCTCGATCCGGCCCGTCAGCTCCCGGGCCAGCTCGGACTTGGCGGTCCCGGGCGGACCGAGCACCAGCGAGTGCTGCCCGGCCAGCAGCGTCACCACCAGCGTCCGCACGACGTCGTCCCGCTCGTAGAACCGCTCCGACAACTCCGCCACGATCGCCCGCAGCCGCTCGGCGGTGTCCTGCCCGTCCATCACCGACTCCTTGACCCCAAGTGAGATTGAGGTCCTAGCGTGCCGTGTCGTGGACGTGATCACCGGCTGACTACAGGAAGAGATGACGATGATCCTCGTGACCGGCGCGACCGGGAACATCGGAAGGGCTCTGCTGGGGGAGTTGCACGAGGCCGGTGCCGCACCGGTGCGAGGCCTGACGCGTGATGCGGGACGAGCCTCGTTCGCTGGGCGGATCGAAGCCGTTGAGGGGTTCGAGGCCGTTGAGGGGTTCGAAGCCGTCGAGGGCGATCTCGCGCGGGCGGATTCGCTGAAGGCCGCGCTGGAGGGAGCGCGCTCCCTGTTCCTGCTGTCGGGTTGGGGTGCGGAAGCGGAGGTCCTGGCGGCTGCCCGGCAGGCAGGCGTGGAGCATGTGGTGCTGGTGTCGTCGATCACGGTGCACACCCATCCCCATCTGCCCGCGGCCGGCGAGAACCTGGCCGTGGAGCGGTTGCTCCAGGACAGCGGCATGGCCTGGACCATCCTGCGGCCGACGCAGTTCGCCTCGAACACCCTGTGGTGGGCGCGGTCGATCCGCGATGAGGGCGTGGTCCGAGCGCCGTACGCGGACGTCGGTCTCCCCACCATCCACCCCGCGGACATCGCGGCGGTGGCCCGTGCGGCGCTGACCGAGCCGGGCCACCAGGGGCAGACGTACGCACTGACCGGGCCGGAGCGCATCACGGTCCGACAGCAGGTCGCGGCCATCGCTGCGGCGTCGGGGCGGGAGGTGGCCTGCATCGAGATCAGCCGGGAGGAAGCCCACCGGCAGATGGCTTCCTTCATGGACGACGAGACCGCGGACGCCGTCCTCGACCTGATGGGCGGGGACGTCAATGAGGAGTTGCTGAAGGTGCGCGACACCGTTCCCCGGGTCACCGGTGCCGCGGCGAGACCGTTCCGGCAATGGGCGTCGGAGCACGGTGCCGCCTTCCGCTGGGCGACATCTGTCGCCGAACGCACGATCACCTGACCCGGCGGTCCCGCCCCGCCTCCACTCCGAGGTGGGGCGTCAGTCCGCGGAGCCCCTCTCCGGCGCCCCGTCGCCCACGGTGTCCGGAGGTGAGACGCGGCCGGCGGACTGGTCGTCGGTGTGGTCCGCCCCTTGCGGATCGATCGTGGCCGCCCAGCGTTCCGCCCAGCGGACGAGGGGGTCCAGGGCGTGGCGCGCCTCATGTCCCAGCGGGGTGAGCTCGTAGCGGCTGTCCGGTAGTTGGTGAATCACCTGGGCATCCAGGAGTTCGGTCAGGCGCTGCCGCATCACGCTGGAGGACATGTCGTCGCACCGCTTCTGCAAGGGGCGGAATCCCAGCGGACCCGCGCGAAGCTCCCACAGGATGCGCAGGCTCCACCGCCGCCCGAACAGATCGAGTGCGGCCATGAGGGGGCGGCCGGTGGTCGAGCCGCGAACAGGACGGCCAGGTCTGGGTGTTGCCATGTCGGGATGTCCGGCTCTCCAGGGTTGATGCTTCGAATTCCGACACGCTAGCATCGGTGACCGCTTCGGAAATCGAAACGGGGAGGCTGATGACCACGACCGAGTTTCCCTCGGCGGCAGCACGGGCCGCCGTCGCCGCCGCCCCGGCCGAGGACGCGTCAGGGAAGGACATCACCACCGAGTGGAGCGTTCCCGAGGACCTGGCGGCCACGGCCGAGATCCGCACCCGGCACAGCGGCATCGCCGCCGGCCTCCCCGTGGTCGCCGAGGTCTTCGCGCAGGTCGACCCCGAGGTCAAGGTCGAGCCGGCCGTCGCCGACGGCGCCCGACTGGCCGACGGCCAGGTCCTGGTGCACTTATCCGGTTCGGCGCGCAGCCTGATCACCGGGGAGCGTACGGCGCTGAACTTCCTGCAGCGCATGTGCGGCATCGCGACGCTGACCGACCGCTACGTCCAGGCTGTGGCAGGGACCAGGGCGCGCATTCTGGACACGCGCAAGACGGCGCCGGGCCTGCGCGCCCTGGACAAGTACGCGGTCACCGCCGGCGGCGGCCACAACCACCGCCTCGATCTCGCGGCGATGGTCCTGCTCAAGGAGAACCACATCGCCGCGGCGGGCTGTGTGACCGCCGCGATCGAGGCGGTCAGGCGCGGGATGGCGCGCGCCGGGCAGACCGTGGAGAGCGATGTCGAGGTGCAGACCGTCACACAGGCCGTCGAGGCCCTCGACGTCGGAGCCCACTGGATCATGCTCGACAACATGCCGGTGGCCGACATGGAGCAGGTCGTGAAGCTCCGGGCCGGGCGGGCCGACGCTTCCCGGATCCTGCTGGAGGCCTCGGGCCCACCCGTCTGGACACAGTTCTCGCCATCGCCGGGACGGGCGTCGACCTCATCTCGGTCGGGGCGTCGACACCGTCTCACCGAGTGCGTTTCTGGTGATCAATTCCAAACACAGGAGGAACCGTGGCCAAGGGCTACTGGGTCAGCGTCTACCCCACCATCACAGACCCCGAGGGGTTTGATGTCTACAACGAACTGGCCGGTCTGGCCGTCAAGGCCGCAGGCGGGCGGCTGCTCGCCGGCATCGGCAGCCGGGTCGTCGCACACGAAGCCGGAATCGCCGAGCGCGTTGTCCTGATCGAGTTCGACAGCTTCGAACAGGCGGTCGCCGCATACGAGAGTGCGGCCTACCAGAAGGCGCTGGCCGAACTCCCCGACGGCTTCGAGCGCGACTTCCGCATCATCGAAGGCCTCGACTGACGACGAGCGTCAGGCCGGTGGCATCGGCGGCGAACATCTACCGGCTGAGGGCTTCATGACTGTCAGGGGTGAAGCGCCACTCCAGCAGGGCCGAGTCGAGCTCCGGCTCGGTCAGCCAACCGTGCCAGGCGACCTCATCGGGATCGGGGACCATGGCGTCCGGCACCACGGCTTCGTGCACGCCGAGCCAGTGAGGGCTCAAGCCGCCGCGGTTGATGAACGCGAACAGCAGGCGCGGCAGCGCGCGAATGCCCAGCTCTTCGGCCAGCTCCCGCGCGGCGGCCTGTTCATAGGACTCGCCGACCCTTGCGGCGCCACCGACCTCGACCTCATGGAGCCCGGGGAAGCGCGATGCCTGCTCCGAGCGCCGGTGGACGAGGATGCGCCCACGCTCATCACGACACACCGTCACGGCGACCCGGTGCAGCCAACCCTCCCGGATGGCCTCCCGACGGCTGACCACCCCCAGCAGGCGATCTCGACCGTCGACCCGCTCCACCCATTCATCCACGTCGCCCACCCTGGCACGTGGCGTGGCGCACTCTTGCAAGCGGGTGCTTGCAATAGTTAGCGGGGTGGGGCACTGTGGAGGCATGGCATCGCTCAACGTCGGCAATCTCGGTGACTACCTGCGCGAGCAGCGGCGCAACGCGCAGCTGTCGCTGCGGCAGCTCGCCGACGCCGCCGGGGTGTCCAATCCGTATCTGAGCCAGATCGAGCGCGGGCTGCGCAAGCCGAGCGCGGAGGTGTTGCAGCAGGTCGCCAAGGCCCTGCGGATCTCCGCCGAGACGCTGTACGTCCGGGCCGGCATCCTCGACGCCGAGCGCGACCGGGACGAGGTGGAGACGCGCGCCGTCATCCTCGCCGACCCGACGCTGCACGAGCGGCAGAAGCAGGTGCTGCTGCAGATCTACGAGTCCTTCCGCAAGGAGAACGGGTTCGGGACCGACGGCGACGGCGACCTCGCCGGCGGCTCGGGCGGCTCCGCCGTCGTCGGCATCGTCGTCGGCGACGACGCGGCGGACGCGGACGGACCCGCCCCGGACGGCGGCACCGGGATACGACGGACCCGCACGGCCGACGGCGAACCGCCCGCCGAACGCCGTACCGGCGGGAACGACGGCGGCACGCCCACCGCCCGCCGCACCCGCAAGGCCACCGGAGGCACGCCCGCCACCCGCCGCCCTCGCGGCGACGACGGCGGCACGTCCACCACCCGCCGCACCCGCAAGGGCACCGGCGGCAGCGACACCGATCCGCAGCAGACGGCCGGCTGAGCCGGACCAGGGCACCGGCCGCCGACTGCGGATCACACAACCCTCAGCCGAACCCTCAAGCGAGACAGAATCCGGGAGGACCATCACCATGGCCATCACCGACGACCTGCGCAAGACCTTCAGCGACCCGACCCCGCTCTACTTCGCCGCAGGCACCGCCGACCTCGCCCTTCAGCAGGCCAAGAAGGTGCCGGCCCTGGTGGAGCAGCTGCGCTCCGAGGCCCCCGCGCGGATCGACGCCGTACGCAACACCGACCCGAAGGCCGTCCAGGAGAAGGCGTCCGCCCGGGCCAAGGAGGCCTCCGCCCGCGTCAAGGAGACGCAGCAGACCCTCCAGCACAAGGTCACGGAGTTCATCGGCTCCATCGACGTCGACATCAAGAAGCTCGGCAGCACGATCGACGCGGACCTGAAGAAGGTCGGCGAGACCGCCCAGGACTTCGCGCTGCGCAGCGTCGGCGTGGCCGCCGAGTACGCCGTCAAGGCCCGCGAGACCTACGAGAAGGTCGCCGAGCACGGCGAGCAGGCCGTGCGGACCTGGCGCGGCGAGGCCGCCGAGGGCATCGAGGACGTCGCCGAGAGCGTCGAGGAACTGGCCGTGGCCGTCGAGCCGAAGCCCGAGCCGGTCGCAGTCAAGGAGGAGCCGGCGAAGCCCGCCGAGGCCAAGGCCGCCCCCGCGAAGAAGGCCCCGGCCAAGAAGGCCCCGGCGCGCAAGACCGCCACGGCGAAGAAGACGACGCCGCCGGCAAAGTAGGAACGCGAGCCGACGCGGGCCGGGCACCCTGGGGGTGCCCGGCCCGTTGTACGGGTACGGTGACCGCGTAGGGACGAGCCGAGTCAGGTGGTGGACGTTGTGCTGATGCAGGGCTTCGCAGGGTTGATGTGGCTTCTGAGCATGGCCCTGATCGTTTTCAGCGGCTTCGCGTTGATCGACGCGGCCGTGCGCCGGGAGGACGCCTACCGCGCGGCGGACAAGAAGACCAAGCCGTTCTGGCTGATCATCCTCGGGCTCGCCTTCGTGGTGAACCTGCTCTTCCCGATCCTGTCGTTCCTGCCGATCATCGGCCTGATCGCGACGATCGTGTACATGGTCGACGTCCGGCCCGCGATCCGGGCGCTCCCGGGCGGCGGCCGCAGCAGCCGCGGCTCCAGCAGCGACGGCCCGTACGGCCCGTGGAACGGCGGCCGGTAAAGGCCCTCGGCAGCTCCGAGGCCTCCCCCGGCAGCCGAGCCTCCCTCAGCAGCCAGCAGCCAGCAGCCAGCAGCCAGGAGCCCGGGGCTACGGCACCCGGTCCAGCAGCAGTACCGCCACGTCGTCCGTCAGCTCGCCGCCGTTGAGGTCGCGGACCTCGTTCACCGCCGCCCGCAGCAGCTGCTCGCCCCGCAGGCCCTCGGCGAACTGGCGGCGGACCATCTCCGTCATGCCGTCCTGCCCGAGCCGCTCCCGGCCCTCGCCGACCCGGCCCTCGATCAGGCCGTCGGTGTAGAGCATCAGGCTCCACTCGGCGCCCAGCTCCACCTGCATCCGCGGCCAGCGGGCCCCGGGCAGCAGCCCGAGGGCCGGTCCGTTGTTGTCGTAGGGCAGCAGGCGGGCCGGCCGGCCCGGGCTGGCGAGCAGCGGCGAGGGATGGCCCGCCAGGCACAGGCCCGCCCGGCGACCGTCCGGCGCGATGTCCACCGTGCACAGGGTCGCGAAGATCTCGTCGTCGGCCCGCTCGTGCTCCAGCACCTGCTGGAGCGTGCCCAGCAACTGGTCGCCGCACAGGCCCGCCAGGGTCAGCGCGCGCCACGCGATCCGCAGCTCCACGCCGAGCGCGGCCTCGTCCGGGCCGTGGCCGCAGACATCGCCGATCATGGCGTGCACGGTGCCGTCCGGGGTGCGTACGACGTCGTAGAAGTCACCGCCGAGCAGGGCGCGCGAGCGGCCCGGGCGGTAGCGGGCGGCGAACCGCAGCGGGGAACCCTCCAGCAGCGGCGTCGGCAGCAGACCGCGCTCCAGGCGGCGGTTCTCCTGGGCACGCAGCCGGCCCTCGGCGAGCCGGCGCTCGGCCGACTCGGAGCGCTTGCGCTCCACCGCGTAGCGGATCGCGCGGCTCAGCAGCCGGCCGTCCAGCTCGTCGCGGAAGAGGTAGTCCTGGGCGCCCACGCGCACGGCCTCCGCGCCACGCTCGGCGTCGCCCGAGGCGGTCAGCGCGAGGACGGCGTGCCGGGGCGCGAGCTCCAGCACGTGCTTGAGCACGGCGAGCTCGTCGTCGGAGTCGCTGCGGCCGGGCGCGGGCAGCGCCAGGTCCAGCAGGATGCAGTGCACGTCGTCGGTCAGCAGCCGCTCGGCCTCGGTGAGGTTGCGGGCCGTGCGGACGCGGATCGGCTTGCCCGCCTGGTCGAGCATGTCCGGCACGATCGGCGAACCGGCCGGGTCGTCCTCGATCAGCAGCAGGGTGAGATTGGTGTGGGCGGTGTGGTTCTCCACCTTGTCCGTGGTGTTTCCGGCCTTGTCCGTGGTGTCTCCGCCGGTGTCCGGCGTGCGCGGGGCCTGCGCCGAGTCGTCCGTGACGGAGTCCTCGGCGGAGCCGCCGCACGGGGACGCGGCCTGCGCCTGACCACTCTCCACGGCCGGGATGGCTCTCTGCCGCGGTATGGGTACGGGCATCGTCTTGGGTTCCTTCCCTCCCCCCGAGGGCATGGCGGGGGCGAGGGACCTCGACCCACCGACGGGGACCATAGCGGGTGTCGGCGGCGCATTGGAATGGTGTGAGCCACGCCGCTGCGCCACCGGCCAGTGTCATATGCCGCGATATGCACCGCAGTTGGACAGCCCGGAGATGCCGCGGGGATGACGAACGTCACGTCGGCGCGGCGTTTGGCGGGTGGTTCGGGGTGGAGTGGGTCACGTGGGCCAGGTCACCGAGGGTCTCCGGTGTCCGATATCCGGTGTGCGCTCGGGCGTTCAGCCCGCGTCGGGCCGTACCACTCCGAGGATCGGCATGGATCCCGCCCCCGCGAGGGTCACGTCCCGCCCGGGCCGGGGCGCGTGCACGATCGCGCCGTCGCCGACGTACATCGCGACATGGCTGGCGTCGTCGAAGTAGATGATGAGGTCGCCTGGCCGCATGTCCTGGACGTCGATGTGGCGCAGCTGCTTCCACTGCTCCTGCGAGGTGCGCGGGATGCCGCGGCCGGCGGATATCCAGGCCTGTGAGGTCAGCCCGGAGCAGTCGTAGCTCTTCGGGCCCTCGGCGCCCCACCGGTAGGGCTTGCCGATCTGGGCCGTGGCGTACGCGACGGCCTTCTTGCCCTGCTCGGAGGCCTTTCCGCTGATGTCCTGGAGGATGCCGGAGTCGAGCCAGGCGGTCTGCGCCTTGTCCGCGGCCTCCTTCTCCAGCTCGGCGAGGCGCTCCTGCTCCTCCTTCCGCAGCTCGGATTCCAGCTTCTCCGCCTGCGCGATCTGCTTCTCGATCTTCTTCTGGGCGACGGCCTTGGCCTTGCGGCCCGCCTCCAGCTTCTTCCACTGCGCGGAGGCGTCCTCGGCGTACTGCTCCAAGTCCTCCTGGGTGCGGGTCAGTTCGCCGATCAGGCCCTTGGTGGCGTGCTGGCCCTCGCGGACCCGGCCCGCGCCGTCGAGGAACTCCTGCGGGTCGTCGCTGAGCATCAGATGGGCCTCGGGCGGGAGTCCGCCGCCGCGGTACTGGGCGGCGGCCGCGGCGCCCGCGCGCTCCTTGAGCTGCTCCAGCCTCTCCTGGCCCTTGACGATCTTCTTGGCCAGTTTCACGATCTCGTCGGACTGCTTGTCCGCCTTCTCCTCGGCGGCGTTGTACTCGTCGGTGGCGCGGGCCGCGGCGCGGTAGAGCTTGTCGAGCTTCTCGCGGACGGCTTCGAGGTCCTTGCCGGGGGCGAGCGTCGGGCCGGTGCTCGGGGTGGGGGAGGGGCTGGGACTCGCGAACGCCGTGCCCGGTGCCGCCAGCACGGTGACCGCGCAGACCACGGTCACGGCCGTCGCGAACAGGCCACGCTTGCCCCTGCGCATAAACCATCCCCCAAACTGATTAACCGTCAGTAACTTCCGGTTCGCCTGGGGATGCTGCCATGTCGGCGGCCAAAGCGACAGAGGTAGTGCTTCCCGCCGCCCCCTCCCTGGTATGCCTCCGGCATGATGATCCCCCCGCGTGTGTGACGAACGACTCAAAGAGATCGTTCCCCGCGGGTTCCGCCGGGTCGCTCGGGCCGCCCGGCGGGGCCTGCGGCCCGGGGTTCAGGACCGCGGTGCCAACGCCTCCCAGTGAACCGTCACTTCGCCCTGCCGCCAGCGCACCGGCCCGTCCGCCACCGGCCAGTCGGCCGTGAGGTCCCGTACCGCTCGGATCCAGCGCTGGCGGGCGCCGTAGGAGGCGTAGGGCGCGGCGGCGGCCCAGGCGCGGTCGAAGTCGCGCAGGAAGGCGTGCACCGGCTCGCCCGGGACGTTGCGGTGGATGAGTGCCTTCGGCAGGCGTTCCGCCAGGTCCGAGGGGCGTTCCAGGGAGCCGAGGCGGGTCGCGAAGGTGACCGTGCGGGGCCCTTCCGGTCCGAGCGCGACCCACACGTGCCGGCGGCCGATCTCGTCACAGGTCCCCTCGACCAGCAGCCCGCCGCGCGAACCGCGTACCGGGTCGGCCGGCGCGAGCCGCGCGCACAGGCGCCGCCACACGGCGGCGACCTCGCCCTCCTCGTACTGCCGCAGCACGTTCGCCGCGCGGACGAGCAGGGGCCGCTGCGGGATGGGGATCTCGAAGCCGCCGTGCCGGAAGGCGAGCCCCGCCCGCTCGTACGGCAGCGCCGCCGCGACCCGGGCCGGCTCGATCTCGATGCCCACGACACGCGCGCGTGGCGCGACCGTCCGCAGGCGGTGCAGCAGCTCGACGGCCGTCCACGGGGCGGCGCCGTAGCCGAGGTCGACCGCCACGGGGTCGGCGGCGCGGCGCAGCTCCGCGCCGTGCGTGGCCGCGATCCAGCGGTCCATGCGGCGCAGGCGGTTGGGGTTCGTCGTCCCGCGCGTCACCGTTCCCAGCGGGCGGGACGCTGCGCGGGCTGTCATGCCAAAGAGGGTATGCGGCCTCCGGCCGGTCCCCGGCGCGGCCTCGGTGGGCTCCCGCCCCCCTCCCACCCAGGCGACGCACTCCAGCCTCGAACGGTTGAGCGATCCTCGGTAATGGCTCGGCAAAAACGGCCCCGCCGGGCACCTCGCAGGAATGGGAACCCCTTCCTCCGGTGTTGCACCGGCTTGGAGGGCACCCGCGCCTCCGTCCGGTATGCCCGCAGCCAAGGAGGAACGCCACGTGAGCCAGTACATCGGCAGGCTCGGGCGGCGCTCCGCGTCCTCGCCCGCGCGCCTCCGGCTGCACCGCAGGCCCCGCCGGGTGGCCATGCTCTCCGTGCACACCTCCCCGCTCCACCAGCCGGGCACCGGCGACGCCGGCGGCATGAACGTCTACATCGTGGAACTCGCGCAGCGCCTCGCCGCGATCAACATCGAGGTCGAGATCTTCACGCGCGCCACCTCGGCGTCCCTCCCGCCGACCGTCGAGCTGGCCCCGGGCGTCCTCGTCCGGCACGTCGACGCCGGCCCCTACGAGGGCCTCGCCAAGGAGGACCTCCCCGCCCAGCTGTGCGCCTTCACGCACGGCGTGATGCAGGCCTGGGCCGGCCACCGCCCCGGCCACTACGACCTGGTCCACTCCCACTACTGGCTCTCCGGCCACGTCGGCTGGCTCGCCGCCCAGCGCTGGGGCGTCCCCCTGGTGCACGCCATGCACACCATGGCCAAGGTCAAGAACGCCAACCTGGCCGACGGCGACACCCCGGAACCGGCCGCCCGGGTCATCGGCGAGACCCAGATCGTCGACGCCGCCGACCGGCTCATCGCCAACACCACCGAGGAGGCCGACGAACTCGTCCGGCACTACGCGGCCGACACCGACAAGGTCGCCGTCGTCCACCCGGGTGTGAACCTGAGCCGCTTCTCGCCCGCCGACGGCCGCGCCGCCGCCCGGGCCCGCCTCGGCCTGCCGAGGGACGCGCTGATCCCGCTCTTCGCCGGCCGCATCCAGCCCCTGAAGGCCCCCGACGTGCTGCTGCGCGCCGTCGCCGTCCTCCTCGACGAGCGCCCGGAGCTGCGCTCGCGCATCCTCGTGCCGGTCGTCGGCGGCCCCAGCGGCAGCGGCCTCGCCAAGCCCGAGGGCCTGCAGAAGCTCGCCGCCCGCCTCGGCATCGCGGACGTCGTACGGTTCCATCCGCCGGTCGGCCAGGAGCAGCTCGCGGAGTGGTTCCGGGCCGCCTCCGTGCTGGTCATGCCCTCCTACAGCGAGTCCTTCGGCCTGGTCGCCATAGAGGCCCAGGCGGCCGGCACCCCGGTGCTCGCCGCGTCGGTCGGCGGCCTGCCGGTCGCCGTGCGCGACGGGCACACCGGCTTCCTGGTGCGCGGCCACGATCCGGCCGACTACGCGCGCGTGCTGCGCGACTTCGCCGACGACCCGCACCTGTCGCCGCGGATGGGCGCGCAGGCCGCCCGGCACGCCCAGTCCTTCGGCTGGGACACCGCGGCCGCCGCCACGGCGGACGTCTACACGGCCGCGCTGCAGGCACACCGCCGTCGCGTACGCTCGCACCATGGGTGACGCACAGAAAGCGGCAGCACAGACCGTCGAGGCCGTCCTGACGGACGCCGACCTGGAGTGGGAGAGCCCCGAGCCCGGCACCTACGTCGCGCAACTCCCCGGCACCCGCAAACTGAAGACGACGCTCTCCCTGATCGTCGGCCGCCACTCCCTGTCCCTGAACGCCTTCGTCATCCGCCACCCCGACGAGAACGAGCAGGGCGTCCACCGCTGGCTCCTGGAGCGCAACCTCAAGCTGTACGGCGTGAGTTACGCCGTCGATCAGCACGGCGACGTCTACGTCACCGGCCGCCTGTCCCTGTCCGCCGTCACCGCCGACGAACTGGACCGCCTGCTCGGCCAGGTCCTGGAGGCCTCCGACGGCAGCTTCAACACCCTGCTGGAGCTGGGCTTCGCCTCGGCGATCCGCAAGGAGTACGAGTGGCGGGTGTCCCGGGGCGAGTCGACCCGGAACCTGGACGCGTTCGCCCACCTCACGCAGCGCCCCGAGCGCTGACTCACCCCGCGCGGTAACGCCCGGGCGGCACCCCCACCAGCCTGCGGAAGTGCCGGGTGAGGTGCGACTGGTCGTAGAACCCGGTCGCCACCGCCACGTCACTCGGCGACCGCCCCTCCAGGAGCAGCCGCCGGGCGCGGCCCACCCGCAGGGACGTCAGGTACTGGTGCGGGGCGATGCCGTACGCGGTGCTGAACGCCCGTACCAGATGGGCCGGGTGGGCGCCCACCAGCCCGGCGGCCTCCGTCAGCCCGATGCCCTCGACGACCCGCTCGTCCAGCAGTTCGCGCAGCCGGCGGGCGAGGACCGGGTCCGCGGGGCGGGCCTGGTCGCTCTCGCCGCGCAGATGCCCGCGCAACCGCTCCCCGACGAACGTCAGTCTGCTCTCGGCCTCCAGCTCCTCACCCGGCCGCAGCAGCGCGCCGTGCAGCTGTCCGACGCGCCGCCGCAGCAGCGGATCACGCAGGTCGGGACGGTCGACGGCGGCCCCGATCAGCTCGTCCCCGAGGTGGGTCCCGTCGAGGTACAGCACCCGCTTGCGGAAGCCCTCCGGGGTGACGGGGGAGCCGTTGTGCGGCACGTGCGGCGGCAGCAGCGACACCGTGTCGTGCGGGGTGCCGTGCTCGTGCCGGTCGAGGTCGTACCGTACGGCGCCGGTGTCCACGATCAGCAGCGTCCAGGCCTCGTGGACGTGCATCGGATACGCGTACTCGGTGAACCGCGCGTGGAAGACCTCGACGACGCCCGGCACGGCCGGCCGCCAGGCGGAGACGATCCGCTGCCGGTCCGGGGACGTGCGGGCGGGCTGTGAGGCCATGCAAAGAACGTACAAGACCCCGTCGACCGCCGCCGGGCACGCTCGGACCATGAACACCGAACCGATCCGCTTCGACACGAAGATCGCCGTCCTGCTGCGCGTGGACCTGGAGCCCTGGCAGCGCCTCAACGTCACGTCGTTCCTGGTCAGCGGCTTGGGAACACAGATCCCCGAGGTGATCGGCGAACCGTACGAGGACGCGGACGGCGTGCCCTACCTGCCGATGTTCCGCCAGCCGGTCCTGGTCTTCGAGGCCACGAAGGAAACCCTCACCACGGCCCACACCCGCGCCCTTTCCCGCTCCCTGCCCCGCTCCGTCTTCACGTCCGACCTCTTCGCGACGGGCAACGACCGCGACAACCGCGCGGCCGTACGCGCGGTGCCGACGGCGGAACTGGATCTGGTGGGGCTTGCCGTCTACGGCCCGAAGAACGCGGTGGACAAGGTGGTGAAGGGGGCGCGGATGCATCCCTGAGCCGGGACGGCGGACGCCCCTGGAACCGGCGCGCGGACGGGGCGGCGACCAAAGTCGCGGGCCGGTAGACCAACGGCTGCTCGGCCTCTCGGCGGTGCACGACTCGCTGTCGGTCCGTGTCGCCGACGCCCACGTGACCCTGACGATCAGGGACGGCTCCCAGGAGTTCGCCCGTGAGGAGATCTCCGTGCTGTTCCGGGACGGCAAGCACCTCGTCGTGCTGGCCCCGAGCGGCATGGAACTGGCCCGGGAGCACTGCGGCCTGCCCTGGCGCCGCCTCGCGGACGCCCTCACCGAGCACGGCCACACCTGGGCGCGGGAGGACCCGTACCGCGCCGAGTTCCGCCGCTGGGTCCCCGGCACCCCCGGTCTTCCCCCGGGCGCGGACGCCCTGCTGCGGGCCCGTGCGAAGGCCCGGAAGGACGGGGACGGCGCCGAGGAGGCCCGGGAGCTGCGCGGGGAACTGCTGCGGCTGGGCGTGGTCGTACGGGACGAGGACAAGCGGCAGTTCTGGCGGGTCGTCAGCGGTTGACCTCGAAGGTGGCGGCGCGGGGCACGAAGGCCGTGCCGCCGTCCTCGGCGGTGGCCAGCGCGGAGACGTACCAGGTGCCGGTGCCCAGCTCCGCCGCCTCTTCCTGCGAAGCCCGCACGGTGTACGTGCAGCGGGACGTGCCCTCGCCGGTGCTCTCGCACGTGGCGCGCTCGGCGGACCGCAGCTCGGCCTCGGTCGGATCGAGCTTCGAACGCGCGGGCCAGGCCAGGACCTTGAGGCTGCGGACGCCCGAGTCGTCCGTCACGTCCGCGGTGAAGGTGAGCGTGCCGGTGCTGGTGCCGGTGCCGGTGAAGCGGGCCGAACCGTTCTGCAGGGCCGGCTCGGTGGTGCCGGAGGCGGAGGCCACGGCGATACCGCCCGCGGCGATCCCCCCGATGACGGCGACGCCGACGAGCGAGGACACGAGAACGCGCTGGGACATGGGAGATCCTCCGGAAATCGGTGGGTGAACGCGACGTCTCCCGATGCGGGAGGTCGATGTGATCGAGCCTAGGGACGCCGCCCCGCACGGCCATCGGGCTCCGGAAGGGTCGTATCCGCGGGGTCTGTAACCCAGGTAAGAGACCCGGATCCGCCCTCAGCCGGAGGGGGACCGCCGGTCCGCGGTCCTAGCCTGGTCACCTCATGAATCGAACCGACGACCGACTTCTCCCGGTCGCGCTGCTCTGCGCCCAGGCCGCCGCATGGCCCGGCGCGGCACTGGCGCGCGGAACCGTACCGCCCGCGTCCGCGCTGCTCGTGGCGGCCCTGGTCGGCGGAGTGGTGACGGCCGCTCTCGCCCTGCGCCGGACCCGCCCGGTGACCGCCCTCGCCGTGGTCACCGCCGCCTGCGCTCTGGGCGCCGGCCCGCTGCCCACGGGCGCGGTGGCGGTCCTCGGCACCGCGGGCGTTGCCCTGGCCCTGTTCACCGCCGCGGCGGAACGCGACACGTTCACCGCCGTGCTGTGCGTCGTGACGCTCGCCGCCTGGCAGTCACTGCACGGCATCACCCTGCACGGACTGAGCGCCCCGGACGGCCTCGACCTCGCCCTGACCGCCCTGCTGTACGCCGCCGCGTGCGGCTCCGGCCTGCTGGTACGGCGTGCCCGTCGCGCCCGGCGGGCCGCCGAGCACCTGCTGCGGCGGGCCGAGGCCGAACGCCACCGGCTCCCGGAGGCCGAGCGGCGCCGTATGGAACGGGAGCTGCACGACGTCAGCGCCCACCACCTGACCGCCGTCGTCGTCACGGCCGGGGCGGCCCTCGGGCTGCGCGACCGTCGCCCCGAACTGGCCGCCGAGGCCCTGGAGTTCGCGAGGGACACCGGCCGTGAGGTCACCCGGGCCCTCGGAGCGGTCCGGGCACCGGCGCCGTCGCGGGAGGAACTGCCGTCGCCCCAGGATCGGTTGCGGGCCCTGGTCGCCGGGTTCCGCCGGCTCGACCAGCGGGTGGACTGCGAGATCGACGCCCTCCCCGACGGCACCGTCGCGGACGCCGCGTACGGCATCGTCCGCGAGGCCCTGACCAACGTGACCCGGCACGCGCCCGGTGCGCACACCACCGTCCTGTGCCGGTACGGCGACACCCGCACGGACGTCGTGATCACCAGCGCGGCCCCACCCGCCGGCACGCCGTCGCACGGATCCGGTCTCGGCTCGGGCCGGGGCCAGGGCTTCCTGCGGTCCCGGGCCCGCGAGGCGGGCGGCACCCTCACCAGCGGCCCGACGGCGGACGGCGGCTGGGAGGTACGCGCGACCCTGCCCGGCCGGACCGCCGCCCCCGTGGAACGGACCGTGCCGCGCGGTTACCGCGCGGCCCAGCTGACGGCCGCCCTCGGCCTGTTCCTCCAGCCATTGCTGCCGGCCCTGGTCATCCGCGCGGAGAGCGCGTCGAGCGGACCGCAGGTCTCCGCGGGCGTCCTCTTCGCCCTGCTGGCCGCGGCCCAGGGCATCGCCCTGCTGTGGCTGCGACGGGCACCCCGGACGGCCTTCGCGACCCTCCTCGGCCTGGCCCTGCTCTGGCCACCGGCGATGTCCCTGGGCGAGTACGGCGGCCCGGTGCTGCTGCCGCCCCTGCTGAGCGTGCTGCCCACGGGTGGGGCGGTGGCGGCGGCCACGGCGGGGTGGCCGGGTGCGCGCGGCGCAGGGGGCCAGTCGCGCGGACATCCCGGGCGGCCCGCGTGGCAGGTCGGGCGGCCCGCGTGGCGGATCGGGTTCGGGCGGTCCACGAGGCAGATCGGGCGGCCCACAAGGCAGATCGGGCGGCCCGCGTGGCAGGTCGCGGCAGCGCTGGCGCACGCGACCGCCGCGACCGCCGCCGTCCTGGACCGGGGTACGGCGTTCCCCGTCTGGGCGGTCGCGCTGTGCGCGGCAGCCGGAGCGGCCCTGGCGATCGGCACGGCCCGCTGGTACGGGACCAGGCGCGGCCGCCGCGACCGGGCCGACCGGGACACGCGCGAGGAACGCCTGGCCGCCTGGACCGAGGAGGCAGTCCGGGAGGCCTGGGCGGAGCGCCGCCGTATCGCCACCGGCCTGGAGACCACCGTCCTGGCCCGCACCGCCGACATGGTCGCCGCTGCGGAGGCCGGCCGCCTCGACACGACGGCGGAACGGGCCCGCGAGGCACTGGCGGCGATGCGCGCCCTGCTGGACACGGTCACCGAGGGCGAGGCGACACCGCCCGGCCTCCGGCCGCAACCCACCCTCCAGGCCCTCGACCTGCTGGCCCACCAGTGCCGGGCCACCGGCAGGGACGTGGAGATACGACGGACGGACCGGGTCCCCGACCGCCTGCCCACGGCCGTGGACCTGGCCGCCTACCACGCCGCCGAGACCGTACTGGCGGCAGGCGGCCAGGAACCGGCCCTGCTCGAACTCGACACGGACGGCGATACGTTGACCCTCACGGCCACCGGGGTCCCCGAGGCAGCCGGACCCGCCCTGCGCGAGCGCCTGGCGACCCGGATCGAGGCCCTCGGCGGCACCCTGACCACGGGCCGGGACGGCACGCTCCGCCTCCGGCTGCCCCTGCCCGGAGAAGAGGGAACCGAGCGATGAGTCTCAAGGTGCTGGTCGTCGACGACCAGGGCATCGTCCGGGCGGGGTTCGCGGCCGTGATCGACGCCGAGGACGACATGACGGTCGTGGGCGAAGCCGCCGACGGTGCGGCAGCCGTACGCCTCGCCGACGAACTGTCGCCCGACGTCGTCGTCATGGACGTACGCATGCCGGACCTGGACGGCATCGCCGCCACCCGCATCATCACGGGCCGGGAGAACGCGCCCCGGGTCCTCGTCCTGACCACCTTCGACCTGGACGCCTACGTCTTCGACGCCCTGCGCGCCGGCGCCTCCGGCTTCCTCCTGAAGGACGTTCACGCCTCCGAACTCCTGCACGGCATCAGGGTCGTGGCGACGGGCGAATCGGTCCTGGCCCCCTCGGCGACCCGCCGCCTGATCTCCCACTACGCGTCCGCCCCGGAACGCCGGACCACCGGCGGCCCTCGCCAACTCGACAGCCTCACCACCAGCCAGCGGAACGTACTGGGCCTGCTCGCCGCGGGCCTCAACAACGCGGAGATCGCCGAGTCGCTGGGCATCACCGTGGGCACGGTCAAGTCCCACGTGAACGCGCTCCTGCGCAAACTCGGCCTGCGCGACCGCGTCCAGGCGACGATCCTCGCCTACGACCTCGGCCTGGCCCGCCCCAACCCGCCCGGCCCCCACCTCTGACCGCCCCGACCGAGGAGTCCCCCATGACGACCCCGGCTTCCGGCCGCTCGCTTCCCCGCGAGGCGGCCCACCGCCTGCGCCACGCCCTGCGGCACCCCGCCGCCCTCGTCTACCTCGCCGCCTGCGCGATCCTGCTCGGGTGGGCGGTGACGGTGACCTTGACGGACAGCTCGGACGAGTCGATGGCGGGCGTCATCCCGCTCCTCGCCACGGCCCCGGCCAGCCTGGTCCTGCTCGTCCTCCCGGACCACGGGGCGATGCTCATCACCGCCGTCGTACTCGGCGCGCTGGTCAACGCCACGATCATCGGCGCCTGCGCCCGGGCGCTGAGCCGGGGCCGCAGCGCGGACTAGGCATCAACGGGTCGAGGTGCGCGGGCACAACGCCTCAAGGCGTGCAAGCCGCGGCGATCGACACGCTGTTCTCGTACAGGTGGTGCCGGGTGATCCGCCCGTTCTCCACGGTGAGCCGCAGGGCGAACGGCCCCGAGAAGGACTTGCCCGTCGCCCGGACGGTCCCCGAGACGTGCCCCGTCAGAACGGCGTCGGCACCGTCCACGAGGAAGGCGTCGACGGAAGCCCGCGCCTCCTTGGGCACGGTGTACCGGGCCAACTCCTCGGCCTGGGCGGCACATTCGGCGGCGGTGGAGCGCGGCCGGATCCAGGGCACCCCCGGATTGTCGGCCAGCATCCAATCGACCTCGTCGGCGAAGAGCGCGGTGAGTCCCGCGGTGTCACCGGCGAGACGCAGCTGGAGGAACTTCTGGACGGTCGCGCGGGTGGCCTCTGACGTGCTGGTGGTTGTCGTCATGGGGCCAGCTTGCCGGGGGCCGCAGGGGACGTCGATTACGTCACGGGTAATGACGCCCGCACCGCGCCCGCTAAGGAGGTTGTTTGCAGGTCAGTCCCATACTAGAGTTTTGGCATGGCTAGAACGCCGCGCATGACCCTGCAGACACAGGTGGTCCTGCGGACCCTCCTGGAGACCCCGGCCAAGGCGCGCTACGGCCTGGAGCTCTCGAACGCCGCAGGCCTGCCCACCGGCACGATCCACCCGATCCTCGCCCGTCTCGAGGCGGCCGGCTGGCTCGAATCGTTCTGGGAGGACCAGGCCGCGATCGAGAAGACCGACCCGCCCCGCCCGCGCCGCCGTTACTACCGCTTCACCACCAACGGAGCGGAATCCGCCCGCCTGGCACTGGCCGCCGCCTACCAGGGCGGTGCCGCGTCCGCTCGACTCCGCCCCGCGCCCGACGGGTTGGGGAGCTGAAGCCGTCAGATGCCTGAGTACGAGCACCGGCACGAGTATCCCGCGTCCGCCCGACCCGCCGGCTCCCGGCGCCGCCGTGGCACGGACCTGGAGGACATGGTCCTGGCCGAGCTGCAACGGGTCGCAGCGGGACTGGGCATCAAGGACGCCACGCGGATGCGGAAGAAGACGCTGATCGACCTCATTCGCGAGGTGCAGGGCGAGGAGCCGCGGGCCGTCACACGCACGCGCCGTCGGACTGCCACGCCCGGCCGCCCGGCCACCCCTCCTCCGCCGGCCGCGTCCGCTCGACGAGCCCGTGGCAGGGGCCTCGAAGGGATGGTGCTGGCGGAACTCCAACAGGTGGCAGCGGGGCTCGGCATCCGGGGAACCGCGCGCATGCGCAAGGGCGAGCTGATCCAGGCCATCCGTGAACACCAGGGGGAGCAGGCCACGGCTGCCCAGTCCACCGAAGCCGCTGTCGCACAGCGCCCGGACACCCCACCCCGCCGCACGCGCTTCACCACGCTCGGACTCCGCGCCATCTCCCTCGGCACCCAGCTGCTGCCCGCCGCCGCCCGCGACCGCTGGCAGGAGGAGTGGAGAGCGGAGTGGGCCGACCTGGCCGACCGGCCGGGCCGCGCCCGCCTGATGTACCTCGTCCGCCTCACGGTGAACAGCGCACCGCGACTGGCCTGGAGCCTGCGCCGCGCTTCCCGCCGGGAGGCGGCGTGAACACCCGCGCCTCGTTCGCCGGCGGGGTGCGGGGAGGACGCGCAGGACGTCCGCCCGAAAACAACCCGCCGCTTCCCTCTCGGCCTAGGAACCGTGGAAGCGGCGGGAACCACCAGATAGGAGACCACCTGATGTCGATCCAGGATCGCACGCCGCTTCCCCGCCCGGAAGCCCCGCCCGAGCCCGGCCGCCACCTGACCATCCCCCTGCGCTACCTCCCGGGAACCGGCTTCGCCCTCGCCGGCGCCATCACCGCCGGAATCACCTGGCAGTACGTCCCCCAGCAGAGCGTGTGGCCGCTGGCCGTCCTGGGCGCGGTGGCGATGCTCTGCGACGCGGTGATCCTGGGGTGCCGGGGGGTGCGGCGCAGCTGATCCGCTCCGGGGTGCGTGGCCCCCTGGCGCCGGCTGGGGGGCACGCGCCCGGCAAGCTGTGGCGATGAGCGACTACCGCCTGTGGCTCGCTGCGAACCCACAGCCCCTGGCCGAGGCCGACGCGCGGTCTACTGGAACCTCAAGAACCCCCTGGTGCCTGCTCCCTGAGGAGACGCCCCCGACCGGCCTGTGAGACCGCGTGCACGGCTTCAGGGGCCCGATCCGCCCCTGGCGCGGTGGGGCCTTCCTGCATGCCGTTGATGTCAGCTGGTGGTGTCGGGTTGGATGGCCTGATGGAGCGCATCGAAGCCGAGCTGTTCACGGAGGGCGGCAACGACGCCGTGGTCCGTCTCCCCGGCAGACGGTTCCCCGGGGTCCTGGTGCAGGGCGACTCCCTGCACATCCTCCGCAGCGATGTGGACGAGGTGGTGCAGGCCTGCGAGCGAGGTGACCTGGCCGAAGCTCGGGACTCCGCCGCCTTTCTCCTGACGGACTTGGACGCCCTCCTGGCTCGGTACGAGGTCGCGTTGAGCGAGCACGAGATCCCGCGACCGTACTGAGCTGCCGGGCCGGGTGAGCATCCGCCGTACCGGACCACGACGGTCCCGAGGCGGCCCCAGGCAGCGAAAAGCCCCCGACCTGCGGATAACCCGCAGGCAGGGGGCTTGATCAGTACCGCTTACTTCTTCTTCCCCTGGTTCTTGACCGCCTCGATGGCCGCCGCGGCCGCCTCCGGGTCCAGGTACGTGCCGCCCGGGTTCACCGGCTTGAAGTCGGTGTCCAGTTCGTAGGACAGCGGGATGCCCGTCGGGATGTTGAGGCCCGCGATGTCCGCGTCGGAGATGCCGTCCAGGTGCTTGACCAGGGCGCGCAGGGAGTTGCCGTGGGCCGCGATCAGGACCGTGCGGCCGGTCAGCAGGTCGGGGACGATCGCGTCGAACCAGTACGGGAGCATGCGGACGACGACGTCCTTCAGGCACTCCGTGCGGGGGCGCAGCTCCGGCGGGAGGGTCGCGTAGCGCGGGTCGGAGAACTGGGAGTACTCGGCGTCGATGTCCAGCGGCGGCGGCGGGGTGTCGTAGGAGCGGCGCCACAGCATGAACTGCTCCTCGCCGAACTCGGCGAGCGTCTGTGCCTTGTCCTTGCCCTGGAGGGCACCGTAGTGGCGCTCGTTCAGGCGCCACGAGCGGTGGACCGGGATCCAGTGGCGGTCCGCGGCCTCCAGGGCCAGCTGGGCCGTGCGGATCGCGCGCTTCTGGAGGGACGTGTGGACCACATCGGGGAGGAGATCGGCGTCCTTCAGGAGCTCGCCACCGCGGACTGCCTCCTTCTCGCCCTTCTCGTTGAGGTTCACGTCCACCCAGCCGGTGAACAGGTTCTTCGCGTTCCACTCGCTCTCGCCGTGGCGGAGGAGGATCAGCTTGTACGGTGCGTCGGCCATGCCCCAGAGCGTAATCCACGCATTCGCCCGTTCGCGTGGCTGCCCGGCAGGCGGACGTTTGACGGGTTCTGTTAATTGAGTGGTCCCCGTCAAGCAGGGACTTGTAACGTGCGATTACCGCCAGCGCCTCTTACCGCCGACGCCTCTCACCGTCAGCGCGTCGTACAGTCCTGTTGCATTCGGGGGAATCCGTGCCGTACGCCATGCGTGCCCGTCGTGCCGTCCGAGAGACGGTCTCCGGGCTGCCTCGCGAGTTCTGGTGGCTGTGGACCAGCACTCTGGTCAACCGGCTCGGCGCCTTCGTCGCCACCTTCATGGCGCTGTACCTGACGCTCGACCGCGGCTACTCCGCCACGTACGCCGGCCTGGTCGCCGCCCTGCACGGGCTCGGCGGGGTGATCTCCTCGCTGGGCGGCGGGGTGATGACCGACCGGCTGGGGCGGCGGCCGACCCTGCTGATCGCGCAGGCCTCGACGGCCGTGTCCGTCGCGCTGCTGGGGTTCGTGCGCGACCCGGTCGCGATCGCCGGCGTCGCCTTCCTCGTCGGCATGGCGAGCAACGCGTCCCGGCCGGCCGTGCAGGCGATGATGGCGGACATCGTCCGGCCCGAGGACCGCATCCGGGCCTTCTCCCTCAACTACTGGGCCATCAACCTCGGCTTCGCCATCTCCTCCATGGCCGCCGGGTTCATCGCCGAGGCCAGCTATCTCGCCGGGTTCCTGATCGAGGCGGCGATGACGATGGCCTGCGCGATCCTCGTCTTCCTGCGGCTGCCCGAGTCCAGGCCCGACGAGACGGTGGAGACGGCCACCGCCCGGTCCGACGACGCCGTCAGTCTCGGGACCGTCCTGCGCGACGGGCGTTTCATGAGCGTCGTCGGGCTGTCCTTCCTCGTCGCGCTGATCTTCCAGCAGGGATCGGTGGGGCTGCCGGTGGCGATGGGAGAGGCCGGGTTCACGCCGGCCGAGTACGGCATGGCGATCGCCGTCAACGGCGTGCTGATCGTCGTGCTCCAGATCCCGGTCACCCGCTTCATCGAGCACCGGGATCCGCGCCGGCTGCTGGTCGTCTCGTCCATCCTGGCGGGGTACGGCTTCGGGCTCACGGCCTTCGCCGGGTCGGTGGGGGTCATCGCCCTGACGGTGTGCGTGTGGACGCTGGCCGAGATCGTCAACGCGCCGACGCAGACCGGGCTCGTCGTCCGGCTGTCCCCGCTGCACGGGCGCGGGCGCTACCAGGGCATGTACACGATGTCCTGGGCCGTCGCGGGCCTGGTCGCCCCGCTGCTGTCCGGCTTCGTCATCGACCGGTTCGGGGCGGAGTGGCTGTGGGCGTCGTGCGCCGTGGTGGGGACGGTGGCCGGGCTGGGGTACGGGGCGTTGATGAGGCGGGTGCCGGAGGAGAAGGCGGCGGCCGCCGGCGAACCCGAGGTGGGTGTGCGGGCGCAGCCGGAGGTCGGGGCGGGGTGAAGCGGGCAGACGTGCCGGCGACCCGGCTTTCGGGCCGGGCGTCGGCCGGCACCCCGCGGGACACCCGGTTTATGACCGATGGCTCGAGGCGCCGAAGCCGCCGAAACCGCCGAAACCGCCGAGCAGCTCCGCTGACGGCTCAACTCCGGCCCGCAGGCCCGATATTCGGTGGCGAGCCCGCCCCAGCCCGGTCCACCATGCCCGCATGGTCTCGCGTGAGCACACCACTGAAGCCGAGCACGCAAGCGAACCCGAGTACGCAAGCGAACCTGAGCACGCACGCGAACCCGAGCACGCCGGCGGCGAAGAAGCGGCGGCCCGGTGGACGCAGTCGACCGTCTACCCCGACATGTGGGTCGATCCGGACGACGACCCCCGCGAGACCGAAGATCCCCGCGGGACCGACGGCGAGCCCCTCGACGAGCGCGGCCTCCTGCTCGACTACCTGCGCGCCTACCGCCTCACCCTGGAGATGAAGTGCGCGGGCCTGGACGCCGAGCAGATGGCCCGGCGATCCGTACCGCCGTCCACGATGTCCCTGCTCGGGCTGGTGCGGCACCTCACCGAAGGCGAGCGGCACTTCCGGCGGGTGATGGCCGGGGAGGACGCGCCGAAGCTGTACCGCACGGACGAGGACCGCGACGGCGACTTCAACGGCGCGGTCGCCGACCAGGCGGTCGTGGACGAGGCCTGGCGGCAGTGGCGGACCGAGGTGGAACGCACCGACCGCTACCTCGCCGGCGTCACCGACCTCGGCACGCACAACGCCGGCCACTCCGACCTCGGCCCGGAACCCGGCGGGCAGCACCAGCTGCGCGATGTCCTGCTCGCGCAGATCGCCGAGTACGCCCGCCACTGCGGCCACGCCGACCTCCTGCGCGAACGCGTCGACGGCCGAGTGGGGCAGTGATCAGCGGAGCCGGCCGGCATCCCGAGTGCCACACCGAGCGGCTCCGGCTGCGCCAGTGGACGGACGCCCCCTCGGCCCGCTCGCGGAGAGGGACGCGGACCCCGACGTCATGCGGTACATCGGGGACGGCTCGCCCGGCACCCAGGAGCGGACCGGTGGGACTGACCGTCCCCGCCTACCTGCCCGAGAACATGCCCGCGGTGGAGATCGGCTGGCGGCTGCGGCGCCGCTCCTGGGGCCGGGGCTACGCCACCGAGGCGGCCAGGGAGGTCCTGGCGTTCGCCTTCGACGACGTGGGCCTGGAACGCGTCGTCAGCATCTGCCACGTCGACAACCACGCCTCGACCCGGTCATGGCCAAGCTCGGCATGTCCCACGACCGCACCACGCGCGTACCCGCCCATGGGCAGCCGGTCCGGGTCAGGTCACTGACCCGGGCGCAGTACCGCGCCTCGGCGTAAGGCCCTGCCGACGGTCCGGGCCGCGGCGCTGCACCGAGTTCCGGCTCACTGCACCGTCAACGGCACCGGATGGATCTCGTCCGCCTTGTGCCCGGCCCGCTCGTGGATGCGCTGGACCGCTTCGGCCGAGGGGGCCTCGGAGAGGCAGTAGACGACACCGGACTCCGGGTCGGCCCACGCCCTCTCGAAGTGGACCTGCTCTTCCTTCTCTATGGCGAGGTCCGCGTCGTGGGCCTCGCGCAGCTGCTCCTCGGTGATGCCCTTCATGCTGTGGTGGACATCCATGAACTTGGCCATGGCCCGTGCCTCCTTCCCGGTTCGGCACTGCGTACGGCATTCCGTACGGCTCCACCCGGAGTTCCGTACGGAACTCCACCCCCGTCGCCCCGTACCTCCCATCGTCCGCCCGTACCGCCCCGCGGGCGACCTCAACGCCGAAGGGCCCCGGCGCACCGCCGGGGCCCTTCAGGTCGTACGGACGACGTGCCGGCGTCAGCCGCACTGGCAGGGGCTGCCCGACTGGCACCCGCAGCCGCAGCCCGAGCCGCAGCCGCAGGCGGCGACCAGGGGCAGGGCCCTGATCTCGGTGGGCTGCTCGGTCTCGCGCTGCTGCGCGGGGTCGGGCGTGATGCTGGGGGGTTCGGCCATGGGTCCCTCCTCAAGGCTGGTGCCTGTGCCCATTGGACGCCCGTTCCGCTGGGCGCATCAACGGCGCACAGAGGCGCCCGCGTGCCCCGGCCGATCCCGTCCGGCCCTTTCACGCCCTGGCAGGACGGGTGGTCAGGCGCTCTCCGCCCCGGAGACCGCCTGGATCTCCGGCTGCACATCCGTCTGGAGCTCGTCCGCGTGCTCGCCCGTCACCAGGTACACCACGCGCTTGGCGACCGACACCGCGTGGTCGGCGAACCGCTCGTAGTAGCGGCCCAGCAGCGTGACGTCCACGGCCGTCTCGATGCCGTGCTTCCAGCGGTCGTCCATCAGGTGCTGGAAGAGGGTGCGGTGCAGCAGGTCCATGGCGTCGTCGTCCTGCTCCAGCTGGAGCGCCAGGTCGACGTCCTTGGTGATGATCACCTCGGCGGCCTTGGCCATCAGGCGCTGGGCGAGCTGGCCCATCTCCAGGATGGTGGCGTGCAGGTCGCTCGGGACCGCGCGGTCCGGGTAGCGCAGGCGCGCGAGCTTCGCCACGTGCTGGGCGAGGTCACCCGAGCGCTCCAGGTCGGCGGACATCCGCAGCGACGTGACGACGATGCGCAGGTCCGTCGCGACCGGCTGCTGCCGCGCCAGCAGGGCTATCGCCCGGGCCTCCAGGTCGTGCTGGAGCTCGTCGACCTTCTGGTCGGCCTCGATGACGTTCTCGGCGAGCTTCAGGTCGGAGTCGAGCATGGCGGTCGTGGCGCGCCCGATCGCCGACCCGACCAGCCGGGCCATCTCCACCAGACCGTCGCTGATCGAGTCCAGTTCCTCGTGGTACGCGTCCCGCATCAGGTTTCCCTCTCGTGCGTTCAAGTCGGGGGTCCAAGGGCCGGGGCCCACCGACAAACCGGCGGTACGACCGTCTTCTAACCAACGGTCCGAACCCCACGCTCCCACGTTCCGGCCCGTACGCGTCCGTTTCCGGCATCCCAAATGAACCAATACTGGCTCCAAGGTGAACTCTGGGCGACGAGTGTTCGAGCCGGTGGCCCGACGGCTGTGGCCGGTGCCCGACCCATGCCTAACCTGGGTGCATGGACGTGAACGCGGCGGTCGCCGCAGCGGCTGCGATCGCCGGGGTACTCACCGGCGTCATCGCCATGCTGGCGTTCCGCTGGAGCGAGCGCGAGCAGAAGCGCCCCACACGTACCTCCCTGCACACGGACCCGGTGCTCCCGCCGGGCGTGGACACCGTCCTGTCGGTCCTCAGGTCCTCCGCCGTCGTGCTCGACGAGGCGGACGCCGTGGTCAAGGCCAGCTCGGCGGCGTACGCCCTCGGCCTGGTCCGCGGCGGCAAGCTCGCCGTCGAGCCGATGCTGCAGATGGCCCGGGACACCCGGCGCGACGGGGAGATACGCCAGGTCGAGCTGGATCTGCCGCGGCGCGGTACCGGACGCGGAGAGGCCCTGGCCGTCTCCGCGCGGGTCGCGCCGCTGGGCTCCCGGTTGGTGCTGCTGCTCGTCGAGGACCTCACCGAGGCCCGCCGCATCGAGGCGGTCCGGCGCGACTTCGTCGCCAACGTGAGCCATGAGCTGAAGACGCCCGTCGGCGCCCTGTCCCTGCTCTCCGAGGCCGTCATGGACGCCTCGGACGACCCCGAGGCCGTGGAGCGGTTCGCCGGCCGCATGCAGATCGAGGCGACCCGGCTCACCAGCCTGGTGCAGGAGCTCATCGACCTGTCGCGGGTGCAGAACGACGACCCCCTGGAGGACGCCGAGCCCGTCCGGGTCGACGAGCTCGTCGCGGAGGCCATCGACCGCTGCCGGCACCAGGCCGGCAGCAAGGAGATCACCATGGCCGCCGGCGGCACCGCCGACCTGGCCGTGTGGGGCAACCGCGGCCAGCTCGCCGCGGCCCTCGGCAACCTCGTCGAGAACGCCGTCAACTACTCGCCCGCCCGCACCCGCGTCGGCATAGCGGCCCGCAGGGTGAACGCGCCCGGCGGGGACCACATCGAGATCGCCGTCACCGACCAGGGCATCGGCATCTCCGACAAGGACAAGGAGCGCATCTTCGAGCGCTTCTACCGCGTCGACCCGGCCCGCTCCCGTGCCACGGGTGGCACGGGACTGGGCCTGGCGATCGTGAAGCACGTGGCCGCCTCGCACGGCGGGGAGGTCACGGTGTGGAGCGCCGAAGGCCAGGGCTCCACCTTCACCCTGCGGCTGCCGGAGGCCGGTGCGGCCCGCGACCGCGCACATCAGCAGTCCGCCCGGGACGAACGCGCTGCAGGCGCGGGCCTCGACGAGGAGGCCGGGCGGGCCACCCCCACATCCCCCGATTCCACCGCGTACGAAACGCTTCCCGCTCCGGAGGTCCTTCCGTGACCCGTGTGCTCGTCGTCGAGGACGAGGAGTCCTTCTCCGACGCCCTGTCGTACATGCTCCGCAAGGAGGGCTTCGAGGTCGCCGTCGCGACCACCGGGCCCGACGGACTCGACGAGTTCGAGCGCAACGGCGCCGACCTCGTCCTCCTCGACCTGATGCTGCCCGGCCTGCCGGGCACCGAGGTCTGCCGCCAGCTGCGCGGCCGCTCCAACGTCCCCGTCATCATGGTCACCGCCAAGGACAGCGAGATCGACAAGGTCGTCGGGCTGGAGATAGGAGCCGACGACTACGTCACCAAGCCGTTCTCCTCGCGGGAGCTGGTCGCCCGCATCCGCGCCGTGCTGCGCCGCAGAGGCGAGCCGGAGGAGGTCACCCCGGCCGCGCTGGAGGCTGGCCCGGTCCGCATGGACGTCGACCGGCACGTGGTCACGGTCGGCGGCACCAAGGTCGACCTCCCGCTGAAGGAGTTCGACCTGCTGGAGATGCTGCTGCGCAACGCCGGCCGCGTGCTCACGCGCATGCAGCTCATCGACCGCGTCTGGGGCGCCGACTACGTCGGTGACACCAAGACCCTCGACGTCCACGTCAAGCGCCTGCGCGCCAAGATCGAGCCGGACCCGGGCGCCCCGCGCTACCTGGTCACGGTCCGCGGCCTGGGCTACAAGTTCGAGCCGTAGACCGGCACCGGCATCACGAAAGGGCGGGACCTCTCCGAGGAGGAGGGGTCCCGCCCTTTCGCTACGACTGCTCCACGGGCCTCAGTGCCCGGCGCCGCCCGTCGCGCTCGCGGAGGCCGCGTCGGTCGGCGTGGCCGGCGACTCGTGGCCGCCCGGCGTCTCGCCCGCGGCGGGGCTCTCGGTGCCGGCCGGCGAACCCGAGGGGCTGCCCGACGGCGAACCGGACGGGGACGCCGAGCCGCCCGGCGCGGCCGGGACCTCGGTCGGGCCCCACTCCTTGAAGTAGTGCTCGGCCGGGACGACGAACGCGCGCAGGCTCACGTCACCCGTCTTGCTGAAGGTGAAGGTGACCTTCTGGGCGTTGCCGTCCTGCACGGCCTCACGGCTGCTCGGCAACAGGGCCTGGGCGTTGTCCTTGCCGCCCAGGATCAGCGAGCCGCCGGCCGGGACGGTGAGGCTGCCGCCCTTGGCGGGCTTGAGCTCGGCGGTCTTGCCGGTGCCCGGGAGGGTGATGGACTCCAGCGTCTCGTCGGTGCTGCCGGAGTTGAAGAAGGTCGCGGAGATCGCGGCCGGGCCGGTCGACTCGAGGTCGGGCTGCGTGATCACGATCGCGTTCTGGATCTTGATGTCGCCGACGCTCGTCGCCGCGTTGTCCGGCTTGATCTCCAGGGTCTGGGCGTTGTTGCCGGCTCCGCACGCGGCGAGCGAGGCGATCGAGAACGCGATGGCGGCAGCGGCGAGGGCGCCGCGTCGAAGGCTGCTGCTCACGGCGGCGGCAACTCCTTGACTCGAACGGAGCGGCCGATAAAGCCGCCCTAAGTGTCTGTCAGCAGGCCTCAGGTTACCGAGCCGTTCCCGCCCGGCCGCACCCGACCCCCCGGCACCCCGGCATCCCGCATCCGTCGCGTCTGTCTCGCAGGTCACAGGTGACTCCTCGGTCACATTGCCGGAGTGCTCGTCCGGCATTCACATAAGAGCGCCGGACGGCAGCGCGCATTTTCTGTGAAGGAATGCGCGGACGGCCTGGGAATTGATCACCGGGCGGCCCGCCCGGGAGACGTCGTGATCAATTCCCGATTCGACCGGAACCCCGCTCGGGCCGCCGAACGGAGTAGCGGAAGTCGATCACATGGAACCGGACATATGGGGATGTTCGGCCGTCTGGAGGGGGCTTCGGATGCGTGTAACGTACGCGTTTCGCTCACCCCGGACAGCCGCTCCGACCTGCGAATACCCTCTTCCACTCCCTGTCCGAAGCACGTTCCTGTCGGAGTTGTCAAGCCCCGAGATATGCCCTGACCTGCGAAAACGCCATTCAGAACCGTCAGTTTCCGTGTTACCCTGGATAGCCACGGAAGGGGTACCTGTCACATGACGTTCAAGGTTGGCGACACCGTGGTCTATCCCCATCACGGGGCCGCGCTGATCGAGGCCATCGAAACTCGCCAGATCAAAGGCGTGGACAAGACCTACTTGGTGCTGAAGGTCGCCCAGGGTGACCTGACGGTACGTGTGCCAGCGGACAATGCGGAGTTCGTCGGCGTGCGTGATGTGGTCGGTCAGGACGGGCTGGACCGGGTCTTCGAGGTGCTGCGCGCGCCGTACGCCGAGGAGCCCACGAACTGGTCCCGTCGCTACAAGGCAAACCTGGAGAAGCTCGCCTCGGGCGATGTCATCAAGGTCGCGGAAGTGGTGCGTGACCTGTGGCGTCGTGAGCGCGAGCGCGGACTCTCCGCCGGAGAGAAGCGCATGCTCGCCAAGGCCCGCCAGATCCTGGTGAGCGAGCTCGCCCTCGCGGAGAACACCAACGAGGACAAGGCCGAGGCCCTGCTCGACGAGGTTCTCGCCTCCTGAGGCGAAGCCCGTCGCTCAGCACTCTGCTGATCAAGGCATCCTGCTGATCAAGGCTGATCAAGCGCCTGCACATCGAAATGCCGCGGTGCCCGATGACTCTTTCCTGTCGCCGGGCGCTGCGGCATGTTCGTACTCGGACGCCGATGCGCCGTCAGCCCGGGATGTGTTATCACTCACGACCCGGTTGTCTGGCGTGCCGGGCCCGGGCAGCCGGCTCGACCAGCGTCACGGAAGGGTCCGGTCGAGCGCGTCGCGCCCGGCACTCCTCCAGGCCATACCCACGCCAGGCCAGCACACAAACCTGACAGGAACCGATGTCTGACGATTCGCGTCCCTCGCCGCCGGCCGCCCGCGCGGCGGCCCGTACGGCGGCCGTGATCCCGGCCGCCGGCCGGGGTGTACGGCTCGGCCCGGGCGCCCCCAAGGCGCTCCGCGCGCTGGGCGGCACCCCCATGCTCATCCACGCCGTCCGGGCGATGGCCGCCTCCCGCGCCGTCTCCCTCGTCGTCGTCGTGGCGCCGCCCGACGGCGCCGCCGAGGTCAAGTCGCTGCTCGACGCGCACGCGCTGCCCGAGCGGACCGACTTCCTCGTCGTTCCCGGCGGGCAGAGCCGCCAGGAGTCCGTGAAGCTCGGCCTGGACGCGTTGCCGCCCGGCCACGACATCGTGCTGGTGCACGACGCGGCCCGGCCGCTGGTCCCGGTCGACACGGTCGACGCCGTGATCGAGGCCGTCCGCGAGGGCGCCCCGGCGGTGGTCCCCGCGCTGCCGCTCGCCGACACGGTCAAGCAGGTCGAGCCCGCCCGGACGCCCGGCGAGCCCGAGCCGGTCGTCGCGACACCGGAGCGCGCGCTGCTGCGCGCGGTGCAGACGCCGCAGGGCTTCGACCGGGCCACGCTCGTCCGGGCGCACGAGACGGTGACCGGCGAGGTCACCGACGACGCCGGCATGGTCGAGCAGCTCGGCCTCACGGTCGTGGCCGTCCCCGGCCACGAGGAGGCGTTCAAGGTCACGCGCCCCCTGGACCTGGTCCTCGCGGAGGCGGTCCTGGCCCGCAGGAGGCTCAACGATGGGTTCTGAGGGGATCCCGCTGCCCCAGGTCGGCATCGGCACCGACATCCACGCCTTCGAGGAGGGCCGCGAGCTGTGGTGCGCCGGCCTGAAGTGGGAGGGCGAGGGCCCGGGCCTGGCCGGCCACTCCGACGCGGACGTCGTCGCGCACGCCGCCTGCAACGCCCTCTTCTCCGCCGCCGGCCTCGGCGACCTCGGGCAGCACTTCGGCACGGGCCGCCCCGAGTGGTCGGGCGCGTCGGGCGTGACCCTGCTGACCGAGGCGGCCCGGATCGTCCGCGAGTCCGGCTTCCGGATCGGCAACATCGCCGTACAGGTGGTGGGTCCGCGTCCGAAGATCGGCAAGCGCCGGGACGAGGCGCAGAAGCTTCTGTCGGAGGCGGCCGGGGCACCGGTGTCGGTCTCGGGCGCGACGACGGACGGCCTGGGCTTCCCGGGCCGGGAGGAGGGCCTCATGGCGGTGGCGACGGCCCTGGTCGTGCGGGCGGTGTGAGGGACGGCCCCACCCACTCCCCACGGCCCACTACCCTAGGAACCGTGACTATTCGCCTGTACGACACCAGCGCCCGGCAGATCCGTGACTTCTCCCCGCTCCAGCCGGGTTGTGTCTCGATCTACCTGTGCGGCGCCACCGTGCAGGCCGCCCCGCACATCGGACACATCCGGTCCGGGCTGAACTTCGACATCATGCGCCGCTGGTTCGAGTACCGCGGCTACGACGTCACGTTCGTGCGGAACGTCACGGACATCGACGACAAGATCATCGCCAAGTCGGCCGACCAGAACCGCCCCTGGTGGGCCATCGGCTACGAGAACGAGCGGGCGTTCAACGAGGGCTACCGCGCCCTCGGCTGCCTGCCCCCGACCTACGAGCCGCGCGCCACCGGCCACATCACCGAGATGGTCGAGATGATGCGCGGCCTCATCGAGCGGGGGCACGCCTACGTCGCGGACGGCAGCGTCTACTTCGACGTCCGCTCCTTCCCGGAGTACCTGGCGCTGTCCAACCAGGACATCGACGACCTGCGCCAGCCCGACGAGGGCGTCTCCGGCAAGCGCGACCCGCGCGACTTCGCCATGTGGAAGGCCACCAAGCCCGGCGAGCCCGACTGGGAGACGCCGTGGGGCCGTGGCCGTCCCGGCTGGCACCTGGAGTGCTCGGCGATGGCGCACAAGTACCTCGGCTCCGCCTTCGACATCCACGGCGGCGGCCTCGACCTGGTCTTCCCGCACCACGAGAACGAGATCGCCCAGGCCAAGGCCTACGGCGACGACTTCGCCCGGTACTGGGTGCACAACGCCTGGGTCACCATGAGCGGCGAGAAGATGTCCAAGTCGCTCGGCAACTCGGTCCTGGTCAGCGAGATGGTCAAGCGGTGGCGCCCGATCGTGCTGCGCTACTACCTCGGCACCCCGCACTACCGCTCGATGATCGAGTACAGCGAGGAGGCCCTGCGCGAGGCCGAGTCGGCGTTCGCGCGGATCGAGGGATTCGTGCAGCGCGTGGTCGAGAAGGCCGGCGTCGTCGAACCCGCCGCCGAGGTGCCGCTCGCCTTCGCCGAGGCCATGGACGACGACCTGGGCGTGCCGCAGGCGCTCGCCGTGGTGCACACCACCGTCCGCCAGGGCAACAGCGCGCTCGCCGCCGACGACAAGGAAGCCGCGGTGGCCCGGCTCGCCGAGGTCCGCGCCATGCTCGGCGTCCTCGGCCTCGACCCGCTCGACGAGCACTGGGCCGGGGAGAGCGACCGCGGCGACGACCTGCACGGCGTGGTGGACTCGCTCGTGCGCATGGTCCTCGACCAGCGCGAGGCCGCCCGGGCCCGCAAGGACTGGCCGACCGCGGACGCCATCCGCGACCAGCTGGGCCAGTCCGGCCTGGTCATCGAGGACAGCCCGCAGGGACCGCGCTGGAGCCTCGGCCCGCGCTGAGCCGGCTCCACCCGGTGATCGATTGTGCCGCCCGGGCCTCCGGGCGGCACACTGCACAGACGTACGTACGAACGCTCACACAGACAGGTAGGTCATGGCCGCAAACAACCGCCGCATGTCCGGCAAGAAGGGCGCGCAGGTCGGCAGCGGCGGCAAGCGGCGCCGGAGCCTGGAGGGCAAGGGCCCGACGCCTCCCGCCGAGATGCGCAAGGGACACGCCAAGCAGCGCGCGGCGCAGGCCAAGTCGCGCCGCGCCCAGAGCCGCACCAAGGGGCCGCGCGGCAAGGGCACCTCCGAACTCGTCGTCGGGCGCAACCCCGTCGTCGAGGCCCTGCGCGAGGGCGTACCGGCCTCGACGCTGTACGTGCAGCAGTTCATCGACAGCGACGAGCGGGTCCGCGAGGCCCTGCAACTCGCCGCCGAGCGCGGGGGCATCAACCTCATGGAGGCGCCGCGCCCCGAGCTCGACCGGATGACGAACGGCCTGAACCACCAGGGGCTCGTGCTCCAGGTCCCGCCGTACGAGTACGCCCACCCCGAGGACCTCGCCGACGCCGCCGCCGACGAGGGCGAGGACCCGCTGATCGTCGCGCTCGACGGCGTGACCGACCCGCGCAACCTGGGCGCGGTCGTCCGGTCCGTCTCCGCCTTCGGCGGGCACGGCGTCGTCGTCCCCGAGCGGCGGGCCGCCGGGATGACGGCCGGAGCCTGGAAGACGTCCGCCGGTACGGCCGCCCGGACGCCCGTCGCCCGCGCCACCAACCTGACGCGCGCGCTGGAGGCGTACAGGAAGGCGGGCATCGTCGTCGTCGGTCTCGCCGCCGACGGGGACGTCGAACTGACCAAGCTGGACGCCCTGGAGGGGCCCGTCGCCATCGTCGTCGGCAGTGAGGGCAAGGGGCTGTCCCGGCTGGTCGGGGAGACCTGCGACTTCCGGGTGCGGATCCCGATGCCGGGCGGCGCCGAGTCGCTCAACGCCGGTGTGGCGGCGGGGATCGTGCTCTACGAGGCGGCCCGCCGACGCGCCTGAACGGACGTCCGACACCTCACCCGAACGGGTTCATTCCGGAGGCATCGGGGCGACGAGGACAAGCTTGACGGGGTCCGGACAGATCCGGCGGGTCAAAGCAGTGTCCTATCCCGACGTCACTCGGTTAGATGAGTGTGGACACCAGAACACCCCGCACACCCACGGGGGACCGCTCGTCGGGACTCGACGACGCTCCCGCGCTGAGCATGGTGAAGGTGCCGAGCGACCCGGCTCAGGTCATCGTCAATCACGCGAGTTTCCGCGTGCAGTTGGGCGTCTCGACGCGTCGCGTCCAGTCCCCCCGGGTCGCACGGCACCTGACCGCCACCGAGGACACCGCCCGCATCCCCGTCGTCGCCGGGAGCGAGGCGGACGGGGCCACCGCCCGCCGCCGGCCCGTCGTCTGGAGCGGCAGATCCGCGCCCGACGACACCGGCGCCCACCGCCTCCTGCAGGCCGCGCGGCACGAGAGCGTCCGGCACGCCGACGACCCCGCCTCCGACACCGGAGTCACCCAGGTCATCTCCCGCGTGGGCACCGGCCACGAGGACGCGGGCTACGGCACCGGCTACCCGGGCGACGGCTACGAGGACGACCTCACCCAGACCGTCGAGACCCCCGTCGTCGGCCGGCAGCGCACCCACGACCCCGCGGACGGCACCCGGCTGCTGCCCCCCATGCGCACGGTCGGCAGCGCCTACGACGAACCCGCCTACACCCAGAGCGACTTCGAGGGCCTCCCCGCCGAGGGGGACGAGGCCGAGCGGCGCGTCCGGCGGCACGGCGACGACCCGGCGCGGCACGCCTACTACCCGGGCCGCCGGATGAACCTCGGCGTCGTCCTGCTCCCGCTGCGCGTCTTCCTCGGCTTCATCTCCATCTACGCCGGCATGGGCAAGCTGTGCGACCCCGTCTACTTCGACGGCGGCAAGCGCGGCTCCATGGTCAAGTGGCTCAACACGCTGCACCCCTGGGAAGTCGCCGAGCCCTTGCGGCAGTTCGCCCTGGAGCACCCGGTGGGCTCCGGCCTGGTCATCGCCTTCGCGCAGGTCATCGTCGGCGTGCTGACGGTCCTGGGCTGCTGGCAGCGCGTGGCCGCGGCCTTCGGCGCCCTGCTCTCCGCCGCGCTGCTGGTCACGGTCAGCTGGAAGAGCGTCCCCGCCTACGAGACGCCCGACATCATCTACCTCGCCGCCTGGTCCCCGCTGATCATCGCCGGCGCCCCCGTCTACTCCGTCGACGGCCGCCTCGTCGGCAGCGCCTGGCGGCGCCTCGGACCCCGCGCCGCCATCTGGGACCTGCGCCGCTACGTGCTGCGCCGCGGCGCCCTCGTCACGGCCATCGTCACCGGCCTCACCCTGCTCGTCGGCTCGCTGCTCGGCGGCGCCGTCCGCGACGCCGACCGGGTCGTCGTCCCGGGCCCCGGCGAGGCCCCGCGCAACGAGCTGCCCGGCTCCCCGCTCCCGGGCGAGCCCGGCAAGCGGCAGAAGAAGACCCCGTCCGCCTCCACCTCGCCCACCCAGGGCACCACGGCGGGATCGGCCAGCCCCAGCGCGGGCACCACGACCAGTCCGGGCGCCACCCGGGACGCGGGCACCGTCACCGGCGGCTCGCCCAGCCAGACCCAGGGCAGCGTGGGCCAGGCCCCGCCCCAGCAGTCCACCCCGGAGAACCAGGCGCCGAGCACCACGTCCGGCCCCACCTCCGGCGGCCCCACCTCCGGCGGCACGGCCACGGGCGGCACGGGCTCGACCGGCGGCTCGGGCACCGGCGGCTCCTCGTCCACCGGCCGGTCGGGCCTGGTGGGCGGCCTGCTGGGCTGACCGGCCGATCCACGGAGAGCTGACCGGCCGATCCACGGAGAAGGGCCCCGCACCACGAGGTGCGGGGCCCTTCTCATGTGACGCTCCGGGCTCTCAGCGCCCCAGCGCCGCCAGTTCCTTCGCGGCCTCCGTCAGGTCCTTCGCCGTGTCGATGGCCCGCCAGTACGACCCCTGGGGGATCGTGAACCCGGCGAGGCGCCGCTCCCGGGCCAGATGCGGGAACGTCGTCCGCTCGTGGTCCCCCCGATGCGGCAGCAGCCCGGCGAACTCGGGGGAGAAGACGTAGACGCCCGCGTTGATCTCGAACGTCGACGGCGGTGCCTCGATGAAGTCGGTGATCCGCCCGAAGCCGTCCGTCCGCACCGCGCCCCACGGCAGCCGGGGCCGCGCCAGCGCCAGCGTCGCGATGGCGTCCCGCTCCGTGTGGAAGTCCGCCATGTCGCGCAGCGAGAACCGCGTCCAGATGTCCCCGTTCGTGGCGTACCAGGGCTGGTCCGGGTGGGGGAGGTGCGCCGCGGCGTACTTGAGGCCGCCGCCGCGGCCGAGCGGCTCCGACTCCACGACGGTGGTGACGGAGACGGGCAGATCGGCCGTCTCCAGCCACTTCTGGAGGACCTCGGCGAGGTGGCCGCAGGAGACCACCACGTCCGTCACGCCCTCTTCGGCGAGCCAGGACAGCTGATGGCCGATGATCGGAGTCCCCGTCCCGGGGATCTCGACCATCGGCTTGGGCCGGTCGTCGGTGTACGGACGCAGCCGGGAGCCCTGGCCACCGGCCAGAACGACGGCTTGAACGGGGCGGGACGCGGCGTTCGGATCGCTCATGAGACCGAACTGTACGGGGCGTCCCGCCCGGGACGACGGCGGACGACCGCTGCGGTCGTCCGCCGTTACCGACTTCCCACCCTTCTCACCCGGCGCCAGGGCGCTGCGCTCAGCGGTGCGCGGCGGCGACGCCGGTGGCGAAGGACGTGTCGCACACCGGACGTGCGTAGGACTGGGCGCGGGTCGGGCCGTAGACCCGGACGGCGGCCTGGCCGAGGGCGCGGGCGATGGACTTGCAGTGCCGGGCCAGCGACGGGCGGCCGTTGACGGCCTGCTGGAGGTGGGTGAGGGCGACGCCCGGGTTCTCCTCCTGCAGCTCGGTCAGCAGCTTGTCGCGCAGGACGTCCTGCGGGGCGCGCTTGGCGGCCCGAGGCGTGCCGACGGAGGTGTCCGCGGCGGTGAGCACCGGGTCGGTGGAGTTCCCCGACCAGTTGACTCGGGTGACCGCGAGGGTCCCGGAGAGCACCAGGACGACGGGCAGGACGAAAGCGAGGGTGCGGCCGATCCGGCGGGCGGGGCCCCGGCCGCGTCGCGTCTGTTGGGTGTTGGAGTGCTTCACGCGTGTGAGGGTAGCGCGGGGTAATGGTTTGTAGACATTTAGTCACCGGTTCGGGGGATGAGAGAGGGCCTCTTATTGGGTAGAGGGTTGACGCACACCGCTCGAAACGTCCGGTCTGTCAGGGTATTTGTCGACAACGAGAAGGGCCCCGCAGCACGGTGCGGGGCCCTCTTCGTCAACTTGGGTGAATCACCCGGGGTTGTGCCTTTGGTGACGCGTCAGTCCGACAGGCGCTCACCGGTCGACGTCGAGAACACGTGGGTCTCGCCGGAGCGGGGCACGACGCGCAGCTGGCTGCCCTTCTCCGGGACGTCGCGGCCGTTGACGCGGACGACGAGGTCCTTGGAGTCGTCGCCGACCTTGGCGGTGCCGTAGACGTAGGCGTCGGCGCCGAGCTCCTCGACGACGTTGACGGTGACCGCGAGGCCCTGGTCGGACTCCGGGCCGGCCACGTCGAAGTGCTCGGGGCGGACGCCGACCGTGACGGTCTTGTCGCTGGTGGCGGCGAGCGCGTCACGCTGCACCGGCACGACCGAGTTGCCGAACTTCACGCCGCCGTCGGTGACCGGCACCTCGACCAGGTTCATGGCCGGGGAGCCGATGAAGCCGGCCACGAAGAGGTTGGCGGGCTTGTCGTACATGTTGCGCGGGGTGTCGATCTGCTGGAGCAGACCGTCCTTGAGGACCGCCACGCGGTCGCCCATCGTCATGGCCTCGACCTGGTCGTGGGTGACGTAGACGGTGGTGATGCCCAGGCGGCGCTGGAGCGAGGCGATCTGCGTACGCGTGGAGACGCGGAGCTTGGCGTCCAGGTTGGACAGCGGCTCGTCCATGAGGAACACCTGCGGCTCACGCACGATGGCGCGGCCCATGGCGACACGCTGACGCTGACCGCCGGAGAGCGCCTTCGGCTTGCGGTCCAGGTACTGCGTGAGGTCGAGGATCTTCGCGGCCTCCTCGACCTTCTGCCGGATCTCCGCCTTGTTGACGCCGGCGATCTTGAGCGCGAAGCCCATGTTGTCGGCGACGGTCATGTGCGGGTACAGCGCGTAGTTCTGGAACACCATGGCGATGTCCCGGTCCTTCGGCGGCAGGTGGGTGACGTCGCGGTCACCGATGCGGATGGCGCCGGCGTTGACGTCCTCGAGCCCCGCGAGCATGCGGAGCGACGTGGACTTGCCGCAGCCGGACGGGCCGACGAGGACGAGGAACTCGCCGTCCTCGATGTCGATGTCGAGCGCGTCGACGGCGGGCTTGTCGGAGCCCGGGTAGATCCGGGTCGCCTTGTCGAACGAGACAGTGGCCATGGTGAGTGAACCCCTTCTACCGGCAGGAACGTGCCGGACGATCCGAGTAGGAAGGCGGTGCCACGACGGTTTTCCGTTGTGGTGTAGTCCACGCGTGTGAACTGGCTCAGGACGGTACCCGGCGTTCACACGGATGTCAGTAGTTCCGGGCCTGTGAACTTCGCGGAAATTTTCGACAGGGCCCCCCGCTTCTGTCAGAGGAGGGCGACGTCGGCTTCGACGGCTTTCGTAACGATCGTGCTGAATTCTCCGTCCTTCGGAGCGAACACCGTCAAGTGGCTCTCGGCCCTGCTCACGGCGAGGTAGAACTGGGAGTACAGCGCCCTCATGGCGCTCCCTCCCTGGCCGTACTCGTGCAGCCCTCCGGCCCCGCCCATGACCACGACGTGCGAGAACTGCAGGCCTGCGGCGTACTCGGCGGCCGTGACGATCAAGGCGCGGCGTGAGTACCGCAGGCGGTCGATGTCGTCCCGCCCCTCGATCAGCACCACCGACGCCTTCGCGAACTCGGGGGCGTCCAGGGCTTGCTTCAGCGCCTCCAGGTCACTGTTGCCCACCCCGACCAGGGCGACCCGCTGGTCCTGCGAGCTGTTCCTGAGCTGTTCCAGCGAGGCGCGTAGCGCCGAGACGGCCAGTGACGTCCGGTTGTCGAAGACGACACGGGGCTTGCCCTGCGCATCGTCCTCGTCTGCGCGCGGGGGGTGGTATTCCCAGTCATGCCCCATCTCGACCATGTTGGGCATCGAGCTGTGCAGGTACTGGACGAATTCGAAGACAGGGTTCGAGAAGCGGTGGACCTTCTCGAGGTCGATGGAGTCGATCGTCTGGGTGCGCTGGAAGACCTTGCCCGATCCCCTGCTGAGGTCGTTCTCGGACAGGCCGGTCAGCAGTATGAAGATCGACTGGTGCGGGTCCATGGCCATGACCAGCCGGGGGTGGCGTTCCACGTCCCGTGTGAGGTGATGCAGGAGATACCGCTCGGAGTCGCTGAAGAGGTGGAACTCGTCCACGAAGACGAAGTCGTAGCCGCGTGTCTTCCGGTGCGTGTGCCAGGCGTACGTCTCCAGGTAGCGGCGGAAGTCGTCGACGACCTGGTCCGTGCTGAGTTGCTGTCTCGCGTTCAGGCTCTCGATGTAGAAGCGATAAGCGGTGAAGGCCAGCTCCCGGTCGGCGGGGGTGTCCAGCGGCACCATCCAGGGCTCCCGGCTCAGGCCTCGGTACTCCTCAAGGGCGTTGAATCCGGGCTTGATCTGATGGGTGTCGAAGACTTCGGCGTACTCCCGCAGCAGGGCCCAGCACAGACGGAGTCGCTCGGGCGCCCCGGGCTCCGCCTCGACGCCTTCGTGCACCCAGGGGCTCACGAAGGTCCGGTAGGACTGCCACGTGTTCGCCTTGATCCGTTCCACGGCGGCGTCGATGAGACTCATCTGCTGCTGCTTGCCGTCGAGGCTGTCCTCGCCCAGCACCTCCAGTTCGGTGCCCTGAAGCCACTGGCACAGGAAGGTGAGCGGCATGACCTCGATCTGGTCGCACAGGCCCCGCTCGTCGAGCTTGTGGAGCGCTTCCTCCACCTGCTGGGCAATCGCCCAGCTGTGGGTGAGGAAGAGGATGCGGGGCAGCTCCTCGCTGGTGGCGTCGTCGGCTTTGTACAGCTCTTCGAGGGCCCTGAGCTGCAGGACCAGTGTCTTTCCGGACCCAGCCGCTCCGCGGATCTTCAGAGGGTTGGACAGGTCGTTGGAGAGGATGTTGCGCTGTGTCTCGGTCAGGTAGGGAAGCCACTCCGTGAAGGTCCGGCTCTTGAGCAGGGCGCCGGTGCCCACCCGCTCTAAATCGACCGAGTTCTGCACGCGCTGAGGACGAGGTGCCCGACTGGCGAAGGCTGCACGGGCGGCCTCCAGGGCTGTGCCGTACGCCTCCAGCGCGGTGTTCGCAGGGCCGATCTCGCGCTCGGCCCTGAACTGCTGCAAGGTCATGCGGTCGTCACGGCTGGTGAGCGCCCAGAAGCAGAAGTGACCACTGCCCAGCGACTCCGCTATCCATCGCAGGGAGTCGGGATTCATGTTCCTGGGCAGCGCGAAGAACGCCAAGAGGTTCTCGTGGGAGAACTTGCTCCATGCCGACGGCAACGAAACCGGAGGCCGGGACATGGCCTGTGCCGCCCGGTCGACCCGCTCAAGGAAACGGGACGCGGTGTATTCGTCGTAGTCATGGATGAAAGACCAGCAGAACTGGTCCACCAGCACGAGGCTGCTGTCCTCGGTGTCTTCCCGGTGCAGGAAGAACGTTGTCTCGCCCGCTTGCGCCATGAATACGTGGTCGGAGACGAAGCCGTTATCCGGCTCCATGTCGAAGCCGGCTGCGTACACCTGCTGAAGGTAGGCAGTGAGGCTGGATCGGGTAAATGCGATCAAGTCAGTATTCCCAGTTGTCCGAGATTTTCATCAGGTGGTGGTCGCGGGCTGTCTCGTAGTCCTCCGGGAGGCCGATGTCCGTAAAGACCTGGGCCATCTGTTGGACGATGCGATGGCAGAACAGGGTGTTGAGCCGGGCGACCCTGCGGGCTTCGGTGGCCGACGTCTCGTCCAGGGGCCTGATGGCCACCAGTGACTCGTGGATGCTGCTGATCAGGCGCAGCAGTGCCACATAGCCGGTGGGATGGTGCGGGCTCGGCCGGTGGACGTAGAGGAAGTCGCCCGGGAACCGCTTCAGCCTCTCCCGCACGCTGTTACGAAGGAGTTCGTCGGCGCTCTTCTTTGTCGGGCGGGCCTTGTCGAGCCGTCGGCAGTGGGCCTGCAGACAGCGGCAGAACGGGCGCTGATGCGTGCACCGGGACAGGTCCTTGACGGATTTCTCCAGCGCCAGCAGGGCCCGGATGTGGGAGGCCAGGTCCTCCCGGGTGCGACCGGCCGGAAGGAGGGTGACGATGTCCTCCGGGGCGTATCCCAGCCGCATCATCTCAAATGCGCGATCGAGTTGGTCGGTGCCGCCGCTGTTGAGGATGGTTTTGCGGATCGCCCGCTCGGTTGCGGCTCGCTGGGCGTCGATCTCCTTGGGGATGACGAACTGCTTCACATAGGAGTCGACGGGGACGGCCGGAACGTAGGTTATGAGGTTCCAGTGCTTTCCGTATGCCAGGTCGCAATTCGCCGTCACGACGAATCCGAGTGCTTCTTCCCCATCCAGCGGAAAATCCGCTTTGGCGGACAGGAACTGAAGGACATCACCCTGTCGAATGGGTTGGTCGGGGTCCACGATCGCCAGCTCGTGTTCGGCGAATAACCCCTCGTCCTCGGCGCTGCCGGGGGTGAGTGTGGTGTCGGTCACGGCAGGATACTACTGAGGCCGGGTCTGTTCCGAGGAGAGATGCGTGGTACGGGCAGGGAGCGACTGTGTATGGTGGGCGCGGCCCCTCGTCAGTGGTCGATGAAGGGGGCCTGCCGCCTTAGCTCAGTTGGCAGAGCAGTTGCCTTGTAAGCTCCAGGTCGTCGGTTCGATTCCGACAGGCGGCTCACCGTGCCCAGGTCAGTGTCTGACCTGGGCTTTTCATGTGCCGAGACGCCAGCCGGATCCTGCCGGCAGTAATTCGCATGCCTCTTCTGGCGGACGCCGCTACCGTGCGAGGGGTGATTGACATTCCACGGGAGCTGGCCGCATCACAGGAGAAGTACAACGGGGAGGCGGGCCGGGCCTTCATCGCCGGGCTGCCGGACCTGGCGGCCGCCTTCCTGGAGCGCTGGCGGCTACGGGTCGACGGTTCGCCCATGCACGGTGTCTCCGCCCTGGTCCTGCCGGTCGTCCGGGTCGACGGCACTCCGGCCGTCCTCAAGCTCCAGCTGCTGGACGAGGAGAGCAGGGACGAGCCGGTCGCGCTGCGCGTCTGGGGCGGTGACGGGGCGGTGCGGCTTCTGGGCCACGACGAGGCCACCGGCACCATGCTGCTGGAGCGCCTCGATCCGTCCAGGATGCTGTCGCGCGAACCTGACACGCACCGAGTCGTCCTCACGATCGCCGAACTGCTCGCCCACCTGACCTCCTTCCCCGCCCCGCCGGGTATGCGGCGCCTGGGCGACATGGCCCGGGCGATGCTGAACCGGACGCCATGGGCGCTGGATCGCATCCCCGATCGCGAGTCCCGCCGTGTGGTCGCCGACTGTGCGGCAGCCGTGCGCGAGGTCGTGGACGAACCCGGTGAGAGCCTGCTGCACTGGGATCTCCACGACGGAAACGTTCTCGCTGCCGAGCGGTCCTCATGGCTGGCGATCGATCCCAAGCCTCTGGTCGGCGACCCCGGCTTCGAGCTGTGGCCGGCGCTGGACAACCGGTTCGACCCCAATGACATCTGCTGGCGCTTCGACGCCATGACGGAAGTCCTCGGTCTGGACCGCGCGCGGGCTCGGGCCTGGACGCTCGGGCGGCTGTTGCAGAACGCCCTGTGGGACGTTGAGGACGGCCGCCCCGTGGATGACGACCAGCTGGAGATCGCCCGGCGCCTGCGCACCCACGGCAGTTGACCTGAAGCCGACACCGGCGCCATCCCGGGCACCCGTCGGGCCGCAGTCCGAGGGCTTCCCGCGCGGCCGGCCGTCAGGGTTCCAGGACCACCTTGCCCGTCGTCCCCCGGGTCTCCAGCGCGCGGTGCGCGGCCGCGGCGTCGGTGAGGGGGAAGCGGTGGACGGCCGGGGTGAGGCGGCCCGCCGCGGCCTCGGTGAGGGCGCGTAGTTCGAGGGTGCGGACGGGGTCGGGGCCGCCGGCCTTCTGGAGCATGACGGGGCCGAGGACCTCCACGGAGACGCCGTCGACGAGGTAGGGCCCGCCGTCGTGGATGCCCTCGCCGGACCAGCCGAAGACGACGTGCCTGCCGCCGGGGCCGAGGAGGGCGACGGCCTCGCGGGCCGCGTCGCCGCCCACGCCGTCGAAGACGACGGTGGCGGTCCGGCCGCCGAGGTGGGCGCGGACCTTCGCGGGCCAGGCGGGGTCGGTGTAGTCGACGGCGAGATCGGCGCCGTTGGCCTGGACGCGGGCGACCTTCTCCGGCCCGCCCGCGAGCCCGACGACGGTGGCGCCGGCGTTCTTGGCGTACTGCACGAGGAGGGTGCCGATGCCGCCCGCGGCGGCCGGGACGACCACGACCGAGTCGGGGCCGAGGTCGGCGAACTGCAGGATCCCCATCGTCGTACGGCCCGTGCCGATCATGGCGACGGCCTCGGCGAAGTCGAGGTTCTCCGGGATCTCGTGCAGGCGTTCGACGTTGGTGACGGCCAGTTCGGCATAACCGCCCGGGGCGAAGCCGAGGTGGGCGACGACCCGCTTGCCGAGCCACAGGCCGGCGACGCCCTCGCCCAGGGCCTCGACGACCCCGGCGACCTCGCGGCCGGGGATCGTGGGCAGGGGTGTCGGTTCGGGTGCCGGTCCCCGGGCGCCCTCGCGCAGGGCCGTGTCCAGGAGGTGGACGCCCGCCGCCCGTACGGCGACACGGACCTGGCCGGGGCCCGGGCGGGGGTCCTCGACCTGCTCGTAGGTGAGGTTCTCGGCCGGGCCGAAGGCGTGCAGGCGGATGGCGTGCATGCGGGGCTCCTCGTGGTGTCGTGGTCTGCGCCCCCAGCCTTCAATCTCAAGCATGCTTGAGGTCAAGCTCCCGCCTGCCGAGGGCCAGGGACACCGCCGTCAGGGCGCTGTTGAAGGAGACCTCCGACAGCACGCCGGGGGCCGCGACCTGGTCGCCCGCGAGGTAGACACCGTCGCCCCGGTCCACGGCGGGCCGGTCGCGCCAGCTGGTGCCGGGCAGGTCGACCGCGCCCGTACGGCCGTTCGCCACGGCCCCGCGCCGCCAGGTGACCCGCTCGCGCCAGCCCGGGAAGCCCAGGTCGAGCAGCTCCTCGGCGCGCGCGGTGCCGTCGGCCTTGGACTCGCGCGGGGCGATGGGGATCTGCCCCTGGATCAGCTGCTCGCCGGCCGGCGCGAGGCTGCGGTCCTGGGCGGTGAACCGTTCCAGCCAGCCGGGCGCGTCGAGGTCGGAGACCACGAAGGCGTCCCCGCGCCGGGTGCGCACGGCCAGGTCGACGAGGACGGTACGGCCGCTCGGCCAGGTCAGCGAGTCGTCGCCGAGCAGCCGCCGGGCGGCGTCGAGGGAGGTGGCGACGACGACCGGCGTGTCGGTGGGGAGCGTGTCGACGCGGGACAGCGTCTCGATCCGCACGCCCAGGTTCCAGGCGCGGGCGGCCATGCGGTCGATGAGGCTCGCCCAGCCGCCGCGCGGGTAGTGCGCCTCGGGCGGCAGCTTGGTGGCGCGGCGCAGGCGCTCCTGCACGAACGCGGCCGAGAGGGATCCGGGGTCGTGGTGGAAGAGGGCGACGGCGGAGTAGTGGGCGGCGGCCCGGGCTCCCTCCTCCCCTGCGATGCCGGTCGCCCAGGTGAGGAAGTCGACGTCCACGGGGGCCTGCCGGCCGGTCCGGCGCAGCAGCTTCAGCATCGCGAAGGGCGGGGTGCGGCGCAGCGCGCCCTGGTGGCGCAGCCGCAGCCGGGCGGCCTCCAGGGGCGGGATCGGGGCGAGCGGGCCGATGAGGTCGCGCTGCCGTAGCCAGGCCCAGTGCGGGCCGCCGTTGTAGAGGGCGTGCGGGCCCTCGTTCGTGCGGTAAGGGCCCTCGGCGGTGCGGGCCCGGCCGCCGAGCGTGTGGTGGGCCTCGTGGACGGTGACCTTGGCGCCCGCCTCGGCGGCGGTGATGGCCGCGGTCAGTCCGGCGAAACCGCCGCCGATCACGGTGATGCGGTGCATGGCTGGGGGTCTCCCTGCGGTCGTCGTGGTGGCCTGGTGGTGGCCTGTCGGGAGTACGACGGGCCGAGGGCGCCGGTATGTGACATCGCGGGTGTTTGCCCAGGTCAGGGCGTGTTGTCAGTGGTGGCGTGCAGCATGGGGGCATGGCGAGGAGAGCGGCGGGCGGTACGGGTGTGAAGGGCGCGCGGCGACCGGAGCTGCCGGTGCCGGAGCCGTACGAGGGCGGTGGGCTGGAGCCGGACGGGGACTACGACGGGCTGGAGTTCAAGGACGCCGACCTCGGCGGGCAGGACGGCTCGGGCGCGCGCTTCATGGACTGCGCGCTGACGGGGTGCGCGCTGGACGAGACCCGACTGCGGCACGCCCGGATCCTGGATTCGGCCCTGAGCGGCGTCCGGGGAGTCGGCACGGACCTGGCCGAGGCGACCCTGCGGGACGTGGAGCTGACCGACGCCCGCCTCGGCGGACCGCAACTGCACGGGGCGGTGCTGGAGCGGGTGCTGATCCGCGGCGGCAAGATCGACTGTCTGAACCTGCGCACGGCCCGGCTCAGAGACGTCGTCTTCGAGGGCTGCGTCCTCGTCGAGCCGGACTTCGGCGGGGCTCGTCTGGAGCGGGTGGAGTTCGTCGACTGCGCGCTGAAGGGAGCCGACCTGCACGCGGCGACCCTCGTCGACGTCGACCTGCGCGGGGCCGCGCCGCTGGAGATCGGCCGAGGGCTGGACCGGCTGTCCGGGGCGGTGATCAGCCCGGCCCAACTGAATGGACCTGGCACCGGTGCTGGCGGCGCAGTGGGGGATCCGGGTGGAGGGGTGAGCGCGGACACTGCGGGCGTCCGGCCCCTCAGGGGATCCGTGGGAAGCGGGCCTGGAGGGTCCAGATCGCCGGGTTCTCGGCGAGGTCGTCGTGCAGGTCGGTCAGGTCGGCGATCAGGTCGTGCAGGAAGTCCCGGGCCTCCCGGCGCAGTTCGGCGTGGGAGACGGTGAGCGGGGGCTCCTCCGCGCGCATCCAGTCGGCCTCGATGTCCACCCATCCGAAGCGCCGCTCGAAGAGCATCCGGTCGGTCGACTCGGTGAAGTCCAGCTCCGCCCGCTGCGGCCGGGACGCCCGGGAGCCCGCCGGGTCCCGGTCGATGCGCTCCACGATGTCGCACAGCGCCCACGCGAAGTCGAGCACCGGCACCCATCCCCAGGCTGTGGACACCTCGTGGTCCGTCTTGGTGTCCGCCAGATAGACGTCACCGCAGAACAGGTCGTGCCGCAGGGCGCGGACGTCCGCGCGCCGGTAGTCGGTCTGCGGCGGGTCCGGGAAGCGGTTGGAGAGGGCGTAGCCGATGTCGAGCACGGATGTGATGGTGTCACGCGACCGTAGGATCGCGGCCGTGGCCCGAACTGTACGTCTTGTCCCCGCCCTGCTCGCCTCCGTGCTCACCCTCGCCGGGTGCGGCGGCGGAGTGCACGGCACACCGGGCGGCTCCGGCGTACGCGACCCGTACTTCCCGAAGGCGGGCAACGGCGGCTACGACGTCGCCCACTACGCCCTGCGCCTCACCTACGCCCCGGACGCGCACCACCTCACCGGCACGGCCACCGTGACGGCCCGTGCCACCCAGGACCTCTCCGCCTTCAACCTGGACTTCGAGGGCCTGGAGGTCGAGCGGGTCACGGTCGGCGGTGAGACCGCCCGCTGGAACCGCGCCGGACAGGAGCTCACCGTCCGGCCGCACGCCGACATCGACCGGGACGACACGTTCCACGTGACCGTCCGCTACTCCGGCGCGCCCGAGACCGTCACCGACCCGGACGGCTCCCGCGAGGGCTGGCTGCGCACCGCGGACGGGGCGCTCGCGCTCGGCGAGCCGACGGGGTCGATGACGTGGTTCCCCGGCAACCACCACCCCTCCGACAAGGCGGCGTACGACGTCACGGTGAGCGTTCCGCAGGGGCTGCGGGCCGTGTCCAACGGGGAGTTGCGGAGCGAGAGGACCGCACGGGGCCGTACGACGTACCGGTGGCACACCGGTGAGCCGATGGCGAGCTACCTCGCCACACTCGCGATCGGCCGCTTCGACATCAGCCATTCCAGGACCCCGGACGGTCTGCCCGTGTACACCGCCGTCGACCCGGCCGAGGCGGCGGCGAGCCGGCCGGTGCTCGGGCGGATACCCGAGGTGCTGCGCTGGGCGGAGAAGCGGTTCGGGCCGTACCCCTTCTCCTCCACGGGCGCGATCGTCGACCGGGCGGCCGACCTCGGATACGCCCTGGAGACGCAGAACCGCCCGGTCTTCCCCGGCGCCCCCGACCTCACGCTCCTCGTCCACGAACTCGCCCACCAGTGGTACGGCGACTCGGTCTCGCCGAAGAGCTGGCGGGACATGTGGCTCAACGAGGGCTTCGCGACGTACGCGGAGTGGCTGTGGGAGGAGGACCACGGCGGGAAGAGCGCGCAGGAGACCTTCGACGCGCTGTACTCCGGCGACTCCTCGGACACCGAGGAGGCCGCGGAGTCCGTCTGGGCGTTCCCGCCGGCCGATCCGCCGAGCGCCGCGCGGATCTCCGAGGCGCCGGTGTACTGGCGGGGCGCGATGGTGCTGCAGAAGGTCCGTCAGGTCGTCGGCGACGAGAAGTTCTGGCGGATCCTCAAGGGCTGGGCGGCCGCGTACCGGCACGGGAACGCGGACACGGCCGACTTCACGGCATACGTGGAGAAGCAGGCGCCCGGGGAGGACTTCGAGGGCATCTGGGAGGACTGGCTGTACGGGGAGGGGAAGCCGGAGCGGCCCTGAGCCCCCTACGGCGCGACCAGCGGCTTGCGCAGCACCGCGCACGGGCGGTCCAGCCGGCGGTCCCGGCGGTCGTCGATGGTCGCGTAGCCGAGGGCGGTCCAGAAGGCGAGGGCCTTCGGGTTGTTCGCCAGGACGGCGAGGCGTACGGCCGTCCGGCCGGCCTGGCGGAAGCGGTCCTCCACGAGGGTGGCCAGGCGGCGGCCGTGGCCCTGGCCCTGCAAGGTCGCGTCCACCATCAGCAGGCCGATCCACGGGTCCGGGTCGGCGGGGTCCGGGTGGTGGGCGAGGGTGACGGCGATGCCGATCAGGCGGCCGAAGCTGCGGGCGAGCAGGATCTCCGTGCCGGGCTGTTCCCGCTCCTCGGCGAGGGCGGCCGCGACCTGCTCGGGGCGGATGTCCTTCGGGTCGGGGAAGTCGCCGGTGAGGGTGTGGAACTCGTGGTGGGAGGCGTAGAGGGCGGTCAGCTCCGCGAGGAGGGAGTCACCCAGGGGGGCCATGGGCAAGGGGTCGAGGATCACGTGGGGAACGTATCCCGGGTGGGCCCCCGGAAGGCGAAGCCCCCGGGCCCGTCACCGCGGCCGGGGGCTCCACACGTGGACGGAGGCGTCCGTCAGACGTTCACGCCGAAGTCCTGGGCGATGCCGACCAGGCCCGAGGCGTAGCCCTGGCCGACCGCGCGGAACTTCCACTCGGCGCCGTTGCGGTACAGCTCGCCGAAGACCATGGCCGTCTCCGTGGCGGCGTCCTCCGACAGGTCGTAGCGGGCGATCTCGGCGCCGCCGGCCTGGTTGACGATGCGGATGTAGGCGTTGCGGACCTGGCCGAAGTTCTGCGAGCGGTTCTCGGCGTCGTAGATCGAGACCGGGAAGACGATCTTGTCGATGTCGGCCGGGAGGGCGGCGAGGTTGACGTTGATCGCCTCGTCGTCGCCGGCGCCCTCACCCGTGCGGTTGTCACCGGTGTGGACGATGGAGTTGTCCGGGGTCTGCTTGTTGTTGAAGAAGACGAAGTGGGCGTCCGAGTAGACCTTGCCCTGGTTGTTGACCGCGATCGCGGAGGCGTCGAGGTCGAAGTCCGTGCCGGTGGTGGTGCGGACGTCCCAGCCGAGGCCCACGGTGACGGCGGTCAGGCCCGGAGCCTCCTTGGTGAGCGAGACGTTGCCACCCTTGGACAGGCTTACAGCCATTGTTGGGAGTCCCTTCCCTCGTTTACATGCGGCAAAGAAGCTGCGGAAATGAAGCTACAGCTACCCCCATGAACGTGGAGAGGGGTACGCGAGGTTCCAGGTCCTTTACTTTCTTTACCCGCGATATTCGGGTGACGTGGACCGGACAGGAGCGGGAACATGGACGGCATGTCCGGTCCCCATGTCATCCGCGGCTCCGTCTCCCTGCCCGAGGCCGAGCTCATGTGGCGTTTCTCGCGGTCGTCCGGGCCGGGCGGGCAGCACGTCAACACCAGCGACTCCAAGGTCGAGCTGAGCTTCGACCTGGCCGGGACCGACGCCCTGCCCCCGGTGTGGAAGCAGCGGGCGCTGGAGCGGCTCGCCGGGCGCCTGGTCGACGGCGTCGTCACCGTACGGTCCTCCGAGCACCGCTCCCAGTGGCGCAACCGCGAGGCCGCCGCCGTACGGCTCGCCGCGCTCCTCGCCGAGGCCACCGCACCCCCGCCCAAGCCCCGCAGGCCGACCCGCATCCCGCGCGGCATCAACGAACGCCGGCTGCGGGAGAAGAAGCAGCGCTCGGAGACGAAGCGGGGGCGCTCCCCGCAGAACTGGAGCTAGACCGGACCGCAGCCGGACCGGACCGCAGCCGGACCGGACCGGAGCCAGACCGGAGCTAGACCAGCTCACGCACCCCGACCGTCTCGCCTTCCGTCGTCTCCCCGTTCGGCCGGAAGCCGAGCCCCAGGTAGAAGCCCTCCGGGCCGTCGGACCCCGGGTGCCAGGAGACGTAGAACTCCTTGGTGCCCCGTCGGCGGAGTTCCTCCGCGACCGACTCGACGGCGAACCGGCCGTACCCCCTGCCCTGCTCCCCGGCCGCGATGTTCAGCCGCCACAGGCCCGAGCGGCGGACGCTGCCGTCCTCGTACCAGTCGATGTCCAGGAAGGCCATCAGGAAGCCCACCGGGCGGTCCCCGTCGACGATCAGGCGGGGCCAGGCGACACCGGGGTGGACGTACGCCTCCGCGAGCGACTTCACGACCGGGGCGACCGCGTGCTCCTGGTCGGGGCGGACGCGGATGCCGAGGGCGGCTTCGAGGTTCGCCGGGGTGATCTCTTCGAGGCGCGGGCCGGTCGTGGTCATGCGCGCACCCTAGGCGGGCGGCTCAGCGCCCGGCCAATGGTTTCTTCAAGCCACGGGTTTCAGCTCAACTGCCGGTAGCGGCCCCGGAAGTACGTCAGCGGGCCGCCCTCCGCGCTGGGCACGCGGGCGGTCAGGACGCGGCCGATCACCAGGGTGTGGTCGCCGGCCGGTACGCGCTGCTCGGTGCGGCACTCCAGCACGGCCAGGGCGCCGCCCACCAGGGGCGCGCCGGTGTACTCGCCGCGGGTGTACGGGATGTCGGCGAACAGCAGCCGGTCGCTGACGCGGCCCTTCATGGCGAAACGGCCGGCGATGTGCCGCTGACTCTCGGACAGCACCGAGACCGCCCACAGCTCCTGCTCCTCCAGCAGCTCGTCCATGCGGGAGCCGTTGCGCAGGCTCACCAGCGCCAGGGGCGGGTCGAGGGACACCGACATGAAGGCCGTGGCTGTCATGCCCACGTCCTCACCGCTCGGCGCGCCGGGGTCGTCCGGGTCGAGCGGCGGCTCCTGGGCGGTCACCAGGACCACGCCCGAGGCCAGCCGGGACATGGCGGCGCGGAACTCGTCGTTGCTCACCCCCTCAGCATGCCCGGAGGCGGGCCTCGGAATGATCGGCGACGTGGCAGGGGGAGTGTTCGACACACCAGAGACGCTAATCTCCGTCCGGCACGCCCCGCATCGGGCTCCCGCCCGATCACGGTCCTAGGACTCCCGACGGACACCTGGGAAATAGATGTGCGCAACCTGACAAAGTTTGCGTTCGGTAGGCGCACGTGAAGAACGCAGAAACTCCACTCAATTGTTCAGGTTTGCCTGTGACTTGAGTCACAAGGGGCAGGAATTGTTGACCCTGTGTACCGAGTGGGCAGCGCGCTGTGATTCAGTGGCGGGGAAGCTGCCAGGACGATACGCCGATGAGAACCCTTGATTCGCTGCGAGGTACTCGGGGGGAGGGCGAGCATGGAGACCGAGTCGGAGCCCTACGTCCGTCTTGCGTCCCTGCGACAACTGCACCAGGTCATGGCCGACATGAACACGGCCCGCAGCCTGGCGGACACACTGCAGACCGTCGCCGAGGGCGTCGTCGCCGCCCTCGGGTACGAGCTGGCGTGCGTGAACCTCGTACGGCCGGACGGCGACCTCGTCGTCGCCGCCTTCGCCGGGAACCCGGCGGCCGAGGCCCTCATCACCGGCCGCGTCGGCTCGCGCGAGTCCTGGGAGCGCCGCCTCGGCATGGGTGAGCACTGGGGCGACCTGGTGTTCATACCGCACACCGAGGGCTGGGTCCTCGACGACGACGACGTCCCGCAGTGGTACACCGACGGCCCCGCCCCCCGCTTCGAGGACGAGTGGCACCCGGCCGACCGGCTCTTCGCACCCATGTACGCGCCCGCCCCGAAGGGCAGCGGGACGTGCGGCGAGCTGATCGGCGTGCTCTCCGTGGACCGGCCGCGCAACGGCCGCCGGCCCGGCGCCTGGGGCCGCGAGGCGCTCCAGATGTACGCCTTCCAGGCCGCCATCGCGATCAGCAACGCCCGGCTGCGCGCCAACATGCAACGCGCCCTGGTCCGGCTGGAGCGCGAGCAGCAGGCCCTGCGGGCGAGCGAGGAAAGCTTCAGGCAGGCCTTCGAGTACGCCCCGTCCGGCATGGCCATCGCCGAGATGGGCGGCGACCAGCACGGCCGGATCCTGCGCACCAACGACGCCCTGTGCCGGCTGCTGGGCCGCCCGGCCTCCGCGATGCGCCGCTACTCGTTCTCCGACCTGGTCCACCCCGAGGACATAGGCACGCTGCTGCGGACCTCCGCCGAGGGCGGCCGCGCCGAGCTCCGCCTGGGCCGCCGGGACGGCACGTACGTCTGGGTCAGCCTGCGCAACAGCGTCGTCGCGGACGCCGCCGACGGCCCGCGCTTCCTCCTGACCCACGTCGAGGACATCGAGGAGCGCAAGCGCCGCGAGCTCCAGCTCGCCCACCGCGCCTCCCACGACTCGCTCACCGGCCTGCCGAACTCCGCGGAGCTGCGCGCCCGGCTGTCCGCGCGCCTGTGCCAGCGCGCGACCCCGCACTCCGCCGTCGCGGAGTCCCACGACGCCGCCTACGGCCACCCCGCCTTCGACGTGGTCGGGCCCGGCTTCGACTACCGGCAGGGCGCCGAGCGGTACGACGCCTACGACCACCACGTGCACACCGTCGCCCCGGACGGCGACCACGACGACGGCACCAAGGGCCTCGCCGTGCTCTTCTGTGACCTCGACGGCTTCAAGTCGATCAACGACCGGTTCGGGCACAACGCGGGTGACGCGGTGCTCATCGAGGTCGCCCGGCGGCTGAGCAACGGCGTGCGCGACGGCGACACGGTCGCCCGGCTCGGGGGTGACGAATTCGTCATCCTGGCCGACGGGCTCGGCCGGGCCGACGCGCAGGACCTCGCGGTCCGCCTCCGCAACGAGATCATCCAGCCCATCCGCGCCGAGGGCCGGGCCGTCCGGGTCGGCGCCAGCTTCGGCATCGGATGGGCACACTGTGGAATGACGGCGGACGAAGTGTTGAAATCCGCTGACGAGCGGATGTACGTCGAGAAACGATCTCGTCCCAAACAACACAGACGCGCGGGGTGAACCCCAGGTCAGCGAGTTGATGCGGTCTGAGTCACCCGTTTGGGTCACTGGGAGCGGGTAGGCTCGCCCTCTCACCACCCGTACCGCATCGCACCGCACCTGACTGAGGAGACCAAGGGATGACGCCCGGCAACAACGGCGCGAGCACGCCCGAGGACGACGACCCGTTCGGCTATCTCTACGCCGACGGGCAGGCCAACGGAGCCCAGCCGCCGTCCGGGGGCTACGGCTACCCGAACTCGGTCAACCGGGTGCGAGCGGTCGGCACGCGCCAGTACGGCCAGCAGCCGCAGAGCGCGCAGACGGCGCCGTACGGGCAGGTCCCGCAGCAGCAGGGCGCCTACGGCCGGCCGAACGCGCACTACGCGGCGCCGGAGACGTTGCCGGGCGGCGCCCCCACCACCCAGACGGCGATGCCGTCCGGCGGCGGAGGCGGCCGGGGCGGTCGCGGGCCCAACACCAAGGGCCTGCTGATCGGCGCGATCGCGGTGGTCGCCGCGGTCGTCATCGGCATCGGCGTGGCCATTCTGAGCGGCGACAAGGACAAGGGCGACGCGGACAACGCGTCGGGCACGACCCCGACCCAGTCCGAGGAACCGAAGCCGAGCCCTTCGGCCAGCAAGAGCGGAGCGGCCCAGGCCGAGCTCCCCAAGATCGACGCGAAGGCGCTGCGACTCAGCCCCGGTGTGACGACGGCGTCGGACATCAAGGGCGCGAAGGCCGACGGCGGCGTCTACGTGACGGGCTTCAACCAGGTCGGCGCCAAGGTCACCTGGACGGTGAACGGCATCGACAAGAAGGGCACCTACCGGCTCTACGTCCGCTACGGCATCCCGGGCGTGGACGCCAACGCGACGCTGCTGGTCAACGGCGAGGCCCAGTCCCGCCCCGTGAACATGAAGAACTTCGGCGGGCTGCCCAAGGGAGACTGGGAAAAGGGCTGGCAGGAGACGTGGTCCAACGTCAACCTGACCAAGGGCACCAACACCATCGAGCTCGCCTGCAACGAGGGCAACCAGTGCGACGCGGTGCTCGACCAGCTGTGGCTGCAGAAGTGAGCGCTGCACTCACGCCGCGCTGACCTCCCCGGAGACCGACACCCTCCCCAGCAGCTCCTCGTACACCCCCCGGTCGAACTCCCCGGCCGCCGGTGCCGCCACCGTCGCCGTGGACAGGGCCGTCGCGCGGGTCAGGCGGTCCGGCCAGGGGAGGTGCTCCACCAGGGCCGACAGCAGGCCCGCGACCGCGGAGTCGCCGGCGCCTGTCGGGTTGCCGCGGAGAGGGGACGGTGGCGTGGCGCGCCAGCGGCCCTCTCGGGTGGCGGCGAGGAGGCCCTCCGGGCCGAGGGACGCGACCACCGCGCCGGCGCCCCGGCGGCGGGCGTCCTGGGTGGCGCGCAGGGGCTCGTGGGAGCCCGTCAGCTCCGCCAGTTCGTCCGCGTTCGGCTTGATGATGTCCGGGCGGGCCGCGACGCCCCGCCGCAGCGGTTCGCCGCTGGTGTCCAGCAGGACCGGGACGCCCGCGGCGCGTGCCGTGCGGACCAGGCCCGCGTACGCGCCCACCGGCACGCCCGGCGGCAGGCTGCCGCACAGGGCCACGGCGGAGACCCCGTGGAGCAGGTCCACGTAGGCATCCTGGAAGGCCGACCATTCGAGGGGCGTGACCGTCGGGCCCGGTTCGTTCAGCTGGGTCGTGTCGCCGGTCCGGTCGTCCACCACCGCGATGGTCCGCCGGGTCGCGCCCGCGACCGGCACCAGGGCGTCCGCCACACCGGGGACCGCCGCCAGCTTCTCCTGCACGACCCGGCCCGTCGCCCCGCCCGTGAAACCCGTCACCGTCACCTCGTGGCCGAGCGCCGCGAGGACCCGGGCCACGTTGAGCCCCTTGCCGCCCGGCCGTTCCGTCACCTCGGAGACGCGGTGGGAGGCGTGCGGCGTGAGGGATCGCACGCGGTAGGTGATGTCGAGAGCGGTGTTCAGCGTCACCGTGAGGATCACCTGGGCCGACCTCCCCCGAGAACGCGCTCGCCGTCTGGTATTCCGAAAGCACGATCATGCCAAAGAGACGGCGGTCGGCCCAGTCCTGGCGTCGGCCACCGTCTCTCGACTGCGGGATGGATCAACCCAGTTGGGGACCGACCACCCATTCGCCCCGGCGCATCACGCCCTTCAGCTCGAAATCGGCGTCCAGCAGGACCAGGTCGGCGTCCTTGCCGGGTTCCAGGGAGCCGATCCGGTCGGACATGCCGAGCAGGCGGGCGGGGGTCGCCGAGAGTGCCTGCACCGCGTCCTCGACGGACAGGCCGTCGACCGTGACCGCCCGTTGGAAGGCACGGTCCAGGGTGAGGGTCGAGCCGGCGATCGTGCCGTCCGACGCGAGACGGGCCACGCCGTCGGCGACCTCCACCTCCAGCGGGCCGAGCCAGTAGCGTCCGTCGCCGAAACCGGCCGCGTCCATCGCGTCCGTGATGAACGCCACCCGGCGTGCCCCCGCGCGGTGGAAGGCCAGCTGGAGCGCGGCGGGGTGCAGGTGCGTGCCGTCGTTGATCAGCTCGACGGTGATCCGGTCGTCCTCCAGGAGTGCCGCGATCGGGCCGGGGGTGCGGTGGCCGAGCGGCGGCATCGCGTTGAAGAGGTGGGTGGCGACCGTGGCGCCCGCGTCGATGGCCTCGACCGTCTGCTCGTACGTCGCGTCCGTGTGGCCGATCGCCGCGATCACGCCGTGTTCGGCCAGCAGGCGTACGGAGTCGGTGCCGCCGGGCAGTTCGGTGGCGAGCGTCACCATCCTGGCCTGGCCGCGTGACGCGTCGAGCAGCTTGCGGACGTCCGCGGGGCGTGGGTCACGCAGGAGGTCCTCGGCGTGGGCGCCCTTGCGGCAGGGGGAGATGAACGGGCCCTCGAAGTGGATGCCGGCGATCTCGCCCTGCTCGGCGAGTTCGCTGAGCAGGCCCGCGCGCCGGGTGAGGAAGTCCATGTCGCCGGTGACGGTGGAGGCGACCAGGGTGGTCGTGCCGTGCAGGCGGTGGGTGTGGATGCCCTTGAGGATGTCGTCGACGGAGCCGGAGGTGAAGGAGGCCCCGCCGCCGCCGTGGTTGTGGATGTCCACGAAGCCGGGGACCACGTAGTGGCCGGTTACGTCGATGAACTGGGCGTTTGCCGGGGCTGTGCGGCCGATGCGGGTGCCGTCGATGATCAGCTGCCCGTTGTGGACCGTTTCTGGGGGAAGTACCACCGTCGCGCCGGTGAGGACCGTGGGCCGCGCGGCCGTCGCGGGGTGCGGGTGTGTCGTGGCTGGTCGCGCAGTTCCCCGCGCCCCTGAGTCGGCTCCCATCAGGGCGTTACCTCCGAACGGTCGGTCGATGACAGAAGATCCCAGGCGAGCAGGCCCGCTCCCAGACAACCGGCGCTGTCCCCCAGGGCCGCGGGGACGATCGGTGGCTGCTTCTGGAAGGTGATGCGGCTGCGGATCGCCTCCCGCAGCGGCGTGAACAGGGTTTCGCCCGCCTCCGCCAGTCCGCCGCCGATGATCAGGGTGCGGGGGTCCAGGAGGGTGAGGGCCGTGACCAGGCCGTCGGCCAGGGCGTCCACGGCCTGCCGCCAGACCGCGAGGGCCCGGGGGTCGCCGGCGTCCACCGCCTTCGCGCAGTCCGCCGCGTCCGCGCCTGGGGTGCCCGAGGCCGCGGCCCAGGCCTCGCTGACGGCCGCGGCCGAGGCGAAGCGCTCCAGGCAGCCGCGCTGGCCGCAGGGGCAGGGGGCCCCGCCGGGGCGTACGACGATGTGGCCGATCTCGCCCGCGAAGCCGTGCGCGCCCGCCTCCACCCGGCCGTCGACGCCGATGGCGCCCGCGATGCCGGTGCCCAGCGCCACGAACAGGAAGCGGTCGGCGCCCCGGCCGGCGCCCACCCGGCCCTCGGCGAGGCCGCCGGTGCGCACGTCGTGGCCGAGGGCGACCGGGACGCCCAGCCGCTCCGCCAGCAGGTCGCGCAGCGGGACGTCGCGCCAGCCGAGGTTCGCCGCGTAGGCGGCGACGCCGCGCGCCTCGTCGACGATGCCGGGGACGGCCACGCCGGCGGCGGACGCGGGCGTGCCGAAGTGCTCGGTGCCGTACGCGTGCAGCTCGGCGGCGAAGTCGAGGATGCCCGCGACCACGGCGTCCGGCCCCTGGGCGCGTCCGGTGGCCCGGCGGGCCCGGTGCAGGACCTCGCCCTCCGGCCCGGCCAGGGCGGCCTTCATTCCGGTGCCGCCCACGTCGAGGGCGATGACATGTCTCACGGAGAACAGTGTGACCCGGGGACCCGCGAGAGGTCTAGTCCACTCGCGTGGTGTAGACCTTAATCCGGATATCGAAAAGTTTCGGGTGGCGGAGCACGCCTGAGTGTGGCGCGGACGCCAGGGTTGGGGAAGAACAGCGGTGCAGCGGCGGCGGATGGCAGGAACGATCGCGGTGGTGTCCGCACTGGGCATGACGGCGGTCCTCGGCGGCTGCGGAGTCACGGGCGGTTCCGCCGACGTGACCCTGAAGCTGGTCGCCGCCGACTACGGCGACAGTGCGGCCAACAGCTCCCAGAAGTACTGGGACAAGCTCGTCCGGGAGTACGAGGCGGACAACCCCGGCGTCAGCATCGACGTCAGCGTCTACTCCTGGAACGACGTCGACCGCAAGGTCAGGGAGATGGTCTCCGCCGGTGACCCGCCGGACATGGCGCAGATCGGCGCGTACGCCGACTACGCGGCGCAGAACCAGCTCTACAAGGCCGACGACCTGCTCTCCATACCCGTGCAGGCCGACTTCGTCGGGCAGCTGGCCTCCGCCGGCCAGGTCAAGGGCGTGCAGTACGGCATGCCGTTCGCCTCCTCCACGCGCGTGCTCTTCTACAACAAGGCCCTCTTCGCCAAGGCCGGCATCACCCCGCCCAAGACGTGGGACGACCTGGCCGACGACGCCGAGGCGCTCAAGGCCGAGGGCGTGAAGTACCCCTACGCGCTGCCCCTCGGCCCGGAGGAGGCGCAGGCCGAGACCATGCAGTGGATGCTCAGCGGCGGGGGCGGCTACACCGACAGCGTCGACAGCTACGGCATCGACTCCCCGGAGAACATCGACACCTTCTCCTGGCTGAAGGAGGAACTGGTCGGCAAGGACCTGACCGGGCCGGTCGCGCCGGGCGAGCTCAACCGGGCCGACGCGTTCGCCGCCTTCGCCAAGGGCGAGGTCGGCATGCTCAACGGCCACCCCTCCCTGATGAAGATCGCCGCCAAGAAGGGCGTCGAGTACGGGATGGTGCCGATGCCGGGCAAGGAGGGCACGAGCAAGTCCACGCTCGGTGTCGCCGACTGGATGACGGCCTTCAAGAAGAACGGCCACCGCGACCAGATCGGCGACTTCCTCGACTTCGTCTACAGCGAGAAGAACGTGCTGGCCTTCTCCCGCGAGTACGACCTGCTGCCGGTCACCGCCTCCGCGTCCGCGACCATGACCGCCTCCGACCGGGACCGGCACCTCCGGCCGTTCCTGGAGGAGCTGCTCACCTCCGAGCTCTACCCGGTCGGCAAGACCTCCTGGGCCGATGTCAGCGCCCAGATCAAGCAGCAGATCGGCAAGGCGGTCGCCCCCGGCGGCAGCCCCTCGGGCGTCCTGGGCCACCTCCAGGCGGTGGCGGCCCGGGCGGAGAGCGCCGAGTAGTCCCGCTGTCGGTGCCAGGGGTTACCGTGCCGGGCATGGACGAGGAGACCGACCAGGCCCGGCTCGGGCGCGCGGAGCAGGACATCCTCGCGCTCGAACGCCGGGGCTTCACCGGCCCCGGCGCGAAGGAACGGGCCATACGCGAGGAGCTGGGCCTCGCCCCCGTGCGCTACTACCAGCTCCTCAACGCCCTGCTGGACGACCCCCGGGCCCTGGCCCACGACCCGGTGACGGTCAACCGACTGCGCCGGATACGGGACAGACGCCGGGCGGAACGCTGAAGGGCGGACCCGGGCGCTCAGTCCAGCCGTTCCGCCAGCGCGGCGAGCAGCGCTACGACGCCCTCCGGGCCGTCCACCACCAGGTCCGCGCGTTCCCGCAGCTCGGTCACCTCGTCGCTGCCGCTGCACACCAGCAGGCCCGGGGTGCCGTCGGAGCGGAGCGCGTCCACCGCCGCGTAGGCGGGCAGGTCGCCCAGGTCGTCGCCGGCGTAGAGGACGGACCCGGCGCCGATCTCCCGGGCGAAGTCGCTCAGGGCGACGCCCTTGTCCATGCCGGGCGGGCGGAGTTCGAGGACCATGCGGCCGGGCTCGACGATCAGGCCGTTCCGGGTCGCCAGGTCGGTGAGCGGCGCGCGGAGCGCCTCGAAGGCGGCCTGGGGGTCGGGGGCCCGGCGGGTGTGCACGGCCACGGCCCGGCCCTTGTCCTCCACCCAGGTCCCGCTCCCTTCGAGCAGCCCGGGCAGCTCGGCGCGGACGGCTTCGACGCCGGGGTGCGGTGCGGGCGCGGTGATCTCGCCGCTGCGGGCGTCCCACCGCTCGGCGCCGTAGTGCCCGAGTACGACCAGGTGCTCAAGCCCCGGCACGTCCGCGAAGGCGCCGTTGCGTACCGCGACCTCGGCGGGCCGGCCCGTGACCACCGCCACGGCCGCCACCTTCGGCGCGAGCGCGGCCAGCGCCGGCACCGCCTCCGGGTGAGCCCGGGCCCGCTCCGGGTCGGCCACGATCGGCGCGAGGGTCCCGTCGAAGTCGAGGCCGATCAGGGCCTTGCCGGGTCCGGCGAGGAGCGCGTCGAGGCCCTCCTGTCCGGCCCGGGTGCGGGGCGTGGGCAGCGGCCGGGCCGCCGGAGTCGTGCCGCTCATCCCCGCAACGCCTCCAGCTGGTCCACGAACCACTGCGCGGGCGGCAGTGCCGTGGCCGCCGCCGCCAGCCGCTTGCTCCGCTCGGCGCGCTCCTCCGGGCCCATCGACAGGGCCTCGTGCAGGGCCGTCGCCGTGCCGGTGATGTCGTAGGGGTTGACCGTGATCGCGTCCTCGCCCAGTTCCTCGTACGCCCCGGCCTCCCTGGACAGCACCAGCGCGCAGCCCGCGTCGGAGACGACCGGGACCTCCTTGGCGACCAGGTTCATGCCGTCCCGGATGGGGTTGACCAGCGCCACGTCGGCCAGCCGGTACGCGGCCAGGGAGCGGGCGAAGTCGTCCTTCACGTGCAGGACGACCGGTGTCCAGCCGGGCGTCCCGAACTCGGCGTTGATCTCCTCCGCCAGCCGCTGCACCTCGGCCGTGTAGTCGCGGTACACCGCGAGGTCCTGCCGCGAGGGATAGGCGAAGGCGACGTGCACCACGCGCTCGCGCCACTCGCCGTGGGCTTCGAGGAGCCGCCGGTAGGCCAGCAGCCCGCGCACGATGTTCTTCGACAGCTCCGTGCGGTCCACCCGGACGATCGTGCGGCGGCCCTCGCCGATCTCCTCCCGGAGCGCGGCCATCCGCTCCTCGACGTCCTGCTCGTGGGACCGCTTCCGCAGGAAGTCCGCGTCGGCGCCCAGCCCGTGCACGCCGACGCGCGTGCCGCCGAGCCCGCCCGCGAACCGCTCCGCGCACGCGACGAAGGCGTCCGCCCAGCGCTGCGTGAGGAAGCCCAGCCGGTCCGCGCCCAGCATGCCGCGCAGCACCTGCCCGGCCACGTCGTCCGGCAGCATCCGGAAGTACTCGGGCGGTGCCCACGGCGTGTGCGAGAAGTGGCCGATCCTCAGGTCCGGGCGCAGCTCGCGGAGCATGCCCGGCACCAGCGTCAGGTGGTAGTCCTGCACGACGACCGCCGCGCCCTGCGCCGCCTCCTCGGCCAGCGCCTCGGCGAACGCCCGGTTGTACGTCTCGTAGGACGCCCACTGGCGCCGGAACTCCGCGTCGAAGACCGGCTCCAGCGGCGTCTGGTACAGCATGTGGTGCACGAACCACAGGACGGAGTTGGCGATGCCGTTGTAGGCGTCGGCGTGCACGTCGGCCGGGATGTCCAGCATCCGCACGCCGTCCTCTCCCGCCCGTCGCCCGCCGCCACCCCTCTGCGGAGGGGCCTCCGGCCCCGCCCCTACGATTCCGCGGCGGACCGCCTCCCGGTCGCCGTCGGACAGCGCCGAGCACACCCACAGCGCGTCCGCGTCCGACCCGATCGCGGACAGCCCCGAGACCAGTCCGCCACCGCCCCGCTTGGCGTTCAGCGAACCGTCCTCGCCCACCGCGTAGGAGACCGGACCGCGGTTGGAGGCCACCAGCACTCGTGCAGCACCGTACGTCGAAGCCATACGCCTCAACCTAGCCCGGCCTGTAAACGCTCAAACGTACGGACCTGCCGCGTCCGGCCGAAAACGACCCCGGTCAGGCCGCCTTCCGCTCCTGGTACTCGGCGATCTCCACCATCGGCGGACGTTCCTCGGTGTCGACCGAGTACGTCCGCGGCTCGAAGCCGTCCCCGCCCCGCTCGAACTGGGTCAGGGACGGCCGGATCAGATGCCCGCGGGCCAGCCGCAGCTGGGCCGTGCGGTAGATCGCGGCGGCCATCCGGCCCAGCGCCTGCCCGTCCTGGTGCCGGTGCTTGCGCACGCCGATGTCCACCTGGGCGAGGGCGTCCAGCCCCACCAGGTGCAGGGCGTCCACCAGCATGCCCAGCTCGACGCCGTACCCGACGGGGAACGGCAGCTGCTCCAGCAGTGAGCGGCGGGCCGCGTACTCCCCGCCGAGCGGCTGCACGAAGCCGGCCAGCTGCGGCCAGTGCATGTTCAGCAGCGGGCGCGCCATGAGTTCCGTGACCCGGCCGCCCTGCCCGGCCGCGCCGCCCAGCGGACGGTCGTACATGCCCTTGACCAGGTCCACGTCCGGCTCGGTGAGCAGCGGGCCCACGATCCCGGAGACGAAGTCGGACGAGAAGTCCCTCAGGTCGGCGTCGATGAAGCAGACGATGTCCCCGCGTGTGACGAGCAGCGAGCGCCACAGCACCTCGCCCTTGCCGGGCACCGCGGGCAGCCGGGGGAGGATGGTGTCCCGGTGCACCACCGTCGCGCCCGCGGCGGCGGCCACCTCCGACGTGCGGTCGGTCGACCCCGAGTCGACGACGACCAGCTCGTCGACGAGCGGGACCTGCCGCATCAGGTCGTGGCGGATGACGGCGGCGATGTCGCCGACCGTCTCCTCCTCGTTGAGCGCGGGCAGCACGACGCTGACCGTCTGGCCCGTGCGCTGCTTGGCGGCCAGGATCCGGTGGAGCGGACGCTCGGTCGCGGACCAGGAACGGGTGCTCAGCCAGCGCTCGACTTCTTCCAGCACCGTGGCGGCTCCTTAGCGTTCTCTCGGCGGGACGGACTGTGAGCCATCTCGCGGTTCGGACGACTATCTCAAGGGTCCTGGTCGTCGGTTACAGTCTTGAACAACGCGGATGACCATCGCATGTCCGGGGTCAACCGTCGTTTACAACCACATACAGCTCATCCAGAGGGGCAGAGGGATACGGCCCGATGAAGCCCCGGCAACCCTCCAGTCGGTACTCGTAGGTCACTGGCGACCACAGCGCGAGGCTCCCGGCTAGGGAAGGTGCCAAATCCGTCTCACGGCGAGATGCGTCGTGAGGAAGATGAGGAGAAAGGGCCTCGCCTCACATGGCTGTGCAGACTGTTGCAAGCACCACGAACTCCACCGTAGACCTCGGCCCGGCCGCCGCCCTGAGCTGCCGCGAGTGCGGTCACCGCGTCCCCCTCGGCCCGGTCTTCGCCTGTGAGGAGTGTTTCGGCCCGCTGGAGATCGCCTACGACTTCTCCGCGTACGACGCCGAGGAGCTCCGCAAGCGGATCGAGGCGGGCCCCGCGAACATCTGGCGTTACGCCCCGCTGCTGCCCGTCCCGGCCGACGTGGCGGACAAGCCGAACCTCAACCCGGGCTGGACCAAGCTGATCAAGGCCGACAACCTCGCCCGCGAGCTGGGTGTCGACGCCGGCAAGCTGTTCGTGAAGGACGACTCGGGCAACCCGACGCACTCCTTCAAGGACCGCGTCGTCGCGCAGGCCCTGGAGGCCGCCCGCGCCTTCGGCTTCACCACGCTCTCCTGCTCCTCCACCGGCAACCTCGCCGGCGCCGTGGGTGCCGCAGCGGCCCGCGCCGGCTTCCGCTCCTGCGTGTTCATCCCGCACGACCTGGAGCAGGGCAAGGTCGTCATGGCCGCGGTCTACGGCGGCGAGCTCGTCGGCATCGAGGGCAACTACGACGACGTGAACCGCTTCTGCTCCGAGCTGATCGGCGACCCGGCCGGCGAGGGCTGGGGCTTCGTCAACGTCAACCTGCGGCCGTACTACGCCGAGGGCTCCAAGACCCTCGCGTACGAGATCTGCGAGCAGCTCGGCTGGCAGCTGCCCGACCAGATCGTGGTGCCGATCGCCTCCGGCTCCCAGCTCACGAAGATCGACAAGGGTCTGCAGGAGCTGATCAAGCTCGGGCTGGTCGAGGACAAGCCGTACAAGATCTTCGGCGCGCAGGCCGAGGGCTGCTCGCCGGTGTCGACGGCGTTCAAGGCCGGGCACGACGTGGTGCGGCCGCAGAAGCCGGACACGATCGCCAAGTCGCTGGCGATCGGCAACCCGGCGGACGGGCCGTACGTGCTGGACATCGCGCGGCGGACGGGCGGTTTCGTGGAGGACGTGACGGACGAGCAGGTCGTTGACGCGATCAAGGTTCTCGCCCGGACCGAGGGAGTCTTCGCGGAGACCGCCGGTGGGGTGACCGTGGGGGTGACGCGCAAGTTGATCGAGAACGGGGTGCTCGACCCCACGAAGACCACTGTCGTACTCAACACCGGGGATGGTCTGAAGACGCTGGACGCGGTGGCGGGCACGGGGCTCACCGCGACCATTCGTCCCAACCTCGAGTCGTTCCGTGAGGCTGGGCTCGTCTGATCGTTCTCCGCTGCGGGCCGGTGGGGGTTGGTCGCGCAGTTCCCCGCGCCCCTAGGTAACTCGTCCAACCGGAGGTTTTGAAGTCATGAGCGTCACCGTTCGCATCCCCACCATCCTGCGTACCTACACCGGCGGGCAGGCCGAGGTCGCCGCCGAGGGGGCGACCCTCGGGGAGGTCATCGCCGATCTGGAGAAGAACCACACGGGGATCGCCGCCCGCGTGCTGGACGACCAGGGCAAGTTGCGGCGTTTCGTCAACGTGTACGTGAACGACGACGACGTGCGATTCGAGCAGGGGCTGGAGACGGCGACGCCGGACGGTGCCGGCGTGTCGATCATCCCGGCCGTCGCCGGCGGCTGAACCGGTCGCCCGCCCCGATTGTTACTTGCGGTAACGGTCGTCACCGAGAGTTCATCGAATTGCCCCCTCCGTGAGAGAAGCGGAGGGGGCAATTCAGTGTGGTTGAGCGGGGTACAGTTGGGGAACGCGATGCCGATCCCCTGATCGGAAACCCTGAATTCCTGCCGCACGCCCGACAAGATGTAGCCAAAGTGTGTGCATCTTTCGCGGCTTTTGTTCCCTTTGTGTGGCCCGACTTGCCCTGAATTCAGGCGAATTCTCCCCACATTCCGGATGCCGCGCGTCCAGAATTCTCGTCCGATTGACCTGTTGCAGACGGCAGTTGGACAGATACATTCAGCCGCGGTCGACGCGTTCCGGCGCACGCCCCCAACCGTGGGGGGTGAGGTCTGACCCGGATCCGCGAAGTGTGGATCTGTGCAAGGGCCAGTAATAGGGGAGTTAGGCATGGCTCAGGGCACCGTCAAGTGGTTCAACGCGGAGAAGGGGTACGGCTTCATCGCGGTCGACGGTGGTGCGGATGTTTTCGTCCACTACAGCGCGATCCAGATGGACGGTTACCGCACCCTGGAAGAGGGCCAGCGGGTTGAGTTCGAGATCTCGCAGGGCCAGAAGGGTCCGCAGGCCGACATGGTTCGCGTCGCCGGCTGAACGCGTTCCACGACCAAACCGCAAGCGACCGGTCTTCTCTGAAGGGCCCGTACCCCCGGGGTACGGGCCCTTCGGCCTGTTCGAAGGCCCTGTCGGACGGTGTTCGCGGGCGGCTGACGCCCCCGCCCGATCCAGGGCAGGCGCTTGCACTCGCAGGGGTCGAGTGCTAATCATTGGCGTTAGCACTCTGAAGGTGAGAGTGACAACGTAAGGACCGGGTCGGTGAGGCCACGGGCCGGGTGGGGCAAGGAACCACCGGTCGGGGCCGTCCGTCGCGGGCGCGGGCGCGGTCCGAAGTAATCACCCCCAGTCCTGGAGGGACCACTTCACATGGCCAAGATCATCGCGTTCGACGAGGAGGCGCGGCGCGGCCTCGAGCGCGGCATGAACCAGCTCGCGGACGCCGTGAAGGTGACGCTCGGCCCCAAGGGCCGCAACGTCGTCCTCGAGAAGAAGTGGGGCGCGCCCACGATCACCAACGATGGTGTCTCCATCGCCAAGGAGATCGAGCTCGAGGACCCGTACGAGAAGATCGGCGCCGAGCTGGTCAAGGAAGTCGCCAAGAAGACGGACGACGTCGCCGGTGACGGTACGACCACCGCGACCGTCCTCGCCCAGGCCCTGGTGCGCGAGGGTCTGCGCAACGTGGCCGCCGGTGCCAACCCGATGGCCCTCAAGCGCGGTATCGAGAAGGCCGTCGAGGCCGTCTCCGCCGCCCTGCTGGAGCAGGCGAAGGACGTCGAGACCAAGGAGCAGATCGCTTCCACGGCCTCCATCTCCGCCGCCGACACCCAGATCGGCGAGCTCATCGCCGAGGCCATGGACAAGGTCGGCAAGGAAGGCGTCATCACCGTCGAGGAGTCCCAGACCTTCGGTCTGGAGCTGGAGCTCACCGAGGGTATGCGCTTCGACAAGGGCTACATCTCGGCGTACTTCGCGACCGACATGGAGCGTATGGAGGCCGTCCTCGACGACCCGTACATCCTGATCGCGAACTCCAAGATCTCCAACGTCAAGGACCTGCTCCCGCTCCTGGAGAAGGTCATGCAGTCGGGCAAGCCGCTGCTGATCATCGCCGAGGACGTCGAGGGCGAGGCCCTGTCGACCCTGGTCGTCAACAAGATCCGCGGCACCTTCAAGTCCGTCGCCGTCAAGGCCCCGGGCTTCGGCGACCGCCGCAAGGCGATGCTGCAGGACATCGGCATCCTCACCGGCGGCGAGGTGATCTCCGAGGAGGTCGGCCTCAAGCTGGAGAACGCCACGCTCGACCTGCTGGGCAAGGCCCGCAAGGTCGTCATCACCAAGGACGAGACCACCATCGTCGACGGTGCCGGCTCCGCCGACCAGGTCCAGGGCCGCGTCAACCAGATCCGCGCCGAGATCGAGAACAGCGACTCGGACTACGACCGCGAGAAGCTGCAGGAGCGCCTGGCGAAGCTCGCCGGCGGTGTCGCGGTCATCAAGGCCGGTGCCGCCACCGAGGTGGAGCTCAAGGAGCGCAAGCACCGCATCGAGGACGCCGTGCGCAACGCCAAGGCGGCCGTCGAGGAGGGCATCGTCGCCGGTGGTGGCGTGGCCCTGCTGCAGGCCTCCCAGGTCTTCGAGAAGCTGGAGCTCGACGGTGACGAGGCGACCGGCGCCAACGCCGTGAAGCTCGCGCTGGAGGCCCCGCTGAAGCAGATCGCCGTCAACGGTGGTCTCGAGGGCGGCGTCGTCGTGGAGAAGGTCCGCAACCTCCAGGTCGGCCACGGCCTGAACGCCGCGACCGGTGAGTACGTCGACATGATCGCCGAGGGCATCATCGACCCGGCGAAGGTGACCCGTTCCGCGCTGCAGAACGCCGCCTCCATCGCCGCGCTGTTCCTCACCACCGAGGCCGTCATCGCCGACAAGCCGGAGAAGGCCGCCGCGCCCGCCGGCGGCGGCATGCCGGGCGGTGACATGGACTTCTGATCGACCCGGTCGATCAACGTCCTTTCCGAGGGCGGCACTTCCTGTTCCGACAGGGAGTGCCGCCCTCGGGCGTGTGCGGGATCACAGTGGGGGCGGGATGCCGTGGGCAGGGCCGGGCTGTTGGAATGAGCGCCATATGCGCATGCACATACCGACCGGTACCTCCTGAGGAGTCCCCACGTGACCGTCGCCGCCTCCCGCGCCGCCGAAATCCTGTCCCGGCCCGTCACCCTGGGTGGTCTGACCGTCCCCAACCGGATCGCCATGGCGCCCATGACGCGCATGTTCTCCCCGGGCGGCGTCCCCGGTGAGGACGTCGTCTCGTACTACGCGCGCCGCGCCGCCGCCGGAGTCGGTCTGATCGTCACCGAGGGCACCTACGTCGGCCACGAGTCGGCCGGGCAGAGCGACCGGGTGCCGCGGTTCCACGGCGAGGAGCAGCTCGCGGGCTGGGCGAAGGTCGCCGAGGCGGTGCACGCCGCAGGCGGCACGATCGTGCCGCAGCTGTGGCACATCGGCATGGTCCGCAAGCAGGGCGAGCCGCCCTTCGCCGACGCCCCGGCCGTCGGCCCCTCAGGTGTGCGCACGGACGGCACCGAGGGCACCGGCAAGGTCATGACGCAGGCCGACATCGACGCCGTCATCGGCGCGTTCGCCGAGGCCGCTGCCGCCGCCGAGCGCATCGGCTTCGACGGCGTGGAGCTGCACGGCGCCCACGGCTACCTGCTCGACCAGTTCCTCTGGGAGGGCACCAACCGCCGCACCGACGCCTACGGCGGCGACCGGGTCGCCCGCGCCCGGTTCTCGGCGGAGATCGTCGCGGCCGTCCGCGAGACCGTCTCGGCCGACTTCCCCGTCATCTTCCGCTACTCGCAGTGGAAGCAGGACGCCTACGACGCCCGCCTCGCCGAGACCCCGGAGGAGCTGGAGTCCATCCTCACCCCGCTCGCCGCCGCCGGCGTCGACGCCTTCCACGCCTCCACCCGCCGCTACTGGGTGCCCGAGTTCGACGACTCCGACCTCAACCTCGCCGGCTGGACCAAGAAGCTCACCGGCAAGCCCGCCATCACCGTCGGCTCGGTCGGCCTGAACGGCGACTTCCTCAAGGCCTTCCAGGGCCAGGGCGCCGAGCTGGGCGACCTCGACGACCTCCTGGACCGCTTCGAGCGCGACGAGTTCGACATGGTCGCCGTCGGCCGCGCCCTGCTCCAGGACCCCGAGTGGGCCCGGAAGGTCCTGGACGGCCGCTTCGCGGACCTGGCGCCGTACGACCCGGCGTCGCTGAAGTCGCTCAGCTGACCCCGGAACCCGAGGCTCTGGATCTGCTTGCGTCAGTCAAGGACACTGACCGAGCGCCTGTTCACCGGCACGTGAGGAGATCCAGATGACGACGACCGAGCCCCGCCCGTCGGCGGACGGTCCGGCCGAGCGGCCCGCCCCGGTGGTGCGCACCACCGCCGGGGCGGTACGGGGCCGCAGGGAGGAGGGGCTCGCCGTCTTCCGCGGCATCCCCTTCGCCGCACCCCCCGTGGGCGAGGCCCGCTTCATGGCCCCGCGCCCCGCCCACCCCTGGGACGGCATACGGGACGCCCACGCGTTCGGCCCGCCGCCCCCGCAGGACCTCGGCCTGATCGGCGGCCCGGGCCTGTTCGACGTGCCCCAGGGCGACGACTGGCTCACGGTCAACGTCTGGACCCCGGACCCCGACCCGGCGGCCCGCCGCCCCGTGATGGTCTGGATCTACGGCGGCGCCTACAAGCTCGGCCACGCCGGCAGTCCCGGCTACGACGCCCGGCGCATCGCCACCGACGGTGATCTCGTCGTCGTCTCCCTCAACTACCGGGTCGGCATGGAGGGGTTCGCCCACATCGAGGGGGCGCCCGCCAACCGCGGTCTGCTCGACCAGGTGGCCGCGCTGGAGTGGGTGCGGGACAACATCGCGGCGTTCGGCGGCGACCCGGAGCAGGTCACCGTCTTCGGTGAGTCGGCGGGCGCGGGGTCGGTGGCCTCGCTGCTGGTGATGGACGCCGCGTCCGGACTGTTCCGGCGGGCGATTGCGCAGAGCGTGCCGGGCACGTTCTTCTCCGCCGAACTGGCCCGGGACATCGGTACGGCGCTCGCCGCCGAGGTGGGCCTGCGCCCCACGGTCGCCGACCTGTCGTCGGTGGAGCCGCGCCGGCTGACCGCCGCGGGCGAGGCGCTGGGCCCGAAGATGCCGCAGTACCTCGACCGGTGGGGACAGGCCGCCCCCACCGTCACACCCTTCTCCCCGGTGGTCGACGGCGAGGTCCTGCCGACCACCCCCTGGCAGGCACTGGCGGCCGGTGCGGCGCAGGACGTCGACCTGCTCGTCGGCCACAACCGCGACGAGTACCGCCTCTTCGTCGCCATGGCCGGGCAACTGGGGCAGATCCCGGACGAGCGGGCGAGCGCGGCCCTGCGCCTGTTCGCCCCCGGCCCCGACGGTGAACAGGCCTACCGTGCGGCCTTCCCCGACGCCTCCCCGAGCGAACTGTACGAACGGGTCCAGACGGACTGGCTGTTCAACATGCCCTCCCTGCACCTGGCCCAGGCGCAGCGCGCGGGCGGCGGCAGCGCGCACCTGTACGAGCTGACCTGGCCGGCCCCCGGCAACGGCGGCGCGCTCGGCGCCTGCCACGGGCTGGACATCCCGCTGCTGTTCGGCACGTACGGGGCGGACCTGGGCCTCCTGTTGTTCGCCGGGGTGGAGCCGTCCGCCGAGGCGCAGGCGCTGTCGGCCCGCTTCCGTTCCTCCTGGACGGCGTTCGCGCGGACGGGCGACCCGGGCTGGCCCGCGTACGACGACGAGCGGCGGCTCGTGCAGGTGCTGGACGCGGAGCCGGAGGTCAGGGCGTACCCGGAGGAGGCGTCGCGGCGCCTGTGGGAGGGGTACGACTTCCCTCCGCTGCCCCTGCTGTGACGGGCTAGAGGTTGCCCATCGGCTCGATGTCGACCCGTACGGGCGTCCCCCACACCCGCAGCACCTCGTAGTCGGTGAACTCGTGCACCAGCCGGTACGCCATGGCGGCCCGGGGCGCCCGGCGCTGGGCGGCGATGTACAGCTCGGCCTCGCGGCGGTCCCGGCGCGGGGTGCCGCACAGCTGCCACGTCTGGCCGTTCCACAGCTCCGGCAGCCAGCGCTGCTGGGGCTGGGGGCGGTCGCCGCGGGCGCCGTAGCGGGACTGGACGGGCTCGGTCTGCGGCTGCTGCGGGGCGGGCCCGTTGAACTCGTTCCGGCGGGCGGCCCGGCGCCGGGTCTCGCACAGCAGGCACAGGTCGGGGGCGCCCTCGTCGACCGGGCCGTTCGGGTGCTCGGGGCACCGGGTGCTGGGCGCGGCGTTCGAGACGCTCTCCTCCAGCAGGTCGAGAGCGCGCCGCAGATCGGCCTTCACCTCGTGCAGCTTGGCGTCCGGGGTGTCGGCGGTGAGGGCTTCCCCGTGTTCACCGAGAAGCCGGAGGGCACGGCCGAGGGCGGTCAGCTGGGCGTGGTTCATGCTGCCCATTGTCCTCAGCCGGCGGATTCTTCTCCCGGCGGCGTAAGGACATCGCGGCGCGGATCCTGGCCGCGTGGTCGTGTACGGAGGGGGCGGGCAGGGGTGCGGGGGGTTGCGCGGAGGCGCTTTCGCCTCGGCAGGCGCTGCAACGCCCCCCGGGCAGGGACTCCGGGCGTCCCGGCGCGCCGCAGTTCGCGCATTCCAGGACCCGTAGGGGTGGACGCGGGGCGGGTGGGGGCGGAAGTTTGCCGGTCAGGCGGGTGCGGACCAGGGCGGCGGGGTGGTGGACATCCATCAACTTCATCGAGCCCTCCATCGCGGCGTGCGCTCCCGCGTCGAACGGCAACACCTGGACGATGGTCCGACCACTGCGGCCCAGGTCTGCGATGTGGCGCAACGCCTCCGCCATCACCTTGCGTCCCCCTGTCACCCGCCGTAGCGCGGATTCGTCAATCACCGCCCACAACAAGGACTCTGTTGGATCGCTGAGGAGGCGGGCGCGCTCGATCCGCGCGGCGACGAACTCCTCGATCTTCTCCTCGGGAGCCGTCGGCTGGTAAGCCCGGCACACGGATCGCGCGTAGGCGGGCGTCTGGAGCAGGCCGGGGATCAGGAGGGGCGCGTACTCCCGGATCTCGGTCGCCTGCAACTCTGCCTCCGCCGCCTCCGCGAAGTGCTCCGGGTACTTCGACTTCGCCGCCGCCCCGCAGTGCCGCTGGAAGAAGTCCTCCATCCCCAGCACCTCGTCCAGTAGCCGTGCGTACTCCCGCTGCATCCTTCGCGTGCCCGCCTCCAGCTGTCCGATGAACGAGCCGCTCACGAACAGTCGCTGTCCCAGTTCCTCCTGGCTCAGGCCGGCTTTCTCGCGGGCGCGGCGCAGTTCCGCGCCCAGGAGGGCCCGAGAGGAGGAGTCGCTGCGGGAAGCCCTCGCGGGAGTCGGTGTCGTGCTGCCGTCCCTGTGCGTCGATCCGGTCACGGCCGCGAGCGACGAGCCGTTCGCACTGGTCGACCTGGGGCGCTGCAATGTACGGACGGCCGAGCACCTGACCGATGTGCTCCGCTCGCTGCCGGTGGGGGAGGCGCTGCGGGCGCGGGTACGGCAGCTGAACCGGGAGGGGCGGTGCATGTCGTGAGCTTGGTGGCGCGGTGGTCCTAGGCTGGACGGCGTGGCGGACGACGGAAAGCTCGGTGAGAGCCAGTGGGCGCACTGGGAGCGGACGTACGGGGAGCACCCCGGGATGTACGGGGCGCGGCCGTCCGACGCCGCCGTCGATGCCGCCGGGGTGTTCCTGGACGCCGGGGCCACCGATGTGCTGGAGCTGGGCGCCGGGCACGGGCGCGACGCGCTGTTCTTCGCCCGGGAGGGCTTCTCCGTCCACGCCACCGACTTCAGCCCGGTGGCGATCGAGCAGCTGCGGGCCGCCGCCCGGGAGCAGGGCATCGCCCGGCGCGTGACGGGCGCGGTGCAGGACGTCCGGGAGCCGCTGCGCCTTCCGGACGCCTCCTTCGACGCCGTGTTCGCGCACATGCTGCTGTGCATGGCGCTGTCCACGGAGGAGATCCACCGGCTGGTGGGAGAGGTGCGGCGGGTGCTGCGGCCCGGCGGGGTGTTCGTCTACACCGTGCGCCACATCGGCGACGCCCACTTCGGTGCCGGGACCGGGCACGGCGACGACATCTGGGAGCACGGTGGGTTCGCCGTGCACTTCTTCTCCCGGGAACTCGTCGACGCCCTCGCCGGGGACTGGGTCCTGGACGACGTGCACGCGTTCGAGGAGGGCGAGTTGCCGCGGCGGCTGTGGCGGGTCACGCAGCGTGTTCCGGTGACCTGACAGGCCCTGGCTAGCCGGTCGTCGCCGCCGCGAGGGCCGCGCGCAGATGGCCGTCGGACTGCTCCAGCAGGCGGGCCGCCGTCGGGCCGTCCACGGCGGCCAGGATCGCCAGGATCGCGTTCTTCACCTCGCCGTCCGTCGCGGACAGGGCCCGTTCGATCTCCTGGTCGTCGGCGCCGGTAGCGAGGGCGACGATGCGGTGGGAGCGGGCGCGCAGCTTGTCGTTGGAGGCGCGGACGTCGACCATCAGGTTCCCGTAGGTCTTGCCCAGGCGGATCATCGTGATCGTCGAGATCATGTTGAGGACGAGCTTCTGCGCCGTACCGGCCTTCAGGCGGGTGGAGCCGGTGAGCAGTTCGGGCCCGACGACGATCTCGATGCCGTGGTCGGCCGCCGCCGCGAGCGGGCTGCCGGGGTTGCAGGCGAGGCCGATGGTGAGGGAGCCGCGGGCGCGTGCGTACTCGACGGCGCCGATGGCGTAGGGCGTGCGGCCGGAGGCGGAGATGCCGACCACCGTGTCGTCGGGGGTCAGGCCGAGGGGCTCCAGATCGGCCCGGGCCAGCTCCCGGGAGTCCTCCGCGCCCTCCACCGAGGTGACCACGGCCTGCGGGCCGCCCGCGATCAGGCCGACCACCCTGGACGGGTCGGTGTTGAAGGTGGGCGGGCACTCCGAGGCGTCCAGGACGCCCAGCCGGCCCGCCGTGCCCGCGCCCGCGTAGACCAGGCGGCCGCCCCGGGCCATCCGCTCCGCCACGGCGTCGATCGCGGCGGCGATCCGCGGCAGCCGCGCCGCGACCGCCCCGGCCACGGTCGCGTCCTCGCCGTTCATCAGCCGCGCGATGTCGAGGGTGGGCAGCCGGTCGATGTCCGCGAGCTCCGGCCGGAAGGCCTCGGTGGTCAGGGACTCCAACTCGGCTCTGAGATCACGGGGGTCGGAGGTGGAGGTCATGGACGGCTCTTTCCGTGTCTTTCCGGTGCTGGGCGGGGCGGCTGCCTCAGGAACGGTGCCGGTGGGCCAGCGCCTCGTACGACGCCGACAGCGCCGGCGCCGCCGACTCGTACGTCCGCTGCGCCACCCCCACGAACAGGCAGTCCACCACAAGGAGCTGACCGGTCCGGGACGACATGGCCGCGGGGCGCAGCTCGCTCTCCCGCGCGGTGGACGTGGTGAGGACGTGGTCGGCGTACTGGGTGACGGGGCCGTCCGGGCGGCCGGTGATCGCCACCGTCGTCGCCCCGCGCTCGAAGGCGACGCGCAGCGGCTCGATGACGTCGCCCGTCGACCCCGAGTGCGTGATGGCGATCGCGACGTCGCCCGCGCGCAGCTGCACGGCGTTCGTGACGGCCAGGTGCGGATCGCTGTGGGCGTGCGCTACCAGGCCTATGCGCAGCAGCTTCTGCGTGAGGTCCTGGGCGACCAGCCCGGACGCCCCCACGCCGTACACGTCGGTGCGGCGGGCCGTGGCCAGCGCGGTGACGGCCGCGCCCAGTTGGACGGTGTCGAGACCGGCGGCCGTGTCGGCGAGGGTCTGCTGCTCGTCGTAGGCGAGCTTGGCGACCACGTCGGCGATCGGGTCGTCCACCGCGATGTCCGTCGTTATGGCGGGGGCCCGGCCGGACTGCTGCTGCGCGGCGAGGCCGGCGAGGGCCAGGCGCAGGTCCCGGTACCCCGGATAGCCGAGCAGGCGGGCGGTGCGTACGACGGTCGCCTCGCTGGTGCCGGTGAGCTCGGCGAGGCCGGTGACCGTGAGGGCCGCGCAGCCGGCCGGGTCGCCCGCGACGGCCTCGGCGACGCGCTGCATGGAACGCGTCATCGACGGGGCCAGCGTGCGGACCTTGGCCGCGAGCGCGGCGGGGGCGGGCGGGGTGCCGGCCGAGCCGGCCCGGCCGCCCCGCTCACTGGCGAAAATTTCCTTCACTCTGTTGGTCACTCTTGAAAGATATTTTCGGCTCGGCGTTGTGGTCAAGAGTGCGCACAATGGGTGCATGGACCCCATCAGCCCCCTGGAGCAGGCCCTGCACGCCGCGCGCGCCCTCGTGCTGGCCGACCTCGTCGCGGGACGCGTCGCCGAGGCGGACGTCGTCTCGCTGGTCGAGGAGTCCGTCACGCAGCGGCGGTGGTGGGTCGAGCAGTGGCCGGAGGGCGCGCCGTTCGTGGCCGGGCTGGTCGCGCAGGACGTCCAGGACGCCCTGCTGGAGCGGTACGGCCGCTGGCCGCTGTGCCCGGTGTGCGGCGCGGGCGACCCGCACGCGCTGGAGGTGGAACCGGAGTTGGGGCCCGACCCGCACTGGGTGTGCAGCGCGGCGGGTGTGAAGGTGGCGGCGGTGGGATCGCTGGGCGAGGCGCTCGGCGGGGCCGCGTCCTCGTGAGGCCCCGGTGACGATCTACATCGACCCGCCGACCTGGCCCGGCCACGGCCGCATGTGGTCCCACCTGGTCAGCGACGTCTCCTACGACGAACTCCACACCTTCGCCGCGCGCCTGGGCGTGCCCCGCCGCGCCTTCGAACGCGACCACTACGACATCCCCGCGCAGCGCTACGCGGAGGTGGTGGCGGCCGGGGCGGTGGAGGTCAGCAGCCGCGAGGTGGTGCGGCTGCTGTATGCGGCGGGGTTGCGGAGGCCGAAGGGGCGCTATCGGGAGCCGGATTCGCGCAGCTCGTAGGTGGTGTGTTCGGCGTGCTCCGCGGCGGGTGTGGGCCGAGGGGTGTTATGGGGTGCCGGGCCCGCGCAGCTCGTAGGTGGTGTGTTCGGCGTCCTCCGCGACGGGTGTGAAGCCGGCCCGGGCGAGGACGTTGTGCGACGGCCCGTTGTCCCGCTCGACGTTCGCGACGACGGTCCGCACCTCGTCCCTGCCCAGCGCCCAGGCCGACAGCGCCCGCAGTGCCTCGGTGGCGTAGCCGTGGCCGCGGGCCGCCTCGACGAGGTCGTACCCGACCTCGACCCGCCCCGCCCCGTCCGGGACGCCGTGGAAACCCATGGCGCCGAGCGCGCGGCCGTCCTCGCGGCGGACCAGCACGTACATGCCCCACTCCGGCCGGTGGACGCCGTCCTCGTACTGCTTGTACACCAGCCCCGCGCCGACGCGGGTGCCCTCGACCGGGCCGCCCTCCAGCCACGCGAAGCCGCCGTCGCCGACCGTGGACAGGTCGGTGGCCGCCGCCGGGGTGACGCCCTCAAGGGTGAGCCGGTCGGTCTCGATCACCAGGTTGTTGCTCCAGCGCCACGTGGTGACGGGCGCGCGGCCGGGCAGCTCGCCGCGCCCCGTGGCCCACAGCAGGGTCCGCCACGGTGTGGGCCCCGGCTGGACGTGCGGGAAGATCCGGGTGAGCACGAAGTCGCACAGCGCGGGATCGGCTTCGTACGCGATGCCGAGCCCCTCGGCGATGTCGTGGGTGTGCAGCAGCACCTCGGCCACGCCCATGGCGGCGAAGCCCTCGCGGTTCGCGCTGCGGAACGGGTACGGGTGGAAGGCCCGGACCTCGCGCGGGGCGGTCCGGATCGCGGCGGCGAGCAACGCCCCCATCGCGCGGATCACGCGGAGCGCGCCCGCGCTGTCGGTGCCCTCCTCCAGGGACAGCTCGAACGGCGTGTACCCCTCGGGCTCCCGGCCCGCGAGCTGCCCCGCGTACGCGATGAGATCCTCGGCGATGTGCAGGGCTGCCTCCCGGCAACTCCACTCCAGCCGCCCGGCCCGGGTCCCTTCCCAGTCCCGCTCGGTGACCGTCCCCAGCAGCCCGACGCACTCGTCGACGGCCTGCTCCACCTGTTCCGCACCGGTTGTCCACATGGTGGGCAGGCTACGGCGGGTGCAGCGTCAGGGCGACGGGTTTTCCGGCGCCGGGAACCAGTCCTCGACCTCGTGCCGCATACCGAGTTCGGTGGCTTTGAGGGCGGCCTCGCGGAGCGTCTTGCCGGCCGACATCGCTACGACGGCCAGGGTTACGAGGGTGAGCGGGGGGTCGTCGGGGTGGGGGGTGAAGGGGGCACTCCCGTTGAGGCTGTTGAGCAGGATCCCCTCCAGGCGGAATTCCTCGACGTCGGTCTCCGACAGGGCGACGACCTCGTAGCCGAAGTCGGTGAGGGCCCTGGCTCGACCGCCCACAGCCTTCAGGGCGGCGAGGGACACCGGGCCGTAGGTGGCGGGGTCGGCGAACGGACGGTGCTTGACCAGCGTGTCGCCGATGCCTACGACGGAGGAAACGGCTTCGGCTGTGACCGAGCAGCGGTAACCCCACCCGGCGAGGACGGAGATCGCCTCGGGCAGTGGGATCCCCGTCTGCCGAGCCCCGAAGGCCACGTTGACCAGGCTCACGGGACCGGCCGCCTGCAGCACTCCACTGTCACTGACGAGAGCGATCTCGGTAGGTGAGGGCAACTGTCCTTCATCGTCGGGGACAGGCGCTACCGCGTAGCCCAGTTCCTCCAGTCGTGCCGCGACGGATCTGACGGGCTGGTGGAGATGGCGTGCCACAGCCGTCATGTAGAAGAGTGAGACCTCCTCGTCCGCCCAAGGGCGGTGGGACTCGTACTGCAGGAGCGCCCGGTCGTCCTCCGTGAGTTCGGGGCCGTCCGTGGCGTCCGGGGGAAGCTGGAAGCCCAGCTCGGACAGGAACTCCGTGATGCGGAGCACCGTTGCATCCGTGTCGTTGGCCACCGAGACCAGCTGGGCGCGGGAGATCCTCAGAGCCGCTTCCGGGACCGGCGCCAAGGCGCAGGACGACCACAACCTGCTGAGAATGGCTCGCTCCTCGTCGGTCCAGTGCTCCCGGGCCGGGGGCTCCTCCGGCACGGTGAAGCCCAGTTCCCGCAGACGCCGCGCGGCTCGAGCAGTGGAGCAGGCGCGGTGCGCGGCACTGACACAGACCTGGGTGCCCGAAAGTACCGAGCCCGGAGTCAGCCAGCCCCACGGGTCGCCCAACGGTCGTAGCAGCGGAAGGTCCTCGTAGTCGGCGGCGCAGCCGGCCAAGGGCTCGACCTGGTACCCCAGAGCGGTGAGCCGGTCGGCGACCTCCGCGGGCGGGCGCTCCACCTTGAGGCTCAGGGTGAGGACCTCTTCGGCGCGGAGCGGCTGGGCGGGGTCCTGCCAAGCGAAGAGGTGACCGAGAAGCAGGGCGGGATGCTGCGTGTGCTCCTGCGCCAACCAGTCCCGGTACGCCAAGTCCCAACGTCTGTACCGGTCTCCGGTGAGCAGCAACAGGTCGGAGGGCCGGGCGCACAACTCGTCGGACGGGCACGGTTCCGGCAGTGACACCGGGCCTCCGAGACCCGCCCGGTACAGCGCTCGCAGGCGCCAGCGCAGCACACTCGGCGGCATGGTGCCGAGGAAGCGGGCAGCGTGGAGGCCGAATCCGTCGGGCGCGTAGTTGCCGGTCACCAAGGAGACCAGGTCGGTGTCGGGAAGGAAGTAGCCGACTTCCTGGAAGGGTACTGACGCGTCCCTGATCTGCCACGTCAGCCCGGCCAGCTGGGCGTTCCGGGCCACGAGGTCGCCGAACCACGTCGAGGCCGAGCTGGCTAGCGTCAGCCAGCGAAAGGTCGGGAGGGGAAGGTCCGGGCGGGTCAGACTCGGCGCCGCAGCGGTGACGACAGCCCTCACGTGATCGCGGTCGAAGGAACGCACCTTCTTCCGGTCGACGGTGAGGACCGGCGCATGCTCACCATGCAGATTCAGCAAGATGCCGTGAGGGAACCCTTCCACCGGCTGGAACGAGGTTTCGGCCTCCGTGATCAGGCCGTCGGACAGGACGATGCCCGGATGGTCGATCCACCAGAGGTCGGGTGAGCTGGACGCGAGGCAGACAGGGTTCTTGACGCGCGGGCGGCCCGGCTTCCGTCTTGACTGCTCGATCTCAAAGGCCGTACGGGACAACTCCCCCGGCACCCACTCGTGCCCCCGAGACCCGTGCACCGCCGACGTCCGATACGGCGCCACCCACAGCAACCGCTGCAGCGCGTCCACGCACGACACGTGTTTGCCCTGGCGGGAGAGGAGCAGCCGGACCGTCGTCCCCGGCTCCGTGCCCTCCCCCAGATCCTCGACCCGGAACAGGTTCCCCGGCCCCGCGATCGTCACCTGGAGGAGGCGGCCGGGGCGGCCGTCGCGGGACATGCGGCAGGTGCGGACGACGATCTCGTCGGCGAGCATGAAGTAGCTGAGGACGCCGATGCCGAAACGGGAGTTGGGGTACAGGCGGAGCTTCGGTTCCGGGAGTTCGCTCCAGGCGACCTGTTCCTCGATGTACTCGGGCAGGTCGACGAAGCGCGTGCCGCCCTGGGAGAAGACGCTGCCGAGTTCGGTGATGCCCATGCCGATGCCGTTGTCGCGGCACTCCAGGTAGGGGCGCCCGTCGGAGCCGACCCCCTGGACGAACTCGATCCGGCCCTCCCAGGGGGCCGTCGGCCGGCCCGTGCGCTCGAGGTACTGCGTGCGGCAGTCCCGGTAGCGCAGGGCGTCCAGCGCGTTCTGGTACAGCTCGCGGACGGCCAGCTCCCGGTCGCCGTAGAGCTGTTCGCCCATGAGGAGCTCCTGGACGCGGTCCTCGGCGAGCTGGAAGCGGATCCCGTCGGAGAGCTGGTCGGGCGTGTTGCCGTCGAGGCGCACCCGGCTGCCGTCGGCGTACGGCGGCAGCGCGCCGAGCGGCGCCAGGGCCGGGTTGTCGCCGCGGTTGATCTCGCGGAGGAGGGTGTCGACGCGGGTGGCGTGCTCCCGCAGGGCGATCTGGACGGCCGGGTGGGTGCACACCGCGTTCAGGGAGCGGCCCACACCGGAGTGGCGCCAGTCGGAACGGCGCACGGTGATCATGAGCTCGCCGAGGTCGACACTGTCGTAGATGCCGATGTGCTCCACGACGATCTCGGGCAGGTCGACGGGGTCCACGGCCATGGCGTAGGCCGCCTTGAGCAGGGCGGAGACCAAGGGCGTGCGCAACTCGTGCTCGTCGCCCGTGGTGGCGGCGATGACGTCGTGGTCCTCGTGGGACGCGGCGCCGGAGAGGCGGGTGGCGGTCCGGCGTACCGAGAAGGGCGCCGTGCGGTGTTCCTTCAGCAGCCGCATCAGGCGGTCCGCAGCGAGCGCGTCGGCCACCCACGGCGGCTGGTCGGAGCCGCTCGTCACCTCGCCGAGGAGGGACTTGAGCGCCTCCGCCGCGTACAGCTCCGGCTGCTGGATCAGCCAGCGGTGGAACAGCCACCAGCGGATCCGCTCCACCGAACCGCGCGCCGCCGTCTTGTCGTGCAGGGTGAGCAGCCGCCGCTTCAGGCGCGGGAAGCCCTGCCCGAACTTGCGGAAGCGGCTGTGGTCGGGCCCGCCGGCGCACAGGTCCGTGCCGAGGACGCCGACGCGCTGCGCGGCCTCCTGCGCCCAGAAGGTCTGCTCGACCAGGGGCAGCAGGACCGCCAGCGCGGCCTCGGAGGGGGAGAGGTGGACGCCGTCGGCGAGCAGCCGGGTGAGGAAGCCCAGCCGGGCGTGGGTGCGCTGGGCCAGTTCGGCGTCGTGCCACGGGTCGTCGCGCAGGGCGGGCGCCGCGCTGTCGTACGCCGTGGCCAGGCGGGCCGCCAGGGTGGCGCAGGTCTCCTGGAGCAGGTGGCGGGCGGGGCCGTCGGGGGTGCGCTGCCAGATGGGGTGCCGTTCCGTGGAGCGGATCCACGGGTGGGCCTCGGTGCGACGGTCGGGGCCGGGCAGCAGCGGGAAGTCCTCGCCGCCCGTGGCGGCGGCGGTCTCCGTGACGACGGTGACCCGCTGCACGGGGCGGGTCTTGCCGTAGGCGCGGTGCAGTTCCTCGACGCGGGTCTGGATCCGCGCCGCGAACTCGTGCAGGCGCAGGGCGTGCGGGTCCGCCGCGATCGTGTCCGCGAGGGCGCGGGAGAACAGGCTGAACGACTCTCCCGGCTGCGTGCCGGGTTCGCAGCCCGGCCGGACGTTCTCCTTCTCGCCGACGAACAGGGCGAGTTGGGGCGCCGTGCAGGCGTACACGTACGCCACCTTGCGGCGCAGCGCGTTGGCGACCTTGCGCCGGGCCCAGGGCTGCACGCCGGGCGGGGCCGCCATGGTGTCGCGGTCGACGCCCTCGCGGCAGGCGTCGACGAGGAAGACGACGTGGCTCGCCGGGGAGTCCTCCAGCTCGCGTTCCCAGCCGATCTCGATACAGCTGTCGGCGAAGACGCCGACGTCGAAGGTGGCGTCCTCCGGGATCAGGAAGTCCTTGCCCTCGAAGTGCTGGCCGTGCCCGCTGAGCAGGACCAGCAGGGTGTCGCCCTGGCCGGCGTCGCGCAGGAAGCCGCGGATGCGGGCGTTGACGGTGTTCGGTGTGATGCCGCGCTTGCTCTCGACGATGTCCGCGGACTGGAACCCGCGCTCGACCAGCGCGTCCCGGACCCGCTGCAGGTCGTCGCGGACGAACGGCAGGTCCTGGATGCGCGGGTCGTCGTACTCGCTCGCTCCGATGAGCAGGGCCTTGTGCTGGGGCATGCGCGGCGGGGTCAGACGGGGCGGACCGGCTCGGCTCCCGCGGCCGTCGTCGCCGTCCTGCTCCGGTTCGCCGCGTTGCCGCTCATGCCGTCCCCCTGACCCTCGGCCGTTCGTCCGACAACTTTAGTTCACGGGGCGGCTGTTGCGTCCCGGGATGAACGCTGTTCTCAATGCCGTTCTCGACGCCGTTCTCGACGCCGTTTTCAGCGCCGTTCTCAGGGGCGTTTGAAGACCAGGGTCAGGCCGCGGGTGCCCTGCATCTGGCCTGTGCCGACCAGCTGGATGCCGCCGCTCGCCGTGACCTGGAAGGACAGCTGGGCCTCGGCGAGCGGCAGGGCGCCGCCCCGGGCCGCGGCGTCCTCGAAGAGCTGCTGGAGGGCGTCGATGGTCTCCGTGAGGTTCTTGCGCAGGGGACCGAGCGGGACGGACCGCAGGGCCGGTTCACCGCCGCCCCGGCCGAACATGCCCATCGAGTCGTCGTCGCCCTCCTCGGTGACGGTGACCCAGAACGGCAGGCTCGGCTCGATGACCTCGGGCTCGCTGGTGTCGTCCATCGTGCTCCCCTCCCCTGTGGCGTGGTGGGGCCAACCCTAGGGCGCCAAGGGGGCGTCGGAGGGCGAATCCTCCAGCAGCTCCAGTTCCGAGCGCAGGTTGTAGCGGGCCGTCGCCTCCCACTCGGCCGCCCCGTACGGCGTCCTGAAGAGCCTCGGCAGGGCGAGGAGCCGGCGCAGGATCGCGGCCCGCCCGGCGCGGAAGGCGTCGTTCGGGACGAAGTGGTACTCCTCGCGGACGGCGGCGGTGTAGGCGGCGTACGCCGACGGCGGCGAGGCCAGTACCGCCAGGTCGGCGTCGCACAGCACCTGGCCGTCGGGGTCGTCGTCGGCGGGGTCGTGGCCGATGGTGAGGCGGACCAGGCGGGCCACCTCGGCGGTCTTGGCGGCCGGGACGCCGGCCTCCGGGAGGGCGCGTTCGGCGAGGCGGGCCGAGCGTTCCTCGTTCTCGGAGCGGTCGGGCAGGTAGACCGCGTCGTGGAACCAGGCGGCCAGACGGACCACGTCCGGGTCCCGCGCGTACTCCTCCAGCACGTCGACGCGGTCCAGGACCGCCGCGAGGTGCGCGACCGTGTGGTAGCGGCGCTGCGGCTCCCGCCAGCGGGTGAGCAGGTTGTCGGCGTACGGCGTGGGGTCCGGGCCGCCGGCCGGTCCCCGGGCCGCTTCCAGGGCACGGGCGAAGCGGGTGCGCAGGGTGTCGAGATCGGCCATGGGGTCATTCTCCCGCCGACGGGTGTGTCGCACCTAGCGTGGGGTGTATGACGACTCCTGCTGATGTGCACGACGTACGGGACCCCGAGCAGCCCGGGCGGCTGCTCACGATCGAGCGTGACGCGCTGATCCCGCTGCTGCGGGGCAGGGCCGACGACGACTTCGCGCTGCCGGTCGCCGCGTGTCCGGGCTGGACGGTGCGGTCGGTACTGGCGCACTGCTCGGCCGCGCTCACCCGCGTGGTGGAGAACCGGTTCGAGCCGGGCGTGTTCTCGCCCGAGTCGAACGACCGGGACATCGCCGAACGGGACGGCTGGAGCAACGCGCAGGTCATCGACGAACTGGAGCGCGGGATGACCGAGGCCGGGGCGGTGATCGCCCGGGCCGGCGGGAAGCTGGACGGGCTCGCCCTGGGGGAGTGGGTGCACGCCGGGGACGTGCGCGAGGCCTTCGGGGAGCCGGGGGCGTACGGCGGGGCCGGGCTGCCGGACGCGCTCGACCTGCTCGCCCGGATCACCCGCGAGCGGGGGCGCGTGCCGCTGCACGCCGACCTCGACGACCGGGACGAGCCGCTGCGGCTGGGCGAGAGCGGCGGGGAGCGGCCCCCGGGGCGCTTCATCGGGGACGGGCCGACCCTGATCCGGCTGTGCACGGGACGGCCGGTCGACGGCGCGCCCGCGTTCGAGCTGGCCGGGGTGGAGACCGAGGAGCTGAACATCTTCGGGTGAGGGCGTGGCCCCGGGGGCTTGGGAGCCGGCGGGAGTGGGCAGCGTAGTCTTTGATTGGACTAGACCTGTCGCCGAACGCCGACGCCATGCCGACGAAGGGGCCCCATGAGCAAGCGTGCAGTCCTGGAGGTGATCGCCCTCGGGGTCGAGGACGCGGTCGCCGCGCAGGCGGGAGGCGCGGATCGCCTCGAACTGGTCACCGACATGGCGGCCGACGGGCTCACCCCGTCGGCCGCCACCGTCGCCGGGATCCGTCGTGCCGTGGACCTCGCGCTGCGGGTGATGATCCGGCCGGCCGCCGGATTCGCCGCGGGGGACGTCGAGCGGCTGGTGCGGGTGGCCGGTGAGCTGCGGGAGGCCGGGGCCGAGGAGTTCGTGCTCGGGTTCCTCGACGAAGGGGGCGCGCCGGATCTGGCAGCCGTGGAGCGGGTCGTCGCGGTGCTGGACGGCTGCCCCTGGACCTTCCACCGGGCCATCGACCGGGCCGCCGACCGGGACGCCCTGCGCAAGCAGCTGGACGGGATGCCGGGACTGGACACGTACCTGACGGCCGGGTCGGCGGACGGGGTCGACGGCGGGCTGCCCGTCCTGCTCGCGGAGGCCGGGCGGGCCGGGGAGCCGGGGTACGGGCAGCAGTTGCTGGTCGGGGGTGGGCTGCGGCTCGATCACGTGCCGGTGTTGTTGAAGGCCGGGGTCGACGGGTTTCACATCGGTGGGGCGGCTCGGCCGGGGGGATGGGGCGAGCCGGTGTCGGCGGAGGCGGTTGCGGTGTGGCGGGCTGTGGTGGACGGGGCTTGAGGGGTGCTCGGCACGACTGCCCGCAGCTAAGCAGTGAGTTGGTCCGGCAAGGGTGCCGCGTGTGTCACCGTCAGGCCCGACACCGCTCGCGTGAGCGCCACGTACAGGCGGCGCAGGCCCGTCCGTTCGTCCGGTTCGCCGTCGACCACCGCGCTGGGCTCGTCCAGGACCACGTAGTCGTACTCCAGGCCCTTCGCCAGCGACGCGGGGACCAGGGTCAGGCGGGTGTCCTGGGTGGTCTCCTCGCCGGGACCGAGGTACGGGATCCCGGCGTCGGTCAGGGCCTTGGCCAGCTCGGGGACCCGCGCGTCCGCCGCGATGAGACCCGTCGAGCCCTCGTGGCGCAGCGACTCGCGGCAGGCGGCGACCACGTCGGCGGCTCCGGAGACCTCGCGGACCTCGAAGTGGCCGGGGTTCTCGCGGATCGACACGACGGGCGTGAGGCCCGGGGCGATGTGGGGCAGCAGGCGGGAGGCGTACGTGATGACGTCCGTCGGCACGCGGAAACCGGCCGTCAGCTCCTCGACCACGGCGTCCCGCTTGCCGAGGTGGGCGAGCGCCTCCTCCCAACTGCGCGTCGCCCACGGCGTCGTGCCCTGCGCCAGGTCGCCGAGGACCGTCGCGCTGCCGGTGGTGCAGCGGCGGCCCACCGCCCGGTACTGCATGGGGGAGAGGTCCTGCGCCTCGTCGAGGACGACGTGCCCCAGGGAGTGGGTGCGCTGGATCAGGTCGGTGGCCTCGTCGACCAGGACGGCGTCGGCGGCCGACCACTTCGCCGACTTCACGCTGCGCGCCGGCTTCGCCCAGAGGATCGCCTTCTGCTCGTCCTCGTCGAGGATCCCCTCCGCGTGCGCGGCGAGGAATTCCGCGTCCGACAGCAGGCGCAGCACCAGCTTCGCCGGGTCGACGGCCGGCCAGGTCTGCTTGACCGCCGCCTTCACCGCGCTGTTGCGGGCCACCGCGTCCTGCACCCGGTCGTCCGGCGCCTCGCCCGAGCGTTCCATCTGCACCAGCACCGCGTGCGCGATCCGCTGTGGCAGGGCCTCGCGGGCGGCGCCGTAGCGGATGTCGCGGTCGAGCAACTCGCGGACGATGTCCTCAAGTTCGTACGCCGGGACACGCCAGCGGCGGGAGCCGCGCACGACGACGACCGGCTCCGTGGGCATCGTGACGTGGGAGTAAAGGGCCCCGCGCAGCACCCGGGCCATGCGGGCGTCGCCCTTGACGACCGCGGCCGTCGCCTCGTCCGTGCCCTTGATCTCGACGTGTGCCACCAGGTCCTCGACCGTGGCCTGCTGGACGGTCAACTCGCCGAGCGCGGGCAGCACTTGCTCGATGTAGTGCAGGAAGGACCGGTTCGGGCCGATGACCAGCGTGCCCGTGCGGGCGAGGCGCTCGCGGTGGGCGTAGAGGAGGTAGGCGACCCGGTGCAGGCCGACGGCGGTCTTCCCGGTGCCCGGGCCGCCCTGCACGCACACCGTGCCGGAGAGACCGGACCGCACGATCTCGTCCTGCTCGGGCTGGATCGTCGCGACGATGTCCCGCATCGGTCCGACGCGCGGACGCTCGATCTCCTGCTGGAGCAGCTTGCTGGTCCGGGCCGCCTCGGCGGGGTCGGAGAGGTGCTCGTCCTCGTACGCCGTGATGTCGCCGCGGGTGTAGCCGAACCGGCGGCGCAGCGCGACGTCCATCGGGTCCTGCTTGGACGCCCGGTAGAACGGCTGGGAGACCGGGGCGCGCCAGTCGATGACCATCGGGTCGCCGTCGGCGTCGTGCACATGCCGCCGCCCGATGTAGAAGCGTTCTCCCCGCGCCCCCTCGGCCTGTTCGCTGCCCGGCGCGTGCAGGTAGTCGAGCCGGCCGAAGAACAGCGGGGTGTCGCTCAGGTCGGCCAGGGCCTTGATGCGCTCGTCGATCTGGCGGGCGAGGACTTCGGCGTTGACCCAGTTCGCGGTGACGTCGCTGATGTCGAGGGCCTCGACGTCCTCGCGCATCGCCCGCAGGGCGGACCGGGACGCGGCGAGGTGGGAGCGCTCACGGGACAGGGGGTCGTCGACGGGCGTGGACACGAGGGTGCCTCCGGAAGGAACCAGCTGAGGAGATGGCGGTGAGATGCCGGCCGGTTTCCGTCCGGTCGGCGGCACTCCGTGGAGGGAGGCGGGCAAGAGCGGAGATCTTAGAGGAGCGGGGACGGCGGGCGCGAACGGTTTTCCTCATCCCCTAGGGGACGCCGCCCTCCTCCCCGAGGGGCACGGGTCAGCCCGGGGGCGTACGCGGCCCCCTGCGAGGTTCGGCCCCGAGACCGACGCGGGTCTTACGGGGCGAAACGCACCATGGAGACATGAGCGCAGCAACCATCCACCCCGCCCCGGCACCGGGCCGCCCGCCCGGCGCCACCGCCGTGGCCGGCAGCCACCACCGCCACCTCCTCGGCGATGCCCTGCGCGCCGTCAAGGTCTTCGCGGGCGCCGCCTTCGACGTGATCATCCTCGGCCAGTACGAAGAAGAAGTGGGCGTGGTCCGGCGCCACCGGTGACCGGCCCTGCCGCGTCAGCTCTCCGTCAGCAGCTCGTCCGCGTCCACGATCCGGTACGCGTACCCCTGCTCCGCCAGGAAGCGCTGCCGGTGGGCGGCGAAGTCCTGGTCGATGGTGTCGCGGGCGACCACCGAGTAGAAGTGGGCCTGGTGGCCGTCCGACTTGGGCCGCAGCACCCGGCCGAGGCGCTGGGCCTCCTCCTGCCGGGAGCCGAAGGTGCCCGAGACCTGGATGGCGACCGTCGCCTCCGGCAGGTCGATCGAGAAGTTCGCGACCTTCGACACCACGAGCACGCTGATCTCGCCCTCCCGGAAGGCGTCGAAGAGCTTCTCCCGCTGCGCGTTCGACGTCTCGCCCTTGATCACGGGCGCGCCCAGGTGCTCACCCAGTTCGTCGAGCTGGTCGATGTACTGGCCGATCACGAGGATCTGCTGCCCGGCGAAGCGGCGGACGATCGCCTCCGTGACCTTCCGCTTGGTGTCCGTCGTCGCGCAGAAGCGGTACTTCTCCTCCGTCTCGGCCGTGGCGTACGCGAGCCGCTCGGAGTCGGTGAGGTTGACCCGGACCTCGACGCAGTCGGCGGGCGCGATGTACCCCTGCGCCTCGATCTCCTTCCACGGCGCGTCGAACCGTTTGGGCCCGATCAGGGAGAACACGTCCGACTCGCGGCCGTCCTCGCGGACCAGGGTGGCGGTGAGCCCGAGCCGGCGGCGCGCCTGCAGATCCGCGGTGAACTTGAAGACCGGCGCGGGCAGCAGGTGCACCTCGTCGTAGACGATCAGGCCCCAGTCGCGCGAGTCGAACAGCTCCAGGTGCGGGTAGACGCCCTTCCGCCGGGTGGTCAGCACCTGGTACGTGGCGATCGTGACGGGCCGGATCTCCTTGCGCGTCCCGCTGTACTCGCCGATCTCGTCCTCGGTGAGCGACGTCCGCCGCACCAGCTCGTGCTTCCACTGCCGGGCCGAGACCGTGTTCGTGACGAGGATCAGGGTGGTGGACTTCGCCTGCGCCATCGCCCCGGCGCCCACCAGCGTCTTCCCGGCGCCGCAGGGCAGGACGACGACGCCCGACCCGCCGTGCCAGAAGTTCTCCACCGCCTGCTTCTGGTACGGCCGCAGCGCCCAGCCGTCCTCCGCCAGCTCGATCGGGTGCGCCTCGCCGTCCACGTACCCGGCGAGGTCCTCGGCCGGCCAGCCCAGCTTCAGCAGGGTCTGCTTGATCTGCCCGCGCTCGGAGGGGTGCACGGCGACCGTGTCCGGGTCGATCCGGGCGCCGACCAGCGGCGCGATCCGCTTCGAGCGCAGCACCTCCTCCAGCACCGGGCGGTCCGTGGACGTCAGGACCAGACCGTGCGCCGGGTGCTTGACCAGGGACAGCCGCCCGTAGCGGTCCATCGTCTCGGCGATGTCGACGAGCAGCGCGTGCGGCACCGGATAGCGGCTGTACTGCACCAGCGCGTCCACGACCTGCTCGGCGTCGTGGCCCGCCGCGCGGGCGTTCCACAGGCCCAGCGGGGTCACCCGGTAGGTGTGGATGTGCTCCGGTGCCCGCTCCAGCTCCGCGAACGGGGCGATGGCCCGACGGCAGTCGTCGGCCTGCTCGTGGTCGACTTCCAGGAGCAGGGTCTTGTCGGACTGGACGATCAGCGGACCATTCACGCGCGGCACCCTTTCTGCGGCCGGACGGCTCGGACGGCTCGGACCGCTCGGACGGCTCGGCCAAACGTCCAGTGTGCCTGATCGACCGCTTCCGGTGGTGTGATCTGCGCAGCCGGTCGTACTTAATGCCTTTTCATTCCAACGTGTGGTGTGAATTCAGTTTTTCCGCTGTGACCCCGAAGAATGGCCAACCGTGCGGAACCCCACCACCACCACGCTCGGATACGCCCTGTTCGCCACCCGCTGGCTCCAGGCCCCGCTGTACTTCGGGCTCGTGGCAGCGCAGGGCGTCTACGTCTACAAGTTCTTCAAGGAGCTGTGGACGTTAATCCTCATGTGCGTGAGCGGGCACGCCACCGAGACGTACGTGATGCTCGCCGTGCTCAAGCTGGTCGACGTCGTCATGATCGCCAACCTGCTGATCATGGTGATCGTCGGCGGCTACGAGACGTTCGTCTCGCGCATCGGCCTCCAAGGCCACCGCGACCAGCCCGAATGGCTCTCGCACGTCAACTCCAACGTGCTGAAGGTCAAGCTCGCCACGGCGATCGTCGGCATCTCCTCCGTCCACCTGCTGCAGATGTTCGTGGACGTCCACCACACCCCCCGCCACGCCCTGCTGTGGGGGACGGTGATCCACATGGCGTTCATCGCGTCGGCGGCGATCCTCGCCTACATGTCGGGTCCGATGGCCGCGCACGCGGACCGCGGGCACGCCGACCGTACGCCCCTCAGGCACCCCCGGGCGGAGCCGGAACCCGGCGACCGGCGGCACGGGCAGCCGGAGCGGGAGACCCCGGCGGCCACACCCCCCGCCCCCCGGCGGCCGGAGCCCGACGCCGACGCCGAGGAACGGATCCGGGCGGCCGGCTTCCCGGCCCGCAAGCTGCTGGAGGACTTCGACGAACGGCACCCCCGGGGCTTCGACCGGGAGGCCGTGGCCCGGCTCGGCAAGGCGGACTTCGTCGCCGCCCGGCGCAACGTCGTCTTCGTCGGCCCGCCCGGCACCGGCAAGACCCACCTGGCCATCGCCCTCGGCGTCCGGGCCTGCCAGGCCGGGCACCGGGTGCTGTTCGCGACCGCCGCCGACTGGGCCGCCCGGCTGTCCGACGCCCGGGCCGCCGGCCGGCTCGACGCGGAGCTGGCCGCTCTCGACGAGCACGCCCTGCTGATCGTCGACGAGGTCGGCTACACGCCGTTCGACGCGGCCACCGCCGGTCTGTTCTTCCAACTGGTCGCGCGCCGCTACGAGCGTGCCTCGCTGATCGTGACCAGCGACCGCCCGCTCGGCCGCTGGGACGAGGTCTTCGGCGCGTCCGCCCCGGCGCTGGCGGACCGCCTGGCCCACCACGCCGAGGTCGTGCGGCTGGACGGGGACAGCTACCGGACGCGGCGCGCTACTTCAGCGTGGGCAGACTGACGTTCTGGATCAGCGGGCCCTCGATGCCGATCGCCTCGGAGACCAGGGGCTCGGTGCCGGCGGCCGGCAGAGGCAGCGGCAGTGCCGGGGCCGCGGCGGCGGAGGGCGCGAGCACGCCCACGAGGGTGACGGCGGACAGGGCGACGGCGGGCAGCTTTTCACGCATGCGGACGGCACGGCCTTTCTCGGACGTTCGCGGACGCGGAGACGGAGGGAGAGACGCGGACGGAGAGACGAGGGGCCGCCGCACCGTGGGCCGGCCCACAGACGCCGGGGCCGGCCCGATGGGCGCGGAGGCGATCAGATCTGCGGTGTCTCCAGGACGAGGCCGGCGACATCGATGCTCACCGCGGCGGCCGGAGTGGCCAGCCCCCCGAACGTCATCAGGGCGGCGGCGGCCAGGACGGCGGCGACTCGACGAACAGCGTGCATGCGGGGAGTTCCTTTCGACAGCGTTCACAGGGACACCCGGTGGCTGCCCCCGGGCACCCGGCGTGATGCGACACGCCCGGCAAGGTCGCCCGAGCGTGGGAAATCCCCGGCGTGGCGTGCATGAACGCCGGTGTGCACCCGAACGGGTGAGAAGCCGCCCGAGCCCCCGGCCCGGTGCTCAGCCCGCGTCGTCGGCGAGCTCCGCGACCCCGGTGATCCGGTGCAGCGGGTACGTGCGGACCTCGTCCGCGGTGTGGTCGTACGCCGTGACGAAACCGCCCTCGACGCGGATCGGGGCGATGACCCGCTGGCTGGCGGCGCCCTCGGCGTTGACGTAGCCGATCCACAGGGCCTCGCCGGTCAGGACGGCGGCCTGCACGGTGGCGAGGGTCTCGGCGGAAGCGGTGCGGGGCAGCTCGCCGTCGGCCGCCGGGGCCGTGCCGGGCTTGCGCGGGGTCGTGGAGGCCAGGTCGCCGGCCCGGATGGCGCGCAGTGCAGCGGCGAGCAGGGTGTCGTCGGGGACCGGCGGGCCGTCCGGCACCGGCTCGGGCGCGGAGCGCGCCGGGGTGCGGTGGGCGAGGGCGCGGGTGATCAGCACATCGCCCTCGGCGGACTCGGCCACCGGCGCGAACCCCATCGCCCGCAGCCCCTCCAGCAGCCCCGCGGGGTCGGTCTGCGCGGCCAGCACGGTCGGGGCGAGCCGGCGCAGGCCCAGGGCGGCGGCCCGCTTGTCGGCGAGGATCTCGTTGAGTACCGCGTCGTCGTCGCAGCGGACGTAGGCCGAGGCCGCGCCGACGCGCAGGTGGCCGTGGCGGCGGGCCACGTCGTCGATGAGGTACGCGAGCGGCTGCGGCACCGGCGTACGGGAGTGCGCGGCGAGGAAGGCGTGCAGGTCGGAGGCGGTCTGCCCGGCGTCGAGGGCGCGCCGCACCGAGCCGGGCGTGAACCGGTAGACGGTGGCCCCGCCCTTGGACTCGACGTCCGCGAGCACGCCCAGCATGTCGGCGAGCGGGCGCCGCAGGGGACCCGGCGCCACCGCCGTCAGGTCGGCCTGGAGCAGCACGTGGTCCAGCGGCTCGGGCAGCAGCGGCGTGAGGAGCCGGGCCGCGGCGGCGGAGGCGACGGCCTGCTCGGCGGGGGAGAGGGGCGTGAGCGGGGCGGTGCGGTGGTGGTGGACGGGCAGCTTGTCCCCCGGACCGGACGGACCGGAGGCACTGGATGGCCCGGACGCACCGGATGGCCCGGACGCACCGGATGGCCCGGACACACCGGACGGCCCAGACGCACCGGACGGCTCCGCCGCCGGGCCCTTCGCGGGTGCCGCCGCCGCGCCCAGCAGCGCCCGGCCGTGGGCCGAGAGCGCGCCCCGGCCCGTGACGCCCAGCAGCTCCGCCTCGGACAGCGCCCACCGGGCGAGGCGCGTGCGCAGGTCGTCCTCCTGCTGCCGGGCGCCGCGCAGGGGGCGCTCCCAGCGCAGCCGGGCCAGCACCGACTCGGGAGCCGGCGCGGCCCCCTCCGGCAGGGCGGCCAGCAGCGCCAGCACCCGGTGCCGCACCTCCGGCGCAGCCGAGCGGTCCAGGCCCGGCCCGAGCGCCGACAGCGTGCGGTCCTTCGCGTCCCGGCCGCCGACCAGCCCGGCCGTGCGGGTCGCCGCCAGCCACGCCGTGGCCAGCCGCGACCAGCGCTCGGCGGGGGGCCGCTCCAGCCACTCGTCGTAGGCGGGGGTCGCCGCGTACCGCTCGTCGGCCTCACCGTCGGAGGCGATCAGGCCCGCCGCGTACGCCAGCTCCACCCAGAACGCGGCGACCGGTTCCGGCACGTCCAGGGCGACGGCGGTCCGCTTCAGGTCCCGCACGCTCAGCCCGCCGGCCCGCAGCACCGCAGGACCGCCCTCGTCCCAGTCCTTCAGCAGCTCCTCGACGGTGGCGAGCGCGGTGTACGCCTGCCCGGCCGCCGTGCTGTCCACAACCTGTGGGTGATGCGCGGCGGCCGCCTCGACCACCGGCGGCACCGGCTCGGGCGTCCGGTGTGCGAGACCCCGCCGCAGATGCAGGGCGACCTCGCGCGGCAGTACGACCGTCCCCGGGGCCGTCGGCAGCAGCAGTCCGCGGTCCAGCAGCCAGCGCAGCCGGGGCGCCGGATCCGGCGTGACCTGGCCGTACGGCGGCCCCCACACCAGGCGCTCCAGGACCTCGCGGGACTCGGCGGGGGCGTCGGCGAGCAGCGCCGCCATCCGCGCCCGGTCCGTGAACAGGCCGGTCAGGGCGGTCACCGCGGAGACCGAGTCATGGGTCGAGGGCAGTCCGGCGGCCGTGACGATCTCCTGGATGCGCCCCGGCGACATCCCGGCCGTGGCCTCCTGCACGGTGGGCCCGAGCCCCGTCGGCGACGGGTGCTGCGGCGAGGGCGCCAGCAGCTCACGGGCCGTGCGGACCAGCCGCAGCCGGTCGTCACCGCCCCAGACCAGGGCCTGCTCGCGCAGGACGTCCAGGGCGTGCGGCAGGGCGGCGGTGACGGCCGGGTCGCCCGCGTCCCCGGCCATGAGCCCGAGCAGTTCCTCGTACGTCGCCGGGTCCGCCGCCACGGCCAGCGCCTCCGCCGTCTGCAGCGTGAACCGGTCCAGCCGCTCCAGGGCGCGCACGACCGAGGCACGGGTGCCGGCGCGGGTCGCGAGCTGGGTGAGGTCGGTGGGCACGGGCGTGATGAGATCCGGTCGGCTGCGCAGCAGAGCGCCCAGCGCGGCGTCGCCCCGGGCGCGGAGCGCTTCCGCGAGGGAGCGGGGGGCCGAAGGCGTGTCCTCGGTGCTCATCCGGCCAACGGTAGCGGGTCGCCCCCGGCGGGTGAGCCGACTGTGGACGACGGGCTTTTGGCGGCACTGTCGGTGCTCGCGGTACCGTCGTCCGACGGGCTTCCCAAGGCACCCGCCCCGGAGGGGACTTCGTGGGGATCGAGAGCGACCAGGTCGTTTACGAGTATCTGAGCCGCGTCGGCGACGTGGCCCAGCAGCGGCAGTTGTCGTCGGCCACCCGCATGCGCCTGGTCGCGGACCTGCGGAACGAGATCGACCGGCGCCGCGCGAAGGCCACCGTCGACTCGCCCGCCGCCGTCCGCCGCATCCTGACCCGCCTCGGCAGCCCCGACGAGGTCGTGGCCGCGGCAGCGGACGGCACTGGATCCACGGGATCCGGCACGGGCGGCGAGCCGCGGGGTGCCGCCCCCGCTTCCCTCCCGGTGCAGCCCGACCGAGAGCCGGAGGAGCGGGGCGAGCGGGCTAAGGGTGTCCTGCGGCGCGTCGTGCCCCGGCCCCGCCCGGCCCGGCCCGCCGAGGAGCCGCGCCCCGCCGCCTCCGAGGGTGCCGCCCCGCCGCACCTGGCCGCCGCTCATGAACTCGGGGACAGCGCCGTCCAGCCGGACTGGTGGCGGGTGGACAGCAGCCCGTTCGGCGCGGCCGACGAGGTGCCGGGCTTCGTGGGCGGGGTCGAGCTGCCGGACCTGCTGAAGCCGCCGCCGCAGCGGAAGGCGGAGAAGGAGAGGCAGACGGCCGAGGAACCGGCTCCGGCCGTCGAGGCGGCGGAGGAGGCCGCCGCGCCCGGGAAGCGCCGCCGGCTCCCCCGCCTGCCCGCGAGTGGCTGGAGCAACCCGCTCCTCCTCGTCGCCGCCGGGCTCCTCGTCGCCGGCGCGGTGCTCGGCAACTGGTTCGTGCTGCTCCTGGGCTGGCTCATCGCCTACGCGTCCCGTCGGCTGACCCCGGCGGAGACGAAGTGGGCGGTGGTGATCCTGCCCAGCACGGCCGTCGTGGCGGGCCTGGTCTGGCTGTGGGGCCGGATGAACGACCGCTGGGGCGATCCCATCGCCGAGGGCCACATGAACGACGCCGTGGCGGAGACCTGGCCGTGGGTGGTGCGGGGAGCGGCGGTGGCCTCCGCGCTGTTCCTGGTGTGGCGCTCACAGCGCTCCCGCTAGCCGATCACAGGCGGATGCCTGCCGTTCACACCGCCTGGGCACAATGGCCCATATGGCCTCCACGACCTCGCGCGCACTCACCGTCGGCTTCGATCTCGACATGACCCTGATCGACTCCCGCCCCGGCATCCGCGCCTGCTACCAGGCGCTGTCCGAGCGGACGGGGACCTACATCGACGCCGATCTGGCGGTCACGCGGCTCGGGCCGCCGCTGGCCGAGGAGCTGATCAACTGGTTCCCGGCCGAGGAGGTCGCGACGGTGGCGGACGTGTACCGGGAGATCTACCCGACGATCGCGATCGCCGAGACCCCGGCGCTGCCCGGCGCCCGGGAGGCCATCGCGGCCGTACGGGAGGCCGGGGGGCGCGCGATCGTCGTCACCGCCAAGTACGAGCCCAACGCCAAGCTGCACCTCGCCCACCTCGGCATCGAGCCCGACGCGGTCATCGGCGACCTGTGGGCCGAGCAGAAGGCGGAGGCGCTGCGCGAGCACGACGCGGGTGTCTACGTCGGCGACCACGTCGGCGACGTGCGGGGCGCCCGGGTCGCCGGCGCGCTGTCGGTCGCGGTGGCCACCGGCCCCTGCCCCGAGGAGGAACTGCGGGCGGCGGGCGCGGACGTCGTCCTCACCGATCTGACCGAATTCCCCGGGTGGCTTTCGGACTACCGCCCCGCACGCGCCTGACGGCGCCCGGCCGCCACGGAACGCAGCACTCCCGCACCGGCCATCAGGAAACCGACCGCCATGAGCATGCTCAATCCGAACATGTACGTCGGAAAGGGCGTCGTCCCGAGGAACAGCGGGGCGACCGTGACCAGTGTGGCCACGGCGCCGATGAAGAAGACGATGGCACCGGCACGGACCAGGCGGTCACCGGGAGCGGCGGAATTCGTTTGGGTTTTGTCACGCACCGGACCAGGGTAGTTCCCAGCGCGAAGGAACAACCGGGTGACGTCTTGTCACCGGCCTGAAGACCATTAGCCTTGGTACCGGCGGGTCCGTACGGCCCGCCCGAGTGCTATCAAGAGCCGTTTCAGAAGCAGTTTTCCGACGAGTACGAGGACGAGGACAGACGTGCCTACCGGCAAGGTCAAGTGGTTCAACAGCGAGAAGGGCTTCGGCTTTCTCTCCCGCGACGACGGCGGTGACGTCTTCGTCCATTCCTCGGTCCTCCCCGCCGGAGTCGAGACGCTCAAGCCGGGGCAGCGAGTGGAGTTCGGGGTGGTCGCCGGGCAGCGCGGCGACCAGGCGCTGTCCCTGACGATCCTGGACCCGACCCCGTCCGTCGCCGCCGCGACCCGCAAGAAGCCGGACGAGCTGGCCTCCATCGTCCAGGACCTGACGACGCTCCTGGAGAACATCACCCCGATGCTGGAGCGGGGCCGCTACCCCGAGAAGACCGCCGGCAAGAAGATCGCCGGCCTGCTGCGCGCGGTCGCCGACCAGCTGGACGTGTGACGCCCGCTCAAGGACCCGCTTGAGGGCCCGCTCAGGGAAACGCGAGCGCGTTCGGGCCGAGGGGCGGCACCAGCCCCTCGGCCGCCGCGCGCGTCAGCAGCCCGCGCACGGCCGCGTAGCCGTCCTCGCCGAGGTCGGCGGTGAACTCGTTGACGTACAGCCCGATGTGCTGGTCGGCGACGGCCGGGTCCATCTCCTGGGCGTGCTCCATGACGTACGGGCGGGACGCCTCGGGGTCGTCCCAGGCGGCGCGCACGGAGGTCCGGACGGAGTCGGCGAGGAGCCGCAGCTTCTGCTCGCCCAGCGTCCGCTTGGCGATGATCGCGCCCAGCGGAATCGGCAGCCCGGTGGTGTGCTCCCAGTGCTCGCCCATGTCGGCGAGCTTGTGCAGCCCGTAGTTCCGGTACGTGAAGCGCGCCTCGTGGATCACGAGCCCCGCGTCGACCTTCCCGTCCCGTACGGCCGGCATGATCTCGTGGAACGGCATGACGACGATCTCGCCGACCCCGCCGTCCAGGGTGTCCGCGGCCCACAGCCGGAACAGCAGGTACGCGGTCGACTTCTCACTCGGCACGGCGACGGTCCGCCCCGTGAGGTCGACGTCCGCCTCCCGCGTCAGCACCAGCGGCCCGCAGCCCCGCCCCAGCGCGCCGCCGCAGGGCAGCAGGGCGTACTGGTCGAGGACGTAGGGCAGCACGGCGTACGACACCTTCAGCACGTCGAACTCGCCGCGCTCGGCCATGCCGTTGGTGACGTCGATGTCGGCGAAGGTCACGTCGAGCTCGGGGGCGCCGGGGACGCGGCCGTGGGCCAGGGCGTCGAAGACGAAGGTGTCGTTCGGGCAGGGGGAGTACGCGATCTTGAGCTGCTCAACGGTCATGCCGGTTCCAACCCTCCAGTACGGGCACGAGCTTCCCGAAACCCTCGGTCAGGACCGCCAGGGCGTCCGGGATGCGCCAGGCGGCACGGTCCCTCGGCCCGACGGGATTGGAGACCGCCCGGATCTCCAGCACGGGCACGCCCTGCGCGACGGCGGCCTCGGCGACCCCGAACCCCTCCATGGCCTCGGCGAGGGCGGTCGGGTGCCGCTCGCGCAGGGCCGCGGCCCGGGCGGCCGTCCCGGTCACGGTGGACACGGTGAGCACGGCGCCGGTACGGGCCCCGGTCGCCTCGGCGACCCGCCGCACGAGCTCCCCGGGCGGCCGGTGCCGGACACTCCCGAACCCCAGCTCGGTGACGGAGAGGAACCCGTCCTCGGTCTCCGCCCCCAGATCGGCCGCGACGATCTCGTCGGCGACGACGAGGGCCCCCACGGGCGCGTCGGGCTGGAACCCGCCCCCGATCCCGGCGGAGACGACAAGGTCGTAGGGGCTGCCCTGAAGGGCGGCGGCGGTGAGCACGGAACCGGTGGAAGCACCGGCAAGCCCGGGTCCGACACCCACAGTGATCACATCGACCCCGCTGCCGCTGCCGCCGTGCGGCAACGCCCTGGCCACCGCGTCCCTCTCCACAGGGACCGCGGTGGCCACCAGCACCCGGCCAAGCCCAGCGGCAGCGATCAGGCGTCCTTCTCGAGCTTGAAGTTCCAGAGCCCCGACGTGTCCTTCTCGCCCTCCTTGATGGACACCAGCGTCGAGTTGCCCTGCGCACCGTACTGGGCGTTGAAGAACACGCTGCCCGGGATCGTGCGGTACGTCTTCGTGCTGGAGTCGGTCAGCGGCTGACCGTTCATCAGGATCGTCCAGCCGTTGTCGGCGATCTCCGGGTCGACGCCGAAGCGGACGGTCTCGTCGGGGTCGACGGAGATGCTCTTGATGCCCTTGTCCTTCAGGCACTGGGTCAGGTCGGCGGACTTCAGGGTCTTGCCATCGCCGCCACAGGTGGCCTCGGAGTTCACCGAGGAGCTGCCCACGGTGACCGTGGCCATCGCCGTCGGCTTGTCACAGGCCGACAGGACGAGCAGTCCGGCGGAAACGACGCCGGCGGCGGCGACGGCGCGGCGGCGTCGCACAGCGGATTGCAACGTGTTCATGGGCGAAGGCTATCGGGCGTGTCGAGCCCTCTCCCCACCTGGGGTGGGACGTGCCCCTCGCGTTACGCCACTCGCGGCCGCCCCGCACCCCCGCGCCGGGCCGAGCCGATCAGCCCCCGGACGGTCGTCAGCCAGCCCGTGCCGACGATCGTGGCGCCCACCGCGAGGCCGAGCGTGCCGTTGAGCGGCATGACGATGCCGATCGCGCCGCCCAGCACCCAGGACATCTGCAGCAGCGTCTCGGAGCGGGCGAAGGCCGAGGTGCGGACCAGTTCGGGCACGTCCCGCTGGATCAGCGCGTCCAGGGACAGCTTGGCCAGGGCCTGCGCGAAGCCGGCGATCGCGGCCAGACCGGCCACCAGGACCGCGCCGAAGAACACCGCGGCCGTGATCGCCGCGCCCAGCACGCACGCCACGACCGTCACGATGATGATCTCCGGCGCCCGGGAGCGCAGCCACGCCCCGACCGCCGTACCGAGGGCGTTGCCCGCGCCCGCGCAGACGCCCACTATCCCCAGGGACACGGCGGCGCTCTGCCCGGAGATCGGGTGCTCGCGCAGCAGGAAGGCCAGGAAGAAGATCAGGAAGCCGGTGAGGCAGCGGATGGAAGCGTTGACGGCCAGGGCGTGGGTGACGGCCGGGCCGACCGTGCGCAGCCCCGGGCGCTTGACCGGCTTGCGGTGCGGCCCGTGCAGGTGCTGCTCGTCCGCCGCGAGCAGCGCCCGGTCCTCGCCCTTGGCGGAGTCGACCTTCGGCGGCAGCGTGAACGACAGGATCGTCCCGGCCACGAAGATCAGGAAGGCGCCGTAGAGCGGCCAGCGCGGCCCGATCTGCTGGAGCCCGGCCCCGATGGGCGCGGCGATGCCGGTGGCGAGGAGGCCGCCGAGGGTGACCCGCGAGTTGGCCTTCACCAGGGAGAAGCCGGGCGGCAGCAGCCGGGGCACGACCGCGCTTCTGACCACGCCGTACGCCTTCGACGCGACCAGGACGCCGAGCGCGGCCGGGTACAGCTCGATGCTGCCGGTGACGACCGCGCCGGACAGCACGATCGCGAGCAGCGCCCGGGCCAGCATCGCCCCGGCCATCGCCGCCCGGCGGCCGTGCGGGATGCGGTCGAGGAGGGGACCGATCACCGGCGCGAGGAGGGTGAAGGGCGCCATGGTGATGGCGAGGTACAGCGCGACGCGCCCGCGGGCCTCGTCGGTCGGTACGGAGAAGAAGACGGTCGAGGCGAGGGCGACGGTGATCATCACGTCGCCGGCGCCGTTCACGCCGTGCAGCTCGATCAGCTTGCCGAGGCCGGACTCGCCGGCGCCGTGCGCGTGGGTCGCCTTGCGGATGCCGCGGGCGGTGCCGGTCACCGGGAAGTGCAGAGCACGGCCGACCGCGCGGAGGGAGCCGCCCACGCGGCCCGGTCCGCTCGGTCGGCTGCTTCCCTTGAGCCCTTTCGGCCCACCGGTCCCGGTGGCGCCCTGGGGCGTCTTCGCGGCTGCCACGACGTCATAGTGCCCCGATAAGGCTGTGGCTAGTGCCATTACCGCTTGTATAGGGCCTGTGGGGTGACTGTCCGGGGCGGGGCGGGCCACGACCGGGCCGACGGCGAACAGAACCGTCGGTGTACGCGACGTGGGGCGGAAGGGTAGCGTGCGTATCTCCGCCATCCCGCAGAATGGATGAAGGACGTCGACGCGGTCCTCCGGTCCGCTCCGTCCCGCCCCGGCGCTGGGAGTGGCGCACTCGTGAGACGGCGTATGGAGAGAAGCGATACCTGTGAGCGCAGCGACAACGCGAAGCCGCACCCCTGACCGCCTGTGCGCCGAGGCCGTCGACCTCGCACGCGCCGCAGCCGAGGAGGCCGCAGCGCCAGGGATCGTCGGCGAGCACGTGGGGCTGGTCTCCGAGGGGGACCGCGTTGTCACGCACTTCTTCGAGTGCCGGGAGCTCGGCTACCGGGGCTGGCGCTGGGCCGTGACGGTGGCCCGGGCCTCCCGCGCGAAGATCGTCACGGTGGACGAGGCGGTGCTGCTGCCCGGCCCGGACGCGGTGCTCGCGCCCGAGTGGGTGCCGTGGAGCGAGCGGCTCCGCCCCGGCGACATGGGCCCGGGCGACCTGCTCCCCACGGACGCCGAGGACCTGCGCCTGGAGCCCGGCTACTCGGGCGAGGACGAGCCCGCGCCGAACTCCGCCGTGTCGCACGAGATGGCCGACCTGGTGGAGGCGGAGGACGCCGACGTCACCGAGGGGCCCCCGTCCCGCCTGCCGGTCACCCCGTCCCGCGGGTCGATCGCGGCGGTCGCCGAGGAACTGGGCATGCGTCGCGCCCGGGTGCTCTCCCGCTACGGCCTGCACACCGCGGCCGACCGCTGGGAGGAGGCGTTCGGCCCCAAGACGCCCATGGCCCAGTCGGCGCCCGCGGCGTGCGTCAGCTGCGGTTTCCTCGTCCCCGTCGGCGGCTCCCTGGGCCAGGCCTTCGGCGTCTGCGCCAACGAGTTCTCCCCGGCCGACGGCCGCCTGGTCTCCCTGGCCTACGGCTGCGGCGGCCACTCCGAGGCCGCGGTCATGCCCAAGCCCCCGCAGCCGGCCCCGCCGGTGATCGACGAGACCCGGGTGGACCCGTTCCCGCTGCGCCCGGCCTCCGACTCGGGATCCGTGCCGGTCACGGAGGACGAGTCGTCGGCGGAGCTGGGGCACTCCTAGGACCTGGTCCGAGGGCCGGTCCCGCTCGCGGTACCTTCAACCTCACGGCCCACGCCGCCGACGAGGAGAGTGAACGTGAGCAAGTTCGTGCGCCCGGCCGCCGAGGGTGCCGACCCGTTCGGTACGGCACGTCTGCGGCGCGGTGTCCTCGACGCCTGGGCGACCAGCCCGGCCCGGTTCCGTGAGGACGCCAACGCCGAGGAGGACCTCGTCCTCGGCGGCTACCGGGACCGGCTCGTCGTCGAGCTCGCCCAGAACGCCGCCGACGCGGCGGCCCGCGCCGGCGTACCGGGTCGGCTGCGGCTCACCCTGCGCGACGGGGTGCTCGTCGCCGCCAACACCGGCGCCCCGCTGGACGCGGCCGGCGTCGAGTCGCTGTCCACGCTGCGCGCCTCCGCGAAGCGGGAGACCCACGAGCGGGCCGTCGGCCGGTTCGGCGTCGGCTTCGCCGCCGTCCTCGCCGTCACCGACGAGCCCGCCGTCGTCGGCCGGCACGGCGGGGTCCGCTGGTCCCTCGCCGAGGCCCGGGAACACGCCGCCGAGACCGCCCGGCACAGCCCCGGGCTGGGGGACGAGATCCGGCGGCGCGACGGGCACGTACCGCTGCTGCGGCTGCCGTTCGCCGCCGAGGGCACCGCCCCCGACCCGTACGACACCGCCGTCATCCTGCCGCTGCGCGACGCGGCCGCCGCCGATCTCGCCGAGCGGCTCCTGCACGCCGTCGACGACGCCCTGCTGCTCACCCTCCCGGGCTTGGAGGAGCTCGTCGTCGAGGTGAACGGGGAGAGCCCCCGGACCCTCACCCGCCGCACCGACGGGTCCTTCACGGTCGTCGACGACTCCGGCAACGGCGTCACCCACTGGCGTACCGCCGCCGCCCACGGCCCCCTCACCCCCGAGCTGCTCGCCGACCGGCCCGTCGAGGAGCGGCTGCGGCCCCACTGGTCGATCACCTGGGCCGTGCCCGTCGACAGCGATGGCAGCCCGGCCCGGCCCCGCACCAGCCCGGTGGTGCACGCCCCCACGCCCAGCGACGAGCCGCTCGGCGTCCCGGCCCTGCTCATCGCCTCGTTCCCGCTGGACTCCACCCGCCGGCACGCCGCCCCCGGCCCGCTCACCGACTTCCTGGTGCAGCGCGCGGCCGACGCCTACGCCGAACTCCTCGCCGACTGGCGGCCCGTCACCGCCGGGATCATCGACCTCGTGCCCGGCCCGCTCGGCAAGGGCGAGCTGGACGGCGCCCTGCGCCAGGCCATCCTGGAGCGGCTGCCCCGCACGTCCTTCCTGCCGCCCGCGGCCCCGCCCCACGACGGTGACGACCTGCCGGAATCCCTGCGGCCGCGGGACGCCGAACTCGTCGAGGGCGCCGGCGCGGACACCGTGGGCGTCCTCGCCGAGGTGCTGCCCACGCTGCTGCCCGCCGGGCTGGAACGCCGCGCGGAGCTGCGGACCCTGGCGGTCGCCCGGGTCCCGCTGACCGACGCGGTCGACCGGCTGGCCGGGCTGGAGAAGGACCCGAGCTGGTGGCGGCGGCTCTACGACAGCCTGACCGGCGTCGACCCGGACCGGCTGTCGGGGCTGCCGGTGCCCCTCGCGGACGGCCGGACCACGATCGGGCCCCGGCAGGTGCTGTTGCCCAGCACGGGGGCCGCCCGGATCGACCCGGAGGTGCTGGCCCGGCTCGGGCTGAAGGTCGCCCACCCGGATGCCGCCCACCCGATCCTGGAGAAGCTCGGCGCCCTGCCCGCGACCCCGCGGGCCGTTCTCACCACCCCGCAGGTCCGGGCCGCCGTCGCCGCGTCCCTGGACGACGAGGGCGGCGTGAACTGGGAGGAGGACGCCCTCGACGCCGACGAACTGGCCGACACCGTCCTCGCCCTGGTGCGGGACGCCGGCCTGGAGCCCGGTGACGAGCCCTGGCTCGGCGCGCTCGCCCTGCCCGACGAGGACGGCGAACCGGCCCCGGCCTGCGAACTCGTCTTCCCCGGCGGCCCCTTCGCCCAGGTCATGCGCGAGGGCGAACTGGCCGCCGTGGACGCGGAGCTGGCCGCGAAGTGGGGCGAGCAGCCGCTGGCCGCCTGCGGGGTCCTGGTGAACTTCGCGGTCGTCCGGGCCACCGACGTCGTCCTCGACCCGGACGAACTGGAGCCCCGCGAGGGGGACTTCGCCGAGCCCGACGACGCGGGCCTGCTGGACGCCGTCGACGTGTGGTGCGAGGACATCCTCGACCGCTTCCCGGACAGCCCGGTGCCGCCGGTCGCGACCGAGATCGTCGCCGTACGGGACCTGGACCTCGTCGACGAGGACAAGTGGCCGCAGGCGCTCGCCCTGTTGTCCCGGCCGCCCCTGCGGGACGCGATCGTGCAGCCCGTGCGGATCCTGCTGCACGACGGAACGCACGAGGTCGTCCGGCCGTACACGGCGTGGTGGCTGCGCGGGAACCCGGTGCTCGACGGCCGCCGCCCGGCCGGACTGCGGGCCGCCGGCGGCGACCCGCTGCTGCGCGGCCTGTACGACGAGGCCGACGCGACCGGCTTCGAGGACGAGCAGGTGCTGCGGGCGCTCGGCGTGCGCACGTCCGTTGCCGCGCTGCTCGACGAGCCCGGCGGCGCCGCCGAGCTGCTCGACCGGCTCGCCGACCCCGAGCGGGAGGTGACCGGGGCTCAGCTGCACGCCCTGTACGGGGCACTGGCCGAGCTGGACCCGGAGCAGGTGACCCTGCCGGACGAGCTGCGCGCGGTCGTCGACGGCCGGGTGGAGGTCGTCGACGCGGCCGACGCCGTGGTGTGCGACTCGCCCGACCTGCTGCCGTTCACCGAGGGCGTCCCGCTGCTGCCCGTGCGGCCGTCCCGCGCCGCCGAGCTGGCCGAGCTGTTCCAGGTGCGGCGGCTGAGCGAGTCCGTCACCGGGCAGGTCACCTCCGAGGGCACCGAGCACGAGGTGCCGGAGCCGGTGCGGGTGCTGCTCGGCCGGCTGACCCCCGCCTCCTACGTGGAGCACGAGGAACTCGTCGTGGACGGCGTGGAGATCGACTGGCGGCTCACGGACGACGGCGTCCTGCACGCCGCCACCCTGGAGGGCGTCGCCGCGGGGCTGGCCTGGGCGGCGGGGCAGTGGCCGCGGCGGTTCGAGGTGGCGGCGCTGCTGGAGGATCCGTCCCGGACGGAGGAGCTGGCGCGGGACCGGTGGTTCGACTGATCCGGTGGGTGGACCGATCCGGCGGTGACGTACGGCTGTTGGTGAAAAGTTCCGCACATATTTTTCACCAGTCGTACAACCAAGCGCATCGCTGAGGTATCTGATCACGTGAGTCAACAGACTCCACGATCACTTGGGCCCCAGGAGCCGACGACGAGCGCCGGGGCCCCTCTCCACCTGGAGAACGCATGCGTATCCGAGCCACCGTGGCCGCCGTCACCGGCGCCCTGGCCCTCTCCGCCCTCGCCGTGCCGGCCGCGCAGGCCGCCGAGCCGAAGGTGCCCGCGGACATCGCCGCCGCCAGCAAGGCCGTCCATGCCGACGCCGGCCGGTCGGCCTTCGCCGCCGCCGTGGACGGCGAGCCGTACGCCCTGGACGCGACCTTCTCCTCCGTGAAGGTCAACAACGGCAAGAACATCGCCGTCGGTACCACCAACGTGGTCAAGGTGCCCGTCTCCTTCAAGCTGACGCACGGCGCGGACGTCGACATCCACGCGGCCGACTTCTTCGCGGCCGTCGAGCTGTACCGCGGCCCCTCGTTCGACGAGTCGATCTTCTTCTTCGACAGCAACGACGCGACCTGCACCGACTCCTCCGCGACCGTGGCCAACTGCAAGGCCACCGTCGAGATCGACCCGTTCGCGCTGCTGAACGAGGACGCCGGTTCCTGGAAGGCGGCGGCCTTCGCGGTCGCGTTCAACGGCGAGGACCCGGAGAACCCGAACCTGGACAACGTCGGTGTCGCGGTGACGGACCCGACCAACTCCTTCAAGCTGCAGCGCTACTCGAAGCTGACGGTCAACGCCTCGCCCGAGCCGGTGAAGAAGGGCAAGACCATCACGGTCACCGGCAAGCTCTCCCGCGCCAACTGGGACGACAACAAGTACCACGGCTACACCAACCAGCCGGTGAAGCTCCAGTTCCGCAAGAAGGGCACGGACACCTACACCACGCTGAAGACCATCAAGTCCAACTCCACGGGCGAGCTGAAGACCACCGTCACGGCCTCCACCGACGGCTACTTCCGCTACTCCTTCGCGGGCACGACGACCACCCCGGCGGTCAACGCCACGGGTGACTTCGTCGACGTGCGATAACCCCGTCTTCACGCGGATGCCGACCGCCGGTCCCGGAGCCGTTCCGGGGCCGGCGGTCGTCGTCCGTGCACCGGCCTGCCCCGCGCCTGCCCCGTGCCTGCACCATGGGCGTGTCAAACATCACGGATGACATGGCAAAACCCGGACCGCGCCCTACAACCCGGCGGGGGGCTCGTGGATCTGATCACGTGAGTCAACAGACTCCACGATCACTTCTCCACCTGGGGAACACATGCACATGCGAGCCACCGTGGCCGCCGTCGCCGGCGCCCTGACTCTTTCCGCCCTCGTCGTCCCGGCCGCCCAGGCCGCCGACGCCCCGTCCGGCAAGGCGGCCTTCAGCTCCGCAGCCGCGGACGCCGACTCGGGCAGCACCGCGTCGACCCTCGACGTCACCTTCTCCAACATGAAGGTGAACAGCGGCAAGAACATCGTCGTCGGCACCACGAACGTGGTCAGCTTCCCCGTCACCTACACCGTGACGCACCCGGCCGACCTCGACACCAGCTCCGACAACTTCGCCACGGGCCCGCTGATCTACCACGGCTCCTCGATCGACACCGCGGACAACCTCTTCATCAGCGACGAACCGGCCACCTGCACCGCCGCCTCGTCGACCGTCCTCAACTGCAAGGGCGTCATCAGCATCCGCCCGGCCGACGGCGACCTGTACAACTCCGACGCCGGCACCTGGGGCGCGGGCGCCCTCGCCGTCACCAGCGACGGCGACCAGAAGGAGCAGGGCGGCCTGGGCACCACCAAGGTCCAGCGCTACTCCAAGCTGACCGTGAACGCCGGCCCCGAGCCCGTCTACAAGGGCAAGACGATCACGTCCACCGGCAAGCTGTCCCGCGCCAACTGGGAGGACAACGCCTACCGCGGCTACACCAACCAGCCGGTCAAGCTCCAGTTCCGCAAGGCGGGCACCAGCACGTACACCACCATCAAGACGGTGTACTCCGACCAGTACGGCAATCTGAAGGCCACCGCCACGGCCCAGTACGACGGCTACTGGCGCTTCAGCTTCGCCGGCACCACGACGACCCCGGCGGTCAACGCCACGGGCGACTACGTCGACGTGCGCTAGGACCGGCCAGGCCGGGAACAGGACCGGCCAGGCCCGGAACAGGACCGGCTAGGCCGGGAAGCGGCGGTCCACCCACTTCCATGTGAACTCCAGGGTGGCCGCCGCCACCACGGCGATGCCGACCGCGATCCACGGCATCGTCATCCCGACCAGCTTCAGCGCGAAGAACTCCTGGAGCCACGGCACGACCAGCACCAGCAGGAACGCCCCGGCCATCGCGGCCACCAGCGCGATCCGCCACCAGGTGTACGGCCGGGCGATGATCGCCAGCACCCAGATCGAGATGAGGAACAGCGTCAGCGTCGCCGCACTGGTCTCCGCGTCCAGCGCGCCCGCGCCCGTGTAGTGCTGCCGCGCGATCAGATACGTCGCGAACGTCGCCACCGCGGCCACGATCCCGCCGGGGATCGCGTACCGCATGACCCGCCGCACGAAGTTCGGCTTCGCGCGCTCCTTGTTGGGCGCGAGCGCCAGGAAGAACGCCGGGACGCCGATCGTCAGCGTCGACAGCAGGGTCAGGTGGCGCGGCAGGAACGGGTACTCGACCTGCGAGCAGACCACCAGGACGGCCAGCAGCACCGAGTACACCGTCTTGACGAGGAACAGGGTCGCCACCCGCGTGATGTTGCCGATGACCCGGCGCCCCTCGGCCACCACCGACGGCAGCGTGGCGAAGCTGTTGTTCAGCAGCACGATCTGCGCGACCGCCCGGGTCGCCTCCGAGCCGGAGCCCATCGCCACGCCGATGTCGGCGTCCTTCAGCGCTAGGACGTCGTTCACGCCGTCACCGGTCATCGCGACCGTGTGCCCGCGGGACTGCAGCGCCCCCACCATGTTCCGCTTCTGCTGCGGGGTGACCCGCCCGAACACCGTGCCGTCGTCGAGGGCCCCGGCCATCCCGTCCTGGTCGGCGGGCAGCCGCCGCGCGTCCACGGTGGTCCCGGAGAGCCCCAGCTTGGCGGCGACCGCCCCGACCGACACCGCGTTGTCGCCGGAGATGACCTTGGCCCGGACGTTCTGCTCGGCGAAGTAGCGCAGCGTGTCGGCGGCGTCGGGCCGCAGCCGCTGCTCCAGCACGACCAGGGCGGTGGGCTTCGCCCCCTCGGCCACCTCGGGATCGTCCAGGTCCCGCTCGACCCGGGCCAGCAGCAGCACCCGCAGGCCCTGCTCGTTCAGCCGCTCGGTCTCGGCGAGGGCCGGGTCCTCCTCGGGCAGCAGCACGTCGGGCGCGCCCAGCAGCCACGTGCTGCTCTGCCCGTCGCCCTCGCCGAACGCGGCGCCGCTGTACTTGCGGGCGGAGGAGAAGGGCAGGGCCTGTGTGACGCGCCAGTCCTCCACGGCCGGGTAGGTGTCGATGATCGCCTGCAGCGAGGCGTTCGGCCGCGGGTCCGACGCGCCGAGGGCGCCGAGCACCTGCCGGACGTACGTCTCGTCGGTGCCCTGGAGGGGCCGCAGCTCGGTGACGTCCATGCCGCCCTCGGTGAGAGTGCCGGTCTTGTCCAGGCAGACCGTGTCGACGCGGGCCAGGCCCTCGATCGCGGGCAGCTCCTGCACCAGGCACTGCTTGCGGCCGAGCCGGATGACGCCGATGGCGAAGGCGACCGACGTGAGGAGGACGAGCCCCTCGGGGACCATCGGGACGATGCCGCCGACCGTGCGGGCCACGGAGTCCTTGAAGGCGTTGTCCTTCACGAACAGCTGGCTGATGATCAGCCCGATCGCGGTCGGGACCATCATCCACGTGACGTACTTCAGGATCGTGGAGATGCCGGAGCGCAGCTCGGAGTGGACGAGGGTGAACCGGGACGCCTCCTCGGCGAGCTGCGCGGCGTACGCCTCACGGCCGACCTTGGTCGCCTGGAAGGCCCCGCCGCCCGCGACCACGAAGCTGCCGGACATCACCTGGTCGCCGGGGCGCTTGAACACGGGGTCGGCCTCCCCGGTGAGCAGCGACTCGTCGATCTCCAGCCCGTCGGCCTCGACGCAGACGCCGTCGACGACGACCTTGTCGCCCGGGCCGATCTCGATCAGGTCGTCGAGGACGATCTCGGAGGTGCTGACCTGTCCGGCGGCCCCGTCCCGGCGGACGGTGGGCCGCACCTCGCCGATCAGCGCGAGCGAGTCCAGCGTCTTCTTCGCCCGCCACTCCTGGATGATCCCGATACCGGTGTTGGCGAGGATCACGAAGCCGAACAGGCTGTCCTGGATCGGCGCGACCACCAGCATGATCAGCCACAGCACGCCGATGATCGCGTTGAAGCGGGTGAAGACGTTCGCCCGGACGATGTCGACGGTGGAGCGGCTGCTGCGCACCGGCACGTCGTTGACCTGGCCGCGCTCCACCCGTTCGGAGACCTGAGCACTGGTCAGGCCGGTCTCGCGTGAGGTGACCGTCGCCGGCCGCGCGGAGTCGGGCCGGGCACCCGCGTCGAGATGCGTCATGCATTCGACGGTACGTGCGGATTTACGGGTTCACCTGCCGAATGCGCGGAAGATCCGACCTGGGAAGGACGGACTTCGTGCCGTGGTCGTACGGCAGTTGTACGCCGTCGGACCCCGGTGCCGTTCCGCTCGTCAGCCGGCCCGGCGGGCGGTCAGCAGCAGGTACTCCCAGTCCAGGACCGTCCCGCCCTGCCCGGTCCCGAGGTCGGCGTCGCGGGCCAGGGCCGCCAGGTCGCGGTCGAGGGCGGCGACGCGGTCGGGGTCGCCGGCGATGCTCTTGTAGACGGTGATGGTCGGGCCGTAGCGCTCCTTGAAGTAGTCGCGGAACATCTCGGGCGTCGCGAAACGCTCGACCCGGACGGTCCGGCGCTCGGCGCGCACGTCCGTGACCCGGTCGCCGAGGAGCCCGCGCACATGGTCCTCGTCGCCCCACAGCGGGGGCGGCTGGGCGCCCGGCGGGGGCGGTGGCGCGTACGGCTTCATGGTGGCGAACATCCGCCCGATGAACCCCTGCGGCGTCCAGCTCAGCAGCCCGATGGTGCCGCCCGGCCGGCACACCCGGACGAGTTCGTCGGCGGCCCGCTGGTGGTGCGGGGCGAACATGACCCCGACGCAGGACAGCACGGTGTCGAACTCCGCGTCCCCGAAGGGCAGCGCCTCGGCGTCGGCCTCCTGCCAGGTGAGCCGCGCGCCCTGCCGCTCGGCCACGCGCCGGCCCGCCTCGAACAGCTCGGGGGTGAGGTCGGAGGCGACCACGTCCGCGCCGGCCAGGGCCGCCGGGATCGCGGCGTTGCCGGAGCCGGCGCCCACGTCCAGCACCCGTTGGCCCGGACCCACCCCGCACGCCTCGACCAGGATCGCGCCGAGGCTGGGGATGATCTCGGCGGCCAGGGACGGGTAGTCGCCCTGGGCCCACATCGCCCGGTGCTTGGCCTTCAGCGCACGGTCGGCCTCGGCCTCACTGTTCTGCATCGTCATGGCTGCGCTCCTCACCGGTCGGCCGGCGCTTCCGCACGCCGGGTCGCGAGCGTTTTCCGCCGCCTCTTTCGAGCGTAGGGAGGGGGCGCGAGTGTGTCTTGCCGGGCGGCCTGTGCGGCTGGGGGGTGCGTCTTCGCCTGCGCCGGGTGGTGGGTCGGGGCCGCGCCGGGGGGTGTCCGCCCTCGGAACGGCGCGATGGGGTTGGGTACCGACTCGCTGTTCGTTGACGCGCCAACCGCTGCGGGCGGACACCCCCCGGCACGTCCCCTTGCGTCGTCCGGCGGGTGCGGGCGCGTTCGTCGCCCCCCCGGGGCCTACCGCGTCGAGGGAGCCGGAGGGGTCGGGGGAGCCGAAGGGGTGTCCTGCGCGGCCGCCCGCTTGATCGCGGCGTCGCGCTTGCGGACGTACCAGATGCCGATCAGGCCGAGTCCGCCGCCGGCCAGGCAGGTCCACACCCACCAGGTCTGCCCGCGGTCGTCGAACCAGCCGTAGAAGGGGAGCTGGACGAGGAAGAGGACGAACCACAGGATCGTGCCGCCGGTGATGGTGGCGACCACGGGGCCCTCCAGGGGCTCCGGCGCCTCGTGTCGGGGGGTCCACTTCGCCATGGGGACAGCTTACGAGGCGATCAGGTCTACGCGCGGAGATGGCCGAGTGGGGCGTTATATGTTCATACTGAAACGGTTTGTGTCTGACCACTTCTCTTCGTAGGAACCACCAAAACATGTCCTCCTCGGCTCCCGCCAAGGTCCCCGCCCCTGAACAGCCGGGAGCCGGGCCGTACGGCGCGCTGGACCGCTTCTTCCGCATCTCCGAGCGGGGCAGCACCCTGCCCCGCGAGGTGCGGGGCGGTCTCGCCACCTTCTTCGCGATGGCCTACATCATCGTGCTGAACCCGATCATCCTCGGCAGCGCCAAGGACATGTACGGTGACCAGCTCGACAACGGTCAGCTGGTCACCGCGACGGCGCTGACGGCCGCGTTCACCACCCTCCTCATGGGCGTCATCGGCAACGTCCCGATCGCGCTCGCCGCCGGCCTCGGCGTGAACTCGGTCGTCGCCCTCCAGCTCGCCCCGCGCATGTCCTGGCCGGACGCGATGGGCATGGTCGTGCTCGCCGGGTTCGTCGTCATGCTGCTGGTCGCCACGGGCCTGCGCGAGCGCGTCATGAACGCCGTCCCCTACGGGCTGCGCAAGGCCATCTCCATCGGTATCGGCCTGTTCATCATGCTGATCGGGCTCGTCGACGCCGGTTTCGTCTCCCGGATCCCGGACGCCGCCCAGACCACCGTGCCGCTCCAGCTCGGCGGCGACGGGCACCTCAACGGCTGGCCGGTCCTCGTCTTCGTCCTGGGCGTGCTGCTCACGCTCGCGCTGATCGTGCGCAAGGTGTCCGGCGCGATCCTGATCTCGATCGTGGCCATGACGGTCGTCGCGGTGGTCATCAACGCGGTCGCGAAGGTGCCGAGCTGGGGCCTGACCACGCCCAAGTGGCCCGGCAACCCCGTCGCCAGTCCCGACTTCGGGCTGATCGGGCAGGTCAGCCTGTTCGGCGGCTTCGACAAGGTCGGCATGCTCACCGGCGTGCTCTTCGTCTTCACCGTGCTGCTGTCGTGCTTCTTCGACGCGATGGGCACCATCATGGGCGTCTCCGACGAGGCCAAGCTGACCGACGGCGAGGGGCAGATGCCCGGCATCAACAAGGTGCTGTTCGTCGACGGCCTCGCGGTCGCCGCCGGCGGTGCCAGCTCGTCCTCGGCCACCACCGCCTTCGTCGAGTCCACGGCGGGTGTCGGCGAAGGGGCCCGGACCGGCCTCGCGAACGTCGTCACCGGCGGTCTCTTCGCCATGGCCCTCTTCCTGACGCCGGTCGCCACCATGGTGCCGTCCCAGGCGGCCACCCCGGCGCTGGTCGCGGTGGGCTTCCTGATCCTGGCCGGCTCGGTCAGGGAGATCGACTGGGCCGACCACACGATCGCGATCCCGGCCTTCGTGACGATGCTGATGATGCCGTTCACCTACTCGATCACCAACGGCATCGGCATGGGCTTCATCACCTTCGTGGTGCTGCGCCTCGCGGCCGGACGGGGCCGGGAGGTGCCGACGGCGATGTACGTGGTGGCGGCGGTGTTCGCGTTCTACTACCTGATGCCGGCACTGGGTCTGACCTGATCCTCGTCGCCCGCGTCGGGTGACCCGTAGAACCGCTCCGTCTCCTCGACGGCGGTCTGGAACCGCTCGTCGAAGTCATCTCGAACGAGCGTCCGGACGACGTAGTCCTGGACGCTCATTCCCCTCTTCGCGGCGTGGTGCCGGAGCCGTTCCAGCAGGTCGTGGTCTATTCGTAGGCTGAGCACACTGGTCCCCATGACCATGAGGGTCGCGGCACCCTTCGGTCCGGTGTGTCGCGTTCCGCCATCGGATCACCCATATGAGTGATGTCACGGTTCAGTGGCGGGGGTCACGGCCGATCCGGGGTGTTCCCATTGGTCTTTAGCGAGAGTAATGAGTTACGCTAAAGAACATGCCGGACCTCAGCCATGGCGACGACGTAGCCGCCGTGAACGCCCTCCGCTCCGCCGTGATGCGGCTCTCCCGTCGGCTCAAGCACCAGCGGGTCGACGAGTCGCTCAGCCCCACCGAGATGTCGGTGCTGGGCACCCTGTCCCTGTGCGGCAGGGCCACCCCGGGCGAACTCGCCCGCAAGGAGCACGTGCAGCCGCCGTCGATGACCCGCATCGTGGCCCTGCTGGAGGCCAAGGGGCTGGTCCGGCTGGAGCCGCACCCCGAGGACCGGCGCCAGAAGGTCGTCACGCGCACCGAGCAGGCCGAAACGATGCTCGAGGAGAGCCGCGCCAAGCGGAACGCATTCCTGGCCTCGCTGGTGGAAAACCTCGACGAGGACGAGTGGGCGAAACTTCGCGCCGCCGCCCCCGTACTGGAGAAGCTCGCGCATCTGTAAGCCGTACGTCGCAAGGAGGCGAACCCTTTGAGTTCGGGACCCGGAGCAGCTTCCGTCCCCGCACCTGAACCCCACGACTCCCCGCCCGCCTCCGACCCACCCGCCGGCCGACCCGCCCGCAAGTCCTCGATGTTCTCCTCCCTGAAGGTGCGGAACTACCGCCTCTTCTTCATGGGACAGGTCGTCTCCAACATCGGCACCTGGATGCAGCGCATCGCCCAGGACTGGCTGGTACTCAGCCTCACCGGCTCCTCCGCCGCCGTCGGCATAACGACCGCCCTGCAGTTCCTGCCGATGCTCCTCTTCGGCCTCTACGGCGGTGTCCTCGTCGACCGGCTCCGCAAGCGGCCCACGCTGCTGGTGACGCAGTCCTCGATGGCGCTCACGGCGATCGCCCTGGCCGTCCTCACGCTCACCGGCCACGTCCAGGTGTGGCACGTGTACGTCGCCGCCTTCGCGGTCGGTCTCGCCACGGTCGTCGACAACCCGGCCCGGCAGTCCTTCGTCTCCGAGCTGGTCGGCCCGAAGCAGCTGCAGAACGCGGTCAGCCTGAACTCAGCGAACTTCCAGTCGGCCCGCCTGGTCGGCCCGGCCGTCGCGGGCATACTGATCACCGGCGTCGGCACCGGCTACGCCTTCCTCCTCAACGGCCTGTCCTTCATCGCGCCGCTCACCGGCCTGCTGCTGATGCGCGCCCGCGAGCTGCACGCCGTCGAGCGCGCCCCGCGCGGCAAGGGACAGCTGCGCGAGGGCGTCCGCTACGTCACCGGCCGCCCGGAGCTGATCTGGCCGATCGTCCTGGTCGGCTTCGTCGGCACGTTCGCCTTCAACTTCCCCGTCTACCTCTCGGCCTTCGCGGACGACGTGTTCCACGCGGGCGCCGGCGCGTACAGCATGTTCAACACGCTGATGGCGGTCGGCTCGGTCGCGGGCGCGCTGCTCGCCGCGCGGCGGGGCACTGCCCGGCTGCGGCTGCTGATCGCGGCGGCGATGGCCTTCGGCGCACTGGAGATACTGGCCGCGACGATCCCCACCCTGTGGATGTTCGCCCTGCTGATGGTCCCGCTGGGCCTGTTCGGCATGACGGTCAACGTCACGACGAACACCAGCATCCAGATGTCCACCGACCCGGCCATGCGCGGCCGTGTCATGGCCCTCTACATGATGGTCTTCCTCGGCGGCTCCCCGGTCGGCGCCCCGATCGTGGGCTGGATCACCGACACCTACGGTGCCCGGGTCGGCCTGGCCGCCGGCGGGGCGGTGGCGGTCCTGGCCGCGGCCGTGATCGGCCTGATCCTGGCCCGGGTCGGCAACCTCCGCCTGTCGATCGGCTGGCACCGCGGGCATCCTCGCGTGCGGTTCGTACCCCGGGAGCAGCAGGAGCAACTGGCTCCCGCCGCATAGCGGCGCGGGGGACGCAGGGGCGCAGGGAGCCGCCGGGCCGGTGCCGGGCGGCCTACACCCTGCGGGCCAGCAGCCGGCCGGGCCAGTCGTTCTCGCCGACCGTGAAGGACTGGACGGGGGTGAAGCCGTTCGCCTCGTAGTAGCGGACGAGTTTGCCGTCGTCCCCGGCGTAGCAGTCCACGCGGAGCAGGGACACCCCGGCCCGGCGGGTCTCCTCCGCGGCGTGCGCGAGGAGGGCGCTGCCCACGCCGTGCCCCTTGAAGCGGCGGTCGGAGGCCAGCCAGTGGATGTAGCGCTCGGGCTCCCCGGCCGGTGCGAGGTCCGACAGGTAGGCGCCGGGCGAGTCGGTGAGGGTCACGGTCGCGGCGGGGACGCCGTCGACCTCGGCCATGTACACGCTGCCCTCCGCCATGTACCGCCTGACCGATTCCACCGTCTTCGGGTTCTGCGACAGGGGCTTCGTCCCCCACTGTCCGGTGCGCCCCTGCGAGACCAGCCACTCCACACAGCTGTCGAGCATGCCGAGTATTGCGGGAATGTCGTCCGGCCCGCCGTCCCTGATGGTGATCTCCATGGCCTCATGGTGCCAGGCTGGCGCCATGAGACTCTTCGCCGCCGTGCTGCCCCCCGACGAGGTGCGTCGTGAACTCGGTGCCGTGGTCGACGCGTTGCGCGCACTGCCCGGGGCGGACGGGATGCGCTGGACCGGCCGGCCCGGCTGGCACTTCACGCTCGCCTTCTACGGGGAGGTCGACGACGGACTCGTGCCGGAGCTGTCGGCCCGGCTGGAGCGGGCCGCGCACCGGACCCCTCCCTTTCCGCTGGCCGTGCGGGGCGGCGGCCAGTTCGGGCACGGCAAGGCGCTGTGGGCCGGCGCCGAAGGCGACCTGGCGACCCTGCGGCTGCTGGCCGAGCGGGCGGAGGCGGCGGCCCGGAAGGCGGGGCTGCCGATGGGGGAGCACCGGCGGTACAAGCCCCACGTGACCGTGGCCCGGAGCCGGGACGCCCGGGACGTGCGGGCCTGCCTCGACGCGCTGAACGCCTTCGTGAGCCGGACGTGGACCGTCGACGAGCTGGTGCTGGTGCGGAGCAACCTGCCGACGTCGGGTGTGCCGGGGGAGCAGCCCCGGTACGAGGCGGTCGGGCGGTGGGCGCTCGGGAGCGCCGGTTAGGCTCGGTGTCGTGGACCCGAAAACCCGTAACCGGATCATGGCCGGTGTGCTTGTGCTGATGCTGCTGGTCGTCGCCCTGGCTTCTCTGCTCGGGAGGTAGGCCGGCCGGGGGGGAACTGAGGACGGCTGTTCCCCGGCCGCGGGCCGGTGGGCGCCGGTCGCGCCCACGCGGCGGAGCCGCATGTCAAGAACAGCCCCGCGCCCCTTCAGGGGCACCTACCAGGCGAAGGCCTCCGGGCTCGGGCCCGGGCCCGGGAAGATCTCGTCCAGGCCCGTCAGGAGTTCCTCGGACAGCTCCAGCTCGGACGCCCGTACGGCGGAGGCGAGCTGCTCGGCCGTGCGCGGGCCGACGATCGGGCCGGTCACGCCGGGGCGGGTGAGCAGCCAGGCCAGGGCGGCCTCGCCGGGCTCGACGCCGTGCTTGTCGAGCAGGTCCTCGTAGGACTGGATCCGCGCCCGGGTCGCGGGGTCGGCGAGCGCGTCGGCGGCGCGGCCGGAGGCGCGGCGCCTGCCCTCGACCTCCTTCTTGAGGACACCGCCCAGCAGACCGCCGTGCAGCGGCGACCACGGGATGACACCGAGGCCGTACTCCCGCGCGGCCGGGATGACCTCCATCTCGGCACGCCGCTCGGCGAGGTTGTACAGGCACTGCTCGCTGACCAGCCCGATGGTCCCGCCGCGCCGGGCGGCGATCTCGTTGGCCTGGGCGATCTTGTAGCCGGGGAAGTTCGACGACCCGACGTAGAGGATCTTGCCCTGCTGGACCAGGACGTCGATCGCCTGCCAGATCTCGTCGAACGGGGTGTCCCGGTCGATGTGGTGGAACTGGTAGACGTCGATGTGGTCGGTCTGCAGCCGCTTGAGGCTGGCGTCGACGGCCCGCCGGATGTTGACGGCGGAGAGCTTGTCGTGGTTGGGCCAGGCCGGGCCGTCGGCGCCCATGTTGCCGTACACCTTGGTGGCGAGGACGACCTTGTCGCGCCGACCCCCGCCCTTGGCGAACCAGGTGCCGATGATGCTCTCGGTACGGCCCTTGTTCTCGCCCCAGCCGTACACGTTGGCGGTGTCGAAGAAGTTGATGCCCGCGTCCAGCGCCGCGTCCATGATGGCGTGGCTGTCGGCCTCGTCGGTCTGCGGGCCGAAGTTCATGGTGCCGAGGACGAGCCGGCTGACCTTGAGTCCCGTGCGTCCGAGCTGCGTGTACTCCATGACGTCCTAGCCAACGTCTTGAAGTGCGCTCCAAGCAAGCACGCCCTCACGCGAGCGTGCTCTCCTCCACGTTCTCCGTCCGGCCGTACAGCACCTGCTCGTTGACCTCCAGGTCGTTGACCAGGCGCAGGCACGCCGTGATGCCGCGCCCCACCAGTTCGCCGGTGACCTCGCCGTACTCGATCTGGAACAGCAGGTTCGGGGCCCGCTCGTCGTGGGCCCGGCCCGCCGGGTCCCGCCAGGTGCCGACGGCCCCGATCTCGGTGGCGGCGCGCAGCATGAAGGCGACGGTGTGGGCCTTGTCGCGGGGCAGCGTGAGGGTGAGCAGCTCGCGTTCGACGCGGTCGAGGACGACGCCGTCCGCCGGTTCCCCGAACAGCAGGGCGTAGAGGAGGTCCTTGGCCTCGCGCAGGAGGCCCTCACCGGCGGGGGAGCGGTGGGCCGGGGTGATGAGGGGGCCGCCCTTGGGGGGCGGGGTGAGGAGCAGGCCCTCGGCCTCCAGGCGGTCGCGGGTCCAGGACGTGAGGCGGCTGACGCGCTCGTCCAGTGCCGCGTGGTCCAACTGCCAGGAGCGGATGCGGTCGAGACGCCCGGAGCGGTCCTCGTCGGACTCCGCCGGCCGGGGCTCCCGCGCGGGGCGCGGCCGCGGTACGAACGACTCGTCGGGCAGGCGGGCGAGGAGTTCGTCCGCCAGCCACTCGGCGGGCTGCCGGAGCAACTCCTCGCGCAGCCGGCTGCGGAACTCCCCGCGCAGTCCGTCCGCCACCCGCCGGGCCAGTTCCTCGACCGTTGGTTGTGTCGCCATGGAGGGGACCGTAGGGCGGGACGGGAGGAGACGGGAGCGGGCGGTGCGCAAACCCCACGTGGGGGTGAACCTCCCCTCGCGCCGGGGGACGGCACCCGGTACGAATCGGGTGGCAGCCTCAGCGATTCGAGCCGCTCACGTCCCTACCGTGCTGGTCATGAGGACTCCCGCGTCACCCACCCCGCGCCGCACCGTGCTCGCGCTCGGCACGGCCGCCGCGGCCACGCCGTGGCTCGGCCCGGCCACGGCCCGGGCCCGCACCGGCGGCCCCGAGGGCTCCGCCGGCACCGCACCAGGAGAACCGGACGAGCCGGGCATCGACGAGCTGCGCCGCCGCATGGCCGACGGGCGCCTCGACGCCGAACGCCTCACCCGCCACCACCTGGAGCGCATCGAGCGCCTCGATCCGCTCCTGCACTCCGTGATCGAGGTCAACCCCGACGCCCTGCGCGAGGCCCGCCGCCTGGACGCCCGGCGGCGCGCCCGGGGGCCGCTGCACGGCATGCCCGTCCTGCTGAAGGACCTGGTGGAGACCGCCGACCGGATGCACACCACGGCCGGCTCGTTCGCCCTGGAGGGGCTGCGGCCGGCCGCGGACGCCACGGTCGCCGCCCGGCTGCGGGAGGCCGGTGCCGTCATCCTCGGCAAGACCAACCTCAGCGAGTGGGCGGGCGGCATGTCCCTCACCCACCACGCCGGTTGGAGCGCCCGCGGCGGCCAGACCCGCAACCCGTACAAACTCGACCGCTCCCCGAACGAGTCCAGCTCCGGTACGGGCGTCGCCGTCGCGGCCGGCCTGTGCGTCGCCGGCATCGGCACCGAGACCAACGGCTCGATCATCGACCCGGCCTCGGTGAACTGCGTGGTCGGGGTGAAGCCGACCGTGGGACTGGTCGGGCGCGGCGGTGTCATCCCGGGCGTGCCGAGCCAGGACAGCGTGGGCCCGATGGCGCGCACGGTCCGGGACGCGGCGATCATGCTCGGCGTGCTGGTGGGCCTCGACGACCGCGACCCGGCGACGCGGGCGGGCCGCGGCCACCACCACCGCGACTACACCCGCTTCCTGGACGCCGACGGGCTGCGCGGCGTCCGCATCGGCGTGCCGCGCTCGGTGTACTTCGGCTACGACCACCACGCCGACGAGATCGCCGAGCGGGCGATCGCGATGCTGCGCAAGGGCGGTGCCACGATCGTCGACCCGGCGGACATCCCCACGGCCGAGCGCCTGGAGGACCTGCCGAGCTCGGTGGTGGTGCAGGTGTACGAGATCAAGCGGGCGCTGAACGCGTACCTCGCCGCCGCGCCCGGCGACCACCCGCGCAGCCTGCGGGAGTTGATCGAGTTCAACCGCGCACACGCCGACCGGGAGCTGCGCTACGTACGGCAGGACGGCCTGGAGACCGTGGAGAAGCTGGAGTTCAGCGCACGCGAGTACCGGGAGGCCCTGGCCCTCAACCACCGGCTGTCGCGCGCCGAGGGCATCGACGCCGTACTGCGCGAACACCGGCTGGACGCCCTGGTGATGCCGACCTGCGGCCCGCCCGCCAAGATCGACCTGGTCCGCGGCGACGCCCACGGCGGCGGCTCCTCCACGCCCGCGGCCCTCGCCGGCTACCCGGCGATCAGCGTCCCCGCCGGGTTCGCCTTCGGTCTGCCGGTCGGGCTGACGTTCATGGGCACGGCGTGGAGCGAGCCGACGCTGCTGCGGCTGGCGTACGCGTACGAGCGGGCGAGCCGGGTGCGGCGGCCACCGGCCTATCGGGCGGCCGACGTGGGGTTCTGAGGGGTGTGGCCGGTTCGTGGGGGGAAGGTGCCCGGCGTAGGTGACCAGAACACGGAGGAAACCGCACATGCCAGAGACCGGCACCGGCCACCTCGTGGAGCTTCTCCACGGCGTCCTCGGCGACTCCGTCCTCGGCGTCTACGCGCACGGTTCCGCCACGCTCGGCGGGCTGCGGCCGCACAGTGACGTGGATGTGCTGGCCGTGGTGCGCGAGCCCACGACGCACGGACAACGCCGGGCCCTGGTCGAGGAGTTGCTCAAGGTGTCCGGCCGGGGTCGGCGGCCCGTCGAGATGACCGTCGTCGTGCAGGACCGGGTACGGCCCTGGCGGTACCCGCCCACCTGCGACTTCCTCTACGGGGAGTGGCTGCGGGAGGACTTCGAGCGGGGAGCGGTCCCGGCCCCCGGGCCGAACCCGGACCTCGCCCCCGTCCTCACGATGGTGCTGCTCGCCGACGCCCCGCTGCACGGCCCCCGGCCCGCCGAACTGCTCGACCCGGTTCCGGCGGCCGACCTCAGGCGGGCGATCGCCGAAGGGGTGCCGGAGCTCATGGCCGAGCTGGAGACGGACACGCGCAACGTGCTGCTCACCCTCGCCCGGGTGTGGAGCACCCTGGAGACCGGCGGCATCCGGTCGAAGGACGCCGCCGCCGCGTGGGCGATCGAGCGGCTGCCCGCCGCGCACCGGCCCGTCCTCGTCCGCGCCCGGGCCGTCTACCTCGGGGACGAGGACGAGCGGTGGGACGACCTGGACGTCCGGCCCTGCGCGCAGCACCTGGCGCGGATGATCGAGGAGAGTCGCGGGTGATCGAGGAGAGTTACGCCTCGTAGGGTCCGCCCAGGTCCCAGCCCTGGTGCATCGCCTCCGCGAACGCCGCCGCGATCTTGTGCTCACCGCTCGGGCCGGGGTGGGTGCCGTCGTAGGTGTCGGTGTCGACGTCGTACGACGGCGGGGGTGAGGCGAGGAGGACGGGGGAGCCGGGCTCGTCGAGGTCGGCGGCCGTCTTGGCCAGCAGCTCGTTGAAGCGGGCGACCTCGGTGGCGAAGGCCGCGTCCGTGGCGGCCCGCACGTTCGGGGTGACCGGCAGCCACACCATCCGCACCCGCCGGTTCACGGCTCGCGCCTCGGCCGCGAACGCCCGGACGTTCTCGGCGGTCTGCTCCGCGTTCGTGTAGAAGCCCAGGTCGATCAGGCCCAGGGAGACCAGGAGCACGTCCGCCCGGCAGGAGCGCACCGCGTCGCCGATCAGCGGCGCCATGTGCAGCCAGCCCTCGCCCCAGCCGGCCAGGTGGGCGCGCGGGAAGTCCGGCTCGGCGTAGGCGTACGACGTCGGGGCCTCGGCCAGCTTGTCGTAGAGCGTCTCGCGGGGGCCGACGAGGGTGAAGGGGCCGCCGTAGGAGCGGCACAGGTGCTGCCACATCCGGTAGCGCCACGTGTGTTCGCCCGCGCTTCCGATCGTCATGGAGTCACCGACGGGCATGAACCTGAGCATCCGCTCATCATGGACGATCACGACCGCCGGCGGGATACGGAGGGGTGTGAGTCGGGCCACGCGCCCGTTCCGGCCACCGGTGGTGATCCGCACTGCCCGGTGATCCGCACTGCCCGGTGAACCGCCCGGTGAACCGCGCGGCGGGATGGCAGGCTTGGGGTCATGCGCAGACCCTCCGTCTTCCTCGCCGCGGCCCTTCTCGTGGGCGCCCTCGCCGTGCCCGCCTCCGCCGCCGACGGGGACGAGGAGTTCACCATCAAGGACCCGCGCATCACCGAGTCCAGCGGCCTCGCGGCCTCGCGCCTGCACCCGGGCATCTACTGGACGCACAACGACAGCGACGACGGGGCGTACCTCTACGCCGTCGACAGCGCGACGGGCGAGACGGTCGCGACGATCACCATGACCGGCGTGGGCAGCCCGCGCGACGTCGAGGCCATCTCCATCGGGCCCGGCAACCAGATCTACGTCGGGGACATCGGCGACAACCTCGGCGGCACCTGGCCGCACGTCTGGATCTACCGGCTGCCGGAGCCGAAGGACCTGCGCGACCAGACGATCCGGGCCACGCAGTACGTCGTGAAGTACTCCGACGGCGCGCGCGACGCCGAGTCGCTCGTCGTGCACCCGAGGACGGGCCGCGTCTACATCGTCGACAAGAACGAGAAGGGCGGGCACCTCTACGAGGGCCCGGCCGAGCTCTCCGCGTCCGGGACGAACGTCTTCCGGCCCGTCGCGGCCGTCCCCGACCTGGAGGCCACCGACGCCACGCTCTCCCCGGACGGCGAACACCTCGTCGTGCGCAGCTACTTCGGCGCGATCGCCTACGACTGGGACGGCGGCGACATCAAGCGGAAGCAGCGGCTCGGCGTGCCGTTCCTGGGGCAGGGCGAGTCCGTCACCTACACCGCCGACGGGAAGAAGCTCATGTACGGCGCCGAGGGCGCCGACAGCCCCGTGGAGCCGCAGGACGCCCCCGGGGCCGAGGGGACCGACTCGCCCTCCGGCAACGGCGGTTCGTCCGCCTCGGACGGCGGCGCGGGCGCCGACGGGCTGAGCGGCAACCTCAAGACCGGCGCCATCGCCGCGGCCGCCGCCCTGGTCGTCCTGTTCGGCCTGCGGCGCCTGCGGCGGCGGAACTAGGAGCGATCCTCCGACGGCTGCGCGTCCTGGTCCCGGCGCCGTGCCACCAAGACCTCCAGGCCGTCCAGGATCCGCTGGAGCCCGAACTCGAAGTGGTCGAAGTCGGGTCCGAAGGTGTCCTCGGAGAGTGACGCCATGACCGGGTAGCGGCCCGAGGCCATGACCTTCTCCAGGACCGGCACCTGCGCCTGCCAGAACTCGGCGTCCGTCAGGCCCGTCCGGCGCTCCGCCTCCCGCTGGTACAGGTGCGAGCGGGCGGCCCCGACGACGTACCCGTCGATCATGATGACCGCGGAGAGCAGCTCGGGGTCGCTCAGCCCCATCGGGCGGATGCGGGTGAGGATCTTCTCCATGCCGTCGAGGGCGCCCGGGCCGAGGATCTGCCGGGACTGGTTGACCTGGAGCAGCCAGGGGTGGCGGCGGTAGAGGGCGAGGGTCTCGCGGGCCAGTGTCTCCAGGGCCGTGCGCCAGCCGCCGTCGCCGAAGTCGGCAGGGTCCTCGGAGGTGCGCTGCACCCGGTCCAGCATGAGGTCGAGCAGCTCGCCCTTGCCGGGCACGTACCGGTACAGCGACATGGTGCCGGTGCCCAGCTCGGCCGCGACGCGGCGCATGGAGAGCCCCTCGAGCCCCTCGGCGTCCGCCACCTGGATGGCCGCTTCCACGATCCGGTCCAGGGTCAGGGTCGGCTTGGGGCCCCGGCTGGGCCGTCGGCCGGTGTCCCACAGCAGTTCGAGGGTGCGGGCGATATCGCCGCTGCCGCTGGTCTCCGTGCTGCCCGTGCCACTCGTACCGCTCGTCATGGCACCCAGCTTAGGTCCCCGCGAAAAAACTGGGTACAACGTACGCGTAATCGGGTACGCTGTACTCAGTTCGGGATGCCGGGCACGGCACGAGCACACGGGAGGGGCGGCATGGACGGATACGCGGTGCGGGCCGAGGCGCTGGAAAAGCGGTACGGCGAGAAACGCGCCCTCGACGGCTTCGACCTGGCGGTACGCGAGGGCACGGTGCACGGCCTGCTCGGGCCGAACGGCGCGGGCAAGACCACGGCGGTCCGCATCCTGTCCACGCTGATCCGGCTGGACGGGGGCGCCGCGACGGTCGCCGGTCTGGACGTGGTCCGGCAGCCGCGCGAGGTCCGGGCCCGGATCGGGCTCACCGGCCAGTACGCGGCGGTCGACGAGGTCCTCACCGGCCGGCAGAACCTGGAGATGTTCGGCCGCCTGTTCCACCTGGGCGGCAGGCGCGCGAAGCTCCGGGCGGCCGAGCTGCTGGAGCAGTTCGACCTGACCGACGCCGCCGACCGGGGCGTCGGCAAGTACAGCGGCGGCATGCGGCGCCGCCTCGACCTCGCCGCGTCGATGATCCTGGCCCCGGCCGTGCTCTTCCTCGACGAGCCGACGACCGGCCTGGACCCCCGCAGCCGGGGCGAGGTCTGGGACTCCGTCCGCGCGCTGGTGGCGAGTGGCACGACCGTGCTGCTGACCACGCAGTACCTGGAGGAGGCCGACAAGCTCGCCTCGCACATCACCGTCATCGACCAGGGGCGGGCCATCGCCGACGACACCCCGGACGGGCTGAAGAACCTGGTCGGCGGCGACCGTGTCGAGGTCGTGGTCGCCGAGCGGTCCGAGATCCCGCGCGTGGTGAAGGTGATCGCCCGGGTCACGGACGGCGAACCCGAGGCGGACGAGACCGAGTTGCGGGTGCACGCCCCGGTCACCGACCGGGTCACGGCCCTCACGGAGGTGGCGCGGACCCTCCAGGACGAGGGCGTCCGCGTCGAGGACATCGGACTGCGCAGGCCCAGCCTCGACGACGTCTTCCTGCGCCTGACCGGACACCGCACCGAGAAGGAGGCCGCCGCGTGAGTGCCGTCGACCTGAGCACCCCGAGCTCCCGGAGCGGCACGTACTGGCTGCTCGCCGACTGCTGGAACATCGTCCGCCGCGGACTGACCCACTACCAGCGCCAGCCGGTCAACATCGCCTGGCAGCTGGGCTTCCCGATCCTGTCCGTGCTGCTCTACGGCTACGTCTTCGGCAGCGCGATGACGGTGCCGGGCGGCGGGGACTACAAGGACTTCCTGATGCCGGGCATGTTCGTGATGACCATGGCGTTCGGCTTCATCAACACGGCCACGGTCGTGGTGTACGACTCCACCAAGGGCGTCATCGACCGCTTCCGCTCCATGCCGATGGCGTCCTCCGCCGTCGTTGCCGGGCGCGGGATCACCGATCTGATCGTCGCCTGCGCCGAGTTGGCCATCATGATGCTCACCGCGTTCGCCATGGGCTGGCGCCCGGACGGCGGCTTCGGCTTCCTCGCCGCGTTCGGGCTGCTGCTGTGGCTGCGGTTCGCGCTGATCTGGATCGGCGTGTGGCTCGGCCTGCTGGTGCCCAACCCGGAGGCGGCGGGCGGGCTGTTCGCGGTCGCCTTCCCGCTGACGATGATCTCCAGCATCTTCGTCGCGCCGCAGCTCATGCCCGACTGGCTGGGCTGGGTGGCGGCCTGGAACCCGATCTCCTCCACGGCGGCGGCGACCCGCGACCTGTTCGGCACGCCGGTCGGGGGCGGCGACTCCTGGGTGGAGCAGCACGCGCTGCTGATGGCCGGGGTGTGGCCGGTGATCCTCACGGTGGTCTTCCTGCCGCTCGCGGTACGGCGGTTCAAGAAGCTCAGCCGCTGAGGCGCGGGCTCGCGCAGGGTTCGGGGGAGCGCCCGGGGGCGGGCGTGTGCCGGGGGTGACGTGCACGGCGACGTGACGCGGCGGTGAAGGGGCGCCCGGCGTGGGCCGGGCGCCCGGTGGTCGACAGGGTCACTCGGCATGGGCGAGGGTGGGGGGCGTGGACAGCCAGATGATCTCCGTTCCGGCCGGGCAGGTGAGGCTGTCGGACCGGCGGACACAGCGCAGTTGGCCCGTCGAGGTCGCGCCCTTCCGTCTGTCGGTGTTCCCGGTCACCCAGGAGCGGTACGCCGACGTCACCGGTCACCGGCCGAGCACGGCCGACGGCGACCGGCTGCCCGTCGAGGGCGTGTCCTGGTGGGACGCGGTGCGCTTCTGCAACGCCCTGTCCCACCGGGAAGGGCTGACCCCCGCCTATCACCTGCCGGGCGACACCGGGACGGCCGACTGGGACACCTCCGCCGACGGGTACCGGCTGCCGACGGAGGCCGAGTGGGAGCACGCCTGCCGCGCCGGCGGCACGGGCCCGCGCTACGGCCCCCTCGACGACATCGCCTGGTACCGGGGGAACTCGGACGACAGGATCCACCCCGTGGGCGGCAAAGAGCCCAACGCCTGGGGTCTCCACGACATGCTGGGCAACACCTGGGACTGGTGCTGGGACCTCTACGACCCCGAGGTCTACGGCACCTACCGGGTGCTCCGCGGCGGCGGCTGGTCCGACGAACACTGGAGCTGCCGCGCTTCGGTGCGCCGCCGCAGCCATCCGACGTTCCGGATCGACGACGTGGGATTCCGTGTGGCGCGAACGCCCCGACCGTGAGCGGGACGCGGGGCTTCGCGGAACGGCGGGGTTTCGCGGAACCGGCTTGACCCTCACGTTGCGTGAGGCCGGAGAGTCGGCCGCATGAGCGACCACTACAACGCGTTCGAGATCAGCCCCGTACCCGCTCCCGGCCCGGACGCGGTTCCACCCGAGCCGTTCCGCGGCATCTACGGGATGCCCGCGTTCGTGACGATCCCCACCGGCGATCTGGCGGCGTCGGTGGAGTTCTGGACTCGTGGGCTCGGGTTCATCGAGCTGTTCAGCATCCCCGGCAGCGTGGTGCATCTGCGCAGGTGGGCGTTCCAGGACGTACTCCTCGTCCCGACGGCGAGCGTCCCGGAGCGGGCACCGGCGATGAGCGTCACCTTCGCGTGCGTGCTCAGCCAGATCGATTCCCTCGTCGAGGCCTGTCGTGCGTTGCGCCCGGACTCGGTCGACGGTCCGCGGGACACTCCCTGGACCACCCGCGACGTGGAGGTGATCACCCCCGAGAACGCACGGATCGTCTTCACGGCGGCGCGGCCCGTCGACCCGGACAGCCAGGAAGCGCGGGACCTGGCAGCCGTCGGGATCACTCCACCGGGCGTCGGGCGCGGCGACAATGAGGAGCATGCCTGACTCCACCGACACCGATGGCCTGACCGTCGGTCAGGTCTCGGCGCGGCTGGGCGTGACCGTCCGGGCGCTGCACCACTGGGACGAGATCGGTCTGGCGCGCCCGTCGCTGCGCACGACCGCCGGATACCGGCTCTACACCGCCGGTGATCTGGAACGCCTGCACCGCATCGTCGTCTACCGCGAGATCGGCCTCGGCCTGGACCGCATCCAGGCCGTCCTGGACGACTCGACGGCGGACGTGCCCGGCGCGCTGCGGGCGCAGCGCCACCAGATCGCCGAACGGATCGAGCGCCTCCAGCGGCTCAGCGCCGGACTGGACCGGATGATCGACGCCCACGAGCGCGGCCTGCTGCTCACCGCGGAGCAGCAGGCCGCGATCTTCGGCCCCCAGTGGGACCCGGACGGGCCCGCCCAGGCCCGTGAGCGCTACGGGGACACGACGCAGTGGCGGCAGTACGCCGAACGCTCGGCCTCCCGCACAGCGGAGGAGTGGCAGGCCGTCGCCGACGAGGTGGCCGACCTCGACCGGGCCCTCGCGAAGGCGATGGACGCCGGTGTCACACCCGGCAGCGAGGAGGCGAACCACCTCGTCGAGCGGCACCGCGAGGTGTTCGCCTCGTACTTCCCCCTCAGCAGGCAGATGCAGGTCTGTCTCGGCCGCATGTACGAGGCCGATCCGGGATTCGCCGCCCACTACGACGGCATCCGCCCCGGCCTCGCCACGTGGTTCCGCGGCATCGTCGACGCCGCCGCGCGCGCCCATGGGATCGACCCGGACACCGCGACGTGGCAGTAGGGGGCTGGGGCCTGATCCAAACGACAAGCTCTAGCTCTCCGGCCCCGCCGCCTCCAGCCCCTTCGTCTTCCCCCGGCTCACCTGCGTCCGCACCGCCCCCATGCTCGCCGCGATGACCAGGGCGATCGCCGCGGCCTCCGGGGCGGTGAGGGCCTGTTCCAGGAGGAGGAAGCCGGCCGTCGCCGCGATGGCCGGTTCCAGGCTCATCAGGATCGCGAAGGTGGAGGCGGGCAGGCGGCGCAGGGCGAGGAGTTCCAGGGTGTAGGGCAGGACGGAGGAGAGCAGCGCCACCGCCGCGCCGAGGCCCAGTGTCACCGGGTCGGCCAGCTTCGCGCCCGACTCGGCGATGCCCAGCGGCAGGAACAGCACCGCGCCCACCGCCATCGCCAGGGCCAGCCCGTCCGCCTGCGGGAATCGGCGGCCCGTGCGGGCGCTGAAGACGATGTATGCCGCCCACATGGCGCCCGCACCCAGGGCGAACGCCGCTCCGACGGGGTCGAGACCGTCGAAGCCTCCGCCGCCGAGGAGGAAGACACCGGTGAGGGCCAGGGCCGCCCACACGACGTTGATCGCGCGGCGGGACGCCAGGACCGACAGGGCGAGCGGGCCGAGGACCTCCAGGGTGACCGCCGGGCCCAGCGGGATACGGGCGACGGCCTGGTAGAAGAGGCCGTTCATCGCGGCCATGGTGATGCCGAAGACGACGACCGTGCCCCAGTCGGTGCGCGAGTGGCCGCGCAGTCGCGGGCGGCAGACCAGCAGCAGGACCACCGCCGCCACGAGCAGCCGCAGCGCGACCACCCCGAGGGCACCGGCCCGCGGCATCAGCGTCACCGCCAGTGCGCCGCCGAACTGCACGGAGACGCCGCCCGCGAGCACCAGGCCCAGGGGTCCGAGGGAACCGAGCCGGCCCGGACCGGCGGCCGGTGCGGCGCCGGTCGTGGCGGTCGCGGGCTGGGGCGTGGTGACGCTGTCGGGGGTGGTCACGGGCGGTCCTGTGGTCGTCGGCGCTGATGCGGGGCGCGTACACCGGCCTGCACGTGACGTACATCCCGATGTACTGCACAGTCCAGGGTAATGGACCCGGTCAGGTGCGTGAAGCCCTTTTGCCTCTGTCTCGGGGCGTGAGACGCCGGGTGGGCCGGACCTCGCCTCCTCAGCGGCGGGACAGATAGAGGTCGAACGCCTTGTAGAGCAGCCGGTTGAGCGGGAAGTCCCATTCACCGAGGTACTCGACGGCCTCGCCGCCGGTGCCCACCTTGAAGCGGAGCAGGCCCAGCAGATGGCTGGACTCCTCCAAGGTGTCGGTGATGCCGCGCAGGTCGTAGACCGCGGCCCCGAGCTCGTGGGCGTCGGTCATCATGCGCCACTGCAGGGCGCTGCTCGCCTGGACCTCGCGCCGGCGGCCGGTGGAGGCGCCGTAGGAGTACCAGACGTGGTCGCCGACGGTCAGCATCGTGGCCGCGGCGAGCACCTCGCCGTCGTGGTACGCGAGGTAGAGCCGCATCCGGTCCGGGTGCTCGGCGGTGAGCGCGTTCCACATGCGCTGGAAGTACGGCAGCGGGCGCGGGCGGAAACGATCCCGCTCGGCGGTCTCGCCGTACAGCTCGTGGAAGGCCGGCAGGTCCTCGTAGCCGCCGCGCACGACCTTCACGCCGGCCGTCTCGGCCTTCTTGATGTTGCGCCGCCACTGCTGGTTCAGGCCGTTGTGGATGTCGTCCAGCGAGCGTCCGGCGAACGGCACCTGGAAGACGTACCGGGGCTGCCCCGCGGCGAAGCCGCCCTCGCCGCCGGCCTCGGTCTGCCGCCAGCCCGTCCGGCGCAGACCGTCCGCGACCTGCCCGGCGCGCGGTTCGTACGACGTCGCCCGCACGTCCCGCAACCGCCGGGCGGCCGGGTCCGCGATCGCCGCCTTGACCGCCTCCGCGCTCCAGCGGCGCACCACGACCGGCGGGCCCATCCGCACCGCGAAGGCGCCCCGCCGCCCCAGGTGCGCCAGCATCGGCTCCAGCAGGCGCTCCAGCTCCGGCTCGTGCCAGTCGATCAGCGGGCCCTCGGGCAGATACGCGAGGTAGCGGCGCAGCCCCGGCAGCCGCGGCCCGGGCAGCGGGCGCAGCAGGACCAGTCCCGCGCCGACGAGCTGCCCGCCCTGGTCGAACCAGCCCAGGCTCTCCGCACGCCAGTCGGGCTTCACCTCGCCCCAGGACGGGATCTGCGTGTGGCTGGCGGAGGGGCGGGCCGAGACGAACGCCAGGTGCTCGTCACGGGTGATCGGCTGGACGCGTACGCTCATGCGCGGGCTCCTTCGAGCAGCGGCCCTCGACGGGCAGTGGCTGGTCCCGCGAGCCTAGGAGCGGCCTCGGCCGTCCCCCGGCTCAGACACTCCGGGCCCGCCCACGGCATGGCCCGAACGCCTCAAGCGTGGGCCCGGACGCCCGGGCGCTCGCTCCCGCGCGTCAACCCCCGTCCCTCGGCTCATCCCTCACCGCAGGCTCACCGTCACCCCCCACCTCCTCCAACGCCGCCGCCAGCACCTCCGCCAGGTGCCTCCCCCGCACCCCCGCCAAATGCTCCAGCTGCGTGCGGCAGGAGAAGCCGTCCGCCAGGACCACCGCGCCGTCCGGGGCGTTCCGCACGGACGGCAGGAGCTGTTCCTCCGCGCACGCGGCGGACACCTCGTAGTGGCCCTTCTCGAAGCCGAAGTCGCCCGCGAGACCGCAGCAGCCGCCGCTCAGTTCGCCGGAGAGCCGGGCGGCCCGGCGCAGCCGGCGGTCCGCCGCGTCGCCCAGCACCGCGTGCTGATGGCAGTGCGTCTGGCCGGCCACCGGGCGGTCCAGACGCGGCGGCGTCCAGCCGGGGGCATGGCGCTCCAGCGTCTCCGCGAACGTCAGGACCTTCGCGGCGAGGCGCGCCGCACGCGGGTCGTCGTGCAGCAGCTCGGGCACGTCCGCGCGCAGGGCCGCGGCACAGCTCGGCTCCAGAACCACGACCGGGGCGTCGGTCTCCAGCACCGGTTCCATCAGGTCGAGCGTGCGGCGCAGGACGGCCCGGGCCCGGTCGAGCTGGCCGGTCGAGACGTACGTCAGCCCGCAGCAGACGCGGCCCCGGCCCCGCAGCAGCGACAGCGGGTCGAGGGCGACCGTCCTGCCGTCGCCCACCGGGGGTTTCTCCAGCCGCACGGTCGGCGGCAGCGCCACCCGCAGCCCGGCCGCCTCCAGCACCCGCACGGCGGCCTGCCCCACGGACGGCGAGAGGTGCTCCGTGAAGGTGTCGGGCCACAGGACGACCAGGTCGCCGTCGGCGGAGGGCCGTTGCGCGGGCTGGCCGTCACCGGAGGGCCGGTGCGCGCGCCGCTGCTCCCACCACCGGCTGAACGTCCGCGACGCCACCCGCGGAATCTCCCGCTCCGGCGCGATCCCGCCCAGCCGCTTGGCCGCCCACGCGAGGGGCCGCAGCCCGGACAGCGCGTTGACCAGCCACGCCGTGCGCGTACGCGCCACCGCCCGGAGCCACACCGGCAGCCACCCCATGGCGTAGTGCGCGGCGGGCCGGCGCCGCCCGGCGTAGTGGTGGTGCAGGAACTCCGCCTTGTACGTGGCCATGTCGACCCCGACCGGGCAGTCCGAGCGGCAGCCCTTGCAGGACAGGCACAGGTCCAGTGCGTCCCGCACCTCGGCCGAGCGCCAGCCGTCGGTCACCACCTCACCGGCGAGCATCTCGTGCAGCAGCCGGGCCCGCCCGCGCGTGGAGTGCTCCTCCGCGCCGGTCGCCCGGAAGGACGGACACATCACGGCGGAGCCGGACACCGACGTCGTACGGCACTTGGCGACGCCCACGCAGCGCCGTACCGCCGCCGAGAAGTCGCCGCCGTCGGCGGGGTAGCCGAAGGCGACGTCGACGGGCTCGCGCGGCAGGACGGAGAAGCGCAGGCCGGTGTCCAGGGGCGCGGGCCGCACCAGCATCCCGGGGTTGAGCAGGTCGTCCGGGTCCCACACGCCCTTCACCCGCTCGAACAGGCGCACCGTCTCCGCGCCGTACATCCTGGGCAGCAGCTCCGCCCGCGCCTGCCCGTCCCCGTGCTCCCCGGACAGCGATCCGCCGTGCGCCACCACCAGCTCCGCGAGCTCCTCCGAGAAGCGGCGGAAGCGGGCGACACCGCCCTCCGTCAGCAGGTCGAAGTCGATCCGGACGTGGATGCAGCCGTCCCCGAAGTGCCCGTACGGCGTGCCGCGCAGCCCGTGCGCCGCCAGCAGCGCCCGGAAGTCCCGCAGGTACGCGCCCAGCCGGGCGGGCGGCACCGCGCAGTCCTCCCACCCCGGCCACGCCTCGCTCCCGTCGGGCATGCGCGTCGCCGTACCGCTGGCGTCCTCCCGGATCCGCCACAGCGCGCGCTGCCCGGCGGCGTCGGTGACCACCAGCGCGTCCAGGACGTCGGCGGCCCGCACGATCGCCTCCGCACGCGCGCGTGCCTCCGCCGCCGACTCCCCGCCGGTCTCGACGAACAGCCAGGCCCCGCCCCGGGGGAGCGCCGCCGCCGACGGCACCAGGTCCGCCGCCATGCCCTCCACGGTCAGCGGAGACAGAGGCAGCAGCCCGGCAGCGGCCTCGGCCGCCGCGCTCTCGTCGGCGTACCCGAGCACGGCCAGGGCCCGCGCGCGGGGCGCCTCGACCAGGCGTACGACCGCCTCCGTCAGCACGCCGAGCGTGCCCTCGGAGCCGCAGAACGAGCGGGCCACGTCGGCGCCCCGCTCGGGCAGCAGGGCGTCCAGCGCGTATCCGGAGATGCGGCGGGGCAGTTCCGGAAAGCCCGTGCGCAGCCGGGCGAGGTCGCCCTCCACCAGCGCCCGCAGGCCGTCCGGCGCCCCGGCCCAGTTCCGCCCGAGCCGCAGCCGCTCGCCGCGCGCGGTGACGACGTCCAGCTCGCGCACGCTGTCGGCGGTCGTGCCCCACGCCACCGAGTGCGAGCCGCAGGAGTTGTTGCCGATCATGCCGCCGAGCGTGCACCGGCTGTGCGTCGACGGATCCGGCCCGAACCGCAGCCCGTGCGGGGCGGCGGCCTCCTGGAGCCGGTCGAGCACCAGGCCCGGCTGCACCACGGCCGTCCGCGCCCCGGGGTCCAGGGCGAGCAGCCGGTTCATGTGCCGGGTGAAGTCCAGCACCACGCCCGTGCCCGTCGCCTGCCCGGCGATGGACGTGCCCCCGCCGCGCGGCACCACCGGCACGCCCTGCCGCCGGCACACCTCCAGCACCGCCGCCACGTCGTCGGCGTCCACGGGCGCCACGACCCCGTACGGCACCCGCCGGTAGTTGGACGCGTCCATGGTGACCAACGCGCGGTCCAGGGCGCCGAACCCCACGCCCCCGCGGACGGCCGCGCGCAACTCGCCCTCGAGAGCCGTCAGATCCCTGCCGTGCGGAAGATCCGTCATGCCTCCAGCATGCACGCGGCCACCGACAGTGACGCCGTCGCGGTCGGCGGCCCTCCGCACCACCGTCCATGCCGCGTCTCATCCGACGGACGACGTTTCGCCCAGGTTTCCCGAAACGGCTACGCTCCCCTCCGTGGCTGAGATCCAGATTCCCTCTGACATCAAGCCCGCGGACGGACGTTTCGGCGCGGGTCCCTCCAAGGTGCGGACGGAGGCGCTGGACGCCCTCGCCGCCACCGGCACCTCCCTCATGGGCACCTCCCACCGCCAGGCTCCCGTCAAGAACCTGGTCGGCCAGGTGCGCGAGGGCATCCGCGAGCTGTTCCAGCTCCCCGACGGCTACGAGGTGATCCTCGGCAACGGCGGCTCCACCGCGTTCTGGGACATCGCGACGCACGGCCTGATCGAGAACAGGTCGCAGCACCTCACCTTCGGCGAGTTCTCCTCCAAGTTCGCCAAGGCCGCCAAGCTCGCCCCGTGGCTGGCCGAGCCGGACGTCATCTCCGCCGACCCGGGTACGCACCCCGAGCCGGTCGCCGAGGCGGGCGTGGACGTCTACGCGTTCACCCACAACGAGACCTCGACCGGTGTCGCCATGCCGATCAAGCGCGTGGCCGGGGCCGACGAGGGCGCCCTCGTCCTGGTCGACGCCACCTCGGGCGCCGGCGGCCTGCCGGTCGACATCGCCGAGACGGACGTCTACTACTTCGCCCCGCAGAAGTCCTTCGCCTCCGACGGCGGCCTGTGGATCGGCGTCTTCTCCCCGGCCGCGATCGAGCGCGCCGAGCGGATCCACGCCTCCGGCCGCCACGTCCCGGAGTTCTTCTCGCTCCCGACGGCGATCGACAACTCCCGCAAGAACCAGACGTACAACACCCCGGCGCTGGCCACGCTGTTCCTCCTGAACCAGCAGCTGGAGTGGATCAACGGCCAGGGCGGCCTGGACTGGGCGGTCCGCCGCACGGCCACCTCCGCGCGGACTCTGTACGGCTGGGCCGAGGACATCAAGTACGCGAACCCGTTCGTCACCGACCCGGCCAAGCGCTCGCAGGTCATCGGCACGATCGACTTCACGGACGAGGTCGACGCCGCCGCCGTCGCCAAGGTCCTGCGCGCCAACGGCGTCGTCGACACCGAGCCGTACCGCAAGCTCGGCCGCAACCAGCTGCGCGTCGCGATGTTCCCGGCGATCGACCCGGCGGACATCGAGGCGCTCACCAAGTGCGTCGACTACGTGATCGAGAAGCTCTGACCCTTCCCGCGTACGTGACCGAGGGCGCCCCGCGTGTGCGGGGCGCCCTCGCTCGTGCTCAGGCCGCCACGCCCCCGCCGAACACCTCGAAGAGCCGGGTCAGGCTGTCCTCCTCGTAGCCCTCCGCCGCCGCGCGCCGGAAGGTCTCCAGCACCGCGGCGGGCAGCGCCGGGTCCGCACCCGAGTCGCGCGTCGTGTGCACGACGTGGTCCAGGCTCGCCACGGCCATCGAGATCCGCTCGACGTCCCCCGCGTGCCGCCCCGCCTCGATCCGCGGTGTGTAGAAGTCGAGGAACTGGCCCATCCCGCCCAGCGTCCCGGCCGCGTACGGCGTGATCTCGGAGGGCTTGATGCCGTTGGCGTCCGCCAGCGCCAGCATGTGCAGCCAGGCGGTGAGGGTGGTCCAGAACAGGTCCATCTGGAGCTGGTAGTACAGCGCGGCCAGGCCCGGGTCCTCGCCCCGGTAGTCGGTGCCGGTGAGCACCTTCAGGACGTCCTCGTACTGCTCGAAGAGGTCCCGCGGGCCGCTGTAGAAGGTGTCGAACTCCTGCGAGCCGATGCCGGACGGCGGTGTCTGGACCCCGCCGGTGAGATGGCGCGCCCCGTGCCGTGCCGCCCAGGCCGCCCCCGTCCGGGCCCTGGCCGGCGTGTCCGAGCTGAGGTTGACCAGGACCCGGCCCTCCAGCGCCGCGGCGGCGGGCTCCAGCACGGCGTACATCGCGGCGTAGTCGGTCAGGCTCAGCACGACCACCTCGTGGGCGGTCAGCGCCTCCTCGACGGTGGCGGCGCACACCGCGCCCCGGGCCACCAGTTCGTCGGCGCGGCCCGGGGTGCGGTTCCAGACGGTGACCCGGTAGCCGGCGTCCAGATAGGCACCGGCCATAGCGCGGCCCATGGGGCCGAGGCCGATGACGGTCACGGACTTGTTCATGGAGATCCCCCTCAGTTCACGGAACGGACGTAACGGACGACGGGAGCACCCGTCGACTAGAACGAACGCTCTATCTAGAGAGGAACGTAGCACAGCGACTAGAGCGATCGCTCTAGCCCGGTAAGGTGGTGGCGTGAAGACGAAGGCCCCGCACGATCTCGACACCGCCGGCACCCGCGAGCGGATCGTCCGTACGGCGTCACTCCTGATGCAGCGCCAGGGCTACGAAGGCACCGGCATCAAGCAGATCTCCCGCGAGGCCGGGGCGACACTCGGCTCCGTCTACCACTTCTTCCCCGGCGGCAAGCAGGAGCTCGGCACGGCCGCCGTGCGGCTCGGCGACGAGGAGTTCACCGAGCTGCTGCGCGAGACCCTCGACGCCGAGCCGGATCCGGCCAAGGCCCTGCTCGCCCTCACCGCCTCCCTCGCCGAGGGGCTGCGCGACTCCGACTGGCTCGACGGCTGCCCGGTCACCTCCGCCGTCGTGGGCACGGCGACCAGCGCCCCCGCCATCCAGCAGGCGGCGGCCGAGGCGTTCGCGCGCTGGCGCGGAGTGGTCGCCGCGAAGCTCGTCACCGCCGGCTTCGCCGACACGGACGCCGAGGAGCTGGCCCACACGGTGATCGCCACCCTGGAGGGCGCCGAGCTGGCGGCCCAGGTCGCGCGCAGCGCGACGCCGCTGGAGGTGGCGGGCCGGCACCTGGCACGGCTGGTGGCCTCGTACCGGAACGGCTGATCCCGCCGCCGGAGCACGTGCTTCCCCGCTCCGACTCGGCCGCCATATTTTCATGCAAGCATGCTTGATTGTTTACGGCCGCGCTGCCATGCTCCTCAGCACGCCGCACCACCCCGCACACCGCAGTGTCCCGAGGGGAGCGCCCGTGTCCGATCCGACGCCCGTGATCGACGACCTGCGCCGGGAGAGCGAGGAACTCGACGGCCTCGTGGCCGGGTTGAGCGCCCGGCGCTGGACGCTCGCGACCCCCGCACCCGGCTGGACCGTGGCCCACCAGATCGCCCACCTCGCGTGGACCGACCGCTCGGCCCTGCTCGCCGTCACGGACGCCGACGGCTTCCGCGCGCTGGTCGAGAAGGCCCTCGCCGCACCGGACTCCTTCGTCGACCAGGGCGCCGAGGAGGACGCCGGACTCCCGCCCGCCGCCCTGCTCGCCCGCTGGCGCGCGGCCCGTACGGCACTGGAGGAGGCCCTGCGCACCGCCCCGCCCAAGGCGCGCTTCCCCTGGTACGGGCCACCCATGTCGGCCGCCTCCATGGCAACGGCCCGCCTCATGGAGACCTGGGCCCATGGCCAGGATGTGGCCGACGCCCTGGGTGTGGTGCGCCCACCCACCGACCGGCTTCGGCATGTGGCCTGGCTCGGAGTACGGACCCGGGACTTCGCCTTCGGCGTGCACGGGCTGACTCCGCCCACCACCCCCTTCCGCGTCGAACTCCGCGCCCCCTCCGGTGACCTGTGGACGTACGGCCCCGACGACGCCCCGCAGTCCGTCACCGGCCCCGCCCTCGACTTCTGCCTCCTGGTCACCCAACGCGCCCACCGCACCGACCTCGCCCTGCGCGCCGACGGCCCCGACGCCGACCGCTGGCTGGACATCGCGCAGGCCTTCGCCGGACCACCGGGAGGCGGCCGCCCGCCGAAGGGAGCCGCATCGTGACGACCGTTCCCACCGGTGGCCGGACGCGCCCGGAGCCCCTGCGCATCGGCAACGCCTCCGGCTTCTACGGCGACCGCTTCGACGCGATGCGCGAGATGCTCACCGGCGGTGAACTCGACGTCCTCACCGGCGACTACCTCGCCGAGCTGACCATGCTGATCCTCGGCCGGGACCGGCTGAAGGACCCCGGAGCCGGGTACGCCCGCACCTTCCTGCGGCAGCTGGAGGAGTGCCTCGGCCTCGCGCACGAGCGGGACGTGAAGATCGTCACCAACGCGGGCGGGCTGAACCCGGCCGGACTCGCCGACGCCGTACGGGCGTTGGCCGACCGGCTCGGCATCCCCGTGCGCGTCGCCCACGTCGAGGGCGACGACCTCACCGCCGCCCACCCCGGGAGCCTCGCCGCCCACGCCTATCTCGGCGGCTTCGGCATCGCGGCCTGTCTGCGGGAGGGCGCGGACCTCGTGGTGACCGGGCGCGTGACGGACGCGGCCCTGGTCACCGGGCCCGCCGCCGCCCACTTCGGCTGGACACCGGCGGACCACGACCGGCTCGCGGGGGCCGTCGTCGCCGGGCACGTCCTGGAGTGCGGGGCGCAGGCCACCGGCGGCAACTACGCCTTCTTCCGCGACGGCGACGTCCGCCGCCCCGGCTTCCCGCTCGCCGAGCTCCACGAGGACGGGAGCTGCGTGATCACCAAGCACCCCGGCACCGGCGGTTTCGTCGACACCGGCACGGTCACCGCTCAGTTGCTGTACGAGACGGCCGGTGCCCGGTACGTCGGGCCGGACGTCACCGCCCGGCTGGACACCGTGCGGCTCGGCCAGGACGGACCCGACCGGGTGCGGATCGAGGGTGTGCGCGGCGAGGCACCTCCGCCGACCCTCAAGGTCGGGTTCAACAAGTTCGGCGGCTTCCGCAACGAGGTCGTCTTCGTGCTCACCGGTCTCGACATCGAGGGCAAGGCCGCCCTGGTACGGGAACAGATGGAGCCCGCGCTGCGAGAAGTCGCGGACGCTCGCTGGGAGTTGGCCCGCACCGACCGGCCCGACGCCGACACCGAGGAGAGCGCGAGCGCGCTGCTGCGGCTCGTCGTACGGGACGCGGACCAGCAGGCCGTGGGGCGGGCGTTGAGCGGGGCCGCGGTGGAGCTGGCCCTGGCGAGCTACCCCGGCTTCCATGTGCTGGCACCACCCGGGAAGGGCACGCCCTATGGGGTGTTCGAGGATGTGTACGTCCCCCATGGCGCGGTCGACCATGTGGCCGTCCTCAATGACGGACGGCGGATCACGGTGCCCCCGCCCCAGGACCCCCGCGTCCTGGACGACGTCCCGGAGCCGCCCCTTCCGGAGCCCCTGCCGCCCGGGCCGAGCCGCAGCGCCCCGCTGGGGCTGGTCGCGGGCGCCCGCAGCGGCGACAAGGGCGGGAACGCCAACGTCGGCGTCTGGACCCGCACCGACGACGCCTGGCGGTGGCTCGCGCACGAGCTGACCGCCGAGCGGTTCCGGGAGCTGATCCCCGAGAGCCGCCCGCTGAAGGTGACCCGGCACGTGCTGCCGAACCTGCGCGCCCTGAACTTCGTCGTCGAGGGCGTCCTCGGCCAGGGCGTCGCCGCCCAACACCGCTTCGACCCGCAGGCCAAGGCGCTCGGCGAATGGCTGCGCTCCCGCCACCTGGAGATACCGGAGGCTCTGCTGTGACCGTCCTGACCTCCGCGCTCGACACCGCCGGCGCCGACTTCCGGGCCAACCGGGAGGCGATGCTCGCCAAGCTCGCCGCACTCGACGCCGAGCACGCCAAGGCCCTCGCGGGCGGCGGCGAGAAGTACGTCGCACGGCATCGGGGGCGCGGCAAGCTCCTCGCCCGCGAGCGCATCGAACTGCTCCTCGACCCCGACACGCCCTTCCTGGAACTGTCCCCCCTGGCCGCCTGGGGCAGCGACCACACCGTCGGCGCGTCCCTGGTCACCGGCATCGGGGTCGTCGAGGGCGTCGAATGCCTGATCACCGCCAACGACCCGACCGTGCGAGGCGGAGCGAGCAACCCCTGGTCCCTGAAGAAGGCCCTGCGCGCCAACGACATCGCGCTCGCCAACCGGCTGCCCTGCATCAGCCTCGTCGAGTCCGGCGGCGCCGACCTGCCCTCCCAGAAGGAGATCTTCATCCCCGGCGGCGCCATCTTCCGCGACCTCACCCGGCTGTCGGCCGCCGGCATCCCGACCCTCGCGGTCGTCTTCGGCAACTCCACCGCGGGAGGCGCCTACATCCCCGGCATGTCCGACCACGTGATCATGGTCAAGGAGCGGGCCAAGGTGTTCCTCGGCGGTCCGCCCCTGGTGAAGATGGCGACCGGGGAGGAGAGCGACGACGAGTCCCTGGGCGGCGCCGAGATGCACGCCCGCACCTCCGGCCTCGCCGACTACTTCGCCGTCGACGAGCAGGACGCGCTGCGCCAGGCCCGCCGCGTGGTCGCCCGCCTCAACCACCGCAAGGCCTACGACGATCCGGGCCCGGCCGAGCCGCCCAAGTACGACGCCGACGACCTCCTCGGCATCGTCCCCGGCGACCTGAAGAGCCCCTTCGACCCGCGCGAGGTCATCGCCCGGATCGTCGACGCCTCCGACTTCGACGAGTTCAAGCCGCTGTACGGCACGAGCCTGACGACCGGCTGGGCCACCCTCCACGGCTATCCCGTGGGAGTGCTGGCGAACGCCCGGGGCGTCCTCTTCAGCGAGGAGTCCCAGAAGGCCGCCCAGTTCATCCAGCTCGCCAACCAGCGCGACATCCCGCTGCTCTTCCTGCACAACACCACCGGCTACATGGTCGGCAAGGAGTACGAGCAGGGCGGCATCATCAAACACGGCGCGATGATGATCAACGCCGTGTCCAATTCGAAGGTGCCGCACCTGTCGGTCCTCATGGGCGCCTCCTATGGCGCCGGCCACTACGGCATGTGCGGCCGCGCCTACGACCCGCGCTTCCTGTTCGCCTGGCCCAGCGCCAAGTCCGCCGTCATGGGCCCGCAGCAGCTCGCGGGCGTGCTGTCGATCGTCGCCCGCCAGTCGGCCGCCGCGAAGGGACAGCCGTACGACGACGAGGCCGACGCCGCGCTGCGCGCCATGGTCGAGCAGCAGATCGAGTCCGAGTCGCTGCCGATGTTCCTGTCCGGGCGGCTCTACGACGACGGCGTCATCGACCCGCGCGACACCCGCACCGTCCTCGGCCTGTGCCTGTCCGCGATCCACACCGCCCCCTACGAGGGCGCGCGCGGCGGCTTCGGCGTCTTCCGGATGTGAGGAACCTTCAGTGATCACTTCTGTGCTGGTCGCCAACCGGGGCGAGATCGCCTGCCGCGTCTTCCGCACCTGCCGCGAGCTGGGCATCCGTACGGTCGCCGTGCACTCGGACGCCGACGCGCACGCCCTCCACGCGCGCGTGGCCGACGCCAGCGTCCGCCTCCCGGGGGAGGCGCCCGCCGACACCTACCTGCGCGGCGACCTGATCGTGAAGGCGGCCGTCGCGGCCGGAGCGGACGCCGTGCACCCCGGCTACGGCTTCCTCTCCGAGAACGCCGACTTCGCCCGGGCCGTCCTGGACGCCGGCCTGACCTGGATCGGCCCGCCCCCCGAGGCCATCGAGGCGATGGCGTCCAAGACCCGCGCCAAGCAACTCATGGGCATCGAGCCCCTCACCGAGGTCACCGAGGCCGACCTGCCCGTGCTGGTGAAGGCGGCCGCGGGCGGCGGCGGCCGCGGCATGCGCGTCGTACGGCGCCTGACGGACCTGGACGCCGAACTGGCCGCGGCGCGCGCGGAAGCGGCGAGCGCCTTCGGCGACGGCGAGGTCTTCGTCGAGCCGTACGTCGAGCACGGCCGCCACGTCGAGGTGCAGATCCTCGCCGACACGCACGGCACGGTATGGCCGCTCGGCACCCGCGACTGCTCCCTCCAGCGCCGCCACCAGAAGGTCATCGAGGAGGCCCCGGCCCCCGGACTCCCCGGCGAACTGGAGGAGGAACTGCACGCCCTCGCCGTACAGGCGGCGCGGGCCGTGGACTACGTGGGCGCCGGCACGGTCGAGTTCCTCGTCGCCGACGGCAGGGCCCACTTCCTGGAGATGAACACCCGCCTCCAGGTCGAACACCCGGTGACCGAGGCCGTGTTCGGCATCGACCTGGTCGCGGAACAGATCCGTGTCGCCGAGGGCCACCCCCTCGACCCCGAGCCGCCCCGCGCGCGGGGCCACGCCGTGGAGGCCCGCCTGTACGCCGAGGACCCCGCCCGGGACTGGTCCCCGCAGACCGGCCGCCTGCACCGCCTCGCCCCGCCCGAAGGCATCCGCCTCGACACCGGCTACACCGACGGCGACACCATCGGCGTCCACTACGACCCGATGATCGCCAAAGTCGTGGCCCACGCCCCCACCCGCCCGGAGGCCGTCCGCAAGCTCGCCTCCGCCCTGGAACGAGCCGCGATCCACGGCCCCGTCACCAACCGCGACCTCCTGGTCCGCTCGCTGCGCCACCCCGAGTACACCGCGGCCCGCATGGACACCGGCTTCTACGACCGCCACCTCCCGGACCTGACCGAGCCGTCCCCCGACCCGCACGCCCCCCTGGCCGCCGCCCTCGCCGACGCCCACGCCCGCTCCCGCCCCGGCTTCGGCGGCTGGCGCAACGTCCCCTCGCAGCCGCAGACCAAGCGCTACCTGATGGCGGGGGAGGAGCACGAGGCCCGCTACCGGCACGGCAGGCGGGGCCTGGAGGCGGACGGGGTGCGGGTGGTGCACGCCGACGCGCGTCTCGTGATCCTCGAAGTGGACGAGGTCCGGCGCCGCTTCGAGGTCTCCCGCCACGGCGATCAGGTCTACGTCAACACCACCGCCCTCACCGCCCTGCCCCGCTTCCCCGACCCCACCGCACAGCACGCCCCCGGCTCCCTCCTGGCCCCCATGCCGGGCACGGTCGTCCGCGTGGCCGACGGCCTCACGGCGGGAGCACCGGTGAAAGCCGGCGAGCCCCTCCTCTGGCTGGAGGCGATGAAGATGCAGCACAAGATCACCGCGCCGGCCACGGGAACGCTGACCGACCTGTGCGTCGCACCAGGGCAACAGGTCGAGCCGGGCGCCCTGCTGGCTGTGGTGAAGGAAGCCTCTTAAGGGCGCGGGGCCGCATCGATGTGCGGCTCCGCCGCGTGAGCGCGACAAGCCACATCCGGCCCGCACCGAAAGGACTTCCGATGGACACCGAAGACCACAAGGCGCTCCGAGAAGCCGTCGCCGCCCTGGGCAAACGCCACGGCCGCGAAGGCGACCCCGATCAACTCTGGGCCGAGGCAGGCAAACTCGGCTACCTGGGCGTCAACCTGCCGGAGGCACACGGCGGTGGAGGCGGCGGCATCTCCGAACTCTCCATCGTCCTCGAAGAACTCGGCGCCGCCGGCTGCCCCCTCCTCATGCTGGTGGTCTCACCGGCGATCTGCGGCACGGTCATAGCCCGCTTCGGCACAGCGGCACAGAAGGAAACCTGGCTCCCCGGCCTGTCCGACGGCACCCGCCGGATGGCCTTCGGCATCACCGAACCCGACGCCGGCTCCAACAGCCACCGCATCACCACCACCGCCCGCCGCGACCCGGACACCGGGGACTGGATCCTCACCGGCCGCAAGGTCTTCATCTCCGGCGTCGACATCGCGGACGCGACCCTCATCGTCGGCCGCACCGAAGACGCCCGCACCGGCCGCCTCAAGCCCTGCCTGTTCATCGTCCCGCGCGACGCCCCCGGCTTCACCCGCCGCCCCATCGACATGGAACTCCACGCGGCGGAGAAGCAGTTCGAACTCGTCCTGGACGACGTACGCCTGCCCGCCGACGCCCTCGTCGGCGACGAGGACGCGGGCCTCCTCCAGCTCTTCGCCGGCCTCAACCCCGAACGCATCATGACGGCCGCCTTCGCGATCGGCATGGGCCGGTACGCCCTCGCCAAAGCCGTCGAGTACGCCCGCGACCGCACCGTCTGGAACACCCCCATCGGCGCCCACCAGGCCATCGCCCACCCCCTCGCCCAGGCCCACATCGACCTCGAACTCGCCCGCCTGATGATGCAGAAGGCCGCCGCCCTCTACGACGCCGGCGACGACCTGGGCGCCGGAGAGGCCGCCAACATGGCCAAGTACGCCGCAGGGGAGGCCTGCGTGAAGGCCGTCGACCAGGCCGTGCACACCCTCGGCGGCAACGGCCTCACCCGCGAGTACGGCCTCGCCTCGCTGATAACGGCCGCGCGCGTGGCTCGTATCGCGCCGGTCAGCCGGGAGATGATTCTCAACTACGTCTCCCACCAGACCCTGGGCCTGCCCAAGTCGTACTGAGACGGCCCGCGCGCGAGGAGGAACCAGCCATGTTCCGCAGCGAGTACGCAGACGTCCCGCCCGTCGACCTCCCCATCCACGACGCCGTCCTGGCCCGGGCCGCCGAGTTCGGCGACATCCCGGCCCTCATCGACGGCACCGACGGCACCACCCTCTCGTACGAGCAGGTGGACCGGTTCCACCGGCGCGTCGCCGCCGCCCTCGCCGAGGCCGGCGTCCGCAAGGGCGACGTCCTCGCCCTGCACAGCCCCAACACCGTCGCCTTCCCCACCGCGTTCTACGCCGCCACGCGCGCGGGTGCCACCGTCACCACCGTGCACCCGCTCGCCACCGCCCAGGAGTTCGCCAAGCAGCTCACCGACTCGGCGGCCCGCTGGATCATCACCGTCTCACCCCTGCTGGACATCGCCCGCCGGGCCGCCGAACTCGCGGGCGGCGTCCGCGAGATCTTCGTCTGCGACAGCGCGACCGGTCACCGCTCCCTGATCGACATGCTGGCCACCACCGCCCCCGAGCCGCGGATCGACGTCGACCCCGCCGAGGACGTCGCGGCCCTGCCGTACTCCTCCGGCACCACCGGCACCCCCAAGGGCGTGATGCTCACCCACCGGCAGATCGCCACCAACCTCGCGCAACTCCACCCGGCGATACCCGCCGGCCCGGGAGACCGCGTCCTGGCGGTCCTGCCCTTCTTCCACATCTACGGCCTCACGGCCCTCATGAACGCCCCCCTCCGGCAGGGCGCCACGGTCGTCGTCCTGCCCCGCTTCGACCTGGAACAGTTCCTCGGGGCCATCCAGAACCACCGCATCACCGCCCTGTACGTGGCCCCGCCGATCGTGCTCGCCCTCGCCAAGCACCCAGCCGTCGCCCAGTACGACCTGTCGTCCCTGAAGTACATCGTCAGCGCCGCCGCCCCCCTGGACGCCCGCCTCGCCGCCGCCTGCTCCCAACGCCTGGGCCTGCCGCCCGTCGGCCAGGCCTACGGCATGACGGAACTGTCACCCGGCACCCACGTCGTCCCCCTGGACGCCATGCGCGACGCGCCCCCCGGCACGGTCGGCAAGCTCATCGCCGGCACCGAGATGCGCATCGTCTCCCTCGACGACCCCGGCAAGGACCTCCCCGCCGGCGAATCCGGCGAGATCCTCATCCGCGGCCCCCAGATCATGAAGGGCTACCTCGGCCGCCCCGACGCCACCGCCGCGATGATCGACACCGACGGCTGGCTGCACACCGGGGACGTGGGCCACGTGGACGAGGACGGCTGGCTGTTCGTCGTCGACCGCGTCAAGGAGCTCATCAAGTACAAGGGCTTCCAGGTGGCCCCCGCCGAGCTGGAGGCCCTCCTCCTCAGCCACCCGGACATCGCCGACGCCGCCGTCATCGGCAGGTACGACGACGACGGCAACGAGACCCCGCACGCGTACGTCGTCCGCCGACCCGCCGCCACCGGCCTCTCCGAGGCGGAGATCATGATGTACGTCGCCGAACGCGTGGCCCCGTACAAGCGGATCCGCCACGTCACCTTCATCGACGGCGTTCCCCGCGCGGCCTCCGGCAAGATCCTCCGCCGACAGCTCAGGGAGAGCGCATGACCCTCGTGACCCGCACACGCGCGCGTGCCGTGGAGACGCTGACCCTCGACTCACCGGACAACCGCAACGCGCTCTCGGCGACCCTCGTCGGCGCACTGTCCGACGCCCTGACGGACGCGGGCAAGGACACCGACGTCCGCGCCGTCGTCCTCACCCACACCGGCAACACGTTCAGCGCCGGCGCCGACCTCAAGGACCCCCCACCCCCCGAGGCCCTCGTCGCCCTGCTCCGCCAGATCGTCGAACTGCCCAAACCGGTCGTCGCCCGCGTCACCGGCCACGTCCGCGCGGGCGGCCTCGGCCTCCTGGCCGCCTGCGACATCGCCGCCGCCTCCTCCGAGGCCACCTTCGCCTTCACGGAGGTCCGCATCGGCGTCGCCCCCGCGGTGATCTCCCTGCCCCTGCTCCCGCGCACGGACCCGCGCGCCCTGTCCCGCTACTACCTCACCGGCGAACGCTTCGACGCGGCGCAGGCGACCAGGACGGGCCTGCTCACCACGCACGGCGACGACGTGGACGCGACCCTCTCACCCATCCTCGACGGCCTGCGCCGCTCCGCCCCCGATGCCCTGGCCGAGACGAAACGGCTGCTCACGACTAGGGTGCTGGAAGCCTTCCACCGGGACGCGGCCGACCTGACCGCGCTCTCGGCCCGGCTGTTCTCCTCCCCGCAGGCACGCGAAGGAATGACGGCCTTCCTCGAACGACGGGATCCGGCATGGGTGGTGTGAGCACGGTCGACCGTGCGGAAAGAGTCCCCAAGCAGGACCGCAGCCGGGCCACCCGGCAGCGGCTCCTCGAAGCCGCCGTGGCCTGCCTCGCCGAACACGGCTGGGCCGGCTCCACCGTCTCCGTCGTCGCGGAACGCGCCGGCGTCTCCCGCGGCGCCGCCCAGCACCACTTCCCGACCCGCGAAGACCTCTTCACGGCCGCCGTGGAATACGTCGCCGAGGAACGCTCCACCGCCCTGCGCGCCCTCTTCCCCGAGGGCGCGGCCGGCGACCGCCACGCGGTCGTGGCGGCCCTGGTCGACCTCTACACGGGACCGTTGTTCCGTGCCGCCCTCCACCTCTGGGTCGCCGCCTCCAACGAGGACCAGCTCCGCCCCCGCGTCACCGAACTCGAATCCCGCGTCGGCCGCGAGACCCACCGCATCGCGGTCGACCTGCTCTCCGCCGACGAATCCGTCCCCGGCGTCCGCGAAACGGTCCAGGGCCTCCTCGACATGGCCCGCGGCCTCGGCCTCGCCAACCTCCTCACCGACGACGCGGCCCGCCGGGAGCGGGTCGTGACGCAGTGGGCGGAACTGCTGGACGAGGCGCTGGGGTGACGCCCCAGGCCCTCACGGACTGAGCCGCTCCACCCGCCAGCTCCCGTCCGGCTGCTCCACGTACCGCAACCGGTCGTGCAGCCGGTTCTCGCGGCCCTGCCAGAACTCCACCGTCTGCGGCGCCACCCGGAAACCGCCCCAGTGCGGCGGCACCGGCACCTGCTCGCCCTCCGGGTAGCGGGCGGCCAGCTCCGCGTACGCCCCGTCGATGTCGGCACGCGTGGAGACCACCGAGGACTGCGCGCTGGCCCACGCCCCCAGCTGGGAGCCGTGCGGCCGGGTCCGGAAGTACGCCGCCGTCTCGTCCCGGCCGGTGCGCCGCGCGACCCCGGTGACGATGACCTGCCGGGCCATCGGATGCCACGGGAACAGCAGCGAGACGTACGGGTTCTCCGCCAGGTCACGGGCCTTGCGCGAGTCGTAGTTCGTGTAGAAGACGAACCCCTGCTCGTCGAAGTGCTTCAGCAGCACCGTACGGGAGCTGGGCCGGCCCTCGGCATCGGCCGTCGAGACGATCATGGCGTTCGGCTCGAACAGCCCGCCGTCCGTCGCGGCCTGTTTGAACCAGCGCGCGAACTGCTCGACGGGGGTGGCGGCCAGCTCGGTCTCGGAGAGCCCCTCGGCCCGGTACTGCTTGCGCATCGAGGCCAGATCGAAGGGGACGGCGTCGCGGTCGGTCACCCGGTCATCTTGCCGTACGGACGGTGTCCTTCGTCACTGCCTGGCACTGAGTGCCGTGAGCCCTCCCCAAGGATGGCACTCGGGGATATCGTTTCCGTGCCGTTCCGGTTGGGTGACCGCCAGCCGCACGGGGCATCACAGGGGAGACCGGCCAGGACCGCGAGTCACCGCACACGACCGTGGATCCACCGGACGGCCGCCCGCTTCGCAAGCTGACTGACACATGGTTCTTTCGCTCACCCCACCACACCATCTGTCACTTACATCACGAGGAGCCGCCTGATGTCCGACTTCGTACCCGGGCTCGAGGGAGTCGTCGCGTTCGAGACGGAGATCGCCGAACCGGACAAGGAGGGCGGCGCCCTGCGTTATCGGGGCGTCGACATCGAGGACCTCGTCGGCCACGTCTCCTTCGGCAACGTCTGGGGCCTGCTCGTCGACGGCGCCTTCAACCCCGGCCTGCCGCCCGCCGAGCCGTTCCCCATCCCCGTCCACTCCGGCGACATCCGCGTCGACGTCCAGTCGGCCCTGGCCATGCTCGCGCCCGTCTGGGGTCTGAAACCCCTCCTCGACATCGACGCCGAACAGGCCCGCGAGGACCTGGCCCGCGCGGCCGTCATGGCCCTGTCGTACGTCGCCCAGTCGGCCCGCGGCCAGGGCCTGCCCATGGTTCCGCAGCGCGAGATCGACAAGGCCCGGTCCGTCGTCGAACGCTTCATGATCCGCTGGCGCGGCGAGCCCGACCCCAAGCACGTGGCGGCGGTGGACGCCTACTGGACGAGCGCCGCGGAGCACGGCATGAACGCGTCCACGTTCACGGCGCGGGTCATCGCGTCGACGGGCGCGGACGTCGCGGCCGCGCTGTCGGGCGCCGTGGGCGCGATGTCCGGCCCGCTGCACGGCGGTGCCCCCTCCCGGGTCCTGCACATGATCGAGGAGATCGAGCGCACGGGCGACGCCGAGGCGTACGTCAAGAAGACCCTCGACAAGGGTGAGCGCCTGATGGGCTTCGGCCACCGCGTCTACCGCGCCGAAGACCCCCGGGCGAGGGTCCTGCGCCGCACGGCCCGCGAACTGGGAGCGCCCCGCTTCGAGGTCGCCGAGGCCCTGGAGAAGGCGGCCCTGGCGGAACTCCACGCCCGCCGCCCCGACCGCGTCCTCGCGACGAACGTCGAGTTCTGGGCGGCCATCGTCCTGGACTTCGCCGAGGTCCCGGCGCACATGTTCACGTCGATGTTCACCTGCGCCCGCACGGCCGGCTGGTCCGCCCACATCCTGGAACAGAAGCGCACCGGCCGCCTGGTCCGCCCCTCGGCCCGCTACACCGGCCCGGGCACCCGCGACCCCCACGAGATCGACGGCTACGAGGACATCGCCCACTGACCCGCCCCGCGCACGGCCCCACCCGACTCCGGGTGGGGCCGTGCGATCGTCCCCACGCCTCACCCCCCGAGCCGGTCCAGCTCCTCACCGACCGCCTCCCGCAACGGGTCGTGCCGAGCCCCGAGCGCGTACCGCTCCTCGGTCCACATCCCGCGCGGATACAGCCACACGGGCAGTCGCACGAGATCCTCGGGCTCCCAGTCGTAGCGCGGCCACACATGCGCGTGCAGGAAACGGTCCCTGTTCCCGAGAATCTCGAGATTGACCCGCCGAAACCCGGACTCCACCCGGCGGCAGGCCCGCTCGACGGCTTCGCCCAGCCGGTCCACGTCACTCAGGAATACCAGCCGCCTGCCGCGCGGCAGCTCCGACAGCCGCTCCACCGCGGGATCGTCGGTCAGCAACACCGAGTAGCCGGGCAGGAACTGCACATCACCGATCGCCGCGAACCCGGCGTCCAGCCTCCGCATGACGGCCGGGTTCTCACCCCGCAGGGCACTGCCGACCCGGTCCGTGCGCCACGCGACCGACATGATCACACCCCCGAAAACGCAGACGACCCGCGAGTCTGGGTCCTCCAAAGGAGGAGCCGGCCGGACGTACCGGCGACTCGCGGGTCGGGTGACTGCTTGAGATTGGGCCGGCTGCGCGCTTCGCTCACGCGCTGGCTCGGCACCGCACTGAGTGTGGTGTCGGGCCGCTAGCCCGCAGCCACCTCACGCGTCCGGTTTCCATACATCTGCCGAACCACCTCCTCTCTCGTGTACCTGGAACCCTAGGAAACGGTCCGACTCCGGATCAACCGTTTTTCTGAGACCTTGACTCCATGACGCGGCGGCAGGCGGTTCGCCGGGGCGTTGACGTGGGGATTGCCGCCGTACAACGATTCCTTCAATGTTGTGGGAACTCGGTGTGCGCTGGGTCACGTTCGAGTTGAATGATTGCAAGGAGCGAACCGGCGTGCCGTACGTGCGGACGCAGCCTGCAGGGGGTCCAGGTGAGTGCTTCCCGGCGTAGTGGGACCACGGACGAGCTGGGGCCGGACGAGCCCGGGCGGGACGGTTCGGATGGGTCGGATCTGCTTGCCGCGCTGCTGGACGGGATGGACGCGGCGCTGTGCGCCTTCGACGCCGACGGGGTCGTGACGCACTGGAACCGCGAGGCCGAGCGGATCCTCGGGTGGAGCGCGGAGGAGGCCGTCGGGCGGCAGGGGCTGGCCGGGTGGGCCGTGCGCAGCGCGGACGCCGAGGAGGTCGAGGGCCGGCTGCTGTCCGCGATGCACGCCCCGGGTCGGCAGGTGCACGAGTTCGCGTTGCTGACGAAGGACGGCGGGCGGGTGCTCGTGCGGACGCAGTCGGCGGCCGTGCGGGGGCCCGACGGGAAGCCGGCGGGGGTGTACTGCGCGTTCAGCGAGGTGCACGCGCAGATCGACCTGGAGCGGTCGATCGCGCTGAGCGAGGCGCTGTTCGAGGACGCCAGCTGGGGTGTCGTGCTGGTGGACGTCGATCTGCGGCCGGCCGTGGTGAACGCGCACGCGGCCCGGGCGCTGGGCACGGGGCGCACGTCGGTGCTGGGGCGACCGCTGGGGGAGCTGCTCGCGCAGGGTGTGGAGGAACTGGAGAGCGCGCTGCAGCATGTGCTCGCCGAGGGCGCGCCGCCGGCGCCGGCCGAGATGTGGGTGACTGTGCGCACGCCGCAGGGCGAGCAGCGGCGATGCTGGCGCAGCGGCTTCCTGCGGCTGGCCTCGCCGTTGGCGGAGGAGCCGGTTCCGCTGGGAGTGGGCTGGCTGTTCCAGGACGTGACGGAGGCCAAGCAGGGCGAGCAGGAGGCGTCGCTGCTGCGGTTCCGTACGCAGCAGCTGCACCGTGCTTCGCGGGCGGCCGCCGAGTGCGAGGACCCGGCGGAGGCGGCGACCGTCCACCTGGACTTCGCGCTGGCCGGGTTCGCCGACCATGCGCTGATCGACCGGGTGGCGGGCGGTGCGCTCACCGACGCGGAGGCGGAGGGGCCGGTACGGCTGGTGCGGGTGGCGGCCACGCCTTCCGGTGCGCCCGGGCCGAGCAGGCTCGCCGGCCGGGCGGGTCTGCCCGTGCGGTACGCGGAGGGGCATCCGGCTCTGCAGTGCGTGGAGCGGGTGGGTGCGCTGCGGGCGAGCGCGGGCGCGGTGCGGCCGGAGGAGGCGCGGGAGTGGGCGCTGGCCCGGCAGTGGCCGCCGGACGCGGTGCACGCGCTGTGCGCGGTGCTGCGCAGCCGGGCCCGGACGCTGGGCGTCGTGACGTTCCTGCGGGGTGCGGGGCGCAGCGCGTTCGAGCGGTCCGACGCGGTGTACGCGGAGGACGTGGCGGTGCGGATCGCGGCGGCGCTGGATCTGGCGGGGTTGTCCGACGAGGAGTGAGGGCGCGCCGGGCCGCCGGTCGCTTCCGCCCAGTCGCTTCAGTGCCGGTAGAAGATCCGGTCCCGGTACTGCTCCATGACCCGCCTGTTCCACTCGTGTCCGCCGTCGACGTTCCCGGAGCGCAGCAGCGGGGGCTCGATGCCGCGGTCGGCGAGGGTGGCGGCGGCCGTCGCCATGACGGCCTGGAGGAGGGCCGAGGTGACGACCGTGGAGGCGGGGGCGAAGGGGGCGGGCACCTTGTCGTGGGTGAGTTCCGCGTCGCCGACCGCGATCTTCGAGTCGAGGACGAGGTCGCAGTGGTCCTTGAGGTACGTGCCCGAGACGTGCCGGGACGTCGTCTGCGCGGCGTAGGCCACGGAGGTCACGCCGATGACGCGCACGCCCAGGGCGCGGGCTTTCACGGCCATCTCGACGGGCAGGGCGTTGCGCCCCGAGAGGGAGATGATCAGCAGGGCGTCGCCGTCGCGGAGCGGGGAGCTGTCCAGGACGGCGCTCGCGAGGCCGTCGACGCGTTCCAGGGCGGAGCCGAGGGGCGCGGGCATGACGTCGACGCCGACGACGCCCGGCACGGCGAGCAGGTTCATCAGGGCGAGGCCGCCGGCGCGGTAGACGAGGTCCTGCGCGGCGAGGGAGGAGTGCCCGGCGCCGAAGGCGAAGAGGCGGCCCCCGTTGGCGACGGTGTCGGCGAGGAGGGTGCCGGCCGCCGCGATGCTGTCGGCCTCCTCGTCGCGCACCCGGCGCAGCAGGTCGATCGCGGCGTCGAGGAACTGGCCGGCCGGCGCGCGGTCGCTCATACGGGGTCCCTTCAGGCTGGCCTCGCTGGCTGGTGTCGCGCATCACGGTGCGGTCTGGACCAGTGCGGTGTCAATACGGCCGTGGGAGCGGTGCCGCGGGCGCTCCGGGGCCCTGGAGGACGGGTTCGTGTTCCTCCGTCGGCCCGCGGGACGGACCGCTTCCCCGCCCGCGGCACGGTTGTCGGTGGTATCCGGCAGAATTGGGTGCAGGGCCAGCGCACGCGCCGGTGAGCCGTTCCAGCCTCCGGCAGATCTCATCGAGGGGCACGTATGTCCGGACTGATCGACACCACGGAGATGTATCTCCGCACCATCCTCGAGCTGGAGGAAGAGGGTGTGGTCCCCATGCGCGCCCGTATCGCCGAGCGGCTCGACCAGAGCGGGCCGACGGTGAGCCAGACCGTGGCGCGGATGGAGCGCGACGGCCTGGTGTCCGTCGCCAGCGACCGGCACCTGGAGCTCACCGACGAGGGCCGCCGTCTGGCCACGCGTGTGATGCGCAAGCACCGGCTCGCCGAGTGTCTGCTCGTCGACGTGATCGGTCTGGAGTGGGAGCAGGTCCACGCCGAGGCGTGCCGGTGGGAGCACGTGATGAGCGAGGCCGTGGAGCGCCGTGTGCTGGAGCTGCTGCGGCACCCGACGGAGTCGCCGTACGGCAACCCGATCCCGGGCCTGGAGGAGCTCGGCGAGAAGGACGGCGCCGACCCGTTCCTGGACGAGGGCATGGTGTCGCTGGCCAGCCTCGACCCGGGCGCCGAGGGCAAGACGGTCGTGGTACGCCGGATCGGCGAGCCGATCCAGACGGACGCGCAGCTGATGTACACGCTGCGCCGCGCGGGCGTGCAGCCCGGCTCGGTGGTGAGCGTGACGGAGTCGGCGGGCGGGGTGCTGGTGGGCAGTGGCGGCGAGGCGGCCGAGCTGGAGTCGGACGTCGCCTCCCACGTGTTCGTCGCCAAGCCCTGATCCGTACCGCCTCGCACCGAGCGGTCGGCTGGCGCCGCGCGGCCGGGTCGTGCCGGGCGTGCCGGTTCGTGTCGAGCGGCCGGGTCGTGCCGGGCGTGCCGGTTCGTGTCGAGCGGCCGGGTCGTGCCGGGCGTGCCGGTTCGTGTCGAGCGGCCGGGTCGTGCCGGGCGTGCCGGTTCGTGTCGAGCGGTCGGCTGGCGCCGAGCGGGCCGGATCGTGCCGGTTCCCTGCCGAGCGGCCGGAATCGCGTGAGCGTGCCGGGCCGTGCCGAGTGGCCGGGGCGGGACCAGCGTGCCGGGCTCGTGCCGGGGACCTGCCGGTCTGGTCCCGTGGTGCACGGCGGGCCGTCGTCACGTGCCGCCAGTCGCGGTGCGTCTGGCGCGTTGGCGTGATCCGTACCGGATCCTGTATTCAGTCCGTCGAATGGCAGCGCTCGTCCGCTTCCCGTGCGACGCTGTCGCGTGAGGCATATGACCTGAGGGGCTCTGGGCCGTGGCTCGACAGCGATGTCGCCCGGCCGGGGAGGGGGCGGGAGGATGTGCCGTTCGTGCCGTACGGATGGGGAGGGCCCCGGCGCCGTGTGGCGCCGGGGCCTGTCCTCCCCTGTGCTGACCCGGAGCCCCGAGCTCTCAGAGTCATCCCCCTCGGACCGTTTTCCCCGAGCGGTCCGCCTCCCGCTGAAGATCTCCCCTCGGCCGAGGCGATCAATCCTTGGAGGCGGTCACTCGAACGAGGGGTGTTGCCCGCGAGAACGGTCTCATCGAATAGTTATTCGATAATCTTCGGGTGATGAACCAACCGGAATGTGCGCTACAGGGGATGTGCACACCGACAGGACCACCAGGAACGGCAACAGGCACAGCAGGCAGAACACGGTTCACAGGACCGGCCGGCTCGAGAGCCGCGGTCCGCGCGAAGCTTGGGGGGTGCCAGGACATGGCGCGACGCATCGACGTGACCGGGACGGGCGGCGTACGCCTCGCGGCCTGGGAGTTCGGCGACCCGCCCAAGACGGATCCGGCCGGATCCGATCCAGCGCCGGACGGCTCCCCGGGCGTCCTGTTACTGCACGGCCTCATGGGCCGCGCCTCCCACTGGGCCCCCACCGCGCGCTGGCTCTCCGCCCGGTACCGCGCGGTCGCCCTCGACCAACGCGGCCACGGCCGCAGCGACAAGCCCCCGCAGGGCTCCTTCACGCGTGACGCCTACGTCGACGACGCCGAGGCCGCCCTCGAGCAGCTCGGCCTCGCCCCGGTCGTCCTCATCGGCCACGCCATGGGCGCGCTGACCGCCTGGCAGCTCGCCGCCAGGCGTCCCGACCTGGTCCACGGACTGGTCATCTGCGACATGCGGGCCTCCGCGCTCGGCGCCGCGTCGCAGCGCGAGTGGGACCAGTGGTTCAAGTCCTGGCCGCTGCCCTTCGCCACGCTCGCCGACGTCCGCAAGTGGTTCGGCGAGGACGACCCCTGGGTGGAGCGGCCGAATCCGGCCCGCGGCGAGTTCTACGTCGAGGTGATGGCCGAGTCCCCGGACGGCTGGCGCCCCGTCTTCGAACCGGAACAGATGCTCCGCTCCCGTGAGACGTGGGTGTACGACGCGCACTGGGAGGAACTGGCCCAGGTTCAGTGCCCCGCCCTGGTCGTGCGCGGCCTGGACGGCGAGCTGGGCCGCGCCGAGGCCCAGGAGATGGTCCGCGTCCTGCCCCGCGGCCAGTACGCGGAGGTCGCCGACGCCGGCCACCTGGTCCACTACGACCAGCCGGAGGCCTGGCGCGCGGCCATCGAACCCTTCCTGGACTCGCTCGACCGTGACTGAGCCCCGCCCCGCTCACCCCTTGCTGACCGCCCCCAGGATCTCCGGCAGTCGCCGGGCCGTCTGCGGCGCGGCCAGGCGCAGGCCCGCCGCCGTGAGCCCCGCCGCGTACGCCGCGCCCACCGGCAGCAGCAGCCACGTCCAGTCGTCGCCCCCCGCGCTCACGTTCAGCCAGATCGTGAGCGCGATGACGGGCGCGCACAGCACGGCGGCCGCGATCATCCCGCCGAAGATGGAGATCCAGGCGAGTCCGGTCTGCCCGGGGGCGACGTTCTTGTAGCCCTCCTGCGGGATGGAGTAGGGGAAGCGGGCGGACGTCCACGCCCCGGTCGCGAGCATCGCGCCGAGCAGCGCGAAGGACAGCCCCAGCGCCTCGGGCAGCCGCCGCCAGTCGCCGAGCATCGCGGTCGTCACGACCGTCACCAGCGTCGCGTACGGCAGGGTGATCAGCAGCAGGGCGTACGCCCGGGCCCGCAGCTCGACGTAGGCGTCCCGTGTCGAGGAGATCGTCATGGCGACGATCCAGAACGCCGAGGTGTCCTGCCCGAACTGGTTGTACATCTGGATGCCGAGCATCCCGGCGGCGAAGCACGCGAAGTACACGGACCCGGTGCCCTGCCAGGCGTTGAACACCGGCACGATCAGCCCGATCGCGAGCGAGGTCACCCACGCGGCCTTGGTCTTGGGGTCGCGCCACACGTACCGCAGGCTGCGCTCCATGACCGTGCCGGTGCGGCCCGCGGGCAGCAGCCGCCCGAGCCCGCTCGACGTCCGCTCGCGGGCGGCCGAACCGGCGGCCGGCAGGGTGGAGCCGTCGGGCGAGGTCATCAGCCGGGTCAGATGCCGGGACCACACGGCGATCAGCACCACCAGCGCCGCCCCGCTCAGGGCGAGTTGGGCGGCGGCGACCCCGTACGAGCCCTCGCTCACCGAGTGCACCGCCCCGATCGCGGACGCCGGCGGCAGCCACCCCACGACGTCCGCCACCGGGTCCAGCTCCCCGAGGCCGGACGAACCGAGCCGCTGCGCGCCGAAGTTGACGACCTGCGCCCCGATCGCGATGACCAGCCCGCTCAGCACCGCCAGGTCCCGCCCCTTGCGGCTGCTCAGCAGCCGGACGTTGGCGGCGGCGACGGCCCGCGCGAACGCCACGCACACGAGCAGCGCCAGCACGACGGCCACCACCCCGACGGCGTAGGCGGCGCCGCCCCGCGCGACGGCGATCGCGGAACCGGCCAGCAGGCACACCGTGAACAGCGGCCCGATCCCGACCAGCGAGGCCGCGAGCAGCGCCCGTACCAGCGGACGGGGCCGCAGCGGCAGCATCACCAGCCGCGTCGGGTCGAGGGTCTCGTCACCGCTGGGGAAGAACAGCGGCATCACCGCCCACCCCAGTCCCAGCACCGCCGTCAGCAGGACGACCAGGGCGTCGATGTGCGCCTGCCCGCGCAGCGCGATCAGGCCGACCATCTGGAGGACGGCGAAGAGCAGCGCGATGACGGCGGACGCGATGTACGCGACCCGCTGCGCGCCGGACCGCCGCAGCCCGTTGCGCAGCAGCGACAGCTTCAGCCGTACGAAGACGGGGGTGATCGCCGGGGCGCTCACCGGGACCCGCCGCCCAGCCAGTCGAGGTCGGACCCGGCGTCCCGGCTCTGCGCGCCGACGAGTTCGAGGAACGCCCGCTGCAGCGACGGCGCCTCGCCGCGCACCTCGGCGAGGGTGCCGGTGGCCCGGATCCGGCCGGCGGCCATCACCGCGACCCAGTCGCACAGCGACTCGACGAGCTCCATGACGTGGGAAGAGAACACCACCGTGGCGCCGGAGGCCGTGTACCGCTCCAGGACGCCCCGGATGGTCTGGGCGGAGACGGGGTCGACGCCCTCGAACGGCTCGTCCAGGAACAGCACTTCGGGGTTGTGGAGGAGGGCCGAGGCGAGCCCGATCTTCTTGCGCATGCCGGTCGAGTAGTCGACGACCAGCTTGTGCTGGTCCCCGGCCAGATCGAGGACGTCGAGGAGCTGCGTGGCCCGTTTGTCGACCTCGGCGCCGGGCAGCCCGCGCAACCGCCCGGTGTACGCCAGCAGTTCCCGCCCCGACAGCCGCTCGAACAGCCGCAGTCCCTCGGGCAGCACCCCGATCCGTGCCTTCACCTCGACGGGGTCCCGCCACACGTCGTGCCCGACGACCTCGACGGTCCCGTGGTCGGGCCGGAGCAGCCCGGTCACCATCGACAGCGTGGTGGTCTTCCCGGCCCCGTTCGGCCCGACCAGCCCGATGAACTTGCCCGCGGGCAACTCCAGATCGATCCCGGCGACAGCGACCTGCTGCCCGAACCGCTTCCAGAGCCCCTGCACACGCACAGCGCTGGATCCCACCGCGCCTCCCTCCGTCACCGTGCACCCTACGGTGGGGCATCGCCCTTCTTTCAGGGGCGCGGGGAACTGCGCGACCGACCACGACGAAGCCGCAGCCGCCATCCGACGGCAACCAGGCAGACGACCAAGCGCTATCGATCCCGACCGCACGCATAGGCCAACGGCGAGATCAACTCCTCCGCATCCGGCAGCCACCGATTCGCAGGCGTGGGCCGGCAGGCCCACTGCACGGCCCCCCGGGACCCGAACCGCGTCGGCGGCGCCGCCACGTACGCCCCCTCACCCAGCACGGTCAGATCCAGCGAGGACAACGACCACCCCAGCTTCCGCACCAGATCCGGCACCTTCACCGAGGCCCCCGGCAGCACGAAGAACTCCATCCGCCGGTCCGGCGTGAGCGTCACCGGCCCCAGCGTCAGCTCCATCCGCTCCATCCGCGCCAGCGCCAGGAACCCGGCGGTCTCCGGCACGGAGATCGCGTCGAACGTCCGCCCCGTGGGCAGCAGGATCGACGCGGTCGGCTGCTTCTGCCACATGCGGCGCGCGACCGTCGCGCTGCCCGTCGCCTGCGTCGCCCAGTCGGGGCGCGCCGGGTGTGAGCCCGGTGCCGGACACGCGGCGTCACCGCAGGAGCAGCGCTGACTTCCGTCGACGGCTTCCAGCCAGGTGCCCGGGAACACGTCCCAGTGGCGCTCCTCGGCGTAGCGGACGGCGGTCTCCAGCAGCGATTCCCCGCGCTGCTTCGGGATCTGAGCGGCTTCGGTGCCGGCGATCGTCTCTTCCACGATGAACACAACTCTGGTCGTCACCAGGGGTTACGCCCGCCCGCGTGCGCGGGGAGGAGCATCCCGGCCGTGGCCGGGGCGCATGGGTGCATGTGCGGGGGCGCGCAGGAGGATCCGTGGCCGGAGGTGGGTAGCCACGAGTGGGGCCGGCACCAGCCGTTACCCCGGCAATCCTCACATGCCTCGCATTTTCGCCTGGTCGGCGGGGCATTGATCTTCACGGCCGGATCTTTTCGCTGGGACGTGAGGGGTTCGGCCGCGGAAGACACGTCAACTCGGTGCGTGGGCAGGCACCGCAGCCACAGGGGGTACGCCATGGCCGCAAGGCCGCTCGTCGCTCGGCAGCCGAACGAACGGCTGCAGGCGCTCATCCAGGAAGCCGGATGCTCCAACGCCGGCCTCGCCCGCCGGGTCAACATGTGCGGGGCCGAGCACGGCCTCGACCTGCGCTACGACAAGACGTCCGTGGCGCGCTGGCTGCGCGGGCAGCAGCCGCGGGGCAGGGCTCCGGCGATCATCGCCGAGGCGCTGGGCCGCAAACTCGGCCGTACGGTCACGATCGACGAGATCGGCATGGCCAACGGCAAGAACCTCGCCTCGGGCGTGGGCCTCCAGTTCTCGCCGACGGTACTGGGGGCCATCGAGCAGGTCTGCGAGCTGTGGCGCAGCGACGTGGGGCGGCGGGACTTCCTGTCCGGCTCCTCCGTCGCCGCGTCGGCGCTGGTCGAGCCCAGCCGGGACTGGCTGATCTCCGCGCCGGACGCGCAGGTGTCGCGCTCGGGCGGGCCGCGGGTGGGGCAGTCCGACGTGCAGGCGGTACGGGCCATGACCCAGGCGCTGGTGGACCTCGACCACCAGTACGGCAGCGGGCATGTGCGGCCGGTCGTCGTGCACTACCTCAACAGCGTCGTCTCCGGGCTGCTGGCGGGGTCGTACCGGGAGGCGGTCGGGCGGGACCTGTTCGCCGCGGTGGCCCGGCTGACGGAGCTCGCCGGGTACATGGCCGTCGACACGGGGCAGCCCGGGCTGGCGCAGCGCTACTACATCCAGGCCCTGCGGCTGGCCCAGGCGGCCGGGGACCGCGGCTACGGCGGGTACGTGCTCGCCGCCTCCATGAGCCACCTCGCCGCGCAGCTCGGGAACCCGCGGGAGATCGCGCAGTTGGCGCGGGCGGCGCAGGAGGGGGCGCGGGGGCGCGTGACGCCGCGTGCGGAGTCGATGTTCCACGCGGCGGAGGCGCGCGGGCACGCCCTGATGGGCGACGCGCGCGCCGCCCATTCGGCGGCCGGGCGCGCGGTGTGCGCCCTGGAGGCGGCCGACCCGGCCGCCGGGGACGACCCGGTGTGGATCGCGCACTTCGACGAGGCGTACCTCGCCGACGAGTTGGCCCACTGCCACCGCGACCTGGGGCAGGCCGAGGCGGCGGCGCGGTGCGCGCAGGAGTCGCTGGCCGGGCATCCCGAGACGCGGGCGCGCCGCCGGGCCATCGGCTATGTGCTTCTCGCCACGGCGCAGGTGCAGCAGCGCGAGATCGAGGAGGCGTGCAGCACGGGCATGAAGGCTGTCGAACTGCTGGAGGGGCTGCGGTCCAACCGGGGCGCCGAGTATCTGGAGGACTTCCAGCAGCGGTTGGAGCCGTATCGGGACGAGGCCGTGGTAAGGGAGTTCGGGGCGCGGCTGGACCTGCAGGCCGCGGCGTGAACACGGGGTCTGCGGATGCGTGAACGTGCGGAAAACGGCTGCTCGGCGCGCGGGAGGTGAGGTGAGCGGCGCGCCATGACCCGGTGGTGTGGCCGCGCTCACAGGGGAGGAGGTCGCGCCCTGTGCTGCGTGGCACCGGGCTCAGGGGACCCGGTAGCGTGACCCGACGATTCACAAGGTCCCCCATTAGTAGGAGTCCCGGTGACGCAGAGTGGACGGGGCGAGGAGCCCTCGGCGCGCCCCGCGCGCGAAGGCATCGTGCTGCCCTCGGACGGCGGCGAACCGCTGCTGCCGGGCATGACGGGCGGACCCGGTGACGCACCCGGCGGCCGCCGGCCCGGCCCGGCCCCGGCCGCGGCCCCGGCGGAGGGCCAGACCTGGGGCCAGCCGTGGGGCCCCGACCAGCAGACCCCGCCGCCACCGCCGGGCGGGCACTGGCAGTCCCCGCAGCCCCAGCAGTGGACCACCCCGGAACCCCCGGCCTGGGACACCCGGCACACCCCCGGCGCACAGGGCTCGGGCGCGCTCCCCCCGGAGGGCACGCAGCCCGCGAACCCGTACGCCGGGCAGCAGCCGTCGCCGGACAACGGCCCCTACGCCACCCCTGGCGGGGCAGCCCCACTGCCCCCGGAGGGACCCGCCGGGCACGGAGCCGGCCTCCCGCCGACCTCCGGCCCCTACGGCACCGCCGCCACGGGCGGCCGCCTGCCGCAGCCCGACGCGTACGGTTCCCAGCCCGCACCGCAGGCCGGCGCGTACGGCACACCGGCGGGAGACGGCTCGCTGCCGCAGGCGGGGCCTGGTGGGCCCGGTTCCGCTCCGGGCGGTGGTCCGCTGCCGCAGGTCGACGCGTACGGCTCTCCGGCCGGGGACGGCTCGCTGCCGTCGGCCGCTGCCGGATACGGGGCTCACGCCGGGGGCGACCTGCCGCCGGGCCAGGCGTACCCGACCGCCGCCTATGGGCAGGCCGGTGCCGGTAACCCGTTGCCGCCTGCGGTCGATCCGGGTGGCAACGCCGCCGGGGGCGCCCCGCTGCCGCCGGTCTCCGGCGCTCACGGCGCCGCGGCGACCGGCGCGCAGGGGCCCGCGGCCTCCCCCGAGGGCGCCACCCAGTACCTGCCGCCCGTCCCGGCGGACGGGGCCGCCGCGGCCACGCAGTATCTGCCGCCCGTCGCCCCGGCCGCCGACGAGGGGGCGACGCAGTACATACCCCCGGTCGGCCCGGGCGCGCTGCCGCCCGAGATGCCCGCCGGGGAGGACCCCGAGACGACGCGGTTCCTGGGGACCGGCCCCCGGGCATCCGCGGGAGCCGGGCCGTTGCCGCCGGCCTCGAACCCGGACGCCGAGGCGACGCAGTACATCGCGCCGGTGCCCGGCGGGGACAAGCAGCCGCCCGCCGAGTTCGACAACCTCTTCCGCAGCGGGCACGGCGCCGAGAGCCCGGCCGGGGCCACGCAGCAGCTCCCCCGCATCGAGCAGCCGCAGCCCTCGTACGGCGCTCCGCAGCCCTCCCCCGCCCCGCCCGCCGCAGGCCGGTCCCGCGGTGGCCGTACCGGCTCGCGCGTGCCGGTCATCGCGGCCGTCGGCATCGGCATCGCCGTCCTCGGCGTCGGCGCGGGCGCGCTGCTCGCCGGCGGCGGGGGCGACGGCGACGACGGCGGCGACAACAAGACCGTGGCGGCCTCGGCGCCCGCCACGGACGGTTCCGCCTCGCCGTCCGCCGACCCGGCCCGGGCCCAGGCGGTCGAGCTGGACAAGCTCCTCGCCGACAGTGGCGACAGCCGCAGCACGGTGATCAACGCGGTGGCCGACGTCAAGGGCTGCGACAACCTCGCCCAGGCGGCCAAGGACCTGCGCGACGCGGCCAAGCAGCGCACCCAGCTGGTCACCCGGCTCGGCGGGATCCAGGTCGACCGGCTGCCCGACCACGCCGCGCTGACCACCGCCCTCACCAAGGCGTGGCAGGCCTCGGCCTCGGCCGACAACCACTACGCGGCCTGGGCCGACCAGACCGCCGGGAAGAAGGGCTGCAAGAAGGGCCAGGCCCGCGTCACCGCGCAGACCCAGGCGGGCAACCGGGCCAGCGGCGTCGCGACCACGGAGAAGGCGAAGGCGGCCCGGCTGTGGAACGGGATCGCGAAGACGTACGGCCTGACCGAGCGTCAGCCCACGCAGCTGTGACGGACCGGGTCCGGGCGTGAACCGCTGAGCGGGGCGCTCAGTAGTTCACGTCGGCGTCCTGGAGGGTCTTCGTGGTGTCGACGAAGCCCTTCCGCGCCGACACCAGCTGCCCCTCCCGCACCACCTGGAGGGTCACGTTGGCGTTGACCAGGCGCGGGAAGCCGACGGCGGCGAGCTTGTCCTGGAACTTCCAGTGCAGCGTCGGCGTGAGGCCGCCCGTACCGACCTCCAGGCCGTTGTCGAGGGCCTCCGTCACCGTGTCGGCGGTCACCTCGCCGTCGCCGAGCGACTCGACGATCTCCCGGAAGACGGTGTAGGCGATCCACGTGGTCTGCACTCCGGCGTCCGCGGGGTCGATGCGGTTGTCGCCGAAGGCCTGCTCGCGGATCACCCGCTTCATCCCGTCCCAGCGGGGGTCGCTCACCACCGGGTACCAGCCGGTGATGTACGAGCCCTCGTACGGCCCGGACGCCCCGCCGGTCGCGTCGATCACCGTCTGGTCGACGCTGCCGAGGACGGTGGCCGTCCGTACGTCGGAGTAGTCCTCGCGGGCGCGGCGGAAGGAGTCCATGAAGGTGCCGGTGCGGTCCCCGAGCGCGGGCACCACGCACCCCTTGTCCGTCGGGTCGCCGGCCGTCGCCCGCAGCGCACGCGCCGCCTGGCCGTCGTACTCGGTGGCGTCCTCCGCCGCCCGCTGGTCGTTCGCGGCCTCGTGCCCGCCCGCCTTCAGGCCGGAGTCGAGCAGCGGGGGCAACTGGTCGCCCGCGATGGTGTCGGGGCGGATCAGCGTCACGGGCCCGCAGTCGGCGAGCGCGCTGCCGAGACCGGCGAGCAGCGCGGGCTGGCCGCCGTTGACCGGGTAGGACAGGGGGCTGGTGAACTCGGCGTTGGTGATGCCGTAGCCGCCTATGTAGGGGATGCCCGCGCCCTCCAGGGAGGGGAAGAAGGAGTCGGCGTACTGGCTGTAGGATCCTACGACCGCGACGACGTTCTCCTTGGCGGCCCGCCGGGCGCACTTCGCCGCGGCCACGCTGTCGTTGTGGTCGTTGCAGGTCAGCACGTTGAGCTCGCGGCCGTTGATCCCGCCCTTGGCGTTGATCCAGCGGGCGTAGGCGCGGGCGAAGGCGGGCATGCCGGGCTTGTTGGTGGCCTTGGTGTCCTCGGGTGCCCAGGTCATGACGGTGATCGGGTCGTCCCCGGTGCCCCCCGTGGTACCGGGGACGACCCCGCAGCCGGTGAGGAGTGACGCGCACGCGACCGCCGTGCCCGCGGAGAGGACGCCTTTTTTGGCGTGACGGGTGAGGAGGCCGGGGAGGTATGTGCTTTTGATGCGTCGCCTGCCGGTCATGGTTCCGCACGATTCCGTCACACGGCTAACCGGCGAGTGATCTCTGGTCAACAATTGGTGACGCGCAGGTGAATTGCGGGGGCCGGTGAGGATCATGTGGAGGGGAACGTACGATCGATGACCGTGCAAGCTTCGGAGAACTCTTCCCGTCGTGGCCGTCGCTCCTCCACCATGGGCGGCATGCCTGTCAATGACATGCCGTGGTGGCGCTGGCGCAGCAACGTGCGCTCGGCGCTGCACATGCTCTCCGATCCCGTCTTCCAGCGGGACGTCTGGCTGGCCGGCGTGGACGGCTACGGTGACGTGACCGACGCGGTGTACCGGCTCGTCGAGGACACCTGGCTGGACCACTGGTCCGCCGAGAAGTACGTCGGCACGATCTTCCGCGACTCCCAGGAGGCGGCCCTCGTCGACACGGCCGTGCTGCGGGTGCTGCGGATCATGCACCAGGTCGGGCCGGACGCGCCGGTCGCCGCGTACCTGGAGCACCAGGCGTGGCCGGAGGCGGTCCGGGCGGCCCGGGACGCGCACGTCCGGCTCGCCACGAGCGACGGCGAGGAGCCGGACACGCCGCCGCGCAGCCTGGAGGTGCTGCGGATCATGACGAGGTCCGCCTAGCGGGACGATTGCCGGTGCCGTCGTCCCTTGTGGGAACCTGTCGTGCATGAACGAGCAGTCCACCAGCGCCGCGGTCCCGGCCGACCAGTACGTCCTCACCCTTTCCTGCCCGGACAGGAAGGGCATCGTGCACGCCGTGTCGAGCTATCTGTTCATGACCGGTTGCAACATCGAGGACAGCCAGCAGTTCGGCGACCACGACACGGGACTGTTCTTCATGCGGGTCCACTTCTCGGCGGACGCGCCGGTGACCGTGGAGAAGCTGCGGGCCAGCTTCGCGGCGATCGGTGACTCCTTCCAGATGGAGTGGCAGATCAACCGGGGCGACGAGAAGATGCGCATCCTGCTGATGGTCAGCAAGTTCGGGCACTGCCTGAACGACCTGCTGTTCCGCGCGCGGACCGGCGCGCTGCCGGTGGAGATCGCGGGCGTGGTGTCCAACCACACGGACTTCGCCGAGCTGGTGGCTTCCTACAACATCCCCTTCCACCACATTCCGGTGACGAAGGACACGAAGGCCGAGGCGGAGGCGCGGCTGCTGGACATCGTGCGTGAGGAGGGCGTGGAACTGGTCGTGCTCGCCCGGTACATGCAGGTGCTGTCGGACGATCTCTGCAAGGCGCTGGCCGGGCGGATCATCAACATCCACCACTCGTTCCTGCCGAGCTTCAAGGGGGCGAAGCCGTATCACCAGGCTCACGCCCGGGGTGTGAAGCTGATCGGTGCGACCGCCCACTACGTGACGGCCGACCTCGACGAGGGGCCGATCATCGAGCAGGAGGTCGAGCGGGTGGGGCACGACGTGACGCCCGAGGGGCTGGTCGCGATCGGGCGCGATGTGGAGTGCCAGGCGCTGGCGCGGGCCGTGAAGTGGCATGCCGAGCGTCGGATTCTGCTCAATGGGCGGCGGACTGTGGTGTTCGCCTAGGAGCTCGGTTCGTCCCGTTCGGTGGGCGGGTGCGGGTGCGTGGGGGGCTGTTCGCGCAGTTCCCCGCGCCCCCAAGCCCCTCACATCCGGCTCAGTGAAGCGGCGGCGTAGAGGACGTCCCTGATCGCCTCCCTGTCTCCCACCTGGCCCGCTGCCGCCTCCTGCGGGGGTACGTGGCCTGCTGCCAGGCGGCAGAACTCGACGCCGTCCAGGGCGACGTGGGCCACCTCGTGGTCGGCGGAGCCCTTGGCCGCGGGGGAGTCGAGGGGGATCAGCCACTCGCCGCCGCCCGAGCCCTCGATCTCCAGGCGGAGGCTGCGGCCGGGTTCGCCCGCCGCCACGAGGTGGCGGTGGTGGGCGGGGGCGGCGAGGCCGGTCTGCCGGCGGTGGGCCAGGGCCGTCGGCAGCATGCGGGCCGCCAGGTCGATCATGCGGTGCAGATGGCGCGGCGAGGGCGGGTCGTAGGGGTAGTCGACCGCGTCCGCGATGTCCTCGGCGTGCACCCAGCACTCGAAGGCCCGGTCGAGCATCGCGTCGTGCAGGGGCAGTTGGAAGTCGCCGTACGACACCGGCATCCGGCCGACGCCGCTGCCCGTGAAGGACACCGTGCGGACCAGGCCGTGGCTCTGTTCCCGCCAGGGCGCCCGCACCGCGCGGGTCGGCGGGAAGTGGGAGGCACGCCAGTACGCCTCGGTCCGGGACGCCGGTGTCGGACGCCGGGACGTCACGTCGCCCAGCGGGTCGTCGAGGCCCAGCGCGACCGCCACCAGCCCGTCGACGCTGAGCAGGTGCGCGATCACCCCGGCGACGGTGGTGCGGCGGCTCGTCGACTCGTCGCCCCGGAACCAGCGCAGCCGTACCGGCGCGTGCCACTCGGCGTCGCCGAAGTCCTGCAGCAGGGCGTCCAGGCGCGCGGTCTCGGCGTCGTACGCGGCCGCCCAGTCCGGCACCGGGATGCGCGGCGGGCGCCGCTCCAGGCAGGTCTGAAGGACGCGGGTGCGCAGGCCCGGGTCCAGGTCGAGGCTCTCGGGGCGTTGCAGCAGCCCGACCGCCTCGCGCAGCCGCCGCGCCTCGTCGGCACACGCGCCGCACGCGCCGAGGTGCTCCTCGACGGCCGTCGCCTCCTCGGCCGAGCAGGCGGCCAGCGCCCAGGCGCCGAGCAGGGCCTTCAGCACGCGGTGCTCGAACACGGGCGGTACGGGCGGCGGGGCCGCGTCGCCGAGGTCCGCCGGCACGGGCAGCGGCAGCCCGCTGTCCTCGACGGAGGCCCGGGGCATCGGTATCCGCGGCGGCCGGCCCGGCCCCCGCCCGTCGCCCCGCCCGGGTCCGTCCGGCCCCTGCGGCCCGCCCGGCGCACCGGAACCGCTGTCGTGCTGAACGCCGCTCCCGCCCCGGGCGTTGCCGTTCTCCTCGTGGTCGCCCTCGCCCTTGCCCTCATGGCCGTCGTGCGCCTCGAACCGGTCCGGCCCGTTCACACCGCACCCCCGTATCCGGGCGGTGCGCCCGGTGCCTGGGTGTCGTGGGCGGTGGACAGCAGTTGCAGGCCGAGGCGCAGGCGGCGGCGGGCCTCGTCCTCGGTGATGCCGAGGTCGGCGGCGGTCTGGCGATAGTCCCGGCGCTGGAAGTAGGCCCGCTCCAGGGCGGAGCGCAGCGGCACGGGCATGGACTGGACGATGTAGTCGGCGCGGGCGGCGACCGCGGCGTGGCGCACCTTGTGCTCCAGTTCCTCGGCGGTGCCGGAGCCGTCGCGGGCGAGGGCGGCGGTCTCGGTGGCGCGCAGCCGCTGCACCGCGAGCCGGTGGGTCAGCGTGGCGACCCAGGTGCGCAGCGGGCCCTGCTTGGGGTCGTAGGAGTCGGGGTGCTCCCAGACGTGGACGAAGACCTCGCGGGTGATGCCGTCGGCGGCGCGCTCGTCGCCGAGCACGCGGTGGGCGAGGCCGTGCACGAGGGAGGCGAACCGGTCGTAGAGCTCACCGAGGGCGGCCGCCTCCCCGCGGGCGAGCCGCTGCTGCATCTTGCGGTCCCAGCGCGGCGGTACGTCCTTCTTCGCCATGCGGCCCCCTCACCCCCTGCTCGTGTCCCGCGCCCGTGACCTGTCCAGCGTGTGCTCGCCGTCTCCCCGAATGCAGTCGGCACGTCCGGTCACGCACGCCCCTTTGTGGCAATGTGCGCCCCCCGACGGGCCGCAGGTGGTAGGGGGTCGCGGGCGCCCGTGCCGGGTCCTCCGGGACCGCGCCTACCCCTCCGCCCTCCGATCAGACCTGACTGAAGAGGATCGAACAGGATCGAAGTCGACTAAAACAAGCCTCTTCCGCAGGGGATCCGTTTTTCGGGTTGTGTTTCAGGGAAACGGCCGCTGGGCAGCCGCGCTGCAAGGAAGCGTAGGCATTGCTTCCGTTTTGGCGAGCGAGGGGCGTGGTGGTGACCTTCAAAGTGACCGGCGGCGAGCAGGGCGAGTGGGCCGTGCTCCAGGTGTCGGGCGAGCTGGATCTGGTGACGTCGCCGGTGCTGCGTCAGCGGGTGCACGACGTGGTGGCCGAGGGGCATCACTGTCTGGTCCTGGACCTGTCCGAGGTGTTCTTCTGCGATTCCAGCGGCGTCGGCGTGCTCATCGCCGCCCGCCGGCTGATCCGCTCCTGCCAGGGCCGGCTGCGGCTGGTGCTGCCCGCCCGGGGCGCGGCCGACGGGTCCCACGTCAACCGGGTCCTCGGCGCCCTGGGCGTCCGCCGCCTGTTCGACGTGTACGGCGATCTGGACGCGGCCCTGGGCGACGAGGGCGAACCCCTGTCCGCGTGACGGAACCACCACGCACGGTAGGCCGAGTGTTGCCGTTCCGACACGCTGTTGTCCCGGAATTCCCCCGGTCTTGGCACAAGTGACGTTTTCGCGCGCCCGGACGGCCCCCTCCGTCGTACGCTCCGACCGAGACGCACCCCACCTGACGTAAGGCGGCCCGAAAGAGACATGGTCAGCAGCGAGTACGAGCGCAGGATCGCCGCCCGGTTCGCCACCTTCGACCAGGACGGCAACGGCTACATCGACCGCGAGGACTTCTACGGGGCGGCCAAGGCGCTGCTCGCGGAGTTCGCCGTGGCGGCCCGCTCCGACAAGGGACAGGCGCTGTACGGCGGCGCCGAGGCGTTCTGGCAGGGCATGGCGGGGATAGCGGACCGCGACGGCGACCAGCGCATCACGCGCGAGGAGTTCGTCAACGGCGCGGTCAAGCGCCTGCGCGACAACCCCGACCGGTTCGCCGAGATCGCCCGCCCCTTCCTGCACGCGGCCCTGGACGTCGCCGACACCGACGGTGACAGCGCGGCGACGGTCGAGGAGGCCGCCCGCGTGCTCAAGTGCCTCGGCGTCCCCGAGGACGTCGCCGGCCCGGCCGCCGCCACGCTCGACGCGGACGGCGACGGCAAGGTCGGCGAGGCCGAGGTCGTACCCGCCTTCGCCCGCTACTTCACCGTCCCCGAGTAGGACCACGCGCCCGCGGGATGCCGGCGCCCCGTCGCCGTGGGGGTTGTTCTGGGCGGGCGGCTGCGGGTGTCGGTGGTTGTGCGCGCAGTTCCCCGCGCCTCTGGGGGCCTGCCCGCTGCGGGTCACGTGCCCGCGTAGCGCTCGCGCAGCTTGTACTTCAGCACCTTCCGCAGGGTCTCGCCCCGCGGAAGGGCGTCCACCACCTCCAGCCGCTCCGGCAGCTTGTGCACGGACAGCCCCTCGGCGCGCAGGAACGCGGTCACGGCGTCGAGGGTCAAGGGCCCGGCTCCCGGCGGCTGTTCCACCACCGCGCACACCAGCTCCCCGCGCGCCGCGTCCGGCAGCCCGATCACGGCCGCGTCCCCGACCGCCGGATGCCGGTGCAGCAGGTCCTCGATCTCCTGGGCCGAGATGTTCTCGCCCTTGCGGATGATCACGTCCTTGAGCCGGCCGGTGAGCACCAGATGCCCGGTCTCCGTCAGCCGCCCGAGGTCGCCGGTGCGCAGGAAACCCTCCTCGTCGAAGGCCTCCGCGGTCTGTGCCGGGTCCAGATACCCCCGGCACACGGCCTCCCCGCGCAACCGCACCTCCCCGTCCACGATCCGTATCTCCATGCCCTCCGGCGGCCGCCCCTCGGTCGTCGCCAGCAGCTCGGGGCTGTCGTCCGGCGACCCCATGGTGATCATCGGCACCTCGGTCATGCCGTACCCGTGGCTGAGCTGCACGCCCATCTCACGCACCACGGCGTCGTACAGCTCCGGCGGCTTGGGCGCCCCGCCCCCCGCCAGCAGCCGCAGGGACGGCACCACGGGCTCCCCGGGCCGCTTGCGCTGCTCCGTCAGGAACATCGAGTAGAACGCCGTCGACCCGCCCGCGATCGTCACCCCGTGCGCCCGGTACGCCGCCAGCGCCTCCGGCAGCGCGAACTGCTCGAACAGCACCGCCGGGAAGCCGTACAGCAGCAGCATCACCGTGTAGTCGGGCCCGCCTATGTGGGCGTACGGGAAGGCGATCGACCCGACGTCGTCCGCCGAGGGCCGCAGGGCGTGCGCGAGGCATGAGCCGCCCGCGAGGAGCGAACGGTCCGTGTGCAGCACGCCCTTGGGGTCGGAGGTCGTGCCGGACGTCCAGTAGATCCAGCGGACGGCGGTGCCGTCGGCGGGCGGGGCGGGCAGTACGGACGGATCGCCCTCGGGCAGGTCGTCGTAGGCCTCGAAGAGGCCCCTCGCGCCCAGCCTCCGGGCCATCTCCGTGTGGTCGAAGCCGCGCCACACGCCCGGTACCACGAAGAACTCCGCCTTGGACTCCCGCAGAGCGAAGCCGACCTCGCGGTCCCGGTAGAAGGGGATCACCGGGGTCTGCACGGCGCCGAGGCGGGCCAGCGCGAAGGACAGCACGGCCGTCTCGATACGGGTGGGCAGCTGCCAGGCGACCACCGTGCCGGGGCGCACCCCCATGCCGTACAGGCCGGCCGCCACCCGCTCGGCACGCGCGGCCAGCCCGCCGAAGGTGAGGGCGCGGTCGTCCTGGAGGAAGAGCGGGCGGTCGGGGGTGAGGGCGGCGCGGCGGCTGACCAGCTCCCACAGGGTGCGGGACGAACTCAGGGCGTGCGGGGTCTCGTTCACGGCTGCCCCCTGCTGCTTGGCTGACGGGTCGTCAGATGGGATGCTAACTGACGCTGCATCAGATAAGTACCGTCCGGCGGAGGGGACCCATGGCGACCGAACTGCCCCGCATCATCAGCGTCGACGACCACGTGATCGAGCCCGCCCACCTCTTCGACACCTGGCTGCCGGCCAAGTACCGCGACCGCGGGCCCAAGCCGCTGACCGCCGGGATCGGTGACCTCGCCTACATCGGCGGCAAGTACCGCATCACGATGGACCCGGACGGCCCGCCCACCGACTGGTGGATCTACGAGGACCTGAAGTTCCCGTACAAGCGCAACATCGCCGCCGTCGGCTTCGACCGGGACGAGATGACCCTCGAAGGCATCACCCGCGAGGAGATGCGGCGCGGCTGCTGGGACCCCAAGGCCCGCCTGGAGGACATGGACCTCAATCATGTCGAGGCGTCCCTCTGCTTCCCGTCCTTCCCCCGCTTCTGCGGCCAGACCTTCGCCGAGGCGCACGACAAGGAGGTCGCCCTCGCCTGCGTGCGCGCCTACAACGACTGGATGGTTCAGGAGTGGTGCGGCGACAGCGGCGGGCGGCTCATCCCGCTCTGCCTGATCCCGCTGTGGGACGTCGACCTGGCGGTCACGGAGATCCACCGCAACGCCGCGCGCGGGGTGAAGGCGGTGACCTTCTCCGAGATCCCCACCCACCTCGGGCTGCCCTCCATCCACTCGGGCTACTGGGACCCGTTCTTCGCCGTCTGCGAGGAGACCGGCACGGTCGTGAACATGCACATCGGCAGCAGCTCCCAGATGCCGGCCGCGTCCCCCGACGCCCCGCCCGCCGTCCAGGCCTCCCTCAGCTTCAACAACGCGATGGCCTCGATGATGGACTTCCTCTTCAGCGGGGTGCTGGTGAAGTTCCCCCGCCTGAAACTGGCCTACTCCGAAGGCCAGATGGGCTGGGTCCCCTACGCCCTGGAACGCGCCGACGACGTCTGGGAGGAGCACCGCGCCTGGGGCGGGGTCCGCGACACGATCCCCGAGCCGCCGTCGACGTACTACTACCGGCAGATCTACTGCTGCTTCTTCCGCGACAAGCACGGCGTCGCCTCGATCGACGTCGTCGGCCGCGACAACGCCACCTTCGAGACCGACTACCCGCACGTCGACTCGACCTTCCCGCACACCAAGGAGGTCGCCCTCGACCACGTCAAGGGCCTCGACGACGAGACCGTCTACAAGCTGATGCGGGGCAACGCCATCCGGATGCTGGACCTGGACCTCGACCGCTGATGGACCTCTCGTACACGCCCGAGGAGGAGGAGTTCCGGGCCCGGCTGCGGGACTGGCTCGCGACGACGCTCCCCGGCCTCCCGCCCAAGCCGTCCCCCGACGACTGGCCCGGGCGGCGGGCGTACGACCTCGGCTGGCAGCGCAGGCTCCACGACGCCGGGTACGCGGACGTCCACTGGGACGCCTCCCCGACGCTCCGACTGATCTTCCTGGAGGAGACCGAGCAGGCCGGCGCGCCCTACGTGGGCGCCAACTTCGTGGGACTGCTGCACGCCGGGCCCACCATCGCCGCCGAGGGCACGCCGGAACAGCGGGAGCGCTGGCTGCCGCCGATCCTGCGCGGCGAGGAGGTCTGGTGCCAGGGCTTCAGCGAACCGGAGGCCGGCTCCGACCTCGCGGCCCTGCGCACCCGCGCGCGGCGCGACGGCGACACCTACGTGGTGACCGGCTCCAAGATCTGGACCTCCCACGCGGAAGTCGCCGACTGGTGCGAGCTGTTGGTCCGCACCGACCCGCACGCCCCGAAGCACCGCGGCATCACCTGGCTGGCCATGCCCATGGACGCGCCCGGCATCACCGTACGGCCGCTGCGCACCCTCGCCGGGTCTGCCGAGTTCGCCGAGGTCTTCCTCGACGAGGTGTGCGTGCCGGTGGAGAACCGGGTCGGGGACGAGAACGACGGCTGGCGCGTCACCATGGTGACCCTGTCCTTCGAACGCGGCACGGCCTTCGCCGGGGAGGTCGTCGCCTGCCGCCGCGTCCTGGCCGAACTGGCCGTCGAGGCTCGGAAGAACGGCCGCTGGGACGACCCGGCGCTCCGTCGCCGGCTGGGCAGGCTGGGCGCCGAGTTCCGGGCGCTGTGGCGGCTGGCGCAGTGGAACGTGAGCGCGGCGGAGGCCTCGGGCGGGGTGCCCGGCACCGGCGGCTCGGTCTTCAAGCTCCGCTACTCGCACGCCCGCCAGGAGCTGTACGACGCCGCCGCCGAGGTACTGGGCGCCGACTGCCTCGACCTGGACCGCCCCTGGACGCTCGACCGCCTCTCCTCCCTCTCGTACACCATCGCGGCCGGCACCTCGCAGATCCAGCACACCATCGTCGCCGAGCGGATCCTCGGCCTGCCGAAGGGACGGTGAGCGGACGGTGCGGTTCCGACTCACGGAGGACCAGCGGGCCTTGCGGGACGGGGTGCGGGAGCTGCTGGGGCGCCGCTTCGACCGGGAGGCGCTGTGGGGGGCCGTGGCGGGCGGTGACGGCGTCGGTGGTGCGGACCGGGGCAGGGAAGGCCCTGCGGGCGGGCCGCCCCGGCTCGACCGCGCCCTGTGGCGGACCCTCGGCGACGCCGGGTTCTTCGCGCTGCGGCTGCCGGAGGCGGACGGCGGGGTCGGACTCGGGCTGCCGGAGGCGGTGTTGGCGTTCGAGGAGGCGGGACGGGCGCTGCTGCCCGGGCCGCTGCTGGCCACGCACCTCGCGGCCGGTGCGGTGCCGGGCGCGGCGACCGGGGAGACGGTGGTCGCGGCCGTCGACGGCATGCTGGTGGAGTGGCTGGCGGAGGCGGACGTCGTACGCGGGGACGCCACCGGGGCCGTGCCGCTGCACTCGCTCGACCCGCTGACGCCCCTGCACCGCCTCCCCGCGCGACAGCCCGGCCGGGACCCCGTCGCCGCCCTCCTCACCGCGGCCGAGCAACTCGGCACGGCGGCCCGGGTCTGCGAACTGGCGGCGCAACACGCCCGGGCGCGCGAACAGTTCGGACGGCCCGTCGGGGCCTTCCAGGCGGTGGCACACCTGTGCGCCGGGATGCTGGTGCGCACGGAGACGGCCCGCGCCGCGGTGTACGCGGCGGCCGTCACCGCCGACCCGGTCGACATCGCCGCCGCCCGGCTGCTCGCCGACGAGGCCGCGGTGCACGGCGCGCGCGACTGCCTCCAGGTCCACGGCGGCATGGGCTTCACCTGGGAGTCCGAGGTCCACCTCCACCTGAAACGGGCATGGGTTCGAACCCACCGTACGGGAGGAGTTACGGAGAGTGAGGAGATTCTGGCGGCTGCTCTGATGGCCGGAGAGGCCTGACGGGCCCGCTGGCTGCGGCATCGCCGAATATGCCCGCGGAGATGTCGCGGATCGTGGCACACCGGGATTACGGAGCGTTGATACCGGCTTGTGTCCTCTGCGTGACTCGTCACGGCCCGGAGTCGACTGCCCGCTCCGGTACCTTGTGTGAGATGCGAGTGGCTCTGAGTGCAGCGCGACCCAGTGGCGCCGCCTGTTCGACTGCCCGCGACGGGCGTCGCACAGTATGCCGCACGGGTACTCCTTCGCGCTGGAATATGCCCGAAGCGCTTGTTGGGGTGACTGTACGTCAACCATGCTGTCCCACAAGGGATTCACATTCCGTGATCCTTGTCCCGGCCGTTGTTCTGGCCATGCAGAAAATGGCTACGATCGTGGCCCTCGTGAGGCGCGAGCCTAAGTGTCCGCCGGTTCGGATGGTGTGAGCGGTGCAGGTGCTTCAAGTGCAGCTGGAGATCCGGCCCGACCCCGCAGAGGTGGGGCGGGCCCGGCGGTGGGCCCGCTCGCGCCTGACCGGGTCGGGCATACAGGCCGATGAGCCGCTCGCCGAGACGCTGGTGCTGCTCGTCTCCGAGCTCGTCACCAACGCCGTGGTGCACACCGGCCGTCCCGCCGTGCTGCGGCTCTCCCTGCCGCCCGCGGTGACGGAGGAGGCCACGGTCCGCCTGGAGGTCGCCGACCGCAGCGGCCGGGCCCCCGTGCCCCGGTGTGCCGACGACGACGCGACCGGCGGCCGGGGCCTCGCCCTCGTCGACGGCCTCGCCGACCGCTGGGGCTGGAGCGTCGAGAGCACCGGCAAGCGCATCTGGTGCGAACTCGACCGGTGCGCGAAGTCCCGCGAGGTCGCGGCGTCGTGCGGAGGCGGCGCGGTGGCGTACGGCGACGCCGGCGGAACCGCCTTCGAGGGGCTGGCGGCCTACGAGGCCGTTTAGGGCCCCTCCGCCGCCCGCGCTCGACGGGCGCGGGGTGGTCGCCCCGCGGTGTACGGCGGCACATGCCGCGCGGACGTGCGGCGGGGTCGGGGCACGGAGGCGCGGCCGGTCGGCCGTTTCGTCATGGCATGCGGCGATGCGCCGGGATGTGCTTCCGTGCGCGCCCATGGCAAATACCGCATAAGCAATAAATCGCCGAACGGGTGTTGACGCGTCGTGACCGGTTGCTCACGCTTGTGGGCAGCGATTCGCCGTGAGGGGACGGCGAGGGCTTCGACGACGGGGGCCCTCGGCGAGTGTGAGTCGTGATTCGGCGTCGGCTCCCCTTCAGGGCCACGGGAGCCGGGGCGGGAGCGCCGGAGTCGGGTGGCGGCGCGCGCTGCGGTGCTCGGGGCGAGCAGCGCGGCGCCGCCATCCAGCTTCAGGGGGGTGGCCTACAGGACGGCGACCGGGGCGACCGGAGCCCCGGTCGCCCCGGTGAACGGCTCGGGCGTCGCCGCCAGGAGGAACGCGTAGCGACCCGTTTCTCCACAGGCTGTGGACAACTCTTCGAGATTCCAGTTCTGGCCCTGCGGCATCCCCATCTCCACCAGGTGGAGGGCGTGCACCGGCAGCCACAGGTCCTCCACCTCGGGCGGGAACACCTCGAAGGTGAGGGTGTCGTTGGCGACGGCCGCCACATCGCGCGCGCGGAACCACTCCGGCGTCCGGATCGACAACCCCGGCGACGGATACGCGTAGGCGTGCCGGTCCCCGGCCAGGCAGACCTGGACCTGCCCCGTCCGCACGAGCACGACGTCACCGGCCCGCACCCGCGTACCGGCCAGTTCCTCGGCGGCGTCCAGGTCCTCGGGCGTCACGGCGTGCCCCCCGGCGAGCCGGTCCGTGCCCCGGGCCCGGGCGACGTCGAGCAGTACCCCGCGCGATACGACGTGCTGCACCTTGCCGATGCCGCTGAACCCGGCGCCGCCGTGCGCGGTGATGCTGTCCGCCGGGCGGCCGTTGTAGAGCCGGCCCGAGTGCGAGACGTGCGGCAGGGCGTCCCAGTGGGTGGCGGCCTGCAGCCCCATGGTCACCGCGTCGTCGCTGCACGCGACCGTGCCCGGGCCGAAGAGCTCCTGGTTGATCTGCACCATCACGTGCAGCGGGTTCACGCGGCCCGGGATCATTCCGGTCTGCACGCCGTCCTGCTGGAGGGGCAGCGCCAGCGGGACCCGGCGCCCCGTGCGCACACCGGCGGCGGCTTCCCGGACCACCTCGTCGGTGATCAGGTTCAGCGTGCCGAGCTCGTCGTCGGCTCCCCAACGGCCCCAGTTGTTCACGCGCTTGGCGATGTCGTGGAACGCGTCCGGCAGTGACATGAGTCCTCCCCGGGGCTTGTCTTCCCGTATCTGACGGGTCGTAGAATTCGGGAACCGAGAAATCTAACGGTCCGTCAGAAACCGTGGGACGGGAAGGGGCCGGGCGTGGGGAACTTCTTGGCAGGCAAGGTCGTCGCCGTCACCGGCGCCGGACGGGGCATCGGCCGGGCGGTCGCGCTCGCGGCGGCGGCCGAGGGCGCGCAGGTCGTGGTCAACGACTACGGCGTCGCGGTCGACGGCGCCTCACCGACCAGCGAGGTCGCCGAGGCCGTGGTCAAGGAGATCGAGGCGGCGGGCGGGGCGGCGGTGGCCGTCGCCGACGACATCTCCACCATGGCGGGCGGGCAGCGCGTGGTCGACGTGGCGCTGTCGTCGTACGGGCGGCTGGACGGGGTCGTCTGCGTGGCCGGGATCCTGCGCGAGCGGATGCTGTTCAACATGACCGAGGAGGAGTGGGACCCGGTCGTCGCGACGCACCTCAAGGGGACGTTCACGGTGTTCCGGGCGGCCTCCGCGGTGATGCGAAAACAGCGCGCCGGCACGCTGATCGGGTTCACCAGCGGCAACCATCAGGGGTCGGTGTCGCAGGCGAACTACAGCGCCGCGAAGGGCGGCGTCATCTCACTGGTGCGCAGCGCCGCGCTGGGGCTGCACAAGTACGGCGTGACCGCGAACGCGGTGGCGCCGGTCGCCCGGACCCGGATGTCGGCGGGAGTGCCGATGGAACTGGCGGAGATCGGGGAGCCGGAGGACGTCGCCGCGCTGGTGGTGTATCTGCTGTCCGACCAGGCTGCCCGGCAGGGGATCACCGGGCAGGTGTACACGGTCGCCGGGCCGAAGATCGCGGTGTGGGCGCAGCCGAGGGAGTTGCGCGCCGCGTATGCCTCCGGCGGTTGGACCGTGGAGGGGATCGCGGAGTTTCTGCCCGGGTCGGTGGGGGTTGATCCGATGCCGATGTTGGAGCAGGTGGGGGAGATGGAGAAGGCGGCGCGGGAGGGGGAGCGGCCCAACGCCCAGTAGCTGGGGTCCAACGCCCAGTAGCTCGGAGGTGCGGGTTGTGTGGCGGGTGCGGGTTTGGTTGTGGCTGTTCGCGCAGTTCCCCGCGCCCCTGGGTGGGAGGAGAACCGTGATGGATTTCGGGTTCGGGGCGGAGGATGAGGTGTTTCGGGGGGAAGCCCGGGACTGGCTCTCCTCGCACGTCGACGGCGTTGTCGATCGGCGGACTTGGGAACGCGCCCTCGGGGCGGACGGGTGGATCGGGCTCGGGTGGCAGGCGTCCGGGTTCGGGAACCGCACCGCCACCCTCACCCAGCAGGTCGTCTGGGCGGAGGAGTACGCGCGGTCGGGCGCGCCCCCGCGGTCGGGGCACATCGGGGAGAACCTGCTCGCCCCCACGCTCATCGCCCACGGCACCGAGGAGCAGAAAGCCCGCTTCCTGCCCCCGATCGCCGCCGGTGACGAACTCTGGTGCCAGGGGTACAGCGAACCCGGCGCCGGATCGGACCTCGCCGGGATCCGTACGGCGGCGGTACGTGAGGGGCGTTCGTACCGCGTCACCGGGCAGAAGATCTGGACCTCGCTCGCCCACGAGGCGGACTGGTGCTTCGTGCTGGCCCGGAGCGAACCGGGCTCGGTGCGGCACCACGGGCTGACCTTCCTGCTCGTGCCCATGGACCAGCCGGGGCGGATCGAGGTCCGCCCCATCCGGCAGCTGACCGGCACCAGCGACTTCAACGAGGTCTTCTTCGACGGCGCGCACGCCGAGCACGTCGTCGGCACGGAGGGCGACGGCTGGCGCGTGGCCATGAGCCTGCTCGGCTTCGAACGGGGCGTGTCCACGCTGGCCCAGCAGATCGGCTTCGCCGAGGAACTGGACGCCGTGGTGCGGGCGGCCGTGGAGTCGGGAGCGGCACGGGATCCCGTCGTGCGCGAGCGGCTCGTACGGCAGTGGGCCGAGCTGCGCACCATGCGCTGGCACGCCCTGCGCACGCTGGGGGGCTCGGCCGGTCCGGGGGCGCCGAGCGTGTCCAAGCTGCTGTGGGCCGCCTGGCACCAGCGGCTCGGGGAGCTGGCGGTGCTGGTGCGGGGCGCGGCGGCGGGGGTGGGGCCCGCCGACTGGTCGGCAGCGGCGCCGTACGAACTGGACGCGGCGCAGCACCTGTTCCTCTTCTCCCGGGCCGACACGATCTACGGCGGCTCGGACCAGATCCAGCGCACGATCATCGCCGAGCGTGTGCTCGGTCTGCCCAGGGAGCCCAAGGGAGCCGTGTGATGCGAGGCGTGGTTTTCGACGGGAAGCAGGTCCGGGTCGTCACGGACCTGGAGGTGCGGGAGCCGGGTCCGGGCGAGGTGCGCGTCGCGATCGCGGCGGCCGGGCTGTGCCACAGCGATCTCTCGGTGGTGGACGGGACCATACCCTTCCCGGTTCCCGTGGTGCTGGGCCATGAGGGCGCCGGCGTCGTGGAGGCGGTGGGTGTGGGCGTGACTCATGTGGTGCCCGGGGATCATGTAGCGCTGTCCACACTCGCCCACTGCGGGACCTGTGCCGACTGCGACCGGGGCCGGCCGACCATGTGCCGTCTCGCCATAGGCCGCCCGGGCCGGCCGTTCCGCCACGGCGGTCTGCCGGTCCACCAGTTCGCGTCCAACTCGGCGTTCGCGGAGCGGACGGTCGTCAAGGCCGTCCAGGCGGTCCGTATCCCCGCGGACATCCCGCTGACGTCGGCCGCGCTCATCGGCTGCGGGGTGCTGACGGGGGTGGGGGCCGTGCTGAACCGGGCGCGGGTGGGCCACGGCGACAGCGTCCTGGTGATCGGGACGGGCGGGATCGGGCTGAACGTGCTGCAGGGGGCCCGGCTCGCGGGCGCCTCGCGGATCGTGGCCGTGGACGCCAACCCGGCGAAGGAGGAGGTGGCACGCCGGTTCGGCGCGACCGACTTCCTCACGTCGACGGCGGGGGTGCGGGACGTCCTCCCCACGGGAGCGGACCACGCCTTCGAGTGCGTCGGCCGGGTGGAGTTGATCCGCCAGGCGATCGACGCGCTGGACCGGCACGGCCAGGCGGTCCTGCTGGGCGTGCCCCCGGCCGCGGCCGAGGCGTCCTTCCGGGTCTCCTCCCTGTACCTGGACAAGTCGATCCTCGGCTGCCGCTACGGCTCCTCCCGCCCGCAGCGGGACATCGCCCTGTACGCCGACCTGTACCGGCAGGGCCGCCTCCTGCTCGACGAACTCGTCACCAGGACCTATCCGGTCGAGGACTTCGACAAGGCGGCGGCGGACGCGGAGGCGGGGCGGGTGGCGCGGGCGGTGCTCACGTTCTGAGGGCGTCAGGTCTTGAGGGTGTCAGGTTTCGGGGGCGTCAGGTTTCGCGGGTGGCGGCCGTGGTGTTCTCCGCCCGGAAGGTCCGCCGGTAGGCGGTGGGGGTGACGCCAAGGGCCGCCTGGAGGTGCTGGCGCATCGACTGGGCCGTGCCGAAGCCCGCGTCGCGGGCCACCTGGTCCACGGAGCGGTCGGTGGACTCCAGCAGGTGCCGGGCCCGTTCCACCCGCTGCTGGGCGAGCCACTGGCCGGGGCTGACACCGGTCTCCTCGCGGAAGCGGCGCGTGAAGGTGCGGACCGACATGGACTCCTGGGCGGCCATGTCGCGCAGTTGGATCGGCTCGTGGAGACGGCCCAGGGCCCAGGCGCGGGCGGTGGTGGTGGACGCCTGCTGCGGATCGGGCACCGGCCGCGCGATGTACTGCGCCTGACCGCCCTCGCGGTGGGGCGGTACGACGGTGCGGCGGGCCACGTCGTTGGCGACGGCCGCGCCGTGGTCGCGGCGCACCATGTGCAGGCACAGGTCGATGCCGGCCGCGACGCCGGCCGAGGTGAGGACGTCGCCGTCGTCGATGAACAGCACGTCCGGATCGACCTCGACCTGCGGGAAGAGCCGCTGGAGACGCTCGGCCTCCGCCCAGTGGGTGGTCACCGGGCGGCCGTCGAGGAGGCCGGCGGCGGCGAGGACGTAGACGCCCGTGCAGATGGAGGCCAGCCGGGTGCCGGGCCTGAGGTGGGTGAGCGCCGCGGCCAGTTCGTCGGTCAGCACGCCCTCGTCGTAGACCGGGCCGAGCTCGTACGACGCCGGGACGATCACCGTGTCGGCGGTGGCCAGGGCTTCCGGGCCGTGGGAGACGTGGACGGCGAAGTCGGCGTCCGTCTCGACCGCGCCCGGCGGCCGCACCGAGCACGTCACGACCTCGTACAGGGGCCGCCCCCAGTCGTCCTTGGGGCGGCCGAAGATGCGGTGCGGGATGCCCAGTTCGAAGGGGAGCAGGCCGTCGAGGGCCAGGACGACGACGCGGTGCGGGCGGGCGTCGGCGTCCCCCTGGGGTCCGGATCCGGTGGCCGAGGTCATGGCCCGATCCTAGCGAATGCTGTCCCTCGGGCCACTCGATGGGAGGAAGCGCAGGCCGGAAGCTTTATGTCGTGACCCAGACAACCGATGCGGCGGCCGTCGAGCAGCCGCCGAAGCCCCGCCGTCGTCGTCGCGTGCACCGCGCCTGGTTCGTCGCCGCCGTCACCTTCGTGACGATCATCGGCGCCGCCGCCTTCCGTTCCGTGCCGGGTCTGCTCATCGACCCGCTGCACGACGAGTTCGACTGGTCGCGCGGCACGATCGGCGCCGCGGTCTCCGTCAACCTCGCGCTGTACGGTCTGACGGCCCCGTTCGCGGCGGCCCTGATGGACCGCTTCGGCATCCGCCGGGTCGTCGCGGCCGCCCTCACCGTGATCGCGCTCGGTTCCCTGCTCACCGTGTGGATGACGGCGGCCTGGCAGCTGATGCTGTGCTGGGGGCTGCTGGTCGGCCTCGGCTCGGGCTCGATGGCGCTGGCGTTCGCGGCGACCGTCACCAACCGCTGGTTCACCGAGCGGCGCGGCCTGGTCAGCGGCATCCTCACCGCCGCCTCGGCCTCCGGCCAGCTGATCTTCCTGCCGCTGCTGTCCTGGATCATCGACCGGTACGAGTGGCGCCCGGCGGCCGTGACGGTGGCGCTCGCCGCGCTCGCGGTCGTGCCGTTCGTGTGGCTGCTGCTGCACGACCACCCGGCCGACGTGGGGCAGAAGCCCTACGGGGCGACCGAGTTCGTGCCCAAGCCCGCGCCCGTGCCCGGCGCCGCCCGCCGGGCCGTGACCGTCCTGTTCTCGGCCGCCCGCACCGGCCCGTTCTGGCTGCTCGCCGGCACCTTCGCGATCTGCGGCGCCTCCACCAACGGGCTGATCCAGACCCACTTCATCCCCGCGGCCCACGACCACCACATGCCCGTCACGGCCGCCGCCTCCCTGCTCGCGGTCATCGGCGTCTTCGACGTGGTCGGCACGATCGCCTCCGGCTGGTTCACGGACCGCTTCGAGCCGCGCCGCCTGCTGGCGGTGTACTACGCGCTGCGGGGCGTGTCGCTGATGTTCCTCCCGCTGCTGCTGGGCCCCGCGGTCCACCCGCCGATGATCTTCTTCATCGTCTTCTACGGCCTCGACTGGGTCGCCACCGTCCCGCCCACTCTCGCCCTGTGCCGAGAGCAGTACGGCGAGGACAGCGCGATCGTCTTCGGCTGGGTCCTCGCCTCCCACCAGGTGGGCGCGGCCCTCGTCGCCTTCCTCGGCGGCGTCGCGCGGGACGCCTTCGGCTCGTACGACGTGGTGTGGTACGCGTCCGGGGCGCTGTGCGCGGCGGCGGCGCTGATGGCGCTGGTGATCCGGCGGCGGGGGGTTGGGATGGCGGCGATCTGAACTTCGGGGTCTGTGCTTGCGCTGTCGCGCCAGGCCGGTCCGGACGGTGCTGCGGATCCCCCTTCCCGCGCTGCTCACCGTCGGACGGATCCGAACAGTCCGTCGACGATCCGCCGCAGTACGGCCTCCTCCTGGCCGGTGTCGTCCGTCTCACCGGTGTCGTCCGTCCGCTCGTACTCGGTCAGCGCGAGGCCGGCGAGCGTGAACTCCTCCTTCAGCGCACGCACCGCTCCGAGCAGGTCGTCGACGCCGAGCCCGCCCGGCTCGGGCGTGCCGACGGCCGGGAAGACCCCCGGGTCGAGGACGTCGAGGTCGATGTGGACGTACACCGCCTCGGCCCCGGTCGCGCGCACCGCGGCGAGCAGCGGATCCGGCCGGGTCAGCTGCTCGACACCGAGGTGCCGAATGCCGCGACGAGCGACGAGGTCCCGCTCGCCCGGGTCCAGGGACCGGGCGCCCGCCAGGACCACGCGGTCCGCCGACAGGCTCCGCACGGGCCGCAGACCCTCGGGCCCGTCGCCGACGAGCGCGCGCAGCACCATGCCGTGAAAGGCGCCGGACGGCGACGACTCCGGGGTGTTGAGGTCCGCGTGCGCGTCGAACCACACCACGGCCAGCCGGTCCCCGAACGCGGAGAGCGCGGCCTCGACCGGGGCGAGATCGACGCCGCAGTCACCGCCGATGGTGACTGTCGTCGCACCCGGCGGAACCTCGGCCAGAGCCTCGCGCACGGCTCGCAGGTGCCGCTGGAGCACGTCGGCGTTCCGCACGCCGGACCGCGACTGCCCGACACCGGCGTCGAGCGCGACCGTGCGCCGCGGGCCTCCGGGAATCAGCTCGGCGAGCCAAGCGGCACCGCTGCGCAACCGGCCGGCGGTCGCGGCTCCCGACCCCTGCCACTGCGCCACCTCGAGCACGACCTGACCGGACACGAAGATCCCCTCTCCATGGTGGTCAAGGCAGCCTATGCCGCGACACCGGCCGACCAGAAAGCCCCCTGTGGATCGTCAGCTTGGGGACACGTCTCCACCCGCGTTGCGCATCATGCGCTGCAGCACCTTCAGGGTGATCAGGTACTCCTCGTCCGGGATGCCCGCGTGCACCTCTGCCCGGCTGGTGCGCTGCGTCTCCGCGGCGCGCTGGTGCAGCGCCCTGCCTTCGTCGGTGAGCCGGAGCCGGCCGGCGTCGTCCAGGACGAGCAGCTTCCGCTCCACCAGCAGGTCGATGTCGGGGACGATGCCGGCGCCCACATCGAGGTTGGCCTGCTGGGCGCTGATCACCTCGTCCCGGGTGGCGCCGTTCTCGCTGTGCAGCACCTGGTGCAGCACCCACCACTGGGGCTGGGTGATCCCGATGGCCGCGAGCCGCCCCCTGACGTACGCCATGACCGTCTTGTTCGCGGCCCACGTCCAGTACCCGACGGGCTGCTTCACCAGCTCCGCGTCGTCGTGCGAGTACTCCATGACGTCCCCTTTTTTCTTGGCTGTTCGCTTCGGTCGTCCGCAACTCTTCAACCTCGACTGCGGTCGGGGTCAAGTGAGTTGGCGTCGGCAGCAGACGATTCCGGTCGGGTCGCTGTGGCTGCTGCGAGTGCGGGTGCGAGGCGTTGCGGCCGGTGGCGGCGGGCGACGCGCAGCACGATCGCGGCGTAGATCAGGACGGTCGCCATGTCCGCGAGCGCGAGTTGCCAGGGTGCGTCGGCCGCGGTGTCGTCGGACGACAGGCCGTCGACGAGCGCCGCGGAGAAGCCGAAGGCCAGGAGATTGTTCAGGGCATGCAGGGCGACGGCGGCTTCCAGGCCGCCCGTGCGGATGGTCAGCCATCCCGCCACCACGCCGAAGAGCAGCAGGTCGATGAAGCCCCACGTGGTGCCCCAGCCGTGCGCTGCGGCGAACAGGGCGGCTTGGGGGAGCACGGCCAGCCAGGGGGAGCGCAGGAAGGCGCCGACCGCCTGGGTCAGCCAGCCGCGGAAGACGTACTCCTCAGCCGCGGCCTGCACCGGGACGAGGACGGCCAGGACGGCCAGGGCCGTGAGGAACGGCCCCCAGCCGACCCAGGCGGCCGGCTCTCCGGATGCGGCGCCGTCGTCGGGCAGGAAGACGATGGTCAGCGCCAGCAGGGCCACCGGAAGCAGGGCGGCCAGCAGGCACCGGGCCAGCCAGCGCATCCGCAGTCGCCCGGTGACCGACGAGAGAGTGCCGGCGGGGCGCCGCTCCGGCCACCGCACGGCCAGCAGGATGAGGGGCAAAGCGACCGCGATGTACGTCAGATCCAGTGCGGTGTTGCGCAGCGGTCCTAAGTCCACGCTGCCGTCGGCCAGTTCCGGATATCCGGCAGCGGTTCCGAGGGCGTAGGACAAGGCATACAGCAGGAGCACCAGCACGAGCCAGCTCGGGAAGAACAGCAGGGCGCCGAGTACCGGACGCCACCAGCGGTGACGGCCGGTGCGGGGGCCCATGCGGTGGTAGGGGAATCCGGTGAGGTCGGGCGATCCGTTTGTCATGATCGACAGCATTCCAAGCGGGGATCAGCCCAGGCGTCCGCCCACAGCAGGAGGAACGCTCGGTCCAAGGGTGGACACCCAGGCCCCTTTCGAGCCATTGGCTCAACCAGCCACCCTCACCGGCAGTTACTGTCCCTGCCCTGGCCCGGGCAGTGCCCCGTCGCGACATCGTGAGGTGCCGGGAGCGACATAGCAGATGGCCTCCATGTGCCGGCCCGCGCCGAAATGATGCTCGGCCCGGCCGGTTCTGAGCCAGCCGAGGCGGTCGTAGAGGCGGATGGCGGCCGTGTCCTTGACCAGGACGTCCAGCACCAGGCGGCGGCCGTGGCGCACGCCGTACGCCATCGCCGTCCTGACCAACCGCTCGCCCAGGGCCTGCTTCCGCGCCTGCCGGACGACGAAGAGCCGGGCCAGCACGCCGATCTGCCGCTCATCGTCACCGCACCTCTCGGCCCACAGGGACACGGCGGCCTCGCCGTTGGGGCGCATCACCGCGACATGGCCGACGATGTCTCCTCCGACCGCCGCGACCCAGGAGGCCAGCACGTGGTCCGACCGCAGCCAGGCTTCCGGATGGGCCACGCCCTCTACGGGGTATCCGTCGGTGGCGTGCACCTCTGCGAGTGCGGCGGCCGCGCCGGGGAGGTCCGTGGGCTCGAAGGGGCGGATGACGGTGCTCTCCATGCCGGGCTCCTCGGGGGGATTCGTAGGGGTGGCTCACTCGGCGGGCAGGTCGTGGGGCAGGCCGGTGCGGTCGGTGTGGCGTGCTGCGCGGAGTTCCTTCAGGAGTCGGTCGTCGGTCTCGCAGGGAAGGTTCAGGTTCGCGCCCTCGTCGTCCACGGCCCGGCAGATCGGGCACGCGAGGAAGTGCTCTGCCAGGCGCACGAGCGCGGCCTCCCTCGGGGAGAGTGCCTTCTGCTCCGGGGAGTCGTCGGTGGGAGGGAGCGGCTGCGGATCCGCGTTCACGAGCTCGGCTCCGTGGTCATGCAGTGCCGGGCGGCGGCGATCAGCCGGGCGACCCTCAAGGGCCTGCACAGCGTCGCGGGTGAGTCCATCGGTACCGACCAGTAAGGAGTGGGGGTACGAGTGCGTTCGACATTGCCCACTCTCGGGACTCCCAGGTAGCTGCCGTTGCCCAGACAGTCCACGTCCAGCACTCTCCAGTCGTCGACGGCCTCGCGCCAGGTTTTCGGCATGCTTGCGGGGACCAGGGCGTAGTACCGGAGGAAACGCGGATTGCAGATGACCGGGCCGCCGTCGAGGGCGTCACTCAGGAACTCGTCCAGTGCGGACGCATGGGTGCTGCTCGTCAGGGCGGTCAGGAGGCGACCGGGAATCCGTACTGCGGAGAACAGCGTGCCGAGTGGGAGCATCGCCACCTCGTGCTGCTCCCAATCCAGCCGGGCGGGGTCGCGGCTCGACGCGGGCAGGGTAGCCAGCAGCCAGTGTTCGGTCGCTAACCGCCGGTCGGCGGCCGGGTGTACGAGCACGTCGGCGTCGGCTACGACGGGCCGCAAGGCTCGATGCCATTGATCGTTGGGCATTATGCGTCTCCCTACTCACGTGTGTTCTGTCTCACGCAGGCGACCGTAGGGCGCGGTACAACAGAGGTGGGCACGCACAGTGCGTGCCTTGGCGTCGGGGGCAGGCAATGGACAATTCTGGGATCGGCCGGCGCATCGCCTATTGGCGAGAACGGCGCGGTTTCACACAGAGCGATTTCGGTCAGCTGATGGGGCAGACGAAGCGCTGGGTCCAGGACATCGAAGGCGGCAAACGTCAACAAGACCCGCGTCTGTCTGTACTGGTGCGCGCGGCAGAGGTCCTACGTATCCCCTTGGAGCAGCTGCTGACCGATACCCCGCCCGAACCACCCGCCGGCCCTGTCCCGCCTGCCGGGGTTCTCGGCGTCATCGACGCCCTGTACAGGCCCGACCTCGTCGCTGAGCCGCCCGCGCCGGTGGTGCTCGAGCGGCGTCTGGTCTACTGCTGCGAAGCGTTCCAGGCATGCCACTACGACACGCTCGCCCGCGAGTTACCGCCCTTGATCGCAGGTGTTGGGAAGACGGCACACGACGCGCCCGTCGGGGCGCGGTCCGAAGCGCAGGCATTGCTGTCGCGCGTCTACCAACTGGTCACGTCGTACCTGCACAAGTACGGGGAAGTCACCGCGATCCCAGCCGCCCTCGCCGCGGATCGGGCGCTCGTCGCCGCAGAGCGCTCCGGTGATCCGGTCCAAGTCGGCGCCGCCGTGCGCAGGGTGGCGAAGAGCCTCGTTTACCAACAAAGGCCGGAGACAGCCGCGGAGTTCGCGACCGCCGCCGCGCGCCGACTCGAAGGGGAACTCGTCGAGCGGGGGCCTCTCGGGCTGTCGACTCTCGGCATGCTGTATCTGTCCGCTGCCCTGGCTGTTTCGGGGCAAGAGCGCACCATCTCTCGGGTGCGATCCGCTACGGCCTTCGTGGACGAAGCCGCCGACATCGCCGACCGGCAGGGAGCAGACCGCAACGAGGACTGGACCATGTTCGGTCCGACCAACGTAGGGCTGCACCGGGTGGACGTGCTGCTGCGTTTCGAGGACGGCTGGTCGGCGCTCGAAGCCGCTGCCGAGTTGAGTCCAGCAGCCCTGAGCAGCATGACCCGGGAGCGCCAGGCCGGACACCACCTGGCCCTGGCACGTGCTTCACTCCTGACACGGCGCAAGGACGATGCGGCCAGGCAGCTCCTGGAGGCCGAGAAGTTGGCACCCGAGGAGGTGCGTGGCAGGCCGGACACGGTGAGCCTGGTCAGGGACCTCGTCGGTGCGACCCCCAGCCCTGGTGGGCTGTTGCGTGCGCTGGCCGGACGCTGTGGACTCCCTGCATGACGAAACCGGTCCTGTACTTGATCGCCTGCGCCGCAGGTCCTGCCCAGTACATCGACGTCGGCGTGCGTGCCGGTCAGGCGGATGGATGGGACGTGTGTCTGATCCTCACCCCGGCTGCGGCGAGTTGGTGGGAGCCGCGTATGCAGGAGCTGGTCGAGCTGACGGGGCACCCGGTGCGGTCCCGGTACAAGCTGCCCTGGGAGCAGGACGTGCTGCCGAAGGCCGACGCGATGCTGATGGCGCCCATGTCGTGCACCACGCTGAACAAGTGGGGCGCGGGGATCGCGGACACCCTCGCGATCGGCATTCCGTCGGAGGCGGTGCACATGGGCGTGCCCGTAGCCGCGATGCCGTACTTCAACCAGGCGCAGGGCGCACAGCCGGCGGTGGCGCGTTCGATCGCCGTGCTCCGCGAGCAGGGCGTGCTCGTTCTGGACGGCCCGGACGGCTACGAGCCGCATCCCCCGAAGCGGGGGAATCCCGAGGCCTACCCCTGGGGGAAGGCGCTCGCGGCTGTTCGGCACTCCCGGTCATGACGCAGGCGTCAACACGCATGCCTGTGCGGAGGTCAGTCGCCGCCGGACGAGGTTGGCGAGCTTCTGGCCGACCATGTCGGGCAATGTTGCCGCCTGCTCCGAGGGTCAGGATGCGTTTTCGATGGTGACGGTGGCCGCCAGCCGCATGGTCCATTCGCTGCCCTTGGACCTTGCGGTGATGCTCAGGCGTACCGGCGCGTTGTTCGTGGAGAGGAGGCGCCGGTGCCGGAGCTGGTGCTGTGGGACATCGACCATACGCTGATGGCGACGGGTGGGCTCGGCCGTGAACTGTGGGGTGAGGCGTTCGAGCAAGTCACGGGTGTGGTGTTGCGGGAGCAGGCGTCGGTGACCGGGTCGACGGAGCGGGTGATCCTCCGTGAGACCGCACGACTGCACGGCATTCCGTACAGCAGCGGTCTGTTCCTGCGATTCGCTGACGCGCTCGGGGCCCTGCATGTGCGCCGCGCGGCCGAGTTGCGCGAGCGGGGGCACGCGCTGCCCGGCGCCGCGGCCGTGCTCGCCGCCCTCGACGCCCGGGGTGTGCGGCAGTCGGTGGTGACCGGCAACATCCGGCAGGCCGCCGAGGTGAAGCTTGCCGTGTTCGGCCTGGACGGGTTCATGGGTCTCGACGACGGCGCGTACGCCGAGGACGGCGAAGGCCGCCCCGAGTTGCTGCGCGCCGCCCTCAAGCGGTCGGGGGTGTCGCCGCAGGGCGCGGTGTTTCTCGGGGACACTCCCGCTGATGTCACAGGAGGGCGGGAGGCCGGTGTCCGCGTGGTGGCGGTCGCGACGGGGCGAGCTTCGGCAGGCGACCTGCGCGCCGCCGGCGCCCACGCCGTGCTGGATGCGTTGTCGGATACGGACCGGGCCCTTGCTGTGATCGAGGCGTGACCGGCGTCTGAGGCGGGCCACTATTCTGGGCGGCAGGGGGTTCCCCTGTGTTCAGCTGACTCGCTGCCTCGGAAGGTTCGTTGATGACACTCGGCATGGTCCTCGGTGACGTGGTCGTCGTGACTTCGTGTGTTCGTTCGCGTTCGGCCTTCCGAGGAGTTTGCCGTGTCCACGATCCACTGGGTCGAGGCTCAACCCCGTTCCGCCCGTTGGCATTCTGAGTCCGGGCTGCCCCTGCCCCGTCGTGTCGTCGTCGCCGACGACCGGATGCCGGCGGCTGTCGCCTTTCGGTTGGCCTGTGAGGGCACCGCGTTGTTGTGGCGCGGGGACTTCCACAACGCCCGGCAGTTGCTGCGCGCGATGGACCGTCGTGTCGGTCGTAGCGCGCCCGGTGTTGTGGGTACGCCGGTCGAGGTGTTTCACGCGCAGCGTCGGTTTCGCGGTCATCGTGCGCGTGTGCTCGGCAAGTTGATCGTTCTGTTGGAGGATCACGCCTTGGCGTTGCGCCGGGCGCCTGATGTGCGGCGGGCCTGTGATGAGGCGTACGGGCCGGCCGACGGGTCCGTTGCCGTCGCGCTCACGGAGTTGCTGGGGGTGGTCGGTGCCCGGCAGTGGCGGGAGAGGGGTGTGCACGTCCCGGCGTTGGGGGCGCGGATCCATCCGCATTACGGGGTGTTCGCGCCGACCAGGGGGGAGTACGTCGATCTCGTCGCGCGGGCGCCGTTGCCGTGCGGGGGTGCCGTGCGTACGGCGTTCGACCTGGGGACGGGGACCGGTGTGCTCGCCGCCGTACTGGCTCGGCGGGGTGTGCGGCGGGTCGTGGCGACGGATGTGAGCGCGCGGGCTCGTGCCTGTGCTCGGGACAACGTACGGCGGTTGGGGTTGGTGGGGGTGGTGCGGGTCGTCGGGCCCGCGTTGTATCCCGGGCCGGAGTGTCCTTGCGGGCCAGAGTCCCCTCCAGGCCCGGAGTTCCCTCCCAGGCCGGAGTCTCCCTCCGGGCTCGACGTCGCCTCCGGGCCGGAGTTGACCCTCGCTCCCGATGTCGCCCTCGGGCCGGAGCTTCCCCCCGCCCCCGACGTCGCCCCCGGACCGGAGCTGACCCCCGCCCTCGCCCCCCGCGCCCAACTCGTAGTCTGCAACCCGCCCTGGATCCCCGGCCGTCCCGCCTCCGATCTCGACCTCGGGGTCTATGACGCGGGCGGCGGCATGCTCCGCGGTTTCCTCGACGGGCTCGCCGGGCGGCTGGAACCCGGCGGTGAGGGCTGGCTCGTGCTGTCCGACCTGGCGGAGCGGCTCGGGTTGCGCAGCCGGGAGGCTTTGCTCGCCGCCGTGGAGGGGGCGGGGCTGCGCGTGGTCGACCGGATGGACACGCGTCCCCGGCATCCGCGCGCGAGGGATGCCGACGATCCCCTGCATGCCGTTCGGGCCGCCGAGGTGACGTCCCTCTGGCGGCTGGCCGTCGTCTGACCGGGAACGGGGCGGTCGGGGTCAGAGCTCCGTCAGTCGTGTGAAGCGTCCTCGGTGGAAGAGCAGGGGTTCGTCCTGATCATCATCGTCGCCCGTGCCGAGGGCGTTCACCCGGCCGACCACGATCAGGTGGTCGCCGCCGGTGTGGACGGCGTGGATCGCGCAGTCGATCCAGGCCACGGCACCCGACAGGCGCGGCGAGCCCGACACGGGCGCCGCGTCGTACGGCACGCCCGTGAACTTGTCCGCGCCGCTCACCGCGAAGGCGCGGCACAGCTCGGCCTGGTGGGCGGCCAGGACGTTCACGCAGAAGACGCCGGCCCGTGCGATGCGCGGCCAGGTCGTCGACGTACGGCCGATCATGAAGGCGACCAGGGGCGGGTCGAGGGAGAGGGAGGTGAAGGACTGGCAGGCGAAACCGGCGGGGGAGTCGGCGGGAGTGGCGGGTGGGGCGGTGATCACCGTCACGCCCGTCGCGAAGGTGCCGAGGACGCGGCGGAACTCACGCGGGTCCAGGGGCGCGCGCTCGTCGTCGCCGACGCACCGCAACTCGGGGCGCGGCAGCGGCTCGACGGGCTGCGGGGCGGCGGTGCGGACCTGCCTGAGGTAGCGGACGGCGGCCTCGGCCATGCCTGCTTGTCCCATCACATTCCCCATTGTTTCTGACGCATTGTCAGATAGGAAGGGGTGTGGCGGGTCGGGTCAGTGGCCCCGGAACGCCGGGCTCCGTCGCTCCACGAAGCTCCGTACGCCCTCCCGCGCGTCCGACGTCGTCATATTGATCTCCTGTGCGGCGGCCTCGGCGGCGAAGGCGGTGCCGCGGTCGGTGTCGAGGGAGGCGTTGACCAGCTGCTTGGTGAGGGCGAGGGCGCGCGTCGGGCCGGTGGCGAGGCGGTCCGCCCACGCACGGGCCGTCTTGTCCAGGTCCTCGTCGGGGACGACCCGGTTGACCAGACCGAGGCGTTCGGCGTCCGCCGCGGTCAGGGCGTCGCCGAAGAACATCAGCTCCTTGGCGCGCTGCGGGCCGACGAGGCGGGGGAGCAGGTAGGCGCCGCCCGCGTCGGGGACCAGGCCGCGCCGTACGAACACCTCGATGAAGCGGGCGGACTCGGCCGCGAGGACCAGGTCGCAGGCGAACGCGAGGTGCGCGCCGAGCCCGGCCGCCGTGCCGTTGACCGCCGCGATCACCGGTTTCTCGCAGTCCAGTACGGCCGCGATCAGACGCTGGGCGCCGGTGCGCAGGGTGCGTGCGACGTCCCCGGCGATCCGCTCGCCCGCGGCCGTGGCCGTGCCCGCGCCCCGCAGGTCCGCGCCCGCGCAGAAACCGCGGCCCGTGCCCGTGAGGACGACGGCGCGTACGGCGGGGTCGGCGGAGGCCTCGGACAGCAGGCCGATGACGCGTTCGCGCTGGTCGGGGGTGAGGGCGTTGAGGGACTCGGGCCGGTTGAGGGTGAGGGTGAGGACGTGGTCGCCGGTGGTGTGCAGCACGTCGGGTTCCGTCATCAGCCGCACACCGCCAGCGCGTCCAGTGCCACGGCGCCCTGCCCCTGCGGCAGCACCATCAACGGGTTGATGTCCAGCTCCGCGAGCCGGTCCCCGAGTTCCAGCGCCATGCGCTGCACGCGCAGGACGACCTCGACGAGGGCGTCCTGGTCGGCCGGCGGGCGGCCCCGGACCCCGTCGAGCAGGGCCCGCCCGCGCAGCCCGGCGAGCATGTCCCGGGCCTGTTCCTCGCCGAAGGGCGGTATGCCCACCGCGGTGTCGCGCAGCACCTCGACCAGGACGCCGCCGAGTCCGACGGTCACGGTCGGGCCGAACAGGTCGTCGTGGCTGACCCCGACGACCGTCTCGACGCCCTGCTCGACCATCTGGCAGACCAGGACGCCGTCCAGCGGGACGTCCTCGTAGCGGGCGATGTCGGTCAGCTCGCGGTAGGCGTCGCGGACCTGGCTGGCCGAGGTCAGCCCGATCTTCACCAATCCCAGCTCGGTCTTGTGGGCGATCCGGGCACCCGAGGCCTTCATGACGACCGGGTAGCCGACCAGTCCGGCGGCGCGTACGGCCGCCGCCGCGCTGGTCACCAGCTGCTCGCGCGGTACCCGAATGCCGTACGCCCGCAGCAGCTGCTTCGCCGCGTGCTCGCTCAGCTGCTGCCCGGGTCGCAGGAGTGCCTGCGCCTTGCGGTAGGACGGCGAGGGGGTGCGCGGGGCCTCGTCGAAGGGGGATCGGTAGGCGGTCGTGAAGCGGTGGTGGGCGAGGTGGGCGCGGACGGCCGTGAGGCAGTTGCCGACCGTGCGGAAGGTGGCCACGCGCGAGGAACCGAGCAGCACCTCGCGGTAGGCCGGCTCGGTGCCGACCGGCGACCCCCACACCACGCACACCAGCTTGTCGGTCCGCTCGGCCGCGTCGACCAGGTCCCGGACGAGCCGGTCGCTGAGCGGAGGGAAGGGCCCGGTGATCGGGCAGATCAGTACGCCCACCTCCGGGTCGTCGAGGATCGCGTCGATGATCTTCCGGCCGCGTTCGTCCCCGACCGGATGCCCGCCGTTGTCCACGGGGTTGGCGACGTTGAGGTACCCGGGTATCCACTGGTGCAGCCGGGCCTGCCTGGCCTCGGACAGCACGGGCAGCCGCAGGCCCGCCTCGGTCGCCAGGTCGGCGACGTGCGCGCCCGTGCCGCCCGAGATCGAGTAGACGACGACCCCGTCGGCGCGCGGCGGGCGCGCCCGGGCCAGCAGGGCCGCCGTGTCCTGGAGTTCGTCGAGGCCGTCGACGCGGATCACCCCGAACTGCCGGAACGCCGCGTCCACCACCGCGTCCGCGCCGGTCAGCTTGCCGGTGTGGGAGGCGGCCGTGCGGGCGCCGGTCTCGGTGCGGCCGACCTTGACCGCGACGACCGGCACGCCACGCCGGGCGGCCCGGTCGGCGGCGAGCAGGAAGGAGCGGCCGTCCTTCAGCCCCTCCAGGTAGCAGGCGATGGCGCCGACCTCGGGCCGCTCGGCGAAGTAGGAGAGGAAGTCGGCGGTCTCCAGGTCGGCCTCGTTGCCGGTGGGTGCCCAGTGCGAGAGGCGGATGCCGAGTTCCTGGAGGGCGAAGACGGGGCGGCCCTGGTGGCCGGACTGGGTGATCAGCGCGATCGCCGGGCCCTGGAGGTCGTCACGGAACCGCTCGAAGGCGTTGAGGTTGGTGTTCGGCCCCAGCAGCCGCAGCCCGGACCGCTCGACGGCGGCGGCCAGTCGCCGCTGGGCGGCCTCCCCCTCCGGACCCGTCTCGGCGAACCCGGAGGCGAAGACGACGGCGAACCGCGCCTTGGCATCGGCCAGTTCCTCCACCACCGGCAGGGGGTCACCGACGAGGACGACCGCCAGGTCGACCTGCTCGGGCAGGTCGGCCACGGACGGGACGCAGGGGATGCCGAAGACGGCCGGCCGGCTCGGATGCACGGGATACAGCCGGGCGCCGACCCGCTCGGCCCAGTCGGCCAGTTGGCGGGTGATGCCGGTGCGGGGTTGCCCCTCGGTGTCCGAGGCGCCGATCACGGCGAGGGAGTGGGGTCGGAAGAAACGGTCCAGATCGGGGACATCGGCGTGCAGGGGGCGCCCGCTGACGTCGATGTCGCCCACCTGGGCCGGCCTGCCGTGCACGGTGGGCCCGGACCGCTCACCACAGGCGATGGCCCGGGCGCGGCGGGAGTCGGTGGTGAGGGTGCCGTGGGTCGATCCAAGCATCGTTCCGCCCGCTCCTGTGAGACAGCCGCTAACTGACGCTCTGTCAGATTATCGGAGCTGACTGAGCATCAGGAATGGTCGGGACCGACCTAAGTTCGTCGTGTCACCCTGGGACCATGAGCGAGCCGACCCCCGTCCTGCGCTTGATGACCATGAACGTGCTGGCGCCGCGGTACGCCGACGGGCCGCGTCGCCGGGCGGTCCTGGTGCGGGAGCTGCGGCGCCGGGACCCGGACGTGCTGGCGCTCCAGGAAGTCACCCGCGCGGACGCGGCAGCCCTCGTCGACGCGGGGTGGCAGGTGGTTCCGCATCCTCGGTGGTCCGCCGACGGCGTGGGAGCCGTGCTGGCGGCACGCCGTCCCTTCGAGCGGACGTGGGCGGACACGCTGGAGGTGACCCGGCGCACGGTACACACCAGTTGGTGCGGGGTCGTCGCCGCCGAGCTGCCGCTTCCGGAACCCCTCGGCCCGGTCCTCGTGGTGCACCACAAGCCGAGCTGGCCCTACGGCTACGAGCGCGAACGGGAGTTGCAGGCTCTCGCCACCGCCCGCCTCGTCGAGAGGGCCGTCGCCGAACGCCGCATGCGGCACGCGGTCGTGCTCGGTGACTTCGACGCCGAGCCGCACGCCGCCAGCCTGCGGTTCCTCCAGGGGCTGCAGTCCCTCGACGGGACGAGCGTCTGCTTCCAGGACGCCTGGTCGGCCGTGCGACCCGGGGAGCCGGGTCCCACGTTCAGTCCCGGCAACCCGCTCGTACGGCAGGGCGACATGCCCGAGACGTCGGACCGCCGCATCGACTACATCCTGGTCCGGTGCGGCCCCCATGGCCCGACCCTGCGCGTCTCCTCCTGCGAGCGGGTCCTGGTCGAGCCGGTGGACGGCGTGCACGCGAGCGACCACTACGGCCTGGCGGCGGCCCTGACGCTCCCCGACCACCCTCCGGGCCGGTGGGCGGAGGGGGAGTGACGGCGCTGGAGGCCGGGCGGGTCGGGCACGTCGAACGATCCGCCCCGGCGGTCTAACCCGGCAGCCGGGACAGTCCGTCCCGGCGGTCTAACCCGGCAGCCGGGACACCCTCCCCGAGCCGTCCCGGGCGATGGCCTTCGCGATCCGTACCGCGTCGATCGCCATCTCGCGGAGGTTGCCGCTGATGGGGTTGGTGAAGCCGGTGAAGTACAGGCCGGGGGCGGTCCTCGGGCTGCGGGCGCCGTGGACGACGGGCCTGCCGCCGGTGTCCAGCACGTCGAGGTGACCGACCAGGCCCTCCAGGGCGCGGACGTACCCGGTGGCGGCGATCACGGCGTCCGGGGAGACGCGGGTGCCGTCGGCGAGGAGGACCTTGCCGCCGTCCTCGAAGCCGTCGACGGCGGCCACGATCTCCACCCTGCCCTTGCGCACGGCGTCGATCAGACCGACGTCCTGCACCGGGATCGCCCCCTGCTTCACCCTGCTGTACAGCCCCGTGTCGGGGCGCGGCAGTCCGTGCGCCGACAGGTCGGGCAGGGCCACCTTCGCCTGCGCCCGGGAGAGCCGGTCGACGAGGCCGACCGGCAGCCGGCGGACCAGGATGCCGCTGTACTGGGCGGCCCAGCCGGCGGTCGAGCGGCGCACGATGTGGGGGGCGGTGCGCACGGCCAGCCGGACCCGGGAGGCGCCGTGCTCCACGAGGTCCACGGCGATCTCGGCACCGGTGTTGCCGACGCCGACGACGAGGACGTCCCGGCCCGCGTACGGCTTTCCGTTGCGGTACTCGCCGGCGTGCAGGAACTCGCCGGTGAAGGCGGAGCGGCCGGGCCAGTCGGGCAGGCGCGGGGTGTGGTTGTAGCCGGTCGCGACGACCACCGCGGCGCCGGTCAGCTCACGGCCGCCGGTGGCGTGCAGCAGCCAGCCCGTGCCGTCGGGCGCGCGCTCGACGCGGGACACCTCGACGCCGGTGACGATCTCCAGGCGGTGGTGCTCGGCGTACTTCTCCAGGTACCGCACCACGTCGTCACGGGACACCCACCGTCCGAACCGGCGGGGCATCGGCAGCCCGGGCAGGGCCGACAGGCGGCGGGTGGTGTGCAGGTGCAGCCGGTCGTAGTGGCGGCGCCAGGACGCCCCGACACGGTCGGACTTCTCCAGGACGACGGCCCGTATGCCCCGGGCGCGCAGCGCGTACGCGGCGGAGAGTCCGCCGGGGCCGCCGCCGATGACGTAGACGGGGCGGTCGGGTGGGGGCTGTGCGGAGGAGTGTGTGGGGGGAGTGGAGTCGGCCATGAGCGGGAGCGTAATCACGCACCCGATTGATGGGTCTCGGTCAAGACCGGAATTGGTTTCGGATTGATCACGGCTGTAGGGGGAGGGGGTGGGGATGGTGGCGCGATGGGCCTGGTTGTGGCGAGCCGGTGATCATTCCTGACCCGGGGCTACCCGCGGCCGATCCCGGGTCTTGTTGCGGCGCTCGCATCTGACGTACCGTCAGGTTCGATGTCGGGCGGCGGCGCGGGAGCACCCATGGACTCGATCTGGCTCACCGGAGCGGAATGGCTGGCCGTGCTGCGGATCGGGCTCGGGCTGTGGTGGCTGGAGAGCTGGCGGCACAAGGACCGCACGGCCTGGTTCGAGCGCGGGACGGGCATCGCGTGGGCGGCCGGGATCGCCGCCGAGCACCGCTGGAGCGCCGTCCGTTCGGGCTTCCGGGTGGCCGTCGCGCCGCACCCGCGTGTGATGGCGTACGTCGTCGTCTACGCGGAACTCGTCCTCGGCCTCGGTCTGATCACCGGGTTCCTGACGCCGATCGCCCTGGCCGGCGGGTTCCTCCTCAACGCCCTCTACTTCACGCTCATGATCCACGATGTCGCCGAGCAGGGGCAGAACTCGATGATGGCGCTGATGTCGGTGGTGGCACTGTTCGGGATGTCCTGGCAGACGTGGTCGCTGGACAGCGCGCTGGGGCTGTTCTGATGACCGGGGGACTGTTCTGATGGCCGGCCGCCACGACCTGCCCGAGGCCGACGCCTTCACCCGGACGTACTGGGACGCGGCCGCCGAGGGCAGGCTGCTGATCCGCCGCTGCCGGGCCTGCGGCCGGGCCCACCACTACCCCCGCGAGTTCTGCCCGCGCTGCTGGAGCGAGGACGTCGCCTGGGAGACGGCGAGCGGCCGGGCCACCCTCTACACCTGGTCCGTCGTCCACCGCAACGACCTGCCGCCCTTCGCGGACCGCACGCCGTACGTCGCCGCCGTGGTGGACCTGGCCGAGGGGCCACGGATGATGACGGAACTGGTCGGGGTGGGGGGTCCGGCGGCTGAGGGGCCGGCAGCGGATCTGTCGGCCGGGGCGGATCTGGAGGTGACGTTCCGGGACGGGATCCCGGTGTTCCGGCCCGCTGCGGGCGGGGAGGGTGGCCGCACGCCACCGGGCGGGTGAACGGCACAGCCCCACGTGCGGGTGAACCGCACAGCCCCACGCGCTTGAATGACCCCATGGCCCCCATACGTGACCACGCCCCCACCGACCCTTTCCCGGAACTCCACGGCCACGGCCTGCGCCTGCGCCCCTGGGACGCCGGGTCCGGCTCCGACGTCGACACGTGGCTGCGCGGCATGCGGGACCCGGAGTTCCGCCGCTGGAACACCCCGCTGCGGCCGGTCGACGACCGCAGGAGCGCCCGGGAATCGCTCCTCGCGCGGGAGCAGAGCGCCGCTGAGGGCACGTCGCTGTCGTTCCGGATCGCCGACGCGCACAGCGACACGGCACTGGGCCACATCGGCGTCAACGAGATCAAGTACCACCTGAAGGTCGCCCGCGTCGGCTACTGGGTGCTCCCCGAGGCCCGCGGCCAGGGCGTCGCCACCCGGGCGCTCCTGCTCGCCGCCCGCTGGGCCTTCGCAGAACTGGGCCTGCACCGGCTGGAGCTGGACCACGCGGTCGGCCACGACGTGTCGTGCCGGATCGCGGAGCGCTGCGGTTTCCCCTACGAGGGCACCCTGCGCGGGGCGATCTTCGCGGAAGGCCGGCACGACGCGTTCCGGGACGCTCACCTGCACGCCCGGCTGTCGACGGATCCGGAGCCGACGGGGCCCTGAGAGCCCGGGGAGCTACTTCCCCTCCATCGAGAAGAAGTACGGCCGGCCGATCGCCGACTGGAAGACGCTCATCCGCACCTCGCCGCTGACCCGGCACAGGGAGCTCGTCGACTGGCTCAAGTCCGAGCACGGTTTGGGGCACGGCCACGCCAACGCCCTCGTGGCCCACACCCTCACCGGGGACAGCGACAAGTGAGCCGTCGGAGCCGCCCGTAAATCCGGGGCGCCGGAACGAGGGACGGCGGCAGGATGAGGCATGGACACCGGCACGTGGCACTTCACCCGAGACCTCGACGACTTCCTCGCCCGCGCGGGCGGCTTCCTGCGCTCCCGGCCGGCGCTGCACACCGTCCCGCTGACCGTCACGGAGACGCTGCGCACGCGCGGGCCGCGCGTCTACGGCGACGAGCCACCGGAGTTCGGTGTGCTGGAGCACGACGGGGCGGTCCGGGCGGCCCTCTTCCGCACGCCGCCGCACTGGCTGAATCTCACCGCTCTCACCGCCGAGGAGGCCGTCGCCCTCGCCGCGCGACTGGCCGCCCTCGGACAACGCCTGCCCGGCGTGAACGCCCCCGACGACACCGCCGCCGCCTTCACCGACGCCTGGCGGCGGCACACGGGCGTCACCGCGACGCCGAGACAGCGGCAACGCCTCTACCGGCTCGGCACCCTGACGGCGCCCGGGCCCGTACCGCCCGGCGGGCCCCGGGTCGCCGGCGCGGCGGACCGCGAGCAGCTCATCCGCTGGCACGACGAGTTCAGCGCCGCCGTCGGCCTGGGCACGGTACGGGACTCCGCCGAGTGGGCGGACGCCCGGATCGAGACCGGCACCATCACCTTCTGGGAGGCCCCCGACGGCACACCCGTCGCCATGGCCGGCACCAGCCCCCGGGTCGCCGGCCAGGTGCGCGTCGCCGCGGTCTACACCCCGCCCCACCTCCGCGGCCGGGGCTACGCCGGTGCCGTGACGGCCGAGGTCAGCCGCGCCGCCCGTGCCGCCGGGGCGAAGGAGGTGGTCCTCTTCACGGACCTGGCGAACCCGACCAGTAACGGCCTGTACCAGCGGATCGGGTACCGGCCGGTCGCGGACTTCGCGGTCCACGACTTCGCGTAGGCCGGGGCGTCAGGCGGTGGTTCGGGGGACGACCTTGATGTTGAACGTGTGGGATCCGAGGCCGTTCGCGATGCCCATGAAGAGCAGGGCGAAGTGCTCCTGGCCGCGTGCCGTGGTGATGCCGCCGATGTCCAGCTGGGACGACTCGGGCCAGCCGAGGTCGGTGAGCAGCCGGCCGGTGGTGCGCTTGGCCTCGGCGTCGTCGCCGGAGAGGAAGACGGTGCTCGGGCCGTCCAGGCTGCCCGGGGCGATCATCGCGGTCGAGTCCATGGTGCACAGCGTCTTGACGACGGGCGTTTGCGGGAAGGCCTCCTGGATCTGTTCGGCCAGGCTGCTGTTGGGGTGGGAGAGCTCGGTGTAGTCGTCGGAGAGGCCGACGCCCACGTCGACGAGCACGGTGCCGGCCAGCGCCGGTGCCCCGAGGGAGCGGAGCAGGTCCAGGGAGACGTTGCCCGGGGTGGCGTTGACCAGCACCTCGGCGTGTGCCGCCGTCTCGCCCAGGCCCGCCACGGGCAGGCCCAGGCCGGTCCGCTCCGCAGGCCGGCGGGAGCCGAGGAGTACGTCGTGTCCGGCCGCGCTCCAGCCCTGGGCCAGTGCGCGGGCGACATGTCCGGTGCCGAGTAGTCCGATTCGCATGCTGTGACGCTAACCGGCGTCAGGGGACGGTGGATCAGGCCGCGGGCCCAGCCGCGACCGGCCCAGAGGCGTAGGCCCGAAGTCGGTGGTCCGCGTACGTCAGAAGCCTGTTCAGGGCCACAGAAGCTCCCGCGCCCAGCCCTCCCCGTCACGCCGGTAGCGGAGCCGGACGTGCCGGCGCCGTTCGTCGCCCTGGAAGAACTCGACCTCCTCGGCCCGCAGCCGGTACAGCGTCCAGGACGGCACCGGCGCCCGAGGCTCCCGGGACGCCCGCTCCCACGCCGACTCCGAGGCCCGGGCCAGGTCGTCCAGCGACTCCAGGACCTCGCTCTGCCTCCCGGTCAGCGCCGCCGCCAGCGCACCCGTCGAGCGGGCGTGGAGGTCGCCCTGGGACTCCTCGGAGGGGGCGGCCGAGACGGGGCCGCGCACCCGGACCTGGCGGCCCAGCACCGGCCAGTAGAAGCCGAGCGCGGCGTACGGGCGGGCGGCGAGGTGGTGGCCCTTGCGGCTGCCCGCGTGGGACGCGAAGGACCAGCCCGTCTCGTCCGCGCCGTGCAGCATCACGATCCGCACGTCGGGCAGGCCCGACTCGTCCGAGGTGGCCAGGGACATCGTGTGCGGCTCGGTCTGCCCGGCCGCCACCGCCGCCGCGAACCACTCGGTGAACAGGGGCAGGGGAGCGGCGGGGGCGGTGGCCGGGTCGAGGGGCGGGAGGTGCGTGATCTCCGGGTCCCAGACCCGCAGGGACCTCAGCAGCGCGTGAAGATCGGTTGCCATGCCCCGATTGTCACCGGTGGCGGTGGCGGTGGCGGTGGCGCCAGGGGCTCACACCTGCCCCAGGTCCGACGACACCCACCGCTCCGGCCGCATGCGCAGCACCAGTTGCTCACCGTGGTTCTTCGAGGCGAAGTCCACATAGCCGTCGACCTTCTCAGCCGGCAGGTAGCGCGCCGACAGCTCCCGGAGCTGGTCGAGGGTGGCGGGGGCCGTGTCGACGACCGGGCCCTCGACCGACACGTAGCGGATCGTCGGTTCGAGCCGGTCGACCATCAGGGAGAACCGGCCCGCCGCTTTGATCAGCTCGTACTTGCGGGAGTCGAGGCCGGTCATGATCCAGATGTCGCCGCCGGGCTCGTACTGGTACCAGATCGGCACCGTGAGCGGGGCCCGGCCCGCTCCGGCGTCGACCGCGAGGGCCGCGATGTGCGGCTCGGCAAGGAACTGTTCACGCTCTTCGCGGGTCAGGGCCATTCCGGTCTCCTTCGAACGGGGCGGTCGGTGTGCGGAGCATCACAACGCCCGTGCCGGGGGCGGGTGTTCCCCGGCCTCGTGCGGGTTCACCAGCGGACCGCCGTGAAGTCGACCGGCCGCGGCCGCAGCCGCCGGGTCCGTTCCGCCAGGGACCGCAGCCGCCCGGACATCTCCTCCACGGGCAGGCGGCGCCGGTCGCCGTGGCCCGGCAGCAGCCACTCGAAGCGCAGCCGTCCGGCCACCCCGGCCAGGGAGCGGGCCAGTTCCTCGACGGAGTACCAGGTCACGCTCTCCGCTACTTCCAGATCGCCGGTCGTGCGCGACCAGTAGAAGCTGTCGCCGCTGAAGCAGTACCGGTCGTCCGCGAGGTAGAGCACGGAGCCCCGGGTGTGGCCGGGCAGCGGATACGCGGTGACGCCGTCGCCGATGTCCTGCGGCTCCGTCCCGCGCAGCACCCGGTCCGCGTCCGGCGCGGCGTCCAGGTCGCCCTCGTGGATCCACAGCCGGGCGCCGAAGTGGTCCGCGTAACGGCGGCCGTGCGCGGCGTGGTCGCGGTGGGTGAGCAGGACGTCGGTGACGGGGCCGCCGGCCGCCTCGTACCGGGCCGCGAGGTCACGGCTCCAGCGCGGGGTGTCGATCATCATGGCCGTGCCGGACGGGCGTGTGAGCAGGTAGGAGTTGGCTCCGGCGGTGTGGGCGGAGTTGTGGCCGCACAGCAGCACACCGTCGTCCAGGGGCATCGGGAACGGGTCCAGCGACGGGTCGGGGCGGCCCGATGCCGGGCGGATGGAGCGGGTGGGGCAGGAGAACGCGGCCGCGTGTAACCGCCGTTCCTCCGCGGTGTCCTCGGGTTGCCGCAGGATCCGCGACCGTCCCTCCCGTTCGGTGATCAGCTCGGGTGCCAGTTGCCGGGCCGCGTCGCAGTTGAAGCAACGGTCGTCCACGTACCAGCCGTCCATGGCGGGGCTCCTTCGCGCCGGGGGATGCGGCCCGGACCTCGGGGCCGCCGGACCAGGGTCCCCATCCGCCGCCCGAACCGGAAGCCCCTGCCGATCTTGTGGTTTCGTCCCTGAGCCCATCTCCCGACCGGCTACGACCAGTGAGGGTATGTGCTGGTTCGTCCGCAGACGGGTCTCACCCCGCCGCCAGCACCACCGTCCCCGACGAGCAGAACCAGCCCCCCGTGCCGGAGGCGACGGCCAGCCGTGGCAGCGCGCCGCCCCTCCGCCGCACCTGCCGCTGTCCGCATTCCCCGCGCAGCTGCCGCACCGCCTCCACCAGCAGGAACAGCCCCCGCATGCCGGGGTGCTGGGCCGACAGCCCGCCCCCGTCGGTGTTCACCGGCAGCGCGCCGCCCTCGACCCGCAGCCGCCCCTTCTCCACGAACGCCCCGCCCTCGCCCTTCCCGCAGAAGCCGAGGTCCTCCAGCGTCACCAGGGTCATGTAGGTGAAGGCGTCGTAGATCTCGGCGAAGTCGACCTCCGTCGGCCGCACTCCCGCCCGGGCGAACGCCAGCCGTCCGCTCACCGCCGCCGGGGACACCGTGAAGTCCGGCCACTCGGACATCGCCGCGTGCGAGACGGACTCCCCGCTCCCCAGCACCCACACCGGCGAGGTGCGGCAGTCCCGTACGTACTCCTCCGCCGCCAGCAGCACCGCGGCCCCGCCGTCGGAGCGGAGGCAGCAGTGCAGCTTGGTGAAGGGGTCGGCGATCATGGGGCCGGACAGGACCTCGTCCACCGTGACCGGGGTGCGGGACATGGCCTCCGGATTCAGGGCCGCGTTGGCCCGGGCCTGTACCGCGACCTCCGCGAGCTGTTCGATCGTCGTGCCGTACTCGATCATGTGACGGCGGGCCGCCATGGCGTACTTGGCGATCAGGGTGTGGCCGTAGGGGGCCTCGAACTGCAGCGGGCCGCGCGCGCCGAAGGACAGCGTCCCGGTGCGACGGCCCGCCCTGATGTCCGCCCGGGCCGTGGAGCCGTAGGCGAGCAGCACCACGCGCGCGTGCCCGGCCGCGATCGCGTCCGCCGCGTGGGCCGCCATGACCTCCCAGGTGGAGCCGCCGACCGAGGTGGAGTCGACCCAGGTGGGGCGCAGTCCCAGGTACTCGGCGACCTCGACGGGGGCGAGGGTGCCCAGGCCCGCCGAGGCGAAGCCGTCGACCAGCGACCGGTCCAGGCCCGCGTCGGCCAGGGCGCGGCGGGCGGCCTGGGCGTGCAGGGCGTACGGGGTCGCGTCGTTCACGCGGCCGCAGTCCGAGAGGGCCACGCCGACGACGGCCACTTTCCTCCGGGCAACCATGAATCTGACGGTACATCAGATATGGCCGCCGGCGGGAGCGGCAGGACTCTGGGCATCGTCGCCCCGCCGCCCTAATATGACGCACCGTCAGATACGGAGGTGGTCATGGACGCCCGCTTCACCGCCGAGCAGGACGAGATCCGCCGCACCCTGCGCGACCTGCTCCACAAGCGGTGCGGCCCCGGAGAGCTGCGGGCCGCCGTCGACACCCCGGCCGGACACGACCCGGCCCTGTGGACCGCCCTCGCCGAACAACTCGGCCTGCCCGGCCTGGCCCTCCCCGAGCCCTACGGCGGTGTCGGCTGCTCGGTGACGGAGCTGGCCCTGGCCTGTGAGGAGACGGGCCGGGCGCTCGCCCCCTCCCCGCTGCTGGCCACGGCCGTTCTCGCCGCCCCGCTACTGCTGGCCCTCGGCGCCGACGCCCAGCGGGCGGCCCTGCTCCCGCGCATCGCCTCCGGCGCACTGACCGCCGCCCTCGCCGTACCGGGCCCCGCCCTCGCCACCGCCCTCGCGCTCACCGGCCACGACCCGGGCGGGGGCTGGGCGGGTGGCGGACGGGCCGGGGGCGTGCAGGCCCGGCGGGCGGAGGGCGGCTGGCGGCTGTACGGGCAGGCCGACCAGGTCCTCGACGGGCACAGTGCCGGTCTCCTCGTGGTCACCGCGCACGCCGGAGGGTTCGCCCGGTCCCGGGTCCTGCTCTTCCTCGTGCACGCAGACGCGCCCGGCCTCACCCGCGTACGGCAGACCGCGCTGGACGCCACCCGGCCGCAGGCCCGCGTCCAATTCCGCGACGTCGAAGCCGAGTTGCTGGGGCGGGACGGCGACGACGTGCTCGCCGCCCTCGCCCGGCTCGGCGACACCGCTGCCGCCTGTCTCGCCGCCGAGGCCGTCGGGGCCGCCGACCGGGTGCTGGAGCGGACCGTGGAGTACGTGCGGCAGCGCGAGCAGTTCGGGCGGCCGATCGGCTCCTTCCAGGCGGTCAAGCACCGGCTGGCCGACGTCCACGTCCAGGTGCAGGCGGCCCGCTCGGCGGCGTACTACGCGGCCTGGGCCGCCGCCCGGGGGGAGGCGGCCGGCGGGCCCGCCCTGGCCCAGGCGCTCCAGGCCCTGCGCGAGGCCGCCGCCGAGGGGATCCAGTCGCACGGCGGCATCGGTTTCACCTGGGAGCACGAGGCCCACCTGTACTTCAAGCGCGCCGCGGGCGACGAGTTGCTCTTCGGGCCGGCGCACCGGCTGCGGGCGCACGCCGCCGACGTGGCGCACGTCTTCGAGGAGGCCGGCCGATGAGGGGCGCGCGGATCGTGCAGAAGGTGTCCTCCACCCGGGGCTTCGCGCGGGTGGCGCCGTACGTCGTCCCGGCTCTCGACCGGGCCGTGCACCGGCTCACGCGTGGAAAGGTGCTGCTCAGCGCCCAGCTCCTGCCGGGCGTGGTGCTGACCTCGACCGGGGCGAGGAGCGGGCAGCGGCGTCGTACGCCGCTGGCCTGCATGCCGGAGGAGGGCGGGCGCGGCTGGATCCTGGTCGGGTCCAACTTCGGGCGGCCGGAGCACCCCGCCTGGAGCCACAACCTGCTCGTCCACCCCGAGGCCGAGATCAACTTCAAGGGCCGGGACATCCCGGTCACGGCCCGGCTGCTGGAGGGCGAGGAGCGGGCGGCGGCCTGGAAGGCGGTACTGGCGTTCTGGCCGCCGTACGCGGCGTACCAGGCGCGGGTGGACCGGGAGATCCGGGTGTTCCGGCTCGTGCCGCGGTGAAAGCGCGACAGGCGGTGGTCCACGCGGGTGGACCACCGCCTGCCAGACAGGACTGGGGTAAGGGAAAAGGGCCGCCGGGGCCGGTTACTACTTCGTCGGCTTTCTCCCGGTGATGCCCAGGTGCACCAACAGCGCGAGGTTCGGCTTCAGTTCGGCCTGCTTCACGCCCCAGGAGGAGAAGCCCTTCTGGTGGGAGGCGACCGCCGCGAGCATCGCGACCAGCGAACCGGCGACGGCCGCCGGGTTCACGTCCTTGTCGACCCGGCCCTTGGCCTGGAGCTCGGCGACGGCGTCCGCGAGGGAGTTGTTCACCGAGTTGAGGATCTTCATGCGGAGCTTGTAGAAGCGCTTGTCGCCCTCGGCGGCGCCGAGATCCACGACCCGGAGGATCGCGTCGTTCTTGCGCCAGAACTCCAGGAACCCGTCGACGAGTTCCTGCGCCGTCTGCCAGCCGGCCTTCCCGGCCCAGGAACGGCCCTGAAGGAGTTCGGTCAACGCGGCGCCCTCGGTCGCCATTTGCTCGGCGATCTCCAGGACGGCGCCCTCGACGTCCGGGAAGTACTGGTAGAAGGTCGCGGGCGAAGTGCCCGCCTTCCGGGCGACATCGATGACTTTGACGTCCCGGTACGGGGAGGAGCTGAGCATCTCGCTGAGGCAGTCGAGCAGCTTCTGCCGGGTCGCCTGCCCACGCCTACCGGCCACGCGGCCGTCGACGGTACGCACTTGTCCTGTCATGCCGTCAGCTTACCGAGGCGTGATCGGGGCGCGATTCGGCCGACTGCAAATGGGGTGTAAGGGAGTGCGGGGGCTGGTGTGCCTGGTCTGCGGGGTGCGGCCTTCGCGGTTACGTTGGCGGCATGGCCGAAAACAGGGCATCGGTGTACGCAGAGGGCGTCCCCTGCTGGGTGGACGCGCAGCTTCCCGACGTGGAGGCGGGCAAGCGGTTCTACGGCGAACTCTTCGGGTGGACCTTCGAGGACTGGTTCGGCCCCTTCGCGCAGGCGCTGAAGGACGGTGAACCCGTGGCCGCGCTGGTCCGCAAGATGGACGGCCGGCTGCCCACCGTGTGGACGGTGTACTTCGCCACCCCGGACGCCCCGGCCCTGGCCCGGCGCATCCGGGACGCCGGCGGGCAGATCGTCTCGGCGCCGGTGCCGGCCGGCGAACTGGGCGTCACCGCGCTCGTCACCGACCCCGAGGGGGCCGTCTTCGCCCTGTGGCAGCCGACGGAGCACCCCGGCTTCGGCAGGCGCCACGAGCCGGGCACCTTCGCCTGGGCCGAGCTGTACGCCCGGGACACCGAGGCGGCCAACGCCTTCTACGGCGATCTCTTCCAGGAGGCCCTGTTCGGCCCCGAGGCCGAGCCCGACTTCGGCCGCGCCCCGGTCTCCGACGTCTTCCCGGCCGAGATGCCGCCCCACTTCCTCGTCCACTTCGCCGTCGAGGACGTACCGGCCGCGCTGGAGGACGTCACCCGGCTCGGCGGCCGGATCCAGGCCCCGCCCTTCGAGACGTCGTACGGCACGGTCGCCGTCGTCACCGACGATCAGGGGGCCTCCTTCGCGCTGCTGCGCCGCTGAGCAAGCACCCGCGGGCACCCTATGGTCATCTTTTGTCCCTGTATATGGCGAGACACCCCAATGGTCACCAGGTTCGCAACCACGGCTCCGGCCAGGAAGAATCGGGGTGCGTGCCGCCATGGCGGTGCGGTGGTGAGACGCTGCACGGGGTCGCGTGGAACATGTGGCTTGGCGCGGCTCGTACGGGGAGGTGGCAGGCAGAGTGGTGGATCAGCTGACGCAGCACGATCCGCGGCGGATCGGGCCGTTCGAGGTGCTGGGACGGCTGGGTGCCGGCGGCATGGGGCTGGTCTATCTCGCGCGCTCGGCGTCCGGCCGGCGCGTGGCGATCAAGACCGTCCGGACGGAGCTGGCCGAGGACCAGCTGTTCCGGGTCCGCTTCACGCGTGAGGTGGAGGCGGCCCGGGCCGTCTCCGGCTTCTACACGGCCGCCGTCGTGGACGCCGACCCGCGCGCCGCCGTGCCGTGGCTGGCCACCGCGTACGTCCCCGCGCCCTCCCTGGAAGAGATAGTGAACGACTGCGGGCCGCTCCCGGCCCAGGCGGTGCGCTGGCTCGCGGCGGGCGTGGCCGAGGCGCTGCAGTCCATCCACGGGGCCGGGCTGGTGCACCGGGACCTCAAGCCGTCGAACGTCCTCGTGGTCGAGGACGGACCCCGGGTGATCGACTTCGGTATCGCGTCCGGCGTCTCGAACACGCGTTTGACGATGACCAACGTCGCCGTCGGCACGCCCGCCTACATGTCCCCCGAGCAGGCCAAGGACTCCCGCAGCGTCACCGGCGCGAGCGACGTCTTCTCCCTCGGCTCCATGCTCGTCTTCGCCGCCACCGGCCACCCGCCCTTCCACGGCGCCAACCCGGTCGAGACGGTCTTCATGCTGCTGCGCGAGGGCCCGGACCTCGAAGGACTCCCGGACGAGCTGCGTCCGCTCATCGAGTCCTGCATGCAGATGGACCCCACGGCCCGCCCCAACCCGGCCGACCTCCAGGCGCAGCTGGCCCCGCACCTCTTCGGCTCCGGCTCCGACGACAGCGGCACGGCCTCCGCGTGGCTGCCCGAGCGGGCGGTGCACCTGATCGAGTCCCGCCGCAACGGCCGCCCGGCCGGCAAGCCCGCCACCGGCTCCGGCCGCAGCGGCGGCGGACGCCCCGCCCCC
>JJOH01000007.1 GCA_000696115.1 Streptomyces olindensis
GAGGACGTCGAGCACGCGTGCGTGGAGGCCGTCGGCGTCCGCGCCGGCCGGGAAGCGGGCCGCGGCGGCGGGCCAGCCGGGCGGGAGCAGGGCACCGGGCCAGGTCGGTGACGACGGTGACCCGGTCGGGCAGCATCTCGGCGGGGCTGAGCAGCACGGTGTCGTGCGGGTCGTGCAGGGTGTCGCGCCAGGTCTCGTCGCTGACCAGGTGCAGGCCCTCCCCCTGGGCGGCCTCGACGGTCTCGTGCAGCAGCTCGGGCGGGGCGACGGTCGCGGTGGGGTCGTCGGCGACGGACAGCACGAGCAGGCGCGGGTCGCCGCCCTCGGCGCGGACCCGGCGCACCGTCTCCAGCAGGGCGTACGGGTCCGGGACGCCGCCGCTCTCCGGCGGGGTCGGCACGTGGAAGGAAGGGCGTCCCAGCAGGCGCGCGTACGGCGCCCACCAGGCGGCGCAGGGCCGTGGGACGAGGACGTCGCCGCCGAGGGCGGCGGTCAGCGCGAGCAGCAGGGCGGGCGCGCCGGGGCCGGCGGCCACGCGGTCGGGGTCGCAGTGCAGTCCGCGCCGGTCCCAGTAGCCGCAGGCGGCCTCCCGCAGGGCCAGGCCGCCGCCGACCGGTTCGTGGTCGCCGCGGGAGGCCGCGGCGGCGAGCACCGCGGACAGCTCCGGCAGGACCGGCAGCCCGTCCTCGGGGAGCGGCGGCCCGAAGCGGACGGGGCCGTGACCTACCGGGTCCGTCCGCCGCATCCGTACCTCCGCTGTGCCTGGTGCCGCCGTGTCCTGTCGCCTACGGCGCGTGCGCCGTCCGCTGCCCGGTGCTCCGTACGGTGCGACTCGTGCCCTCGGCCACTGAGTACCCAGGGTGCCCCCGCCCCATGGGCACCCGGCCGGGTCGTGACGGTCACAGCATGAGTGGGCCGGGCCGGGGAAACGGGGGGCGTGCGGGGCGCCGGTGCCCGCCGGGGTCAGCGGTACATGTCGGTCTCCCGGTTGCGCAGCCGGTGCACGGCGGCGCCGAACGCGCCCGCGATCAGCACCCCGCCGGCGACCAGGGCCGGCACGGAGTCGGTGAAGGCACCGCCGTCACCGGCCCGCACCCCGCGCTGGACGACCGCCGCGCCGCAGTCGGTGTGGTGCGGTTCGGGGTGCTGCGGGTCGGAGTGGTGCGGGTCGCTGTGGTGCGGGTCGCTGTGGTGCGGGGGCTCGGGGCAGGGCTTGTCCGGCTTGTGCGGGGGCTTGTGGGTGGGCCCGTGGGACGGCTTGTGGGGGCCGGAACCGTGGGCCACGGTGAACGTCGCGCTCCACTCCTTGCCCTCCCCGCCGGGCGCGGCCGGGCAGGTCCCGTCCACGGTCCACGCGGAGTCCTCGCCCCCGGCGTCGGGATCGCCCTCGAAGTTCTCGGCGGAGGCGATCCTGGCCGTGCCGCGGTAGGCCGGGCCGGACACCTCGTCGTCGTTGCCGGTGACCCGGCGCAGCGGGACGGTCCCCTCGTCGAAGGCCTGGGAGGTGGCGTCCATGGTGTCGGGGGGCGGTCCGCCGGTCGGATCACAGCTGACGGAGACGGTGAGCGTGCCGCCGGGCTCGACGGTGGCGGGAGCGACCTCGGCGGCGGGTTCGGCGAGGACGGCCGGTGCGAAGCCCACCAGGGCGGACCCGGTGAGGACGGCCACGGACAGGGCGTGGAGGGTACGGCGCATGGAGGGGACTCCTTCGGTCGTCATGCCCCTCTGCCATGACAGCCCGCCCGCGACGGGCCCGCGCGAGACCGGGCCCCATTAGCGGGACAGCACCCGCCAACCGGGTGAACGCGGGGAAACCCAGGGGCGCGGGGAACTGCGCGACCGGCCACGAACGACCCGCACCCGCGCAACCGCCGGAACCCCCTTACGGCCCTACGCCACGTCCCGCATCACCTGCTCCCGCACCCGCCCGCAGCACCGGCTGATCAGCCGGGACACGTGCATCTGCGAGATCCCCAGCTCCTCGGCGATCCGGCTCTGGGTCATGTCGGAGAAGAACCGCATGTACAGGATCGCCCGCTCGCGCTCCGGCAGCGCCGCCAGCCGCGACTTCACGGCCTCCCGGTCCACCACCGTGTCCAGCGCCGGGTCGGGGGACCCCAGCGCGTCACTGAGCGAGTACCCGTCCTCGCTGCCGGGCAGCTCCGCGTCCAGGGACAGCGCCGTGAAGCTCTCCAGCGCCTCCAGGCCCACCTGGACGTCCTCCTCGCTCATCTTCGCGTGCGCGGCGATCTCGGCCACCGTCGGCCTGCGGCCGGAGATGGTCTGGGACAGGTCCTGGGAGGCGAAGCGCACGCGGTTGCGCAGGTCCTGGACGCGACGGGGTACGTGCAGGGTCCACATGTGGTCGCGGAAGTGCCGCTTGATCTCGCCGGTGATGGTCGGCACGGCGTAGCTCTCGAACGCGTTGCCGCGCGCGGGATCGTACCGGTCGACGGCCTTGACCAGGCCGAGGGCCGCGACCTGCCGCAGGTCCTCGAAGCTCTCGCCGCGGCTGCGGAAGCGTCCGGCGAGGCGGTCCGCCATGGGCAGCCAGGCCTCGACGATCTCGTCGCGGAGCGCGTCGCGCTCCGGGCCGGCGGGCATCGAGGTGAGCCTGCGGAAGGCCTCGGCGGTGTCGGGGGCGTCGTCGTGCGGGTGCTGCTTCGCGCTGGTTCGGGTCGGCATGATGCGTCGCAATTCCCTTGGGGGTGCTCTGGGTTGGACAGTCACCGTGGGAGCGCGTCGACGTGCGGACCAGGGGCGCCGGTGACGGCGCGCTGCGCCGCTCCCACGGGCGTGCCTCCTGTCCGAAGCACTGAGGTGCGCCTGCCCCCGGCCCCCGCCCGCAAACCCGGCCAGGTTTTCCGCCGTCGCGCAGGGTGACTCGTACTGCTGGCTCTGTCCCCATACGTCCGGGAGGTCGTACATGAGCACCAAGGTCGCCGACCACGTCCTGCAGAGGCTGCGCGAGTGGGGGGTGGAGCAGGTCTTCGGCTATCCGGGCGACGGGATCAACGGACTGCTCGCCGCATGGGGCCGGGCCGAGAACGAGCCACGTTTCGTGCAGTCGCGGCACGAGGAGATGTCCGCGTTCCAGGCGGTCGGTTACGCCAAGTTCAGCGGCCGTCTCGGAGTGTGCGCCGCGACGTCGGGGCCGGGCGCGATCCACCTGCTGAACGGCCTGTACGACGCCAAGCTGGACCACGTCCCGGTGCTGGCCATCGTCGGCCAGACCCACCGCACCGCGATGGGCGGCTCCTACCAGCAGGAAGTGGACCTGCACACGCTGTACAAGGACGTCGCCTCCGATTTCGTGGAGACGGTGACGGTGCCGGAGCAGCTGCCGAACGTGCTGGACCGGGCGATCCGCACCGCGTACGCCCGCCGTTGCCCGACCGCGGTCATCATCCCGGGCGACGTGCAGGAGCTGGACTACTCGCCGCCGACGCACGAGTTCAAGATGGTCCCCTCCAGCCTGGACCGCAGTTCGTGGACGGCGGTTCCGTCCGACGACGCGGTGCGGCGGGCCGCGGAGATCCTCAACACCGGTGACAAGGTGGCGATCCTGGTCGGTCAGGGCGCGGCCGGGGCGCGGGCCGAGGTGGAGCGGATCGCCGAGCTGCTCGGCGCGGGCGTCGCCAAGGCGCTGCTCGGCAAGGACGTCCTCAGCGACGAACTGCCGTACGTCACCGGCTCGATCGGCCTGCTGGGCACCCGCCCGTCGTACGAGCTGATGCGGGACTGCGACACGCTGCTCACCATCGGGTCGTCGTTCCCGTACACCCAGTTCCTGCCGGAGTTCGGCAAGGCGCGGGGCGTGCAGATCGACATCGATCCGCACATGGTCGGGATGCGCTACCCGTACGAGGTGAACCTGGTCGGCGACGCGAAGGCCACCCTGGAGCGGCTGATCCCGCTGATCGAGGGGGGCCGCGGGCGCGAGTGGTACGACACGGTGTGCGACAACGTGACGCGCTGGCACCAGGTCATGGAGCGCCGGGCGGGCCTCGACGCCCATCCGATCAACCCGGAGTACGTGGCCCGCGCCCTGGACCCGCTGCTGCCGGACAACGCGATCGTGACGTCCGACTCGGGTTCGACGGCCAACTGGTACGCGCGGCACCTGACCATGCGGCCGGGCATGCGCGGTTCGCTCTCCGGCACGCTGGCGACGATGGGCTGCGGGGTGCCGTACGTGATCGGCGCGAAGTTCGCGCACCCGGACCGGCCGGCGATCGCGCTCGTCGGGGACGGGGCGATGCAGATGAACGGGATGGCGGAGCTGATCACGGCGGCGAAGTACCGCCATCAGTGGGAGGACCCGCGGCTGGTGATCGCCGTGTGGAACAACCAGGACCTGAACCAGGTGACGTGGGAGATGCGGGCCATGGAGGGCGCGCCGTCGTTCCTGCCCTCGCAGGAGCTTCCGGACGTGCAGTACGCCGCGTTCGCGCGTTCGCTGGGGCTGACCGGCATCCGGGTGGAGAAGCCGGAGGACGTCGAGCCGGCCTGGCGTGCCGCGCTGGAGGCGGACGGTCCCGCGGTGGTCGAGTTCCTGACCGATCCGGCTGTCCCACCGATCCCGCCGCACGCCACCTGGGACCAGATGGAGGCGGCCGCCGCGTCGATCCTGAAGGGCGACGCGGACCGGGGATCGATGGTCAAGCAGGGCTTCAAGGCGAAGGTGCAGGAGTTCCTGCCGGGGCGTGAGAAGAAGTAGCGGCGGCGGGCGCGCCGGCCGGTTCGGGCCGGTCGGCGTCGTCCTGTGGCAGCAGCAGCTCCTCGTACCGGCCCAGCACCAGCACCACTCCGAGCATGAGCAGCGGGATGAGCACAGCGAGCATCGCCATGGCGTGTCCTTCCCCAGAGATGAGTGGGGGGTGTGATCCGGGTCTCCCGCAGGCCGTGGCGCAAACCAGGGCGTACGACGGTGATCCGGTGGGCCGAACCCGTGTCGGCTTCCGGTGTTCGGGTACGCGGTGCGGACCCCCGAAGGTCTGGAGGGAGACATGCAGCGAGGCAGCGACCGGCTGAGCGTCCACCGGGACGACGAGATGAAGCACGAACTGCAGGGTCTGCTCAGGTCCGGGCACCCCACACGCAGTGAGGAGTGGCACGACCCGGAGCCGGCCGCCGAGGACGACCCCGAGGTCGCGTACGGGCCGGTGACGCCGAGCCGGCGGCCGACGTCCCTGGAGTCGGTGCGGCTGGAGCTGGCCCGGATGCTGGGCCGCAGGGCGTTCCCCGCGACCCCGCGTGAGCTGGCCCGTGAGCTGCGCGGCCACCAGGCGCCCGACGCACTCGTCGAGGCCCTGGAGCGGCTGCCGCGCCAGGAGCGCTACGGCAACGTGCAGGAGCTGGCCCAGGCCCTGGTCCGGGCCCGCGAGACCGGGCCGGAGGAGTACGCGTAGGGACCGTGTCGGGGGCACCGCGGGGCGTCCGCCGGCGCGCCGCGGTGCCCCCACCGGCGTGGCAGCCGAGGAAGGGCCCCGTGATGGCCGAGTTGGTGAAGGACGTGATGACTCCGGGTGTGGTCGCCGTGCGCCCGGACGCCTCGCTCGTGGAGGCGGCGCAGCTGATGCGCACCCAGAACATCGGCGACGTGGTGGTGGCCGACGGGCAGGACGTGATCGGTGTGCTCACCGACCGTGACATCACGGTGCGGGCCGTCGCCGACGGTGCCGACCCGATGGCGGTGAGCGTACGGGCCGTGTGCACGCCGGATCCGGTGACGGTGACGCCGGACGACCCGCTGGCGACCGCGGTCACGCTGATGCGCGAGCACGCGGTGCGCCGGCTGCCGGTGGTGGAGAACGGTCTGCCGGTCGGGATCGTGAGCCTCGGCGACGTGGCCGAGGCCGAGGACCCGGCGTCGGCGCTCGCCGACATCAGCCGTGCCGAGCCGGACACCCGGGGCGGCTGATGCCGCGGCGGCGGCCGCTCTCGGGCGGCCACCTCGCGGGCATCGACAGGAACAGCAAGCGCAGGAAGAACGACAAGCACGTGAGGGGCGACGCGGCGCGCTGGAGCGCCGCCCGCTCCGGGGAAGGACGTTGAGCATCATGCGGATCGCATTTCTGGTGGCACCCGAGGGCGTCGAGCAGGTCGAGCTGACCGATCCGTGGCAGGCGGCGAAGGACGCCGGCCACGAGCCCGTGCTGGTGTCGACGAAGGAGGGTGAGATCCAGGCGTTCCACCACCTCGACAAGGCGGACACCTTCCCCGTGGACGAGGTCGTGGGCGGTACCGAGCCCGGCTCGTTCGGCGGGCTGGTGCTGCCGGGCGGCGTGGCCAACCCGGACTTCCTCCGCATGGACGCCAAGGCCGTGGCGTTCGTCCGGGACTTCTTCGAGCAGGGCCGCCCCGTCGCGGCGATCTGCCACGCGCCGTGGACGCTGGTCGAGGCCGACGTCGTGCGCGGCCGGGTGCTGACCTCGTGGCCGAGCCTCAGGACGGACATCCGCAACGCGGGCGGCACCTGGGTCGACGAGCAGGTGAAGGTGTGCGACCACGGGGCCAACAAGCTGGTCACCAGCCGCAAGCCGGACGATCTGAAGGCGTTCTGCGAGACGTTCCTCGACGTCTTCGCCGAGGAGGCCGCCTGATGGCCTCTCCGGCCGACCGCAAGCAGGAGCAGCGCGAGGCGTTCCGGGCGGACGACCCGGCCGCCGGGCCGCTCACCACCGACCAGGGAGTCGCGGTCGACCACACCGACGACTCCCTGGCGGCGGGGGAACGCGGTCCGACGCTGATGGAGGACTTCCACTTCCGGGAGAAGCTCACCCGCTTCGACCACGAGCGGATCCCGGAGCGGGTGGTGCACGCGCGGGGCGCGGGCGCGTACGGGTATTTCGAACCGTACGAGTCCTGCGCGGAGTTCACCCGCGCGGCCTTCCTCCAGGACCCGTCGGTGCGGACGCCGGTGTTCGTGCGGTTCTCGACCGTGCAGGGCCCGAAGGGCTCGGCGGACACCGTGCGGGACGTGCGCGGCTTCGCGACCAAGTTCTACACGTCGGAGGGGAACTACGACCTGGTCGGGAACAACTTCCCGGTCTTCTTCATCCAGGACGGCATCAAGTTCCCGGACTTCGTGCACGCGGTGAAGCCCGAGCCGCACAACGACATCCCGACCGGCGCGTCCGCGCACGACACCCTGTGGGACTTCGTGTCGCTCCAGCCCGAGACGCTGCACGCGATCATGTGGCTGATGTCGGACCGGGCGATCCCGCGCAGCTACCGCATGATGCAGGGCTTCGGCGTGCACACCTTCCGGTTCGTGAACGCCGAGGGGCGCGGCACGTTCGTGAAGTTCCACTGGAAGCCGCGGCTCGGTGTGCACTCGCTGGTGTGGGACGAGGCGCAGGAGTGCCAGGGCCGCGACCCGGACTTCAACCGGCGTGACCTGTGGGACGCGATCGAGGCGGGCGAGTACCCCGAGTGGGAGCTGGGCGTGCAACTCGTGCCGGAGGAGGACGAGTTCGCGTTCGACTTCGACCTGCTCGACCCGACGAAGATCATCCCGGAGGAGCGGGTGCCGGTGCGGCCGATCGGCCGGATGGTGCTGGACCGCAACCCGGAGAACTTCTTCGCGGAGACCGAGCAGGTCGCCTTCCATACGGCGAACGTCGTCCCCGGCATCGACTTCACCAACGACCCGCTGCTCCAGGCTCGGAACTTCTCCTACCTGGACACGCAGCTGATCCGGCTCGGCGGGCCCAACTTCTCGCAGCTGCCGGTGAACCGGCCGGTGGCGCCGGTGCGCAACAACCAGCGCGACGGCTACCACCAGAGCGCGATCCACTCCGGCACGAACTACTTCCCGAACTCGCTGGGCGGGGGCTGCCCGGCCCACGCGGGTGCCGGGGCAGGCGCCTACACCCATTACGCCGAACGGGTGGACGGTCACAAGATCCGGCGCCGCAGTCCCAGCTTCCAGGACCACTACAGCCAGCCGGCGATGTTCTGGAACAGCATGGCGGACTGGGAGAAGCAGCACATCGTCGAGGCGTTCCGGTTCGAGCTCGGCAAGGTCGGGGCGATGACCGTGCGGGCCCGCACGGTCGAGCACCTGGCCAGGGTCGACGGGGAACTGGCCGCGCAGGTGGCGCGGGGCGTCGGGGTGCCGCCGCCGGCCGGGGCGGAGACCCCGGGCAAGCAGGTCTCCCCCGCCCTCAGTCTCGAGTCGCTGCGCGGGGACGGTTCGATCCGGACCCGGCAGATCGCGGTGCTCGTCACCGACGGGGTGGACGCCGAGCAGATCACCTCCGTGCGGGAGCGGCTGGCCGCCGAGGGCGCGATCGTCGAGGCACTGGCCCCGGCGGACGGCACGATCACCGGATCCGACGGCGAGACGTACGCCGTCGACCGGGCGCTGCCGACGGTGGCGTCCGTGCTGTACGACGCCGTGCTGCTGCCCGGCGGGCCGGTCGGCACCCCGCCGACGGCGGCCGACCCGGACGCGGTGCGGTTCGTGCGGGACGCCTTCCGGCACGGCAAGCCGGTGGGCGCGCTCGGCTCGGGCGTGGGGGTCCTGTCGGCGCTGGAGCCCGAGGGGCTCCACCTGTCGACGGAGTTCCAGCGGGTCGTCACCGACCAGGGGGTCGTGACCGACACGTCGCCGGGGCCGGCGAGCGCGGAGTTCCTGGACGCGTTCGTGGCCGCGATCGCGGCGCACCGCCACTGGGGACGTCCGCCGGTTCGGCGCTGAGCAGCGGGGCCGGGCCGGGTCTCTCCGGTCCGGTCCGCGGGTGCGCCGAGCAGCCCTGACCGCCCTTCGAAGAACTTTCGAGGGGTTCGCGAGGGGTTTCGAGGGGCTCAGGTGCCGGGGGTCGTGGGAGTCGCCGACTCCCCGCTCCCGCGCTCCCGGGCCCCTTCGCGTGTGCGGCCCGCGGCGACCGGGCGGCGCGGGTTGCGGCGCAGGTATTCGCCCTCGAGCTGCGCCATGCGCTCGTTGTGGGCCCGCAGCGCGTCGTTCGAACCGTAGAGCAGCGTGTCGTGGCGCGTGCGGTGGATGGTCTCCAGCTCCTTCATGAGCTGCTGGTCGTCCAGCCGGTCAGGGTCCACTCCGGTCATGGTGTCGCCCCGCTCGTCGTGTTCGTTCATGTGGTCCGGGTACCCGCCCGGGGAGCAACTGAGCACTACCCCCGAGCGGCATCCGGGAGGGAGCCATGGATCTCGCTTTTCTGCACCCACTGTACGAACACCAGGGGCCCTGGGCCTCTGTGTACGTCGACACCTCCCGGCATACGGAGGACACCCCCCACGAGCGGCACCTGACGGCCCAGGCGATGGCCAGGGAGCTGGCCGCGCAGGGCGCGGACGAGGCGACCTGCCGGGCCGTGCAGAACGCGATCGAGGATCTGCGGCACTCGTCCGAACCGCATGGCCGGGCCCTGTTCGCCCGGGCGGGCCAGGTCGTCCTGGACCCGCCGCTGGTCCGTCCCCCGCAGGGCGGCGACTGGGCCGAGTGGGCGCCGCTGCCGCGGGTCACGCCGCTGCTGGAGCTGGCCGGTGAGAACCCGGTGTGCGTGGTGGCGTACGTCGACCGCAAGGGCGCGGACTTCGAGCTGCGCAGCGCTCTGGGCCGGGAGGACGCCGGGAGCGTCACCGGGCGCCAGTGGCCGGTGCACCGGACGAGTTCGGTGGACTGGTCCGAGCGGCATTTCCAGCTGCGGGTGGAGAACACCTGGGAGCACAACGCCGCGGAGATCGCCGACGCGCTCGCCGTGTGCCAGGAGGAGACCCGGGCCGACCTGCTGATTCTCGTCGGTGACGACCGTGAGCGGCGGTCCGTGTACGAGCGGCTGCCCAAGCGGCTGCACGACCTGGTCGTCGAGGCGCCGCACGGCACGGGCAGCCGGCTCCTCGACGAGGACGTCGAGCGGGCCCGCGCCGAGCACATGGCGCGGCAGGCCGAGGCGGAGCTGGAGCGGTTCCGGGCCGCCCGTAACCCGGACGACGAGGGCCGGGCCGGGGCCGTGGAGGGCGTGCCCGCGCTGGTCGAGGCGGCGCGGGAGCATCGCATCGACGAGCTGCTGATCAGGCTGGACGGCCCGGACGCGCACCGCGAGGTGTGGATCGGCGAGGACCCGGACCAGCTGGCGGTGCGGCGCACGGACCTGAAGGTCCTGGGCGAGCAGAACTCCTGGCCGGCCCGGGCGGACGACGCGCTGATCCGGTCGGCGGTGGCGACGGACGCGGCCGCGCTGTCCGTCTCCGAGCACGAGGTGCCGGTGGGCGGCCTCGGGGCGCTGCTGCGCTGGAAGTGAGCGGACGGGCTCCGCCCCCCAGCTCCAGCCCCCGGAGCTCCAGCCCTGGAGCTCTAGCGCGCTCGTTCCACCCGGCGTTCGTCCCAGACCGGGTCCGGGGTCTCCCGGACCCGTCCGTCGCTGCCGAAGACCAGATAGCGGTCGAAGGAGCGGGCGAACCAGCGGTCGTGGGTGACCGCGAGGACCGTGCCGTCGAAGGCCTCCAGGCCCTCCTGGAGGGCCTCGGCGGACTCCAGGTCCAGGTTGTCGGTGGGCTCGTCGAGCAGCAGGGCCGTCACGCCCTGGAGCTCCAGCAGGAGGATCTGGAAGCGGGCCTGCTGGCCGCCGGACAGGCGTTCGAACGTCTGCTCGGCCTGGTTCGTCAGCTCGTAGCGGCGCAGCCGGGACATGGCGGCGCCGCGGTCCTGGGAGTGCTCGGTCCAGAGGATGTCCAGGAGCGTGCGGCCCTCCAGTTCCGGATGGGCGTGCGTCTGGGCGAAGTGGCCGGGCACGACCCGGGCGCCGAGCTTCCACTCCCCCGTGTGCGCCACGGCGTCCCCGGCGAGCAGCCGCAGGAAGTGCGACTTGCCGGAGCCGTTGGAGCCGAGGACGGCGACGCGTTCGCCGTAGAAGACCTCCAGGTCGAAGGGTTTCATCAGGCCCGTGAGTTCGAGTCCCTGACAGGTGATGGCCCGCACGCCCGTGCGGCCGCCCTTGAGCCGCATCCTGATGTCCTGCTCGCGGGGCGGCTCCGGGGGCGGTCCGGCCTCCTCGAACTTGCGCAGGCGGGTCTGGGCGGCCTGGTAGCGGGAGGACATCTCGTGGCTGATGGTGGCGGCCTGACGCAGGTTCAGCACCAGCTTCTTCAGCTGGGCGTGCTTCTCGTCCCAGCGCCTGCGCAACTCCTCGAAGCGGGCGAAGCGTTCACGGCGGGCCTCGTGGTACGTGGCGAAGCCGCCGCCGTGCACCCAGGCGTCGGCGCCGGTGGGGCTGGGTTCCAAGGAGATGATCCGCTGGGCGGCGCGGGCGAGGAGTTCGCGGTCGTGGGAGACGAACAGGACGGTCTTGCGGGTCTCGGCGAGCCGTTCCTCCAGCCAGCGCTTGCCGGGGACGTCCAGGTAGTTGTCGGGCTCGTCGAGGAGGAGGACCTCGTCGGTACCGCGCAGGAGGGCCTCCAGGACGAGGCGTTTCTGCTCACCACCGGAGAGGGTGCGGACCTGGCGCCACTGCGCCTTCTCGTAGGGGATCCCCAGCGCGGCCGTGGTGCACATGTCCCACAGCGTCTCGGCCTCGTAGCCGCGGGCCTCGGCCCAGTCGGCCAGCGCCTGGGCGTACTTCAGCTGGGCGGCCTCGTCGTCGACGGTCATGATGGCGTGCTCGGCGGCGTCCACGGCACGGGCCGCGTCGCGGATACGGGGGGTCGCGACGGACACGAGGAGGTCCCGGACGGTCGTCTCGTCGCGTACGGATCCGATGAACTGCCGCATCACGCCCAGGCCGCCGCCGACGGTGACGGATCCGCCGTGCGGTCGGATCTCACCGGCGAGCATGCGGAGCAGGGTGGTCTTCCCGGCGCCGTTGGGCCCCACGAGGGCGACCACGGCGCCCTCCCCCACCCGGAAGGACACATCACCCAGCAACGCCCGTCCGTCGGGCAGGTAGTACTCCAGGTGCGCGGCTTCGAGGTGACCCATGCCCGCGATTCTCCGGGGCGCCTCACACACCGGGCAAACGCATTTCCATGGTCGCGCCGGACATCCGCCCGAGGCGTGTGCCCCTGCGGGCCCCGGAGGGTCAGGCCGCCGAGTTCAGCAGGTCGGCCAGTACGTCGGGCCGTTCCAGTGCGATGAAGTGGCCGGCCTTGGGCACCTGCGTGAAGTCGGCGGTCGGCAACAACTCCTCGTTGGCTCGTCTGTCCGAGGGGCGGGACCAGTCCCGCTCGCCGTAGACGAGGTGGATGGGTGCCTTGACCTCGGGGTAGCGCGAGCGGGCGGCGATGAGGCTGGGCAGGGCCTGGTACACCGCCCGGGCGACGGTGGAGTAGCCGGGGCGGCCGCCCACCTGGAGGAGTTCGTCCACGTAGTCCTCGCGCAGCGCGCTCCTGTCGCCGAGGCCGCCCTGAAGGATCTTGCGCAGGGCGGGCTTGGGCTCCACCCCCGCGATCACCGGCCCCACCCCCGGGGTGAGGACACCGCCGACCACCACGCGGGCGAGGAGGGAGGACCGGGCGATCCCGCCGCGGAAGTCGTAGGCGTTGACCGCGACGACGCGCCGGACCCGCTCCGGGAGATCGGCGGCGGTGGTCAGGGCGAGCACCGCCCCCATGGACTCCCCGACCAGCGTCACGTCGTGGAGGTCGAGTTCGGTCAGGAGCCGCTCGACGCCCGCGCGCATGGCCGGCTCGTCGTACGACGCCCCGGGCACGATCTCGGAGTAGCCCATCCCCGGCAGGTCGAGGGCGTGGACGGTGTAGCGGTCCGCGATCAGCGGGACGAGGTGGCGGAAGTGCTCGGCCTGCGTGCGCACGGTGTGCAGCAGGACCAAGGGGGCGCCGGTGCCCGCCCTGAGGTAGCGCAGCGTCCCCTCACGGCCGTCGAGTCCCGCCCGCGGGGCGAGGGTGTGGCTGGTGGTCCCCGGAACGTGGATCGTGGGGCGTGACTCGCGGTCGGACATCTCGCCGACTCCTTGCCTGTGAAGGGGTTTCGGCCACGGTAAACCGATCGGTTTCGGGGCGCAAGCGCCACGGCTTGCGGGAGTGAAACCGATCGGTTTACGATGATGAAACTGATCGGTTTCTCGCTGCGGGGCGAGCCGTGAACCGAATCCCCAGGAAACCGATCGGTCTGCATCGCGTCCGCTTCGGGTTAACCTCGCGGCATGACCACCGAAGGGAAACCGAGCCCCAGGGAGCGCCTGCTGGAGGCGGCGGCCACGCTCACCTACCGCGACGGCGTCAACATCGGCGTCGAGGCGCTGTGCAAGGCGGCGGGGGTGTCGAAGCGCTCCATGTACCAGCTGTTCGACAGCAAGGACGAACTCCTGGCGGCGAGCCTGAGGGAGCGCGCCGCCGCCTACGTGGCGACTCTCCTGCCCGCGGCGGACGACGGCCGGTCACCCCGCGAGCGGATCCTGCACGTCTTCGCACAGGTGGAAGCACAGGCCGGCGCCCCCGAGTTCCACGGCTGCCGGTACCTGGCCGTGCAGATCGAGCTCAAGGACCAGAGCCACCCCGCGAGCCGGGTCGCCCATCAGATCAAGGCGAACCTGACCGCCTTCTTCCGCGCCGAGGCCGAACGGGGCGGGGCGGGCGATCCGGATCTGCTGGCCCGGCAGCTCAGCCTGGTCTTCGACGGCGCCAGCGCCCGCGCGGGAATCCAGGCCGACAACCTCACCGGGCTCGTCGCGCCCACGGTGACCACCCTGCTCGACGCGGCAGGCGTGCTCTGACGCATCTCCCGTCCGGAAGCCCCCTGACTTCCCGGCGGTACGGAGAACCGTCAGACCCGCTCCAACGCCCGGTGGGGTCCGGCAGGCAGCTCCGCCTCGATCCGGTCGCCGGGGCGGACCACGCCCCCTTCCCGCACCACGCTCATGATCCCGGCCTTGCGCACGACGTTCCCCGCCTCGTCCCGGCCGACGACCCGCTTCAGCAGTCCGTCCTGGAAGGTGTCGATCTGGAGGCAGGGGTTGCGCAGGCCGGTGACCTCCAGGACCGCGGACTCCCCGATGCGCAGCAGCGTGCCGGCCGGCAGGCCGAGCAGGTCGATGCCCGCCGTGGTGATGTTCTCGCCGAGCTCACCGGGCGCCACCTCGAACCCGTCCGCGGCGACCTCCGCGAAGAGCTCCTCGTGCATGAGGTGGACCTGGCGCAGGTTCGGCTGCGTGGGGTCCTGCGCGACGCGCGAGCGGTGCTTGACCGTCACCCCGGCGTGCACGTCCCCCTCCACCCCGAGGCCGGCGAGCAGGGTGATGCTGTCCCGGTTCGGCTTGGTGAACGAGTACTCCCCGTTGCTGCTGACCGCCGTCACGCGCCCGCTCATGTCGTCGTCTCCCCCGATTCGGTCACCATGATCAACCCAGAGCTTGCCCCGTGGGCGGACGGTGTGTCCACCCCCCACCGGGTACCCGCATCCCATGACGACCCCCGACCTGGACCTCACCACCAGGAAGCCCGGGCACCATCCCCTGCGCGACCGCGCCCTCGCCTGGGACCGCCGTCTCCTCGGGGCCGCCACGTCCGGGCACTGGCCGGGGGCCGACTCCGTGCTGCCGCGTCTGAGCCGCGGCGCGGACCACGGCGTGCTGTGGTGCGCGGCCGCCGCCGCCCTCGCGGCGAGCCGTACCCCCCCGCGCCCGCCGTGCGGCGAGCCGCGGACTGGCCTCGCTGGGCCTCGCCTCCCTCGCCGTCCGCACCCTCGGCAAGCGCTCGGTCCGCCGCCCCGGCCCGGCGCTCGCCCCGGTCCCGCTGCTCCGGAGGGTGCCGCGGCGGCCGATCACCACGTCGTTCCCCTCCGGGCACGCCGCGTCGGCCGCCGCCTTCGCCGTCGGCGTCACCCTGGAGTCCCCGGCCTGGGGCGCGGTCGTCACCCCGGTGGCCGCCTCGGTCGCCCTCTCCCGCGTCTCCACCGGCGAGCACTTCCCCAGCGACGTCCTGGCGGGCGCCGCCCTGGGCGTGGGCGCCGCGTTCGCCGTCCGGGGCCTGGTGCCGACGCGGGGGCAGGCCACCCCGCCGGCCCGCCCCCGCGCCGAGGTCCCGGCGCTGCTGGAGGGCGAGGGGCTCGTCCTCGTCGCGAACACCGCCTCGGGATCCGCCGAGCGGGCCCGTGCCCTGCGGGACGCCCTGCCGCGCGCCGAGATCGTCGAATGCCCACCGGAGGACGTCCCGGCCGAGCTGGAGAAGGCGGCCTCCCGGGCCCGGGTCCTCGGGGTGTGCGGCGGCGACGGCACCGTGAACACCGCCGCCCGGGTCGCGCTGCGCTCCGGCCTGCCCCTGGCGGTGCTGCCCGGCGGCACCCTCAACCACTTCGCCTACGACCTGGGCGTGGAGGACGTACGCGATCTCGCCCGCGCCCTGCGCCAGGGCGACGCCGTGCGCGTGGACGTGGGGCGCTACTCCTGCGGCGGCGAGCAGGGCCTCTTCCTCAACACGTGCAGCGTCGGCGTCTATCCGGAGCTGGTGCGCGAGCGGGAGCGCTGGTCGCACCGGATCGGCGGCTGGCCGGCCGGCGTGCTCGCGGCGCTGCGCGTGCTGCGGGCCGACCGGCACCCGCTGGAGGCGGAGTTCCAGGGCCGTACCCGGCCCCTGTGGCTGCTGTTCGCGGGGAACGGCACCTATCACCGCATGGGACTCGCGTCCGGACGGCGGCTGGACCTCGCGGACGGGCAGCTCGACGTGCGGGTCGTGCACGGCGGCCGCCGGCCGGCGGCGCGGCTGCTCGCCGCCGCCCTCGCGGGGCCCCTGACCCGCTCCCCCGCGCACGCGGCCGTCCAGGTGGGCCGGCTGCGCCTGGACCACGTGGCGCCCGGCACGCTCCTCGCCTACGACGGCGAAGTGACCGAGGTGGAGGGCCGCGTGGAGCTGGAGAAGCTGCCCGAGGCGCTGACCGTGTACCGGCCCATCACCGGCTACTGACACACCACCACCACCCCATCGTCCACATACTGGTACGCGGGTCTCATCATTCGGCCGGGCTGCGTACGGTGATCTCATGCCGACCGGAACGGAAGGGGTGGGATCCGCCATGCCGGAACCACGGGAGACCGCCGTCTACACCCACGGGCACCACGAGTCCGTACTGCGCTCGCACACCTGGCGGACCGCCGCCAACTCGGCCGCGTACCTGCTGCCTTCGCTCAAGCCCCACATGAAGGTCCTGGACATCGGCTGCGGGCCGGGCACCATCACCGCCGACCTGGCGGAGCTCGTACCGGACGGGCACGTCACCGGTGTCGACCGGGCGCCGGAGATCCTGGAGCAGGCCCGGGCCACGGCGGCCGGACAGGGCCTGGCCAACGTCGACTTCGCGGTCGCCGACGTGCACGCCCTGGACTACCCGGACGACACGTTCTGCGTCGTCCACGCCCACCAGGTGCTCCAGCACGTGGGGGACCCCGTGCGGGCGCTGCGCGAGATGCGGCGGGTCGTCCGGCCCGGCGGTATCGTCGCCGTACGGGACGCCGACTACGAGGCCATGACCTGGTATCCGGCGTCCGAGGGGCTCGACCGCTGGCTGGACCTGTACCGCCGGGTCGCCCGCGCCAACGGCGGTGAGCCGGACGCCGGGCGCCGGCTGAAGGCGTGGGCGCTGCGGGCCGGTCTCACCGACATCACGGCGACCTCCGCCACCTGGACCTTCGCCGCGCCCGAGGAGCGGGCGTGGTGGAGCGGACTGTGGGCCGACCGCACACTGGCGTCGGCGTACGCGGACCGGGCCCGGCAGGGCGGGCACGCCACGACACGGGAGTTGCGGGACGTGGCCGATGCCTGGCGGGAATGGGGCGCGCGGGAGGACGGCTGGTTCAGCGTGCTGCACGGAGAAATTCTCTGCCGAAAGGAAGCCTGAAACCCGGTTTCCGGGACACTCTGAAAGCAGGAGGTTCGAATTATGGTTCCCATCCTGCTGGTGCTGCTTCTGGCCTTGGTTCTGTTCGGCGCCGGATTTGCAGTAAAGGTACTCTGGTGGATCGCGCTGGCGGTTCTCGTCCTGTGGCTGCTGGGATTCTTCGTCCGTGGCACGTCGGCAGCCGGCGGACGGGGGCGTTGGTACAGGTGGTGAATGGGCCACCGTGAAGGTGGCGAAGTAACCCCCCGCTTCCCCGGGACCGACTCAGTCCCGGGGAAGCAGCGGTCCGAGCGGCCCGAGGTCCAGGTTGAGGTCCTCGGGCCGCAGTCCGTAGCGGTCGCGCAGTTCCGCCATCCGCTCCTCCAGCAGCATCAGGGTGAGCCCGATGCGCTCCTCCTGCTCCTCGCTCAGGTCCCCCACGTCGAACCGGCGCAGCGCCTGGCGCTCCATGAGCTGACGCAGCAGCTCCACCACGGTCAGCACGAGTTTGACCAGGTCGCGCTCGACGGTGTCGGGCTCCAGGTCCAGCCGGTTGCGGTGCGGCCGGGGCTCGGGCCGGCGGTTCTCCGGGGACGTCACAGCAACTCCTCGAACGGGGAGGGCACCTGGGCGTTCACCGAGCTGATGAGCGCGTTGAGGTCGATACGGACGAGGTCGACGTCGGCGATGCGCAGCGTGATGTCCCCCGTGATCACGACACCGCCGGCGAGCAGCCGGTCGAGCAGGTCCACGAGGGCGACCTCACGGCGTTCCACTACGGTCACGGCTTCTCCCCGTCGGTCATGCGTCCTCCCCGGCGAACGAATAGGCGGCCCAGGGCCCGGTGAGTTCCACCCGCATTCCGGGCACCTCACCCTTCGTGCGGTCCACCATTTCCACGAATTCCTCGGAATGCGCGCGCGGCACGAGATAGGCGGCATTCAATACATTCCGCCCGGTCGCCTTGGACAGCGCGGGATTCTGCGGAGGATGCAGCCGGGAATCCTCTGCGAATGCGGAAAGCTCCTCGTGCAGCCGGGTCGCGAAATGCTCGGCCTTCTGCCACATCTCCTCGTGCGACCTGGTCTGCAGGCGCCGCTGCCGCAGGTAGTCCCGGCCCGAGGTGGCCTTCTGCGCGGGCCGGGGGCTCTGCTGCGGTTCGGACTCGGCGTACACCTTGACGCCCCACTCGACGCGGCCCTCCAGCCGGTCGAGGGTGCGCCGGAAGTCGTCCTCGCGGGCCTCGATCATCATCCGTACGCCGCTGTCGTCCCGGAACACGGTGCCGAGCCGCAGCGGCAGCGGGGTCGTGACAGTGGTGAGCGCGTCGATCACGCCCTGGTGGGCCCGGGCCGTCTCGGTGAGCCAGTCCAGGTCCTCCAGATGGGCGCGGAGCGGTTCCTCCGCGAAGTCCCGCTCCGGCACGTGGCTGACCACGGCGACGAGGCCGTGGTGGTTGAGCGCTCTGGGCGGATCGCCCGCCACCCCCGTCAGCTGGGACTGGAGCGGTGTGCCGAAGGGGCGGCAGACGGCGTAGACGTACCGCAGTCCGGTCACGGTGCCTCCTTCTTCTCCGCGCGGCCGGGCTCCAGTTCCTCCAGCCGGGCCAGCCTCTCGCGCAACTCGGCGTTCTCACGGGTCAGTTCGTCGCGGCGGGCCCGCGAGGACAGGGCCGGGTCGGTCTCCCACCAGTCGATGCCCATCTCCTTCGCCTTGTCCACCGAGGCGACGATCAGCCGCAGCTTGATGGTGAGCAGTTCGATGTCGAGCAGGTTGATGCGGATGTCGCCCGCGATGACGATGCCCTTGTCGAGCACCCGTTCCAGGATGTCGGCGAGGTTGGCGCCGCTTCCATGGCCGTAGGGCTCGGGCATCCTGCTGGGCGTCGTCATCGCCGGCTCCCGCCTTCGGCGTACTCGTCGTCGTACTCGTCGGCCTCGTCCTCCTCGTACGCGCCCTCAGGCTCCTCCTCGGCCTCCTCTTCGGGCTCCTCCTCGTCGTACTCCGACTCGGCCTCGTCCTCGTCCTCGTACTCGCCCTCGGGTTCCGCCTCGCCTTCCTCGTCCTCGTCCTCTTCCTCGTCCTCGGCGTACTCGTCCTCGGGTTCCTCGCCCTCGGCTTCCTCACCCTCGGGGCGTTCCTCCTCGGACTCCTCCTCGGCGAGCGCGTCCTCGTGGCTGGTGACGACCTCGCCGTCGCGGATCTCGCCGCGCCAGCCGTCCTCCGCCTCGCCCTTGAGGGTGATGAAGCGGGCGAAGTTCTTCAGGTCGAGCCGGGCCCGGCGGCCCTGGGCGCGCCAGATGTTGCCGGTCTTCTCGAAGAAACCGGAGGGGTAGTACTCGATGACCAGCAGGACGCGGGTGAGGTTGTCGGCGAGCCGGTGGAAGGAGACGACGCCCTTCGTGGAGCCCTTGGCGCCCTCGGAGGTCCAGACGATGCGGTCGTCGGGGACCTGCTCGGTCGTCGTCGCCTTCCAGCTGCGGTTGGACCACCAGATCTTGGCCTGCCAGTCGGAGTGGGTGTCGTCGGCGCGGTTCGCGCTCTTGACGCCCTTCGCGAAGGTGCTGAAGTCCTGGTACTGGGTCCACTGGTCGTACGCCGTGCGCAGCGGCACGCCGACGTCGATGTGCTCGATGATGACGGTGGGCTTGTTGCCCGAGCGGCCCTTGCGCTTGCCCTTGCCGCCGCCCAGGTTCTTGAAGGCGCCCGTGACCTTGTCCTTGATGCTCGACCCGCCGGTCTCCAGGGCGGCGCGCAGCGGGCCCTTGCCCTCGGCGAGCTTGCGGCCGCCGTCGAGGGCGAGCTTGGCGAAGCCGGGGCTGTTGCCCTCGGCGATGTCGTTCAGTCTGTTGGTGGTCTCGCCGAGCTTGCGGCCCACGCCGGTCAGCATGCGGGTGGCCTGAGCGGCGAGGTACTCCTGCAGCTCGGCCTTCAGCCGGTCGGCGGCCTCGCTGTGGGCCACGTCGGTGAGCGGGTTCTTGGTCGCTCCATTTGCGGCGGAGCGCGCGGATCCGAGCGTGTCGGTCATCCCTCACCGCCTCCCTTCGGCAGCCGGTTCCGGGAGCTGCCGCCCCTTTTTCCGGCGGACGTCGCCTTCTTCGCGGCCGTGGTCTTCTTCGCCGCCGTCTTCTTGGCGGGGCCCTTTCCGGCGGGGGCCTTCTTCGCCGCCTTCTTCGCGGGTGCCTTCTTGGCGGGGGCCTTCTTCGCCGCCTCCTTCGGGCCCCGCTCAGGCTCCTCGTCCTCCTCCGGCCCGGAGTCCTCGGGCTCCTCGTCGGCGGACTTCTCGGCGTCGGTGTCACCCGTGCCCGGCACCGCGCCCGCCAGTTGGTCGCGGACCTGGGCGGTACGGCCGTGCAGCCGGTCGGCGAACGCGTCGAGCTGCCGCTCGACCATGGCGCCGGAGGCCGCCTTGCCGACACCGCGCAGATCCTCGCGCAGCTGGTCCCCGATCTCCTTGAACTGCGGGTTGTTCCGCAGCTGCTGCTGGAGCAGGTCGGCGACCATGCGCGGGCTCAGGTTCAGCTTCTTCCCGGCGACCAGGCCGCCGACGGCCATCGCCATCTTGAGTTTCCTGGTGCGCCCCAGGAGATATCCGGCCCCCAGCGCGAGGCCCAGTCCCGTTCGGTTCATGGTGTCGTCCCGTTGCCCGTTCCCGCGCTCCCGCGCGAAGCGATCTCCAACCGGTCGAGGAGTTCGTCCTCGAGGCGGTCGAACTCCTCCTCCGTGATCTCTCCGGCCTCCAACCGCTCCTCCAGACGGGCCAGTTCCGCCCGGACCGTGGCGGGGTCGTAGTAGATCCGCTCGGCCTCCTGGAGGACCTGTCTGATGGCCCAGGCGCTGCCGCGCACCGGTGCGAACGGCAGCAGCAGCACCTCCGAGATCAGGCCCACGTCGTCACCCCGCTCCGGTGTCCGTGCCACTCGCCGCGGTGCCCGCGGGCTCGGCCGGGCCGGGCTCGACGAAGCTGTAGGGGGGCAGCGGGCCGTTGACCCGCACCTCCAGGTGCGGCAGGTCCTTGCGGGCCTGCTCCACCGCGGCCAGGAAGTTCTCGGCCGAGTCCCGGTCCACCAGGAACGACACGTTGGCCAGCCAGCCGGTGGACTCGGGGCCCACGCTCACCGCCTCGGCCGCGGGCTCCAGGACGCTCCGGAGCGCGGCCGCGTCGTCGGCCTCCTTGGCCTTGACGGCGGCCGCGACCATCTCGCCGAGCCGGATCTTGTCGTCGTAACTGCCGCCGCCGGCCTGCCGGTTGGCCTCCGCGAGGCCGCGGATCTCCGGGCTCTCGGCCATCACCTGGTGCAGGACGGCCTCTTCGACGTGGTTGGCCTTGACGTTGTACTCGACCCGGCCGTCCAGGGCCCGCAGGCGCTCCTTGTAGTGCTCGGCGCGCTCGGCGAGCACCCCGGTGATCGACTTGTCGTCCGGTGCGACGCTGCCGAACCGCATGGGCAGCACGCAGCCGGCCGCGCCCGCCTCGCTGAGCACGTTCTGGTGGGCGAGCAGGTCCTTGCGCTTGGGCCGCAGCCCCTCGGGCGCCTCGCTGACGACGGCCGCCAGGTCGCCCTCGCGCAGGATGCGCACCGGGCGGGGCGGGTCGCCGACGCCGCCCATGCCCTCGGGGAGCCCGGGGTGCGAGCTCGCCGCGATGCCGTAGACGTAGGTGCTCACTCCTGCTCCTCCTTCCGGCGGGCCGACGTGCTCTTGCGGGCGCGCGGACGCGACTCGGTCTCACGCTCGGAGCCTTCGCTCCGCGCCTGCTTGAAGGCGTCGGAGATGGTCTCGGCGGCGCCGGACAGCGCCCCCTTGGACTTGCCGCGGGCGCCGGACTCGGTGATCTCCCCGACCAGGTCGGGCAGGCCCGGGTCCTTGCGCGGCCCGGCCTCCAGGTCGAGCCGGTTGCACGCCTCGGCGAAGCGCAGATAGGTGTCGACGCTGGCGACGACGACGCGGACGTCGATCTTGAGGATCTCGATACCGACCAGGGACACTCGAACGAACGCGTCGATCACGAGCCCCCTGTCCAGAACAAGTTCAAGCACGTCGTAGAGACCGCTGCTGCCGCCTCCGCCGCCGGTCTGCTGTGCCGGTACGACAGTCATGCCGGCTGTTCCTCCTCGTGTGTGGGTGTGTTTCCGGTCGGGCGGCCTAGCGGCCGCCGGGCCTGCGCGCGTCGGCCCGCCCGCGCTCGTAGCGCCGGACGCGCCGGTATCCGGTGAGCTGCCCCTGGGGGTCGAGCTCCACCTCGTAGCTCGCCATCAGGCTCATCGTGTCGGGCACGCGCTCGAGTTCGAGGACCTCGACCTCCAGCGACCAGCCCTGCTCCGTCTGCGCGAAGGACGACACGGATTCGGCTTCCATGCCGGTGAGTTCCGCGAGCTGCCCGCGCGCCCGGCGCAGCACCTCCATCGGACTCGGCCGGCGGTCGGCCGTCGGGTCGTCGTTCGACGTGTGCGTCTTCTGGGGATTTTGGGAATCCTGGGATTTCTGTGAACTCTGTGACTCTTGCGTGTTTTTTGTGTTCGACATGGCCACCTCCCCCTCCGTGTGGCCGCAAGAGTGTTCGCCAAACCTCTACGGGCGCATGCATCTGCCACCCGTCACGACCGGCCCGCGGGTGGTTCAGCCGCGCAGGGCGTTCAGCCGCCGCCGGGCCGGCCCCAGTGCCCGGCCCCGGTTCAGCAGGCCTGACCAGGGGTTGGTGCGGGCCTGCTCGACGGCGTCGGCGATGGTCCAGCGGCGGGCGTTCAGCTCCGGGTCGTCCAGCTGCTCCCGGGTGATGGGGGTGGCCACGGGCGCGCCCGGCCGGGGCCGGACGGTGAAGGGCGCGACGGCGGTCTGGGCGTAGGCGTTGCGCTGGATGTCGAGGTAGAGCCGGTCGCCGCGGTCCTTCTTGCGGGCGGCGGTGGTGAGCCGGTCGGGGTGGGCGTCGGCGAGGGTGTCGGCGACGTCCCGGGCGAAGGCGCGGACCTCGTCGAAGTCGTGCCGGCCGTTCAGCGGGACGATCGCGTGCAGGCCGCGCGATCCGGTGGTCATCAGCGCGGCGGGCAGCGCCAGCTCGTCGAGCAGCTCCCCGAGCAGCCGGGCGGCGTCCCGCACGGCCTCGAAGTCGTCACCGGCCGGGTCGAGGTCGAAGACCATCCGGTCGGGGTGATCGGGGCTGTCGACGCGGGACAGCCAGCGGTGCAGGGTGATGCTCGCCTGGTCGGCCAGGTAGAGGAGGGTGGCGGTGTCGTCGCAGACGGTGTGGCGGACGGTGCCGCCCTCCTTGGCCAGGTCGACGCGCCGGATCCACTCCGGGTAGTGGTCCGGGGTGTTCTTCTGCATGAACCGGGGCCCGTCGACGCCGTCCGGGTGCCGTTCCAGCATCAGGGGCCGGCCGCGCAGGTGCGGCAGCATGAAGGGCGCGACGGCCCGGTGGTAGTTCACCAGGTCGCCCTTGGTGTACTCCTTGGCGTCGCCGCCGGGGAAGAGCACCTTGTCCGGCCGGTGCACCTCCACCGTGCGGCGGCCCGCCCGCACCCTGCGCGTGCCGTCGCCGCCGCTCACCGCACGACCGCCTCCTCCACCAGCAGCCGTCCGGCCGCGGCGATGGACTCCGTGTCGATGCCGGCGGCGTGCAGCTGCTCGTCCGGGGACGCCGAGCCGGGCATGGTCCGTACGGCGAGCCGCACCAGGCGCGGCACGGGCCGGCCGTCGGTGAACGCGTCGAGGACCGCGTCGCCGATGCCGCCCTCCGGGTGGTGGTCCTCCACGGTCACCAGGCAGCCGGTCTCCTCGGCGGCCCGGCGCAGGGTGGCGCGGTCGACGGGCTTGACCGAGTACAGGTCGATCACCCGCGCCCGGATGCCCTGCTCCTCCAGCGCGTCGGCGGCGGCCAGCGCCTCGTGCACGGTGACGCCCGCCGCGACGAGGGTCAGCCGGTCCTCACCGGAGGAGCGCAGCACCTTGCTGCCGCCGACCGGGAACTCCTCGTCGGGGCCGTAGATCACCGGGCTCTCGCCGCGCGAGGTGCGCAGGTAGCGGATGCCCTCCAGGCCGGCCATCGTGCCGACGAGCCGCGCGGTCTGGTTGGCGTCGCAGGGGTAGAGCACGGTCGAGCCGTGCACCGCCCGCATCATCGCCAGGTCCTCCAGGCCCATCTGGCTGGGCCCGTCCTGCCCGATGGCGACGCCGGCGTGCGAGCCGACGAGGTTGATGCCGGAGCCGCTGATGGACGCCATCCGGATGAAGTCGTGGGCGCGGGTCAGGAAGGCCGCGAAGGTGGCGGCGTACGGCACCCAGCCGCGGGCCGCGAGGCCGACCGCCGAGGCGACCAGCTGCTGCTCGGCGATGTAGCACTCGAAGTAGCGGTCGGGGTGTTCCTTGGCGAAGAACTCGGCGCGGGTGGAGTCGCCGACCTCGCCGTCCAGGGCGACGATGTCACCGCGGCCGGTGCCGAGCGCGGCCAGGGCCTCGCCGAAGGCGTTGCGGGTGGCGACCTCCTCGCCCTTCTCCCAGGTGGGGAGCTCGAAGTCCCCGGTCTGGACGGAGTGCAGCATGCGGGCGGCGGCCGGCTCCCGCACCTGGACGCGGAGGTCGCGGGAGCCGCCGAGTTCGGCGACCGCGTCCTCGGCCTCCGGCAGCGGCTTGCCGTGCAGGCCCTCGCGGTCCTGGACGCCCTCGACGCCCTTGCCCTTGAGGGTGCGGGCGAGGATGGCGGTGGGCTGGCCCTTGGTGGAGGCGGCCTCGCCGTAGGCCCGGTCGACGGCGTCCACGTCGTGGCCGTCGACCTCGATGGTGTGCCAGTCGAAGGCCTGGAAGCGGCGGGCGTAGGCGTCCAGGTCGTGGCCGTGCCGGGTCGGGCCGCGCTGGCCGAGGCGGTTGACGTCGACGATCACGGTGAGGTTGTCCAGGTGCTCGTACCCGGCGTGCTCGGCGGCCTCCCACACGGATCCCTCGGCCAGCTCGCTGTCGCCGCACAGCACCCAGACGCGGTAGCCGGTGCGGTCCAGGCGCTTTCCGGCCAGCGCGATGCCGACGCCGACCGGCAGGCCCTGCCCGAGCGAGCCGGTGGCCGTCTCGACCCATGGCAGGCGCTGCGGGGTGGGGTGCCCTTCGAGGCGGCTGCCCAGCTCGCGGAAGGTGAGCAGTTCCTCGTCGTCGATGGCGCCGGCCGCCTTGTACGCGGCGTACAGCAGCGGCGAGGCGTGCCCCTTGGACAGGACGAAGCGGTCGTTGCCGGGGTGGGCCGGGCGGTCGAAGTCGTAGCGGAAGTGGTGGGCGAGCAGCACCGCCACCAGGTCGGCGGCGGACATCGAGGACGTCGGGTGCCCGGAGCCCGCGGCGGCGGCAGCGCGGACGCTGTCCACGCGCAGCTGCTGTCCGAGGTCGGTGAGTTCACCGGTGTTCATGAGTCTCCCTTCGCGGAGTCGTCACGCGGAGTCGTCCGGGACGTCGGTTCGCTTGACGGGGCCGGGGGCGGCGCCGCTGTCCGGGGGCGGCGGGGTGGGCCCGGGCTGGTTCTTCGCGGGCTCACCACCGGGCTGACTCTTCGCGGGCTCACCACCCGGCTGATGCTTGGCCGGCTCACCACCCGGCTGCCCCTTCGCGGGTTCACCACCCGGCTGCCGCTCCCCACGCTCGTCACCGGGCCGGTTCCCGGTCGCCCCGTTCTCCGGGCGACCCTTCGCCGTCTCCGACTCGGTGCGGCGCAGGACCGCGGAGCCGGAGCCGGGGCCGGAGCCCGAGCCGGGGCCGGGGCGGTTGCCGGTGGGCCCGTCCTCCGGGCGGCCCTTCGCCGTCTCCGACTCGAAGCGGCGCAGCTGAGCGGGCCCGGATCCGTGCTGCGGACCGGCCGGGCCGGATCCGGGCTGCCCCTTCGCGGGCTCGTCACCGGCCCGGCCTCGCTCGGGACCCGTGCCGGTCCCCCCGCCCTGCGTGTCGGCCTCGATGGCCGCCCCCGGCCCCGACCGGGCGCTCGCCTCCTGCCGCTGCCCGGGCCCGCCCGGCACCCGGGCCAGCTCCGGCGACGACGTGTCCAGCGGCACGGACCAGGACCGCACGAGCCCCAACTGCACGGCCTGGCGCGGCAGTACGGCGTCCAGCAACCAGTCCGCGGCGACCCGGACGCGGTTGCCGGGCATCGCGGCGAGGTGGTAGCCGCGCGTCACCGCACCGGCGGGCACCCCGGACAGGGGCACGCCGAGCGGGTTGGCGGCGGCCTTCGCACCACCCAGGTCCACGACGAAGCCCAGGTCGCGGTGGCGGTAGGGCTTCCGCGTCCCGCCGAGGCCCAGCGAGGCGGCGACGTTCTCGGCCGCGACCTTGCCGTGCCGCCAGGCGTGCTGCGCCGTCATCGGCGTGTAGCTGCCCGGCTTCTCCAGGTCCGGCACCGCGGCCACGTCACCGCAGGCGAACAGCTCGGGCCGCCCCGGCACCTGGAGGTGCGGGTCGACGAGCAGCCGCCCCTTCTCCATCGGCAGCCCGAGGGACTCGACCAGCGGGTCGGGCCGTACGCCCACGCACCACACCAGCGTCCGGGTCTCGACGAACTCGCCGTCGGTCAGCACCACCCCGTCGTGCGTGGCCTCCTTCACGGACGTCCCCATCCGCACGTCCACGCCCCGCTCGCGCAGCACCCGGTCGGCGGTGGCGGACAGTTTCTCGTCCATCTCGGGCAGCACCCGCGGCGCCACGTCCAGCAGCATCCAGCGCGGCCGCATGCCCCGCCTCAGCGGGTGCTTGCGGACCTGCGCGTCGGTGAACATCTGCCCGTGCGCGGCGACCTCGGTGCCGGTGTAGCCGGCGCCGACCACGACGAAGGTGCAGCGCGCGGCGCACGCCTTGGGATCGTCCGCGGCGGCCGCGAGCTCCACCTGCCGGGTCACGTGGTCGCGCAGGTACAGCGCCTCGGGCAGCCCGCGGAAGCCGTGCGCGTGCTCGGCGACGCCCGGGATGGGCAGCAGTTTGTTGACGCTGCCTGCGGCGAGCACCAGCCGGTCGTAGGCGAGCGTGCCGCCCTCGCCCTCGGGACCCGTGTAGTGCAGGGTGCGTTCGTCGAGGTCGATCCGGTCGGCCTCGCCCAGCACCAGCCGTACGTCCGGCAGCGTGTCCGAGAGGGAGACCGTGACCCGGCGCGGCTCCAGCACACCGGCGGCGACCTGGGGCAGCAGGGGCAGATACAGGAAGTAGTCGGTCGGGTTCAGCAGGGTGATGTGGGCCCGGCCCCGGGTCATCCGGGACAGGGTGCGGGCCGTGCGGTATCCGGCGAAACCGGCACCGACGATCACGATGCGGGGTCGACTCACGGTTGACTCGCCTCCGGCGCTGTTCGCGTACCTCGGGAGCCTTCCGCGTCCCCCTGGCCAGGGCACCCAAACGTCCGCCCGCCCCGGCGCCACCGGTTTCCCGCCGCCCGCCCGGGTACCCGGTGCGGGATACGGACCGCCGACGTCGCGGAGGCACTCCCCCATGCCCGAGTACGGATACTTCCTCTCGTGCGAGCAGTACGGACCCGCCGAGCTGATCGAGCAGGCGCGGATGGCCGAACAGGCCGGTTTCCAGGCGCTGTGGATCTCGGACCACTACCACCCGTGGAACGACGCGCAGGGCCAGAGCCCGTTCGTGTGGTCGGTGATCGGCGCGCTGTCCGAGGCGGTGTCCCTGCCGGTCGAGACGGCGGTGACGTGCCCGACCGTGCGGATGCACCCGGCGGTGGTGGCGCAGGCCGCGGCGACCAGCGCGGTGATGACGGAGAACCGCTTCCGGCTCGGCGTCGGCTCCGGCGAGGCGCTCAACGAGCACATCCTGGGTGACCACTGGCCACCGGCCCACGTCCGTCTGGACATGCTGGAGGAGGCCATCCAGGTGATGCGCCGGCTGTTCACCGGCGAGGAGGTCAACCACCACGGCCCGCACTACACGGTGGAGAACGCCCGCCTGTACACGGTCCCGGACGAGCCGATCCCGATCGACATCTCCGGCTTCGGTCCGGCGGCCACGCAGCTCGCGTCCCGCGTCGGCGACGGCTACATCACCATCCAGCCGGACGAGACGATGGTGGAGCAGTACCGCAAGGGCGGAGGCGGCGGAAAGCTCGTCAGCGGCGGTACCAAGGTCTGCTACGACACCGACAAGGACGCGGCCGTGAAGACCGTCCACCGGCTCTGGGCGAACGAGCAGCTGCCGGGCGAGCTGGGTCAGGTGCTGCCGTCCCCCAAGCACTTCGAGCAGGCGCAGCAGCTGGTCACCGAGGACATGGTGCGCGAGAACCGGGTGTGCGGCGACGACGTGGACGAGCACGTGGCGGAGCTGAAGCAGTTCGCCGACGCGGGCTTCGACCGGGTCTACGTCAACCAGATCGGCCCGGACCTGCGCGGCTTCTTCGACTTCTACCGCACGAAGGTGCTGCCCCAGCTCCAGCAGGCCGTCTGACGGAACGGGAGGCGCCATGCGACTCCACCGGCCGGTCGTCTCCGTGTACACGGTGCCGACCGACGCTCCCGAGGCGGACGGCACGCTGCACTGGGACTCCACGACCGTGGTGGTCTGCGAGGTGGCGGCGGGCGCCGCGACGGGCACGGGCTGGACGTACGGCCCGGCGGCCGTCGGTGACTTCCTCACCGGGCGGCTCGCCCCGCTCGTGGAGGGCATGAGCGCCCTGGACATCCCGGCCGTGCACGAGGCGATGTGCCACTCGGTGCGCAACGCGGGCCGCCCGGGCATCGCCGCCTGCGCGATCTCGGCGCTGGACATCGGCCTGTGGGACCTCAAGGCCCGGCTGCTGGAACTCCCCCTGTCCCGGCTGCTGGGCGTGTGCCAGGAACAGGTGCCGGTGTACGGCAGCGGGGGCTTCACCACGTACCACGACACGCATCTGGCCGCACAGCTCAACGGCTGGGTGCACGGGCAGCACATCCCGCGCGTGAAAATCAAGATCGGCCAGGGGTGGGGCCGCGAGGTGGCCCGGGATCTGCACCGGGTCCGGGCCGCGCGCCATGTCATCGGCGACGACGCCGAGTTGTACGTCGACGCCAACGGCGCCTACACCCGCAAGCAGGCGGTGCGGGTCGGCCGGGTCCTCGCCGAGCACGGCGTGGGCTGGTTCGAGGAGCCGGTCTCCTCCGACGACCTGACGGGCCTCAGGCTGGTCCGGGACGCGGTGGTGTGCGACGTGACGGCCGGGGAGTACGGCTTCGACCTGCCGTACTTCGCCCGGATGATCGCGGCCGGGGCGGTCGACTGCCTCCAGGTCGACGCCACCCGCTGCGGCGGTCTCACCGAGTTCCTGCGCGCGGCCGCCCTGGCCCAGGCCCACGGCCTGGAGGTGTCCGCGCACTGCGCCCCGCACGCCCACGCGGCGGCGTGCGCCGCCATCCCCAACCTCCGCCACGTCGAGTGGTTCCACGACCACGTCCGCATCGAGGACATGTTCTTCGACGGCGCCCTGGACCCCACCGGCGGCACGGTCCGCCCCACCCGGGGGGTGGGCCACGGACTCACCCTGCGCACGCAGGAGGTGGAGGAATATCGCGTCGCCTAGCCGCACCGGTGTCGCCTAGAGTCACCGGCATGTCTCTGCGTCTGCGTCTGCGTGCCGCCCTGCCGGAAGCCATACGGGCCCGGGACAAGGCGGCGGTGAGCGCCCTGCGCGGGACGCTGTCCGCGCTGGACAACGCCGAGGCGGTACCCCTGGACGAGACCGCGCCCCGTGCGGCGGCCCTGGAGGACTCGCCGGTGGGGGCCGGCGCCACCGAGGCGGCGCGGCGCGAACTCGGCGAGCGTGACGTGGTGGACATCGTGCGCGCCGAGACCGCCGAACGGCTGGAAGCGGCGGCGCGCCTGACCGCGCCCGCCCATGCCGCCCGTTCCGAACGCCTCCGCGCGGAGGCGGCCGTACTGCTCCGGTTCCTCGACGACGCCGAGGCGGACGCCCTCTAGGACGCCCCGCCGCCGAGGCGGACACCCCCCGGGCCCCTAGCGGCGGACCAGTTTGCGTGCCGCGAGGGCCGCTCCGGCTCCCACCGTGAGGGCCGCGCCCATCCAGCCCCGGTTGCGTGACGCCCACTGCTGCGGGCTGTCGTCCGTGGCCTCGTCGTCGAAGCGCCCGTGCGCCCCGAAGTCCTGCCCGTGGGGTCCGTCCGCCGGGGCCCACAGGTTGGCGGGGCCGTCGGGCCGGCCCTCGTCCTGCTGCGCGTCGAAGTTCGTCCGCGCCAAGTAGCGGTCCAGCAGCCCGGGGGCGATCGCGTTGGCGAGGAGCGTGGCGGCCGTGGAGCCGCCGACCCAGTACTCCCGGCGCCGCGCGTGCGTGGACGCGTGCACGATCGCCCGGGCCGCGACCTCCGGCTGGTACACGGGGGCGACGGGCCGGGCCCGCCCCGGCATCCGGTTCAGCACCCAGTCGAACTGCGGGGTGTTGAGGCCGGGCAGCTGCACCATCGTCGTCCGCACGCCGCTGCGGGCGTGCAGCAGCTCGCAGCGCAGCGACTCGTTGAACCCCTGGATGGCGTGCTTGGCGCCGCAGTACGCCGACTGCAGCGGAATGCCCCGGTAGGCGAGCGCGGAGCCGACCTGCACGATCGTGCCGCGGTCGCGCGGCAGCATGTGGCGCAGCGCGGCCCGGGTGCCGAACACATAGCCGAGGTACGTCACCTCGGTCACGCGGCGGAACTCGTCCGCGGCGACCGCCGTGAACGGCGCGAACACCCCCGTGAAGGCGTTGTTGACCCAGACGTCGATGCGGCCGTACGCGTCGACGACCTGCTGGGCGGCGTCCTCGACGGCCTCGGCGTCGGAGACGTCGACGGCGATGACGTGCGCCTCGCCACCGGAGCGGCGCACGTCGTCCGCCGCGGCGGCGAGTCCCTCACGCCCGCGGGCGAGCAGGGCGACCGTGTCGCCCCGGGCGGCGAAGGCCCGGGCCGTGGCCCGCCCGACGCCACCGCTGGCCCCGGTCACCACGACCACCCGGCCGTGCCCGTGCGCAGTCCTGGTCGTGCCCACCCGGCATCACGCCCTGTGGTGGGGTACGTCCGGGTCGTCCGTGGGCCGCGGCGGCACGGTGCCCGGCGCGGTCCCCGCCGGCGGGGCCGGGGGCACGGTGCCCGGCGCGGTCCCGGCGGGCGGGGCCGGCGGCACGGGCGGGTACGGCATGCCGCCGGCAGCCGCCTGGTCCGCTCCCCCACGGCCCGGGAGCCGCGTACCCGCCGCGTGCTCACCGCCCGGGCGGGACGGCCGGGCCATGCCGCGCAGCACGAACGCAGCCACGGCCAGGATCACGGCGGTGATCAGCGCCGCGGCCCAGTCGGGCAGGCCGAGGGCGAGGGCCAGGCCCACGGCGAGCGCGAGGGCCGCGCCCGCGTACAGGGCGAGGGCACCGGACGCGGCGTACAACGCGGCCTTGCGGCGCTGCCTGCGGGTCTGCTCGCGCAGTTCGTCCCGTACGGTCTCGCGCGCCACCTGTGCCAGCTCGTCGACCAGGTGCTTGTCCAGATGCTCCAGGTGATCCAACGGCTTCATACCCGGCCGGGTACCCTCGCCCCCCGCCGGGTAACGCCGGTGCGGTGTGCCCGGCGCGGGGGGAGATCGTGTGGAGTGATCTCCCGGCCCGGCCGACGCAACTAGGCTCGTCCGCATGGAGATTCTGGGTGCCACACTGCGCGTCTGCGTCGACGACCTCGAGACCGCGATCCCCTTCTACGAGCGGCTGGCGGGCGGCCCGGCCCAGCGCTTCGAACGGGGCGGTGTCCAGGTGGCGGCGATCGGCTGCTTCCTGCTGATGAGCGGTCCCCCGACCGAGCTGGAGTTGCTGCGCAAGGTCGCCGCGACGATCGCGGTGACGGACGTCGAGGAGACCCACAAGGTCCTCACCGAGCTGGGCGCCCACATCATCGCGGGCCCCATCGCGTCACCGGCGGGCCGCAACCTGATCGCGCTGCACCCGGACGGGTCGGTCTACGAGTACGTGGACCGCCGCCCGTGAGCCCGGCCGGGGCCGGCCTCAGCGCCGCCCCGGCACCCTGACCGACTCGGCGGTGATCGCCCAGCGCTCGTGGTCGCGCCAGGCCCCGTCGACGAAGAGCATCTTCGGCGAGAAGCCCTCCAGGCGGAACCCGCAGCCGCGGGCGAGGGCGATCGACGCGGCGTTCAGGGGCTGGACGTTGATCTCCAGCCGGTGCAGCCGCATGGGGCCGAACGCGTACCGCACGACGAGGTCCAGCCCTTCGCGCATCAGCCCGCGCCCGGCGGCGTGCGCGAAGGCGCCGTAGCCCAGCGCCCCGGACTGGAAGCCGCCCTCGACGATGTTGTTGATGTTGATGAACCCGGCGATGGCCCCGTCGGCCTTCTCGCAGACGAGGAAGCCGGCCTTGGAGGGGTCCTCGATCAGCCGGCCCGCGTAGGCGGTGTAGGCCTGTGCGGTGTGGGGCGGGAAGAGCCACGGGTGGTGCAGGTCCATGCTCTCCCGGGCGCGGGCGGTGAACTCGGCACCGTCCTCGTAGGTGAAGTGGCGTATGCCCACCCGGGGGCCTTCGGCGAGGTAGCGGGATGCGTTGTGCGGCACCCCGCCACAGTAACCGCGCCGACGGTGTGTCCTCAGGACCCACGAAGCGCAGCCGGTGCCCCTCCTCGTACCGGTGCACGATGCCGGGCAGGGTGACGGTGAAGCTCTTGGTCACGTCGGGGACGCGGACCGGCGCGACCAGGCGGCGCACCAGCGTGCGGGTGCCGTCGGGGGCGACGTCGTAGAGCTTGGCGAAGAGGACGAGCTTGTCGGCGGCGTCGCCGGGGTTCTGGGTGCGTTCGGCCTTCGGGGAGACGACCTTGAGGGTGGCCCGGGGTGCGCCCACGACGTCGAGGGGCCGTTCCAGCGCTGCGCTGGTCCAGTCGAGGTAGGTGCCCTTGGTGTCGCGCGGCGGCGAGTCCGGCATACCGAGGAGGCCGGCCAGCGAGTTCTCCGAGTGGCTCGTGGGGATCGGCCAGTTGGCGTAGCCGCGGCTGCCGCGGGCCACCTTGTCGCGGTGCTCGGCTGCGCGTCAATCACCGAAACGAGGGTTTCTTGACAGGCTTTCAGCAGCGGCCGGTCAGGCCAGGGCCGGTTCGTCGAGCGTCAACGTGCCTGTTCCCGCGTCCAGTTCGGCCCCGACTCCGAGGGGCATCGTCAGCGCGCCCTCGCCGTGCCCGAACCCGAACTCCTCCACGACCGGGACACCGAGTCCGCCGAGCCGGTCGACGAGGACCGCGCGCACCTCCTCGTACGGTCCGCATCCCGCCCACGACCCGAGCGCGATGCCGGCGACCCCGTCCAGCCAGCCGCCGCGCAGGAGTTGGGTCAGGCAGCGGTCCAGCCGGTACGGGCTCTCGCCGACGTCCTCCATCAGCAGCAGCCCGCCGCGGGCACCGGCGTGGGCGTGCGGGGTGCCGAGGTCGCTCGCGAGCAGGCTCAGGCAGCCGCCCAGGGTGACGCCCCGGGCCCGGCCGGGCACCAGTGCCGCGCCGCCGGGGGGTGCCGCGGCGATGGTCCGCACGGACTCCGGCTCGAAGAGGGTGGCCCGCAGATGCTCCTGGGCGCGGGCGTTCTTGAGGAAGTCGACACCGGCGGCCGCGGGCCCGTACAGGGTGACCAGGCCGAGGCGGGTGGCGAACGCCTGGTGCAGGACGGTGATGTCGCTGAACCCGGCGAACACCTTCGGGCCCGCCGCCCGCATCGCCGCCCAGTCGAGCAGGTCGACCGTGCGCTGCGCCCCGTACCCGCCCCGGGCGCACAGCACCGCGGCGACGGACGGATCGCACCAGGCGTCCTGCAGATCGGCGGCCCGCTGCGCGTCCGTGCCGGCCAGATAGTCCAACCTGCCGTGCCGGCCGAGCACATGGGGTGCCGGCACGGGGTCGAGGCCCCAGCCGCGCAGGATGTCGAGCCCGGCCTGCAGCCGCTCCTCGGGCACGGGCCCGCTGGGGGCGACGACGGCCACACGGGCGCCGGGGGCGAGCCGGGGCGGCCGGACGAGCGGGTTCATCCGGTGTGCTCCGAGGTGGGCGTTCCGAGCGGGTTCACTTGGTGAGCTCCAGGGTCGGGATGCCGAGCGGGTTCAGGCGGAACACCTGGGCGTACAGGGAGAGTTCGGCCTCCAGGGCGCGCACCATGGTCTCCGCCCTGCGGAAGCCGTGGCCCTCCCCCTCGAAGGCGAGGTAGGCGTGCGGCACCGCGCGGCCTTCGAGACGGGCCAGGAACCGCTCGCACTGGACAGGCGGGCAGATCACGTCGTCCAAGCCCTGGAGCAGCAGGAACGGCACGCGGAGGCGGTCGGCGTGGGTGGCGGGCGAGCGCTCCGCGTACCGCGCGGGCACCTCGGCGAGCGGCCCGATCAGGCTCTCCAGGTACTGGGACTCGAAGTCGTGGGTCTCCCCCGTGCCCCAGCCGGTGAGGTCGAGGATGGGGTACTTGATGGTGCCGCAGGCGTAGACGTCGGTCGTGGTGAGCGAGGCCGCCGCGGTCCAGCCGCCCGCGCTGCCGCCGCGCACGGCGAGCCGGTGGGGGTCGGCGGTGCCCTCGTCGGCGAGGGCCTGGGCGACGGCGGCGCAGTCCTCGACGTCGACCACGCCCCACTGCTCGCGCAGCCGGTCGCGGTACGCGCGGCCGTATCCGGTGGAGCCGCCGTAGTCCACCTTGGCGACGCCGATGCCGCGCGAGGTGAAGTAGGCGATCTCCAGGTCCAGCACGAGCCCCGCGCGGCCGGTGGGCCCGCCGTGCGCCCAGATGACGTACGGCGGCAGCTCGTCGCCGGGGGCGACGCAGGCGGGGTGGTGCGGCGGGTAGATGTGGGCGTGGATGTCGCGGCCGTCCGGGCCGGTGAAGGTGCGGATCTGCGGCTCGGGGTAGTACGCGGGGTCCACGGCGTCGTCGTGCTCGGCGCCGATGACGCGGGCGTGGCCGGTGCGCGTGTCCAGCTCCACGACCTCGTGGGCGCTGCGCGGGCTGGCCCCGACGGCGACGACCCGTTCGCCGTGGGCCGCGAGGGTGGGGGCGAACTCGGTCCAGGGCCCGGCCGCGTCGACGACCTCGCTCGTCTCGGGGTCCAGGACGCCGAGGGCGGTGGCGCCCCGGCCGTGCACGACCGCGATCAGCCCGCTCTCCAGCGGCGCGAACCAGCGCGAACCGAGCTTCCACAGCGCGTCGGCGAACTCCTCCTCGCGGAGGCACAGCGGCTCCCCGTCGAGATAGAGGTTCCACCAGCCGGTGCGGTCGCTCGCGTGCAGCAGGCGGCCGTCGTGGGTCCAGTCGGCCTGCGGGATGGACTCCCCGGGGCCGCCGGCGACGGTCCGGGGGTCGTGCAGGGTGCCGTCGGAGCCGACGTCGGCGAGGACCAGTTCGGTGCCGTCCCACGGCATGCGGGGATGGTCCCAGGCGAGCCAGGCCGCCTTCCGCCCGTCGGGCGAGAGCCTCGGCCCGGTCACGAACCGGTGCCGGTCGTCGGTGAGTTCGCGTACGGCGCCCCGGTCCTGGGCGGCGGAGCCCTCCAGCGGTACGGCGGCCAGGACACGGCGCACGTCGGCAGGCCCGTCACCGGTGAACTCCTCCAACACGCACCACACCTCGCCCCGCTCCTGCCGGAGCAGCGGCTCCGCCCAGCGCAGGCCGGCGCCCACCGGGGACACGGGCGTGAGCGGACGCGGCTCGCCGCCCGGGTCGCAGCGGTAGAGGCGCTGGTCGGCGAAGTTCACGAAGACCAGCAGCGGCCCGTCCTCGCCGGCCAGGGCGGCCCACGGGTGTCCGCCGTACTCGATGACGCGGCTGCGCACGTTCCACGGCGCGGGCAGCACCGCCTCCTCCCGGCCGTCGGCGTGCCGCCGCACCAGGGTGCGCCGGCCGCCCTCGCCGGGGCGCGGCTCGGTCCACCACACCTCGTCGCCGACGAAGCCCACGTACTCCGGGTGCCCGTCGTGCGCGGCGGCCAGGGCCGCGTCGATCGGCGAGGGCCAGGCCCCGTACGCCAGCGTCCGCACCGTCTCCCCCACTCGTTCAGGCGGTCCGCAGGAACCGGTCGAGCACCTGGACCCCGAAGTGCAGCGCCTCGACGGGGACCCGCTCGTCGACCCCGTGGTACAGGGCGCCGTAGTCGTAGCCCTCCGGCAGCCTCAGCGGTGTGAAGCCGTAGCCGGTGATGCCGAGGCGGGAGAACTGCTTGGCGTCCGTGCCGCCGGACATGCAGTACGGCACGACCTGGCCCTCCGGCGCGAACTCCTCGACGGCGGCCCGCATCCGGGCGAACGTCGGCGAGTCCACCGGCGCCTGGAGGGCGACCTCGCGGTGGTGGAACTCCCACTCCACGTCCGGCCCGGTGAGTCGGTCGAGGGTGCCGCGGAACTCGTCCTCGGCGCCGGGCAGATACCGGCCGTCGACGTACGCCACGGCCTCCCCGGGAATGACGTTGATCTTGTAACCGGCGTCCAGCATGGTCGGGTTGGCGCTGTTGCGGAGGGTCGCCTCGACGAGGTGCGCGGCCGGGCCGAGCTTGTCCAGCAGTGCGTCCACGTCGGTCAGGTCGGTCTCGATGCCGTACACGGCCGCGAGTTCGGTGAGGGCGGCGCGTACGGTCGGGGTCAGTCGCAGCGGCCACTCGTGCGCCCCGATCCGCGCGATCGCCCCCGCGAGGCGCGTCACCGCGTTGTCCCGGTTCACCTTGGAACCGTGCCCGGCGCGTCCCCGCGCGGTGAGCTTCAGCCAGGCGGTGCCGCGTTCGCCGGCCGCGATCGGGTAGATCTGCCGCCCGGCCCCGTCGTGGAACGTGAAGCCGCCCGACTCGCTGACGCCCTCGGTGCAGCCCTCGAACAGCGCGGCATGCTCGTCGGCGAGGAATCCGGAACCGTCCTCGGCGCTGGCCTCCTCGTCCGCGGTGAACGCGACGACCACGTCCCGCCGGGGCCGCACGCCCCGGCGGGCCCAGGAGCGCACCACGGCCAGGATCATCGCGTCCATGTCCTTCATGTCGACGGCGCCGCGCCCCCAGACGGTCCCGTCGCGGACCTCCCCGGAGAACGGGTGCACGCTCCAGTCGGCGGCCTCGGCGGGCACGACGTCGAGGTGGCCGTGGAGCAGCAGCGCCCCGGCTCCGGGGTCGGTGCCCTCGACGCGGGCGACGACGTTGGTGCGGCCCCGGGTGCGTTCCAGGAGCGTCGGCTCGATCCCGGCCTCGGCGAGCCGCGCGGCGGCGTACTCGGCGGCCGGCCGCTCCCGGCAGTCGCCGCCGCCCCGGTTGGTGGTGTCGATCCGGATGAGGTCGGACGTGAACGTCACGACCTCGTCCAGCGCCCGCTCGTCCACCCGCTCAGCCATACTGCTCCTCCACCGCGGCCGAGACGATCGTCGTGACCGCCTTGAAGGCGCGGATGCCGTCGTACATGGTCCCGCTCGTGCAAGCCACCTTCCGCTCCGCGATCCGGTCCACACCCGGCACGAGGGTGGCGGCCATCGCGAGGTGCTCCGCGTCGAACTCGACGGCGACGGTGAACGGCCCGCCGACGACCGGTTCGTGACGCACCGCCAGGGCCGCGGCCTCCTTGGCGGCCGCCCGGATGTCGGCGGCGGTGCGCGCGGGCGTGCGGCACACGGCCGCGTACCGGGACACGTGGTCCTTGACGGCGACCTTCAGCGCCTCGGGCGCGTACCCGAGCGCGTCCTCGCAGGCCACGTCGTCCCCGGTGACCAGGACGACCGGCACCCCGAACTCGGCGGCGACGTGCGCGTTGAGCAGGCCCTCGCTGGCCCGGACGTCGTTCAGCCACACCCCGGTGATGGAGTTGGCCAGGTAGGTGTGCGCGAGGACGCCCTCCATGCCGGCGCCCGCGTGGTAGCCGACGAACGCGACGCCGTCGACGTCGCCGTACTGCACGCCCTCCACCATGGACAGCGCCTTGTGCCGCCCGGTGAGCATCTGGGCCCGTTCGTCCAACTGCTCCAGCAGCAGATTGCGCATGGTCGCGTGCGCCTCATTGATGAGCACCTCGTCGGCGCCGCCGTCCAGGAAGCCGAGCACGGCGGCGTTGACGTCGGAGGTGAACAGCGCGCGGCAGCGCTCCCACTGGGACGCGCCGGGCATCACGTCGTCCGGCCAGGTGACGCCGGTGGCGCCCTCCATGTCGGCGCTGATGAGGATTCTCATGACGAGCCGTCCCGGGTGCAGATCTTCATGGTTCGTCACGTTACGCGCTGCGGGCGGAACCGGCTACGAGGTGGTCACCACCGTATCGGCAGGTCGGTGATGAACGCGGTGAGCCGGTCGGCGAGGAGCCGGTGGTCGCGGGCCGAGTAGTGCCAGTGGCAGCCGGTGTGGTCCAGGCCGGTGGCGTCGAGGGACCAGTGGCGGACCCGGTGGTCGCCGGCGGCGGTACGGTCCCGGACGACCTGCTCGACGTGTCCGGCGAACGGGCCGGTGCCGACGGCCAGGAGGGTGGTGCGGGGGCCGTAGCGTGTCCGCAGCTTCTCCAGGAAGCCGCTGTAGGCGCCGCGGTAGGCGGCGGCGAGGGACTCGTCCGTCCACGGCTCGCCCGGACCGACCGGCGTCGAGAAGTCGTTCGTGCCGAGATACACCACGACGAGCTGCGGTCGCCAGGTGCCCGGGTTCTGCCAGACGTCGCCCGGCACGTTCAGCAGCGCGCGGTCGTAGAAGGTGCGGTAGTTCACCTCCGGGGAGCCTCCGCCGTAGTTGCGCACCATGCCCAGGCCGGAGTAGGCGTTGAGCTGGTAGTCGGCCTTCAGCCGCCGGGCGGTGAGGGCGCCGTAGCTCACGTCCGCGTTGGTCGTGCGCCTGAGCTGCTCGCCGTCGCAGTCGCGGGAGTCCGAGAGGTTGCCGTAGCCCGCGGTGAGGGAGTCGCCGACGAACTCGATCTGGCGGGCGCGCGCGGCCGGCCTGCTCAGCACGGCGCCGCCCGGCGCGGCGACGAACCCGCCGAACGCGCTGGTGGACCAGGGCGTGTCGTTGCGCTTGACGAGCCGGACGGTGTGCACGCCGTCGCGCAGTCCCGTGACCCAGTGGGTGGTCCTGCCCGGCGTGACGAGGGTCGCGACGGTGGTTCCGTCGACCTGGACGTCGTAGTCGGCGGCCGGGTCGTCGAGCACGATTCCGACGCCGGTCCCCCGGACCCGGCCCTCGAAGTACACGCCGGGCCAGCTGTACTTCAGGACGTCCCCGGCGTCCTGCACCCGTCCGGCGGTGTGGACGCTCGTCCGCACTCCGTCCCGGTCCGGCGCGGCGGTGGCGACGGCCGGTGTGCCGAGCAGCAGCAGCGACGCCGCCGACGCGACCAGCGTCCGGACCCAGGGCAACGGCATGACGGTCCTCCGGACGGTGCGGCGGGTGCACGGACAGGACGGGGCATCAGTGACCGTACACCGACAAAAACCATGGTCACCAGGGTCAGTTCCGGAGCCGGTCGAAGCGGAAGGGCAGCAGCGCCGCGGGCCGCCGCCCGGTGCGGACGTACTCGGCGAGCCGGTGCCCGGTGACCGGGCCCAGGGTGACGCCGAGCATGCCGTGGCCGGTGGCCGCGAAGGCGTTGTCGTGCCCCGGAACGCGGTCGATCACCGGGAGTCCGTCGGGCAGGAACGGCCGTCCGCCCACCCAGGGGTCGCGGATCAGGCCGACCAGGTCGTCCGGGTCGTCGAACCAGCGGCCCAGGTAGTGCCGGCTGGCGAGGGCGACCGCGACGATGCGACGCCAGTCGAGACGGTTGTTGTTGCCGCTGAGTTCCATCGTGCCGCCGATCCGCGTCGTGCCGCCGATCGGTGAGGCGACGGCCCGGCGCTCGCCGAAGTACAGGGTGTGCCGGGGCGCCGGGTCCAGGTCCACGGAGAAGCTGTACCCCTTGCCCGCCTGGAGCGGCAGACGGTGCCCCAGGAGGTGGAGCAGGGCCGGGGAGCGCATGCCGGCGGCGACGACGACCGCCGCACAGGGCAGTTCGCTGTCGGCGGTGCGCAGGGCGGTGACCCGGCCGCCGGTGGTGCGGAACCCGGTGGTCTCGGCGTTCTCGTGGATCTTCACCCCGGCGGCGGTCAGTGCCTCGCCGAGGGCCCGTGCGAACGCCTCCGGGTCGACCACGCCCTCCCCCTCCACGAGGTAGGCCGCGCGGACGGCCGGTGACAGCGCCGCGTCCAACCGGTGGGCCTCGGCGCCCGTGACGATGTCGTCGGGCACCGGGTAGTGCCCGTCCGCCATCTCCCGCTGGACGGCGAGGTGGTGGCGCGCCTCGGCCGGTGACAGGAAGGCGTGCACCATGCCGGGGCGGGTCAGGGTGGTGTCCACGCCCGCCTCGCGCAACCCGTCGAACAGGGCGAAGGTGTCCCGGTTCAGCGCGGCGATCGCCGCGTAGCCGCGCCGGAAGGCGGCCGGTGTGCTGCTGCGCCAGAACCGCCACAGCCACCGGACGAACGCCGGGTCCGGCAGTGGCCGCAGATACAGCGGGGAATCGGGGCGGCCCAGCGAGCGCAGCGCGTAGCGCACCACGCCCGGAGCGGGCACCGGCGTCGAATGGCTGAGGCAGACCCAGCCGGCGTTGCCCCGGGACACCCCCGAGCCCAGCCGGCCCCGCTCGACCACCTCCACCGGCAGCCCGGCGGCGGCCAGGTAGTACGCCGTGCACAGCCCGACGACACCGCCGCCCACGACGACGACCGGGCCCGTCGCCCGGGAGGGGGCGCTCATGACGCGGTCCCGTAGGACGCGAGGAACTCCCTCGTCCGGGCCTCGGCCGGCGTGTCCAGGACGTCCGTGGGACGGCCCTCCTCGACGATCCGGCCGCCGTCGACGAAGACGACGTGGTCGGACACCTCGCGGGCGAACGGCAGTTCGTGCGTGACCAGCAGCATCGTCATCCCGTCGGCGGCCAGTTCACGCATCACGCTCAGCACCTCCCGCGTGGCCTCCGGATCCAGGGAGGAGGTGGGCTCGTCGAAGAGCAGCACCTCGGGCGTCAGGGCGAGGGCGCGGGCGATGGCGACGCGCTGCTGCTCACCGCCGGAGAGCTGCTCGGGCTGGGCCAGGGCGCGGTGGGCCACGCCGACCCGGCGCAGCAGCGCCACGGCCCGTTCCAGCGCCCGCTCCTCCGGCACGCCCGCCTTGCGCTGGGCGAGCACGACGTTCTCCACGGCGGTGAGGTGGGGGAAGAGATGGAACCGCTGGAAGACCATGCCGACCGTGCGGCGCAGCCGGGGCAGGTCGCGGCAGACCGTGCGCCCGCCCTGGTGCACGACCTCCCCGGCGACCTCGACGGTGCCCCGGTCGGGGCGCTCCAGCAGGTTGACGCAGCGCATCAGCGTGGTCTTCCCGCCGCCGCTCTGCCCGATGACGCTGACGATGCTGCCCCGGGGGACCTCCAGGTTCACCCGGTCGAGCACGAGCCGGCCGTCGAAGGACTTGCACAGCCCCTCGATCCGTACGACGGCCTCGCGGGAGGCGGGGGCGGCGGGCGGTGTCGCGGCCACTGACTCGGTCATGCGGAGGCCTCCTTCGCGGGGACGCGGGCGGCCGGTTCGGCGGCCAGCAGGGCACGGGCCGCCCGCAGCCGCCGCCGGCGCCGGGGCGACAGCGGCACTCCCGACCGGACCTTGCGCTCCAGGAGCAGCAGCAGCTGGGACAGCGGGTAGCAGAGGGCGAAGTAGATCGCCGCGATGACGAGGTAGACCTCCAGGGCCCGGAAGGTGGCGGAGGTGATGAGCCGCCCCTCCGACATCAGCTCGGCGGCGGAGACGGTGACCAGCAGCGAGGTCGACTTGAGCAGGTCGACGAGCATGGTGTTGGTGCCGGGCAGCGCGAGCCGGAGGGCCTGCGGCAGCACGACGTGGCCGAAGATGCCCGCCCTGCCGATCCCCAGCGCCTCACCGGCCTCGGTCTGCCCGGCGTGCACCCCGCTGATCGCGGAGCGGAAGATCTCGGACAGGTAGGCGGCGTAGAAGACGACCAGGCTGAGGCAGCCGGCGGTGAACACGTCGAGCCGGATCCCCGCCGAGGCGAGGCCGAAGTAGGTCAGGAAGATGATGGCGAGCAGCGGGACGTTCTTGAACACCTCGGTGTAGACGGCGGCGAGGGCGCGCGCCGGCCAGGCTCTGCTGAGCCTGAGCAGCGCCACCGCCAGGCCGAGGAGGACCGCGCCGGCGAAGCTGACGACCGTGTAGGAGACGGTGCGGCCGAGCGCGTCGATGAGATCGGGCCGGTAGTCGGACCAGGGAACCTCGAAGAGACCGGACATGGCGGCTGCTTTCACTGGGCGAGGGACGGGGGCGTCCAGTCCTGGGGCCGGTCCACGCCCCGGCGGGCGGGGGCGACGTCGGCGGCGGGCACGAGGAACTGTTCCGGGTCGCCGCCGTACTTCCGGACGAGCTTCTCCAGCTCGCCGTTGTCGTACATGGCGTCGATCTGCTCGGAGATCGCCCGTTCCAGCTTCGTGGCCTTCTTGGGCAGGTAGAAGCCGGTCTGGTACGGCTGGAAGTAGGCGTAGGCGGGCTTGGCCTCGACCTGTGCGGCGGTCGGCGGCGTCAGGTACTGGGTGGCGATCTTCAGGTCCGGGCGCTCCTGCTGCGCCGCGATGATGATCAGCGGGTCGAGGAAGCCGACGTCGACCCGGCCCGCGCCCAGGTCGTCGAAGACGCCGTTGGCGTCGGGGTAGGCGTGCAGCTTCGCACCGGGCACGGCCTGGATGGACTTGACCCAGACATAGCCCTCGACGGTCCCGAGGTTCCGCCCCTCCAGGTCGCCGACGGTCTTGTACGTCCTGCCGCTGCGGACGGCCATCGCCGGTGGCGAGTAGTAGGGCGGATCGGTGAAGAGGCCCTGCTTCTGGCGTTCCGCGGTCCAGGCGACGCCGCCGATGGTGATGTCGACCCGCCGGGACTGCACCCCGGCGAGCATGCCGGCGAAGTCGGTGACCTCGGGCTCGATCTTCAGGCCCAGCTTCCCGGCGGCGTGGGCGAGGATGTCGCCGTCGAGTCCGACGATTCTGCCGCCCTGGACGCTGGTGTAGGGCGCGTAGGGCTGGACGGCCACCTTGAGGACGCCGGGGGTGAGTGTGCCGAGCGCGGCGGTCCGCGCCGACACGTTCTTCGGGGCGTCGTCCCCGCCCGAGCCGCAGGCGGCGACGGTGGACATCAGGAACATCGCGGACAGGGCGAGAGCGAGCGAGCGCACACGGATCATCGGCTCGGGCCTTCCGTCTCGGTGCTGGAGGAACCCGCCGATTCACCGGGACACCGTGCCCCCGGCGGGGAAGTGATGGGCCCATACGCTAGGCAGGCGCCAGTTCCCCGTCACCGTTCACTCCGTACGAACTTGTGGCTGGAAACGGCCCCTGCCCTGTACGGTGCGTCCAACCCGGACCGCCTGTTCGACGGGAGGAGCGCCGTGCTGAGCCCGTCACTCGCGCAGGAGATCGCCGGGGACACCTCCGCGGTCATCGGCTTCAACGTGCTGATCACCGACGCGGAGGGCATGGTCATCGGCAGCGGCGACAGCAGCCGCGTCGGCACCTTCCACGAGGCGTCCGTCGAGGTCGTCCGCACCAAGGAGCCCGCCACGCACAACGCCTCCCAGGCCCAGTTGCTGCGCGGGGTGCGGCCCGGTATCACCCTGCCCCTGGTGACGGACGGGCAGGCGGTCGGGACCGTCGGGATCACCGGCACCCCCGCCCAGGTGGGCCGCTTCGGCCTGCTGGTGAAGCGGCAGACGGAGATCCTGATCCGGGAGTCCGTGATGCTGCGCTCCCGGCTGCTCGCCGAGCGCGCGGCCGAGAAGCTGCTCACCGACATCGCCGCCTACGACCCGCTGGTCGTGGAGGGCGACTTCCTGCTCTTCCGGGCCGCCGAACTCGGCTTCGACCTGCGGCTGCGCCGGGTCGCGGTGGTGTTCGAGGTGACCGTGCCCGACCCGGGGGCCCGCCGCGGCGCCCGGGCCCGGGACATGGCGCTGGTCCGCTCCGAGCTGCTGCGGACGGTCCGGGACGTGTTCGCCGACCCGCAGGACATCGTCGCCGGTACGGCACCGGGCTGGATCGGCGTCCTGCACCGGCTCCCGGCCCGCAGCCCCGCGGACTCCCCGGCCGCCCGCTGCCGCCGGGTCGCGGACGTCATCGCCGCCCAGGACGGCCTCGCCGCCCGCGCCGGGATCGGCGAGCCGGCCACCTCCGTCGGGGGTCTGCACGACTCCTACCAGGACGCCTGCGACGCGCTGCGCCTGGGCGCCCGGGTCGGCGGCGGCTCCACCGTGCACTCCATCGGCGACCTGAGGGTCCACCAACTCCTCGCGGCGGTCGGCCAGTCCGCCCGTATGCGGCTGCTCGACCTGACGGCCGCCCCGCTGCGCGACCAGCCGGACTGGCCGGCGCTCCGCGACACGATCACCGCCTGGTGCGAGAGCGGCTTCAACCTCGTCAAGGCGTCCGCGGCCCTGCACATCCACCGCAACACCGTCGTCTACCGCATGAACAAGATCGAGCGGCTCACCGGCCGTCCGCTGCGCGAGCACCGGACGGCCATGGCCCTGTACCTGGCCTGTCTGGCCGACCGGCTGGGCGGCGGCCCGGACCGCTGACCGGCCGCGTCAGCCCGTGCGCCCCGCCACCAGCCACCGGGAGGGCAGCTCGACGCGGGTGCCGTCGGGGCGGTACTCCGTGGTGCTCAGGGGGAGTTCGCCGCTCGCGAGGACGGTCAGCCCCGCCGCGCGCAGGTACTCGGGGACGGCGTCGTCCGGCACCTCGCCCGGCGCGATGCCGTGCCGGAACACGGGCGCGAGCTTGGGCGGCGGACCGGACGGGCCGCTCGCCAGGCCCATCAGCACCGGCTTGGCGGCCCCCGAGAGCTCCACGAGGAAGGCGCGGCCGCAGTCGCCGACCAGGGTGGCGATGCCGTCCACGAGCGCCTGCCGGTCGTCCGGCTCGCACTGGTGCAGGACGCCCCGCAGATAGACGTTGGTGTCGCCGAGTTCCGCGTGCAGGGCCTGGGTCTCGCTCTTCTCGGCGGCGTCCAGCTGCCGGTACGTCGCCTGCCCCGCCGGGTCGGCCCGCCGGGCGTGGTCGAGGGCCGCGGCGGACAGGTCGGCGCCCAGCACCCGCGGGAAGCGGTCGGCGAGGTAACGGGTCTGGGTGCCGTTGCCGCAGCCGAGGTCCACCAGCGGCAGCGCGGGATCGGCCAGGTGCGGCTCGAACAGGGCGAGGTGCGGTCCGACGGTCAGGGCCGGCTCCGCGTCCCAGAACACCGCCCCCGGTTCGCCGGACGCCTCACGCCAGAACCCCTCCCAGGACTCCCGGTACCGACTCGTCACGCTCATGTCCGACTCCCCAGGGTGCGAACGGTTCCCGCCATGAGTGACGGGCGAGTACGGTGTACCGCGCCCCGGTGGCGTCCACAAGGACGCGGCGCGTTCCTTCACCTCGCGTTCGACGCGGTGGTGCTCAGCGGCGCGGCAGGGTCAGTTCGAACCACACCGTCTTGCCGGCCTTGGTCCGGCTGGTCCCCCACTCGCGGGACAGGGTGCTGACCACGCGCAGGCCGCGTCCGGCGTCGTCGAGCGGGCCCGCGTCGAGCAGCGTCGGCAGTTCGTGGTCGTCGTCGTCCACCTCGCACAGCAGGGTGTCGCCGCGGACCAGACGCAGTGCGACGGGGCGGGCGTGGGAGTGCCGCACGGCGTTGGTGACGAGTTCGCCGACCATCAGCTCGGCGGAGGGGGCCAGCTTCGCCAGGCCCCAGTCGTGCAGTTGCTCGCGGACCGCGGCGCGGGCCCGGCCCACCTCGGCCGGGTCGAGGGCCAGCCGCCACTCGGCCACGTCGTCCGGCTCGATGCCGTTGAGGCGGGCCATCAGCAGGGCGACGTCGTCCTTGCGGCCGCCGCGCGTGTTGAGGGAGCGGATGATCGTGTCGCAGGCGTCGTCCATGGAGGCGGCCGGGTGGGCGGCGGACTCGCAGAGCGTCGCCAGGCCGACACCGATGTCCTCACCCCGCACCTCGACCAGTCCGTCGGTGCACATCACCAGCCGGTCGCCGGGCTCGACGCGCACCCGGACCGCCTCGAAGGGCACGCCGCCGACGCCGATGGGCGCGCCCGTGGGCAGGTCGAGCAGTTCGCTGCGGCCGTCGTCGGCGCGGACCAGGACGGGCGGGATGTGCCCGGCGTTGGCGAGGTGGAGTTCGCTCGCGATCGGGTCGTAGACGGCGTAGAGGCAGGTCGCGAGGTAGGTGTCGCCGAGGCGCTGGGCGAGGTCGTCGAGGTTGCGCAGCAGTTGGGCGGGCGGCAGGTCGAGCCCGGCCATGGTCTGCACGGCCGTGCGCAGCTGACCCATCATGGCGGCCGAGTTCAGGCCGTGGCCCATGACGTCGCCGACGACGAGCGCCGTGCGCCCGCCGTGCAGCTTCACCGCGTCGAACCAGTCGCCGCCGACCCGCCCGAGCAGCGTGCCCGGCAGGTAGCGGGTGGCGATGTCGCAGCCCGCCATGCGGGGCGGGATGTGCGGCAGCATGCTGTCCTGGAGCGTCTCGGCGACGTTCTCCTGGAACGTGTACATGCGCGCGTTGTCGAGCACGAGTCCCGCGCGGGCGGCGAGTTCGGCGCCGGTGACGCGGTCCATGTCGTTGAAGACGGGCCGCTCCGGGTGCCGCAGCAGGATCATGAACCCGAGGACGACGTTGCGGGCCTTCAGCGGTACGACCAGCATGGAGCGGCCCGTGATGAGCGGCCGGATGTCCCGCTTCTCGAACTGCGCGGCGATGGCGTGCCCCATCTCCTCGCTGATGCGGGGCACGAGGACGGGCTCGCCGCTGGTCATGCACTGGAAGAACGGCGTGTGCGCCGGGAACGGCATGGCCTCGCCGACGGGGACGACGTCGTCCCAGCGGCCGGGTTCGTCGGTGTGCTCGACGGCGACCCGGTGCCACATGGTCGTCGTGTCGGGCACGCCCTCGGGGAAGCCCTCGGCCGCGACGACCTGCTCGCGCAGGTAGGTGCCGGCGACATCGGTGAAGCGGGGCACGACGGCCCTGCTGACCTCGATGATCGTGCGGGACAGGTCGAGGGAGGTGCCGATGCGTCCGCTGACCTCGTTGAGGAACTCCAGGCGCTCGCGGACGGCGGCGTACTCCAGGTCCTCGCCCTCGTCGTGCGGTTCCTCGGGGACGGGCTCCCCGGCGGCCAGGGCCCGTGCGGCCCGCTCGCGGCGCGCCCTGCGCTCGGCGCGGCGGGCCACGCCCCAGTCGGGGGTGACGGGCACCCGGTCGTTCTGGCTGAACTCCAGGATCGGGTAGCCGAGTTCGAGGACCTGGGCGACGATGCGGGCGCTCTCGCCGACGCTCATGCTGGGGAGGATCTCGGGGAGCCGGCGGGCGAGGTCCTCCGCGCCGGGGAAGTCGGTGTGCAGGGCGAAGCCGGGTGCGATCCGCTCGAACTCCCCGTCCCCCGCGCGCAGTCCGGCCGCGTCGGCGGCGAGCACGAGCAGCCGCTCGGGCCCGGGCCCCACCAGGGGGTAGGCCCACCACAGGACGTCGACCCGCTCGGGTCCGGGTGCGGTGAGCCGGGCGCGGCCCGCGGCCGGGTAGGAGAGCCCCTGGTCGAGGGAGGCTTCGAGGTCGGGTCCGGGGCCGTCGCCGGCGGTGTGGAGGGCGGTGTCGTGCTCTTCGGGCAGGGCGCCGGAGACGGGGAGCAGGTCGAGGGCCGCGCGGCCGATCGCCTCTTCCTTGGTGACGCCGAACAGGCGGCGTGCGCCCCGGCTCCAGTGGGACACGAGTCCCTCGCGGTCGACGACGACCACGGCCAGGGGGACCCGGCCGGGCTCGGTGCGTTCCGCCCCCGTGCCGTGCCCAGCCCCCGGGCTGGGGGTGGTGTCCGTCTCGGTGCCACGGTCCATGGCCCAGGCCCTCTCTCCCCACGGATCCGCAAGATCTGTGCCGGCGTCACCACCGTACGGCTCCCGCCGGTCGTGAGGTGAGTCAATGCGGGAATTGCCCGCGCGGGGTGCGCACCGGCGTGCGACCCCGCGCGCCGGCCCGGTTCAGTCCTCGTGCCCCAGTTGGAGGTCCCGCTCGGTGCGTCCGCCTCCGGCCACCTGGAGGACGGTGGCGACGGGCGGGTAGCCGGCGGCGATGACGGTGTACTCGCCGGTGGACAGGTCGACGAAGCGGAACGTGCCGTCGGGGCCGGTGGTGAGGGTGTCGACGACGTTGCCCGCCACGTCGAGCAGGGTCACGCGGGCGTCCTCCACGGGCCGGCCGCCGCCCGCCCGGACGGCGCCGCGCAGCATGGCGCCGCCGGCCAGCTCGATGTCCCGGCGGGTCTCGCGGGCTGCCTGGACGGTGACGGGGAGCGCGGCCGGGCGGAAGGCGGGCGCGCCGGCGGCGAGGGTGTACTCGCCGGCGACCAACTCGGTGATGACGTAGCCGCCCTCGCGGTCGCTGCGGGTGGTGGCCACGACTTCGCCGTGGGCGTTGGTGAGGGTGACCGTGGCGTCCCGCACGGGTGTGCCGTCGGCGGTGACCACCCTGCCGACGAGGTTCCCGGCGCCGCCGAGGACGATGTCGAGTTCGACGGGGCGTTCGCCGACGGTGACGGAGACCGCCTGCGGCTGGTGGCCGCCCGCCGCGGCGATCAGCACGTACGAGCCCGGGCCCGGGGTGGCCAGCGCGTAGCGTCCGTCCTCGCCGCTCGCACCGCGCCCGGTCTGCCGGCCGGTGACGTCGATGAGCGTGAGCGCCGCGCGGGGCACGACGGTCCCGTCGTGGTGCTGCACCGAGCCGCAGACGGGCACTCCGGCGGCGTACGCGCCGCGCGCCTGCGGGATCGGGGCGTTCCCCGGCGCCGTGTCCGGGTCGGTGACGAAGGCGTTGTGGGACACCAGGGGTTTCTCCTTGAGGAAGAAGGCGATGACCAGTCCGAGGACGAGCACCGGCACCAGGTAGAGGAAGATCCGCGGCATGGTGTCGGCGTAGGCCCGGATGTAGCCGTCGCGCAGGGCCGGGGGCAGGGAGTGCACCAGCTGCGGGGTGAGGGACTCCGGGTCGGGCAGCCGGGTCCCCGCGCGCGCGGGCAGGCGGTCGGCCAGGGCGTCGGTGAGCCGTTCGGCGAGGAGGGCGCCGAAGACGGCGGCTCCGACGCTGCCGCCGATCTGCCGGAAGTAGTTGTTGGCGCTGGTGGCCGTACCGAGGTCGGCGGGGCGCACGGAGTTCTGCACGGCGAGGATCAGCACGGGCATCACCATGCCGATGCCGGTGCCGAGGACGGCCATCCAGATGCTGTAGTGCAGCCGGGGCGTGCCGACCTCCAGGCGGGACAGCAGCCACATGCCGACCACGGAGAGGGCGCCGCCGAGGATCGGGTAGGCCTTGTAGCGGCCGGTGTGGCTGATGAGCTGTCCGGCGATGATCGAGGCGCCGACGATGCCGGCCATCATCGGCAGCATGAGCAGGCCCGACTCGGTGGCGGAGGCCCCGTCGACCATCTGCAGGTAGGTCGGCAGGTAGCCGGCGGCGCCGAACAGTCCGACGCCGATCACCAGGCCGACGAGGCCGGTGACGTTGAAGACGGAGTCCCGGAACAGCCGCAGCGGCATGAGGGGTTCGGCGGCGAAGCGCTCGACGACGAGGAAGAGGACGGTCGCCGCGGCCGCTCCGGCGCCGAGGCCGAGGATCGTGCGCGAGTCCCAGGCGTACTCCGTGCCGCCCCAGCTGGTCAGCAGGAGCAGGCAGGTGGAGGCGGCGGTCAGCAGCAGCGCGCCGAGGATGTCCAGCCGGGCCCTGACGGCCGGTTTCGGGAGTTTCAGCGCGACGGCGACGACGGCGAGAGTGACCAGGCCGAAGGGCACGTTGACGTAGAAGCACCAGCGCCAGGAGAGGTGGTCCGTGAAGTAGCCGCCGAGCAGGGGCCCGGCCACGGAGGCGAGGCCGAAGGCGGCGCCGATCAGGCCCATGTACCGGCCGCGCTGCCGGGGTGGCACGATGTCGGCGATGATCGCCTGCACGCCGATCATGAGGCCGCCCGCGCCGACGCCCTGTAGGGCGCGGAACGCGATCAGCTGGTCCATGGTCTGTGCCCGGCCCGCGAGCGCGGAGCCGGCGACGAAGACGACGATGGCGAACTGGAAGACGCCCTTGCGGCCGAGGAGGTCGCCGAGCTTGCCGTAGACGGGCAGTCCGACCGTGGCCGTCAGAAGGTAGGCGGTGATCGCCCAGGACATCCGGTCCAGGCCGTGCAGCTCACCGACGATCTCCGGGAGCGCGGTGGCGACGATCATCTGCTCCAGGGCGGCCAGGAGCAGGGCGAGCAGGAGCGCGAGCAAGACCAACCGCACCCGCCGCGGGCTCAGTCGGGCAGCGGCGGTCGGTGGTGGTGTGGGGCTGTCGGGAGGTGCTACCGCCGGTTCGTCCTGCGCCAGAGTGATACCGCCCACCTACCGCTCCCCTCGTCGCGCTGCCGCACAATTCCCGCGTAAAAGCGACAACTACGAGCAAGCGCGACGAGTTACGGCACAAGAGCGAGCCGTGGGGAGATCACCCGAACCGGTGAGGGCCGCAACGGCCCCCGGGGAGCGGGGCCTTGGGAGCGGCTACTTCTCGACCTCGGCGGCGAGCCTGGCGAGCACCGCGTCGTAGATCCGACCGAGGCCCTTGGGCGCGAACGTCTTCTCGAAGAAGCCACCGATGCCGCCGGCGCCGGTCCAGGTGGTGGTCACGACGACGCGGGACTTGCCCTCCCCGGCCGGGGTGACCCGCCAGGTGGTGACCATGGAGGAGTTGCGGTCCTTCTCCACCAGCTCGCCGTCGGTGGGCTCGCTGACCTCGAGGAGGCAGTCGCGCACGCGCTTGCTGGTGGCCTGGAGGCGCCAGTGGACGAGGGTGCCCTCGCCGTCGCCACCCTCCCGGACCTCGTACTCGCTGAACTGCTCGGGCAGCAGCTTCGCGCGCGTGCCGCTGTAGTCGGCGAGGGCATCGAACACCGTCTCCGCGTCCGCCGCGACGATCCGCTCCGTAGTGGCTTCGACCTGCGCCATCGCTTTCCTCCAGGACATGGTTGCTCGGGGGTCGGGGCAAGCCAACCACCCCGCCGCCCGGCCGCCCAAATCGGGGTCGCCCAACCCGGTCGAACACGTTCGGAAAACACCCTCGCACGATCAAGGGAACATGTGTTCTATTCTGTGGGCAGTGCTACCGAGGAGGCGTCATGCGCTGGGAGAACCTCACAGTGGACTCCGAACACAGCCGGGCCGATGCCGCGCTGTTCGGCGCGGACGCGGTGACGACCCGTACCTTCGACACGCCGGAGTTCGCCGGGATCACGTTCCACGAGATCCGGGCCCGTTCGATCATCAACCGGGTGCCGGCGGTCTCCCGGATGTCGTTCCAGTGGACGGTCAACCCCTACCGGGGCTGCTCGCACGCGTGCGTGTACTGCTTCGCGCGCAAGACGCACAGCTACCTCGACCTCGACACGGGCCTCGGCTTCGACAGCCAGATCGTCGTCAAGATCAACGCGCCCGAGCTGCTGCGTCGGCAGCTCGGCTCGCGCCGCTGGCAGGGCGAGCACATCGCGATGGGCACGAACGTCGACTGCTACCAGCGCGCCGAGGGCCGCTACCGCCTCATGCCGGGCATCATCTCGGCCCTGCGCGACCACGCGAACCCCTTCTCGATCCTGACCAAGGGCACGCTCATCCTGCGCGACCTGGACCTGATCCGGCAGGCCGCGGAGGTGACCGACGTGGGCATCTCCGTCTCGGTCGGCTTCACCGACCAGGAGCTGTGGCGCACCGTCGAGCCGGGCACGCCCGCGCCGGAGCGGCGCCTGGACGTCGTGCGGACCTTCGGCGAACACGGCATCGGCTGCGGTGTGCTGATGGCGCCGGTGATCCCTTTCCTGAGCGACCGGCCGGACCAGCTGCGGGCCACCGTACGGGCGATCGCGGCCTCCGGCGCCACGTCCGTCACGCCCCTGGTGCTGCACCTGCGGCCCGGCGCCCGCGAGTGGTTCATGGCCTGGCTGGGGCAGCACCACCCGTATCTGGTGCCCCGCTACGAGCGGCTGTACGCGGAGGGCTCCTACGCCCCGAAGTGGTACCAGCGCCGGATCACCCGTCAGGTGCACGAGCTGGCCGAGGAGTACGGCATCGGGCCGACGCGCGCGGGGACGCCGCGGCGGATCCGGCCCCCCGAGCCGGCGGAGGAGCCCCCGGTGTCCGGGCCGACGCAACTTTCTCTCCTTTAGGAGCATACGAGCGCATCCGAAGATCCAATTGGGTCATGGGTGTGACGGAATGAGTTCTGCCGGGACCGCTTTCCGGGACGATGCGGCGAGGACGGTGCCCCTCGCGGCCCGACATCCCGCCGTCCTGGGAGGACTCCATGAGAAAACGCGCAGCCGCGCTGTGCGGCGCCGCCCTCGTCATGGCCGGGACCTTCACGGCCGTTCCCGCCGGGGCGAACGCACCGAGCACCGCGCACTCCGTGCACACCGCGGAGCTCGCCTGGAAGAACTGCGCCACCGAGAAGTACCCGACGCTCCAGTGCGCGTCCCTGGAGGTGCCGCTCGACCACCGCAGACCGGGTGGACGGCACATCACCCTCGCCCTGTCCCGCGTCCCGCACACCGCCGAGACCTACCAGGGTCCGCTCCTGGTCAACCCGGGCGGTCCCGGCGGCAGCGGTCTGCGGCTCGCCGGGTTCGTCGCGTCCGCGCTGCCGAAGGAGGTCGCGGCCCAGTACGACGTCATCGGCTTCGACCCGCGCGGCGTGGGACAGAGCGAGCCCGCCCTGGACTGCAAGCCGGGCCACTTCGGCCCGGTGCGCCCCGACACCCTGCCGTCCACGCCCGCGCTCGAGAAGGCCAACCTCGACCGCGCCAGGTCCTTCGCCGCCGCCTGCGGGGAGAAGTACGGGCATCTGCTGCCGTACGTCAACACCCCGAGCGCCGTGCGCGACTTGGACGCGATCCGGCAGGCCCTGGGCGCGGAGAAGATCAACTACTTCGGTTACTCCTACGGCACCTACCTGGGCGCGGTCTACGCCAGGTTCTTCCCGGAGCGGGTGCGGCGCCTGGTCCTCGACTCGGTGGTCGACCCCACGGACGTGTGGTACGAGGCCAACCTCAACCAGGACGTGGCCTTCGACGACCGGCACCGCGCCTTCCTGGCCTGGGTCGCCGAGCACGACGCCACGTACCGGCTCGGCACCGACCCGGAGCGGGTCGAGGCCGAGTGGTACGCCATGCGGTCCTCCCTGGCGAAGAAGCCGGCGGGCGGCACGGTGGGCGCCTCGGAACTGGAGGACACCTTCATCCCGGGCGGCTACTACAACGGCTACTGGCCGGACCTGGCGGAGGCCTTCGCGGCGTACGTCAACGACAAGGACCCCGAGCCGCTGGTCGACGTGTACGAGGACGTCGGCGCGGCGGACGCCTCCGGCGACAACACCTACAGCATCTACACCTCCGTGCAGTGCCAGGACGCCGACTGGCCGCGCGACTGGCGGCAGTGGCGCCAGGACAACTGGGCGGTGCACGAGAAGGCGCCGTTCATGGCCTGGAACAACGCCTGGTACAACGCGCCGTGCGCGTTCTGGCCGGCGGACTCGTCGCGCCCGGTGAACATCGCCAACGGCGAGCTGCCGCCCGTGCTGCTGTTCCAGTCGACCGGCGACGCGGCCACTCCGTACCAGGGCGCTGTCACCGTGCACCACCTGCTGGCCCGCTCCAGCCTGGTGGTCGAGGAGGGCGGCGGCAACCACGGCATCACGCTGAGCGGCAACACCTGCCTCGACGAGCACCTGACGGCGTATCTGACCGACGGCACCGTGCCGCGCGGGTACGGCGAGGCGGACGCGGTGTGCGAGGCGCTGCCGGACCCGAAGCCGACGGCGTCGGAAGGGCACTTGGCGAGGGCGGGGTCGGCTGCCGCGAAGGGCTCGACGCTGCACGGACTGCTCGGCTTCCGCGGCTGAGTGCTGAGCGACAGAGGGGCTGAGCAGCTGAGTGCCGAGTGGCTGACGGACCGTCCGGTGGGGCGGGCGTTGTCCGTCCCATGGTCCACCATGGACCCATGAGCGAGCTGACGAGGATCACCTGCTCCGTCACGCACATGGCCCACATACCCGACGACCGGTTCCTGACGGAGGTCGAGGCGTTCGCGGTGGTGGCGCGGTGAACGGGCTCCGGATACGGGAGATGGCGCTCGCCGACTGCGACCGGGTCGCGGAGATCCGGGTCCGCGGCTGGCAGCACGCGTACCGGGGCATGGTCCCGCAGTCGTACCTCGACGGGCTCAGCGTCGCCGAGGACGCCGAGCGGCGGCGCCGTATGCATCTCGCGCGGGCCGAGGGCGGTGTGGTGAACCTGGTCGCCGAGGATCCGGGCGGCGAGATCGTCGGCTGGGCCTGCCACGGGCCGTACCGGGAGGGCGAAGTCCTCACCGAGGAGGCCGAGTTGTACGCCCTCTACGTCCACCCGGACCGTGTCGGCCAGGGCGCGGGGCAGGCCCTGCTCGCGGAGTCGCTCACGCGCTGCGCCGCCGCGGGCCGCGGCCGTCTCCTGCTGTGGGTGCTCAAGGAGAACGCCCGGGCCCGCCGCTTCTACGAGCGGTCCGGCTTCCGGCCGGACGGCGCGGAGGAACCCTTCGAGGTGGAAGGCGTCGTGGTGCCCGAGGTGCGCTACGGCAGGACGCTCTGACCTCACCTCTGCCGGGGAATCCGCCCCAGCGCCCGCACCGCCGCCTCGGCCAGCGCCGGATGCGCCAGGGCCTCGTTCAGCACGGGCCTGGCCCGGCCGTCCCCCAGCGTGCCCAGCCCGTCCACGCAGGCGAGGGCCACCCGGCGGTACGGGTCGTGCGGGCGCAGCCGCCGCCGGAGCGTGGTGATCAGCGCGGGCACGGCCTCCGGGGCCCGCAGCTCGACCAGGAGGCGGACCGGGTGCAGGGCGTAGGCGACGCGCAGCTCGTTGGTGGCGAGGGCGGCGGCCGCGCGGGCGGTGCGCGGGTCGCCGAGGCGGGCGAGGGCGTGGGCCGCGGAGGCGCAGCGCGGTGGATCACGGTGGTTGAGCAGCAGCACCAGGGCCTCGAAGGCCCGCCGGTCCCCCGCGAGTCCCAGCCGGAAGGCGGCCAGCTCCCGCGCCCAGAGCGGTTGCCCGGGTTCGGTCAGCACCGCCGCCAGGGCGTCGAGGTCGTCGGTCGCCACGAGCCGCTCGAACGCGGGCGACGCCCCCGACTCCTGCCGTAAGCGCTCCGTGAGTGATCGCAACTCTTCGTCCATGACACCGAGGTTAGGACCCCGGCCCGCCGCTCGGGACGTACATCACAAACACGGGGACTGGCGCGCTCGTTACCCGCCAGTTAAGCTCAGACGAGCGAGTTACCCACTCGCATCCCCTCGCGGCGGTCTGGTGACGCGGCCACCGCGGGAGCAGTCGGTTCGGTGCCTCAGGTACCGCAGTACGGCTCGGCCCCGGGACAGGGCCGGTCGGAACGGCCGTTCCCCTCCGGGCGTGTGCACGCCCCGTGGAGACGGCACCGGGCGTGTGCGCTCAGCAGCCCGGCCCAACACCCGCACTTCTCACGCACCCGGTGCGCCCGGGGTCCGGCTCCCGCCGGGCCGCCTTCGGCGCACCCGGGCGGCGTTCCCCGTCGTCACCCTCATCCTGGAGTCCCGCGATGGCCACTCCCCTTTCCGACCCGTCCCCGTCCCCGCTGCGGACCGTCGCCGTCGTCGGCCTCGGCACGATGGGCACCGGCATCGCCGAGGTCCTCGCCAAGGCCGGCCGCGAGGTCGTCGGCATCGACATCAGCGAGGCCCAGGCCGCGAAGTGCGTCGCCGCCCTGGAGGCCTCCACCGCCCGTGGCGTGGAGCGCGGGCGGCTGACCGAGCAGGACCGCGCCGAGATCCTCGCCCGCGTCCGCACCTCCCCCGACCTGCGGGCCGCGGCCGACGCCGACCTCGTCATCGAGGTCGCGCCGGAGTCGTACGAGGTCAAGCAGCAGATCTTCCGGGAGCTCGACGGGATCGTGCGCCCCGGGACCATCCTGGCGACCGGCACCAACGCCCTGTCCGTCACGCGGCTGGCCGCCGACTCGGCGCGCCCCGAGCGGGTGCTGGGCCTGCACTTCTTCAACCCGGCCCCGGCCATGAAGCTGGTCGAGGTCGTCTCCTCGGTGCTGACCGCGCCCGCGGCCGTCACGGCGGTCACGAACCTCGCGCTCGACCTGGGCAAGGAGCCCGTCGCGGTGGGCGACCGGCCCGGCTTCGTCGCCGACGGGCTGCTGTTCGGCTACCTCAACCAGGCCGCCGCGATGTACGAGGCGAAGTACGCCTCCCGCGAGGACATCGACGCCGCGATGCGGCTCGGCTGCGGTCTGCCCATGGGCCCGCTGGCGCTGCTCGACCTGATCGGCGTCGACACCGCCCGCACGGTCCTGGAGGCCATGTACGCCGCCTCCCGCGACCGGCTGCACGCCCCCGCGCCCATCCTCAAGCAGCTCAGCGAGGCGGGCCTGACGGGCCGCAAGGCCGGGCGGGGCTTCTACACGTACGAGGCGCCGGGCAGCGGCACGGTCGTGCGCGACGCGCTCACCCCGCTGGAGGGCGGCGACCCGGTCGCCGGCCGCACGGTCCGCTCGGTCGGTGTCGCGGGCTCCGGCACCATGGCCTCCGGGATCGCCGAGGTCTTCGCCAAGGCCGGGTACGAGGTCGTGCTGGCCGCCCGCAGCGAGGAGAAGGCGCAGGCCGCGAAGGCCCGGATCGGCAAGTCCCTGGCCCGCTCGGTCGACAAGGGCCGGCTGACGGCCGAGGCCGCCGCCGAGACCCTGGACCGCATCACGGCCACGGGCACGTACGACGACTTCGCCGACGTCGACCTGGCCGTCGAGGCGGTCGCCGAGGACCTGGAGGTCAAGAGGCAGCTGTTCGCCGCGCTGGACAAGGTCTGCAAGCCCGGCGCGGTCCTGGCCACCACCACCTCGTCCCTGCCGGTCGTCGCCTGCGCCCGGGCCACCTCGCGCCCGCAGGACGTCATCGGCATGCACTTCTTCAACCCGGCGCCGGCCATGAAGCTGGTCGAGGTCGTCCGGACGGTGCTGACCGCCGACGACGTCCACGCGACGGTCCGCGAGGTCTGCGGCAGGATCAGGAAGCACGCCGTGGACTGCGGGGACCGCGCCGGTTTCATCGTGAACGCGCTGCTGTTCCCGTACCTCAACAACGCGATCAAGATGGTCCAGGAGCACTACGCCTCGCTCGACGACATCGACGCGGCGATGAAGCTGGGCGGCGGCTACCCGATGGGCCCCTTCGAGCTGCTGGACGTCGTCGGGCTGGACGTCTCGCTCGCCATCGAGAAGGTCCTGCACCGCGAGTTCCGCGACCCGGGCCTCGCCCCGGCGCCGCTGCTGGAGCACCTGGTGGCCGCGGGCTGCCTCGGCCGCAAGACCGGCCGTGGCTTCCGCGAATATGCCAAGCGCTGAGCGTCCCGGCGACTGGTTCCGGTCCGGCTCCGAGTGGGGCGGCCTGCTCGGCCCGGACCGGTCCCCGCCCCCCTCCGGCGCGGGCCAAGAACCAGCTCATGCGCACCGAGCTGCGCACATGCAGTACGTTCAGGGCATGTCCCAGCCCGCCAAGTCCTCACGTACACCAGCTACGACCGACGCGCCGGAAAGTGCCGCAGGCTCCCGTGCCGCCGCCCAGCGGCTCAAGATGCGCCGGGAACTGGCGGCCGCCGCGATGGAGCTGTTCGCGACCAAGGGGTACGAGGCGACCACCGTCGACGAGATCGCGGCCCAGGCCGGGGTCGCCCGCCGCACCTTCTTCCGCCACTTCCGTTCCAAGGAAGAGGCGATCTTCCCCGACCACGACGACACCCTGATCCGCGCCGAGGCGGTGCTCAACGCCGCGCCCGCGCACGAGCATCCGCTCGACACGGTGTGCCGCGGCATCAAGGAAGTCATGAAGATGTACGCGGCCCGGCCGGAGATCTCGGTCGCCCGCTACAAGCTGACGCGCGAGGTGCCCACCCTGCGCGAGGCGGAGATCGCGTCGGTGGCCCGCTACGAGCGCCTGTTCACGCGCTATCTCCTCGGCCACTTCGACGAGCGCGCGCACGCCGACGACGCCAACGACGACCCGCTGCTCGCCGAGGTCGCCGCGTCCGCCGTGGTCACCGCCCACAACCACGTCCTGCGGCGCTGGCTCCGGGCCGGTGGGCAGGGGGACGTCGAGGCGCAGCTCGACCACGCCTTCGCGATCGTGCGCAAGACCTTCGGCACCGGCATCGGCGCCGGACGCTCGGCGGAGCCGAAGCCGGCCGCGGCCACGGCCTCGACGCAGGGCGAGGTGCTGGTCACGGTCGCCCGCACCGACGCCCCGCTCGACGAGGTCATGCGGACCATCGAACAGGCGCTCAAGGAGCGCTGAGCGACTCTCGCAGGCTCCACGCCGCTGTGATGACGGCCACCCCACGGGGTGGCCGTTTTGGCATGTCAGGGGCCGTTTTGCAGCGCCTTCGCGAGCCCATTCGATCGATCATCGCTCATTTGTTACGTAAAGATTTCATCTGAGAGCAAGTTCTGGCACTCAGTGCCTTGCGGGGTGACACGCGGTGTCATACGTTGAAGGGGTCCGGGCGACGTCCCAGCGGGCTCCATGCCCGTCCGCCCCGGACGCCTGCGTCACAGGCAACCTCCCGCGCCACCAGCGCTGCCGAACAGCACCACCGCCGAACCGACGGCACACCCTCGACCCTCAGCAGCACCGACGTACCCATCGGCGCCCCTCCCTCAGGGCGCTCACCGCCGGAGGCAACACCGTGACCGTGAAGGACATCCTGGCCGCGATCCAGTCGCCCGACTCCACGTCGGAGGACTTCGCCGCCCTCCCGCTCCCCGAGTCGTACCGCGCGATCACCGTGCACAAGGACGAGACGGAGATGTTCGCCGGGCTCGCCACGCGCGACAAGGACCCCCGCAAGTCGATCCACCTGGACGAGGTGCCGCTGCCCGAGCTCGGCCCGGGCGAGGCCCTGGTGGCCGTCATGGCCTCCTCGGTCAACTACAACTCGGTGTGGACCTCGATCTTCGAGCCGCTGTCGACGTTCGGCTTCCTGGAGCGCTACGGCCGCACCAGCGAACTGGCCAAGCGCCACGACCTGCCGTACCACATCATCGGCTCCGACCTCGCGGGCGTCGTCCTGCGCACCGGCCCGGGCGTCAACGCCTGGCGGCCCGGTGACGAGGTCGTCGCGCACTGCCTCTCCGTCGAGCTGGAGTCCAGCGACGGCCACAACGACACGATGCTCGACCCGGAGCAGCGCATCTGGGGCTTCGAGACCAACTTCGGCGGCCTCGCCGAGATCGCGCTCGTGAAGTCCAACCAGCTCATGCCCAAGCCCGACCACCTCAGCTGGGAGGAGGCCGCCGCTCCCGGCCTGGTCAACTCCACCGCCTACCGGCAGCTGGTCTCCCGCAACGGCGCCGCCATGAAGCAGGGCGACAACGTGCTCATCTGGGGCGCGAGCGGCGGACTCGGCAGCTACGCCACCCAGTTCGCGCTGGCCGGCGGCGCCAACCCGATCTGTGTCGTCTCCTCGCCGCAGAAGGCGGAGATCTGCCGGTCGATGGGCGCCGAGGCGATCATCGACCGCAACGCCGAGGGCTACAGGTTCTGGAAGGACGAGAACACCCAGGACCCCAAGGAGTGGAAGCGCTTCGGCAAGCGCATCCGCGAGCTCACCGGCGGCGAGGACATCGACATCGTCTTCGAGCACCCCGGCCGCGAGACCTTCGGCGCGTCCGTCTTCGTCACCCGCAAGGGCGGCACCATCACCACCTGCGCCTCCACCTCGGGCTACATGCACGAGTACGACAACCGCTACCTGTGGATGTCGCTGAAGCGGATCATCGGCTCGCACTTCGCCAACTACCGCGAGGCCTGGGAGGCCAACCGGCTCATCGCGAAGGGCAAGATCCACCCGACCCTGTCGAAGGTGTACTCCCTGGAGGACACCGGCCAGGCCGCCTACGACGTGCACCGCAACCTGCACCAGGGCAAGGTCGGCGTGCTGTGCATGGCCCCCGAGGAGGGCCTGGGCGTGCGCGACGAGGCCAAGCGCGCCCAGCACATCGACGCCATCAACCGCTTCCGGAACATCTGAGGAGCGCTGCATGACTGAGCGTCAGCCCGCCGAGGGCAAGAGGGAGAAGGACCGGCCGTGGCTCATGCGCACCTACGCCGGTCACTCCACGGCCGAGGCGTCCAACGAGCTGTACCGGCGCAACCTCGCCAAGGGCCAGACGGGTCTGTCGGTGGCGTTCGACCTGCCGACGCAGACCGGCTACGACTCCGACCACATCCTCGCCCGCGGCGAGGTGGGCCGGGTCGGCGTGCCGATCGCGCACGTCGGTGACATGCGCCGGCTGTTCCAGGACATCCCCCTGGAGCAGATGAACACCTCGATGACCATCAACGCCACGGCCATGTGGCTGCTGGCGCTCTACCAGGTCGTCGCCGAGGAGCAGGGTGCCGACATCACCAAGCTCCAGGGCACGACCCAGAACGACATCGTCAAGGAGTACCTGTCCCGGGGGACGCACGTCTTTCCCCCGGGGCCGTCCCTCCGCCTGACGACGGACATGATCGCGTACACGGTCTCCCACATCCCGAAGTGGAACCCGATCAACATCTGCAGCTACCACCTGCAAGAGGCGGGCGCCACGCCGGTGCAGGAGATCGCGTACGCGATGTCCACCGCGATCGCCGTGCTCGACGCCGTGCGCGACTCCGGCCAGGTGCCGCAGGAGCGCATGGGCGATGTCGTCGGCCGGATCTCGTTCTTCGTGAACGCGGGCGTCCGCTTCATCGAGGAGATGTGCAAGATGCGCGCCTTCGGCCGCATCTGGGACAAGGTCACCCGCGAGCGGTACGGCATCGAGAACCCCAAGCACCGCCGCTTCCGCTACGGAGTCCAGGTCAACTCCCTGGGCCTGACGGAGGCGCAGCCGGAGAACAACGTCCAGCGCATCGTGCTGGAGATGCTGGCCGTCACCCTCTCCAAGGACGCCCGCGCGCGTGCCGTGCAGCTGCCCGCCTGGAACGAGGCCCTCGGCCTGCCCCGCCCCTGGGACCAGCAGTGGTCGCTGCGCATCCAGCAGGTGCTGGCGTACGAGAGCGACCTGCTGGAGTACGAGGACATCTTCGAGGGCTCGAAGGTGATCGAGGAGAAGGTCTCGGGTCTGGTCGAGGCGGCGCTCGCCGAGATGGACCGCATCGAGGAGATGGGCGGCGCGATGGCGGCCGTCGAGTCCGGCTACCTCAAGTCGCAGCTGGTGGCCTCGCACGCCGAGCGCCGGGGCCGGATCGAGTCCGGCCAGGAGAAGATCGTCGGCGTCAACATCTTCGAGGGCACCGAACCGAACCCGCTCACCGCAGACCTCGACACCGCGATCCAGACGGTGGACCCGGAGGTCGAGGCCCGGGTCATCGAGGCGCTCCAGCGGTGGCGCGACAGCCGCTACCAGCCGCCCTTCAACCACCCACGGCCCTGCAAGGCCCTGGAGCGGCTGAAGGAGGCGGCCCGCGGCACGGAGAACCTCATGGAGGCCACCCTGGAGTGCGCCCGCGCCGGCGCGACGACCGGCGAGTGGGCCGGGGCCCTGCGCGAGGTGTTCGGCGAGTTCCGGGCACCCACGGGCGTCTCCTCGGCGCCGGTGGCCGTGCCGGTCGAGGAGGGGAGCACGCTGGCCCTGGTGCGCCGCAAGGTGGACCTGACGGCCAAGGACCTGAGAGTGGGCAAGCTGCGCTTCCTGGTCGGCAAGCCGGGGCTCGACGGGCACTCCAACGGCGCCGAGCAGATCGCGGTGCGCGCCCGGGACGCCGGGTTCGAGGTGGTCTACCAGGGCATCCGGCTGACGCCCGAGCAGATCGTGGACGCCGCCCTCGCGGAGGACGTGCACGCGGTCGGCCTGTCCATCCTGTCCGGCTCACACGCCCAGCTGGTGCCGGACGTCCTCGAACGGCTCCGTGTGGCCGGTGCCACAGATATACCGGTGATCGCCGGTGGCATCATCCCGAACGGTGATGCCGAGCAGCTCAGGGCAGCCGGAGTGGCCGCGGTCTTCACCCCGAAGGACTTCGACATCACCGGAATCATCGGCCGCATCGTCGACGAGATCCGGAAAGCGAACCAGCTCGACCCCCTGGAGGTCCCCGCATGACCACGGTCAACCGCCTTCGCCCCCGGCGTTCCTGCCTGGCGGTACCGGGCTCGAACCCGCGCTTCCTGGAGAAGGCCCAGGGCCTCCCGGCGGACCAGGTCTTCCTCGACCTGGAGGACGCCTGCGCCCCGCTGGCCAAGCCCGAGGCGCGACACACCATCGTCAAGTTCCTCAATGAGGGCGACTGGGCGGGCAAGACGCGCGTGGTCCGGGTCAACGACTGGACGACCGAGTGGACGTACCGCGACGTCGTCACGGTCGTCGAGGGCGCCGGCCAGAACCTCGACTGCATCATGCTGCCGAAGGTGCAGGACGCCCAGCAGATCGTCGCCCTCGACCTGCTGCTGACGCAGATCGAGAAGACCATGGGCTTCGAGGTCGGCAAGATCGGCATCGAGGCGCAGATCGAGAACGCGCAGGGCCTGAACAACGTCAACGAGATCGCGCAGGCCTCCCAGCGCGTGGAGACCATCATCTTCGGCCCGGCCGACTTCATGGCCTCCATCAACATGAAGTCGCTGGTCGTGGGCGAGCAGCCGCCCGGCTACCCGGCGGACGCCTACCACTACATCCTGATGAAGATCCTGATGGCCGCCCGCGCCAACAACCTCCAGGCGATCGACGGCCCCTACCTGCAGATCCGCAACGTGGAGGGCTACCGCGAGGTCGCGCAGCGCGCCGCCGCCCTCGGCTTCGACGGCAAGTGGGTGCTGCACCCGGGCCAGGTCGAGGCGTCCAACGAGATCTTCTCGCCGTCGCAGGAGGACTACGACCACGCCGAGCTGATCCTGGACGCGTACGAGTACTACACGTCCGAGGCGGGCGGCAAGAAGGGCTCCGCGATGCTCGGCGACGAGATGATCGACGAGGCCAGCCGCAAGATGGCCCTGGTCATCGCGGGCAAGGGACGCGCCGCCGGCATGCGGCGCACCAGCACGTTCGAGATCCCGGAGGCGTGACGGCCATGCAGTTCGGACGCACCTACGAGGAGTTCGAGGTCGGGGCGACGTACAAGCACTGGCCGGGCAAGACGGTCACGGAGTACGACGACCACCTGTTCTGTCTCCTCACCATGAACCACCACCCGCTCCACATGGACACGAACTATGCGGAGAAGACGACCGACTTCGGCAAGAACGTCGTCGTGGGCAACTACATCTACTCCCTCCTGCTCGGCATGTCCGTGCCGGACATCTCCGGCAAGGCGATCGCCAACCTGGAGATCGAGTCGCTGAAGCACGTGGCGCCGACCTTCCACGGCGACACGATCTACGGCCAGACGACCGTGCTCGACAAGTGGCCCTCGAAGTCGAAGAACGACCGCGGCATCGTGCACGTCGAGACCAAGGGCTACAAGCAGGACGGCACGCTGGTCTGCGTGTTCCGCCGCAAGGTGATGGTGCCGACCGAGACGTACATCAAGGAGCGCGGCGGCGAGCAGCCCGGCCGCCCGGAGCTGCGAGAGCAGGAGAAGTAGTCATGGCGCGACTCGCCCAGACCGCCGGTCTGACGGACGTCCAGCAGGAGATCCTGTCCACCGTCCGGGACTTCGTGGACAAGGAGATCATTCCGGTCGCCACGGAGCTGGAGCACCGCGACGAGTACCCGCAAGCGATCGTCGACGGGCTGAAGGAGTTGGGCCTGTTCGGCCTGATGATCCCCGAGGAGTACGGGGGTCTGGGCGAGTCGCTCCTGACCTACGCCCTGTGCGTCGAGGAGATCGCGCGCGGGTGGATGTCGGTGTCCGGCATCATCAACACCCACTTCATCGTGGCGTACATGCTCAAGCAGCACGGCACGCAGGAGCAGAAGGACCACTTCCTGCCGAGGATGGCGGCCGGTGACATCCGGGGCGCCTTCTCGATGTCGGAGCCGGGCCTCGGCTCGGACGTCTCGGCGATCACGTCGAAGGCGGTGAAGGACGGCGACGAGTACGTCCTGAACGGCCAGAAGATGTGGCTCACGAACGGCGGAACGTCCTCTCTGGTGGCCGTTCTGGTCCGAAGTGACGAAGGTCACCCCGAGGGCACCGCGCCCCACAAGTCGATGACGACCTTCCTCGTCGAGAAAGAGCCCGGCTTCGGTGAGGTCCGGCCCGGCCTCACCATCCCCGGCAAGATCGACAAGATGGGGTACAAGGGGGTCGACACCACCGAACTCATCATGGATGACCTGCGGATTCCTGCGGATCGCGTGCTCGGCGGGGTCACCGGCCGTGGTTTCTACCAGATGATGGACGGTGTCGAGGTGGGCCGCGTGAACGTGGCGGCGCGTGGCTGCGGCGTCGCTCAGCGTGCGTTCGAACTGGGTGTCCAGTACGCGCAGCAGCGTCACACCTTCGGGAAGCCGATCGCCCAGCACCAGGCGATCCAGTTCAAGCTGGCCGAGATGGCTACCAAGGTCGAGGCCGCCCATGCGATGATGGTGAACGCAGCTCGCAAAAAGGACTCCGGGGAGCGAAACGACCTCGAGGCTGGGATGGCGAAGTACCTCGCCTCCGAGTACTGCAAGGAGGTCGTCGAGGACGCCTTCCGGATCCACGGCGGCTACGGCTTCTCCAAGGAGTACGAGATCGAACGCCTCTACCGTGAGGCGCCGATGCTGCTCATCGGTGAAGGTACCGCCGAGATCCAGAAAATGATCATCGGCAGGCGGCTGCTCGAAGAGTATCGGTTCCAGGGCTAGATGTCCGGATACGGGGTGTTTTCTTGGAGAAGAAGATCACACCCCGTCAGCACTCTTCGGCCGCCGACTCGGCTGCCTGGCTTACCCAGTTAGGGCCCCGAGCCGCTACGATCGCCGGAAAGCCGCCGTCCCCCGTCAGAGTGCGGCATCATCCGCTACGAAGGTCATCCATGCCCCACAGCCAAACCTCTGCACCTCGCGACAGCCGGGCCGGCGTACGCCTCGCGCGCGGAGCATCGCCGTGGCTCCTTCCGACCGTCGCCACCGCAGCCCTCAGCCTGGCCCGGGCCCGCCGCTCCGGCGCCGCCAAGGCCGTCGCCGTTCCCGCCACCGCGCTCGCGGCGGGAATGCTGTGGTTCTTCCGCGACCCCGAGCGCGAGATCGCCCCGGGCCGGGTCATCTCGCCCGCCGACGGTGTGGTGCAGAGCATCATGCCGTGGAAGGACGGCCGCACCCGCGTCGCGATCTTCATGAGCCCGCTCAACGTCCACGTCAACCGCGCCCCGCTGGCCGGCACGGTGACGTCGGTCGAGCACGTCCCCGGTGGCTTCGTTCCCGCCTTCAACAAGGAGAGCGAGAACAACGAGCGCGTCGTCTGGCACCTCGACACCGAGCTCGGCGACATCGAGATGATCCAGATCGCCGGCGCGGTCGCCCGCCGCATCGTTCCCTACGTGCCCCAGGGCACCAAGGTCGAGCAGGGCGAGCGGATCGGCCTGATCCGCTTCGGCTCGCGGGTCGACCTCTACCTGCCCGAGGGCGTGGAGGTCGCGGTCGAGGTGGGACAGAAGACCGTGGCTGGGGTGACTCGCATTGACCGTGATTGATCCTGACACCAAGGCCGGCTGGGTCCCGGACGCCGACGAGGTCGACGAAGAGGAGGAGATGCCCCTCTCTCTGCGCCTGTCGATAGCGGACACCCTGACGCTCGGCAACGCCACGTGCGGCTTCATGGCGGTGTACTTCACCACCACCGGCATCCTGATCCCGCACCTCACGGGCAGCCAGGAGACCGGCATGGCCCGCCACAGCGCGGCCACGGCGGTCATCCTGATGCTCTGCGCGGCGGTCTTCGACCTGTTCGACGGCCTGGTGGCGCGCAAGCTGCGCTCCTCCCCCATGGGCGCCGAGCTGGACAACCTCTCCGACCTGATCAGCTTCGGCCTGGCGCCGGCGTACTTCGTGCTCGTGTACGGCATGGTCGCGGACGACGCCCACCAGCGGGTGGCGGCGGTCGGGGCGATCGTCGTCCTGCTGGCGGTGGTGCTCCGGCTTGCGCGGTTCTCCTGCGTCACGGTCAAGGACGGCACCTTCCAGGGCATGCCGTCGCCGTTCGGCGCGCTGACGGTGGTGTCCATCGTGCTGCTGGAGCTGCCCTTCGTGGCGACGCTGCTGGCGATCCTGGGGACGGCATGGCTCATGGTGTCCCGTGTGGAATACCCCAAACCCCGCGGTCGACTCGCGGTGGCGATGCTCTCGTGGATCGTGCTCAGCATGGGGCTGCTCGCGGCGTGGGCGTTCGACGCGCCGAGCGGACAGCTGCTGCTCCAGACGGGCTGCGCGCTGCAGCTGGTCATGGGGGCGGTGATCCCGCTGTTCGCGACGGCCCGGCGGGTGAACAACTTCCGTGACAACCGGCGGGAGGCGCGGGCGGCGCAGCTTCCGTAACGTGTTCGCGTACGACGACGAAGGCCCCGAGCCATTGGCTCGGGGCCTTCGTCGTGTCGGCGGCCGCGGGACCGCCCGGCTCAGGTCAGGAAGTCCTGGGCGATGCGCTCCGCCACGCGTTCCAGGATCGGGCCCGCCTCCGCGATGCACTTCGCGACGTCCGGCTCCGCGTCCGTCAGGGGGTAGGCCCGGCGGATCCCCGCCCGGCCCAGGGCGCCCGGGGGCAGGGCGAGGCGGCCGCAGACCGCGACGACGTCCTTGCCGGCGGCACGGGCCGCGGCGGCGACCCCGGCCGGGGCCTTGCCATGGAGGGTCTGCTCGTCGAGGGAGCCCTCCCCGGTGATCACCAGGTCGGCACGGTCCAGGGCGGGAGCGAAGCCCAGGACGTCGAGCATGACCTCGATGCCCGGGCGGAAATCCGCGCCCAGGAGCAGGGCGCCGTAGCCGATGCCGCCGGCGGCGCCCGCGCCCGGGGCGGCCGCGTACTCGGCGGCCCTAGGGCCGGCCGGGCCCTGAAGCACCTCCGCGAAGTGCGCCAGGGCGGCGTCCAGGGCCGCCACGTCGTCCGGGGAGGCGCCCTTCTGCGGGCCGTAGACCGCGGGTGCGCCCTTCGGGCCGGTCAGGGGGTTGTCCACGTCGCTCGCGAGGATGAATTCGATCTCGGTGAGACGTGGGTCGAGTCCCGACAGGTCCGCGGTCGCCAGCTCGGCGAGACCGCCGCCGCCCGGGGGCACCGGCTCACCGTCCGCGTCCAGGAACCGGGCGCCCAGCGCCGACAGCATCCCGGCGCCGCCGTCCGTGGTGGCGCTGCCGCCGACCCCGAAGACGATCGTGCGGGCACCCGCGTCCAGGGCGGCCCGCAGCAGCTCACCGCTGCCGTACGTGGACGCCGTGAGCGGTGCGAAGACCCCGGCGGGCAGCCGCTGGAGTCCGCTCGCCTCGGCCATCTCCACGACCGCGGTGCCGTCGCGCAGCGCGAACGCCGCCGTCACCTCGTCGCCGAGGGGGCCGGCGACCCGCGCCTCCCGGCGCTCGAACCCGGCCGCGACCGCCGCGGCCACCGTCCCGTCGCCGCCGTCGGCCACGGGCAGCGCCTCGACCTCCAGGTCGGGCACGACCCGGCGCAGCCCGGCCGTCACCCGCTCGGCGACCTCCACGGCCGTCAGCGACCCCTTGAACTTGTCCGCGGCGACGAGCACCCGCTGCGTCCTCCGGGCATCGCTCACTGCAGCGTCCGCCACTTGCACTCCCCTTGCTCTCCGGGCCCTCACGCACGTCAAGGCCAGTCGCGCCGCAGCGACCTTAACCGGAGGAGACCCCGGCCGTCAGCCCGTGCCCATCCCATGGACCTGAGGGTCCTCGCCCTCAGGGGCGCGGGGAACCCCGCGAGAAACCACCGCGCACCTGCACCCGCGCAACGACCCGCGGCCCCACCGCCTCGGGCACCCTGCGGGAAACGGGTAGACGGCATGCATGACCCTCGTCGACAACGAGACGGCGCCGACCAACCGCATCCTCGGCGGCTGGACGGGCCGCATCGCGGGAAACATGCTGGGCAAACCGGTCGAGCAGGGCGAGCTCTGGACGCGCGAGCGCATCGACCGCTTCCTCAGGCAGGCCGCCGCCCTCCCCCTGACCGACTACCTGCCCGAGCCCACCGGCGACCTCGAAATCGCCCTGCGCCCCGAATGGCGCGAGTGCGTCCGCGGTCGCATCCACGGCAGCTGCCGTGACGACGACATCGACTACGCGATCCTCGGCCTGGACCTGCTGGAGACGTACGGCTTCGGCTTCAGCACCGAGCAGGTCGGCGACCTGTGGCTGCTGCGGCTGCCCTACCTCCAGACGTTCACCGCCGAGCGCGCCGCGTACCGCAACCTCGCCAACGGGCTCAGGCCGCCGCTGACGGCGACCTACGACAACCCGTACCAGGAATGGATCGGGGCGCTGATCAGGGCCGACATCTACGGCTGGACCTGCCCCGGCGTGCCGCGCCGGGCCGCCTCGCTGGCCCGGCGGGACGCGGTGCTGTCGCACACCGGCAACGGGGTCTACGGGGCGATGTGGGCGGCGGCGCTGATCGCGGCGGCGTTCACGGCGCCCACCGTGCGGCACGCCGTCGACGAGGCCCTCGCCGTGATCCCGGCGAGCAGCCGCCTGGCCCGCACGGTACGGCGGGTGGCCTCCCTGCACGACACCGGGATGTCCTGGGAGGACACGCTCACCACGGTCGCCGAGGAGACCGTCGGGATGAGCTGGATCCACACCGTCCCGAACGCGGCCGTGCTCACCGCCGGCCTGCTCTACGGCGACGGCGACTTCACCCGGACCATCACCCTGACCGTCCGCGGCGGCCTGGACACCGACTCCAACGGCGCGACGGCGGGTTCCGTCGCGGGTGTGTTCGGCGGGGTGGCGGGCATCCCCGACCAGTGGAAGGCGCCGCTGGAGGACACGGTCCGCAGCGCGGTGTTCGGCTTCGACGGGGTGCGGATCAGCGAGCTGGCGGAGCGGACGGTGCGGCTGGCGGAGTCCGCGGCCTGACCGGCGCGAACCGGCCATTCACGGGACGCTCGGGGCGGTCCGTCCGGTCTTCCGGTTGAACCCCGCCTGCCGTCCGTCCGCTGAGGACCGGCCCGTCGCCGTCGAGCCCGCAGGTCATTCCGCTTGGAAGCGCTTTCATCCGGATTGATTCCGGCCACTTCCACGCGAGCCGGCCAACGAGATCAAACCCAAACCTAAAGTGATCAGGCCGTCGGGCCAGCCGATCATTTCCGGTCACCGACTCGCTTCCTCTCTGCCCCCCAACAGAAAGCGCGTGCTCGTATGTCTCGTCTCAGAACCGCCCTGCGTGCCGCCGCCTCCGCGACCGTCCTGGCCGGCGCCGTCCTCACCGCGCCGCAGGCCGTCGCCGCCGAGCAGCCCACGGTCACGGCGGCCGCGGCCAACGTGTGCGGCAGCGGCTACACGCTGCGCAAGGCGATCCCGCTGCCGCTCGGCACCGAGCCCAGCGAGCGTCTGGCCACGCTGTTCTCCTACGAGAACGGCGGCAAGGGCTGCGTCATCCTCGACAACAACGTCGGCCGGGCGCAGTACATGTACGTGCAGGTCTGCAAGGTGGGCGGCACGGCCTGCGACCCCGACTCGGGCAACTTCAGCGAGTACGCGGGTCCGGTGTACGTCTCCAGCTTCGCCTGCGCCCCGGTGACCGCGAAGATGGGCTCGTCCTCCAGCAGCCTCTACATCAACTACAAGTCCAGCTACGTCTTCCCGTGCGGCTGAGGCGGGAGCCGGTGGCTACCCTGCTGCGATGACCACCTCTCCTGACTACGCCGCCTACATCGCCTCCCTGCCCCGCGTCCTGGCCGGTGCCGCCGCGCTGTTCCGGGACGGCGAGGGCCGTGTCCTGCTCGTCGAACCCAACTACCGGGAGGGCTGGGCGCTGCCGGGCGGCACCGTCGAGTCCGACGACGGCGAGACACCGCGGCAGGGCGCGCGGCGCGAGACGGCCGAGGAGATCGGCCTGGACCGTGAGCTCGGCCGGCTGCTGGCGGTCGACTGGGTGCACGGCACCGGCCGTCCGCCGCTCGTGGCGTACCTGTACGACGGCGGGGTGCTCGGCGAGGACGACCTCAAGGCGATCCGGCTCCAGGAGGAGGAGTTGCTGTCGTGGCGGCTGGTCCCGCGCGAGGACCTGGCCGAGTACCTCCCGGGCGCCCTCGGCCGCCGGGTGCTGACCGGGCTGGACGTGCTGGCGGACGGCTCGGGCCCGGCGGAGCTGGAGAACGGCCACCGGGTGGCCTGACCGGCCCCGCCCGGGCCGCCGCCGTTCGATATCCGCTCGCCGCCCCGGTGCGGCCCGGCCTACGCTCGGTGGCATGACCAGGCCACTCGTCGCGCTTCTCACCGGTGCCGGTATCAGCACGGACTCCGGGATCCCGGACTATCGCGGGCCGAACGGGCTCTGGCGGCGGGATCCCGAGGCCGAGAAGCTCGTCACGTACGAGTACTACATGGGCGACCCGGACATCCGCCGCCGCTCCTGGCGGATGCGGCGCCAGAACCGGACCCTCCAGGCGGAGCCCAACGCCGCGCACCGGGCGGTGGCCGAGCTGGAGCGGTCCGGGGTGCCCGTGCGGGTGATCACGCAGAACGTGGACGGGCTGCACCAGCTCGCCGGGATGCCCGAGCGCAAGGTGCTCGAACTGCACGGCACGGCGCGGAGTGTCGTGTGCACCGGCTGCCACGCGCGCGGCTCCATGGAGGACGCGCTGGCGCGGGTCGAGGCCGGTGAGGACGACCCGCCGTGCCTGGAGTGCGGCGGGATCCTGAAGTCGGCGACGGTGATGTTCGGCGAGCGGCTCGACCCCGTCGTCCTCGGCGAGGCGGCCGCCATCAGCAAGGCCTGCGAGGTGTTCGTCGCCGTCGGCACGAGCCTCCAGGTACAGCCCGCCGCCGGCCTCGCCGGTGTCGCCGCCGACCACGGCGCCCGCCTGATCATCGTCAACGCCGAGCCGACGCCGTACGACGACCGTGCCGACGAGATCGTCCGCGAGCCGATCGGCACGGCCCTGCCGGAGCTGCTGCGCGGCCTCGCCGCCTAGGGGCCGGCCCCGGCTGTGCCGGGACGTCGGTCACGCGAAGAGTGCGGCGCCCCGTTCGAAGTCCAGCAGGCGCCGCTTGCGGTCCAGGCCGCCGCCGTAGCCGGTCAGGCTGCCGTTCGCGCCGATGACGCGGTGGCAGGGGACGATGATGCCGACGGGGTTGCGGCCGTTGGCGAGGCCGACCGCGCGGGAGGCGGTGGGGGTGCCGAGGGCCTCGGCGAGTTCGCCGTAGGTGCGGGTCTCGCCGTACGGGATGCGGCGCAGTTCGTCCCAGACGGTGCGCTGGAACGCGGTGCCGGTCAGGCGCAGTTCGAGGGTGAACTCCTTGAGCTCGCCGGCGAAGTAGGCCCGCAGCTGTTCCTCCGCCTCCGCGAAGAGGGTGTCGTCGCGCGGGCCGAAGGTCTCCTCCGGCGGGCGGTGGCGCTGCTCGGTCATGTAGAGGCCGCACAGGACGCCGTCGTCGGCGACGAGGGTCAGCGGGCCGTACGGACTGTCGGTCACGGTGTGCTGCTTCATGGAACGTCCCTATGCCGGAAGGAAGTTGATGGGGTGGCCGTCGGTAGCCCAGAGGTACTGGACGGCGTACGCCCGCCAGGGGCGCCACGCCGCCGCGCGGGCGGTGAGCGCGGCCGGGGTCGACGGCAGGCCCAGGTCCCGGGCGGCGCGGCGGATGCCGAGGTCGGTGGGGAGGAAGGCGTCGGGGTCACCGAGGGCGCGCATGGCGATCACGTCGGCCGTCCAGGGGCCGAAGCCGGGGAGGGCGAGGAGCTGGGCGCGGGCTTCCGGCCAGTCGCTCTCCACTCCCAAACGGAGGGAGCCGTCGGCGAGCCGGCCGACCAGGGTGGTGAGGGTGGCGCGGCGGGTGCGGGGCATGGCCAGCGCCTCCGGGTCCACCTCGGCGAGTGCCTCGGGGGAGGGGAACAGGTGGGTGAGGCCGCCCTCGGGGTCGTCGACCGGGTCACCGTGCGCGGTGACCAGGCGGGCCGCGTGGGTGCGGGCGGCGGCGGTGGAGACCTGCTGGCCGAGCACGGCCCGGACGGCGAACTCCGCCTCGTCGACCGTGCGCGGCACGCCGTCGCCCCGGTGCCTTGTCGACCAGGGGGGCGAGGACCGGGTCGGTGCGCAGCTGGTCGTCGATGGCGACCGGGTCCGCGTCCAGGTCGAGCATGCGGCGGCAGCGGCTGATGGCGACGGTCAGGTCGCGCGGGTCGCTGAGGGTGAGGCGGCAGGCGATGTGGTCGGGGTTCGGGGTGAGGGCCGCGATGCCGTGGCCGTAGGGCAGCCGGAGGGTGCGCCGGTAGGCGCCGTCGCGCCACTCCTCCACGCCGGGTACGGCGGTCGCGGCGAGGTGGCCGAAGAGGTTGTCCGGGTTGAGGGGCGTGCGGAAGGGCAGGCGCAGCGTCAGCGCGCCCGCGGTGGCGCCGGTGCGCTCCTTCGGCGCCCGGGCCCGCAGCTCGCTCGGGGACAGGGCGAAGACCTCGCGGACCGTGTCGTTGAAGGTGCGGATCGAGGCGAAGCCGGCGGCGAAGGCGATCCGCGCCATCGGCAGGGCCGTGGTCTCGATGAGCAGGCGGGCCGTCTGGGCGCGCTGCGCACGGGCGAGCGCGAGGGGGCCCGCGCCCAGCTCGGCGAGGAGCTGGCGTTCGATCTGCCGGGTGCTGTAGCCGAGCCGGCCGGCGAGGCCGGGTACGCCCTCGCGGTCCACGACGCCGTCGGCGATCAGCCGCATGGCGCGGGCCACGAGGTCGGCGCGCTGGTTCCACTCCGGGGAGCCGGGGCTGGTGTCGGGGCGGCAGCGCTTGCACGCCCGGAACCCGGCCTGCTGGCAGGCCGCCGCGCTCGGGTGGAAGACCATGTTCTCCGGCTTGGGCGGCACCACCGGGCAACTGGGCCGGCAGTAGATGCGGGTGGTCAGGACGGCCGTGAAGAACCATCCGTCGAACCGCGCGTCCTTGGACTGGACCGCGCGCACGCAGCGCTCGGTGTCGGTGTGCATCCCCATCTGCATGCGTCCAGCATCGGGCACCGGCGGGCCGGGGTCTGGCGAGAATCCGACATCGACCTGAGCGCGCAGCACCTCCCGCAGGCACAGATGACGATTCATTCATGTGTTCGTGCGGGGCCGGTACGATGGCGTCATGGGTCATGGAGCCGTCATCCCCGCACCGGACGCCGCCGAGCGCGTACGCCTGGACGCGGACAACGTCGCGAAGGTCGCCACCACGCTCCAGGCCCTGTCCACCCCCTCCCGGCTGCTGATCCTGGCGCGGCTGCGGGAAGGCCCGCTGCCGGCCACGGAGCTGGCCGCCGAGGTGGGCATGGAGCAGTCGGCCTGCTCGCACCAGCTGCGGCTGCTGCGGAACCTGGGCCTGGTGGTGGGCGAGCGGCGCGGCCGGTCGGTCGTGTACGCGCTGCACGACCACCATGTGGCCGAGCTGCTCGACCAGGCGGTGTACCACGTGGAGCACCTGCGCCTGGGCATCAGTGACACCGCGGAGTGAGACGGCCCCGGCTTCCGCCCTGCGGGCCGCCCGCGCGGCACACGGCGCACGGCCGGGGAGCCGTACCCGCTCCCCGGCCGTTTTCCTGGTCCGCTCCGCCTACTCCGTCGCTGTCGGGCGGCGTGAGAGCGCCATCGCGTCGGCCACGTCCGTCAGGGGGCGCAGCCGGTAGGTGTACGCGTAGTCGCGGTTCGCGAACAGCTTGAACTCGTCGTGCGGGTGCGCGCCCCAGCTGTCGTCGCCGCCGACGCCCGTCTGCCGGTGGTTGACCCGCAGGACCACCGCGTCCCGGGGGGTGAGCTGGTAGTCGTGGCGGGCGCCGACCGACAGGTCCTCGGGGGTGAAGTGCGAGGCGTTGACCTCCAGCAGCGGCTCACCGGAGACGAGCAGTCCGCGTCCGGCGGAGTCCGTCAGCGCGGCCCAGCGGACGTCGGTCTTGTTGCCGTTCTCCTGGGGCCGCAGGTAGGGGGTCCACTGGTCGGAGACGCTGCCGGAGTACAGGCCCACGTCGGTGGCGTTGTTGCGGTCCCACATGTTCTCCTCGGGGCCGCGGCCGTAGTAGTGCAGCCGGTCCAGGCGGCGCGGCAGGAACAGCAGGGTGCCGACCTCGGGGATGTACGGCAGGTTCGCCGCGCCCGGGTGCAGGGTGTTGTCGACCCTGATCTCGCCGTTGCCGAAGACCGTGTAGGTCGTGCCGAACGTGGACTCGGTGCCGGTGGGCAGCGTGCCCGTGATGGTGATCTCGACGGCCCGGTCGCTCAGCGGGCGCACCCGTACGTCCGCGACCTTCCGCTTCGCCCCGGCGTCGCGCCAGATCTGGTTGCGGATGTGGTGACCGTTGCCCCGGTCGTTGTCGGTGGGCGCCCGCCAGAAGTTGGGGACGGGCCCGGAGCTGATGAGGCGCGTGCCGGCCGCCTCGTACGAGGTGATGGTGCCGCTGCTCTTGTCGACGGTGATGGAGAAGCCCTTGCCCTTGACCGTGACGGTCCTGGCGTCGTCGGTGTGGCGCAGGGCGGGCACGCTGCCGAGCGGTGCCGGCTTCACGGCCGGGGCGCCCGCGTCCAGGGCGAGCTGCTGCTTGGCCACCTCGAATCCCGCCCGGGCCCACGGGGTGGGTTCCGTGGTGGTGAAGGAGAGCTGCAGGAAGAACTCCGTGCCGGGCGCGGGCTTCGCCGGCAGCCGGACCGGGATGTCGATGTCCTTGCTGGTCAGCGGTGCGACGTTCAACTGCTCGCGGGTCAGCCGGCCGCGCTGGACGACCTTGCCGTCGGCGACGAGAGACCACCGGCCGTCGAACTCACGGAGGTCGGTGAAGAGGTACTCGTTGGTGAGCCGGACGGCGCCGGGACCTCCGGAGGCCGGGGCGGCGTTGATCGCCTGGTAGATCTGCTTGACCTCGGCGGACTTGCCGGTGAGCCTGCGGTCGGGCAGGACGATGCCGTCCCCGGCGAAGGCGCCGTCGTTGGGGTTGTCGCCCCAGTCGCCGCCGTAGGCGTGGAACGTCCTGTCGCGAGGGCGCTTCTCGGAGAAGCCGACCGTGGCGGCGTCGAACCAGAACCGCACGCCCTCGTCGTCCGGGCCGCGGCTGTCGGAGGCCAGTTCCGCCGCGCTGAGCGCGCGGGCGTAGACGCGGGCCCGGCGGATGGTGCCGCTGAACTCCCGGGTGGGGTTGTCGACGTCGGTGGCGAGCGCCAGGGAGGCGGTGTTGTCGGCGGGGCGCCGGGTGGTGGTACGGGTGCCGCGCACCTGGCCGTCGACGTACAGGGTGAGGGTGCCCGCGTCCGCGTCGAAGACGCCGGCGACGTGGTGCTCCTTGCCGGTCCAGTCGTCGGGCAGCGCCCAGCTCGCGGTGACCCACTGGCCGCCGCCGTGGATGAAGAACTCCAGGTTCCGGTTGGTCTGCTTGAGGGCGTACTGGGTGTCGCCCTTGGCGAGGATGGGCTGGTGGTAACCGGTCACGCGCGGGGTGACCCAGGCCTCCAGGGTGAGGGAGCCGGTGAGGTCGAGGCGGGGGTCGCGGGGGAAGACGGTGCCGCCGGAGACGCCCTTGGCGCGGTCGAAGGTGCCGGCGGGCGCGATGATCTCGCCGCGCAGGGAGCCCGGGCCGGACTCGGTCAGCAGCTTGCGCGTGGGGGTGGGCCAGCTCAGGGACTGGTCGACGAAGTCCCAGATCCAGCCGCCCTGGAGGACGTCGTAGCGGCGGACGATGTCCCAGTACTTCTTGAAGTTGCCGTTGGAGTTCCCCATCCCGTGCGAGTACTCGATCATCACGTACGGGCGGGTGTCGCTCGTGTCCTTGGCGCGCTGCTCGACCCGCTGCGGGCTGTCGTACATCTCGGAGCGGATGTCGCTGATGCCCGGCCGGTCGTCGCCCTCGTACTGGATGACGCGGGTGGGGTCGTAGGAGCGGATCCAGTCGTACATGGCGTTGAACGTGGTGCCGCCGCCGGCCTCGTTGCCGAGGGACCAGATGACCACCGAGGCGTGGTTCTTGTCGCGGTGGACCATGTTCTGGGCGCGCACCACGCACGCCTCGGTCCACTCCGGGTGGCCGCTGCCGGGGTACTTGTCGCGGATGCCGTGCGTTTCGAGGTTGGTCTCGTCGACGAGGTACAGGCCGTACTCGTCGGCGAGTTCGAGCCACAGCGGGCTGTTGGGGTAGTGCGAGGTGCGGACGCTGTTGATGTTGAGGCGCTTGATGATCCGGATGTCCTCGACCATCTGCGCGCGGGTGAGCGCCGAGCCGGTGACGGGGTGCATCTCGTGCCGGTTGGTGCCGCGGAAGGACACCGGCTTGCCGTTGATGCGCATCAGGCCGTCCTTGAGCGCGAACTCGCGGAAGCCGACCCGGTGCGAGAGGGTCTCGATGACCTTGCCGGCCGGGTCGCGCAGCCGCAGCACGGCCGTGTAGAGGTTCGGGTGCTCGGCGGACCAGAGCCGCGGCGACGGGACGGCCCTGGACGCCTGGGCCGTGGCCTCGTCGCCGTCGGGGACGTCGACGGGCCGGCTCAGGGGCCGCGACCAGACGGCGTGGCCGCGCGCGTCGTACAGCTGGGTCTCGACGGTGTAGCGGCCCGCGCCCCCGCCGCCGTAGTCGCGGACGTGCGCGGTGACCTTGAGCTCGGCGGAGGTGTAGCCGTCGCCGAGCGGGGTGTCGAGCTTGAAGTCGCGCAGGTGCACGTTCGGCGTGGAGTACAGGTGGACCGAGCGGAAGATGCCGCTCAGCCGGATCATGTCCTGGTCCTCCAGCCACTCCGCGTCGGAGTAGCGGTACACCTCGACGGCGATCTGGTTGGTGCCCGGCTTGAGGTGGCGGGTGATGTCGTACTCGGCGGACGTGTAGGAGTCCTCGTGGTAGCCCACCAGTTCGCCGTTGATCCACACGTAGTGGGCGGACTTCACGCCCTCGAAGTGCAGGAAGGTGCGCCGGCCCGTCCAGTCGCGGGGCACGGTGAAGGTACGGCGGTACTGGCCGACGGGGTTGTAGCGGGTGGGGGCGGCCGGCGGCTGCGCGTCCTCGCCGCCGCCGTTGGGGCCCCACCACGGGGTAGGTGATGTTGACGTAGATCGGGAAGTCGTAGCCCTGCAACTGCCAGGCGGAGGGCACGGGGATGGTGTCCCAGCCGGAGTCGTCGAGGTCGGTGCGGTGGAAGTCGGGGTCCCGGTCGTCGGGCCGGTCCGCGTAGGCGAACCTCCACGTGCCGTCGAGGCTCATCCGGAACGGCGAGCGGGTGCGGTCGCCCTTGAGGGCCTGCCCGAGGTCGGCGTACGGCATGAGCGTCGTGTGCGGCGGCTCGGTGCCCACCCGGTACACGGACAGGCCGTCGTTCCACGTCCGGGGGGCCGTCCGCCGCCGGGCGCCGGCCGGCCGCGTGCGCCGCGGCGGGCGACGCGGACAGGGCGAGCGCGCCGAGCACGGCGGCGCCGCCCTCGAGCAGACGACGACGGCTGACGACGGGCCGGTCGGCGGGAGTGGGGTGCGGGTGCGGCATGACCGTGGCCTTCCTCGGTTCGACAGGGTGCTGCACGGACTGAGGGCACGTCAGGTGCGCTCCCCAACTCCACACGCCTGGTGGGTGTTTCTGTTGGGAATCGTGTCAACTGACGGTGACGGAGCAACTGCTGAGCAGGCACACCCTAGGACTCGAACACAACCGAAGCAATGATCCCGTCGGACTTTGTGCGGTCCTGATGGTTCAGCCGCGGAGGAAGGCGAGGATCTCGCTCGTCAGCCGGGCCGGCGCGTCCAGCGGCACGAGATGGCCGGCCTCCGGGACCGGCACCAGCCGCGCCCCCGGGATCAGGGCGGCCAGTTCCTGTCCCTTGGCGAAGGGGATCCAGGTGTCCTCGGTGGCCCAGCAGACCGTGACCGGCAGGTCGATCGTGGGATACAGCGGCTGGATGTCGTCGGTGTAGCGCTGGTCGGCCTGCGCGATCTGGCGGTAGAAGGCCGCCTGGCCCCGCTCCCCCGTCCAGGGCCGGACGAGCGCGTCGAGCGTGGCGGGGCGCAGACCGGTGTGGCTGGCGGACGCGACGTACTCGTGCACCAGGGCCTGGTGCAGCGCGGCCGGCAGCTGCTCGAAGACGTGGCTGTGCTCGCCGACCAGCCGGAAGAAGGGGGAGCCCCACGGCTCCAGGGCCACCGGGTCGACCAGTGCCAGCCGCCGGTAGCGCGCCCTGTGCAGCAGGTGGGCCCGCAGCGCCACGCACCCGCCGAAGTCGTGCGCGACGACGGACGGCTCCCGCAGCCCCCAGTGCGCGAGCAGCTCGGTGAAGACGCGCCCCTGGGCGCCCAGCGAGACGTCCTGGTCCCGGTGCATCTCCGAGGCGCCGTAGCCCGGCATGTCCCACACGTGCACGTGGTGTCCCGAGGCGGCGAGGGCGGGGGCGATCTCGTGCCACACGTACGACGAGAACGGCGTCCCGTGCAGCAGTACGACCGGCTCGCCGCCCGGGTCCCCGAGCCGGTCCCAGCGCACGGTCCCCGATGCGGTGGCCAGGCTCTCCCGCAGAATCCAGTCGCTCAAGACGCCGCTCCCTCTCTGTGTGTACGGACCCTCGATCGTGCCGTGTACGGACCCGCGATTTTTTGTCATTTCGGCGCGACAGTGTCGCGCCTGCGACCGTAATGTGACCTCATCGGACAGCCCGAGCAACGGATCTTGGCGGTACCTTTTGCCGCGCCGGAAGGGGAGCGGCTCGCATGAACGGGTATGCGACGTCGGAGCGCGACGCCGTCACGGCCGCACCCGGCGGGCTGCTGGACCTGCTGAAGGTCGCCGCCGTGGTCCTGGACGGGACCGGGCACATCGCCCTGTGGAGCCCCGAGATCGAGCAGCTGCTCGGCTACACCCCCGAGGAGGCCCTGCGGCAGCGCGCCGACACGCTCCTCGTCTCACCCGAGAACCGCCCTCGTGGCAGGGAGCTGTTCGCCCAGGTCAGCTCCGGGGCCCGGTGGGCCGGTGTCTTCCCGCTGCGGCACCGCGACGGCACGGAACGCGCCGTGGAGTTCCGCACGATGCGCCTCCTCGACAACGAGGGACAGCCCCATCTGCTGGGACTCGCCACGGACGCCACGACCGTACGGAACGTGGAGCGGGACCTCGCCCTCTCGCACAGCCTGGTCAACCAGACCCCGCTCGGCATCGCCGTCTTCGACAACGACCTGCGCTGGGTCGGGGTGAACCCCGCCCTGGAGCGCATGAACGGCGTCCCCGAGGAGGCCGTGCTGGGCCGCCGGGTCGGCGAGGTGCTGCCGGACCTGGACGTGGCGGCCATCGAGGCGCGGATGCGGCACGTCCTGGAGACCGGCAGGCCCCTGCTCGACCAGCAGACCATCGGCCGTACGGCGGCGGACGCCCAGGACCGCGCCTACTCCGAGTCGTACCACCGCATCGAGGACACCGACGGGCGGGTGCTGGGCCTGGCGATGGCCGTGCTGGACGTCACCGAGCGCCAGCAGGCCTCGGCCGAGGTCGCGCAGGCCCGCCAGCACCTGTCGGTGATCGCCGACGCCGGGGTGCGGATCGGCACCACCCTCGACCTCCGGCAGACCGCCCGGGAACTGGCCGAGGTGGTCGTGCCGCAGCTGGCCGACCTGGCGGCGGTGGACGTCCTGGAGTCGGTCGTGGCCCACGGCACCATCGCGCCCGTGTCGGGCGGCGCCCCCGCCGAGTTCCGGGCGCTGGCCGTCGCGGCCGGCTATCCCACCGACGCCATCCACGCCGCCGATCCGGTCGGCGAGCTGGCCACGTACGGGGCGTCGCGGGTCATCACGCAGTGCGTCCGCCGGGCCCGCCCGGTGCTCGTCGAGCGCGTGGATTCGAAGATGCTGCGGCGCCTCGCCCGGGACGCGCGGGCCGCCCAGGCCCTGCACGAGGCCGGGGCCCACTCCTACCTGGCGCTGCCGCTGATGGCCCGGGGCAAGGTGCTCGGCACGCTCTCGCTGTACCGCACGGTCAACGAGCGCCCCTTCGACGACCGGGACCAGTTGCTCGCCTCGGAACTCGCCGCCCGCGCCGCGATCTGCATAGACAACGCCCGCCTCTACGGCCGGGAGCGCGGCACCGCCCTGACCCTCCAGCGCAGCCTGCTCCCGAGCACCCCCGCCCAACGGGAGGGCCTCGACATCGCCGCCCGCTACCGCCCGGCCCTCAGCGAGGTCGGCGGCGACTGGTACGACGTGCTGCCGCTGGGGCCGGGGCGCACCGGGCTCGTCGTCGGGGACGTGATGGGCAAGGGCGTCCAGGCCGCCGCGATCATGGGGCAGTTGAGCACGGCGACGCGGGCGCTGGCCCGGCTGGACCTGCCGCCCGCCGAACTGCTGCGGCACCTCGACGACATCGCGGGCTCGCTCGGCGACGCCATCGCCACGTGCGTGTACGCCGTGTGCGACCTGGAGCGCGGCACCTGTGCCCTGTCCAGCGCGGGCCATCTGCCGCCCGTGCTCGCCGGGGCGGACGGCGGCGCGGAACTCGTCGACGTGCCGGGCGGCGTGCCGCTCGGGGTCGGGGGTGTCGCGTTCGGCACGGTGGAAGTGGAGTTCACGCCGGGCTCGCTGCTCGCCCTGTACACCGACGGGCTGGTCGAGACCCGCGGGGAGCCGATCGACACCGGGCTGGGCACGCTGACCCGCCTTCTGACGACGGCGGGCCCCAGTCTGCAGCGCACCAGCGACAGTCTCCTCGGCGCGCTGAGCCCGGAGCCCGACGACGATGTGGCCCTGCTGTTGGTGCGTGCGCGGGCCTAGGGGGTGTCCGCAAAGTCCCGCCTGCCCCGCGACGCCCGGCACGCCCTAGGTGTATTGACCCGCAGGGTTGTTGACGCGGGTGATCGGTGGCTGGCCGCCGAGGGCGGTGTGGCAGCGGTGGTGGTTGTAGGTGTGCAGGAAGTCTGCCAGGGCTGCGCTGCGTTCAGCCGGCCTTCCCCCAGCCGCTCATCGAGTCGTCCCGGAAGATGTCGAGGACGATCCGGAAGAGCAGGACGAACCACATGATCCACAGGAAGAGGACCAGCATCGTCCAGAAGGCGCTCAGCAGCGGAAGTCGTACGCCAGATGGGTCTGCGCACTCATGTCACTCCTCCGTCCCGGGCGTGGGCCCGGCAGCCGCTCCGTGCTGTTACAGCGTGCTCGCGGCCGACGGGGGCCGCCTCACCCGGGGCGGGTGAGCGTGGCGGTGGCGGCGAGCGTCTCCAGGATGATCAGGACGGCCAGGGCCACGCACACGACGAGCGCCACCGCGCCGACCGTGGGGTGGTTCCAGAGGACCAGGTTCAGGGCTGCCGCGCCGATGACGAGGCCCGTGGTCCAGGAGCGGTGTTCCGCGAGGGCCCGGCCGGCCGCCCCGGTGCGCAGTCCGGCGGCCGAGAGTCCCCGTCCGGCGGCGCCGGTGCCCCGCCCGGCGAGGTGGTCATCGCTTCTCCTCCTGTCCGATGTCCTGCCCGACGGCCTGTCCGACGGCCTGCGCGACGTCCTGCCCGATGTCCTGTACGACGGGAAACCCCGTGGCCGGCGTGGCGCGCGCCGCCGGTCACCGGGTCACCCTCGGCGGGTGATCCGTCCGCGCCGCCGGGGCGGTGAGGTGGTAGACGCACCGCACCGGTTGCCCGGGTGCCGGGCACAGAGGCGAGAGACACGAGATGAAGGATTCGGCGTTCGTCGGGACCGGCCCCGCCGGGTCCCGGCAGGGACAGGGGCCGCACCGGCGGCGTGCGTCGGTCGCGGCGCTCGTGCGGGCGCTCCTCATCGCGGCCGGGCTCGTCACCGTCTACTACGTGCTGCCCCTGGACGGACGCCTGGCGGGCGGTGCCGCGGCCGTGCTCGTCTGCGGACTGCTGCTGGTCGTGGTCGTCTTCTGGTGGGAGGTGCGGGCCATCGTGGACTCGCCCTATCCGCGGCTGAAGGCCGTCGAGGCCCTGGCCGCGACGCTGGCGCTGTTCCTGCTGCTCTTCGCGGGCGCCTACTTCCTGCTGGAGCACTCCACGCCGGGCTCGTTCAGCGAGCCGCTGACCAAGACGGACTCCCTGTACTTCACGCTCACCACGTTCACGACCGTCGGCTACGGGGACATCGCGGCCCGTTCCCAGACCGGACGAGTGCTGACGATGTTTCAGATGGCGGGCGGTCTGCTGCTGGTGGGCATCGCCGCGAAGATCCTCGCGGGCGCGGTGCAGGCGGGGCTGCGCCGGCAGGGCCGGGAGTCGGCGGACGACTTCCCGCGCGGCCGGAGGGCCGGACGATGACCGTACCGGGCCCCACGACCGGCTTCCTTTCACCCGCCGAGCGGGCCGCCGAGGGCCGCGCCGCGCGGCGCCGCTCACCGCGTTCGTCGCACGACCGGTTCGAGGCGGCGCCCGGACGGCTCGACCCGGTGGAGGTGGTGGAGCGCCAGTCGGCCACGCGCCTGCCGGAGTTGGTGCCGGTCCGCTACGGCCGCATGCTCGAATCCCCGTTCCGGTTCTACCGGGGCGCCGCGGCCATCATGGCCGCGGACCTCGGTGCCGTCGCCGACACCGGGCTGCGGGTGCAGCTCTGCGGGGACGCCCATCTGCTGAACTTCCGGCTGCTGGCCTCGCCGGAGCGCCATCTGGTGTTCGACATCAACGACTTCGACGAGACCCTCGGCGGGCCCTTCGAGTGGGACGTCAAACGGCTCGCGGCCAGTTTCGCCATCGCGGGCCGTGCGAACGGCTTCGGGGCACCGGAGCAGGACAGCGCGGTGCGGACGTGCGTGGAGTCCTACCGGCGGCGGATGCGGGAGTTCGCGGGCATGCGCACCCTGGACATCTGGTACGCGCAGGACGACGCCGACCGCCTGCGGGAACTGATGACCGCGTCGATGACCAAGCGGGCCAGGCGCCGCACCGCCGAGGCGACGGCGAAGGCCCGCACCCGCACCCACCTCCAGGCCTTCGCGAGTCTCACCGCGGTCACCGCCGAGGGCCGGCGGATCGCGGCGGACCCGCCGCTGGTCACCCCGCTGCGGGACCTGGTGGCCGGTTCCTCGACGCAGGAACAGGAGAGGGAACTGCGCTCCGTCCTGGAGGGATACGCCCGCACCCTGTCCTCCGAGCGCCGGCACCTGTTGCGCCGCTTCCGGCTGGTGGACGTCGCCCGCAAGGTCGTGGGCGTCGGCAGTGTCGGCACCCGCTGCTGGATCGCGCTCCTGCTCGGCCGGGACGACGACGACCCGCTGCTGCTCCAGGCCAAGGAGGCGCAGGAGTCGGTCCTCTCCGCCCACACCGAGGGCATCCGCTACGACAACGAGGGCCGCCGCGTGGTGGCGGGACAGCGCCTCATGCAGACCACCAGCGACATCCTGCTGGGCTGGACCCACGCCGTGGGCCTCGACGGGCGCGAGCGGGACTTCTACGTACGGCAGCTGCGCGACTGGAAGGGCATCGCCCGGCCGGACACCATGGACCCGGCCCTGCTGCGGCTGTTCGCGCGGCTGTGCGGGGCGAGTCTGGCCCGGGCCCACGCCCGCTCGGGCGACCCGATCGCCATCGCCGCCTACCTGGGCGGCGGCGACCGCTTCGACCGCGCGCTCACCTCGTTCGCGCAGTCCTACGCCGACCGCAACGAGCGGGACTTCAAGGCGCTCGGTGCCGCCGCCCGCTCCGGCCGGATCCGTACGGCGTCCCTGTGAGCCCCCACCGCTCGGTGCTCAGGTCACTCGGGCAACTGGCGCATCTCCACGACCCGCAGCCCCAGCGCCCGGAAGCGGCTCAGCAACCCGAACAGGTGGGCCTCGTCGATGACGCGGCCGAACAGCACGGTCTGCCCGGCCATCAGGACGTGGTCCAGCTCCGGGAAGACCTTGGCCAGCGTCTCCGACATCTGTCCGTCGACGCGGATCTCGTAGCGCATGTGCTGCTCCCCCCGGCGGTGTGGGTGTGCGGTGCGCGCCCTTCTCCTGCCAGGGTCCGCCCCGGTGGGCCGGGCCGTCCTCACCCGGGGCAGGTGAGCCGCTGCCTGCGGCACGGGCGGCGGCACGGGCGGCGGTTCACTCCTTCAGGACGATCTTGAGCAGGATGATCAGCAGCCCGAGCAGCAGGTTGACGGCGGCGGAGAGCGCCATCTGCCGCCGGGAGGCGCCGGCTCGCACGGCCGCGGCCAGTGACCAGCCCACCTGCCCGGCCACGGCGACGGCGAGCGCGAGCCACAGGGTGCCCGGCACACCCAGGCCCAGCAGCGGGCTCACGGCCACCGCGACGGCGGGCGGGACGGCGGCCTTGAGGATGGGCCACTCGTCGCGGCAGACGTGCAGCACCGTCCGGCGGTCGACGCTCTGCTGCGCCAGGCGCGCCCCGAACAGCTGGGCGTGCACGTGCGCCATCCAGAACACGACGCCGGTCAGCAGGAGCAGCAGCACCAGCTCCAGGCGGGGCAGCTCCCCCAGGTGATCGGCTCCGACCACGACGGAGGCGGCGAGCATGGAGCCGTAGACGCCGCCGGTGTTGTCGGCGTGGGCCCGGCGTTCCGCGCCGCGGGGACGGCGCGCGGTGCGGCGTGCGATGGTCATGACGTCACTTCCCCGGCTCCGGGGCCCCGGTCGGGACCTCGGCGTTCGGCTGCCGTGTACGGGGCGTCCGGCCGCCCGGCAGGTGCGGGGTGGCCAGGAAGCCGACGAGGGTGATCCCGCCGGTGGCGAGGACGGCCGCCTTCAGTCCGTCGAGCTGGGCCGCGGCGTAGGAGTCCGTGACGGCTTCCACCTCGGCCGGGGGCAGCCCGGCCGCCCAGGATGTCCCCGTACCGGCCGCCGATCATCATGAAGGCCGCCATGACCAGCGCGTACAGGGTGATGACGGCCTGGATGGCGGTGACCTCGGTGTCGAAGTCGTCGACCAGCCGGCTGATGGACACGTTCATCATGGAGGTGTCCAGCACCATCAGGAACTGGGCGGTACCGAGGACGAGCAGGGCGCGCCAGTGGCTCACGCAGTCCATGACAGCGGTGGTGTCCGGGACGTGCCTCACCCCTCGCGGGGGAACCCCTCCCGGGCTCACAGGAGGCGTGCCTCGCGGGCGCGGCGGACGGCCTCGGCCCGTCGGCTCACGCCGAGCTTGCGGTAGATGCTCTTGAGGTGGGTCTTCACGGTGTTCGCGGAGACGTGCAGATCGGCGGCGATCTCCTCCGTGGACAGCATGTCGGCCAGGCGGTGCAGCACGTCCCGTTCCCGCGCGCTCAGTTCCTCGACGGCGAATCCCGGGTGCCCGGCGGGGGCCGTGGTCACGGGCCGGCCGGGGAGGAGCCAGCCGCCGGCCAGTTCCCGTAGCCGGCCGGTGCTCAGCAGCGGCCGGATCCAGGGGCCGGCTTCCAGGAACGGCCGGCGCAGGTGCTCGCGCCGGCCGTCCAGGAGGGCGCGGGCGACGAGGCGGTGTGCGGTGCCGCGGTCGCCCGTCTCGTAGGCGGCCTGGGCCCGCACCAGCGTGGCGCGCACCGCCACGGCCGGGCCGGGCCTGTCACCATCCGGCAGGCCGTCGATGAGGGCGAGCGCTTCCTCGGCCCGGCCGGCCGCGAGCCGGACCCGGGCCGCCTCGACCGCGCACGCGGTCCGGTGGGGGGCCATGCGGTCGACGGCCTGCCGTGCCAGGTCCGGATGTCCCTGGGCCAAGTGGGCGGCCGAGGCGAGCAGCGCGCTCTGCTCCCGCGCCCAGGGTGAGCCGACGTCCGCGGGGACGGGCTCGTCGGCCGCTGCCAGCGCGGCGCGGGCGTCCCCTCGGGCCAGGAGCAGCCGGCCCCGGACGACGGTCCGGCCCGCCCGCGCCACCGGGTCCTCGACGGCCGGGCGGGAGACGGCCTCGTCGTCGAGGAGCGCCTGGGCCTCGTCGAGTTCGTCGCGGTCCACATGGACGGCGGCCAGGACCAGCGGGCCGAGGCCCGACCCGGACCGCCGGGGCAGGCTGTGGCGCTCCGCCTCGCCGGCCGCGGCCAGGGCCTTGTGCTCGGCGCGGCCGGGCCAGCCGTTGAGGTAGTCGATGAGCGCCAGATGGCCGAGGGCCTCCCAGCGGGGCAGCGCCATCACCGCTCCGCCCGGATGGCCGGCGACCGCCGACAGGGCGGTCCTGGCGTCCTCGAAGCGCCCGGCCCACAGGCGCGCGGAACCCAGGTGGGTGAGGAGGAGGGCGGTGAGTTCGGGGTGCTCGTCGAGGCGCTGCTCGGGAACGTGCCGCCACAGCCCGCGGGCCTGCTCGGCCGCGCGCTCGGCCCGCCCCGGAGAGCCGGTCAGCCGGGCCGCCAGGGCTTCCAGCAGGGCGCAGCTGAGGCGGACCGGGGCCGGTTCGGGGCCGTCACCCGCGGCTTCCGCCACTTCCTGCGAGGCTCGCCGCAGATGGGTCAGGCCGTGCTCCAGATCGCGTCGGCCCAGGTCGCGCGCGGCGCGGACCAGGTCGGGCACCGGCCCCGTCACCTCCGGGGTCATCCGCGAGAAGAGGGCGGACAGGTCCTCGGAGCGCAGGCCCGTGAAGAGCCGGCCGATCGCGAGGTCGTCGACGACGGCACGGGCGGTGAACTCCCAGTCGTCCGCCGCGGCGCCCTGGACGAGCGCTTCGCGCAGGGCTCCGGAACGCCGCAGCCAGCGCGCGGCCCGGCGGCGCAGTTCCGGTTCCAGTCCGGGTGAGCGTTCGCGCAGGTGGGCCCGGAGGATCTCGGCGAAGAGCGGGTGCAGGCTGTACCACGACTGGCCGAGGTAGTGGACGAAGGCGTTCTCGCGGTGCAGCGCGGCGAGGACGGTCTCCGCGTCGGTGCGCAGCGTCAGCGCGTTCACCAGGTCGGGGCAGAAGCGCTCGAGGACGCTGATGCGCAGCAGCAGGTCCTGGGTGCCGGGCGGCTGCCGGTCGAGCACCTCGGCGAGCAGGAAGTCGGCCACCGCGCTGTGGCCGGCCTCGAACTGCTTGACGTACGTGCCGGGGTCCGGGCCCCGCCGGGCGGCCAGCGCGCAGAGCCGGAGACCGGCGGCCCATCCCCGGGTGCGCTCCACCAGGGCCTCGACGGCGCTCGCGGGCAGGTGCAGGCCGTGGCGGGAGAGCAGTTCGCCGGCCTCGTCGGTGGTGAAGGCCAGCTCGGCGTCCCGGATCTCCGTGATCTCGCCCGACGCCCGGTAGCGATGCAGCGGCAGCAGGGGTTCCGTGCGGGTGACGAGGACCAGGTGCAGGCCGCGTCCGGCGTGGTGCAGGACGAACTGCAGCTGCCGCGCGATCTCGGTGCAGGTCACGCGGTCGAACTCGTCGAGGACGACGACGGTGGTGTGGTCGCGGCGCTCCAGGTCGGCGGCTAGGCGGATCAGCGTCCGCTGGTCCACGCGGCTCGCCTCCGCCGGGCAGCCGACCTCGGCCGCCACCGGGACACGGGCGGCCCGCAGCGCCCCCAGCAGATACGCCCAGAAGACCCCGGGGGCCTGGTCGGCGGTGTCGGAGGTGAGCCAGGCGACGGGCTCCCGCAGACCGGTGGCCCAGTCCGCGACCAGGAGGGTCTTGCCCGCGCCGGCGGACCCGTCGACCAGGGTCAGGGGCGTCCGGAGGGCCTCGTCGAGGTGCCGTGCCAGACGGGGGCGGCGCAGGAACGTGGCGGGCCGCTTCGGCAGGGCGAACCGAGTCCGCAGCAACGGGTCGCCCTCGGGGTCGACGCCCGTCGGCGCCGGCTCCTCGTCGGTTTCCTCGGTCACATCCGTCATGTCGGTCACGTCTGTCACGTCGGTCACGGCCAGGGGACTCCTCCCCGCTGCCTGCCGTCCGCCGGATCCTGAGCGGCACTCGTTCCGCTCAGGATCCCAGTGATCACGTCCCCGCGCACGCCCGGGGCCGGGGCCGGGGCCGGTGAGCGCGTCCCGGCTCAACCACCCGTGGCGGGCGATGCGCCGCCGCGGCGGCCGGCGTTCGCTGGGGGTCCGCACACCACCCAGGGAGCCGCGGGGCAGGCCCGGCGGCTCGGGATCGGGGGTACGACCATGTGCCGCTGGCTCGCCTACTCCGGCACTCCCGTGCTGCTCGACGACGTCCTCTACCGCCCGCAGCACTCGCTGATCGACCAGAGCCTGCACGCGCGGATGGGGGTCGACACCACCAACGGCGACGGTTTCGGCGTCGGCTGGTACGCGTGGCACCTGCGCAGCCCCGCCGTCATCCGCGACACGGGCCCGGCCTGGAGCGACCGCAACCTCCGGGAGATCGCCGACCATGTCCGCTCACCGCTGTTCTTCGCGCATGTGCGCGCCTCGACCGGGACGGCCGTGCAGCAGACCAACTGCCACCCCTTCCGCCACGAACACTGGATGTGGATGCACAACGGGGCGATCGCCGGGTTCGCCGAGATCCGCCGGGAGCTGATGCTGGCCGTGGACCCGGCGCTGTTCCCGTCGATCGAGGGCACGACGGACTCCGAGGTGATGTTCCACGTGGCCCTCACCTTCGGCCTCGACGGGGATCCGCCGGGCGCGGTGGCCCGGATGGCCGGACTCGTCGAGCGCCTGGGGCACGAGCACGGCGTGGCGGAACCCCTCCAGATGACGATCGCGGTCACCGACGGGGAGCGGCTGTGGTTCTTCCGCTACTCCAGCGGCGGGGACTCCCGGTCGCTGTACTTCAGCAGCCGGGTGGAGGACATCCGCGCCCTCCACCCCGACCTCGCGTTCCTGAAGCACATCTCCGACGAGACCCGGCTGGTCGTGTCGGAGCCGCTGGGTGATCTCCCCGGTGTGTGGAACGCCGTACCGGAGAGCAGCTACGGCGTCGTCCAGCCGGGCCGGGACCTGCTGCGGCATTTCGAGCCGGAGCCCGTCTGAGCCCGGCGGCGACCGCCGCGGCGGAGCTGCCGGAGAACACCTCGTACGCCTGCTGGTGGCGGGAGCGTACGCGTGCTGGTGGCAGGCGCGTCAGGAGAAGTGCTCGGCCATCGGGTGCAGCTGCTGGTCGAGGATGCCGAACCCGCCGTCGACCCGGATCAGCTGGCCCGCCACGGCACCGAACTCCTCGTCGGCGACCGCCGCCACGGCCCGCGCCGCGTCCTCGGGCTCGACCAGGCGGGACAGCACGGACCGGTCCGTGAGGAACTTCCGCAGGCCCTCGCTGAAGCCCGCCCCGGACGACTCGGTGCGCACCGCGCCGAACGAGACCGTGTTCACCCGGACCCCGAACTGCGCGCCGACTCCGGCGACATGACGGCTGAAGGTGTTCAACGCGGCCTTGGCGGTGGAGTGCGCCACGGCCATGCCGATGAAGTCGGTGGCGGTGCTGGAGATGAAGACGATCCGGCCCGAGCGCTGCTCCCGCATCAGGGCGAGCGCGTGCCGGCTGAGGTGGAAGACCCCGGACAGCTCGCCGTCGAGCTTCTCGGCGAAGGCGTCCCAGGACAGCTCGGTCAGCGGCGCGAACGACGGGTTGACGGTGTTGGCGTTGAGGATGAGCACGTCGATCCTGCCGTGTTCCGAGCGCACCCGCTCGACCAGGCCGGCGACCTGCCCGGCGTCGCAGACGTCGGCCTGGGCGGACTGCGCGGAGCCGCCCTCCTCGGCGATCGCCGCGACGACGGCGTCGGCGGCCTCCGCGCTGCTCCGGTAGTTGACGATCACGTGGTATCCGCGCCGTCCCATCTCCCGCGCGGTGGCCGCGCCGATGCCCCGGCTGGCTCCGCTGATCAGCGCGACGGGCTTGGGCTGGGTCACGATGTCTCCCTTGGAAACTCAGTGAGCCGTCGGCCGGCTCCAACGAGTTTCCAGGCAACACTGCGGAGATCCGCCCTGTCACTGCGGGATGACCACAGGTTCTCCGTTCGTGCGCCGCATATCCGTCATTTCCCGGGGGCCTTCGAACGATATGAGTCGGCGACGGCCGACGTCATGAATCGGCGACGGCCAGAGACGTTTCGGCCCGGATGACATCGCGGGCCAACGCGACGGCTTCCGCGGCGGCGCCCGTGGCGCCGAGTGTGGCTCCACTGGCGTACACACCGTCGATGATCAGCATGATCCGGTCGCCCAGCCGGTCGGGATCGGCCGCGGAAGTCCGCCGCGCCAATGCGCGCAGCTGTTCCCGGACGGCCTTGAAATGCTCCACGGACACCCGGTGCGCGGGGTGTTCCGGATCCGGGAATTCGGCGTGCGTATTGCGGAGGGAGCAGCCTCGGGTGCCGGGCACCATGGACTGCACGGCGCGGACGACTTCGACAAGCTGTTCCTCGGGGGTGTCCGCCGCCGCGAGGGCGCGTGCGAAGGTGTGGTCCCAGTCCTGGGTGCAGCGTTCCAGGTAAGCCACGACCAGCTTGTCCTTGCTGGCGAATTCGCGGTACAGGAGCTGTTTTCCGCATCCCAGCTCATCGATGACCTGCTGCATCCCGACGGCGTGCACACCATAGCGGTCGAACAGGGCGGCCGCTGCATCGAGGATGCGGTCGTGAGCGTCGGGCGTGGGCTTTCGCGGCATGTTCCCGAACGCTATCAGACCGATCGGTCCCCGCCCAGGGCGGGGCGCATTGACATCCCGTCAGCGGTGCGGCCATGCTGTGCCCTGCCTGATTACAGACCGATCGGTCCGGATCTTCTGGAGGTTCCCATGCCCGCCCCTCCCTCCACGAACGCGATCTTCACGGCCATGACCCCCAGGGCCTACGGCATGATTGCCGTCCTCTGCGGCGCGTTATTCCTCGACGCCCTCGACGTCTCGATGAAGGGCGTCGCCCTGCCGGCGATCGGCACCTCGCTCGACATCTCGACCAGCACCCTCCAGTGGGTGATCACCGGTTACGTGGTCGGCTTCGGCGGCTTCCTGCTCCTCGGCGGACGCGCCGCCGACCTGCTGGGCCGGCGCACGGTGCTGCTCGTCTCGCTCATGGTCTTCGTCATCGGTTCCGCGGTCGGCGGCGCGGCACCCAACGGCGAGGTGCTCATCGCGGCCCGCTTCGTCACCGGCGTCGGCGCCGCGTTCAGCGCCCCCGCCGGATTCTCGATCATCACCACGAGCTTCGCCGAGGGCCACATCCGCAACAAGGCCCTGGCCATCTTCACCGCGACCGGCGCCACCGGCATGGCCTGCGGCATGGTGATCGGCGGTCTGCTCACCGATCTGGACTGGCGCTGGGTGTTCCTGGCCCCGGCCGCCGTCGGACTCGCCGCGTTCCTCGCGGGCCTCGCGCTGATCCCGCGGTCGCCCCGGCCGGAGGGCGGCGCCAAGGACTTCGACATCGCGGGCGCCGTGACCATCACCGCGACCATGGTGCTGGTGGTGTTCACCCTGGTGCAGGCGCCGGAGGTCGGCTGGGCCTCGGCCCGCACCCTGGGCTCGCTGGTGGTCGCCGCGCTGCTCCTCGCCGGGTTCACCGCGATCGAGCGCAGGGTCGACAAGCCCCTGGTCCGACTGTCCATGCTGCGCTCCCCCGCCCTGGTGCGCACCAACATCGCCGCCATGTCGCTGATCGGGGCCTGGATCGGCGTGCTGTTCACCATGACGCTGTACTTGCAGGAGTATCGGGGCTGGTCGGCGATGGAGACCGGGTTCGCGGTGAGCCCGGTGGGTCTGGTCGCCGCCGTGCTGTCGACCCGCATCGCCGCCCCGCTGGTGGGCCGCTTCGGTGTGGAGCGGGTGGTCCTGGCGGGCCTCACCTCGGCCGTCCTGGCCTACGCCCTGCTGCAGTTCCTGACCGCCGACTCCAGCTACGCGGCGCTGATGCTGCCCGCGTTCCTGCTGATCGGCCTGGGCTTCTCACTGGCGTACGGTCCGCTCACCATGGCGGCGGCCGACAGCGTCCCCGTGCAGGACCAGGGGCTGGCCGGCGGACTGGTCAACACCTCGTTCCAGATCGGCCCGGCGCTGGGGCTGAGCGTGGCCACCGCCGTCAACGCGGCGAACACCGGCCCCGCGCCCTCCGAGGTGCTGCACGGTCTGCGGCTCGCGCTGGTGGTCCCGCTGATCTTCGCGGTGCTCGGCGTGCTCGCCATGCTCCCCGCCCTGCGCCGGCGCGTCGCCCCGCCCGTCGCCGCCACGCTGCCCCAGGAAGAGGCCGCGCGCGGGTGATGGCGTACGGCTCGGCCCCCGGGCACGGGTCCCGGGGGCCGGTCGGATCACCAGGGCCAGTGCCAGCCCTCGTTGTCCGGCACCACCCAGTAGTGGTCCAGTTCCACCACCTTTCTTTTCTCGCTTGTTTTCTCGTTCCGGCCTTCAAGGAGAACATCATGAAGACCCTGGTTGTCTCGGGCGGCACCTCCGGTATCGGAGAAGCGCTCGCCCACAAATATCTGAAGCGCGGAGACCAGGTGGTGGTCATCGGCCCCAATGCGGAGAAGGGGCGGAAATTCCTCGCCACGGCGGAAGGCCTGGGCGCCGGGGAGCGGGCCTTCTTCCTGCCCGCGGACCTCAGCCTGGTCAGCGAGAACGAGCGGATCATCGGGGACATCAGGGAGAACTTCCCCGCAGTGGACGCGCTGGTACTGTGCGCCCGGTTCTTCCGTTCCCATCGACGCGTCACCTCCGAAGGCTTCGAGCACAATTTCGCGCTGTACTACCTGAGCCGCTTCCTGCTCGGCCACGGCCTGCTCGACCTGCTGGAGAAGGCCCCCGAGCCGGTCATCGTGAACGTGGCCGGACCGGGCGTCGAAGCCGGCCAGATCCACTGGGACGACCTGGGCCTGAAGGCGGGCTACGACGGCTGGGGCGCCATGTTCCAGGGCGGCAAGCTGAACAACCTGCTCGGCGTCGCCTTCTCCCTCCAAGGCCGCGATCACCGGACCCGGTATGTGCTGAACTTCCCGGGCGGTACGGCGACCGGCTTCGCCGGTGAGTTCGACCCGGCCACCGCCGCCCACGTCAAGGAGATGCTGCGGTTCGCCAAGCCGGTGGAAGCGGGCATCGTCCCGATCGTCGCGGCCATCGACAGCCCGCCCGCCGAACCACTGAGCGCCTTCTTCGAGGGTCGGCGCCTGGATCTCCGGCACCACTCCTTCGACCCCGAGGACGCCCGGCGGCTCGACGCCCTCACCCGGAAGCTGCTGGCCGGCTGAGGAGGAGCCGACTCACCGACTGCCCCCGATCACCCTCTCCACAGCCCTGTCAAGAATGGCCCGCGAACAACCCGATCGGCGCCGATGCCACGCCTGACAGGGGGAACGCACGAGGGGCCGGACGATGCGTACGCCCCCTATGGCGCAGTCACGGGGACTCGGGTGAGAAAGGGCCTCCACCCCCCGGTCGCCCCGGCTTGTCGACCTGCTCGGCGAACGCCGTGAACGCCCGCTCGTCGAACAGGACGAACCTGACTTCTTCGACGGCGGTCTCCGTGTCCCGCACCGTTTGCACAGCGATGCGAGCGGCGTCCTCGATCGGCCACCCGTAGACACCGGCCGAGACGGCCGGGAACGCCACCGTCCGGGCGCCCAGCTCGTCGGCCACCCGGAGCGACTCGCGGTAACAGGAGGCGAGGAGGCCGGAGCGGTCCTCGGTCGTGCTGTACACGGGGCCGACGGTGTGGATGACCCAGCGGGCGTCCAGGTTCCCGGCGGTCGTGGCGACGGCCCGGCCCGTGGCCAGGCCCTTGCCGTAGTGGGAGGCGCGCAGCTTGCGGCAGTCCTCCAGGATGGCCGGGCCGCCGCGCCGGTGGATCGCTCCGTCGACCCCTCCCCCGCCCAGCAGCGAGGAGTTGGCCGCGTTGACGATGGCGTCGACGCGCTCGCGGGTGATGTCGCCCTGGACCGCTTCGATCGTGGTCATGTCTGCCTCAGTCGCTTCCAGACGGCCTTCGCGGCGTTGTGCCCGGACATGCCGTGCACCCCCGGGCCCGGCGGGGTCGCCGAGGAGCAGATGAAGACGGCCGGATGGGGGGTGTGGTACGGGAACAGGGTGAGCTTGGGGCGCAGCAGGAGCTGGAGGCCGGAGACCGCGCCGGAGGCGATGTCGCCGCCGACGTAGTTGGCGTTGCGGGCGGCGAGTTCGGGCGGTCCGGCCGTGGCGCGGGCCAGGACGCGGTCGCGGAACCCGGGGGCGAAGCGCTCCAGTTGGCGTTCGATGGCGTCGGTGAGGTCGCCGGTCCAGCCGTGCGGGACGTGGCCGTACGCCCAGAAGACGTGCTTGCCCGCGGGGGCCCGGGTCGGGTCGACGACGCTCGGCTGGACCGTGATCATGAACGGCTTGTCGGGGGCCCGGCCCTCCCGGGACGCCGCGCGCAGGGCCGTGCCGATCTCCGCGCGGTTGGCGCCGACCTGCACCGTGCCGGCGACGCGGGCCTCCTTCGCGGTCCACGGCACGGGGCCGTCCAGCGCGTAGTCGATCTTGAAGGCGCCCGGTCCGTAGCGGTAGCCGGCGTAGTGGTCGCCGAAGCCGGCGATGCGGGCCAGGGCGGTGGGCGAGGTGTCGAAGACGTACGCCCTGGCCGGCGGCAGGTCGTCCAGACGCTTGACCTCGTAGTCGGTGTGGACGCTGCCGCCGAGGTCGCGCAGGTGGGCGGCGAGGGCGTCGGAGATCGCCTGGGAGCCGCCGCGGGGGACCGGCCAGCCCCGGGCGTGCGCCGAGAGGGCGAAGACCAGGCCGATGGCGCCGGTGGCGAAGCCGCCCAGCGGCGCCATGACATGGGCGACGAGCCCGGCGAACAGCGCCTTGGCCGGTTCGTCGCGGAAGCGGCGCATCAGCAGGGTCGACGGGGGCAGTCCGACGAGGCCGAAGCGGGCGAGGGTGACCGGGTCGCGGGGCAGCGCCGTGAGCGGCAGGGACATGAAGTCCCGGACGAGCGTGTCCCACTTGGGCAGGAAGGGCTCGACGAGCCTGCGGTACGTCCCGGCGTCGCGCGGCCCGAGGGAGGCGGCCGTCTCGCCCACCGACCGGGACAGCACGGCCGCCGTGCCGTCCGGGAAGGGGTGCGCCATGGGCAGCTCGGCGTGCAGCCATTCCAGGCCGTACCGCTCCAGCGGGAGGGCGCGGAAGGCGGGCGAGTTGATGGCGAGCGGGTGGGCCGCGGCGCACGGGTCGTGCCGGAAGCCCGGCAGGGTGAGCTCCTCGGTGCGGGAGCCGCCGCCCACGGTGCCCCGGGCCTCGAAGACGGCGACGGAGAAGCCGCGGCGGGCCAGCTCCACGGCCGCGGTCAGTCCGTTCGGCCCCGCACCCACTACGACGGCATCGAGCATCGACGGCACCTTCGGACCCCTTCGTCAGCCGACGGCCACTGGAGATCAGGATATGCCCGGGGACGGACAGTCACCGGCCGCGGGGGATGTCCGGTGCCGCGGAGGACTCCCGCGGCGATCAGCGCTACCCGACGCTCACGGCCGGTGACCGACCGTCGTGCTTCCGCCGGGCTCACGCGCCGCCCGACAGCAGCGCCGCCACCCGCCGGGCCGTGGCCGCGTCGCGGGCCGCGGTGAACGGCAGGGCGTTGCCGCCCGTGATGCGGAACGGATCACCGGCGCGGGTCAGGTGGGCGCCGCCCGCCTCCTCGACCAGGAGCAGTCCGGCCGCGTGGTCCCAGGCGGCTTCCCAGGAGAAGGCCGTGGCGTCCAGCTCGCCCCGGGCGATGGCGAGGTACTCCAGGCCGGCCGAGCCGCACGCGCGCGGTGCCACGCCCTCGGTGCGCAGGCAGAGCAGGGCGTGCTTCTGCTCGTCCGTCGTGTAGTCCGGGTGGGAGGTGGCCACGCGGAGGTCGCGGCCGGGCTCCGGCACGCCGGCGAACAGCCGCTCGCCGTCGAGGTAGGCGCCCTTGCCCCGCTCGGCGGTGGCGAGCCGGTCGCGGGCGGGCGCGTAGGTCCAGGACGCGAGCAGGGTGCCGCCCTGGGCCAGCGCGACCAGGGTGCAGAACCCGGCCTCGCCGCGGACGAACGGCCGGGTGCCGTCGACCGGGTCGATGATCCAGACCGGGGCGTCGCCCCGTATCGCCTCGTAGGACGCCGGGTTGGCGTGGACCGCCTCCTCGCCGACGACGACCGAGCCGGGCAGCAGGGCGGGCAGTGTTTCGGTGAGGTACAGCTCGGCCTTGCGGTCGGCGTCGGTCACCAGGTCGTGCGGGCCGCTCTTCTGGTCCACCTCGTGTGCGGCGAGCTGGCGCCAGCGCGGCAGGATCTCGGTGGTGGCCGCCTTGCGGATCGCCTCTTCGACGTCGGAGGCGTGCTGTGCGAGAAACTCTTCGATGGTTTCGTTGCTGTCGATCACCCTTCCATGACAACACGCGCCACTGACAATCCCCACCCGCCGGGGGTTCCCGGGGTGGAATCGCGGTGAACACCGGCCGGGGGGCGGTTCACCGGCCGACCGCGTACCCCTGCATGCCGCGCGGGTTCGCCGCCGCCGACAGGACGCCGGTCTCCGGGTCGCGGGCGACCGCGCAGAGCCGGCCCTCCGACCAGGGGGCGCCGACGGTCACCTCGTGGCCGCGGCGCCGCAGCTCCGCGACGACGGCGGGGTCGGTGCGGGCCTCGACGGTCACGCTCCCGGGGCGCATGCCGCGCGGGTAGAAGGAGCCCGGGAAGCTGTCGTTGTGCCAGTTCGGGGCGTCGATGGCGCCTTGGAGGTCGGGGCCGCCGCGCACCTGGGGGCGCAGCGCGACCGCCAGGAGGAAATGCAGCTGCCACTGGTCCTGCTGGTCCCCGCCGGGCGTGCCGAACGCCAGGACGGGCACGCCGTCACGCAGTGCGATCGACGGGGACAGGGTGCTGCGGGGGCGGCGGCCGGGGGTGAGGGTGCTGGGCAGGCCCTCCTCCAGCCAGGTCATCTGGAGCCGGGTGCCGAGCGGGAAGCCGAGTTCGGGGACGACGGGGTTGGACTGGAGCCAGCCGCCGCTGGGCGTGGCCGAGACCATGGTGCCCCAGCGGTCGACGATGTCGAGGTGGCAGGTGTCGCCCCGGGTGCTCCCGTCGGCGGTGACGACCGGTTCGCCGGGCACGGGGGAGGTCGGGAGCTTCGCGACGGTCGGCTCGCCGACGCCCAGGGCGTCGAAGCCCTCCTGGGCGGCGGCCGCCGCGCGCGCGTGCGCGCCCAGCCGCGGGGGGCGTCCGCCGGGGCTGCCGGGCCGCAGGTCGTGCTCGGCCCGCTCGCCGACCAGGGCGCGGCGGGCCGTGTTGTACTCGGCGGACAACAGGTCGTCGAGGGGCACCTCGGCGGCGTCCCCGTACCAGGCCTCCCGGTCGGCCATGGCGAGTTTGCAGCCCTCGACCAGGAGGTGGACGTAGTCGGCCGAGCCGTAGGCGGGCAGTTCCGGCGGGAGCAGGGCGAGTTGCTGGAGCAGGACCGGGCCCTGGCTCCAGGGACCCGGCTTGCACACGGTCCAGCCGTTCCAGTCGTACGTCACCGGCGTCTCGTAGGTCGCGGACCAGGCGGCGAGGTCGGCGGAGGTCAGGGTGCCGGTGTGGTGCTCGCCGGTGGTGTCCAGGGTGGGGCGCGCGGCCTGCCGGACGAGGGCCTCGGCGATGAAGCCGGTGCGCCACACCCGCCGCGCGGCCTCGATCTGCGCCTCCCGGTCGCCCGCCCCGGCGGTCTCGGCGAGCAGGCGCTGCCAGGTGGCGGCGAGCGCGGGGTTGCGGAAGAGCTCGCCGGGGCGGGGTGCCTTGCCGCCGGGCAGGTAGACCTCCGCCGACGAGGTCCACTCGGTCTCGAAGAGTTCGCGCACCGTCTCGACGGTCTCCGTGACGCGCTCCACGGGCGCGTGGCCGTGCTCGGCGTACCCGATGGCGTACTTGAGGACGTCGGCGAGGGATTTGGTGCCGTGGTCGCGCAGCAGCAGCATCCAGGCGTCGAACGCGCCGGGCACGGCGGCGGCCAGCGGTCCGGTGCCGGGGACGAGGTCCAGGCCGAGATCGCGGTAGTGCGCGACGGTCGCCCCGGCTGGGGCGACGCCCTGTCCGCACAGCACCCGCACCTCGCCGCCGGGCGGGGCGAGCAGGATCGGCACCTCGCCGGCCGGGCCGTTGAGGTGGGGTTCGACGACGTGCAGCACGAAGGCGCCGGCCACGGCCGCGTCGCAGGCGTTGCCGCCGTCCTCCAGGACGGCCATCGCCGACTGCGCGGCGAGCCAGTGGGTGGAGGACACCATGCCGAACGTGCCCTGAAGGGTCGGGCGGGATGTGAACATACGACCTCTCACCTCTCGTACGCGCGCCACCCGTCCCCCTCCCCCGGTCGCGGCTCCGGCGAAACCCCCGGCCAGGGCTGCGCAGTGCGACCGCGCCGGTGCGAACCGTGTTTCCGCAGCCTGTGTGCCGGACCGCACTTCCGCACCACAGGGACTCATGTGACACTGTCGTCCCGTCCGCCGTGCGGACCCGTTCCGCACCGTCCGTCCCCCACGAGAAGGGCGCCGTGCGTTCCCTACCCCTGCCCCTGGCCCTGACCGCACGCCTGTCCCCGGTGGCTGTGCTCGCCGCGGCGGGCTGGGCGCTGTCGTCCGGTCCGCTCGCCGCGCCGCAGGCCGCCGAGCACAAGCCGGCCGGCGAGAAGACCGAGACCCAGTCCGCGTCCGCCCCGTCCACGTCGACCGTGTCGAAGGCGTACTCGGCCGCGCCCGCGCCCTGCGAGAGCGTCGCCAAGAAGACGATCGAGTCGCTGGTGCCGGGCGCGAAGACGGCCGGGAAGGAGATCCCGTCCACGGACGCGGAGTTGCGCCGCACCTGCTCCTGGAACGCGCTCAAGGGCTACGACTACCGCTGGCTGGACGTGTCGTACGAGGTGCTGGAGTCGGACGAGGCGGCGCAGAAGGCGTACAAGGAGAGCACGGAGAAGCGGAGCGGCGGCGGGGACGTCCCCGGTCTGGGTGACAGCGCGTACTCCGTAGTGAACCTCACCACCGAGGACAAGCAGGAGACGCGTGAGGGCGTCGTGGTAGCCCGCGCGTCCAACGCGCTGGTGACCGTCACGTACAACGGCAGTGACTTCGAGTCGAAGAAGGCGCCGGACACGGACACCATCAACAAGGGCGCCATCAAGGCCGCGAAGGAGGCGGTGGCCGCGCTGGAGAGCGAGAAGGGCTGAGCGCCCTCCAGCGCGGCACCCCCTCAGAGGGCTCTGCGGCCGCGCACCGCCATCAGCAGCAGGTACAGCGGCATCGACGTGCCCAGGCCCACGGCCCAGCCGTAGTCGGCGAGGTCGGCCAGTGCCGGGATGGGGCGGCCGTCGATGAGCGGTTTGAAGCTGGCGCCGCCGACGGCGAGGACTCCGCCGACCGCGAAGGCGACGACGGCCCGCCAGTTCCAGCCGCCCTCGTACCAGTAGCGTCCGCCCGTGCGGTACAGGTCGGCGAGGTCGAGCCGGGAGCGGCGCAGGATCCAGTAGTCGGCGATGAGGATGCCCGCGACGGTGCCGAGCAGGCCGCCGACCAGGCCGAGCCAGGTGAAGATGTAGCCCTGCGGGTCGGAGTACAGCTTCCACGGGAAGATCAGCACGCCGAGGACGCAGGTGGCGAGGGCGCCGGCGCGGAAGCTGATGCGGCGGGGCGCGATGTTGGAGAAGTCGAACGCCGGTGACACCAGGTTGGCGGCGACGTTGACGGACAGCGTGGCCACCAGGACGGTGACCAGGGCGAAGAGCAGACCGACGGTGTTGTCGGTCTTGGCCGCGAGCTGGACCGGGTCCCAGATGGCCTCGCCGTAGACGGCCTGCGAGCCCGAGGTGACCATCACGGACAGGAACGCGAACAGCGTCATCGTCGTCGGCAGGCCGAGGGCCTGGCCCCACGTCTGCGCCTTCTGGCTCCTGCCGTAGCGGGTGAAGTCGGGGATGTTCAGCGACAGCGTGGACCAGAAGCCGATCATGCCCATGAGGGCGGGCGCGAACAGCGTCCAGAAGTCGGCGCCCCAGCCGAGCTTGGAGGGCTGGTCGAGCAGCGGGCCGAAGCCGCCCGCCTTGTCGCTCATCCACCACAGCATCACGAACGCGCCGACGAGCACGAAGGGCGCCGCCCAGTTCTCGAAACGGCGGATCGTCTCCATGCCCCGGTAGATGATGACGACCTGCAGCGCCCAGAAGATCGCGAACGACAGCCACATGGTCCAGGCGTAGCCGCCGACCTTCGCGGCGTCCGTCCAGCCGCTGCCGATCAGCTTCCCGGCCAGGAAGTAGATGGCCTCACCGCCGATCCAGGTCTGGATGCCGAACCAGCCGCAGGCCACCAGCGCCCGTACGACGGCGGGCAGGTTGGCCCCGCGGATGCCGAAGGAGGCCCGGGCGAAGACGGGGAAGGGTATGCCGTACTTCGGCCCGGCGTGCCCGGTGAGCAGCATGGGTATCAGCACGATCACATTGGCCAGGGCGATGGTGAACACCGCCTGCTTCCAGTCCATGCCGACGGCGATGAGCCCGGAGGCCAGGGTCCAGGAGGCCGTGTTGTGGGCCATGCCGACCCACAGCGCGGAGAAGTTGTACGTGGTCCAGGTGCGCTTGGCGACGGGGACCGGCAGCAGGTCCTCGTTGGCGTAGGGACCGCTCGGCGCCGGGGCGCCCGGGGCGATCTCCACCCGGCCGTCGGCGAGGGTGACTTGGGTGGTGGGTGGTGTGGCCGTGGGAGCGGTATCGGTCATGGGCCGGGCCAATCAGGGAGGTGGGACGGGAAAGGCCGTGCGGGTGATGCCGATGGGGGGTGCGCTCGGGAGCGTCCTGCGCCCCCTTCCCGGGCCGGGGGAAGGGGGAGTTCATGAGGAAGGGGTGCCGTGTGGGAGGGTCAGCCGTTGACCGCCGGGATCACCCGCGATCCGTAGGCGTCGATCACGGCCTCCTGCGCGTCGTGCATGTCGTACACGGCGAACTGGTCCACGCCGAGTTCGCGCAGCGCGTTCAGCTTCTCGACGTGCCGCTCGACCGGGCCGATCAGGCAGAACCGGTCGACGATCTCGTCGGGGACGAACTGGGTGTCGGGGTTTCCGGCGCGGCCGTGGTGGGAGTAGTCGTAGCCCTCGCGGGCCTTGATGTAGTCGGTGAGTTCGTCGGGGACGGCGGCCGAGTGCTCGCCGTACTTGGAGACCAGGTCGGCGACGTGGTTGCCGACCATGCCGCCGAACCAGCGGCACTGCTCACGCGCGTGGGCGAGCGCCTCGGGCGAGTCGTCCTCGGTGACGTAGGCGGGGGCGGCCACGCAGACGGTCACCTCCGACGGGTCACGGCCGGCGGCGACCGCCGCGTCCTTCACGGCCTTGACCATGTACTCGGTCAGGTAGAGGTCGGCCAGCTGGAGGATGAACCCGTCCGCCTCCTCGCCGGTCATCCTCAGGGCCTTGGGACCGTACGCGGCCATCCACACGGGCAGTTCCGCGCCCGGCTTGATCCACGGGAACCTGACGACGCTGCCGCCGCCGAGGTCGGCCTCCCGGCCGCTGCCGAGGGCCCGGATGACCTTCATGGCCTCGCTGATCCGGGCCAGGGTGTTGGGTTTGCGGCCGGCCACGCGCATCGCGGAGTCGCCCCGGCCGATGCCGCAGACGGTGCGGTTGCCGAACATGTCGTTGAGGGTGGCGAAGGTGGAGGCGGTGACCTCCCAGGTGCGGGTGCCCGGGTTGGTCACCATGGGCCCGACCTTCAGTTTCGTGGTGTTGGCCAGGATCTGGCTGTAGATCACGAACGGTTCCTGCCACAGCACGGCGGAGTCGAAGGTCCAGCCGTACGAGAAACCGTTCCGTTCCGCGCGTTTCATCAGGCTGATCACCCGCGAGGCCGGCGGGTCGGTCTGCAGGACGAGTCCGAAGTCCATCTGCGCCACTCCCTAGTTCAGGTACTGACAGGTGGAGCGCGGGGCGAAGACGCCGTGACCCGGGCGTCCGGTGTACTCCCGCTCGGTGATGACCGGCACGCCGCGCGAGAGCACGGTCTCGACGCGGCCGGTGACGCGTTTGCCCTCGTACGCCGAGTAGTCGACGTTCATGTGGTGGGTCTCGGCCGACATGACCTGCTCGGCGTGCGGGTCGTAGATCACCACGTCGGCGTCCGCGCCCGGCGCGATGGTCCCCTTCTTCGGGTACAGGCCGAACATCCGGGCCGGGGTGGCGCAGGCGATCTCGATCCAGCGGCGGCGGGAGATGTGCCCGTCCAGGACGGCCTGGTGGAGCAGGTCCATGCGGTTCTCCACGCCCGGCAGGCCGTTGGGGATCTTCGAGAAATCGCCGCGGCCGAGCTCCTTCTGGCCGACGAAGCAGAACGGGCAGTGGTCCGTGGAGACCACCTGGAGATCATTCGTGCGGAGCCCCTGCCACAGTTTGGCCTGGTGCTCGCGCGGCCTCAGCGGCGTGCTGCACACGTACTTGGCGCCCTCGAAGTCGGGCTCGGCGAGGTTGTCGGTGGACAGGAAGAGGTACTGCGGGCAGGTCTCGCCGAAGACGTTCAGCCCGTCGTCGCGGGCGCGGGCCAGTTCGGCGACCGCCTCCATCGCCGAGACGTGCACGACGTAGAGGGGCGCGCCGGCGACCTGCGCGAGCCGGATGGCGCGGTGGGTGGCCTCGGCCTCCAGCAGGGCCTTACGGACCTCGCCGTGGTAGCGCGGGTCGGTCTCACCCCGGGCCAGGGCCTGTTCGACCAGGACGTCGATGGCGATGCCGTTCTCGGCGTGCATCATGATCAGGCCGCCGTTGTCGGCGGAGCGCTGCATGGCGCGCAGGATCTGGCCGTCGTCGCTGTAGAAGACACCCGGGTAGGCCATGAACTGTTTGAAGGAGGTGACGCCCTCCTCGACCAGCAGGTCCATCTCCTTGAGCGTCTCCTCGTTGACATCGGAGACGATCATGTGGAAGCCGTAGTCGATGGCGCAGTTGCCCTCGGCCTTGGCGTGCCAGGCGTCGAGGCCCTCGCGGAGGGCGTGGCCGACGCTCTGCACGGCGAAGTCGATGATCGTGGTGGTGCCGCCCCAGGCGGCGGCGCGGGTGCCGGTCTCGAAGGTGTCGGAGGCGAAGGTGCCGCCGAAAGGCAGCTCCATGTGGGTGTGGGCGTCGACGCCGCCGGGGATGACGTACTTTCCGGTGGCGTCGATCGTCCGGTCCGCTGTGAAGGTCTCCGCCGCGGGGGTGCCGGTGGCGGCGAGGGCGGCGATGCGGCCGTCCTCGATCAGGACGTCGGCGTGGATCTCGTCGGATGCGGTGATCACCAGGCCGCTGCGGATGACTGTACGGCTCATCGGTCGCTCCTCACGGTGTGCACGTGACGGTTGTTCGTGGCTGGTCGCGCCCGCGCGGCGGTAGCCGCATGTCGAATACAGCGCCGCGCCCCTAGAGGTCCGTCAGCGGGCCGTACGTCGCAGGCGCCCGGTCCCGGTAGAACTGCCAGCGGTCGCGGACCTCGCGGAGTTTGGCCATGTCCAGGTCGCGGACCACCAGCTCGGGCTCCTTGTCGCTCGCCACCTCGCCGACGAACTGGGCCTCCGGGTCCACGAAGTACGAGGTGCCGTAGAAGTCGTTGTCGCCGTACTCCTCGATGCCGACCCGGTTGATCGCGCCGATGAAGTACTCGTTGGCCACGGCCGCCGCCGGCTGTTCCAGCTGCCAGAGGTAGCCGGACAGGCCCCGGGACGTCGCCGAGGGGTTGAAGACGATCTCGGCGCCCGCGAGGCCCAGTGCCCGCCAGCCCTCCGGGAAATGGCGGTCGTAGCAGATGTAGACGCCGACCTTGCCCACGGCCGTGTCGAAGACGGGCCAGCCGCTGTTGCCCGGGCGGAAGTAGAACTTCTCCCAGAAACCGCGCACCTGCGGGATGTGGGTCTTGCGGTACTTGCCGAGGTAGGAGCCGTCCGCGTCGATCACGGCGGCGGTGTTGTAGAGGACGCCGGGCTGCTCCTCCTCGTACATCGGCAGCACCAGGACGAGGCCCAGTTCCTTCGCGAGGGCCTGGAAGCGGCGGACGATGGGGCCCTCGGGGATCTGCTCGGCGTACTCGTAGAACGCCGGGTCCTGCACCTGGCAGAAGTACGGGCCGTAGAACAGCTCCTGGAAGCAGAGGACTTGGGCGCCCTGCGCGGCGGCGTCGCGGGCCGCCTGCTCGTGGACCTGGATCATCGATTCCTTGTCGCCGGTCCAGGCGGTCTGGAAGACGGCGGCACGGATCACTCGGCTCATCGGGACCTCCGGTCGCTCGGTGTGCCGTGAGCCTAGGAAGCCGGGACGTCCTCTTTGAGGTGCACCGTGTCACGTCCCGGGACGTGCGGCGTGCCACTGTGTCACTCTGCCGTGGGCCCATGTTTCACCGCCGTTTTCCCAGGTGGTCGCGTGTTTCACTGCTGTTGCGCGTCGTGCGCGAGGAGTGCGATGTGCACCGAGGCGGCCTGCTCGAAGTCGTCGAGGTCCACCCCGAGGCGGACCTGTATCGCCTCCAGGCGGCGGTAGAGGGCGGGCCGGGAGACGTGGTGGAGCTGGGCGGTGCGGGACTTGTTGCGGCCGGTCGCGAGGTAGGTGCGCAGGACGGACAGCAGGTCCTCGTCGGTCCCGCGCAGCAGTCCGTTCAGCTCCCGCTCCGCGAAGGACTGCACGTGCGGGTCGTCGCGCAGCAGGCGGATCAGGCCGCGCAGGTGGACGTCCTTCAGGCGGACGACCGGCGGGAGGTCGAGAACGGTGGAGGAGTCGGCAACGGCGTCCGCCACGTGCTGGGCCTCGCGCAGGCCGGTGGGTACGTCGTCCCAGGCGACCCGGGGGTCGGCCGCGGCGACGACCGTGCGGTCCGTGCCGGACTCGGTGCGCAGCCGGGTCGCGAAGTGGACGGCGAGGGCGTCCGCGTCCTGGTCGCGGGGCAGGCTGAGCAGCACGGCGGTGGCCCCGTCGGCCAGTTCGGCGACCAGTCCGGGCAGGCCCAACAGCCGCAGCAGCCGCTCCAGTTGCCCGGTGTCGCCGTCGCGGACGACCAGCGGCACGAACGTCCTCCGGTTGACGGGCAGTCCGGCCGCGCGCGCCCGGGGCAGCAGTTGCCGCGCGGGGACGACGCCGCTGACCAGGTCGGTCAGCAGGCTCTGCGCGGACTGCTCCTCCCAGGAGCACGCGGCGCCGCCGCCGAGCATGCGGTGCAGGACGAGGGCCTCGGCGGCGCGGTCGGCCAGCAGCCGTCCGGTGGCGGTGTCGCCCCGGTAGCCGCACAGCACGATCCGGCCCCAGCGCTCCCCGCGCCCGCCGAGCTCGGCACGGATCCAGCCGTCGCCCTCGGTGCCGCCGGCCTGCCGGGCGATGCGCTCCCAGTCGCGCAGCACGTCGTCGACCGCGGGCCGCTCCCCCGCCGTGCCGAGGACGCGGTGGGCGAGGTTGGTGACGACGACCGGGCAGGCGCTGTGCCGGGCGACCTCGTCGAGCAGGCGCTGCAGCGGGGCGCCCGCGGTGATGAGGGCGGTGAGCTCGGTGCGGACGGCCTCGGAGAGGCTGACGGCGGCGAACTTGCGCCGCACCAGCCGGGACTGGACCTCCTCGGTGAGTTCGGCGAAGGGGAAGGGCCGGTGCAGCACGACCATGGGCAGCCCGCACCGCTCGGCGGCCCGGCGCATCACGTCCGGCGGGGAGGGGAAGGCCCGGCCCAGTCCCAGGACGACCGCCGCCGCCTCGGCGCGGTGCAGCGACCGGACGTACTCGGCCTGCTTGTCCTCGTCCCCGGCGAGCAGCACACCGGTGGTGAGGACCATCTCGCCGCCGCTGAGCATCACGCCGACGTCGGCGGCCTCGGCGACGTGCACCCACCGGACGGGCCGGTCGAGGTGGCTCGCGCCGGCCACCACCTCGGGCTCCCCGGCGAGCACCCGCTCCAGGGTGAGGACCTGCCGCACCGACAGGGCCGGTTCCAGGGAATCCCAGGTAGTGGTCATGTGACGGTTCCCTTGCTCAGTCCACTGCTACTGGATGCTCCTCAGAGCGTTCTCGAGGATCGCGGCGCCCTCCTCGGCCTCCGCGACGTTGAGGGACAGCGGCGGCGCGACGCGCAGCGAGCTGGTGTTGTGGCCGCCGCCCTTGCCGATCAGCAGGCCGCTCTCGCGGGCCGCCTCCAGGACGGCGGCCGCCGCCTGCGGATCGGCCTCGTCGGTGCCGGGCCTGGTGATCTCGATGCCGATCATCAGGCCGCGCCCGCGTACCTCCCGGACGGCCGGGACCGGCGCGGCGGCGGCCCGCAGCCGCTCGATGAGCAGTCCGCCGACGCGCCGGGCGTTGCCCTGGAGGTCGTGTTCCAGCAGGTAGTTGAGGTTGGCGAGGCCCGCCGCCATGGTGATCTGGGTGCCGCCGAAGGTCGAGATGCTGTTGGAGTCCAGGCAGTTCATGATCTCGGAGCGGGCGACGACCCCGCCGATGGACATGCCGTTGCCGATGCCCTTGGCGAAGGTCATGATGTCCGGCGGCCCGTTCTGCCCGTGGGCCTGCCAGCCCCAGAAGTGCTCGCCGGTGCGGCCCCAGCCGGTCTGCACCTCGTCGGCGATCCACAGGATGCCGCGCTCGTGCAGCACCTCGCGGAAGGCGGCGTACAGCCCGTCCGGCGGGGAGGTGAAGCCGCCGACGCCCTGGATGGGCTCGGCGATCAGCGCGGCCGGGGGGCGGGTGTGGCCGAGCAGGTCGACCAGGTCGTCGACGCAGGCGGCGATGAAGGCGTCGTCGCTCAGCGAGGCGTACGGGCCGCGGGTGCGGACGCCGCCGTGGACGTACAGCGTCTGCAGCGGGGACAGCGAGGTCGGGGACCAGCCCCGGTTGCCGGTGATGCCGACGGAGCTGAAGGAGCGGCCGTGGTAGCTGTTGCGCATGGCCAGGATCGTGTTGCTGCGCCGGTACGCCGTGGCCAGCAGCAGGGCGGTGTCGTTGGCCTCGGTGCCGGAGGTGGTGAAGAAGACCCGGGCGTCCGGGATGCCGCTCAACTGGGCGACCCGCTCGGCGAGTTCGACCATCGGCCGGTTGAGGTAGAGGGTCGAGGAGTGGATGATCCGCCCGGCCTGCTCGCTCACCGCCTTGGTCACCTCGGGCAGCGCGTGCGCGGTCATGGTGGTGAGGATGCCGCCGAAGAAGTCGAGGTACCGGTTGCCTTCGGCGTCCCAGACGTGGCGGCCCTCGCCGTGGGTGATCTCGATCGGCTCCTCGTAGTAGAGGGCGAGCCAGTCGGGGAGCACCGCCCGGTGGCGGCCCAGGAGGTCGTCGGTCACGGCTGCACCAGCCCTTCGTAGGCGTCGGGGCGGCGGTCGCGGTAGAAGGCCCACGTCTGCCGCACTTCTTCGATGAGGTCGAGGTCCAGATCCCGGACCACGAGTTCCTCCTTGCTGTCGCTGGCGACGTCCCCCACGAACCGCCCACGGGGGTCGACGAAGTAGCTCGTCCCGTAGAAGTCGTTGTCGCCGTACTCCTCCTGCCCGACGCGGTTGATCGCGGCGATGTAGTACGCGTTGGCGACAGCGGCCGCGGGCTGCTCCAGCCGCCACAGGTGGGACGACAGGCTCCGGTGCGTGGCGGAGGGGTTGTAGACCAGCTGGGCCCCGGCCAGGCCCAGCTCCCGCCAGCCCTCCGGGAAGTGGCGGTCGTAGCAGATGTAGACGCCGACCTTGCCGGCCGCGGTGTCGAAGACGGGCCAGCCGAGGTTGCCCGGCTTGAAGTAGAACTTCTCGCGGAAGCCCTTGAGCTGCGGGATGTGGTGCTTGCGGTACTTGCCGAGATAGGTGCCGTCGGCGTCGATCACGGCCGCGGTGTTGTAGTAGAAGCCGGGCTGTTCGACCTCGAACACCGGCGCGACGATCACCATGCCGGTCTCGCGCGCCAGGGCCCGCATGCGCCGCACGGTGGGTCCGTCGGGCACGGGCTCGGCCCAGCGGTAGTGCTCCGGCTCCTCGACCTGGCAGAAGTAGGGGCTGTTGAAGACTTCCTGGAACCCGATGATCTTCGCGCCCCGGCGGGCCGCCTCGCGGGCGTGCTCCTCGTGTTTCGCCACCATGGACTCGGTGTCGCCGGTCCAGGCGGCCTGGACCAGAGCGGCACGTACGACGTTGGCCATGAGCTGCTCCTTCGACGCGGCGTCTGCGCCTCTACGCCCGTAGAAGCGGGCCGTAGAGCCACGAACGTAAGCCTCCGGCACGGGCTTGCCAAGACCATCGTCGCCAACCCGCGGGGCCGGGCGCGATTCGTACTCCTGTGGGTGAGTCGCCGGCGGCACGTCGGCGCCGGTCAGACGGCGAATCCGGCGACCCGGAGCGCGTGCAGCAGATCCCAGCGGCGCTCGTCCGACACGCCCTGGGCGGCCTCCAGCAGCAGCGGCACCAGGCGCTGCGGATCGGGCTGCGCGCTGCGGGCGGCCTCCTCGGGGGTGCGGGCCCGCACGTACGCGTCGAGCAGCGCGCGCACCTCGCGCCGGCGGCCCTCGGCGACCAGGTCGAGGACGGCCTCCCCGACCTCGCCCGCGGGCCGGGCGACCCCCTGGCGCAGCATCTGCTGTCCGTCCTCCGCGCGCCCGGCCGCGACCAGGGCGTCCGCGGCGGCGACCAGCCGTCCGGCGGGCAGCGAGGCGGCCTCCCAGAGCAGGGTCTGCCAGTCCGCTCCCAGTCCGGCCCGTTCGAGTGCGTGGGCGAGCAGCGGGAGCCGGTCGGGGGCCCAGTAGGCGGCCTCGACCAGCAGGGCGTGCGCCTCCCCGCTGCGTCCCTCCCCCCGGAGCCGCGCCAGTGTCTCGACGGCCCGCGCGACCTCCGTCCGCTCCGCGGCGCCGACCGTGCCGGTCGCGCCGGTCGCGCCGGTCTTCGGCGCCGCGGGCTCCGCTACGGCCTCCTCGGCGGCCCCGGCGAAGCGCGCGCCGCGCGGGGTGCGGCCGGTGGCGGGCGCGGGGACGGGGATGGCCGGCACCGCGGCGGGCAGTACGACGACGGGGGCGGCTTCCTCCTCCACCATCCCCGCGAAGCGGGCACTGCCGCGACGGCGTTTCCGCTGCTTGGAGGGGGCGGAGGGCTGGGGGGCCGGGGGTTCGGGGGTGGCAGGGGGCTGCGGAGCGGCCGGGGCGGGCTCCGGAAAGGCAGGGGCTTGATCCGGAGTGGGTGCGGCTTGACCTGGAGGGGCCGGGGTCGGGCCTTGGGAGGTCGGGTACGGGCTCTGGGTCCCCGGGGCCAGGCCTTGGGCTGTCGAGCCTTGAGGGCTGAGGTGCGAACGCGGGGCGGCCTGGACCCGGCCCGGGGCGGCTGGGGTCCAGCCCGAGGGAGTCGAGCCCGGATTCCGGCCCGCCCGACCCGGGCCCGACACGACCGAGGCCGGGCCTGGTCCGTGGTCCTGACCGGGAGCGTGGTCCTGACCCGGGCCGTGAACCTGACCCGGGCCGTGAACCTGACCCGGGCCGTGGTCCTGACCCGGGCCGTGAACCTGACCCGGGCCGTGAACCTGACCCGGGCCGTGAACCTGACCCGGGCCGTGAACCTGACCTGGGCCGTGAACCTGACCGGAACCTTGAACCTGACCCGCGCTCGGGCCCGGCCCGGGACCCGCCGGAGTAGAACCCTGGTCCACCACACCCCGGCCCGGTGCCGACGACGGCCTGGCGGACGTCTCCTGGCCGGGGCCCGAATCCGTGAAGTCATGGGGCCAGCCGTGGGCGACGGCTTCCCGGGCATCCCCGGCCCTCGGGGAACCGTGCTCGCCCGCGGTCGCGCCATCCGTCTCCCGCGCCACCTGGGCCTCCGGCGCCACCGGCGCCACCGGCCTCGGGCCGTACCCGCGCGCACTCCCTGCCGCCGGTTCACCACCCCGCGCCCGCGCCGCGGCCTCCGGTCCGTTCCCGTCGGCCCGCCGCCAGTGGTCCCCTGGCCGGTGGTCCCCGCGCGGGGTGGTCGGCAGAGGACTCGGCCCCTGCCGCTGCCGGTCCAGGTAAGCGATCCGCGCCCTGAGTTCCGCACAGCGGACGGTCGCGCGTTCGTGGTCGTCCCGGGCCCAGGCGAGGTCCAGCCGGAGGGCGTCGGCCTGCTCGCGGGTGGTGGCCGAGGCCAGCTGCCGGGCCAGGCCGGCCTGGCGTTCGGCGGCGAACCGCTGCTCGCGGAGCATGACGTCCAGCAGGTCCCCGAGCGCGTCACGGCCCCCGGGCCGGCTGTCGAACGCGGCCAGCGCGGCGGCATGCAGGGAGCGGGCGCGTTCCGTCTCCGGGCCCGCGCCCCCCGGGCCGTACTGCCCGGCGAGGTCCCGCAGCAGCGCCTCCACCACGTCCCAGGGCGGCATCTCACGCCCGTCGAGACAGGCTTGCATGCCTTCGGGGTCGCGCTGCCAGAACACCGCGCACCAGCCGCCGGACGGATCGAGGCGTGCCAGCAGACCATCCAGGTAGTTCGTGAACTCCCGCACCTCGGCCGGGAGTTGATCCGCCGCCATCACTCAACTCCCGCCAGACCGGAGCACTCCGCCCAGTAGGCAACACCAGTCGTGTTACAGCAGTGCTACGGGGAGTTTTCACACGCGGCGCAGCAGCCTCAGCACCGGCCTCAGACCGGCACCAGGACGCACTGTCCCGCCAACTCGTCCATGGACAGCCCGAGCACACCGGCCAGCGCGGCCACCGTGAAGAAGGCCGGGGTCGGGGCCCGCCCGGTCTCGATCTTCCGGAGGGTCTCCGCGGAGATGCCCGCGCTCGCCGCGACCTCCGTCATGCTCCGGTCGCCTCGCGCCGCACGCAGCAGCCTGCCGAGCCGCTCGCCGCGTTCGCGCTCTTCGGGGGTGAGAGGGGTGCGCACCATGACACCATTCTAATACCGGTATAGTAATTGGCATGGTGGAGCTGAAGACCGACACATCAATCGATGCCATGTTCGAAGCGGGCCAGGTCGTCGCCCGTGCCCTGACGGCCGCACAGAAGGCCGCCGACGTGGGCGTCTCCCTGCTGGAGCTGGACGAGGTGGCGCACGACGTGCTGCGTGAGGCGGGCGCGACCTCGCCGTTCCTGGGGTACCGGCCGTCCTTCGCGCCGACCCCGTTCCCCGCCGTCCTCTGCGTCTCGGTGAACGACGCGATCGTGCACGGCATCCCGACCCGTTACCGGCTGCGCGACGGCGACCTGGTCTCCATCGACTTCGGCGCCGAACTGGGCGGCTGGGTCGGCGACTCGGCACTGAGCTTCGTCGTGGGCACCCCGCGCCGCGCCGACCTGCGCCTGATCGAGACCGCCGAGCGGGCCCTGGCGGCCGGCATCGAGGCCGCCGTCGTCGGCAACAGGATCGGCGACATCGCCCACGCGATCGGCACGGTCTGCCGCGGGGCGGGCTACGGCATCCCCGACGGCTTCGGCGGCCACGGCATCGGCCGCCGGATGCACGAGGACCCCGGTGTGCCGAACGAGGGCCGGCCGGGGCGCGGCATGCGCCTGCGACACGGCATGGTGCTGGCGATCGAGCCCATGGTCATCGCGGGCGGCACCGACGACTACCACGCGGCGCCCGACGGCTGGACGCTGAAGACGAACGACGGCTCCCGCGCGGCCCACGCGGAGCACACGGTGGCGATCACGGACGCGGGCCCGAGGATCCTGACGGCACGCTGAACCCGCCACCCGACGGGATTGTCGGTAGATGTCCCGAAGGTGCCCCTCGTCGGCGATCGTGCGAAGGTGTTCTACGAGCGCGCCCCAGGTGTAACGGGCTGCCACCCGGGTTACCCGACCCCGGCACGTCGACCAGCGAGGGCGTCCCCCGCCCGCGCGCCGGGGACGCCGGGAACGGAAGGCCCATGAGCAGCGGCTTCAGCAGCCCGGAGGGCTACGGCTCGGATCCCTTCGGAGAATTCCTCGCACGCTTCTTCGGCGGACCGCGTCCGGGTCCCCGGCAGATCGATCTCGGCCGGCTGCTCAGCCAGCCGGCCCGGGAGCTCGTCCGGGGCGCCGCCCAGTACGCCGCCGAGCACGGCAGCCGCGACCTCGACACGGAGCACCTGCTGCGGGCGGCGCTCGCCACCGAACCCACCCGGACCCTGCTCAGCAAGGCCGGCGCAAACCCCGACTCGCTGGCCTCGCAGATCGACGAACGGTCGGGCCCGGCGCAGCACAGCCCGAACGACGCGCCGCCGCCGACCGCGCTCTCCCTCACCCCGGCGGCCAAGCGGGCCCTGCTGGACGCGCACGACATGGCCCGGGCCCGCGGCTACGGCTACATCGGCCCGGAGCACGTGCTCAGCGCCCTGGCCTCGAACCCCGACTCGGCGGCCGGGCACATCCTGAACGCGGCCCGCTTCGCCCCCTCCGAGCCGCCCGAGGCACCGGAGGCACCCCAGGCCGAGCGCCCGCGCCCGACGAACACCCCCACCCTCGACAAGTACGGCCGCGACCTCACCGAGCTGGCCCGGCACGGCCGGATCGACCCGGTGATCGGCCGGGACCAGGAGATCGAGCAGACCGTCGAGGTCCTCTCCCGCCGCGGCAAGAACAACCCGGTGCTGATCGGTGACGCGGGCGTCGGCAAGACCGCCATCGTGGAGGGGCTGGCGCAGCGCATCTCCGAGGCGGACGTGCCCGACGTGCTGATCGGGCGCCGCGTGGTCGCCCTGGACCTGACCGGTGTGGTCGCGGGCACCCGCTACCGGGGTGACTTCGAGGAGCGGATGAACAACATCGTCAGCGAGATCCGCGCCCACTCCGACCAGCTCATCATCTTCATCGACGAGCTGCACACGGTCGTGGGCGCCGGTGCCGGTGGCGGCGAGGGCGGGTCGATGGACGCCGGCAACATCCTCAAGCCGGCCCTCGCCCGGGGCGAGCTGCACATCGTGGGCGCCACCACGCTGGAGGAGTTCCGCCGGATCGAGAAGGACGCGGCGCTGGCCCGCCGCTTCCAGCCGATCATGGTTCCGGAGCCGACCGCCGCCGACGCGATCGAGATCCTGCGCGGCCTCCAGGACCGCTACGAGGCCCACCACCAGGTCCGCTACACCGACGAGGCGCTGGTCGCCGCCGTGGAGCTGTCGGACCGCTACCTCACCGACCGCCGGCTGCCCGACAAGGCGATCGACCTGATCGACCAGGCCGGTGCCCGGGTGCGGCTGCGGGCCCGGACCAAGGGCACCGACGTGCGGGCCCTGGAGCGGGAGCTGGAGCAGCTGACCCGGGACAAGGACCAGGCCGTCGCGGACGAGCAGTACGAGCAGGCCACCCAGTTGCGCGACCGGATCCTGGACGTCAAGCAGCGGATCACCGAGGCCGGCGGTGACGGCGAGGTCGACGAGGGCCAGGACCTGGTCGTCGGCGCCGAGGCGATCGCCGAGGTGGTGTCGCGGCAGACGGGCATCCCGGTCAGCAGCCTCACCCAGGAGGAGAAGGACCGCCTGCTGGGCCTGGAGGAGCATCTGCACCAGCGGGTGGTCGGCCAGGACGAGGCCGTCCGGGTCGTCTCCGACGCGGTGCTGCGCTCCCGCGCTGGGCTGGCGAGCCCCGACCGGCCCATCGGCAGCTTCCTGTTCCTCGGCCCGACGGGCGTCGGCAAGACCGAGCTGGCCCGGGCGCTCGCCGAGGCGCTGTTCGGCAGCGAGGACCGCATGGTCCGCCTCGACATGAGCGAGTACCAGGAGCGGCACACCGTCAGCCGCCTGGTCGGCGCCCCGCCCGGCTACGTCGGCCACGAGGAGGCGGGCCAGCTCACCGAGGTCGTCCGCCGCCACCCGTACTCGCTGCTCCTGCTGGACGAGGTCGAGAAGGCCCACCCGGACGTCTTCAACATCCTGCTCCAGGTCCTCGACGACGGCCGGCTGACCGACTCGCAGGGCCGGACGGTGGACTTCGCCAACACGGTCATCGTCATGACCAGCAACCTCGGCTCCGAGGCGATCACCCGCCGGGGCGCCACGCTGGGCTTCGCGTCGGGTGGCGCCGACGCGGACGAGGAGGCCCGCCGGGAGCAGATCCTGCGCCCGCTCCGCGAGCACTTCCGGCCCGAGTTCCTCAACCGCATCGACGAGATCGTCGTGTTCCGCCAGCTCAGCACGGAACAGCTGCGCCAGATCACCGACCTCCTCCTGGACCGCACCCGCTCCCTCGTCCAGGGCAAGGGCATCACGGTGACCTTCACCGACCGGGCGGTGGACTGGCTGGCCGAGCGCGGCTACCAGCCGGAGTACGGCGCCCGCCCGCTGCGCCGCACGATCCAGCGCGAGGTGGACAACGAACTGTCACGGCTGCTGCTGGACGGCCGAGTGTCCGAAGGAGGCCGGGTGACGGTGGACGTGGAAGACGGCCACTTGGCGTTTCAGACGCAGAGTTCGGCAACGCCCTGAACGGGGCGCGGGGCTGTGCCGATGTGCGGCTCCGCCGCGCGGGCACGACCAGCCCCCACGCGCCCGCTGACGAAAACTGTCAACGCACCGCCCGCACCACCATCGCCGATCCCCCACCACGCCGTACCGTCTCAGCGGCTGCCAGCCACTTCCCACCCGGCAACCGCTGCACCCCCGTAGCCGCCCCGATCTCCGGGTTCGCCTTGAACGAGTGCCCGATCGCCTCCAACTGCCGCCTCACGTCGGCATCGAGCCCCGGCTCCAGCTCCGTCTGCGCGGCATTGCGCTGACTGGCCCGGGGCGCCGCGATCGCGTCGACGAGCGGCAGCCCCCGGTCGAGGAACCCGGTGAGCGTCTGCAGCACGGTCGTGATGATCGTCGCCCCGCCCGGCGACCCCAGGGCCACCACGGGCCTGTCGTGCCGGTCGAGAACGATCGTCGGCGACATCGAGGACCGCGGCCGCTTCCCCGGCCCCGGCAGGTTCGGGTCGTGCACGGCCGGGTTCGCCGGGGTGAAGGAGAAGTCCGTCAGCTCGTTGTTGAGGATGAACCCCCGTCCGGGCACGGTGATCCCGCTGCCACCGGTCTGTTCGATGGTGAGGGTGTAGGAGACGACGTTCCCCCACTTGTCGGCCACGGTCAGATGCGTGGTGCTGTCGCCCTCGTAGGTCGTGGGGGCGGCCGTACCGCCGGAGTCGCACGCCTTCGGGTCGCGCGGATCACCCGGCGCCACGGGACTCGTGAGCACCGCGTCGTCCTTGATGAGGCACTCCCGCGAGTCGGCGAACCGCTGCGAGAGCAGTTCCTTCGTCGGCACGTCCTCGAAGGCCGGGTCTCCGACCCACCGCCCCCGGTCCGCGAACGCGATCCGGCTCGCCTCGATGTACCGGTGCAGGTACTCCGCCTCGCTCGCCTTCGACAGGTCGGTCCGCTCCAGGATGTTGAGCGCCTCGCCGACCGTCGTGCCTCCGGAGGAGGAGGGCGCCATGGAGTAGACGCCGAGGCCCCGGTAGGAGGTCCGGGTCGGCGCCTGGAGCTTGGTGCGGTACGCCGCCAGGTCCCGCGGGGACAGGTCGCCCGGGCGGGCGTTCCAGCCCGAACCCGGGTCCACCGGCGGCTTGTTGACCGTATCGACGACGTCCCGCCCGAGCGGGCCGTGGTAGAGCGTCCCGACGCCCTTGCGGCCCAACTCGGCGTAGGTGCGGGCGAGATCGGGGTTCTTGAAGGTGGAGCCCACGACCGGCAGCCGCCCGCCCGGCAGGAACAGTTCCGCGGTGTCCGGGAAGTAGCGGAAGCGGGTCTCGTTGGACGCGGTCTGCGCCCGGAACGTCTCGTCGACCGTGAAGCCGTCGCGGGCGAGCCGCTCGGCCGGCTTCAGGACACTGGAGAGGCGCTTGCTGCCCCAGCGGTCGAGCGCCGTCTGCCAGGTGGCGGGCGTGCCGGGCGTGCCGACGCTCAGGCCGCTGCTGACGGCTTCGGCGAAGGGGACGGGCTTGCCGTTCTCCACGAACAGGTTCGCGTCGGCGCTCAGCGGGGCGGTCTCGCGGCCGTCGATGGTGCGCACCGTGCGGGACTTGGCGTCGTAGTAGACGAAGTAGCCGCCTCCGCCGATGCCGGCGGAGTAGGGCTCGGTGACGCCGAGAGCGGCGGCCGTGGCGACGGCCGCGTCGACGGCGTTGCCGCCCTTCCTCAGGACCTCGATCCCGGCGGCGGAGGCGTCCGGGTCGACGCTGGAGACGGCACCGCCGTAGCCGACGGCCAGGGGGGTCTTCTCACCGCCCGGGCTCTGCGCGGCGGGTGGCGCCGCCGCCCCCACCGAAGCCACCACGGCGGCCGAAACCGCCAGGACCGTCAGATTCCGTGCGACAGGGCGACGCATCCGCACCTCCAGTCAAAGGCCGTCCGCGCAGCTTAATTCATGGCCATGCCCTCGTCAGGAACGCGCCGAACGCGTGTCCGCTCGGCCCGCTACCATGCGCGCCCATGAATGACGACGTGCGCAACATCGTCCTGGGCGTGATAGCGGCGGGCATCAGTGCCGCGCTCGGCTGGGTGGCCCGCACCTACCTGTGGCGGCGCAGGCTCCGCCGCAAGCAGGCGTTCTTCGGGCTGCCCGACAACTCCGAGTCGCTGCTGGTGGTGAACCGGGGCGCCGGCGGTCCCGAGTTCGCGGTGATGCGCTACGACGTGTTCGCACTGCTCGAACTCGCGGCGCTGATCAAGGACTGCAACGCGCACGCCCAGATCCTGCCGCACGACACGGCCCGTCAGGGCTTCGGCGAACGCACCGAGTTCTGTGTGGGCGGCCCGGCCTCGAACCGCCGGATGGCGGCCCATCTGTCCTCCCTGCTGCCGGGCGTGCGCGTGAACGTCGACGCCGAACCGGGCCCGGACCGGGGATCGTTCCTGGTGGGTTCCGAGCGGTACCGCGTGGAGAACGGCAAGGAGGAGTACGCGCTGCTCGCCCGGCTCACCGCGGAGCGCAGTCAGAACACCCGTCCGGTGTTCCTCTTCTGCGGGCAGACGTCGATCACCAACCAGGCCACCACCCGCTACCTCGCCCGCCACCACGAACGGCTGGCCCGCAAGTACGGCAACACCTCCTTCGTCCTACTGCTCAAGGTGATCAACTCGCAGGCCTACGGTCCGGACGTCGTCGAGCTGGTGGAGGACGTGACGCGCGCGGCGCAGACGGCGCCGTCCGCCGCCTCTCCACGCACTACGCACCGTGCCTCCTGAGTTCCTCCACTTCTCAACAATCGTTACCGCCACGTAACTTACCGGTGGGTTACCCCTGGTAAGGGGGCGAGGTTACCGTTCGGTCACTTTGCACTGACACGAGTGAGGAGTGACCGTGGGACCCCACCGCAAGGCCCTGCGCACCACCGCCGTAGGCGCCGTCTCGGCGACCCTGGTCGCCGGCACCGCCCTCGGAATCGCCCCCACCGCCCAGGCGGCACCGCACCCCGTCCGCTTCGTCGACATCACCGGCGACGGCGGCACCGTCCTCAAGGCCAACGTCGTCACCCCGTCCGGCTCCGACGGCACGCGCCGCTACCCGCTGCTCGTCCTGCCCACGAGCTGGGGCCTGCCCCAGCTCGAATACCTGGCCCAGGCCCAGCAGCTCGCCGACTCCGGGTACGTCGTGGTCACGTACAACGTGCGCGGATTCTGGCAGTCGGGCGGCGAGATAGAAGTGGCGGGCCCACCCGACGTCGCCGACGCCTCGAAGGTCATCGACTGGGCGCTCGCCCACACCCCCTCCGACGCCCGGCGCGTCGGCATGGCGGGCGTCTCCTACGGCGCCGGCATCAGCCTGCTCACCGCCGCGCACGACAAGCGGGTCAGGGCCGTCGCCTCCCTCAGCGGCTGGGCCGACCTGATCGGCTCGATCTACGCCGGCCGCACCCAGCACGTCCAGGCGGCCGCCCTGCTGGACGGCGCGAGCATCGTCACCGGCCGGCAGAGCGCCGAACTCCGGCAGGTCTTCGACGACTTCTACGGCTCCAACCTCGCGAAGGAGCCGGAGCTCGTCGCCTGGGGGAAGAAACGTTCCGCTGTGACGTACGTCGACCAGATCAACCGGAACGGCGCGGCGATCATGCTCGCCAACGCCTGGGGCGACTCGGTCTTCCCTCCCAACCAGTACGCCGACTTCTACGAGAAGCTGACCGGCCCGAAGCGGCTGGAGATGCGCCCCGGAGACCACGCCACCGCCGAGCTGACCGGCCTGTTCGGGCTGCCCAACGACGTGTGGAAGGACACCGAGCGCTGGTTCGACCACCATCTGCGGGGCGAGGACAACGGCATCGACCGCGAGCAGCCGGTCCAGCTCAAGTCCCGCGCCTCAGGCGGCTACGAGGGCTACCCGGACTGGAAGTCGGTCGGCGCGGACGCCCGGAAGATCGCCCTCGCGGGCTCGAAGACCATCCGCGCGAACGTGAACTCGGGTGCGGACGGCGGCGTCGTCTTCCTGTCCAGCATCCTCGACCAGGTGGCCCAGCTGCCGCCGATGGCCTCGATCCCGCTGCTCCCCCGGCGCTGGGCCGCCGTGTGGCAGTCGGAGAAGTACGCCACCGCCCAACAGGTGCGCGGCACGGCCAGGTTGCACACGACCCTCACCCCGACCAAGGAGAGCGGCACCCTCGTCGCCTACCTGTACGACGTGGGGCCGCTCGGCCTCGGCAAGCTGGTCTCCCACGCGCCGTACACCTTCCACGGGCGCACCCCCGGGAAGCCGTTCGGCGTCGACCTGGAGCTGTACTCCACGGCCTACGACGTCCCGGCCGGGCATCGCCTCGCCCTGGTCGTCGACACGGTCGACCCGCTCTACATCGAGCACAACCCGTCCGGCGCGCAGCTGACCTTCTCCTCGCCGGTGAACGACCCGTCGTACGTGTCGGTTCCGCTGCGCGAGCAGTGATCTCCGGCTGCCGCCGGACGGGCCTGGCCGATGTGAACCGCCGCCCCCGTGGCCGTGGCGGGCCATGGGGGCCGCACCCGGTGGGAACGCCCCGCGGACCGGGCGCGCGGTCAGCTCATCCCGGGCGGGATCGGCGGATTCTGGCGAAGTCCCCCTCTCCGACAGGGATGAAGGGCACATCGTAGTCGAGGTCCGATGCGATGAGCCGTCCGGTGCCCGCCCGTTCAGTGCTTGAGGATCTTGGAGAGGAAGTCCTTGGCGCGGTCGCTGCTGGGGTTGGTGAAGAACTCGTCGGGGGTGCGGTCCTCGACGATCCGGCCGTCGGCCATGAAGACGACGCGGTTGGCGGCCGAGCGGGCGAAGCCCATCTCGTGCGTGACGACGATCATGGTCATGCCCTCGCGGGCGAGCTGTTTCATGACCTCCAGCACCTCGTTGATCATCTCCGGGTCGAGGGCCGAGGTCGGCTCGTCGAAGAGCATCGCCTTGGGCTCCATGGCCAGGGCGCGGGCGATGGCCACACGCTGCTGCTGACCGCCGGAGAGCTGCGCCGGGTACTTGTCCGCCTGGTCGGCGACACCGACCCGGTCGAGGAGTTCCCGGGAGCGTTTGTCGGCGTCCTCCTTCCGGCGCCCGCGGACCTTCACCTGCCCCAGGGAGACGTTCTGCAGGACGGTCTTGTGGGCGAAGAGGTTGAACGACTGGAAGACCATGCCGACGTCGGCGCGCAGCCGGGCCAGGGCCTTGCCCTCCTCCGGGAGGGGCTGCCCGTCGAGGACGATCTGTCCGGACTCGATGGTCTCCAGCCGGTTGATCGCCCGGCACAGGGTGGACTTCCCCGACCCCGACGGACCGATGACCACGACCACCTCCCCCCGGCCGACGGTGAGGTCGATGTCCCGCAGGACATGCAGCTCCCCGAAGTGTTTGTTGACGTCACGCAGCTCGATCAGCGGATCGACGGCCATGCTCAGCCCTACTCACTCTCAGCTGTGTGGTGGTTGCCGCAACGTATCCAGGCAAGATCGAAGTGGGACGGCGACACGCACTTTTCGATCATTAGCCGTATTTACATCGGACTTTGGGCCAAAGGTTCTGGCCATGGGGGTCACGCCTCCGCGACTTCGGCGTACAGCTGCGACAGTTCCGGCACCCCGTTCGCGGCCCATTCGTGCCCGGAGTCCACGACGTCGAACTCCCGGCCGGAGGCCAGCCGCACGACGGGCTGCCCGTCGGACCGGATCTCCCAGGCGGCTCCCGGGACGGTGCGCACGATGACGGTGCCCAGGTAGAGCCCGGCGTCGTTGCCGAGCCAGGGCAGGATCTCGTCGTCGTCCCGCCAGCGCGGCACGAGCTGGTCCAGCGCCTCCAGCGAGTCCGCCGAGTCGTCCAGGCGGACCCCCGCCCGGGACGCCTGGGAGCGGAGCAGTTCACACTCGGCGAGGAGGTCCGCGATGCCCGCCGGATCGGGGAACCCCACCTTCTGGCGCCGGTTGCCCAGGAAAGGGATGTTCATACGTCCAGCGTGTCATTCGTACCGCCGTACGCACCACAGGGCGCGCGGACCGGGGCGACGGTCGAGTTCACGCCGTGTTCGCCCGCGGCTCGTTGACGAGTCCCCGCCGTCTCCCTAACTTCACCGTGCGCCTTGCGTACCGGCGGTCGTTGAGCTCTCTGTTCCGTCCCTGCGTTGTGTGGTGTCGCGTCGTGTCTCGATGAGCGGGAGGAGTCGGCCGTGCGCCGATCTGTCCGGGGGATCCTGATCGTCCTGGCCCTGTGCGGGTCGCTGGTGCCCGCGGTCTCGGCGCGGGCCGCCGAGGAGGGGCGGGCCGCGCCGGTGCCGCTGGAGCGGCTGTTCGACAACAGCGCCGTCAGCGACGACGGCCGGCCGGCGGAGGCGGACTTCGACGGCGCCGGTGCCTCCCTGTCGGCGCGTGACCTCGCGGCCGCCGGCTGGACACCGGGCCGGACCCTCACCGTCCAGGGGGCTCGGCTGACCTGGCCGAAGCGGCGGCCCGGCGAGCCGGACAACGTCCGCGCCGCCGGGCAGGACGTCCGCGTCACGGGGCGCGGTGACGCCCTCGCCTTCCTGGTGGCGGGCACCGCCGGCACGGAGGTGGGCGGCACGGGCACGATCGGGTACGCCGACGGCACCCGCTCCGGCTACCGGCTGACCGCGCCGGACTGGCGCACCGGGCCGCTCGCCACCAAGGCGGTGGCCCTGCCGCACATCAACACGCCCGGCGGGCAACGCGCCGAGCGGGCCCGCCTGTACGTCGTGACGGTGCCGCTCGTCGCAGGGCGCGCGGTCGCCTCCGTCCGGCTGCCGAGGGCGACCGGACTGCACGTCTTCGCGGTGTCGGTGCGGACCGCCACGCAGGGCTGGACGGGCAGCTGGACGACGGCGACGGGCGGATACGGCGCGGTGGGGCCCTGGACGGACCGGACGCTGCGGCTGGTGGTGCACACCTCGGCCGGCGGGCCCCGGGTGCGGGTGCGGTTCGACAACACGTTCGCGGCGGCGCCGGTACGGATCGGGAGCGCGACGGTGGCGGTGCAGGCGGCGGGCGCGGCCTCGCGGGGCGCTCCGGTGCCGTTGTCCTTCGGCGGGGCAGCGGGCGTGGATATCCCGGCGGGGGCGCAGGCGTACAGCGATCCGCTCGGCTTCGCGGTGCCCGCGGACACCAACCTGCTGGTGAGCTTCCACCTGCCCGGCCCGGTGCCGGCGGCGCCCCTGCACCGGCTCGCGCAGCAGCGGTCGTACGTCAGCGAGCCCGGCGACCACGCGGCGGACGGCTCGGCGGGGGCGTACACCTCGGTGATCAGCAGCTGGCCGCTGCTCGCGGGGGTGGACGTGGGCGGCGGGCCCGGGTCCGTGGTGCTGCTCGGGGACTCGATCACCGACGGCGACAAGTCCACGGTGGACGCGAACCGGCGCTGGCCGAACGTCCTGGCCGGCCGGCTGCTGCGGCAGGACACCGTCCCGCGCTACGGCGTGCTGAACCAGGGCATCTCGGGCAACCGCGTGGTCACCGACCGCTACCCCGGCGACGGGGTGTCCACGGACACCGCCGGGGTCAGCGCCCTGCACCGGTTCGACCGGGACGTCCTGGCCCAGCCGTCGGCGCGTACGGCGGTCGTCTTCGAGGGCATCAACGATCTGCGGTGGGACACCTCCGCGGAGCAGGTGATCGCCGGGTTGCGGGAGATCGCGGCGCGCGGGCACGCCCGGGGCCTGAAGATGCTGGCGGCGACGATCCTGCCCTGTGAGGGCGAGGCGCGCTGCACGGCCACCGTCGACGCCGAGCGGGTCGCGGTGAACGAGTGGATCCGGGGCGGCGACGTCTTCGACGGCGTGCTCGACTTCGACGCGGTGGTGCGGGATCCGCAGCGGCCGTCCCGGATGCTGCCCGCGTACGACAGCGGGGACCATCTGCATCCGGGCGACGCGGGCCTCGCGGCCCTGGCGGACTCGGTGGACCTGCGGCTGCTGAGGCCCTAGACGTCCAGGTCCACCACGACCGGGGCGTGGTCCGAGGCGCCCTTGCCCTTGCGCTCCTCGCGGTCGACGTAGGCGTCCTTGACGGCCTTCGCGAACGGCTGGTTGCCGTAGACCAGGTCGATGCGCATGCCGCGGTTCTTCGGGAAGCAGAGCTGGCGGTAGTCCCAGTACGTGAACGGGTGCTCGTACTTGAGGGGCCTCGGGACCACGTCCGACAGACCGGCCTCGCGCAGGGAGGCCAGGGCGGCACGCTCGGCGGGGGTGACGTGCGTGGAGCCCTCGAAGGCGGCGGGGTCGAAGACGTCGTCGTCCGTCGGCGCCACGTTGTAGTCGCCCATCACCGCGAAGGGGCGGCTGCCCGCCGCGTCACCGGCGACGGCCGCCTTGAGGGCCTCGAACCACTGGAGCTTGTAGGCGTAGTGCGGGTGATCCACCTCACGGCCGTTCGGCACGTAGACCGACCAGACGCGGAGCGGGCCGCAGGTCGCCGAGATGGCGCGGGGCTCCACCGAGCCGTCGAAGCCGGGGTCGCCGGGCAGGCCCTTGACCACGTCCTCGATGCCGACGCGGGAGAGCACCGCCACGCCGTTCCACCGGCCCGTCGCGTGGACCGCCGACTCGTAGCCCAGCTCGCGCAGTTGCTCCGCCGGGAACTGGTCCTCGGCGACCTTGGCCTCCTGGAGGCACAGCACGTCCGTGCCGCTGCTCTCCAGCCAGGCCAGGAGCCGCGGCAGGCGGGCGGTGATCGAGTTCACGTTCCAGGTCGCGATGCGCATGCCCCACAACCTACCCGGAGGGTCTGACAGCGCCGTCCCGGCCTCAGAGGTCCGCCGACGTCCCCGGGGCGAGCCGCAGGTGCTCCGACCCGCCCAGCTGCCCGATCTGGCGGTCGTAGATGGGGCGGGCCAGGTCGGTGAGGAGGGCGTCGTGGATGTCGTAGGCGCGCTGCGGGCGCACCTCGCGGACGTAGTCGATGACCTCGGAGATCTTGCTCCAGGGGGCCATGACGGGGAGCATCAGCGTCTCCACCGGGTGGTCCGGGACGGTGAGGGCGTCGCCGGGGTGGAAGACCTTGCCGCCGTCGACCAGGTAGCCGACGTTGGTGATGCGCGGGATGTCCGGGTGGATCACCGCATGGAGTTCGCCGTGGACCTGCACGTCGAAGCCGGCGGCGGTGAAGGTGTCGCCGTGGCCGACGGTGTGGACGCGGCCCGGGAAGGCGGACGAGATCTTCTCCGCGACCGACTTCAGGGTCCAGATCTCGGCGGCCGGATTGTTCTCCATCGCGGCGCGCAGCCGGAACTCGTCGAAGTGGTCGGGGTGCTCGTGGGTGACGAGGATCGCGTCCGCGCCGAGCGCGGCGTCCTCCTCGCTGAATCCTCCGGGGTCGAGGACGAGGGTCCGGCCGTCCTTCTCCAGGCGGACGCAGGCGTGCGACTTCTTCGTGAGCTTCATGATTCCATCCTGCCCCCGCGCTCCCCCGCGGGCTCATTCCTGGGGTGTGGTCTCCTCGCGGATGACCTGCTGGGCCACCTTGAACGCGCTGTTCGCCGCGGGCACGCCGCAGTAGACGGCCGCCTGGAGCAGCACTTCCTTGATCTCGCCGGGGGTGAGGCCGTTGCGCAGGGCGGCCCTGGTGTGGAAGGCCAGCTCGTCGAGGTGGCCGCCGGCGACCAGCGCGGTGAGGGTGACGCAGCTGCGGGTGCGCCGGTCGAGGCCGGGCCGGTCCCAGATCTCGCCCCAGGCGTAGCGGGTGATGAACTCCTGGAAGTCCCCGGAGAACTCGTCGGCCTGGGCCAGCGCCTGGTCGACGTGGGCGTCGCCGAGCACCTCGCGGCGGACCTTGATGCCGGTGTCGTACGGGTCGGGCCGCCCCTGGGCCTGCGGCACGGCGACGGGGGCGATCTCGGCGACGGGCCCGGTCTGGACGGGCTGCGCGGGGGCGGCGGACAGGACCGGCTTGAGGGCGGCGGCCGGCAGGGCGGTCTGGCCGGTGGAGGTCTCGAAGGCGGGCTGCCAGGCGGTGGAGAAGTGCCGTACCAGGAGGTCGGTGACGGCGGCGGGCTGCTCGACCGGCACCAGGTGAGAGGCGCCGGGGACGACGGCGAGGCGGGCGTCCGGGATGCCGGCGACCAGGGTGCGGGCCTCGGCCGGGCCGGTGACCTGGTCGTCGGAGCCGACGAGGACCAGGGTCGGGACGCCGACGCGCCCGAGCTCGGCCCGGACGTCGAACGAGGCGAGCGCCTCGCAGGCGGCGATGTAGCAGCCGGGGTCGGTGGTGCGGACCATCTGCACGGCCCACTCGGTGATCGCGGGCTGCGCGGCGGCGAACCCGCCGGTGAACCAGCGCTCGGGGGCGGTGCGGGCGATGGGGTCGAGGCCGTTCGTCCGGACGATCACGCCTCTCTGGCGGAACTCGTCGGCCGTGCCGAAGCGGGGCGAGGCGGCGATCAGCGCGAGGGAGGCGAGCCGCTCGGGGTGGCGCAGGGCCAGCTCGATGCCGACGGCACCGCCGAGCGCGCAGCCGGCGTAGCCGAAGCGCTGCACGCCGAGCCCTTCGAGGGTGGTCAGCAGCCGTGTGGTGAGCTCGGTGACCGAGCCCGCCGGGTACGCGGGAGCGCCGCCGTGGCCCGGCAGGTCGAACCGGAAGACGCGCCACTGCTTGATCAGCTCGGGGACCTGGCGGTCCCACATGTGCCATGTGGTACCCAGGGAGGGACCCAGGATCAGGACGGGAGCCTCTTCTGGCCCGTCAAAGCGGTATTGCAGGGTGTTCGACGGTGTCTCACTCACGCCTCAGACCCTCTCACGTCTCACAAAATCTCACAGAGCCCGGGGAACCCGACGGCTCCTGACCCTCTCGGCGCGACACGTCCGGCACTGCCGGAACCCTCGGGGATCCAGATACGAGTTCTCCGGCGTGTACGCGTGGCCGTGGGGACAGTGCGTCCTCCTGGCTCGCGCGCTCTCCCAGTCCCTGCGCCGCAGAGCTTCCTTCTTCGGCACGGCTTCCAGGTGATCCGGGTTGCAGCAAAGCGTAAAGTGCCGTCCCCAAGGATCGGCACGACGCACCTGGAAGCCCTCGGTAATCTCACCGACCAACAACCTGACCACCACACGGTGGACAAGCTGTGTCTTTCCCTCGTAGGAGACCTGGCCGTAGCCTGACTCCCCCTCTCCATTGCAGCTGCCGGTCCACAGCCAGCAGCCGGTCTCCGGGTCGACCTCGATCTTGCTGGCCATACGCCTGGGCAAGTCACACTCGTGTGTCCGGCCCACCGCGCAAGGATGTGATCCGGCACGCCGTTGTTGGCCAGGAACGTAAGGCACGACGAACGAGCGTCGTAGAGACGCACGCGGCGGAGACCGAGGATTGCCATGAGCCGGTACGCGCGTCGACGAAGCTGCTTGATCGTGAAGGCTGCCCCGGTCTCGTGCACCAAGACGTAGCCGGACTCTGCGTATGCCTCACCAAGGGCCAGTTTCTCCTTGGCCTGGAGGGCCTTGGACGACTTGAGAGCAGCCAGTACGGGAGCCGGCAACGGAAGTTCCCGTTCACCGGCCAGGGACTTCGTGTCCTTCTCCACCACGTACAGTCCGCAGACTTCAGCCGGACGTAGACCCATGAGGGACAGCAGGAGCGGCGCGGCTGCCGCCCGCCACCGCCGAGAAAGGCGCGCCGCGGACTGTGTGCAAGTCGGCCCGCGCGCTCAGCATGATCCCGCCCAGGGCACCGGCGACAAGCTCGGCCCACACGGTGGATCGTCGAAGAAGGCCGGGATCTCCACGCCGCGGATCTTGTCGATGGAGCCTTCGAACAGCTGCAAGCAGTAGGTGCGCAGGTGAGGACGGCCCCCTGGCATCCAGCACCAAGACGGATGGCTCATGGGCCAGGACTTCAGCCACGGAAGGGAACTCGTCAGACACGGTGTATCACTCGAGCAGGGTGGACGGCGTCCCCACGCCCCGGAATTGCTCAGCTGGTCGACTGATTCACAGCCAGACTGAGCGGCGGTCCCGGGTATGCCCCGCTCGGCAGACCTCCTCCGGTACAAGATCTCGCTGTGCCGACCTGCGCTCTCCCGGCGGGAACAATGCTCCTCTTCAACCTTCTCCAACCTTTGGTCACCCAGTACCGCACTGAACGCGCGATAGCCCGCGCGCGGCCAGCGCCCCTGTCGAGGGAGGTCAGCCAAGGACAGCGCTCCCACATGATCTTGCCCCGACGCCTCCGGCAAGCCGCTCCGCGCGTGGAGCGCGCTGACCCGGTACGAACAAGCCCGGGTCGCCAGGGGTCCTGCGACAGCCACTGACCGCCGCAGCGGCTCGCCGACCGGGCCCGCCAGGGGCACGCTGGGAAGCATGAGCAGCGCGCCGATCGTCGTACATCCGCCCTCCCGCACTGGCGGCCGGAGAGTCACCGTGCACGCCGGGGCCCGGGACGAGATCCTCGGCACCGCCTACAGCGATCACGATCTGGTGGTGTTCCTCGAAGGAGCGGGCGTCCAGGACGCCGACAGCATCCTGGACGACGACCGGTGGGTTGAATGGCGCGGCGGCCGCGCGCACCAGTGGACCACTGCCTGACTATCCGTGCTGAGCTGCGGTCGGCGCTCATGGGCTGCGGCCCGTTCAGTCACTGGACCGATCCGTTCTGGCTGATCCGTCGCCACGGGACGAGGTGCGTTCTCATGCGAAGGGACCTTTGAGCGCCTGTTCGGACGCACGAGGGGGCAGCCAAGCGGGCAGCTGTCCCCGTCGGTGCCCAAGCCCACTGGTGCAGGTACCGGCGAAACTGGCCCTGAACGTTCGATTCGCACCTCGTCGCTGCCCGCTTCCCGAAACGGTGAGCAAGTGCTGGCCGTTCCCTAGTCACAAACAGGTATAAATCTGTACCAGACAGGCAAGTGGGATTATATTTCTGCCTATCTCTGCCGGATGATGCGGTGCGTGCAGCACCGTCCCGACGAGCTGCCGGAAAGCGGGTACCTGCCGTGGCACGCGGAGGTTGTGCTGATGTCTTCTCTTTCCGAATCGCTTTCTTCTCGCATTCCTGTGACGTCGTCTGGACGGGGAGACCGCGCGTGAACTGGCGGGACTTGGCAGCGTGCCGCTTTGAAGACCCCGAACTTTTCTTCCCGATCGGCGAGGACGGCCTGTCGCTGCAGCAGATCGAACAGGCCCGTGCTGTCTGTAACCGGTGCCCTGTTGTCACAGCATGCGGTAGCTGGGCTCTGCGCACCGGCGAGTACGAGGGCGTGTGGGGCGCGATGACGGCGAGAGAGCGCCGGGCGTTGCGGCTTTCCCGCAAGACCTGAGCCGACGCTGAGCCCGATCAGGCCGCGAGGAGGAACAGCCAGTACAGCAACATGTTCAGCCGTGGGAAGGCGACATCCGGCGCGCCGATCTCCAGCGGCATGACCGCGTTGGGCAAACGTCGGCGTCACCAAGAGCAGCAGCATGATCGTGCCGCGCATCGTGAATGGCTGGCTGTACTGCTTGTCGGACAGACGCTGCAGTCCCAGCCGGCCAGTTCCGCCCGGACCGCCATCGCCAGCAGCCCACCGCCAGGCAGAACCCGAAAGACGTGATCAGGTAGAGGTGCCCGATCTCCTTGTGGTCGGTCGTGCCAGCTCTCATGGAACTGCGCACGGCACCTGCGACAGCGCTGACGGACGCCGCTGGCGCCGCCACTCACCTCCCTGATCGCACCCTGACTTCGTGGTCATCATTGCCTCCGATCGAGTTGTCCTCCACGGGCGGCAATCCCGATCACCGTGCCCTTCCACCGACGGGTGCTCGGCAGCCCTCCACGGCTGCATGCGATGCTTCCACGGGCCGCAGTCGGGCGCTTCCTCTCGCCGAGCGGCTGGAGGTGTTCCGTACGCTCGCCGCCACCTGTCACCGCAGACTGAGCCGACGCTCGACTCGCCCGCTGCGGGCGGGGGCAGCAGCCGCTGCATCAGAGTTGGGGGGGGCGCCGCTTGGTGTGCAGGAGATGGTGATAAGGCCGTGATGCGTTTGCCGACCGGCTCCTGCTCGATTGACAAGCACTGTGAAGGCCATGACGATCTCGAGGCCGTACTGACCGATCCTGCCGAGGTCGGACGCCCCGGCCGGTGGGGACCGTGAGGTCGCTGTCCCACACAGGGACGCCGACACTGTCGGTGGTGATGCGCAGTTCCATCAGGCCGGCGCCGGGGCGTACGCGCGGGCGTTGGAAACTCACCCAACGCAGGGCCGTAAGTTCGGTGGCCCGCGAGGGCCGGAGGTGGCTTCAAAGTAGCTTGCCGACCGCGGCTCGGCCGGAGTGGCCGTCCGATCCTCCGGGGCGCCCTGGACGCTGATTGATTACGCGGAACGCGTCGCTGTTTACGGAGCTGACGACCGCGTAAGCCCGCCTCCGCCAGGAGCAGCCTGACGGGGGCAGAGCACCGGCAACAGGCGGCTCCCGGTAGCGCGGTAGCGGTAGGTGCCACGACCTTCGGATCCAGCTCGATCACCTGGGCGGGGATGAATGATCGCCGGACGGCCGATCCACCGGGCGGGCGGCTGCGGCGGCCATAAGGGCCAGCAGGAGCGCGATCACGCCGACGATGATGTTGTTGACTATGGTCCTGGTGGTACTGACGTCTCCTGCTACAACCCAGGGCGCAAAGATCGTCCACACGCTGAGTGCGCAAGCGGCCCACGCCATGCTGTGCGAGCGCTCGTATGCCCGGCCAAAGCCACCGCTCATGATCACGGCGTATGCGATACCGACGATCAAGTTGTTGATGGCCAGGGTGGAAAAGCCGTTGAAACCCGCGATCCACGGTGAGGCCGCCAGGTAGAGGCCCGTGATCAGGGCCATCGCCTCGACGGCCTGCGCCCTCGGAGTACTCGCGACACGCTCGGCCATCTCGTGTCGACTGCGCATGGCGAGGATGTCGGGGTGCGTTTCCATGTCCGACCGGGGATGCGTTGCCATTCCGACCTCCGATTTGCCCGTTATGTGCGTTACGTGAAGGCGGGTACCCCTCAGGGGCGGGGTAACCATCGCAGACCTGCCTGCGTCCTCAGGACCCCACTGCAGGAGGTGGCCTTCAGAGCGCCTCGCCAGTCCTGAGGGTCTCGCTGCGGCGTCGGATCCGATGACGCGGCCTCCGTCGGGCGCTCAGACTGCGAGGCGCCCGGGACGCCGTCCCGGGCGCGGACCGGAAGTGGCGTGCGCGGGGAGCTCCCATCCGGCCGGCCGGACCGAGCCCCGACCCCGCAGCAACGATGGCCTACTCCTGAGTCCCTACTGAGAGCGGTCCATCTTCAGGCCACAGCGAGCGCGCCTTGCTGATGCGATCGTGGGCAGGCGTAACGGAGACCTCGCCCCCTATGGAGACCAGTCATGACGGCAGGCGGGCGGCCTCGCATCCGGCAACCGGTCGGCGCGGACGATCCCCCCGGTGCGCATGGATCCGGTCATGCCATAGTGCCCGACACTGTCATCTCGGCTGATGCGGTAGGGGGAATCGCACGCCCTCTGGGCGCGAGCGGTGGCTGAAAGCCGGCCATGACGGCGAGACTCGCAGGTGGACCTGTTGTCGTCGTCCGGGGCGGGGTACCCGCCGGGCGCCCGAGTCCCCCTGTCCCAGGAGGCACCCCCACATGACCTTCAATCCACTGGAGCAGCGGGGCATCCCGCTGGATCGGCAGCTGCGCAGCTGGCGGGAGCTGAACGTGCAGCCGATCGACCCCGACCGCTGCGATCCCTATACGCGGTGCCGGATCATCACGATGAACGGCATCGAGGTGGAGGCGATCCTCTTCAGCCACCAGCTCGCCCGGAACACGGCCGACCCGGAGGTCAAACGGCAGCTTGCACAGACCCGCTACATCGAGGCGCAGCAGCAGAAGGTCGTGAACTGGCTGTTGCCGGGCGTCTCCTCGGTGCTGGAGACGACGATCGCCTACGAGCAGGTCGCGGTGGACCTGACGGCGTGGGTGGCGCGGATGGAGCCGGACCCCTATCTGAAGCAGGCGTACCAGTTCGGTGTCCTGGAGGACTTCGACCACCTGTACCGGTACGCCAACCTCTACGAGATGATCGAGCACCGCAAGGCGGAGTCGATCGTCGACAACCTCACCGAGGTCATGCCGGGCAGGCCCACCCGGTACCACCACCGCGATCCGGTCGACAATGTCCGCGACCCCTACGACAAGGACGCCACGAACCCCCTGTCGAAGCTGCACGCGCTGACGATCTTGTCGGCGGAGCAGCAGACGATGAACTTCTACATGAACACCGGCCCCACCTACATGGAGCCGATCGCCCGTCAGCTCTACCAGGAGATCGGCCTCATCGAGGAGGAGCACGTCACCCACTACGAGTCCCTCGTGGACCCGGGCGAGACGTGGTGGGAGCAGCTCGTCAACCACGAGTACAACGAGTGCTACCTCTACTACTCCTTCATGGAGCAGGAGAGCGACCCGAAGGTGAAGGCGATCTGGGAGCTGCACCTGAACATGGAGCTCGAGCACCTCCACCTCGCATGCGACCTGATGCGCCGCCACGACGGACGCGAGCCGCAGGAGGTCCTGGCGCCGGAGCTGCCCAACGTGCTCACTTTCGAGCCGAACAAGCAGTACCTGCGCGAACTGCTGGATACCCAGATGGACCTCACGACCCTCGGCGCCGGATACGTCCGCGACGCCCACGAGCGGTTCGAGAAGATGCAGGAGCAGATCCACGGCGGCGAGGCCCCGCCGAGCGACCGGGTGATCACCGAGCACGACGAGATGTTCGGCCGCGAGTACCGCGTCCAGACCGAGGGCGAGCACCCCGACCCCGCCCAGCGCGAGAAGTGAGGACGCCGCACATGCCCGAACTGCAAACACCCCAGGCCGGCGACGACCAGGCACCCGACATCGACGTAGTGGCTCTGCTGATGCGTCAGCACGGCGACATCCGCAACCTCTTCGACGAGGTCGAGCAGAGCCAGGGTGAGGAACGCCGGGACGCCTTCCATCGACTCGTACGCCTGCTGGCCGTGCACGAGACCGCCGAAGAAGAGGTCGTCCACCCCTTCGTCCGCAAGGCGGTCGAAGGTGGCGAGCAGGTCGTCAGGGATCGCCTGGCGGAGGAGAAGTCGGCGAAGGAGACGCTGGCGGCCCTGGACGACATGGACACCGACGACCCCAAGTTCATGCCCCGGCTGATGCAGCTGCGCACCGAGGTCCAGGAGCACGCGCGGGCGGAGGAACGCTACGAGTTCGCCCACATCCGCCGCAGCACCGACGTCACCAACCTCGCCGCCATGGCCAAAGCCGTCAAAGCCGCCGAGGCCATGGCGCCCACCCGGCCGCACCCCGGTGTCGAGTCGGCCACCGCCAACGTGGCCCTCGGTCCGGTGGCCGCACTCGTGGACCGCACGAAAGACGCCGTCCGCAAGGCCATGGGAAAGAGCTGACGTACCAGGGAGTCTCAAGTCGGCAGTGCGGGGCTCGGGCACCGCGGGTGGCCCTTCGCCACGGCCACCCCGTGGCCGTCACCGGCCAGGCCCGCTACGGGCCAGGCGTCCCGGCTGGTGGCGGAGCAGCTCTGCAACGGCGTGCACGTCCACGTCGGCGTCCCCAGCCGGAGACCAGCGTGCAGATCCTGAAGGAGATCGGGGTGTGGGGGGCGGGACCAGCCTCTACTGCAGGCCGGTGCTCCTGCCGCGGTACGCGTCTGGGAGGGCCTTCACCCACTTGCGGACCGCGTCGATCACCGCGTCGGCTCTGGCTCACGCTCCAGGCGGGCCAGCAGCAGGAGCCGGCTCTGCCGCATCCGGGGGCGGGGGGCGTGGCGTAGTACTCATGGTCGGCCGGAACCCCGCTCGTACACTCCCCGACGTCCGATGCTCACGTCATGCCGATCCGCCGGCCGTCGTCCGTGCTGAGCTGCTCAGGCGCGGGCCGGTGTGGGCCACTCTGTTCCGACCTGATCAGCTGTCCTTGCCCATCGCCTTGCGGACACGCCGGAAGACCAGCGATCTGCTGAAGCTGCTGGAAGAGGCGGGAGCGGTGACCGCCGAGGTCAGGCGCCGCGCAGTCCGGGCTCTGCCCGGCCATACGGCGGACGAGGCCACAGAGGAGGCTGCACGGGTGTTCAACACCGACGTAGGGAAGACACCACCCTGTACTGGGCTCAGTTAAGCCTTGGTCAGGGGTCAGGCTGCGGGGACGGGCCGTGACCGTGCCGGTGAAGGAGTGTGCACGTTGCTAGCGGGCTTGCGGCCCACTCGTTCACTTGGCTGAATGGATGGCGTCCCGGCCGGGCTGGGAAGCAGGCCGTTGCACTGCATGATGTCGCCCGACCGTGGCCGTCGGCCGACCAGAACGGTAGGCCCACACTCTGGGAGGCGACCCCCTCTGCCCCGGGTGCGCCGCCGTTTCCGGAATCGCACCCGAGGGAACCCGACGGTGACCCGATGTGAAAGGCCACAGACATGGCCAGCGATGAGGACCGCCGCGAGGACGGCTACGGCAGGGCCAGCGACCCCGAGGAGCCTGGATCGCACTCGGGTGCGGAAAGCCAGGCCCAGGACCGTTCCATCCCAGGCACAGCGAGCAACAAGGAGGGTTACCAACCGGAACGGGGCACGACGGCGGGCACGCCTCTTGAGGGCATCGAGACCGAAGAAGGCGCCGCACCTGACGCCGGCGACGATGAGGAGTCACCGGCCGCTAGCTGATACGCAAGGCCTCTCGGACACCGCATTGCGCGCCCTCACCGGCACCTCGCGTGCCGCACACGATCACCGTCGATCCGCAGGTAGCCGTACCGGCAGGTCAGTGAGACGTTTCCGGTGACTTCCTCGGCGTGACGCAGACCGCCAGGCGTCGCTAGGCTTGGCGGTCCTGCTGCAGTCTGACTGAATGGGGCACCAGATCTCCGTAGTGATCGGAGACCCGGTGTCAACAACATCCGGCAGTTTTATCCCTAGAGTCACGGCCAGGCTCGACCGCCTCCAGGTCAGGGACCGCCCTCTTCCGCTTTCCGCTTCTCGTCGTATCCCCGGGTCAAGCCCAACAACAGCAGAGACACGATCGCCAGCACCATCAGCACGATTCCTACAGCCACATCGATCACTTGGGCGCCGTCGAACACTTCCGTGCTCTGCCTGCCGATGGCCCACGGCGAGGCGATCATCCATGCCCCGGTTGCCCGGACTGGCGATGCGCCAGATCGCCGACCTCTACCCCGGCGAGGCCAAGACCGACGCGAAGGACGCTACCGTCATCGCGGACGCCGCCCGCACCATGCCCCACATCATGCGCACCCTCGACCTCGCCGACGAGGTCACCGCCGAGCTGACCATGCTGGTCGGCTTCGACCAGGACCTCGCCGGCGAGGCCAACCGCACCTCCAACCGCATCCGCGGCCTGCTCACCCAGTTCCACCCCAGCCTGGAACGCGTCCTGGGCCCGCGACTTGACCACCCCGCCGTCACCTGGCTCCTCGAGCGCTACGGATCCCCGCAGGCCCTGCGCAAAGCAGGCCGCCGCAAGCTGATCGAGGTCGTCCGCCCGAGGGCCCGCGTATGGCCGAGCGGCTGGTCGACGACATCTTCGCCGCGCTCGACGAGGAGACCGTCGTCGTCCCGGGCACCGGCACCCTCGACGTCATCATCCCCTCGCTGGCGAAGTCGCTGGCCGCCGACCACGAACAACGCCGGGCCCTGGAAACCCGGATAGAGGCCCTGCTGGAGGCCCACCCTCTTTCCCAGGTCCTGACCTCGATGCCCGGCATCGGCGTCAGGACCGCCGCAGTCCTCCTGGCCACCGTCGGCGACGGCAGCAGCTTTCCCACCGCCGCCCACCCGGCCTCCTACGCCGGCCTCGCCCCCGCAACCCGGCAGTCCGGCACATCGATCCACGGCGAGCACGCCCCCAGAGGCGGCAACCGCCAGCTGAAACGAGCGATGTTCCTCTCCGCGTTCGCAGCCCTCCACGACCCCGCCTCCCGCACCTACTACGACCGCTGCCGAGCCCGCGGCAAAACCCACACCCAGGCCCTCCTCCGCCTCGCCCGCCACCGCATCAGCGTCCTGTTCGCCATGCTCCACGACGGAACCTTCTACGAACCGAGGAGCCCTCGACTCGCTTGACGAAGGACATAGAGGCACCCCCCGTCGCCAAGGCCCTGCCCAAGTACGGCATCGGCATCGCCAGCGCCGTCCTGGAACGCACCTTCCTCGGTGGCATGCTCGGCTTCCGCCCTGGCACAAACCAGCTGGAGCGCACCATCGAGCGGCCGCCCGGCCGTCTGGGGAGCTGCTCCTTACAAACAGGGAACCGGCGTCAGACAGCCGGGCGGGCTGGGTGCCACGCCACCAGGGGACCGGCGCGTCGTGCGGACAGCCAGTTACTGATGACCCTCCCCGGAATGTCCGGTGACCTGGCACTTTAGGGACTGAAAACAGGCACTTACGGGCACGCAGGGCTGCGGGCGCGGCGACTGTGACCACGCGGCACAGTTGGCAAATCAGCACGCTTGTTGGCAAACGTCGCTGATATTGCTGCGTGGTTACTCTGCGGAGTGATCGCGGCTGTTGTCAGAGTCGTGGGGATCAGCGGCGTACAGCGCCGATGGCTGTCCACGGTGCGATGAGCGCGGCGGCCATCGAGACGGTGGCCAGGAGGAAGAACAGTGGTCCGTAGCCGCCGAGGGGGGTACGGCCAGGGCGGCGCCGGCGAACGGCGCGAGTGCTGCTGCTGTCTGGGCTGGTGCTGCGAGGAGGCCGGAGAAGCGGCCGTAGTGGGTGGTGCCCCAGCGGTCGGTGATCGCGGTGGCTTGGAGGAGGGTGAGGTTGCCGCGGACCATGCCGGCCGCGACCGACACTGCGATGAGCAGCGCGTACGGGCCGGGGACGGCGGCGAAGGCCGCGGTGGTCAGAGCGCCGAACGCGATCAGGGTCGTGGTGCGGGCGGTGGCAGTGGTGCCGCGGGCGAGGGCTGCGTACAAGGGTCTGTCCCGCGCCGCCGATGCCGAGAGCCCAGCGCCGACGGCGGCACCTGGACCGTCACCGCAGCTCACTCGTCCACCGGTAGGTAGGACTTCTGGGGCTCTTGCTATAGAGCGCACTGCTGGATTTCCCGCCCGTGTGATCAGGAAACCGTCGGCGCGGCCCCCTGGGTGGCGGTCAGCCGGGCACGCTGTCCGTGGCGGCAGTGGACGAGGCGATCGCCGAGACCGGCGGCCTCCGCCTCGGCGAGGAACGCGGCGAGCGGCGAGCGCATCACCGTGTAGTCGCCGTAGTGGACGGGCAGGATCAGGCGGGGGTCCAGGCGCCGGGCCAGTTCCGCTCCCTGTGCGCCGTCCATGGTCACCAGAAAGCCGCCGGGGAGGCGGGTACCGCCCAGGTGGAGGACGGCCAGATCGGCGGACGGGAAACGCCGGGCGATCTCGTCGAGACCGTCGTACACCAGTGTGTCGCCCGAGACGTACAGTCGCAGGCGAGCCGGTCCGCGTACGGGACCGAACTCCAGCATGCTGCCCATGACCGGCGGCAGCAGACCGCGCAGCAGGCGCCGGCCGGCGTGCCGGCCCGGCAGCGCCGTGACCCGGACCTGTACGCCGCCGCGCTGGAGGGTGAGTCCCCGCCAGGTCCGCAGCCCCGCGGTGCGGTGAAAGCCGTGCAGCGTCCTGAGACGGCGTGCGGCATGCGGCGTGGTCAGAATCGGCACCGTGTGGTCCAGGTGCCTGCGGGCCCGACGGTCCCAGTGGTCCCCGTGCAGGTGCGACAGGACGACCGCATCGAGGCGCGGAAGGTCACCGATGTCGACAGCCGGCTCTGTCAGGCGGCGGCTCAGCAGCCCGTACCCGAGGTAGGCGTACTGCCCGCGGTGCAGGAAATTGGGGTCGGTGAGCAGCGTGAGCTCCCCGTAACGCATCAGCACGGTCGCGTTGCCGATGAAGTGGACATCGAGCGCGTCGTCAGTGGTTTCGTCGGTGATCTGCGGCATGGCCATCCCATCCGACGGGGCGGGAGAGCCCCCGTCCCACCACCGAGTGCCCCCCTTTCCTCCGGCGGACGAAGTACCCCTGCCGGGCATGATCACTACAGTGGCCCGGTCGTACGGTGCACGGGCCGGGCCGTCGGCCGGGCGCGTACAACGGCCGGGATCCAGTCGCCGCCGCCCCCGGGTGTCACCCGATCAGCGGCGGGCTCGGTGCACGGTCCTTCAGCCTGCCAACGGCGCTCGTACCTGGGCAGTGCCTGTCGCTGCCTCTGGGGTTGTGCCTTTCAACGCCAAGGCCGACAGGAGATTGTGGGCCTGCGGCTTTACGGTGGGCCACTGATGATCGCGTTCCCCGGTTCCGTCCGAGTCGGATATCGGCCGAGCCTTGCGCGGTCCGGACTCTGAGTGCACACGCGGAAACCGTGTCGAGCACAGCCCCATCGCCCCGGGAGTCGCCATGCCCCCTGCGGATCCTCCCCGTGTCAGCGTGATCATCCCCGCCTACAACTCCATGCCGGAGCTGACCAGGTGCGTGACGTCCGCCATGGAGCAGACGCTGGGGCTCGACAAGATCGAGATCATCGCGGTCGACGACGGCTCAACCGACGGCACCGGTCCTGAACTGGACAGGCTCGCGCGCACCTGCCCTGCCCTACGCGTCGTGCACCAGCCCAACAGCGGAGGAGCCGGAGCTCCCCGCAACACCGGTCTGGACATCGCCCGCGGGGACTACGTCTTCGTCCTCGACTCCGACGACTACCTGGGTCCGGACGCGCTGCGCCGCATGGTCGCGATGGCGGACGACGAGAACGGCACCGACGTCGTACTTGGCAAAATGGTGTCGGTGGGTGGCCGGGCGGTTCCCACGGCTGTCTTCCAGCACAACCAGCCCAGAACCGATGTCTTCTCGTCCCACGCCTACCGCACTCTGGGCTGCTGGAAGCTTTTCCACCGCTCGCTCATCGAGCGCCTCCCCCTGAGGTTTCCGCCGTACCGCAACTGCGAGGACAAGCCCTTCACGGCCGCCGCCTATCTCAATGCCGACGGTGTATCCGTAGTGGCCGACTACGACTGCTACTACAGCCGCAACCGGCAGAACGGCAACAACCTCACCCGCACCGCCGCCGGCCTCACCCACCGCATGGACGGTACCCGGCTGTGCTTCGAGACCGTCACCCGCTATGTCGAACCCGGCCCACGGCGGGACCGCATCATGCGCCGACATGTGGAATGGGAGTCTGCGGCCCCCTTCGCGCCCTGCTTCCACAGGCAAGCGAACAGGAGGCCCGTGAGCGTTTCTACCCGGAGTTCCGGCGCTGGGCCCTGTCCTATGTGACGGAGGGCGTCTTCCAGCAGATCCCCCCACCCGACCGCCTGCTGATCCACCTCCTGCGCACCGACCGGTACGACGACCTGATGACCGTGGCCCGGCACGCGAAGGAGGACGCCGGGCGCGGATATCTGGTCGACAAGGGCCGCGTCTACTGGTGCCACCCCTTTTTCCGGGCCCCTGCCAGGGCAGTCCCGGACGACTGCTTCGACGCCACAGACCGGCCCCCGGTCCACACCGAGCTGACCGAAGCCGCCTGACAGGGGGACGGCAGTGTTCTCCGTCTCTCCGGCCACGCCTACATCGAGCACGTCGCCACCGAAGACCCCGGCACGCAGCTGATCCTGCGCCCTCGCGACTTCCCGCACCCCGGCCTCCGCCGGCCCGTGACCGTCCGCACCGTCAAGGGCCTGCCCGGCGAGGGCAGCTATGACAAGGCCGGCTTCTCCGTCGCCGTCGACCTGGCCACGGTGGCCGGAGGCGACCCGTTGGATCCAGGTGTCTGGGAGTTCTTCCTGGACGTACGCGCGCAGGGAGTCAGCCGGACCGTGAAACTCCGGCAGTCATCTGGGGATGCGCACGGCGCGAGGACGACCCCGGCTCAGCGAGCCGCGGCCGGCAGATCGCGGTACCGGCACCCCGTCGTACGGCCCTTCTTCAGCCCGGACGGCACCTTGTCCCTGGACGTTCGGCCGGACCCGAACCAGTTCACTCAGAAGTGCCATGTCACCAGGACCGTCTGGGACGCGTCCGCACGCGGCAACCTGATCGTCCGTGGGTGCCTGACCGGCCAAGCCACGCGTCACACCGGAGCCATCACCCATCAAGGGCGGTCGGCCCGCCGACTTCGACGGCGCCCCGTGGACCGGCATTGCAGTGCCCGAACTGCGGACGGGGTGGCAGTGCCGGGCGGTGACCGCAGGGATTGTGCGGCACCCGTGACTGGGCCCGCTCCGCGCGATGTCGGCAGTATTCGAGGGCGGCGGCCTCGGTGCGATGGCACCGGTCGCCCCCCCCGGTGCGCTTCGGAACTCGCCCCGGAGTGAGGACGCCCGGCCCGGGTACTCAGCCGGCCTACGGAGGAGGGGCCCTTGAGCAGGACGAGAGCAGCGGAGCTCGCGGACACGGTCACGGTCGCGCACGGCGCCTTCAACGTCGTGGGTGGACTGTGGCCCCTGCTGCATCTGCGCAGCTTCGAGTGGGTCTTCGGACCCAAGGCCGACGACTGGCTCCAGAGGACGACGGGTGGGCTGCTGCTCTCCGCCGGACTCGCGCAACTCGCGGCGGCTGCGGACCCGCAAGGACGTCCTCATGCCCGCCGTATCGGCCTGGGCACCGCCTTCACCTTGCTGGCCATCGATCTGGTCTACGTCCCCAAGGGGCGGATAAGGCCCACCTACCTCCTGGACGCCGCGATGCAGACGGGATGGATCGCCGCCTGGCTGCGCCCCACCCCCGGTGGGGCACCGGAAAAGCCCGGGACTGACGAACTAAAGGACCGAACTCCTTTCGGGCAACCGGATGATCGACGAAGGCTTGCTTCGCGGACAGCGAGCGGACGACGGGCTGCTGCACCGGGTGCCCGACCATTCCGAGCAGCGCCTCGCCCTCAAGCGACACAGGGCACCCGCAGGGCACGGCCGCCGCACACACCGACCACCGGCAGGAGGGCCGACCGTGAGCAACGCGCCGAAACTCCCCGCCCTCCGGACATGTCATCCGGGACGACCTCTTCGCGGACGGGACGAGAACGCAGAAGACGAGGACAGGGAGAGCGGCCGCAAGCTGCCGGGATCATGGCCGGGCGCCACTGTTGAAGCCGGTTTCCGTCGCCTGGCCGCGCTGCGTGCGGCTCCTGCCCTGCATCCACGCGGGCTGACGTGCACGGCCGATCTGGAGGTCGTCAACGACGGGGGCGCGCCCTGGGATGTGCCGTGGCTGGACGCGCCCGGACGGTACACCGCCATGGTCCGCCTCTCACGAGCGGCGGGCCTGCCCCGGCGGCTGCCCGACGGGCTCGGGCTCGCCGTGCGAGTGCAGCACGCAGACGGTACCGACCGCCCTCTGGACCTGCTCCTCACCAGCAGCGGGCGAGGCAGGTTCACCAGGCATCTGCCAATGCCGCGCGCCGACGCACTGGGTGGTCCGTACTCCAGCCTGCTTCCCTACCGGGTGAGCGGCCGCCATTGCATTCTGACCGCTTTTCCACGGCGTTCCGGGCAGGCACCGGTGCACGGCGACCCGGTGAGTCTGACGCGGGCCCTGGCCGCTGGACCGCTCATGTTCGACCTGTGCGCCGAAACCTCCGACCGGTCCTGGCGTGCGTTCGCCGTACTTACGGTCCGCACCCCCTTGCCTCTGCGGCAGCACGAGAGCCTGGACTTCGACATCTACACGTACAGCGCGCCCGGATTCACCCCCGGCGGTGCCCTGGCCTCGACCCGCCGCGCCGCCTACCGGGGCTCCCGCTCCGGCCGCAAGGACGGCTGATCTGAAGGGCCCGCCGCCCGCCTTCGGCCTGTACCACCCGAGCAGGAGAACTCGACCAGCGTCACTGACCGGCAGGCGCGATGTCCTGGGCAACCGGGAGAAACGCCCGGCCGATGAGGCAAAGGGCTGTCTTGTCGCCCATGCCATCCACCGTGCACCGGACCTGTCGGCAAGCGCACAACGGACTGCGGTGCACGCGCTGCGGACGACCGGCTGCGACGGCGTGCTAGTCGGCCGACTCCAGATCGCCTAGGGGGTACGAGACCAGTCTCCAGGGGGTCCCAGCCGGTAATGCGCCGAACGCGACAGCAGCCGCGTCACGAGACAGGGCTGCAACGGGCCGGCGTCAGAAGTGAGTCTCTGGGCCCCCACCGAGCGATCGAAGCATGGGGCGTCCGGGCGCAACATTGCTCGGCGTCGGAGGTGGCGGAGGCCAGACCGACGCGGACCAGCAGGACCGCCTCACGGGAGGAGCCGGGGTACAGGTCCAGTACCGCCGTCGACAACCAGCTGCCGATCGGCACCTGCACCATCAGCAGATGCGCCGGATTCCCCAGCACCCGCATCCCTTGCGGGCCTCGTCGATCACTGCGCCGGCCCTGGGCTGACGCTCCAGGTGGTCCAGCAGTTGGAGCCCCCGGCCGCCGAACCGGGGGCGGCGGCGTGGCGTCGTGCTCATAGTGGCCGGATCCCCACCTGCGCGGACGGGACAGGGGCCGCCTGCGGTGGGCCGCGGTCAGCCGCCCGGCCGGATCACCGCGCGGACGCAGCCGTCGTTCTTTTCCTTGAACATGTCGTAGGCCCGCGGGGCCTCGTCCAGGGGCACGGTATGGGTCGCCAGGTGGGCCGTGCTCAGCTCTCCGGCCGCCAGCCGGTCCAGCAGCATCGGGATGTAGCGCTGGCCGTGCTGCTGGGCGCCCCGCACGGTCAGGCCCTTGTTGATCACCGCGCCCAGGGGGAACTTGTCGACCGCCCCGGCGAAGACGCCGAGGACGAAGACCGTCCCGCCCTTGCGGCAGGCGTGGATGGCCTGCCGCACGGCGGTGGGCCGGTCCGTCTGGAGCCGCAGCTGCTGCTTGGCCTGGTCGTAGAGGTGGACGGGGCTGTCGCTGTGGGCTTCCATGCCGACCGCCTCGATGCACACGTCGGGGCCCCGGCCGCCGGTGCGCTCGCGCAGTTCCGCGCCGACGTCGGTGGTCGTGTAGTCGATGACCTCGCTGCCGATGTGCCGCTCGGTCATCTCCAGGCGTTCGGGGATCCGGTCGATGGAGATCACGCGTTCCGCGCCCAGCAGGATGGCAGCACGCGCCGCCATCTGGCCGACCGCCCCGCAGCCCCATACGGCGACGACGTCGCCCGGTTTCACCCCTGCCAGGTCGGCGCCCATCCATCCGGTGGGCACCGAGTCGGACACGAACAGGGCGCTGGTGTCGTCGACGCCCTCCGGCACAGGGAAGGCGCCGTAGTCGGCGAAGGGCACGCGTACGTACTCGGCGTGACTGCCGCGCAGTCCGCCCATGGCGTGCGAGTAGCCGAAGATGCCGCCGGTGTCGGCGCCGAAGAGAGCCTGCCCGATGCCGGGGTTGGTGTTGGTGTTGTCGCACAGCGACCACAGGTCGTGGGTGCAGTACCAGCAGCGCCCGCAGCCGACGAACGAGCAGACCACCACCCTGTCCCCGACCTTGTGCCGGCGTACCCCGGCGCCGACCTCTACGACCTCCCCCAGGAACTCGTGACCGATGACGTCCCCGGACCGCATGAAGGGGATGTATCCGCCGATGAGATGGAGGTCCGAGCCGCAGGTGGTGCCCGCGATGAGCCGTACGATCACGTCCTGGTCGTTGCGCAGGACGGGATCCGGCACCTGTTCCACGGCGAGCTTGTTGACGCCTTCCCAGCACAGCGCCTTCACAGCACTCCCTCCCCGCCCGCGCGGCGGCTCAGCAGCCCCACGAGCTTCCCGCCGGGTTTGTCGTGGGTGGTGGGCGGTGTGTCCGGCAGCAGGACCTCGCCCGCTTCGAGCAGCGCCTTCGCTTCACGCAGGGAACGGCGCAGATCCTGACGAGGATCCTGGCCCGTGAGCCGTGCGGGCACGGACGAGGCATCCGACGGCACGTCCTTCAGGCGCACCGCCACCTCGGTGCCCCGGTCACCGGGTGCGGGGCGGATCCGCGTCTGGATCCGGTCGCCGTACTCCTGCAGTGGCGTCGGCAGCTTGTCGGCCTGGATGTCGGCAGGTGAACGGTTGATCGTCACCGTGAGCCAGCGGTCCGCGGCGGCCGGGTCCGCCGGACGTGCCGTCGAGCGCCGTAGGGCGACGACGGCGCCCGCGGTGAGTACCGCGGCGGCTGCCCACAGTGATTTCCGGAGCGTCATGGACGGTCACATCCTCGGATGATCAGGTACGACGGGTGAGCAGCGCCCCGGGCGATCGGGCCCATGCGCGTGCGCGTGGTCATGGGGGCCTTCTCCCTCGTAGCGCGTCGCGGTGCGCGGTGCGCGGCGAGTACCCCGGCTCAGGCGTGCAATCTCCCCGACATCCGATGCTCACGTCATGCCGATCCGCTGGCCGTCGTCCGCGTCCGGGACGAGCGCGCGCTGAGCAGCTCAGGCGCGGACCGGTGTGGGCCACTCTGTCCCGAGCTGATCAGCTGTCCTTGCCCATCGCCTTGCGAACGGCGTCACGAGTCCGGTCGATCACGGCTGCCACGGGTCCCACCGCGACGTTCTCCGCCGCCGTCTCCACTCCCGGATGCGGGCGGGTGGGCGCCATGGCCTCGGCAGCACGGACAGCCGTGGCCATCATGGCAAGCTGCTGCGCTCCGGCCTTCTCGCGCAGCCCGGGGAACTCGTACTGTTCCTCCGAAGCCGCGTGCTGAAGCACGTCCGCGCGCAGTTCCGCAACGCGGGCATGAACCCGGGGTCGTCGGGGTTCATATCATCGAGCCGGCTCAGCTTCTCCTTCGCGGCCCGCTCCTCCTCGAGACGGCCGTCGACCACCTGCTCACCGTCCTGCAGCAGACGGCGGGCTGCCGGGTGGACCACTTCCTCCTCGGCGGTCTCGTGGACGGCCAGCAGGCGGACGAGTCTGCGGAATGCCTCCGCCCGGTCGTCGGCGGTGGCGTTCTCGACCTCGGCGAAGAGATCACGGATGTGGTTGTGCTGCTGCTTCAGCAGTGCCACGACATCGTCGTTCTCGCCGGCGTCGTCGAGGTGAGGCATGGCGTCGGTCAAGGCAGTCTCCTTGGGGTGCGATTTTCCAAAGCGGCGTCGGCCCGCAGACAGCGGTCACCTAGGCTTCGTCCAGGTTCTCCCTGGTGACGGGCGGCCGCGACCGCGCGGGGCCGAACGGCGCCGGTGAGAGCCCAGGGCGAGCAGCCGCCCTCGACCTCGCACGGCTGCCCGGCGTCGCGGCCGGTCACGGGGGTACCCGGGGCGGGTCGCAGGAGTGCCGGGCCGTGAAGGGGGTGTCGCGATGAGCGTGCGAGACCGGATCACCGAGCTGCGCCGCGTCGCCCGGGAACGGTTCGGGTGGAGCGACCTGGCCGCCGAGCAGACGCAGGCGATGGAGGCACTGCTCGAGGGCCGCGACGTGCTGGTCGTGATGCCGACCGGTTCCGGCAAATCGGCGATCTACCAGGTGCCGACCGTCATGCTCGGTGGTCCCGCGGTCGTGGTGTCGCCGCTGATCGCCCTGCAGCGCGACCAGGTCGCCGGCCTGCGGAAGAGCGCGGCACCGGACGCCGTGGCCGTGAACTCCGCACAGCCGGCGTCGGCCACCGAGAAGGGCTGGCGGGCGATCCGGAACGGTGAGGCCGAATACCTGTTCCTGTCCCCCGAGCAGCTGACCAAAGACAGTGTCGTGGAACAACTGCGGGAACTGGGCCCCTCGCTGTTCGTCGTGGACGAGGCCCACTGCGTCTCCGCCTGGGGACACGACTTCCGCCCCGACTACCTGAACCTGGGCGAGGCCGCCGAACGGCTGGGCCGCCCGCCGGTACTCGCTCTGACGGCGACAGCCGCGGCCCCGGTCAGGGCGGACATCGTCGAGCACCTGCACATGCGCGAGGCCCACGTCGTGACGACCGGGACCGACCGGCCCACCATCCACCTGACGGTGCGCACCTTCACCGACGACCCCACCAAACGCGAGACCGTCGCACGCTGGACTGCCCAGGCGTGCGCCCCGGGCATCCTCTACACCGCCACCCGCAAAGACGCCGAGACGTACGCGGGGCGACTGCGGCAAGACGGCGTGGACGCCGAGGCGTACCACGCGGGGATGAAGGCAGCGGAGCGGCGCCGGATCCACGACGGCTTCATGGCCGGCGCTCCCGCCGTGGTGGTGGCCACCTCCGCGTTCGGGATGGGCATCGACAAGCCCGACGTACGGTTCGTCGCCCACGCGTCCGTCCCGGAGTCACTGGACTCCTACTACCAGGAGATCGGACGCGCCGGCCGGGACGGGGAGCCGGCAGAGGCGGTGCTGTTCTACCGCCCCGAGGACCTGGGACTGCAGAAGTTCCTCACCGCCAGGTCCCTGGACGCCGACGCACTGCGCCGGATCATGACCACGCTGCTCGGCCAGGACGCCCCGCAGAGCCGTAGCCGGACAGCGCAGCTCTGCGGCCTGTCGCGCCGGAAGACCAGCGATCTGCTGAACCTGCTGGAAGAGGCGGGAGCGGTGACCGTCGACGGCAGGCGCCGCGCAGTCCGGGCTCTGCCCGGCCGCACGGCGGACGAGGCCGCGGAAGGAGCGGCACGGGTGTTCGAGCGGCGGCGCCGCGTCGACCGCTCCCGCATCGAGATGATGCGCGGCTACGCCGAGACGCCCACCTGCCGCCGCCAGTACCTTCTGGGCTACTTCGGCGAGCAGCTCGACGCACCGTGCGGACGGTGCGACGTGTGCGACCGCGAGGACGAGCACCCCGCCACCGGAGCCGGGCACCGGGACGCCCCTCCCCCGCCCTGGCATGGCAGGCCCTATGAGACGAACGACCGGGTGCGCCACGCGGAGTGGGGTGCGGGCACCGTTATGGGCACGGAGGAGGACCGCCTCGTCGTGCTGTTCGAGCAGGTCGGCTACAAGACGCTGTCCCTGACAGCAGTACAGGAAGGCGACTTGCTGACCGGCGCCTGACGGAGGCCGGCGAAGCCGCCGACGCCGCCCGCACTGCGGCCAACGCGCCCGGCGACCGGGCCGGGCCGTGACCGGGCCGAGCAACACGTGAAACACCAAAAACGGTGGGCCGTGCCGCGGCGGGGTACCCGCCTTTGGGACGCTGTCGGCAGCCGCTCGGGCGGACGGGCGTCGCGGCCGGTCTGTGGAGCAGAGGAGAGATCCATGCCCGAGACGATCAAAGAGCAGACGGTTGAGCAACTGGGCGGTCCGAGCAGCGTGCTGGCCAGGCAGCGCCGTGATCATGCCGAGATGGACAGGTTGATGGACCGCTATTCGACCCTGGCGGACGGCGAGGACCGTGAACGGGTCCTGCAGGAGACCGTCCAGCTGGTCTTCAGTCATGCCTTCGCCGAGGAGACCGTGCTGTGGCCCGCCGTCCGGCGCACGGTCGAGGACGGGCACGAGTTGACCTTGCGGGTCGAGGAGGAACACCAGCAGATCAACGATCTTGTCGCCGACATCGAACGCCTGAGTCCGGGCTCTCCCGAGCGTGAGGAGAAGGTACGACGGGTCTTCGCGCTGATACGGCAGGACATCCGCGACGAGGAGGACCTCGTGCTGCCCCGGCTACAGGAAGCGCTGCCAGCCACGCAGCTGCGCCGGCTCGGCACGGCATGGGACACGGTGCGACGCAGCGCGCCCACCCACCCCCACCCCGTCATCCCCCGGCGCCCGCCCGGCAACGCGGTCCTGGGTGTGCCGCTCGGTCTCTACGACCGGCTGCGCGACGCCTTCGGACTGAGCACGTCCATGGCCACTGCCAAGAAGGTGTTCACCGGGCTCGCCGGGGTCCTGGTGCTGGCCGCGGCCGTCGCGATGCGCCGCAGACGACGTTGAACCAACCGGGTGCGGCGCTGAGTGCCGAGGGCAGCACGGGCACGCCGTCGACGCCGGCACGCATCTCCTGATCGGGAGGCATCATGTCCGTGTGGTCATGGGTCCGCGAACACCTGGGGGGTCGCACGAACGAGCCCTCCGCAGAGGTCCGTTCGGGTCGGCCCGAGAACACCGGCGGTAAGCCGGACACCGAGGCGGCGGACCGGCACAGCACGACGGGGACGACGCCCAACGACGTCTTCGTGGGCCGGGTCGCGGGCGACGACCCCGGCTACCTGGAGACGGGCGCCGACAAGCGCGCCGAACCGGACACCGGAGAGGGCGACGAGACCACGACATCGACGTAGGGAAGACACCGCCCGGCCTCGTTGATCGCCCAGCAGGCGTCCCGGCCGGACGAACTGGCCGTCCACGTGCCGAATCCACCCATGTCCTCGCTGTGCCGCCGGCCGAGTGACCGCCGCGAGGCCGGTTGGCGCGGGAAACCGGCTTCCAACTCCTGCGACGTCGAGCATGGGCGGCGTTCCCCCTCCCTGTCCTGAAGCGTGTCTCCTCTCCCTGAGGGCCGTGCACTTGTGCTTGGCCCTGTCCTGTGTGGCGGGTACCCGGCGCCGGGCATCCCCAGCCGACGTCGCCGTACGGCAGGAAAGAGGGGCCATGAGCGACTCCGTCCGGTCCGACACCGCACCGGGCACCCGCTCCGCGTCCCGCAGGTCCATGGCCGTCTGCGCGCTGATCGGTGCGGCGGTCATGGCCTCGGTCGACGAGATCGTCTTCCATCAGCTCCTGGGGTGGCACCACTTCTACGATCGTTCCACCTCCGGCGTGGGTCTGCTGTCCGACGGACTGCTGCACACCGCCGAACTGCTGGCTCTGGTCGCGGGGTTCTTCCTCTACGCCGATCTGCGCCACCGCAGGGCCCTGGCGCCGGCCCACGCGTGGTCGGGCTTCTTCCTGGGGCTGGCCGCCCCGCTGCTGTTCGTCGTGGCCCGGCCCCTCACCCTCGCCCTGCGAGCCCTCAGGCCCGGCCGGCCACGACGACGCCTGCTGGTTCTCGCGCGATCCCGTCCCGTCGGCTGGCTCGTCCTCCCACCGCTGGCGGCCTTGTTGGACGTGGGCGGCCTGTGGCTGCTGTATCGGACGGAGCTGTTCGCGACCATGCGGCACCAGCCGTTGCTGCACGGCGTGGTGCACGCGCACATGCTGGCGGCAGGCTTCGTGTTCACCTTCGCCGTGTGCCAGCTCGATCCGGTGCGCCGTCGCTGGAGTGTCGCCGTACGCGGTGCCACCTTGCTGGCCGCCGGCACCGCGCACGCGGTGCTCGCCAAGACCCTGTACGCATCGCCGCCGCCCGGCACCGACTTCACTCCTGCCGACCTGCACAGAGGCGCCCAATGGATGTACTACGGCGGCGATGTGGTGGACGCGGCCATGGCCGTGGTGCTGGGGGTGGGCTGGTACGCGGCCGGCGGACGTGCCCGTGCCCGTCGAACCCGACGTGGAGCTGCCCCGACCGGCTCCAAAACAGAGGTTGACCAGTGCAGCCGGGGCACTTGGTGACCGTCGGCAGGGCGCCAGTACGGCGACATCCGCAATCTGGTCGACGAGGTGGAGAAGACCACGGGGGACGAGCGGCGGGCCGCCTTTCGCCGCCTCGTCCGCCTGCTCGCCGTGCACGAGACGGCCGAGGAGGAGGTGATCCATCCCTTCACCCGCCGGGCAGGGCCGGGCGGGAAGGTGGTTGAGGAACGGCTGCGTGAGGGACGCGAGGCCAGGGAGCTGTTGTCCTGCCTGGACGGGATGGATACCGACGGCCCGAAGTTCCTGCCCGAGCCGCAGGTGCGCCTCGATGTGATGCGGCACGCCCGGGCCAAGGAGCGGCACCGAGTCCCGGTGGGACTGCTCTACCGTGCGGGGGCACGGGATTCGCCGTGTTCCAGCCGACGAGGACCTCTGCCGAGACGTTGGGCTGAGGGGGCCGCAGACTCCCCCGACGGGCCGGAGTCGGCGTCGCAACGGCGGCTGGCCGCCTTTGGGAGAGACAGCGAAACAGAAGCAGGGCGCCGCCGGGCGCTGGGCGCCCACTCTGACGGGCCTACAGCCGGTGTCGTGGTCGATGACCATCGCAGCCCAGGTGCTCGTCGACGAAGAACTCACGTAAAACAACGGTCGTCGGTGCAGTACCGCAGCAGCTCCCTCAACAGCTCCGCTGCATCGGCGACGGCTTTGACGACCTCCTGGAGGGCAAGCCGTTCGGGTAGCCGTTCGGGTGGGATGATCGCCGGCCGCTTATCACCCCAGGTCTTGGACGAGAAGATGCAGGCTCGAGAGCGATGCGACATCACGTGGGTGGGCGGCGCGTTGAGTGCCCCGGGGCCGAAGGGGATCAGTAGGTTTTGTCCGCATACACATCCAAAACCGATGCCCGACGCAGGGCGGCGAGCGACCGGTGAGGCAGCCGCAGCGGCCGGGCGGACAAGATTCTCGGGAAGGCGCTACGTGAGTCCCAACGGATCTGACCTCCCGCACGCCCTGGGGGGCGAGGGCGGTACCCCCACGCCGCGGCGGCCGACGCGGCGGAAGCCCGTGCAGGCACTGGCTGCGGGCCTGGTCCTGGCGACCGCCACCAGTTGTACGTACAAGGACTTCCCCCGCCTGGGGATGCCCACCCCGGTAACGGAGGAGGCTCCGCGGATCCTTTCCCTGTGGCAGGGTTCCTGGGCGGCTGCGCTGGCCGTGGGAGTGGTGGTCTGGGGGCTGATCCTGTGGGCGGCGATCTTTCACCGGCGCAGCAGGACGAAGGTCGAAGTTCCCCCGCAGACCCGGTACAACATGCCGATCGAGGCGCTGTACACCACGGTTCCGCTGATCATCGTCTCGGTCCTCTTCTACTTCACCGCCCGCGACGAGTCCGAGCTCCTCGCACTCTCCGAACGGCCGGCCCACACGATCGGCGTGGTCGGCTTCCAGTGGAGCTGGGGCTTCAACTACATCGAGAACGTGGACGGCAAGGCAGATACGGGCAACGCGAACGCCGATCCCGACCTGAGGATCGTTCCGGACAGGTACAGCAAGGATTTCCCCAAAGGCGCCGAAGGTGTCTACGACGTGGGCGTCCCCAGCACCCGCAACCCGCAGACCGGCAATCCCGGCCCGACGCTGTGGCTACCGATGGGCGAGAAGGTCCGGTTCGTCCTGTCCTCGCGTGACGTCATCCATTCTTTCTGGGTGTTGCCGTTCCTGATGAAGCAGGACGTTTTCCCGGGCCACAATGTCAATGCCTTCGAGGTGACCCCCAACCGCGAAGGCACCTTCCGGGGGAAGTGCGCCGAACTTTGCGGCGTCGACCACGCCCGGATGCTGTTCAACGTCAAAGTCGTCACCCCTGACCGCTATCAGCAGCACCTCGAGGAACTGGCCGCCAAGGGGCAGCGCGGCTTCATTCCGGCGGGCATCGACATCACTGACCCGGCCAGAAACGCTGAGCCACGCAAACTGTAAGGACCCCGGGGATGAGCAAAGTCACGGCCGTTCCGGGCGGTTGCTGAAGCAGGCAGAGCAGGGTGTGCTCGCTCCAGCTCGCAGTGCAGGTCGCTGAGGCGGGGAGTCTCGGCCGGCTTCGCCGCTCGTGGAGCTCTGCGGCGACGGCCCCGCGCAGGCCGTCAACGAGCCAGCGCCTCATCAGCCAGGCATCGGCGCCACACGGCGTCGATCAGCCGTGGTGTCGAGCGAAATGTCCGGCTTCAACAAGACGGCGGTTCCACCATCCGGGGCGGGCTGCCGCGATCGCCTTCAGCCGGCGGTGTTCCGCACGCTGGGCGGCGACGAGGAGGGGAACCAGCGCAGGAGTCAGCAGCGGCAGGTGTCGCGGAGCGGATTCGTTCTCCAGGAGCAGGGCTGCCACGGCCGCGGTACCGGAGACGTAGAGGATCGGGTTGTAGTACGGCATGAGCTGCGGGCCAAGCCCTTCGCAGTCCGTGAGCCACGGAAGACCCAGCCGCGTCCGCCTGCGCGGCCAGCCCGTCAGGTGGGCGATCACCGCAGCCAGGCTCACGCTGTTGAGCACGGCGAAGGCCGGATCGTCCCGCGAGGGCCGGGTGCCCCCCGCCCGCCAGGCCGTTGCCGTACCGACAGCCCACGCGCTCGCAGCGGTGAATGGTCCCAGAAGCGACGCCAAGGGCATCCCGACGCCTGCGGCCAGTTCGAAGAAGGCGTGTGTGGCCGTCGCGGCTGCGGTGACCCTGGTCAGAGGCCGACGTCGGCGCGCCGTCCGGTTCATCGCCGTCACCTCCTCCGCCTCCGGGCGTTCCGCCTGCTGTCCTGCTCATGGCCGCCCTGGTGCGGGCGGCATCGGCTCCGACGGTGTGGGTCGCACCGGCTCGCTGCCCTGGTGTCGTTGCCGTCGCGGATACCCAGAGTCGCGCGTCGCCACCCACTGGCCCTCGCGTGTATACCCGGCGGCTGATGATCGCGGATCTACCGCATGCGTTGGCGCGCGGCGCCGGGTCAGCACCGGGCGTACGGTGGACCGGCGGAGCGTCGAAGCGTTCTGCGGGGAGGGGGGTTCACCGCGCGCCTGCCTCGGCCGTCGACCGGTTCGGCAGGCAGCCACCACAGCGAGCGCTGGAGGGCCGGTTCCGATGGCCACGCCGGTTATGGACAAGGCGGAGCAGATTTCCGCTACATTCCCGTACATCACGGTCACCTTCCGGATCCGCCGGTTCAACCCGGAGGTCTCCGCGGAGGCGACCTGGCAGGACTTCCTGGTCGAGATCGATCCGAAGGAGCGCGTCCTCGACGGTCTGCAAGCTCATGCCCACCCGCGAGATGCTGCTCACGGGGAACGACGCCCCGGCGTGGGAGCCGGAGCAGGTGGTCCGTGCCCACTGGTTCGACACCTGGCGTGCCGTCGGAGCCCTGGCGGCCCGACGGGGGATCAGCGCTGAGGACGCCCTCGCCCTCATGCGCGCCGAGGCCCTCCGCACCGGCAGGGCATTGCCGGACATCACCAGGGACATCTTGCGCGACCCGCCCGGTACGTCGTAGGCGCGCGGGTCCAAAGCAACTGCTCAGGCGCCCGTCAGCAGGTCGTGCTCCCGGACAGCTGCCAGGGACAGCGTCCTGGAGCCGACCTGCTCGAGGCGGCGGCGCCGGACACGACGACCAAGGTCGGCGTTGGACTCCAGCAGGGCCTTGACCTGTTAAGGCGTGATCATGCCGGTCCGTCCTGGCCACCGATCCGCCGCGCTAGGACCCGCGCTTCCCGCTGATCGCGTCGATGAGCTCTTCCTTGCGCATGTCGTGAACACCGCTGAGACCCTTGTCGCGGGCCATGTCACGCAGCTCGTCCATGTTCATCTCGCGGAGTTGCTCCTCGGAGACCTCCTGGGACGCCTCGGACGTTCCAGACGTCTCTGCCCCGCCGCCCATGGAGGCTCCGGCAGGCGTCGTCGCGCTGGGCGGAGACGTGGGGTACCCCTCGCCGGCGTCGCTCGAGCCCATCTGCTCGGCCAGCCGACCCAGCAGCTGTTCCGTCTCGCGGCACTCCTTCGCGGACAGCTCGAAGTACGGAGTGCCCTTGAACTCCTCGGCAGCGTCCGCGCTCGCGCGCAGGACGGTGCGGGTCGCCTCGATGATCGCCATCGTCGTCGGCGCGTCGTATCCCGTCTGGCGGGCCAGGATCCGGGCCGCGACCGTACACAGGTCGGCGCAGTCGTTGTCCAGGCGCACGCACTTGATGGACATCACGATCTTTTCCGGGTCCTGCTCGGCGGCGGCAGCGTCGGCGCAGGTCAGGCAGACGCCTGCGCACTCGTACAGCTTGTCGACCGCCTCGCCCAGCATTTTGGGCGGCATCCCGGTCTCGGCGGGGTAGGCGTCGAGCAGCTTCTCGACCAAGGACATGGCATCCTCCGACATCAGGAGTGGGGTCAGAAATGTCCGTTTCGCGTGATTCGCACCACGGGTACCCGCACCTGCGCTCGCCACCCACTCCGGCGGTGTGTAGCGGGCCGCGGATCTCGCCGGTACTTTGCGCGGTCCGTGTGCCGGCCCGGGCGATATGGAAGAGATTGGCGGCACAGTGGGGTCCTCCCTCCCACCGGGACGCCGCGCGACAGGTGGATGAAGGCGGTCGTACCGGGTACTCGCCAGGGCATGATCAAGCGCGCACTGTGGCAGGGACTGCTCGCCGGTACCGCCGGAGGCGTCGTGATGACCCTCGGCGAGAAGATCGAGCAGGCCGTCACCGGCCGGCCCGACTCCCATGTGCCCGCGCGGGTCCTGCAGCGGCTGACCGGCCTGCCCGAACGACCCGGCCCCCAGCCGCTGCCGGTCAACTGGGCCATGCACTACGGTCAGGCCGCCCTCCTCGGGGTGCTCAGGTCGGTCATGGCCCAGGCCGGACTGCGCGGACCGGTCGCCTCCGCCAAGTTCGCCGTCGTCCGCCTCACCAACGACCAGATCCTGGAGAACGCGACCGGCGTCGGCGCCCCACCGCAGACCTGGCCCCGCAAGGAACTCGTCGTGGACCTGCTGCACAAGGCCGTTTACGCCTTCGCCACGGGTGCCGTCGCTGACGCCTTGGCCGCCCGCGGCGGCCCGGGCCCCGGACAGCGCCACGCCGCCGCCCGCCCCGGGAGCCACGCCCACGTCGGACCGCTGCCCCGCAGGCATGCCTACGGGGCATGAATCCGGCCGTCGTCACCGAACGGCGCGTCGGGAGCAGCCGTCCGGGCGGTGATAACGGGAGCCGCTCGTTCACCGTCGGCCGCTCCTGACGTCCCCCGTACTCCGCGCGGGGGACGACCGCAGCCAGGCGGCGATCCATCCGGTCTGCATCGCGGCGTCGAGGAGGTACGTCGGCCGGATCCGCCCCTTGGGTACGTAGACCAGGTCAACGGCCAGCAGGGTCAGGGAGGTGCCCAGCCCGATGTGGCGGGCGTGGGCCGGGCCCTGCGCGTCCCGGGCCGCCGCGAGCTGGGCGGCGCCGGCGGAGGCGAGCAGTCCGCCCGTCGTCATCTGCAGCCACACGTCGGTCTTCGGGCCGAAGACCGACTCGAAGCTGCGCAGGTGCAGCAAGGGCCACAGTCCGCCCACGATGTTGAAGGCACCGTGCGCGACCGCGAGCGTGTGGGCGGGCTCCCGCACTCCGGTTCTGCTCAAGGGACATCCCTTCGTAGGTTCGGGCCGGGTACCCCTGCCCAGACGCCGTCACGCCGGGCCGAGTTCGACCGTCGTCGTGACCCGGGTGACGGAGGGGTTCCTCGGTGCCGAACCGAACCCGAAGCGTACGGGCGGCTCGACGGGTGCCATCGCCCCGAGGTCCGCGCCTCCGTAGGCGGCCGAGACGGCACGGATCGGCAGCAGGTCCCGGGCGCCGTACCACTCCCGGCGGCCCTGTCCGGCGCTGCCGCGGGTGCGCACGCCGGGCAGCAGCAGGGGGGCGGGCCGGTCTGTCAGCGCGCTCCATGCCGGACGGCGGGCGAGTGCGCCGGGCACGGTCCGCAGCGCGAAGCCCAGAAGCCCTCGCCGGCCGGTGGTGAAACGCAGGTCGAGTGGCCCGGCGGTGATGGTCCAGGCGTCGTCCGTGACGCTCACCTCGACCGGGACGACATGGACCGTGTCGAAGACGTAGGTGCCGCTGATGAAGTCCGCTGTCTCGCGTGTGGGGCCAGCAGCAGCCTGTGCCCGTCGGCCCGCTCCAGCATCACGTCGCTGAACGCTCCGAAGGGTGACCGTTGCCAGTGTCCGAGCACGATCCGTGTGCCGGAGGAGGTGCCCATGCCCGCGATCCAGCCGTCGAAGCGCACGCGCGGGCGTCGCGTGACGGGGCCGGTATGCCGTCGAGGGGAGTCAGGAAGGCTGGGAGAGGCGCTCCAGGACGCACGGCCTGGAGGGCCCGAGCCGTACATGCCTGACTCCTTCCGAGAAGTGCACCAGGGGCTCACCGAGGGGGGCTTCCCGCAGGCCCGACGCGGCGGTCAGTGTCTCCTCCAGTACATCGACGCCGGCGGTGGCCAGCGGCCACGGCTCGTGCTCGACGGGCGTCTCCCAGAGCATGCCGAGCCTGCGAGTGTACGCCCGCCAGCGCGAGGTCAGCCACACGTCCCGCTCCGTCGGCTCGATCGGGTCGCCAGGCCGGACGACCAGGCGGTAGGAGGCGTCACCGATCCATCGGGAACCGGAGTACGAGACGGTGTCCCCGTCCGTGGACACGCGGAGGGTGCCCGGGTTGTACGGGGCGCCGATGGCGCGGGCCGCCACCATCGGGGGGAAGGCGACCTCGATGGACAGGAACCAGAGCCCGTCCCGGCCGTCACGGTGCCGTACGTACGTGCGCAGGTTGGTCTCCGCGAACGTCGGCAGGCCGGGCAGCGCGGCGGGGACGCCGGGTGGTCGCACGTCCGCCATGACGAAGGGGGTGAGCCCCACCCAGGCGGCCCCCTCGTACTCGTCCACGACCAGTCCCCCGGGCAGGAGCGCCTGGACCGCGTCAGGCCGGAACGGCCAGTGGGCGAACGTCTGCGTCAGCCAGCCCGCCCGCAGCGCCGGCAGGCGCACCCGCTGCTCTGCTCCGTATGCCACCACGGGCGTCGGGTCCCCCGCGCACGATCGAAGGAAACCCACGGGGCCCGGCACGGCGGGCGGAACGGCGCCGGCCAGATCATGAAGTGGGCCAGGACTCCGGGCGTCCGGGCGTCCGGGCGAAATCCTTCGCCCGGCTCAGGGAAGGTAGTAGGTCTGCCGCAGGAACGCGGCCGTGTCCCGCAGGGCCTGGGTGTAGCCCGCCTTGTAGCGCGCGTCCGTGTCGGTGCGTCGGCTTTCGGCCTCCGCCCACTGGTCGAGGTGCAGGGCGATGTCGAGGTGGTTGCGGTAGAGCGTGCCGTGTTCGCCGTCGAGGGCCGCTCGTGTGCGCTCCTCGTCCCAGTCCTCCAGCTCGCCGGTATCGAAATCCAGCAGTTCCTCATCAGGCCGCTGCACGGTTTCCTCCTTCGTTCCCCTCAGGCCGAGGACGAGCAGCCCGGCGGTCCCCCCAGGTACCCGTCATCGGATCCCAGTCGCGTCTGATGACCGGCTTCTGGACGACGGACTTCTGGTCGACAGACAGGAAGTAACGTCGCCTCTCCTCGCGGTCTGCCACCGCACCTGGCTGAGGCCGAGTGCGCACGCTTCAGCCGGCACAGCCTCCGTCAGTACCGGACCCACTCCGCGACCCGGGTGGCCATCCCTGAGGAACAGGCAGTCCATGCCGCCTTGCCGCGGCGGGTCCTCGCCCACCTGCTCTTGACGTGGGGCCGCTGCCGGCGTTCATCCGGCCTGGTCGGCCGTTTGCGATATGTGCAGGTGGGGACCCGGCTGCTCATGACCACGACGCCACGCCGTCGGATGCGGCAGAACCGGGTCCTGTGGCTGCTGGACCGCCTGGAACGAGGGCCCCGGGCCGATGCGGTGATCGACGCGATCGGCCGGGGTGTGCGTGCCCTGCCGCTCGGTCGCGGCCGGGACGCGCTGCACGGAAGGTGGCTGGGCCACCCCGTGCATCCGCTGATGGTGCAGGTGCCGATCGGCAGCTGGCTGTCCGCGGCCCTGCTCGATCTGCGGCCCGGCCGCTCCCGTGAAGCGGAAGTGCTTATCGGCGTCGGTCTGACCGCCGCCGCCCCCGCGGCCCTGGCGGGCTGGACCGACTGGGCGGAACTGCACCGCCAGCAGCAACGCGTCGGCCTGGTGCACGCCCTGAGCAACGTGACAGCCGCCGCGCTGTACGCCACCTCACTCACCTGCCGCCTCAGGGGACGCCACGCGGCCGGCCGAGCCTACGGCCTGCTGGGACTGACGGCGGTCGGAGTCGGCGGCATGCTGGGCGGCCACCTCGCCTACCGTCAGGCATCCGGCGCGAACCACGCCGAAGAGGTGCCGCACGTGGTCACGGAGGGCTGGCACCGGATCGGCACCGTGGACGAGTTCCCGGCCGGCCGGCCCGTGCGGCGCAGTGTGGACGACGTACCGGTCCTGGTCGTGCGCGAAACCGGCGGCACCGTCCACGCGCTGGCCGACCGGTGCAGCCACCTCGCCGGCCCGCTGTCCGAGGGCACGATCGCCGACGGATGCGTCCAGTGCCCCTGGCACGGAAGCGTCTTCCGCCTCTCCGACGGCTGGAACGTACGCGGCCCCGCCACCGCTCCCCAGCCCGCCTTCGACACTCGGATCACCGACGGCCACGTCGAGATACGCCTGCGCCAGGACGACCGGGCGGAGCACACGGACAGCAGCCGGGAGACAGAGCGGGAACCGGGCTCCGCGGAGGAAGGTGTGACCCATGGATCCCCTGGCCACCACGCCTGACAACAAGGCTGAGACCACAGGTGACGCCGTAGCTGACAAGACGGACAACCGCCTCGCACCACGCCTGCGCGATCTTGCCCGGCGCACCGGACGACGGTACTCCGCAGGGCACGACCGGCCGCTGGGCGGCTATCTCGCGTCCATGACGGGGTTCGGGGCGTACACGGCGGCCTGGGCCACGGCGGTACGGCTGCGCGGGTGCCCCCTGCCCGACCGGCCCCACCCCTGGGACGTGGTCCTGACCTCGGTCGCCACCTTCCGGCTCAGCAGGCTCCTGAGCAAGGCGTCCGTCACCAGCCCGCTGCGCGCGCCCTTCACGCGGTACGTCGGCCCGCAGGGCCCCGCCGAGCTGCACGAGGAGGCGGAGCCGGAGGACGGCAGGGACACCGTCGGCGAGCTGGTGACCTGCCCCTTCTGCACGAGCGTCTGGGTGGTGTCCACCCTGACCGCCGGCCAGTTGCTGTGGCCGCGGGCAACCCGGACCGCCATGGGCGCGCTCGCGGCACTGGCCGGCGCGGACGCGCTGCAACTGGCGTACGGCGCACTGGTGAGCCGGACCACCGGGGACGACTGACCTGGCCCGCGGAGAGCCGGAGTACAACGGTGCCCACGCCGGCCGCTGCACTCCGTCACAACCTCTGTGCACAGAAGCCCCGCCGAGCCCCGGCGGGGCTTCGTCGTGGCACGGAGCCCGTATGGAGGGGGCCTACAGGAAAGTGGACCGCAATGCGCCAAAGGCGTTGGACTTTGCAGAGGTGAAGGCTACGACTTGGTTGGTCGCGAAGAGTTCCCGGGTCGGATCTGTGCGTCGGCCGTAAGACGCGTGTCGTCACCGCGTCCATGCTTCGGGCGCTCGGGAGAGGAGACCCCGAGTGCGGCGGTGCTCACGGCGGACAAGAAACCCCACGTACTCAGTAGCCCCGCCGGGCCGCACCCGCGGGGCTTCTCGTCGCACGCCGCTGTCACACGTCTATCACCAACTGCGTCGACTCCCCCGGACCAGAATGCCCTGACCTGGCATTACGCGCTCATCTTGGACTGGCCTGGACGCCCACAGACGGTCTCTACAACCTGTGCCAGGTGGTACCCAGGGAGGGACCCAGGATCAGGACGGGAGCCTCTTCTGGCCCGTCAAAGCGGTATTGCAGGGTGTTCGACGGTGTCTCACTCACGCCTCAGACCCTCTCACGTATCACGAAATCTCACACAGCCCGGGGAACCCGACGGCTCTTGACCCTCTGGGCGCGGCATGTCCGATACGCGTTCTCCGGCCTGTACGCGTGGCCGTGGGGACAGAGCGTCCTTCTTCGGCACGGCTTCCAGGTGGTCCGGGTTGCAGCACAGCGTAAGGCGCCGCCCCGAGGATCGGCATGACGCACCGGGAAGCCCTCCGGAACCTCACCGACCAGCAACCGGAACACCGCACGGTGGACAAGCTGTGGCTTTTCCGCGCAGGCGCGGCGCGCGCTCGTCGTCGGCCCCCAGCGAAGAGACACGCTAGAGGCCGGCCCCGGCTCGGGACGGTTCTCGGGGGCGGACGGTCATCCGCAGCGCGCGCGGCCGTACGGTGAGCCGGGCGACCTGGCGGATGACCTGGCCCTCGGCGAGTTCCAGCCGTACCGAACGCAGCATCGTCGCGAGCGCCGTGACCATCTCGGTGAGGGCGAAACGGTCCCCCATGCACTTGTGCTTGCCCTCCCCGAAGGGCAGGAACGCGCCCGGCGGGAGTTCTTGCGCGGCGTCGTTCCACCGGTCCGGGTCGAACGTGAGCGGGTCGGGGAAGCGCTCGGGGTCGCGGTGCAGGGCGTGCTGGCAGTAGGCCAGTTCGGTGCCGGCGGGCAGCGTCCACGCGCCGAGCCGGGTCTCCTCGATGGTGCGGCGGGTGACCAGCCAGCCGGGGTGGTGCAGCCGCAGGGTCTCGGTGATCACCCGGTTCAGGTACGGCAGCCGGGGCACGTCGTCGAAGGCGACCGGCCGTTCGCCGAGGACCGCGTCCAGCTCGGCCAGGACCCTGGCCTCGATGCCGGGGTGGCGGGCGAGTTCGTACAGGGTCCAGGACAGCACCGACGCGGTGGTCTCGGTGCCCGCCACGGCCAGGGTGAAGATCTCGGAGGAGATCTGATGTCCGGTCAGCGGCTGGCCGGTCTCCTCGTCGATGGCACGCAGCAGCATGGAGAGCATGTCCCCGGTGTCGTGCCCGGAGGCCTGCAGTTCGTCGACGGCGGTGTTGATGGTGGCCCGTACGCCGGCCCGGGCCCGGTCGAAGCGGCGGTTGAAGGGCAGCGGCAGGCGCTCGACCCAGTCGGGCAGCATCATGCGCACACCGACGTCGTTCATCACCACCGACAGGTCGCTGCGCAGCTGGCGGAAGACGGCGTCGTCGAGACTGCCGGCGAACACCGTCTTGGCCAGCATGTCGAGGCTGAGCCCGACCATCGCCTCGCGTACGTCGAGGGTCCGTCCGGGCTCCCAGCCGGCGACCGTGGCCGTCACCTCGGCGCGCATGATGTCGACGTACCGGCTGATCTCGGTGTGGGCGAACGCCGGTTGCAGCTGGCGGCGTTTGCGTACGTGGTTCCGGCCGGTGGCGGTGACGACACTGTCGCCCAGCAGCTCGCCCAGCTTGTCGTAGAGCCGGCCCTTGTCGAGGCTGGGCCCCAGGGCCTTGAGCATCTGGTGGATCAGGGCCGGGTCCTGGACCACGACGGTGCGCGTCCCGGGTTGCAGGACGATTTCGACGAGTGGTTCCCGTGTATCGCGCAGCGAGTCGATGAAGCCGAGGTTGTCGCGCATTTTCAGAGCGTGGCCGATAAACGGGAACGATCCTGCGGCCCTAGGAATGGGGGGAGGCGCAGTGGACGTCACGGGTCATCCCTTCACGTCAATCTTGGGCACCCCTATGACTTCCCTGACCTTTCCCCAGCGCAATCCTGTCATGAACGTGTCCTGCGCCACCGGGGACGAGCGGGACCGAATGAACATGCTTGGTACAACAGCCGCTGGATGACGGTGAGTCGAGTGCTGAAGGCTGGGTGGACGCCCGGAACCCTTCACGATCACCCGTACCCACACCGAGGGAGCGTGGACATGTCCACCGAACGTCCCGAACCAGCTTTAACTCCTCCCGCTGACCCCCCTGCGTCCTCCTCGGCGCCCTCGCGACGTGCCTTCATCGCCACGAGCACGGCCATCGGCGGAACGGTCGTGGCCGGCGGCCTGGTCGCCGGGCCGCCTCCGCTCGGCGCCGAGGCGGCGGTGGCCGCCGAGGCGGCTCCCGGCAGCCGCGTCTCCCTGACGGTCAACGGCGTCCGGCACACCGTCACGATCGACAACCGCACCTCGCTCCTCGACCTGCTGCGTGAGCGCCTGGGCCTGACCGGTGCGAAGAAGGGCTGCAACGCCGGGGCCTGCGGCGCCTGCACGGTGCTGGTCGACGGACGCCGGGTCAACTCCTGCCTGACGCTGGCGGTGCGGCTGGAGAGCGCCGAGGTCACCACGGTCGAGGGCCTGGAGAAGGGCGACCGGTTGCACCCCCTGCAACAGGCGTTCATCGACCAGGACGCCTTCCAGTGCGGCTTCTGCACGCCGGGACAGATCGTGTCGGGCGTCGCGTGCATCCAGGAGGGGCACACCGGCTCGCCGGAGGAGATCCGGGAGTGGATGAGCGGCAACCTGTGCCGCTGCGGTTGCTACGTGAAGATCGAGCGCGCGATCGAGCAGGCCGCGGGCAGGAAGTGAGGACCGATTCCCGTGTACCCCTTCACCTACACCAAGGCCGCGGACACGCGCGAAGCCCTCAGTGCCGGTCGGCACGGCGGGCGTTACATCGCCGGCGGCACCACCCTCGTCGACCTGATGCGGGAGACCGTCGAACACCCGGGCTCGCTGGTCGACATCAGCCCGCTGCCCCTGGGCGAGATCGTCGTCACCAAGAGCGGGGGGCTGCGCATCGGCGCACTGGTGAGAATGTCCGAGGCCGCCGCCCACCGGGGCGTACGCGCCCTGTACCCCGTCATCTCGCAGGCGCTGGAACTGAGCGCCTCGGCCCAGTTGCGGAACATGGCCACCATCGGCGGCAACATCATGCAGCGCACCCGGTGCACCTACTTCCGTGACGTGACCGCCGACTGCAACAAGCGCGAGCCCGGCGCCGGATGCGCCGCGCTGCACGGCTACAACCGCGGCCACGCGATCCTGGGCACTTCCGACAGGTGCGTGGCCACCCACCCCTCCGACGTCGCCGTCGCCTTCGCGGCGCTGGAGGCGACCGTGCACCTGCTGGGCCCGGACGGCGCACGCAGCCTGCCCTTCGCCGACTTCCTGCTCCGGCCGGGCAGCACCCCGCACCGCGAACAGGCCCTCCGCCCAGGCGAATTGATCACGGCCGTGGAGGTCCCGGCCCACCCGCGTCCCCTGAAATCCGGCTATCTGAAAGTGCGCGACCGGCAGTCCTACGAGTTCGCCCTCACCTCGGCGGCCGTCGCCCTGCATGTCGGAGGCGGAGTGATCCGCGAGGCGAAGGTGGCCGCCGGGGGCGTGGGCACCGTGCCCTGGAGACTGCCCGCCGTCGAGCGCCACCTCATCGGCGAACGCCCCTCCGACGGGCTGTGGGCCGAGGCCGCGGAGCAGGCGACCGACGGGGCGCGTCCCCTCCGGCACAACGGCTTCAAGGTGGAGTTGCTCAAACGCACCGTCGAACGTCAGCTGCGCACCGTAGGAGGCACCCAGTGAGCCAGCCACAGGCAGCGGTCGGGGCGGCGGTCCCGCGGGTCGACGCCCGGCTGAGGGTCACCGGGCAGGCGAAGTACGCCGCGGACAACAGCCCCGACGGGGTCGTGCACGCGGTCATCGTCGACAGCAGCGTCGGCCGCGGCCGGGTCACCGGCATCGACGCCCGTGCCGCCGAAGCCCAGGCCGGCGTCGTCAAAGTGATCAGCCACCTCAACGCCCCCAAGCTGCCGCACCGTGAACCGGGGTTCCCACCCGGTGAGGCGCTGCGCCCCTTCCAGGACGACCGCGTCCGGTTCTTCGGGCAGCCCGTCGCGGTCGTGGTGGCGACCACGCTGGAGACGGCACAGCACGCGGCGAGCCTGGTGAAGGTCTCCTACGACGCCCGGCCTCCCTCGACCGACCTGGGCGCCGCCGATCCCGCGGACGATCCCGAGACCTACGCGCGCGGTGACGCGGACCGGGCCCTGGAGTCCGCCGACGTCACGCTGGACCTGGCGTACCGGATGGCCCGCAACCACCACAACCCGATGGAGCCGGCCGGCACCGTCGCCCGCTGGGACGGCGACCGGCTCACGCTCTGGGAGAAGACCCAGCACGTGCAGGGCACCGTGGAGACCATGGCCGCCGAGTTCGGCATGTCGCCGGACAAGATCCGCGTCATCTCGCCGGCCGTCGGCGGCGCCTTCGGCAGCGGCGGCCGGACCTGGGTGCACACCTCCATCGCGGCCCTGGCCGCCCGCGAGGTGAAACGCCCCGTGAAACTCGTCCTCACCCGCAGGCAGACGTACTTCGGCGTGGGGTACCGGCCCGCGTACGAGTACGACCTGCGGCTGGGCAGCGACCGGCGGGGCCGTCTGACCGCGTCGGTGCACGACGTCCGCACCGAGTCCTCCCGCTACGAAAGGCACAGCGAAGACGTTCTCGCCGCCGGTCGGATGCTCTACAGCACACCCCACGTCCGCCAGGTGTACGGCCATGTACCGCTGGACGTGAACACGCCCACGTGGATGCGTGGCCCCGGCTACTCCAGCGGCGCGTTCTGCGTCGAGACGGCGATGGACGAACTCGCCCACGAACTGGGCCTGGACCCGATCGAACTGCGGCTGCGCAACGAACCCTCCGACGACGAGTCCAGTGGGCTGCCGTTCTCCACCCGACGCCTGCGCGACTGCTACCGCGCGGGGGCCCGCGAGTTCGGCTGGCACCGCCGCAATCCCAAGCCCCGCTCGACGCGTGACGGCGACTGGCTCATCGGCATGGGGATGGCCGCCGGTGTGTACGACACCGCGCGCAGCGAGGCCCAGGCCTCGGTCAGGCTCGACGCCGACGGCACCGCCCTGGTGCAGTCCGCCACCAGCGACATGGGCCCCGGCACGGCCACGTCGATGACCCAGGTCGCCGCCGACGCCCTCGGCCTGACCATGCGCCAGATCACCTTCCGGCTCGGCGACTCCGACCTGCCCCTGGCTCCCGGCCACCACGGCTCGAGGACCATGGCCAGTGTCGGATCCGCCGTCCAGGACGGCTGCGACAAGCTGCGCCGGCAGGCGATCACGCTCGCGGTCCAGGACGAGGACTCACCGCTGCACGGCGTCGACCCCGCCGACGTCGCGGTACGCGGCGGCCGGCTGTTCGTGAAGGACGATCCCACCCGCGGGGAGACGTACCGGCGGCTCCTGGCCCGCAACGACCGCAGCCACCTCGAAGCGCTCGGCTCGTACGCCGGGGCGCCGGAATCGGAGAGGTTCTCCTTCTACGCCTACGCCGCGACCTTCGCCGAGGTGGCCGTCGACGCCCGCCTCGGCCTGGTACGGGTCCGGCGCATGGTCGGCGTGTACGACGCCGCCCGGATCATCAACCCGAGACTCGCCGACAGCCAGGCCATCGGAGCCATGACCGGCGGTATCGGCCAGGCCCTCCTCGAACACACGGTCACCGACCACCGCGACGGGCGGATCGTCAACGCCAACCTCGCCGACTACCTCGTGCCGACCCACGCCGACATGCCCGAGATGAAGGCGATCTACATCGAGGGGGAGGACTTCGAGGCCGACCCGATCGGGGTCAAGGGTCTGGGCGAGATCGTCATCGTCGGAGTGGCGCCCGCCATCGCGAACGCCGTGTTCAACGCCACCGGCCGCCGCATCCGCCACCTGCCCATCACCACGGAAGCACTGCTCTGAGACCTCGGGCGGCCGGTGCACTCACCGGACCACCCCGGGATCCCGAGCGGTGAAGGCGCACCTACCCACGGAGGCCGGCGATGCTGAACATCGCGTACACCTTGCACCAGTGGTACGGCAGGGCTCGTCCCTTCGCCCTCGCCACCGTCACCGACGTCAGCGGCAGCGCACCCCTGCCCGTCGGCAGCGCCCTCGCCGTCGACACGGAGGGCACCGCGGTCGGGAGCGTCTCCGGCGGCTGTGTCGAAGCGGCGGTCTACGACCTGTGCCGGCACGTCCTGGCACACGGCGGGCCACCGGTTCGCACCCGCTTCGGCTACTCCGACGACGACGCCTTCGCCGTCGGCCTGACCTGCGGTGGCGAGATCGAGGTCCTGGTCCAGCGCGTGGACCCCGCCGCCGAGGCGCACCTCGCCGCCGCCCTGGAGGCCGTGCTCGCGGGCCGCCCCTGCGCCGTGGCCCACGTCATCGACGGCCCCCGGGAATTCCTCGGCCGCACCCTCCGCGTATCCGACGGCGGTCCCCACGACGGCATCCTCGACGGCACGCACGACGGCTCCCTCGGCGGTGCGAACGAGGACAAGGTGGTCGCGGCGCACGCCCGTGCGCTGCTCCGCGCGGGACGCACCGCACGCGTCGAGGTCGGCGGCGAAGCCGACACGTGCCCCACGAGGTTGACCGTCCTCGTCCACACCCACGCACACCGCCCCCGCATGCTGATCTTCGGCGCCGTCGACTTCGCCGCCGCCCTCAGTCAGGCCGGCCGCTTCCTCGGCTACCACGTCACCGTGTGCGACGCCCGCCCCGTCTTCACCACGCGGGCCCGCTTCCCGCACGCCGACGAGATCGTCACCGACTGGCCCCACCGCTACCTCGCGGCCACCGAGACCGACGCCCGCACCGCCGTCTGCGTCCTGACCCACGACGCCAAGTTCGACATCCCCCTGCTGCGGTCGGCGCTCGCCCTCCCCGTCGGCTACGTCGGCGCCATGGGCTCCCGACGGACCCACGACCGCCGCGTCGACCTGCTCCGGGAAGCCGGCGTGCCCGAGGAGCAGCTGGCCCGTCTGCACTCACCGATCGGCCTGGACCTCGGTGCCCGGACTCCCGAGGAGACCGCCTTCTCCATCACCGCGGAGATCATCGCCCACGCCAACCGCGGCACGGGCCTGCCCCTGTCGCACGGCACGGGTCGGATCCACCCTCCCGCACAACCGCTGCCCGGCCTGGCGGGGGTCGGCAACCCCTGGAACGCCGGGTCCGTTCAGGTCAGGGTGGTGGTGTGAATCTTTCGGAACTGGGTGGCTTTCTGAGGTCACGCCGTGATCGCATTCGACCCGCGGATGTCGGCCTACCGACCGGGCCACGCCGCCGTGTACCGGGTCTTCGCCGTGAAGAGGTCGCTCAACTGGCCGGTGTCTCGGTCGACTACTACATCGAGCTGGAGCGCGGGGCGGGCGTCCAACCCTCGGAGCAGATGCTCGCCGCGCTCACCCGGGCACTCCGACTGAGCCGGGACGAGCGCGACTACCTCTTCGCCCTGGCGGGCCGTCCGGTGCCCCCGTCCGGCAGTCCGGCCGACCATGTCCACCCGGGGATGCTGGACTTGATGCACCGACTGGGGGGCACACCGGCCCAGGTGGTCACCGACCTGCGCGTCATGCTCGTACAGAACCCGGCGGCCCGTGCGCTGCTCGGTCCGCCGCCGGCCACGACCGGATGGTCCGCGAGCTTCCTGTACCGGTGGTTCACCGACCCGCGAGCGCGGGCGCTCTACCCGCCCGAGGACCATGCCGAGCACACCCGCTCCTTCGTGGCCGACCTGCGGGCGGCCTCGGCCCGGCGCGGCGCTGACCCCGATGTCCGCGCGATGATCACGGCACTGAGCACGCGGAGTCCCGAATTCTCCGAGCATTGGGCGCAGCACGACGTCTCGTTCCGGCGCCACGACAGAAAACGCCTGATACACCCGGAGCTCGGACTTCTCGAGGTCAACTGTCTGAACCTGTTCAGCGAGGACGGACGGCAGCGACTGCTCTGGTTCACCCCCGCTGTCGGGACCGACTCGGTCGCCAAACTGGAACTACTCGCCGTGCTCGGCACACAGAGCTTCGAGGAGCAGGAGTCCTGAGAGGCGCTTTTCACCCTTCCTGGTTCGAGGGAGTGCAAGACATGTCCGTTTCGGAAAACAATGCCCTGTCCTACGCGGCAACCGTCTCCCGGCAGCTCGTACATCGCGCCGCCATCTGCGAGGTGTTTCTGACCGATACTCGGCGCCGTTCCGACAATGAGTTCCTCGTCGCGGCGCAATTGCCGCGCGTCCACAGTTACTACAGCGACCACCTGGTGAATCCGGCCGCCTACGACCCGCTTCTGTTACTCGAAGTGTTCCGACAGACCTCCATCCTGGTCGCCCACGAACACTGCGCCGTCCCGCTGGGCAGCAAATTCAGCTTCAATTCCGGCGAGTTCACCGTCCTCGACACCACTGCGCTGGAGATCGGGCGGCTGCCCGGGCGGGGGCTGCTGACCATCACCGTCACGGGCGAGAAGCACCGCGGCGCCGAGCTCGTCGGCGTCACCCTGGAGATGCGGCTGGCCGTCGACGGCCACGACGCCGCATCCATGACCATGACCATCCAGTGGATGCCCGGCGAGGCGTGGGACAAGCTGCGTGCACGCGGCCGTGCCGCCCTCGACCTGGAGACTCCGCGCCCGCACCCCCATGGCCGCCGGCTCAGCCCTGCCGCGGTCGGGCGGCGCTCGCCCGACAACGTCGTCCTGGCGAATGCGGCGGCCGTCGGACGCCAGGTCGTGGCTCAAATCATCGTCGACCAGGCGCATCCGGCTCTGTTCGACCACCCGCTCGACCACATCCCCGGTGCGCTGTTCTTCGAGGCATACCGGCAGACCGCCCTGCACGCGGCCCACGAACTGCTGGGCCTGTCGCCCCGGCGGCTGACGCTGACGCACTGCGCGGCCGCCTTCACACGGTTCGGTGAGTTCGAACTGCCCACCGTGTGCCAAGCCGAATTGGTCGAGGACCGGGCGACGCCGGGCGCGGCCGTCTTCCGTATGGAGATGCTCCAGGAGAAGGCCGTGATCTCCACGGCCGAGGTCGCCCTGCGGTGCACCAGCCCCATCGGCCGGTTCCTCATCCCTGCCTCGGCCCAGGCCCCGGCGCACCATGCCTGCTGAACAGGAGGGCCCTCCGTATGCCCCTGCCCATGGTCTGGTTCGACTTCGGCGGCGTACTCTCGCCGCCCCTGGACGAGTTGTACGACGCCTACCACCGCAAGACCGGCATCGCGCCCGCGCAACTGCAGGCCGCCATGAAGGAGGTCGCGGACGAGCTGGGCATGCCGACCCTGGCGCCCGTCGAGCTCGCCGCTCTCACGGAGGCCGAGTGGGGGCGCCGTCTCCGCCGTGTCCTGACCGACCGTCACCCGGAGCTCGATCTGAGCCGTGCCCGCCTGGAGGGCTTCGGCGAGCAGTGGTTCGACGGTGTCACGGCCAACCCGGTGATGGTGGGCGCCCTGCGGAGCGCCCGTGACAACGGGTTCCGCGTGGGCATCCTGTCGAACAACGTCGTCGAGTGGGAGCCGTACTGGCGGGCGATCGTCGCCCCGGCCGGCGACGTCGACTGTCTCATCGACTCGTGCAAGGTCGGCGTCCGCAAACCCGACCCGAGGATCTTCGACCTGGCGGCCGGGACGGCCGGTGTCGCCCCCGAGGACTGCGTGCTCGTCGACGACCTCGCGGGCAACTGTGCCGCGGCCCGACGGCGGGGCTGGCACGCCGTCCACTTCCGGGACAACCGTCAGGTCCTCGCCGCGTTGCGGGATCTGACAGGTCTGCCGAGCCTCTCCTGACGCTCGCCCGGCTGCCGTCGTCGCACCCGCGAGGGGCTACGGGGCGGGCACCGGAACGACGTCGCCCGCCGCGTCGCAGCGGACGGTCCAGGGTGTCTCGTAGCCCTCCTCGTAGACCCGTACGTCCACCTCGGGGGATCGTCCGCTGTCGGACGCCTGGGCACCGGCCGCGGTGCAGATGACCTGGCTGAGCCCGAGACCGCCACCACGGGTCATGTTCGCCACGGTCACGGGGAGGCGCACGTCCACGGCGCCGTCGGCGCCCTGCGCGACCAGCCCCCCGTCGAGTGGAGGTACCTCGGTGCTCAGGCCGCGAGCGCGTTCGGCGGCGTCGGGGCCCCTGAGGAGCAGGTCGAGTGCCTTTTGCGGGTTCGGAGGGGCGTCGACCTCGCGGGTGACGGCCTGAATGCCGTACGGGCCGACGAAGTAGAGCCGGGCATAGTGGTGCGAGGACCCCGGTTCGCGGAGGCCGGACGCCGGGGCGCCGGCTCGGACCGGGCCGGTGGAGCCGATCCCGCAGCCCGCCGACAGCACGCCCACCACGGCTACGAGACAGGTGAGTCGGCGCTTCATGGCTGGTCCTCCTGCCGGGGGGTGAGGGGAAGCGTGATGGTGAACACCGCGCCGCCGCCGGGGAGGTTGGCGGCGGTGAGGGCGCCGTGGTGCAGCCGTACGTTCTCCCTCGCGATGGCGAGTCCCAAGCCGCTTCCCTCGGACCGGCCCCGGGCGGCGTCCCCCTTGTAGAAACGGTCGAAGACGTGCGACAGGACCTCGTCGGGGATGCCGGGGCCCGCGTCGGCGACGTCGATCACCAGGGACTCCCGCGTGGCGGTCGCCCGGACCGTGACGGGAGCGGCGCCGTGGCGCAGCGCGTTGCCGATCAGATTGGCGAGGACGACGTCGATGCGCCGCGCGTCGACCCGGATGCGCGGGTCGTCCTCGGGTAGCTCGGTGATCACCTCGTCCGGCTCGCGCCAGCCGCGCAGGTGAAGCGTCTTGTGGACGACGGTGCGCAGGCTCACGTCGTCCAGGTGCAACACCGCCGCACCCGCGTCGAAGCGGGAGATCTCCATGAGGTCCTCGACCATGCCGGTCAGCTTGCGGGTCTCGTCGCTGATGAGGAGGACCGCGTCGGCGGTGTCCGGAGGCAGGATGCCGGAGCGGGCGTCCTCGTCGAGGGCGTCGGTGACGGCGGCCATGGCGGCGAGCGGCGTCCGCAGCTCGTGCGAGACGTCCGCGGCGAACCGGCGGGCATGGGCCTCCATCCGCCGCAGTTCCGCGCCGTCCCGCTCCAGTGCGGCCGCCATGGTGTTGAACGTGCCGGTCAGCGCGGCGAGTTCGTCCTTGCCGACGATGTCCAGGCGGGTGTCCAGGGCGCCCGAGGTGATCTTCTCGGCGGCCGTACGCAGCTGCCGTACGGGACGCAGCACCCGGTGGGCCGCGAACAGGGCGGGCACGACGGCGAAGGCGAGCGTGGGGACGGCGCCCGCCCAGGCCGCGGTGATCAGGGCGGAGACGTCGGCCTGTTCGCCGTCCAGTGACAGGACGGCGTAGGCGACCAGCCCCGAGGGTTTCCGCGCTCCCTCACGCCCACCGGTGTAGCTGATCGGCATGCCGATGAGCAGCCGGGGCCCGTCGGCGTGCTCGACCCGCTCGTAGAAGGTGGCGTCGCCGTTCTCCGCCGCGTCGCGCAGGGCGCCGCTGACGCCGCTCGCGGTGCCGATGAGCGGCCCGCCGTCGCGGGCGACGGCCGTGTGCCGGCCGTGCGCGTCCGAGGCGCTGTCCAGCCGGCGCGCGAAGATGCGCAGATCCACGTCGGTGGGATCGGCCGGGAGGTTGGGGGCGAGCGAGGCGATCTGGAGGCGCAGTTCGCGGACGGCGCTGTTCTGGGTGCGGTCCAGGATCGAGCTGCGGGCCTGCCGGAAGGTGAGCAGGGCGGTGATCGACGCGCTGAGCGCGGCGACGAGGACGAACGCGACGACCAGGCGTGGCCGCAGCCCGCGGGGCAGGATGGGTTTCATGCGGGCAGCGGGCCGAAGCGGTAGCCGAAGCCACGTACGGTCTGGACGTACACCGGGCGGCGGGGATCCGCTTCGATCTTGGCGCGCAGCCGCATCACACAGGCGTCGACCAGGCGGGCGTCCGCGTAGTAGCTGTGCTCCCAGATGTCCTCCAGCAGCTGCTGGCGGCTGAAGGTCCGCTCCGGGGCGGCGCTGAGAAAGAGCAGCAGCTTCAACTCCGAGGGGGCCAGAGGGAGTTCCTCGCCGTACTTGCGGACGATCAGCGCGTCGCGGTCGATCTCGAGATCGCCCACCGAGGTCGGACCGGCACCGGTGTCGCCGCCGCCCGGGGAGGGGGCGACGCGGCGCAGCACCGCGCGCATCCGGGCCTCGATGACGGCGGCGCCGGCGGGCTTGACGACGTAGTCGTCGGCGCCCGTCTCCAGGCCGATCACCACGTCGATGTCGTCGCCGCGCGCGGAGAGGATCACGATGGGGACCTGGCTGGTCTCGCGGATGCGGCGGCATACTTCCAGGCCGCTCATGCCGGGCAGCATCAGGTCGAGGAGCACCAGATCCGGCTTGATGGCGACCAGGGCGTCGAGACCGTCCTCGCCGGTGCCGACCGCCTCGGTCTCGTGCCCGTTGCGGGCCAGGCCCAGGACGACACCGCGGCGCACGGCCGGATCGTCCTCGATCAACAGGACACGGCTCATGTACGGATTCCCTTCACGGATTCCCTTCCACGGTGAGCGTGTTGTTCCGACCATTGTGTGAGCCGTCAGGAGGCCCGGGGGGGCCGGGGCCGGGGGTCACTCCAACCGGCCGATGTCGACCGTGCCCGCCCCCGGCACCGGCTCCGGCACCGCCGCCCACAGGACGACTCCGGCCAGGGCCGCCGCGGCCGTCGCGATCACTCCGCGCCTGCCGCGCGCCCACCCCGCCCGGAACCGCACCGGATCCTCGACGAACCGCTTCGTCACCGCCGCGGCCACCAGCGACACCCCGATCGCGACGACGGTCGCGCCCCGGTCCCCGAGCCCCGACAATCGGGGCAACAGCAGCAGGTACACCGGCCAGTGCCACAGATACAGGCTGTACGACAGCTCCCCCAGGCGTTGCGGCAGGCGGCCGCCCGCGATCCGTGCCGCCCGGGTGCCCGGCACCCGGGCCATCAGGACGATCATCACGGCCGCGGCGAGAGAGTGCAGGAAGAGCCCGCCCCGGAAGAGCAGGGGCGCGGTCTCGCCCTCGGTCACGGTCCACGCCGCCAGCAGCCCGCACCCCAGGACCAGGCAGACGAGGTCGGCGGCGCGGCGCGGCACGCGGCGCGCGAGGTCGCACACCGGCGCGGTGGCCGCGAGCGCCCCGAGCAGCAGGGCGGCGCCACGGGTGTCGGTGCCCTCGTAGGCGCGGGTGGTGTCCACCGCCGCCCCCAGCGAGACGGTCAGGGCGAGGGAGACCAGGGCGCCCACGCCGGCGAGCGAAGCCACGAGCGGCTCACCGCACCGTCCTCGGGCGGCCACCGCCACCACCAGCGGCCAGACCAGGTAGAACTGCCACTCCACGCCGATGCTCCACAGGTGGGCGAAGACGCGGGTGTCGGAGGCGTTCCAGTAGCCCACCTGCTCGGCGATGTAGTGCCAGTTGACCGCCTGGGCCCCGACCCAGGGCATGTCGTCGAGCGCGAAGCGCAGCTGCGCCGTGCTCCCCCACGCCCATGTGGCCGCTCCGGTCACGACCACCACGCAGACGAGAGCGGGCAGCAGGCGACGGGCCCGGCGGGACCAGAACACGGCCAGGGCGATCCGGCCGCGCCCCATCGCCTCGCCGAGGAGCAGCCCGGTGATCAGGTAGCCGGAGAGCACGAAGAACAGGTCGACGCCGAGAAACCCGCCGCGCAGATGCCCGGCGTGGAAGAGCAGCACGGCCGCGACCGCGAACCCGCGCAGCCCGTCGAGGGCTGCCAAGTGCGCACGGCCCACCCCGCTGCGGCGTGTCACACGGCGCCGGGCGGGCACCGTGCGGCCGGGCGCGGGCGCGGGTGCGGGTGACGGAAGACGCGAGAGCATGAAGTCGACCGTTCCGTCAGGCGGCGCAGCCGAGCTTGTCGTATCGCTCGTCGCCGGTCCAGGATTCCCGGGCCCAGGAGTCCACCGACGCCGGCGTGAAGTTCTCCTGCTCGCCGAGCTTGTCGGTGAACCACTTGGCGAAGGCGGCCGCTCCCTGTTGGCAGTTGTGGATCCCGTCCGCGGCGCGCTGTGCCTTGGCCGCCGAGGCGTCGGTGCCCCACACCTGCGAGGCGTCGAAGAAGGCCGCCGTGCCACCGCTCTTCCCGGCGACTTCCGCGGCTGCCTTGGGGGCGGTGCGCATCTGCGCCTCGTGCGGCCGGTAGAACGCGTCGATCTTGATGGGCGGCGGCGAGACGAACACCAGCTTGGCCCCGGCGTCCTCGGCCGTGTCCACGGCCTTCTCGTAGGCGGCCCGCTGCTGGTCCGGGCTTCCCCAGTCGTACGTCGTGACCTGGTAGGCGATCACGGTGGGACGGAACGACTCGATGTCCTTGCGCAGTTGCTTCCAGGTCTCGGCCGAGATCATCCGCGTGATCTTCTCGCCGCTGTCGACGATCGTGCCCCCGCCATCCGAGGAGGAGTTCTCGAACTCCACCCCACTGGCCTTCAGGGCCGCGCCCAGGGCGGGAGCCTCGGCGCCCGCGATGGAGTCGCCCAGCCACAGCACCTTCGCGCCGGTGCTCGTCGTCGGGTTGCCGTTCCCCTCGTCCCGGGTGCCGGTGCCCTGCTCGCCGCACCCGGCCGTGGTGAGGCCGAGCAGGGCGACCGCGGTGACCGTGCTCAGGGCGTGGCGGGGGGAACGGGGACGGGACTTGTGCCTGCTGTTCATGCCCCCAGCACAACAGCCTTCGAGCGTCCGGCCGCCCGCCGTCATCGTTTGCTCATAGTCCGGTCAAGGAGCGCTCATGAAGGCCGGCGGATCTCGCGCAGTTCCATCGCCGCGGGAGGTGGGAGGGAGCCGGGGCGCGGTGTCTGGAAGGCCTGGAAGAGGTAGGCGAGCAGGCGCCGGGAGGCGGCGAGGGCGGTTTCTCTCGGTTGTCCGGCGAGGCCGCTGTTGGCCAGGAGCAGGAGGGTGATGTCGGCGGGGTCGAAGTCGTCGCGCAGCTGTCCCGTCTCGCGGGCACGCTGAACCAGCCGCGCCAGAGCGTCCTCGGCGCGGTCGCGTTCGTGATCGTGGTCAAGGGTGTCGGGGAACTGATCGAGGAACACGGTGGCGAAGCCGCGGTCGGTCACCTGTGTGGTGCACACCTTCTCCAGGAGGGCGTACAGGCCGTGAGCGGGGTCAGGGTCGGCGAGAGCCTCGTCGAAAGCTGCCGCGCAGAGGGCGAGTTGCTCGGCGAAGGCGGCGGTGGCGAGCGCGGTGCGGGTGGGGAAGCGGCGGTAGAGGGTGGCCACGCCGACGCCGGCGCGGCGGGCGACGGCGCTCATGGGGGCGTCGACGCCCTGGTCCGCGAAGACCTCGCGCGCGGCTTCGAGGAGGCGTTCCCGGTTGCGCCGGGCATCGGCGCGCAGGGCCGCCGGGTCTGTGTCGCCGGGCACCTCGCCGACGTGCCCGGACGGCTTGTGAGATGGCTGAGCGGGCAATGTCTCTCACTTCGAGCTGAACGGACGATGTCGTCCACTTACGGGTCTAGCGTGAGCGTACAGCGGGCGCACACAGCGCCTCCGCAGCTCCGGAACGCGACCGCGAGACGGGGGCGACCTTGAACGGAGAGCAGTCATGGATCTCGATCTCGACGGCAAGCGTGTCCTCGTCACCGGGGCGAGCAAGGGCATCGGCCTCGCGATCGTCCGGGCCTTCCGCGCCGAAGGCGCCGAAGTCGTCGCCGTGTCTCGGGAAACCACCTCCGAACTCCAGGCCACCGGCGCCAGGTTCGTGTCCGCCGACCTCGCCGAACCGGCTGCCGCGCAACGGATGGTCGAGAGCGTGCTCGACCTGGACCCGCGCCTCGACGTCCTCGTCAACAACGTCGGCGGCGGGAGCACGTCCAGGGAGGCACTTGCCGATCCCTTCGGTGGCGGGGTCGACGCCTGGGCGAGCGTCTTCGCCCTGAACCTCGGTGCCGCCGTGGAGACGACCCGGGCCGCGCTCCCCGCGTTGACCAGGTCCCGGGGCGCGGTCGTGAGCATCAGCTCTCAGAACGCCCGCGATCCGCGCGGAGTGCCGCTGTCCTACTCGGCGGCCAAGGCCGCGCTCAACGCCTTCTCCCGGGGCCTGGCCGAACAGGTCGCGGAATCGGGGGTCCGGGTCAACGTCGTCACCCCGTCCGGAACGCGGACCCCGCTGCTGACGGGCGGTGACGGCTTCGGTGCAGAACTGGCGGGGCACCTGGAACTCGACCAGGACACGCTGTTGGCGATGCTGCCCCAGCAAGCCGGAATGGTGACCGGCGCATTGATCGAGCCGGCCGAGATCGCTCGGGCCGTGCTGCTGCTGGCTTCTCCGACGATGCCAAGCGCGATCGGCTCCAACTGGGTGGTGGACGGCGGCGCCCTCAAGACTCCCTGACGGCCCGACACGTGGGGGTCCGACGCCGCGCGGGCGGCGTTTCCCGGCCGCCTCACTGAACGGGTGAGCCCTCTCCCTCCGGCGAGGCGGACCGCGGCTCCCTCGCCTGCAGCGTCGCCAGGAGTTCGTCCGACATCAGCGGTCGGCTGAATTCCAAGAGGTCCCAGGTCAGCGGAGCCGGTCGCAGCGTGCCGGCGTCGAGGTTCACCATGGCTCGCGTTCCGCGGGCGTGGACAGTCTCGCGATCAGCGGACAGGATCACGAACTCATAGGTGAAACTCGAACGCCCCACATGTCCGAGCCAGAACCGCACCTGGACCTCCCCCAGCCGAGTGATGGGGACGTCATAGGTCAGCTGCATCGACCGGACCACCTGAACCATCTCCGGAGATCCCGAACCACGGCCGAAGGGAAACCCCTTTCGGATCAAGTAGCTGTTGAATGCCCGCTCGAAGAGGAAGGGGAATTTGTTGTGATGGACCATGCCGTACGCATCAAGGTCTTCGAAGTGCACGGAAACCGTTTCGTAAACGCCCACGGGTTCCTTGCTCCTGGCCGAGGTCATGATGAATCCGTTTCTGACGAATGGTTCGGTCGCCACGCCTCCCATGCCCCCGCTTGACGTCCCGAGCGGCGTGGTTATTCGTATCACCAAAGGGGGGAAGGTGCCATGGACCAGCCTGTCCGCGACGCGTACGCGGTGCTCCTGCCGGTTGTGGAGGAGTTGTCCGTGAGCCCGTGGCTCCGCACGCTCCTGGAGCGGGGGACAGTCGCCGTACTGCCCGGGGAGACCCGTGACGAGTACGTGGCTCGGAGCATGAGCCCCGAGCGTCGTGCCACGGAAACCGCCGCCGACTTCACCCGGTTCGTCAGCGAGGTCGAAGGTCTGGCGGGGACGTCTGTCCTCGTAGCGGTCGACCAGGAGCCGTGGGGCATCCAGCGGCTGCACGGACTCGTCCCCGCCTACCCCGGGACCGGCCTGCTGCCGCAGCTCTCCGACGACGAGATCCGTTCATCCGCGAAGGCGGTGGCGGCAGCGGCGGCGGATCTCGGTGTGAACATGTTCCTCGCGCCCGTACTCGACGTCCTGCGCGGAGCCAATCCGAGGCTGGAGGGCCGCACCCTCGCGCTGGACCCCGACGAGGTGGGCAGGATCGCCGCCGCTGTCGTCACCGGTCTGCGGGACGGTGGCGTGGTGGCCGTCGGCAAGCATTTCCCGGGCTTCCCGCGACTCGATCTCGACCCCGCCCTCCAGGACACGGTGCTGGCGGCCGAGGAGACCGACGAAGCCGACCTCATCCCCTTCCGCCGCGTCGTCGAAGCCGGGGTCGGAGCAGTCATGCTCGGCCCCGCGGTCGTCGAGGCTCTGGATCCCCGCGAGCCGGCGGCCACCTCGAGGACGACGGTGGAACTCCTGCGCGGGCCGCTCGCCTTCGATGGACTGGTCATCAGCGACGACCTCGACGCACCGAGCACCACGCGTGGCCGCAGCCTCGTCGACACGGTCTTCGCGAGCATCGAGGCGGGGGCGGGCTGTCGCGCGGGCCGCGGAGCACGTACGCGCGGTTGCCGAGACGGCCAAGGGCGTGTGAGTCGGGGAGGGCGTGGAAGGCGCCGAGTCCGCATCCCGGGCTGTCGACGAGACGCTGCTTGGCCGTGTGCAGAGGAAGGGCTGTGGGGCGGCTTCAGGGTGCGATGCCCACGCCCTCGATACGGCTCCACTCCTGTTCCTGCGCGGCGGACATGGCGGGCCAGTGGAGACCGCCGGGCCGGGGACGGACCTGGGTGGCGAACGGGGCGGGGCGGAACGCCGGATCGTGGAAGCAGCCGCCACCGTGGGTGGTGTCGAACGCGTGGCACGAACGCGCGATCGACGTGGGGGTGGGCTTCCGGCCGGTGCGTGCCCATGTGTCCAGAGCCGCCAGGGAGTTGGCGTACTCGGCGATGCTGAGCGCGCTGTGGTCGCTCTCCCTCGTGAAGGTCTGGACGAGGTTCTCGCTCCGGCCGGCGGCCTGGACCGTGGCGCGGTAGGCCGCCTCGTGCTCGACGAAGACCTGTGGGTCGTCGATCGCGTGCAGGGTGAGGACCGGGAGTGGGATCCGTCCGGTGAGGTCGCTGTCGTAGGAGAGGTCGCGGCGCGCGGTGGGGTCGGCCGAGAAGCGGGCCACGCCGGCGTTGAGCGCCTTGTCGTCGTGCGAACCGTCGTAGCGGACCCCACGGTTGCCGAACGGGTTACGGCCGTCGAGCCGGTGGGACACGATGTCCCGGACGAGGAAGGCCGCGTACTGCATGTGCGTGGCCAGGGAGTGCTCCGGGACGCGGGTGACGGCCAGGATGTCGTCGAGGTTGCGCTGCTGCCGCGCGGTGCGGTCGGCCGGGTCGGAGTCGATGCCGGTGCACTCCTGGAGCCGGCCGTGGACCTCGTCGGGTGTCATCGGGGAGTCCGCGGGCAGTCCTTGCCACAGCGGGTACTGCGGTTCGGTGGGGCGGGGCAGGTTGCGGCAGTAGTACTGGTAGACCGTCCGCAGGTCCACGCGCGTGTCGTAGCCGCGCGAGCCGCCGGCCAGGAAGCCGTTGGTCAGCAGGACCCCGTCGTAGGCGCCGCGCTTCCCGCCGTAGGTCTCGGCGGCCTTGGCGGCGACGTTGCCGCCCCAGGACTGGCCGTGCAGGTAGGTGCGGTCGGGGTGGCCGAAGCGGCTGACGAACAGGCGGCGTACGTTCTCCGTGTCGGCGGCGGCCATCCTGACCCCGTAACCGCCGCGCCGGTACGAGGAGCCCACCCAGGCGTAGCCCTCGTCGACCATCACCGCCCAGCGTTCCAGGTCCTCGGTGGTCGTGGACTCGTCGTAGGAGAAGTCGGGGCCGCCGTGGGCGTGGACGACGAGGGAGCCGTTCCAGTCCTCGGGGACGGCCATCGTGTAATACGCGCCGTTGGCGTCCCGGCCTGTGTAGCAGTCGGCCTTCTCCTCCAGGTGCCCCGGGCAGGGGGCCGCGGTGGGGCGTGAGGGGTCGGCCGGGGTGGCGGGCGCGGTGCCGAGCGTGCCCGCGACCGCGACCGCGACCGCGACCAGGGCCGTCAGCAGGGCCGAGCGGCGTCCGCGGGCGCGGGGACCGGGTCCGGGCACGGCAGGTGTGTTCAAGGACGTGCTCCTTCAGGCATGTGTGCGGGGCGAGTTGTCAGACACCGCGTCCGGCGGGCGGTGTCAGGTGGCGGGCACGGGCAGCACCGCCAGCGGCACGTGGTGCTGCCCGGAGTGGACGTCGCGGTCACGCAGCGACGCCTGGCCGACGGGGCGCGGGAACGAGATCTTGACGACGTTCAGCGAGGGGATGCGGAAGATCTGCACGTCGGCCTCGTCGACTCCGTAGAGCCGGGCGACCGTGCCCTCGTCGAGGAACGCCTCGTCGGCGGCGATGCGATAGCCGTCCGCGTCCCGCAGGAACAGCTCCATGGTGACCCAGAACGGCCCGGCGTTCTTGGACCGGACCTCGTACGCCAGGTCGCCCAGGGTGGTGGGGACGGTCTCAGCCATGGTGGGAGGCCTCCTCGAACTCGGTGCGGAACATGTCGGTGGGGGTGAGGGTGTCGACGACGTGGTTGAGCACGAACTCGTACGCCGGACCCCGCTCGACCTCGGCCGGTGAGGTGGCGAACGCCAGGCTCGGCAGGTAGTCCATGTCGGGCGTCGGCAGGTGCAGCATCAAGGGGTTGGCGATCTTCGCGACGGCGGTGGCGGTGCTCTGGTCCGGTGCGCTGACGAGGAGCATGACTCCCACCTCGCGGGGCGGACCCACTGCCGGATCCAGATGCCCGAGGATGGCGTTGTGCCCGTAGAGGCGCAGGTCGAAGGCGTACTCGTCGTCGCCGAGGCCGATCGTCTGCGCCACCCGCTGCCTGATCATCGTGCGCATCAGGGCGGCCCAGTCGTCGATGTCGGCGAGGATGCGCGGGTCCCGGATCGCGCTGAACGACATTGTCTCGTAGCCGGTGATCCGGGCGCCCTCGAGCTTGATGGTGTGCTGGTCGGCGACGTGGAACCGCGAACCCTCGACCCGCACGGTGCGGTCGTCCAGGGCGGTGTAGACGGCCTCTCGGACGTCCAGGGTGCCGTCGGGCTCGCGCATCTCGAACGGGTTCACCGTCTCGTAGAGCATGTGGGCGGCGACCAGGGTCGGTGTGCAGGCGACCGTCGGATCGAGCGGCTCGATGGTGAAGCCGTCGGCGTCGATGGTGGCCAGCACCCCACCGGAGCGCGGGTCGCTGGTGCACTGTCCGCCGCACTCGATGATCTTGGCGGCGTGCCAGGTCGGCCCGGCCGGCATCCCCTTCATCAGCGGATGGGCGGCGGCGATGGCGGTGTCCGTGGCACGGCCCGCGAGGACGACCTGCGCACCGGCCTGGAGCGCGGCGACGATCGGCTCGTGCCCCATGGCGCCCACGATGTGCGTACAGCTCTGCAGCGTCTCCGCCTCCAACGGGCCCAGCGGAGGCAGGGGATGGATGCGGCCCTCGTCCAGGCGCTCCAGGAGGGCGCCGGTGTCCTGCTCGCTGTAGATGCGCGCCACCCGCAGCCGGAGTCCCTCGGCCGCCAGGATGTCGGCGACGATGCCGGCGACCCAGTCGACACCGGAGTCGGTTCCGCTGGTGCCGCACGAGCCCACGATCAGTGGGATACCGGCGCCCGCCGCCGCCTTGAGCAGAACCCGCAGGTCACGGGCGACCGCGGCACGGGTGGTCTTGGGCTGTGACGCGCCGAGATAGTGGGGACCGGAGTCGGTGCTGCCCCCGTCGACGGAGATGACGTCGGCGCCGAGCGCAAGCCCTCGCTCGATCGTGGCCTCGGGAAAGCCGGCTCCGAGCATGCCGGTCGGTGCCAGGACCTTGACCTGGTCGACCCGTTCGTTGTCCATGGTCCTCTTTCCTGTCGGTACCGGGCACGTGGCGGGCGGGTGTCACCCGTCACCCCGGGCGGTGGGAGCGTGGGGCAGCAGGTGGGTGTTCACCGCGAACCGGGGGCGGCCGTCGAGGGCGGCCACCACCTCGGCCGCACCCTCCAGGCCGGCGGCGGCCCGTGCTTCGGCGGTCTGGCCCGCGAGGTGGGAGAAGACGACGATTCCCTCGACGTCCCGCAGCGGGCTGTCGGCCGGGAGCGGCTCCTCGCTCACCACGTCGAGCGCCGCCGCGGCGATCTCGCCGGTGCGCACGGCGTCGGCAAGGGCCTGTTCGTCGACGACGGCACCCCGCGCGGTGTTGACCAGCACCGCCGTCGGCTTCATCCGCCGGAAGGCGGCGGCGTCCAGGAGACCGCGTGTGCGGTCCGTCAGCGCGGTGTGCACCGATACGTAGTCGGATGCCGCGAGCAGCTCGGGGAGCGCGACGAACCGCACCGACGGGTCCGACCGCTCGTCCTCCGGCACACCGGTCGTGCAGAGCACCTCCATGCCGAAGGCCCGCGCCAGCGGCACCACGGCGCGCGCCGCCGCCCCGTATCCGATCAGGCCGAGCGTCGTTCCGCGCACCTCATGACCGTCCTCCCTCGGCCACCGGCCGGCGGCGACGCCCGCCGCGCTCTGCACCAGTCGCCGCGCGGCCGTCAGCAGCAGACCGAGGGTGTACTCGGCGACGGCGTTGGCGTTGATTCCCGGCAGGTTGCTCACCGTGATGCCGAGCCTGCCCGCGGCGACGACGTCGATCGAGTCGTAGCCGACGCCGGTGCGCACGATGGCGCGCAGGCGGGGTGCTTCGCTGAGGACCTGGGCGGTCAGGGGGTCATGGCCGACCAGCGCCGCGTCGATCCCGTCGAGGGCGGCGACGAGTTGCTCGGGACCGCGTCGGCCGGCCAGCGGGGCGTGGACCGTCGTGTGGCCGTGCGCCCGGAGAAGGTGATCGACCTCGTCGCCGGGCCGTAGGTAGTCGGTGGTGATCAGGATGCGGGGCACGGTTCCTCGTCTCTGGCTGCGTACGGCGCGTCGGCCTCGCGCCGCGCCTCGGGCGTGGGCTGGTCACTTGGCGAGGGTCAGGGCGGTGCGCCGTTGCAGCACACCGATCCTGGCCACGACGATGATCGACAGCGCGGCGACCAGGGCGATGTCGATGAGCATCAGGGGCCATCCGGTGATGTCGACCATCCCGCCGACCACCGCCGGGCCCAGGAAGCCGCCGCCGGCCCAACCGACGGTGTACAGACCGGCGTAGGTCCCGAAGACCCGGGCCGAGGGCGCGAGGTTCCACAGGACGACCACCGCGTTGACCAGGAAGCAGGTCGCGCCGGCCGCCGCGAGGCACAGGGCCACGGTGGCCCCCGTCGGGGTCCGGATCAGCGTCCCCAGCACCATGGCACCGGCGAAGACCGTCATGCCCACGGCCATGACCCGGAGCCGTCCGTAACGCTCGGCGAGCACGGCCGCCGGGTAGGCCGCCAGGATGAAGGCGACACCGCTGGGCAGGGTGAGACCACCGGCGGATCCCCGTGACATGTCCAGGGCTTCCATCCCGTACGGCGTGATCAGGGACCGGGAGGCGGCCCACGCGCTGCCGAAGAGGAGAATCGCGAGGAGCAGCAGGAGGCGGCTGCGGTCGGTGTCCTTGAGGATCTCGACGAAGGTGTCCCGGACCCGTGGTTCGGTGCGCTCTGCGCCGTGCTCCTCTTCGCTCTCGGCCACCGCTGCCTGGTAGGCCGGGGACCGGTTGTCGCGCACGGTGGCCGCGAGCACCCCGATCGAGATCAGCATGATGATCGCGGGGATCGCGAACGCCAGGCTCAGATGGTGGTCGACCAGGAAGATGCTGATGAGCGCGGCGACGATGGCGGTGACGCTTGAGGCGATCTTGACCACGGCGTTGGCCCGGCTCCGCCGCTCGGGTGCGATGAAGTCCGGCACGAGCGCCTCGGCGATCGGCTTGAACGTGTTGGCGACGAGCGCGTACGAGAACAGCACCACGATCAGCAGCGGCAGGGACGCCGCGCTGTACGGGATGAGGACGAACAGCGCGGCGGCGATCGGCATCCCGACCACCAGGTAGGGCATGCGCCGTCCCCAGGAGGTCCTGGTCCGGTCGGACCGGTTGCCGATCCACGGCTGGATGAAGATGCCGAGCAGGTTGTCCATGCCCATCAGCAGGCCCACGACGGCCGCGCTGGTGAGGTGCTCCCGCAGGAGCGGCGGTACCTGGGATTCGTAGAAGTTCCAGGTCGACTCCTGGGCGAAGACCGCGAGAGCGACCAGGAACGTGATGCGCCGGGTACGGGTGCGCTGCCCTGCTGACACCGTCGTCATGACTCGACCTCGACCACGAGGGTCAGGTCGTCGGTGACCCGGATCCGGCAGTCCGGCCCGAAGGAGCAGGACGATTCGCGTTCCTCGAAGAGGGCCGGACCTGTCAGTTCGGTGCCGGGCGTGAGTTCGTAGCGGTTCCAGACGGTGGCTTCGAGCAGCCCGTGTCCCGGGAAGTACACCGGCCGGACCCCGCGGCCTGCCGCGCCTCCTCGCGCATGGCCGCCGTCCGTCGACAGCTCATGACCGGGCAGTTGCACGGCGAGCCGCCAGTTCACGACTTCCACGGCCCCGTCGAGGGAACGGCCGAACACGGCGCGGTACGCCGACTCGAAGGCGGCCCGGATGCGGGAGCAGCCGGCGGGGCCGAAGTCCTGCTCGGGCACGGCGACCTCGATCTCGAAGCCCTGGCCGAGGTAGCGCATGTCGAGCGAGCGGCGGACCCGCACCAGCTGCGGGTCCTTCGGCTGGAGCGTGTCGGTGGCGCGGGCCGTCATCTCGTCGTACAGCGCGGCCACGTGGGTCCAGTCGACGTCGGCGAGGGGCGACGGCAGGCTGCGGACCTCGTCGACCGTGGGAGCGGCGGCGAGGAGCCCGCAGGCGGACAGCACCCCGGCCCGCATCGGCACGATGACTCGGGGGATCTTCAGCGACTTCGCCAGCCCGTAGGCATGGGCGGGTCCGGCTCCGCCGAAGGCCAGCAGCGCGAAGTCGGCGGGGTCCTCGCCCTGCTCGGACAGGTGCATGCGGGCGGCGGCGGCCATGCTTTCGGTGACCACCTCGACGATCCCGGCGGCGGCGTCAGTGGTGTCGAGTCCCAGGGGACCCGCCACTTCACGGGTCAGCGCCTTGTGGGCCTCGCGCGTGCGCAGCCTCATCTCGCCGCCGAGGAAGTTCTCCGCGTCGAGATGGCCGAGCAGCAGGTCGGCGTCCGTGACGGTGGGTCGCTCGCCGCCACGCCCGTAGGCGACGGGGCCGGGCACCGAACCGGCGCTGCGCGGTCCCACCTTGAGCAGCCCGAGTGCGTCGGGTGCCGCGATCGAGCCGCCTCCCGAACCGATCTCGATCATGTCGACGACGGTCAGGCGCACAGGCAGCCCCGAGCCGGGCTTGAACTTGTCGACCCGCCCCGCCTCGAAGTCGTGCTTGAGCCTGGGCCTGCCCCCTCGGACGACAGCGATCTTCGCCGTCGTACCGCCCATGTCGAAGGAGACGACGTCCTGCTCCCCCAGCGTCCGGGCGACCGCGGCGGCGGCGATGACACCGGCCGCGGGGCCCGACTCCAGCAGCCGTACGGGGAACCGCCTGGCGTCCTCGAGGGTCGTGACACCACCGCCGGAGAGCATGATGCGAAGGGGCGCGTCGATGCCCCTGGCGGTCAGGTCGGCACGCAGGTCGTCAAGGTAGCGCGACATCAGGGGGTGCACATACGCGTTCAGGCAGGCGGTGCCGGCCCGCTCGTACTCGCCGATGACCGGGGCCACGGCGCTGGAGAGCGTGACGGGCAGGTCGGGGTGGGCCCGGGCGACCAGGTCCCGCACCCGGTGCTCGTGCCCGGCGTCGCGGTAGGAGTGCAGCAGGGCCACGGCCAGTGCCTCGACGCCCTGGTCCGCCAGATCCCGCACCGCCGCGAGGACGGCACGCTCGTCGAGCGGTTCGAGTTCGCGGCCGTCCGCGGCGATCCTCCCGGGCACCCCGCGGCGCAGGTGGCGCGGCACCAGTGGTCGAGCCGGCCGGGCGAGCAGGTCGGTGGTGTCGAACCTCGTCTCCCGTCCCATTTCGAGGGAGTCGCTGAACCCGCTGGTGGTCAGCAGGCCGACGACCGCTCCGGTGCGTTCCAGCAGCGTGTTCGTCACGAGTGTGGTGCCGTGCACGATGCCCGCGACGTCCGAGGGGGCCGTGGACGTCTCCTCCAGCAGGCGGGCGATCCCCGCGGTGATGGCCTCGTTGGGGGCGTGGGGTGTGGTGGGCAGCTTCCCGGGCCGGACCAGTCCCCGGCGCGGGTCGTGCAGCAGCAGATCGGTGAACGTTCCGCCGACGTCGACGCCGATCCGGACCGTGCGGCTCATCGGCCCGCCTCCTCACGTGCGTTCGAGCCCGCCGTCCGGGCCGTGCTGGGATCTCGCCGACCGGTGGGGAGGGTGTAGCCGGCGATCTCGTCGGCGATCAGGAGCTCGGGCTCGCGTTCCTCGGGGCGGCCGAACCCGCCGCCGCCCGCGAAGGAGATGACCACCGACGCTCCGGGGGCCAGCCGCGAGACCGACTTCAGGGGCACGCGCTCGCCGGAGTCCAGGACGACCTGTGCGGTGGCGCCGGGTTCACCGCCGGCCAGTCCGAGCGCCGGATGCCGCTCCCGGTCGCCGAGCAGCACCATCTGCACCGGACGGCTCGTCGGGTTGCGGACCTCGATGGTCTGGCCCAGCCCTCCCCGGCGTCGGCCCCGTCCGCCCGATCCGGCACGCAGCTCCTTGCGGAGGAAGTGCAGCGGGGACGCGGCCTCCAGGGCCTCGATGCCGCCGCCGCCCGAGTTGGTCGGGAAGGCGGTGGTGGACAGACCGTCCGACTCCTGGGACGCGCCCATGCCCGCGTTGGCGAAGAGCATGAGGCTGAAAGGCCGGCCGGAGTCGTCGACCCCTGCGAAGCGGACCCGGAGGGCGGGGGCGCCGCCGCAGTCGGCGATGACACGGTCGGGCAGCACCGGGGCCAGCGCCTGGTGGATCGCGCAGGACAGGAGGTGGCCGGTGAGGTGCCGTGCCACGACGGGCGCGGGGAATCTCGGGTTGACGATCGTGCCCTCCGGCGCGGTGACCCGGATGGAGCGGTAGGAGCCCCAGTTGGTCCGCGTGGACGGATCCAGCAGGATCTTCAGCGGATACATGGAGTAGGCGCGGGTGTAGTTCAGCGTCGAGTTCGTCGCGAAGGGCACCTGGGGGGAGCTGCCCGTGTAGTCGATCTCCACCTCCTCGCCGCGCACGGTCACCGCGCACTCGATGTGCGTGGGGTGGCCCTCGACGCCGTCCGCGTCCAAGGCGGCGCGGTGGACGCCGTCGGGCAGGTCGCGGACGCCCGCCCGCATCGCGGCGTCGGTCACCGCGTGCACCTGGTCCGCGAACGCCTCGAAGTCCGGCTCACGGAAGTCGGTGAGGAACTCCTGGGCGCGTCGGCGGCACACGGCGTGCGCAGCGGCCTGCGCCTCCAGGTCGCCCCACACCTGGTCCGCCAGACGTACGTTCGCCAGCAGCAGGTCCTTGACCCCCTGCTCGACCCGCCCGGCCCGGAACAGGCGCAGCGGAGGGATCAGGATGCCCTCGGCGAGCAGTTCGGTGGGGGCCATCGAGGGTGTGCCGCCGATGTCCGGGGAGTGCGCCACCGTGCCGGTGAACGCGACGAGCCCGCCTCGGTGGAAGACCGGGGAGATCATGGCGATGTCGGGCAGGTGCCCGGTGGCGATCCACGGGTCGTTGGTGATGACGCTGTCGCCGTCCTGCCACTCGTCCGCCGGGAACCGTTCGAGGACCAGCGCGGTCAGCGAACTCATCAGGGCGGCGAAGGCGGGGATGCCGGCCCGTGACTCGGCCATCGTGCGGCCCGCGCGGTCCATCAGGACGACGGTGTAGTCGTTCGACTCCCGGATGATCGTGGAGAAGGCCGTGCGCAGCATGGTGGAGGCGGCCTCGTCGGTGGCGGCGGCCAGCCGGTCCCAGCGCACTTCGAGGCCGACCGGGTCGGAGACAGGTCTGATCATGACGCCGGGATCCCCTCTGTGACCGTGCGGCCGGCCGCCGCTCCCCCGCCGTGGCCGGCGGGCGTCCCCCCGGTGATCCGCGCCGCGATGGCCTTGCCCAGGCCCACCGTGGTCCCCGTGCCCCCGAGGTCGGGGGTGACCACGTCGGGCTGCTCGTCCAGAACGCTCTCGATCGCGGCCACGACGTGCCCGGCCGCCTCGTGCTCGCCGAGGTGGGTGAGCATCATGGCGCCGCTCCAGATCTGGCCGACGGGGTTGGCGACACCGAGGCCGGCGATGTCCGGCGCCGACCCGTGCACCGGTTCGAAGAGGCTGGGGAAGGAGCGGTCGGGGTTGATGTTGGCGCTGGGGGCGATGCCGATCGTTCCGGTGCAGGCCGGGCCGAGGTCCGAGAGGATGTCACCGAACAGGTTGCTGGCGACGACCACGTCGTACCGGTCGGGCTGGAGGACGAACTTCGCCGTCAGGATGTCGATGTGGTCCTTGTCCGCGGTCACGTCGGGGTACCGGGCGGCCATCTCGGTCGCGCGCTCGTCCCAGTAGGGCATGGAGATCGAGATCCCGTTGCTCTTCGTCGCCCAGGTGAGGTGCTTGCGCGGGCGGGAGGAGGCGAGTTCGAAGGCATAGCGCAGGACACGGTCGACCCCGGTCCGTGTCATGACCGTCTCCTGGACCACCGTCTCGCGGTCGGTGCCGTCGAAGATCCGGCCGCCGATGCTGGAGTACTCGCCCTCGGTGTTCTCCCGCACGACGTAGAAGTCGATGTCGCCCGGCCGGTGGTCGCGCAGCGGACTGCGCACGCCGCGCAGCAGCCGGACGGGGCGCAGATTGACGTACTGGTCGAAGCCCCGCCGCATCTGCAGCAGGCTGCCCCACAGCGAGACGTGGTCCGGGACCACCTCCGGCCATCCCACCGCGCCGAAGAAGATGGCGTCGAACTCGCCGAGCACGTCCCGCCAGTCGCCGGGCAGCATCGTGCCGTGGTTCAGCCAGTAGTCGGCGCAGGCGAAGCCGAACTCGGTGACGTCGAGTGCGAACCCGTGCACCTCGGCGGCGGCCCGCAGGCACCGCAAGCCCTCCGGGACGACCTCGCGGCCGATCCCGTCGCCGGGAATCGCTGCGATGCGATAGCTGTGCGGCACGAATTGACTCCCAGTCGATGTGTTCGATGCGCAGGTTCGATGGCGGGCACTCACGGACACTCCGTCCGGAGGCGTTCCGCTCACGGCGCGACCGGGTCCTACCTTGGCCAGCGGCGACAGCCGTTACAAGGCCGTAACCGGCAAGGTACGTTTTCCCCCATGGAAAGCCTCCGGCGTTCTGGTCGCTCGTGGTCCAAGAGCCGTTCAGTCGTGGACGACCTGCACTTCTTCCACGTGGTCGCGTCGAGCGAGACGCTGACGGCCGCGTCGCGAGAACTCGGCTGCTCCCTGCCCGTCGTCAGCAAACGCCTCAGCGCGCTGGAGCGCCGCCTGGACGTCCGGCTCGTGCAGCGCGGCGCCCGCCGGCTCGTGCTGACGTCGGAGGGCGAGCTGTACGCGGCGCGCGTCGAGGCGATCCTCGACCAGGTGCGCGAGCTGGAGGACACGATCACCGACACGGCCGGGGGGTTGCGCGGGTCCCTGGTCGTCGAATGCACGCTCGGTCTCGGCCGCGCGCATATCGCGCCGCTGCTCGGCGAGTTCGCCGCGGCCCACCCGGACCTGCACGTCCGGATGCAGACGTCCGCGCTGCCGCTGCGGCCTCACCGGCGTGAGTTCGACGTGGCCGTCCACGTGGGCATGCCGCCCGACTCCTCGCTGCGCATGCGGCGGCTGGCGAAGAACCGGCGCGTGCCCTGCGCGGCGCCGTCCTACCTCGCCGAGCACGGCACGCCGGCCGGCATCGAGGATCTGGCCCACCACAACTGCATCGTGCTGCGGGAGAACGAGGGCGATTTCGCGCTCTGGCGCTTCGGGGACGCGGACCGTCCCCGGCATGTGCGGGTCCACGGCAGCCTGTCCAGCAACGACGGTGACGTGGTGACCGGCTGGGCGCTGGAGGGCCGTGGGGTGATCATGCGCTCGGAGTGGCACGTCAGGCCGCATCTGAAGCGCGGCGAACTCGTCCGGGTGCTGCCGCACGTGTCGACACCGGCCGCCGACATCTACGCCCTCCTGGAAGAGGACGGGCATGTCCCGCGCCGGGTCAGCGCACTCATCGACTTCCTCGCCGCGCGGCTCCCGCCACGGCTGGAACAGCATGCCGAGGGGCGGTCCGCGGCCACGCGGAGCGCCGGCTAGCCCGGCAGCCGCGCGTACCTGACGGTGCCGGAGCCGAACCGTCAGAAAACCCTCAAGTTCCTCGTCAGGCGGCCGTCAAGTCCCCTGCGAAGGATGGGGCGAGTCGTCTTCCACGAGTGAGGGAATCATTGATGGCTACGCTCTTGTACCGGCTGGGCGCGTGGGGTGCTCGCCGGTGGCAGCTGATGGTGACCGGGTGGCTCCTCGCCCTCGGTGCGGTGGTCGGTCTGGGGGTCTCCTTCGCCGGATCCTTCACCGACAGCGGCTCGATCCCCGGCTCACCGGCCCAGACGGCGCTGACGAAGATGGAACGGCACTTCCCCGAGCCGGACGTGCAGTCGGCGCGGATCGTGTTCCAGGCGCCGGCCGGCCGCAAGGTGACCGCGGCGGATCTGCGCGCGTCCCTGGAGGCGACGCTGGAGGCCACGGGCCGGGTCTCCGGGGTGAGCGAGGTGGGTGACCCGTCCGAGAGCGGCACCGTCTCCGCGGACGGACGCACCGCGGTGGCTGAGGTCACCTTCACCACCAAGGAGGAGGACGACGTGCCGGAAGGCACGTTGGACGCGGTGCGGGCCGCGGGCGCCGAAGCCCGGCAGGCGGGGCTGAGGACCCTCTACGGCGGTGAGCCGTACGAGTCCTCGCATCCGCCCGTGGGACCCGGTGAGCTGGTCGGACTGGGCGTGGCCCTGGTCATCCTGGTCATCACCTTCGGGTCGCTGCTCGCGGCGGGGCTGCCGCTGATCACCGCGGTGCTCGGGATCGTCGGCACGATGGCCGCGATGACCGGTCTGGCCACGGCGTTCGACGTCTCCGACAACGCGCCCACCCTGGCGATCATGCTGGGGCTCGCCGTCGGTATCGACTACGCCCTGTTCATCGTCTCCCGGCACCGTGCCCAGCTCGGTACCGGTATGCCGGTGCGGGAGTCCATCGCCACGGCCACCGCCACCGCGGGCAGCGCCGTGATCTTCGCCGGCGCCACCGTCCTCATCGCGCTGTCCGGTCTGTCGGTGGCCGGTGTGCCGATGCTGACCTCCATGGGGCTGGCCTCGGCCGGAGCGGTCGCGGTCGCCGTCATCACGGCGGTGACGTTGCTGCCCGCGCTGATGGGGATGGCCGGCCACCGGCTCACACCCAAGGCGCCCCGGCCCGCGGCCCGGCGCCGCCGGTTCCTGCCCATGGGCCGCAGGCACACCATGCGACGGGCGGCGCGCGGCGGCCGGACGGCGACGATGGGTGTGCGCTGGACGCAGGGCGTCCTGCGCCACCCCGTACGCACCCTGATCCTGGGCACGGTCGCGCTGATCGCCGTGGCCGTTCCCGCCCTGGAGCTGAAGCTGGCGCTCACCGACGAGGGTTCCAGTGCCCCGAGCAACTCCAGTCGTCAGGCCTACGACGTGATCGGTGACGCCTTCGGTCCCGGCGCCAACGGCCCCCTCGTCGTGCTCGTCGAGAACGACGACCCGGCCACCGTCAGCTCCACGGCCGCCGCCGTCGAGGACGAGCTGCGCGGGGTCCGGGGCGTCGCGGACGTCAGCGGTGTCGACACGGCCGAGGACGGGACGGCGGCACGGATCCAGATCATCCCCGCCACCGGACCGCGGTCGGAGGAGACCAGCGACCTCGTCTCCCGGCTGCGCACCCAGACGCAACCGTGGGCACGGTCCAGCGGCTCCTATGTGGCCGTCACCGGTATGACCGCGGTCAGCATCGACGTCTCCGACAAGCTCAGCGGCGCACTCGTGCCCTTCGTCATCGTCGTCGTCGGCCTCTCGCTGCTCCTGCTGATGATCGCGTTCCGGTCGATCGCCATCCCGGTCAAGGCGACCATCGGGTTCCTGCTGTCCGTGGGTGCCGCCTTCGGAGCCACCGTCGCGGTCTTCCAGTGGGGATGGCTGGCCGGCCCGCTGGGCGTGCCCAGCGAGGGCCCGGTGGCCAGCTTCGTGCCCATCATCGTGATGTCCGTGCTCTTCGGGCTGGCCATGGACTACGAGGTGTTCCTCGTCTCCGCCATGCGCGAGGACTACCACCGCCACCGCGACGCCCGCACCGCCATCCTCAACGGCGCCCGCGACGCCGCCCGTGTGGTAACTTCTGCCGCGCTCATCATGATCTCGGTGTTCGTCAGTTTCCTGTTCTCCCGCGACGCCGACATCATGCCGATCGCCTTCGCCCTGGCCTTCGGAGTCATGGTCGACGCCTTCCTGGTCCGTATGACCCTCGTGCCGGCGATCCTCGCGCTCCTCGGGGACCGGGCCTGGTGGCTGCCGCGACGCCTTGACCGCGTGCTGCCCCATCTCGACGTCGAGGGCGGGAACTTCCACGCTCCCGAACGGTCGGCCCCGCACGCCCCCGTCAAGGAATCCACCCCAGCGAGCCTGTGACGCATCCATGATCAGCAGAGCCGCTGCCGCCACCTGGAGCACCCATGAACGCCACCACCACAGCGGGCACCGCCGACCGCGTCCTCGTCATCGACGATGATCCCGGTATCCGGCGCCTGCTGATCTCGGCACTGCAGTTCGCCGGATTCGACGTCGACACGGCCGGCGACCTGAGCGAAGCCCTCGACCAGGTCGCCCGCCGTCCCCCGGACGTCATCGTCCTCGACGTGATGCTCCCCGGCGCCGACGGCTTCGAGATCCTCCAACTGCTGCGCGCCCGCGCCATCGACGTACCCGTGCTCTTCCTCACCGCCCGCGACGCCGTCGAAGACCGGGTACGGGGGCTGCGCCTGGGCGGCGACGACTACGTCACCAAGCCCTTCAGCGTCGTCGAGGTCGGCGCCCGCCTCCAGGCGCTGCTGCGCCGCGCCCGCGGTGGAACCCCCACCGCCGAGGAAACACTCCTGCGGTGTGACGACCTCACGCTCGACGACCTCCGTCACGAAGTCCGCCGAGCCGGCCGGATCGTCGAGCTCTCTCCCACCGAATACCGTCTGCTGCACTACCTGTTGAGTCACCGGGGGCAGGTCCTCTCCCGCGCCCAGATCCTCGAGGCCGTGTGGCAGTACGACTTCGGCGGGGACTCCGTGGTCGTCGAGCGTTTCGTCTCCAACCTCCGCCGCAAGATCGACCACGGCCGTACGCCGCTGCTGCGCACCGTCCGCGGCGTCGGCTACACCCTCCGAGAGCAGGACGACACGTGAGACTCCGCGGCCGTCTTCCCTGGGCCTCCTCCAGCGTCCGCCTGCGCCTGCTCGCCGGGCTGGCCGTCCTCCTGGTCGTCGGCCTGGTCGCCGGCGCCGTCATCAGCGCCCTTCTCCTGGAAGACTTCCTGGACAAGCGCAACCAGGACACCCTCGAAGCCAACGCCGAGCGGGTGGCCCGGGTCATCGGCCAGGGACCGCAGACCGCCGATGCCGACCAGCTCGGTGCCCTTCTCGGTTCGCCCTTGGGCACGGTGGCCGTCGACGAGGACAACCGCGTCCTGCTGAGCACCGGCTCGGCGTCCCGGGCCGCCGCCGAGGTGGCCGCGCGCAGCGCGACGGCACCGACGGGTCGTGTGGTCACCCTGGAGGGCGGCGACCTCAGTGCCGTACGCATCCCCAGCCCTGGCCTGATCATCGACCGCGGGCCCGCCGAAGGCACCGTGGCACCGGCGACCGTCATCCTGACCATCGACACCTCGGTCGACGACGCCACCACCGACGCGCTCATCAGACGGCAACTGGCCCTGATCAGCGGCACGTTGCTGGTGCTGCTGGGGCTGTCCGTCATCGTTCTGCGCCTCGGGATGCGCCCGCTCGCCCGCATGGCCCGCAGCGCCGACGCCATCGCCGCGGGCTCCCTGAGCGACCGGCTGCCCACCCACCGCAACGGCAGCGAAGCCGACCTGCTGGCCAAGGCGGTCAACCGGGCGTTCGACGCCCAGGCCCGCGCGGAGGCGACGGTTCGCTCGCTGGCCGCCGACACCTCCCACGAACTGCGCACTCCCCTGTCCACCATCTCCGGCTGGCTGGACCTGCATCGCCAGGGCGGCCTTTCCGGTCCGGGCCTGGAGAGCGCACTCGAGCACATCGAGAACGAAGTGGGGCGGATGCGCCTGCTCGTGGAGGATCTCGCGCTGCTCGCCCGCCTGGACGCCGGCCGGCCCGTCGAGCAGGACGACGTGGACCTCACCGTCCTGGCCGCCGGCGTCATCGAGGACGCCCAGATCATCTACCCGCAACGCGACATCGCGATGGCACCAGCACCGCCCGCACCCGTCATCGGCGATGCCGCCCGTCTGCAACAGGTCCTGCGCAATCTCGTCGGCAACGCCGTCCAGCACACTCCGGCCCAGACCTCCGTGCGCGTCGAGGTGGCGCTCAGCCGGCAGACCGTACAGCTGAGTGTCATCGACAACGGCCCTGGGATCTCCCCGGAAGACCTGCCCCGTGTCTTCGAGCGGTTCTGGCGCGCCGAGGCCAGCCGGAGCCGCGCGTACGGCGGTTCAGGTCTCGGCCTGGCCATCGTGGAGGCCATCGTCCACGCCCACCACGGACAGGTGGACGTGTCCTCGGACGTGGGCGTCGGAACCACCGTCACCATCCGCCTCCCGCGCGGCCGTCGCCCCTGACGACCGACGCACCGCACCGGCACGGTCGGCAAGCCGCCGCCCGGGCACCGAGGTCCTGTTGACAGTTCTGCTGTAGCACATACGCTACGGCGCATGGCACAGCTTCCGCAGCTCGCGCTCTCCGCCACCCTGGGCGACCAGGCGTACGCGGCGATCCGTGAGGCGATCGTCTCGGGCGTCCTCGAACGAGGTCAGAAGGTGACCGAGCGGGGGCTCGCCGAGTCTCTCGACATCAGCGCGACACCGGTACGTGAGGCGTTGCGCCGTCTGGAGCAGGACCGACTGGTGGAGCGGACCGGCCCGCGTTCGGTGCGCATCGCGCAGTACGCGGAGGAGGAGCTGCGGGAGTTCTCGATGATCGGGGACTCGCTTCGCGCGCTGGCGGCGCGTCTGGCCGCGGAGAAGTCGACCGCGGAACAGAGGCGGCAGATGCGGGCCGTCCTCGACAAGGCCGACCGCCTGCGGGGCCAGGCGGTCGGACTCACTCCCGGCGGCGACGAAGAGCGGAAGCTGATCGAGGAGATCCTGCACTGCATGCGGCAGTTCCACAGCCTGGTGGAGCAGGCCGGCGGGAACGCGACGTTGCTGCAGATGCTGCAGATGGTCGACGCCTTCGGCGCGGACGAACGACGCGACAGCGTCCTGTCCGAGGTCAGCGGCGAACGGCGCGGCGCCGTGGACGCGCGCTACCACCAGCATCGCGCCATCTACGACGCCATCGCCGCCGGAGACGGCAGGCGTGCGGAAGAGCTGATGAACGCGCACAGTCGGGCGTCGAGCTCCTCCCTGCTCACGGCGCGCTTCTCGCACTGAGCGGCGCCCGAAGCGGTCGCTCTCTCCCCAGGAAGCTATAGCAAATAGCGACTGAAGAGCGGAGACACACCACATACGTGCTATGGCATATGGCAAAGGAGCCGCCGTGCCCGACCTCGCACCTCAGCCCGAGCCGCTCGAGGAAACCACCGTGGCCAGGCCGGCCGAAGGGCGGTCCACCGCCCCGGGGCGGATGAGCGCCGGGGACGGTCCTGTGGGTGACCCTGGCCGTCTTCGCCCAGGAGTCGACCGTTCCCCCTCATCCCATCCGTCAGGAAGGACAGAGATCCTCATGGAGTTGCGCATCCTCGCTCCCACCGGAGCACTCGGCGCCGGCTTCGACGCCGCCGCCTTCCGACGCGGTGTCGCGGCCCGCCCGCACGTCATCGCGTGTGACGCCGGATCGACCGACTCCGGGCCGGCCGCACTCGGCTCGGGCAGCCCCAAACTCTCCGACCAGGCCGTCGCCCGCGACCTGCGCCTGCTGCTCACCGCACGCGACGAGCTGGGCGTGCCGCTGATCATCGGTTCCTGCGGCACCAGTGGCCGTGACACGGGAGTCGATCGCGTGGCCGCCCTCGTACGCGACATCGCCGCGGCGGAGGACCTGCGCTTCAAACTGGCTCTGATCTATTCCGACCAGCCGACCGACCGTCTCCAGCGCCTCTACGACACCGGCCGTCTGCGGCCGCTGCCGCACGCCCCGGAGATCGACCGGGAGCTGTTCACCCGCAGTCACACGGTCGCCATGATGGGGGTCGAGCCCATCCAGGAGGCGCTGGGCGCCGGCTGCGAGGTCGTCCTGGCCGGACGCGCCAGCGACACCGCGCTGTTCGCCGCACTCCCCCGCATGCTCGGCGCCGACCCCGGCCTGACCTGGCACATGGCCAAGACCATCGAATGCGGCGCCGCCTGCGCCATACCCCCCTCCGCCAACGGCCTGCTGGTGCACCTGCGGGACGACCACTTCGATGTCACCACGCTCGCCGAAGGCAGCCGTCTCACCCCCCGGTCGGTCGCCGCCCACACGCTGTACGAGAACGCCGACCCGTATCGCGTCGCGGAGCCGTCGGGCACCCTCGACACCAGCGACGCCACCTACGAGGCGATCGACGAGCGCACCGTCCGGGCGCGCGGAGCGCGCTTCGTCCCCGCGGACGGCTACAGCAACAAACTCGAAGGAGCCGAACTCGTCGGCTACCAGACCGTCATCGTCGGAGGAGTGCGCGACCAGGTGGTCATCCGGCGCCTGCCCGACCTGATCCCCTTCGCCAAGAAGTACTTCGCGGACAAGATCCTCGACGTGTTCGACGGTGCCGTGGACCCCGGCGACGTCGACATCGACTTCCGCCTCTACGGAGACGGGGCCGTACCGGCCACCGCGGAACCGGAGCCGCTGCACCCGCGCGAACTCGGCGTCCTCATCACGGTGACGGCACCCGACCAGGCGACCGCCCACGCGGTCGCCACCTTCGTCGCGCACGCCGGCAGCCACCTGCCCATACCGGAATACGACGGGCTGGTCTCCACCCTCGCCTACCCGTACTCCCCGCCCGAGACGGACCGCGGCCCCCTCTACCGGTTCACCCTCCACCACGTCGTCACCGGCGTCGGTCCCACGGAACTGTTCCGCACCACCACCGAGGAGCTGTAACCCATGACCACTCTGCTCGACTACTGCTCCCTGGTGCGCTCCAAGAACGCCGGCCCCTTCACTCTCACCTTCGACTTCATGTGCCACGACCAGGCCGCCTACGACGCCCTCGTCGCCAGCGGCTTCCTCAACAGGGAACTCTTCGCCGACCTCTACGGCGCCGACCCCGCGGACATCCTGCTCGTCAACCACCCGCTGGCTCTCGCCGTGAAGGTGTCCCTCCCCCGTCCGACGGTCCAGGGCGACCTGCACGACGGCGACTGCTACGCGGGCCAGCAGTACGCCCCCCTGATGGACCTCACCGTGAGCGACGTGGACGAGGAGCACCAGGCATGATCGCCGAACGCCCCCTGGCTCCCTGGGATGTACGCGCCGGGCACCCCGGGATCACCTTCCTCACCGGCGGCACCGCCTTCTTCGCCCTCGCCCGCGACCCCCGCTTCTCCTATTGCCTCTACGTCCCCACCGACCACACCGCCGACGGCCCTCCCCTCCCCCTGGTGATCACCGTGCACGGCCTTCCCGTGCACCTGGTCATCGGCGAGAACTACACCGACGCGGCCGGACTCGCACCGGACGACGAGCGCCGGCCCGTGACCGCGGGGAGCAACCGCCTCGAACGTATCCACGCGCTGCACGCCAACTGGCGCGAACACGGCATCGACGCGCGCCTCGACATCGTGCCCGGCACCGGCCACCACCACTTCGCGGTCCTCCCCGCGGTCCGGCGGTTCCTCGCACCTCAGGTGTCCGCGTCCCCGCGCCCCCGTCCGCCGAAGGTCCCAGAGCCGTGACAGCCGCGCGCAGACGGCGTCGGGCGGAGAAGGGCGGCTTCGACCGTCGCCTGATCGCACCGATGATCCTGGGCTCGATCCTCAACCCCATCAACTCCTCGATGCTCGCGGTCGCGTTGGTCCCCATCGGCCGGGCCTTCGGCGTGCCGCCCTCGCAGACGGCATGGCTCGTCTCCGGCCTCTACCTCGCGACGGCCGTAGGCCAGCCGGTGATCGGCCGACTTGTCGACACGTTCGGTCCGCGCCGGCTCTATCTGCTGGGCACCGCGCTGGCCGGCCTGGCCGGACTGCTCGGCACCCTCGCCCCGAACCTGTGGGTCCTGGTCGCCTCCCGCGTCCTCCTCGGATTCGGAACCTCGGCGGCCTTCCCGGCGTCGATGTCGCTGCTGCGTGCCGAGTCCGACCGCACCGGCCGGAGGAACCCGAGTGGCGTCCTCGCCGCGCTGTCGGTCTCCAACCAGGTCGTCGCGGTCGTCGGCCCCGCCCTCGGTGGCCTGCTGATCGGCGCGGGCGGCTGGCAGTCGATCTTCGGCGTCAACGTGCCGCTGTCCCTCATGTGCCTCGTCCTGGGCGCACTGTGGCTGCCACGCGCCACGCCCTCGGGCGGGACGACACGTATCGATGTGCCGGGCATGCTGTGGTTCGCGGGATCACTGACCGCGTTCATGTTCTTCCTGATGAACCCGGCGGTCGCCCACTGGTATCTGCCGGTGCTCGGGCTGGCCACGTGCGCGGTGTTCGTCCGCCGCGAACTCGGCGTCGCCCAGCCGTTCATAGATCTACGCGTCCTCGGCGGCAACGTGCCGCTGCTCGCCACGTTCACCCGGCAGTGCCTCGCCTACACCACGTCGTACGCCTTCTTCTACGGCTACAGCCAGTGGCTCCAAGAGGGCCGAGGACTCAGCGCGTCGCAGGCCGGGCTGCTTCTGCTGCCGCTGTCGGCGACGGCCGTCGGTGTCACCGCGCTCACGGGGCGCCGTAGCCGGGTGCGGGGCAGACTCGTCGTCGGCGCGCTCTTCCAATGCCTCGGCTGCGCGGCGTTGTTGCTCCTGCGGGCCGACAGTCCGGTGTGGCTGCTCGTCGTCCTCAGCGCGGTCGTCGGCATCCCTCACGGGCTGATCGGGCCGGCCCACCAGAACGCCCTGTACGCACAGGCCGACCCGGCCCGCATGGGCTCGACCGCGGGACTCCTGCGCACGTTCATGTACATCGGCGCACTGTGCGCGGCGGCGGCGAGCGCCGTGTTCTTCAGCGGCGGCGCCACCAGTTCCGGACTGCACGCCATGGCCTGGTGGCTCATCGGTGTGGCCGCCGTGTTCCTGGTCCTGTGCACAGCCGACCGGTCACTGGGCCGCGTCGGCATCTCCCGTATTGACGGCCTGAGTTAGCGCCGATAACTTATCGTTCTTCACTCAGATGGGAGCAGCCCGTGCCCGCACTCGCAGCCGAAGACGTCTACGCGCTCGCGCCGTACGCCAAGACTCTCGGAGTCGTGTTCGACGAGATGACGGCCGCCGGCGTTCGAGCCACGCTGGCGCACGATCGCTCGCTCTCCACCGTGGGCGGTGGCCTCCATGGCGGCGCGTTGATGGGACTCGCCGATGTGAGCGGTGCCGTGTGCGCCGCCCTCAACGGTCCGGCCGGCGCCGCACCGGCCACCGTGGAGTCGACCACGCACTTCCTCCGGCCGGCACACACGGACGTCGTCGCGACAGCCAGACCCCTGCGGGTGGGTCGCAACACCGTCGTCGAGGTCGACGTGCGCGATGCCGAAGGGGAACTGTGCGCCCGGGTGACCCAGGTCGTCACCGCGGTCATGCCGAAGACAGCCTGATGTCCCTCTCTCTCGGAGGTGCCCCGCTGTGACCGGCTCCCGCGTCCGTGCCGCCAAGGGCCAGGGCGGCCTGCTCCGCGAGCAACTTCTCGACGTCGCCGACCGGTTGCTCGAGGAGGGCGGCGCCGACGCCCTTACGATCCGCGCGGTGGCGACAAGCGCGGGAGTCACCCCGCCGGCCGTCTACCTCCACTTCGCCTCGAAGAGGGAACTCGTCCACGCCACGTGCCTGCGGGTGTGGAGTTCACTGTTCGCCGAGCTGGAAGCCGTGTCCCGGGGAGTCCCGGACCCGGTGACGGCCCTCTACGAAACCTGCGTCGCCTACATCGCCTTCGGGCTTCGCCACCCCTCCCCGTACCGACTGGTGATGGATGGCGAGGCCACCGAGGCCAGTCGCCAGAACGAGGACGCGTGTTTCCGCTACTTCCGGGACAAGGTCGCGGCCTGTGTCGATGCCGGAGTACCGGTGGAGAGCGCCACCGAGACCGCCAGGCTGCTGTGTGCCGGCGTGCACGGCGCGGTCTGTCTCCTGATCCACCAGGAGCGTGACGCCTGGCCTCCGGACACCGCGAGCTATGCCACCCGGGCGGCGTCCTCAGCCGTGCACGGCGCTCTTCTCACCGCGGCCCACGCATCCCGGCCCTCGATGGCCGCCGTGCTGCGGCCGGGCTGAACCAGGTCCGCCTCACCGGCGTGGCGGGGCCGTGGAACCCCGCTGCACCAGCCTGGTGCGCAGCAGAGTCCGCTTGCGTCCGCCCCCGGCGATGCGGTCCCACAGCATGCCGGCGGCCTGCCGGCCCCTCTCCACGATCGGCTGGTGGATCGTGGAGAGGTCGATCAGGGCGGCCACCGGCGCGTCGTAGTAGCCGATCACCGCGACATCGTCCGGCACCGCCATCCCGCGGTCCCGCGCCACGCGCACGGCGGCCGCCGCGTGCACATCGGACAACGCGACGACCGCCGTCACCTCGGCGTCCTCCCACAGGGTCCGGGCCGCCCGGGCGCCCACCGCTTCGTCGATCCCCGCCGCGTCCACCCTGATTTCCCCTCCGCAGCAGGTGTGGTCCCGCTTCCTGTCCCTGTGCTCGACCCTCCGGCAGGCGGCCCCTCAGGGTTCGCCGGGAATGCCGAGGCCCGTCAGCGCGCCGACCGGATCCAGATCGGGGGTGCCGCGCGGCCACCAGTCGTCCTGGCCGGGCTCGGACTCGTAGGCGTACCAGAGTCCGTCGCGGCCGAGGCGGAGCTGAACGTGGCCCCGGGGGTGGGTGAGGTGGTTGCGCCAGGGCCGGAAGGCGGGCAGGTCGGCGGCGAGGAGGAGCGGCCGGGCCCGGTCGAACCGCCCGGCCGGCGGGTCCCACGGCTCCTCCAGCACGGCCAGGCCTTCCAGCCCGCCCTGACGCCAGGCCGCTACCGCGCGGGCCAGGTCGGACGGGGTACGGCCCGCCGCGGCGGCCAGGGAGGAGTACAGCGCCCGAGTGCCGGCGGTGAGCCCCGAGCCGGGGCGGGCCGCGGCCAGGCGGACCGCGTCCTGCCAGAGGGTGAGCTGCCCGACCGGGTCACGGCCGGTGGTGAGCAGGGCGTGGGCCCGGGCGGCGGCGTCCGTGGCCAGCTGGTCCAGGGCGAAGGGGTCCGGGCCGCCGGGGGCGGCCGGGTAGGCCGGGGGCTGCTCGGGGTGCGGGGGCGCGGGCAGCGGCGCCGGGAGGGGTGGGAGGGCGCGCGGCGCGACGACGTCACCGGCCCGCACTCCGGGTGTGGGGGCCGGTTCCCGGTCCTGCGCGGCGCGCGCCGCGCGGGTGGCGCTCAGCCGGGACAGCGCGTCGAGCAGTTCGCGTTCGCCGCGGCCGCGCAGCAGGAGCAGCACGAAGGGGTCGGCGTCGAGCAGCCGGGCGGTCTGGTAGCACAGGGCGGCGGCGTGCTTGCAGGGGTGGCCGCGGTCGGGGCAGCTGCACCGCGGCTCCAGGTCGCCGGGGCCGGGCAGCAGCGGCACACCGCAGTCGGCCAGGGAGTGCGGCATCTCCTTGTCGAGGAGCGCGGCGATGTGCCCGGGCCGGTCGGCTGCGGCGTCCAGGAACCGGTCCCAGTCGGAGTCGCCGAGGGTGCGCAGTCGCACCTGGACGCGGTACGGGCGCGGACGGCTGCCCCGCACGTACGCCAGGACGAGACCGGGCGTCACCGTGATGGCGTCGACATGCCCCTGCTCGGCATACCCCCGCCCGCGCTCCAGCCGCTTGGCGTCCAGCGCGCCCTGCTCCAGCGCGCCCACCCAGGCGTTCCCCCACCAGCTCTCGGCGAAGGTCGTGCCCTCCCGGGCCGGGAAGGGCGGAAAGGTACGGCGGTGGTCGCTGTCCCGGTGGGGGGCGGCCATGGAGCGGGGGGTGGAGCGGGTGGGGGTGGGGTTGGGGGCAGGGGTGGAGCGGGTGGGGTTGGGAGCGGGGGTGGCGTCGGTGGTCGCGTCCGTCGAGGACCCCGACGGCGTTCCTGGGCTCCCCGCGCTGTCCGGCCCCTCCGGGGCGCGAACGGTCGACCCGTGCGGCAGGTCGGCCAGGGGGGACGACGGGCTCCGGTGCCCGGCCGTCTCCTCCCTGGGGTCGGGCGCCGCGTCGGGCCGGTCATCGGGCGTCGTGTCCGGCAGGCTCGGCAGTCGGAAAGCACCGGACAGCAACTCCTGTACGTCACGCACCGCCCCACCCGCGCCGTGGTCGCCCGCCCGCCGCGCCGCTGCGGCTCTGTCGTCCACGGCGCTCTGCCGGGCCCGGCGCCTTCGCCGGGCGCCTTCCCGCTCGGTCTCCTCCCGGGCCCGCCGCGCATCGTCCCGGGCGGCACGCAGCGCCTCGCGTGCAATATCCGCCGCGCGGGGCCCGGGCCGGTCGGTGTTGCTGTCGGGCTGGTCAGGCCGACCAGTGTCGCGGCCGGGCCGGTCACTGTCGCGGCCGGACCAATCAGTGTCGCGGTCAGCCCAGTCGGTCTCGCCGTCAGGCCGACCAGTGGCGCGGTCGGACCAGTCACTGTCGCGGTCGGCCGTCGAACCCTGCCCGGCTTCCTTCCCGGGGCGCGCGTCGGCCGGGGCGGGTCCCGTCGGGCCCTCCTGCGGATCGGCGGGTGCCTCCGGCTCCGGGGGTGTTCCCACCGCCCGGGTGTCGTCGGGCGCACCGGTGTCCTCCGCCACGCCCTCCCCGGTCGCCGCGCCCTCCCTGCTCGCCCGGCCCTCCCCGCTCGCCCGGTCCTCGCCACCCCGGCCGCTCCCCCGGTGCTCGGACACCGCCCTTCGCAGTGCCTCGCGCGCCACGTCACCCGGTCGGGGGGTCTCCTGGCCGGCGGGGGCCGTCGGGTCCGGGCCCTGGGCCGCTCGCTCCCGGGCCGCCCGCAGGGCCCGGCGGGCCTCGTCGGCGGGGCGGGCCGTCATGCCGTCCTCCGCAGGGACACCAGGTCGGACAGCTCACGGTCCGTCAGTTCCGTGAGGGCCGACTCGCCGGAGCCGAGGATCGCGTCGGCCAGGGCCCGCTTGGCCTGGAGCATCTCCGCGATGCGGTCCTCGACCGTGCCCTCGGTGATGAGGCGGTGGACCTGGACGGGCTGGGTCTGGCCGATGCGGTAGGCGCGGTCGGTGGCCTGTTCCTCGACGGCCGGGTTCCACCAGCGGTCGAAGTGCACGACGTGGCCCGCGCGGGTGAGGTTCAGGCCGGTGCCCGCCGCCTTCAGGGACAGCACCAGGACCGGGGTCGAGCCGGCTTGGAAGCGGTCCACCATGCGCTCCCGCTCGGGGACCGGGGTGCCGCCGTGCAGGAGGTCGACCGGGACCGCGCGGCCCGCCAGGTGGGAGGTGATCAGGCGGGCCATCCCCACGTACTGGGTGAAGACCAGGGCGGAGCCGTCCTCGGCGAGGAGCGTGTCGAGCAGTTCGTCCAGCAGGGCGAGCTTGCCGGAGCGGACGGCGAGCCGGTCTCCGGCCGGGGCGTGCTCCTCCTTCAGGTACAGCGCCGGATGGTCGCAGATCTGCTTCAGCGACGTCAGCAGCTTCAGGACCAGGCCCCGCCGGGCCATGCCCTCGGCGGTCTCGATGGCGAGCATCGACTCGCGGACCACCGCCTCGTACAGCGCGGCCTGCTCGCGCGTGAGCGGGACCGGGTGGTCGGTCTCCGTCTTGGGCGGCAGCTCGGGCACGATGCCCGGGTCGGACTTCTTCCGGCGCAGCAGGAAGGGCCGGACCAGGCGGGCCAGGCGCTCCACCGCCTCCTCGTCCTCGCCGGTCTCGACGGCCCGGGCGTGCCGCGCGCGGAAGGACTTCAGCGGCCCGAGGAGGCCCGGGGTCGTCCAGTCGAGCAGGGCCCACAGCTCCGAGAGGTTGTTCTCGACGGGCGTGCCGGTGAGGGCCACGCGCGCGGGGGCCGGGATCGTGCGCAGCGCCTTGGCCGTGGCGGAGTACGGGTTCTTGACGTGCTGTGCCTCGTCGGCGACGACCATGCCCCAGGCCTGCTCGGCCAGGGCGGGGGCCGCCGAGCGCATCGTGCCGTACGTGGTGAGGACGAAGCCGCCGTCCAGGCCGGCGAGGCTGCGGTCGGGGCCGTGGAAGCGGCGGACGGGGACGCCGGGGGCGAAGCGGTTGATCTCCCGCTGCCAGTTGCCGAGCAGCGAGGCCGGGCAGACCACGAGGGTCGGCTCGCGGCGGGCCCGCTTCAGGTGCAGGGCGATGAGGGTGATGGTCTTGCCGAGGCCCATGTCGTCGGCGAGGCAGCCGCCGAGGCCGAGCGAGGTCATGAGGTGGAGCCAGGCGAGGCCGCGCAGCTGGTAGTCGCGGAGGGTGGCGTGCAGGCCCGGGGGCGGCTCGGCCGGGCGGACCCCCGCGGTCAGGCGGTCGCGCAGGGTGGCCAGCGCGCCGACCGGGACGGCCTCGACCGTCTCGCCGTCCACCTCGGCCGTGCCGGTGAGGGCGACGGACAGGGCGTCGACCGGGTCGAGCAGCCCGAGGTCGCGCTTGCGGGCCTTGCGGACGAGGGCCGGGTCGACCAGGACCCACTGGTCGCGCAGCCGGACGACCGGCCGGTGGGCCTCGGCGAGCGTGTCCATCTCGGCGTCGGTGAGCGGGTCGCCGCCGAGCGCGAGCTGCCAGCGGAACCGGAGCAGGTCCTCGCTCTCGAAGAAGCCGGTGCCGTCGGTCGCCGAGCCGGGCGCGGGGCGGACCACCGCCGTGGCGGACAGGTCCTGCGCCAGGTCCCTGGGCCAGTGCACGGCGACGCCGGCCGCGGCGAGCCGGGTGGCCGCGACCCCGAGCAGGTCGCTCAGCTCCTCCTCGGTCAGGGCCAGCACGTCGGGCACGTCCTGCTCGGAGAGCCGGTCCAGGGGCGGCCACACCCGGGCCGCGCGGCGGACGGCGAGGGCGGCGTCGACCCGCGCGCGGGGGCCGAAGGCGGCGTCGGCCTCGCCCGCCCACAGGGCCGCCGCGTCGGCCACCAGGGTGGGGTCGGCGAGGCTGTGCACCTGGACGACGGCCGCGCCGGCGCTGCGCGCCCCGCCGTCCGGGGCGTCGTCGAACAGGTCGTACGCCGACAGGTCCAGGCGGAGCGAGACGCGCACCCCGGCGTCCATGCCGGCGGCGACCTCGGCGGCCCAGTCCTGGGCACCGGGCAGACGCGTGGCCTCGCGGGCGGCGAAGGGCCGGCCGGTGGTGTGGGGCGCGGCCGGGGTGCGGGGCAGGGTGTCGGCGACCGCGTCCAGGAAGGCGCGCACCAGCGCTTCCGGTTCGGGCAGGCGGATCGGGCCCGGGCCGGGCAGGGGGACGGCGTGCCCTTCGTACGGCAGGGCGGCGGCGATCGCGCGCAGGTGCGCGATGTCGTCCGGGTCGAGGGGGCCGGCCCGCCAGGCGTCGTGGCCGGTGGCGGTCAGGCCGGGGAGGAGCCGGCCGCGCGCGGTGAGCCGCAGGGCGTGCAGGGCGGCGGCGCCCCAGCAGGCGGTGGCGGGGTGGGCCGCCGGGTCGTGCCGCGCCCGCACCAGGAGCGGCAGGGCCGCCTCCAGCGGGAGGGTCAGCGCCGGGGCGGTCCGCCGCCGGACTCCCGAGCCGTGGCGTCGTACGACGGTCAGCTCGGTGTCCTCGGCGGGCAGGGGCTCGCCCTCGGGGTCCCAGAAGGCGATCCGTCCCTGGCGCGGGAGGGGCGCGGGCAGGAAGACGGCCGGGAGCCGGACCGGTGCCGTGGGCTCCCCCGCCCGCTCGGCCACCGCAGCCGTGTCGCCCATACGTCCTGTCACCTCCCGCCCCGTCCGTCGGATCAGTTGTCTCCGACTCTACGGGCGGGGTCTGACAATCGGCCCCGGCGGCGGGTCAGGGCACGGTCCGGGACACGACGTACACCCAGGGGTACGCCGGGTTGGAGAGGTCCACGACGACGTCGTGCGTGGGGGCCGGGTTCTTCTGCCGGTGGACGAAGCCGTACCACCCGTCGCCCCCGGGGAACTTCCAGCCGGTCACCTTCCGGTCGCGGGCGCCGATGGTGATGTGGCCCTTCTTCAGGTCCTCGCGGGTCATGCCGAGGCCCGTCAGATAGGCGTCCAGGCCGGCCGCGTTGGTCTCGAACTGGGCGTAGAGGCGGCTGGTCTTCCAGTTGTTGGTCTCGTAGTACGCCACGTGCCAGGCGGGGTGCGGGACGGGCACCTGGTAGATGCGGCGCTGGAGCTTGGAGGGCCAGCCCTCGGTGAGGCCGGTCGCCGAGTACTTGGCCTCCTTGTCCTTGCCGCTGTCGCGGCTCTGGTTCGCGGAGATCACCAGGTAGCCGGCCGGGATGCCGATGAGCAGCACGATGATCAGCAGGGTGAGGGCCCTGCGGCGGATCATGTGGCGGCGGTCCTCGACGGGGCGGTCCGGCTCCTCGGGCCACGGGCCCTGGTGGGGCAGGGAGGCGGTCACAGCGTCTCCTGGGAACTGCGGAGCGACTGCGTGTACCGCTCGTAGCGCTCGTACCGCTCGACCCGGCGGCGCTTGGCGCGGCGGAAGCGGCGGGCGACCAGCCGGGCGAGGTCGGCGGCGCCGACCATGCCGGCCTCGGGGCCGAGCTGGGCGCGCACGATGCGGGCCTCGGGGCGGTAGCCGCGGCCGGTCAGGTGCCGCTTGAAGGCGTCGCGGGCCGGGCCGATCAGCAGGTCGTCGGCGGCCGAGACGCCGCCGCCGATGACGAAGCAGGACGGGTCGAGGGCGGCGGCGAGGTTGGCGATGCCGACGCCGAGCCACTGGCCGATGTCCTGGAGGAGTTCGATGCACATGGCGTCGCCGTCGCGGGCCAGCTCTGTGATCATCGGGCCGGTGATGTCGCCGATGCTGCCCTTGACGTGCTCGATGATCCCGTACGCGACCGGCGAGTCGGCGGCGGCCAGCTCGCGCGCCTCGCGGACCAGGGCGTTGCCGGAGCTGTACTGCTCCCAGCAGCCGCGGTTGCCGCACGGGCAGCGGTGGCCGCCGGGCACGACCTGCATGTGGCCGAACTCGCCGGCCACGCCGTACTTGCCGCGCTTGACCTGGCCGTCCTCCAGGATCGCGCCGCCGATGCCGGTGCCCAGCGTGATCATGACGAGGTGGTCCTCGCCGCGGCCGGCGCCGAAGCGCCACTCGGCCCAGGCGGCGGTGTTGGCGTCGTTGTCGACCAGCACGGGGACCGACAGGCGGCTGGCGAGGCGGTCCCGCAGGGGTTCGTTGCGCCAGGACAGGTGGGGCGCGAACAGCACGCGGTTGCGGTCGGCGTCGACCCAGCCGGCCGCGCCGATGCCGACGGCGTGCACGTCGTGCCGGTCGGAGAGGTCCAGGACCAGTTCGGCGATGGTGTCCTCGACGACCTTGGGGCTCTTGGACTTGTCCGGGGTCTCCGTGCGGAGCTTCTCCAGGATGTTGCCGTCGGCGTCGACGACGCCCGCCATCACCTTCGTACCGCCGATGTCGATGCCGACCGTGGGCACGCGGGGTGCCGTCAGGTGTGAGCGGCGCTCCCGAGTGCCGACCGTGCGGAGCACGGTGGCACGGCGGGAGCCGATGGGGGCGGTGAAGTCGCGGTAGGTGCTCATCGCGCCCGATTCTGCCTCACAGGACGGCACGGTGCGGTGCGCAGGGGTGGTGCGGACCGTCCTCTCACGTCCTCACAAGCAGCTGGAACTCGAAGGAATAGCGCGTCGGACGGTACGTGTGCGTGCCGTACTCGACCGCCCGGCCCGTGTCGTCGAACGTGACGCGTTGCATGGTCAGCAGCGGCGCGCCCGTCTCCTCGGCCAGGCGGTCCGCCTCCTCCGTCGTCGCCGCCCGGGCGCCGATGGACTGGCGGGCGCTGTGGAGCGTGATGCCCGCCGCCCGCATCAGGCGGTAGAGGCCGGTGGTCTCCAGCTGGCCGGTGTCGAGGTCGATCAGGCCGGGGGGCAGGAAGTTGCAGAGGTAGGCCATGGGCTCGCCGTGGGCGAGGCGCAGGCGTTCCACGCGGTGGACGTCGCTGTCCTCGGCGACGCCGAGCGCGGCGGCGACCTCGGCGGAGGCGGGCACGACCGTGTTGACCAGCACCTTGGTGGCGGGGCGCTGGCCCGCCGCCTCCAGGTCGTCGTAGAGGCTGCTGAGCTCCAGCGGACGCTTGACCTGGCTGTGCACGACCTGGGTGCCCACACCGCGGCGGCGCACGAGGAGGCCCTTGTCGACGAGCGACTGGATGGCCTGGCGGACGGTCGGCCGGGACAGGCCGAGCCGCGCGGCGAGCTCGATCTCGTTGCCCAGCAGGCTGCCGGGGGTCAGCGTGCCGTGCTCGATCGCGGCCTCCAGCTGCTGGGACAGCTGGAAGTACAACGGCACGGGAGAGCTGCGGTCCACGCTGAGCTCGAGCTGCACGGTCGGGTCCACTTCTGGTTTCGGCACGCGCTGAGCGTAGCTCCGTGCGTTGTTGACGGGAAGTTGTGTAGTCAGATTGTCCGGACATGCAGATTGACAGGGGCGGGTCGGACACGCACTTTGTTTTCATGCGCATCGGCGTCATCGGTACGGGCCGTATCGGCACGATCCACGCGAACACGCTCAGCCGGCACCGCGACGTGGGCTCCCTGATCCTCACGGACGCGGATGCCGCGCGGGCCCAGGAACTGGCGTACAGGCTGGGTGAGACGGCGGCGCCGGGCGTGGAGGAGATCTTCCGCTGGGGCGTCGACGCGGTGGTGATCACGACGGCGACGTCGGCCCATGCCGAACTGATCGGTCGGGCAGCACGCTCGGGCCTGCCGGTGTTCTGCGAGAAGCCCATCGCGCTGGACCTGCCAGGGACGCTGAACGCGATCGCCGAGGTCGAGACGGCCGGGACGGTGCTCCAGATGGGCTTCCAGCGCCGCTTCGACACCGGCTACACGGGTGCCCGCGAGGCCGTGCGGTCCGGCAGGCTGGGGCGGCTGCACACCGTGCGGGCGCTGACCAGCGACCGGACGCCGCCCCCGGCGGCCTGGCTGCCGCTGTCCGGGGGGCTGTACCGGGACACGCTGATCCACGACTTCGACGTGCTGCGCTGGGTGACGGGCCGGGAGGTGGCGGACGTGTACGCGACCGGGTCGGACGCCGGACCCGCGATGTTCCGCGAGGCCGGCGACGTCGACACCGGCGCCGCGCTGCTCACCCTCGACGACGGCACGCTCGCGACGGTCACGGGTGCCCGGCTGAACGGGGCGGGCTACGACGTGCGCATGGAGCTCGCCGGGGAGCTCGACCAGATCGTGGTGGGCCTGGACGACCGTACGCCGATCGCGTCCACCGAGCCGACCGGTCCGCCGGCCGCCGACAAGCCCTGGACGGGCTTCCTGGAGCGTTTCGGCCCGGCCTACGAGGCGGAACTGAACGCGTTCGTCGAGGTCGTCCGGGGCGAGCGGGCCAACCCCTGCGACGGGCGCGAGGCCCTGCAGGCGCTGCGCGTGGCGGAGGCGTGCGAGGTGTCGCGCCGGGAGCGCAGGCCGGTGCGCCTCGCGGAGATCCCCGGCGGGGCCGCCCACGCCCACCCGTGACGGCGGGCGGTCAGCTGCCTTCCTCCTCGTCGAGCAGTCCCGCGTCGTAGGCGAGCAGGGCGACCTGCACCCGGTTGTTCAGGTCGAGCTTGGCCAGGATGCGGGAGACGTGCGTCTTGACGGTGGCGACGCTCATGTAGAGCCCGGTGGCGATCTCGGCGTTGGACAGGCCCTGGCCGACGGCGACGGCGACCTCACGCTCGCGGTCGTTGAGGACGGCCATGCGGGCGCGGGCGCGCGTGCGGCGGGTGTCGGCGGCGGTGCCGGCCGCGTGCCGCATCAACTGGCGGGTGACGGTGGGCGACAGGACCGGGTCGCCGGCCGCGACCCGGCGCACCGCCGCGAGGATCTCGGCCGGCGGGGTGTCCTTGAGGACGAAGCCGGCGGCGCCCGCCCGCAGCGCCCGCAGCACCTGCTCGTCGGCGTGGAAGGTGGTGAGGACCACCACCTGCGGGGCGTCCTCGCGGGCCCGCAGCCGCTCCGTGGCCGTGAGACCGTCCACCGCCGGCATCCGGATGTCCATGAGCACGACGTCGGGGCGGGTGCGGTCGACGAGCGCCTCCGCCTCGCCGCCGTCGGCGGCCTCGCCGACGATCTCGATGTCGTCGGCCCCGCCCATCATGAACGACAGCCCGGCCCGCACCAGCGGATCGTCGTCGACGAGCAGCAGTCTGATCGCAGTCATGGGCTTACGTAATCACGGTCGGGCGCGGGCCGGGGCGCGGATGGGCGAGGGCTGGGCGCGGACGCCCCGGCGGCTGCGCGGAGTTGACGGTCCGTCGGTCAGGCGCGCAGCGTCACCCCGTGCCGGGCGCGCAGGCGGCGGATCTCCCACCAGGCCACCGCCGTCACCGAGGCGGGGCCGCCGAGGACGGCGAGGACCTGGACCACCGGCGGTCCGGGCGGCAGACCGCCCGCGAGCAGGCTGATGACCGTGAACTCCCACACCAGCGTGCCGGTCAGCAGGGCGGGGAGCGCCGCGTGCACGGCCGCGGTGTTGAAGCCGGTGCGGATGGCCGGGCCGGTGGCGAACCCGACGAAGAACAGCAGCCAGACCAGGGGAAGGGCCGCCGCGAGGATCAGCCAGGGCGCGGCGCCCGGCGACCCGGAGGAGGCCTCCTGCTTCCGGCCGAGCAGGACGATCGCCCCGCCGAGCAGCGGCAGGGCCGTCACGGCACCGATGTACCAGCCGGCCGACCGCAGCGCGGCCCGCACCCGTACCCGCATCGCCGACCGCGTCTGCGCCGACGCCCACCGGAACAGCACCGCGATCACCACGGGCGCGCTCAGCAGCAGCAGGGGCGGTGTGACCGCCAGCCGCATGATGTACAGCTCGCGGGCCTCGACGGCGTCCTCCGGGGTGCCGTAGACGGCGAGCAGCAGCAGGGACATGACGGCCGCGACCCAGGCCCGCGTCTTCTGCACGCGCACCACCTGCCGGTCGTCGCCGACCCGGTGCCCGTGCGGCGGGAACAGCCGGTGGGCGCGGACGCGGGCCGAGCGCGCGAACGAGTAGCACGCCACGAGCGGGACGATCGTGAACCAGGTGCACGGGGCGAGCAGCACCAGCCACATGCAGCCGGACATCCTCCCCTGCCCCTGCCGCAACAGCTCGCGCACCGAAGGCCATTGGGCGCCGCGCAGGCCGCCCCACCCCGGTCCCCAGGGGCCCGGCCGCCCCTGAGGCACGTTCGGGTACGGCTGGGGCGGATACGGCTGGGGCTGGGGCGGGTACGGCTGGGGCGGGTACGGCTGGGGCTGCGGGTGGCCGTACGGTGCGGGACCCGGCTGGGGCGGCACGTGGGGGCCGGTGGCCGGAGGCGGCGGGTAGGGTCCGCCGTTCGGCGGCCAGGGCGGCTGGTACGGGTTGGTGGGTCCCCCGAAACTCACGTGCGTGTTCCCTCCGTTACGCGTGGTGCTGAAGGCGGCACAAACATCAGCCATGGCCGCGTTCAAGTCAACCGGCCGCGGAGCGAAGGGTCATGGGGTTGCGCGCGGGCGCCCGGTATGCGCCCCGGAAACGCCCTGCCCGCGCCCCGGCACGCCTGAAAGGATCAGCGCATGCGCACCGTGTACGCCCTGCTCGTGGGCATCGACGACTATCCGGGACGGCCGCTGAGCGGCTGCGTCAACGACGTGCGGGCCGCGGAGAGCTGGCTGCGGAGCAGGAGCGGCCCGCCGGCCCGCATCCGGACGCTGCACGACGACCGGGCGACCCGGGCGGCCGTGCTCGCGGGCCTGGAGGAGCACCTCGGGCGCGGCGGCCCGGGCGACACCGCGCTGCTGTGGTTCAGCGGGCACGGCAGCCAGAGCCCGACCGCCGATCCGGGCGAGGCCACCGGCTGGTCCCAGGCGCTGGTGTGCCACGACAGCCTCGCCCCGGGCGGACAGCCGGTGCTGCGGGACACCGAACTCGGGGCGCTGCTGGACCGCATCGCCGCGCGCGGCACACATGTCGTCGCGGTGCTGGACTGCTGCCACTCGGGCGGTGCGACACGGGAGGACGGCGAGGTGCCGTCGGGTGCCGCGGTGCGGGGTGTGCCCTGGCAGTCGTGGTGGCGCGGGGCGTCCCGCGAGGGCGGAGGGCCGGGGGCCGAGCCGGGCCGGCACGTGCTGCTGGCCGCGTGCCGGCCGCAGGAGCGCGCGTACGAGCACTTCCTCGACGGCCGGATCCGGGGGTGCTTCAGCCATGCGTTGCTGAGCGCGCTGGACCGGCTCGGCCCCACGGCCACGTACGGCGAGGTGCACGCGCTCGCGGAGGGCGGGGTGCGCGCGCTGAGCCTGGTCCAGCATCCGGAGCTGCGCGGGCCGGAGGACGGCGGTTTCCTGTCCGGCGAGCCGGTGCCGGCATCGCCGTTCCTGCTGCGGCACACGCCGTGGGGGTGGGAGGTCAACTGCGGTGCGGCGCACGGGCTGCGGTCGGCGGGCGCCGAGTTCGCCCTGCTCGGGGACGCCGGGGCGCGCACGGTCGTGGTGCGGGAGGTGCGCCCCGAGTCGGCCCGGGTGGATCCGGTCGGCTGGCATCCGACGGCGCAGGACGAGCGGACGGCGCACGCCGTGACCCCGTCGGCGCTGGCGTTCCCGCCGGCCGTCGTGGCGCTGTCCGGTGAGGCGGCCGCCGTGCGCCTGGTCGCCGAGGCCGTCGCGGCGGTGCCCGCGCTGGCCCTCGCGCCGGACGGGCCTCCGTCGGACTCCGCGGAAGCGGGCCTCCTGCGGCTGCGGGTGGCGGCCGGGGGCGGCCGGGCGCGGGTGTCGGGCGGGGCCGGTCATCCCGTGCCGGACCTGCCGCTGCGGTCCCCCGCGGACGCGGCCCGCGTCGCCGACTGCCTGGCGCACATCGCGCGCTGGCACCACATCCGGGATCTCGCCAACCCGGATCCGCTGCTGTCGTCGCTGGTGCGGATCACCGTCGAGGAGACGCCGGTGGGCAGCCTGCGGCACGCGGCGGACGGCGAGATCGTCTGCGGGTACGCGCCCGGCGGCCGGGAACCGCAGGTGCGGGTCGGGATCCACAACTCCTCCGGGCGTGACCTGTGGGCGGTCCTGCTCGACCTGACGGACAGCTATGGCTCGTCCCCGCACCTGTTCGAGGGCGAGTTCATCGGGGACGGCAGGACAGGGTGGGCGCGGCGCGGCCGGCCGGTGTGGCTGCGGCTGCCGCAGGGGCGCGCGCCGGTGCCGGGCGCCTTCACCCGGGACTGGCTGAAGGTGATCGTCGCGGAGGACGAGCTGAACCTCGCCCCGTTCCGGCTGCCCGCCTGGTCCCCCGCGGACCCCTCCGGCGCACGCCTGAGCCCGGCTCCGGCCGGTGGGGACGGCGGTCTGCTGCGGCTGGTCGGCGCGGGCACCGAGGGCGGCCGGGACGCGGGCGGTCCGGCGTACGGGGCGGGCCGGTGGGGGACGGCACAGGTCGTCGTCCGCACGGAGGTGTGAGGAACCGTCACCAACCGAGGTGGGTGAAGCCGTCACCAGCCGAGGTGGGTGAAGCCGTCACCAGCCGAGGTGGGTGAAGCCCGCCCAGGCGGTGAGGTCGTCGCCGCGGATGTCGCCGACCCGGGCGCGCAGCCGGTCCGGCATGCCGGGCGGCGCCGCGCGGCGGTCGTTCAGCATCCACGACTGGGCGCTGCGCAGCGCCTGGCCCGGCGGCAGGCCCTCCCGGCTCATGAAGTGGTGGGTCATGTACATCAGCAGGGACGTCGCCTCGTCGGGCACCGGCCACAGGGAGCCGATGACCGAGCGGGCACCCGCGACGAGGAAGGCGGTGGACAGGCTGTACGCCTCGTCGTAGCCGTGCCCGGAGACGTTCGTACGGCAGGCGGCCAGCACCACCAGGTCCAGGCCGCGGTAGCGGGTCGCGCCCTCGGTCAGCTCCTCCGCCGCCAACCGCCCGCCGGACAGGGCGAGATACGCGCTGTGCCGCTCGCCCTGGCGCACCACGCCGTGGCAGGCCAGATGCAGCAGTCCGCCCCGCTGCCGGCGCAGCCAGTCGGTGACGGCCGCGGGCGTGGCCGTGCCGGGGCCGAGGAGGTCGCCGTCCGGGTGGAAGACGCGGTGGACGGCCTCGGCCTCCTCGCCGGCGTGGTGCAGATCGCGGGTCGGGTTGCCGACGACGAGGGCCTGCCGGGTGCCGGCGGCGGGCCGGGCGGCCACCTCGCACAGCAGCCGGGCGGAGGGCGTGTAGGAGATGTTCGCCTCCTCGCACGCGTAGCCGTGCGAGCGGCGCCGGCCCGGCACGCGGGCGGCGTGCCAGGGCACCACGCCCAGGTCGCCCATGGGGACGAGCACCAGCGAGGGCGCCCGGCCGAAGCCGCGCGGCAGATGGTCCAGCAGGGGTCGCATCGCCGCCGTACCGGCCCAGGCGCAGAGCTGCTCCAGCGCCTGCCGGCTCGCGCCCGGGCCCGGGGCGGGCCCGGGCGGCGGCTCGGCGACGGGCGGGCCACCGGCGTCGCGGCCCGGGGTGCCGGCGGCGCGGTAGGTGGTGAGCGGGGGTGCGTCCAGGGTGAGGTGGGGCAGGTCGAGGGAGCGGGTGGTGCCGTCGGCGGCGACGACGACGGCCGCGCCGGAGCCGGGCCGCTGCGCGAGGAGCCCGGGCACGGCCCCGTCGCCGGGCACGAGGTAGACCAGCGCCGTGGCGCCGAGCGCGCGCAGCGCGGTGCCGATGTCCGCGGGTGCGGGCACGTCCAGCAGTGCCTGGTGCCGTGGGGAGCCGGCCAGCGCCTCCAGGACCCGCCGGCGCAGCCTGCTGGAGGGCCCGGCGACCGCGGTCTGGGCGGCGAACAGCATCTCCTCGCCCAGGTCGGGCACGCTGCCCGCGCCCTGCCACTCCCGCGCGAGCTCCGGCAGGCCGAGCTCCCTCAGCATGTCGGGCACGGTGGTGGCCACGGTCGCCGCGTGCAGGACGAGACCGCGCCCCGCGTCGAGGGCCCGTACGGCGTCGGTGTGGGCGCCGTCGGCCAGGCACCAGCGGGCCACGTCGAGGGCCTGGCCGCCCGCCATCCGGGCGGTCTGCGCGGCATGGGCCGTACCGGACTGGAGCAGGGCGCTCCAGGCGGCCGCGCGCAGGCACTCGAGGCCGACGCGGCGGGAGGCGTCGTAGTTCAGGCGTCTGACGCGCGGGTCGTGCGCGTGCGCGTCACCCCGCAGGCGGTAGGCCCTGGCCAGGTGGAAGCCCGTGCCGCCCCACAGCGGGTGATGGGGTCCGCCGGTGAGTTTCAGGGTGTGCCGCAGCCAGGCGATGCCCTGGTCGAGGTGGAGGGCGCGGTCGGCGGGTGGTGCGAGCTCCAGGTCGGCCATGACGCAGTGGCTGACGCCGAGCCCGCCCGTGACGCGGATCCACCGGTCGTCGTCGGGTTCGAGCAGGTCCAGCGCGGCCTCCCGCAGGGCCACGGACTCCAGCATCCCCTGGTGGTCCAGGGCGAGCAGGGCCCGCTGCCCCACCGCGAAGGCCGCTTCGCCCAGCTTGTCGGCCTGGGCGTTGACCGGCAGGCCGGCGATCCGGCGCCGGATCTCCTGGGTGGGCGTCGCGGCGTCGGCCCCTTCGGCGGCGGGTTCGAACCGGCCGGTGCGCCGGGCCCGCAGGTAGGTCAGGGAGCCGCGGGCGGCTTCCAGGTGCGATTCGAACGCGAAGCGGTCCATGTGGTCGGCCGGCAGCCGGGAGAGGGCGCGTTCGAGAACCTGGATCTGCTCGGCCAGGGCCGGCTCGTCCTCGCGGCGGAAGGCCTGGTGGATGCGGAACAGGGCGATCTGCGCGCCCATGACCAGACGCTGGTCCGGGGTGAGGTCCGGGGACTCGGCGAGCCGGGCCATGTCGTCGACGGCCGTGTCGAAGTCGTCCTCGCCGCCGCCCAGTTGGCCCAGGTGGGTCCGCAGTCCGGCATGGACCATGTCCAGGTTCTCGCGCGTCCGGGTGCCGGGCGGATGCGCGGCCCGGGCCCGCTCGACCCGGGCCAGCGCCGCCTCCAGCTCCGCGGGGTCGGTGAGGTGCCGCAGGCCCCACGCGCTGTGTTTGACGACGACGTTCGCCTTCCACGTCTCGTCCGCGGGCCCGTGCTCCCACATCGCCTGCCAGAGTTCCTCCTCCTGCCGCGCGTCGGCGAGCGGCCCGTCGAGCCGCAGCAACGGGAGCAGGCTGAGGACCTGACCGGCCCGCAGCCCGGACGCGACACCGCCCCGGGGCAGTCCGGCCCAGTCCGCGTACAGGCGGTCGTAGGCCTCGCGGGCCGTCGTACAGCCCAGCCGCTCCAGCACCAGTCCGGACAGCCCGGCGAGATCCTCACCGCTGACGATGCCCCGCGTCCGCTGCTCGATCTCCCACAGCAGCGCCTGCGGGTCGTACGGTGTCGTCACGTCACGCCCCTCGTTCCTGCGGCCGCGGCGCGGTCCGCGTGCGGTACGGCGCCAGCACGCCGTTGAGCCACCGCTCCCCCTCCTCGGTCCCGAAGTCGACGGCCGGCGCGCCGGTCGGCTCCAGCACGGGCGCCCCGCCCCGGTCGTCGAAGAGGATCGCGACCCGGTCGGCCGGTTCGCGTTTCGACGGCCACACGAACCCCTGGGCCCAGGGCGCGGTCCGCCGGCGGATCCAGTGGCCCCAGTCGCGAGTCTGGGGGTAGTCCGCGCCCTCGGTGTGCACGAGCCACGTGTCCTGCGCCACGGCGGCGAGGTCCGCGCCGGACATCAGCGAGACGACCTCGACGTCGGCGGTCAGCCGCAGGAAGGACAGGCTGCGGCGTTCGAACGCCACGCGCGGCAGCAGCCGGTGGCCGGTGTCGGAGTCGAACGGCAGCGAGCGCAGCAGCACTTCGCAGACGGCGGCACCGACGCCGAAGCCGACGTAGAGGTAGCCGTAGCGGTCGTAGGGGGTGCTGTCGAAGCGGCCGCCGTAGTAGAAGGCGTGCGCGGGGCGGTCGTTGTACGCGGCGGGTGCGCGGTGGGTGGAGTGGACGCGGTACACCGGTGTGCCGGCGCGCAGCACCGCCCGGGTCGGTTCGCCCGGCAGGGACTCGGGCGGCGGGTACTTGCCCATGGGTCAGTCCTCCCCTTCCCGGGCGGCCAGTTCCCGTGCGGCGCCGAGGAGTTCGGCGTCGCGGCCGCGGCCCAGCAGGGCCGCCGGGGTGCCGTCCCACCAGGTGGTGCGGGACAGCCACCAGTCGGCGGCGCCCCACGGGTCGGTGTCGGCGCGCAGGACGGCGTTGACCTCCAGGACGATCCGCCACGGCATGGTCCCGGCCTCGAACTGGAAGAGGGGCATCCGCCGGTGGCCGTCCGTGCCGGTCAGGGCGATCAGCCGGGGGTCGGCGCCCTCGGTCCAGGGCGTGGAGGGTTCCCGGAGCAGGCGGTCGCGGACGGGCCCGAGGACGGGTCCGACCATGGGGTTGCCGTCGAGGACGAGCAGGCACAGGTCCGCCGCCGCGTATCCCGCGTACTGCGGGTCCCCGGGCGCGCCGGTGAACCGCCCGGTGTCGCCGTGCCGGCGCAGCCGGGCGGACTCGTCGGCGGGGAGGGCGTCGAGGAGGGCCCGGGCGGCGAGGGTGGCGGTGTCGCGGTCGCCCGTCCCGGTGCGCAGGCGGGACAGGTGCGCGGTCAGCGGCGGCCGTCGGTCCGGTTGGAGCAGCGCCGCCAGTCTGTCCCAGTCGGCCGCGGCGGCGGCCAGCACCATGTAGGGGTTCACCCGCACCCGTGCCCTTTCTCGTCGGCTGCGGCCGACGCGGGTGCGGCGGGGGGCCGTTCACGCGCGCCGAGCGTCTCGGCCAGCAGGTCGGCGGCCAGGGGGCGGCGGACGACGAGGTGGAGGTCCGGGCCGGCGTCGGTGCCGGTGTCCAGTGCCGCCCACAGGGCGCTGACGCTGGTCTGCGGGGGCAGTCCGCCGCGGCCGGCGCCGAGCAGGGGGAAGCAGATCGACCGCAACGGCGGCGTGAAGGCGGCGCGTTCCTCGGACAGCAGGGCGAGCGCCCGGGCGGCGGCCGTGGCGACGTCCTGGGCGGCGACGTCGTAGTCGTTGGTGCCGGGCCTGGGGACGGCGACGGCCGCGTGGTAGATGCGGCGGACGCCCCGGGCGGCGAGGGCGCCCGGCTCGGTGGGGACGACCGTGCCGGGCAGGGCGGGGCGGCCCAGCAGCCCGTGCGCCGCACGCCAACCGAGGAGGGCGTCGTGCACCGGGTCGGCGGCGACGTCCCCGGTCGCGTCGCGCACGGCGCCGGCGCGGCGCAGGGACGCGGAGACGGAGGCCTTGTACAGCGCGGGCAGCGCGAGGTGCGTGTTGGTCGGGGAGACGATCACATCGACGTTCCGGAGGAGTTCGACGGGGTGCACGTGCAGCAGGACGTCCCGGGATCCTACGCGCAGGGAGCGGTGCTGCAAGTGCGGTGCGAGCAGGGGAGGTTGTGTGGTACGGGGCCGCTGTGGGGCGGTACCGGCCAGCCAGCACACCTGTTCGGCGATCTGGGCGAGGACCATCTCCTCCTGGCTCTTGCGGAAGCGCTCGACGCTGACGCTGTACACCTGGGCGGCGAGTCTGCGCCGGTCCGCCGCGGGGCGGTCGCGCAGGCCTGGCGCCAGGCCGAGGGAGTAGCCGGCCGCCGCCTCCAGGTCGCCCCCGCCGAGCCGGGCCACGGCCGTGCGCAGCAGGTTCTCCACCTCGACGGGCCACGCGTCGCTGACGGCGGCGGAGTGCGCGGCGGCCGCCCGGCGGAGCAGCGGGACGTCGAGTTCCCGGATCCGGACCAGGCCCTCGGCCCGGACCGCCTTCACCTCCCTCAGCACGGACGCGACCTCGAACTGCGGTGCACCTGGCGACATATGACCATGATCCGCCGGTCACCTCACCGGCCACAAGTGCCTCGGTCCGGGCCTGCGGGAGGCCGGCTCCGGCGGCCGACCGCACGGGCCGGCAGCCCCTTGGGCCCCGCCGGCCCGGCTCACCCCCACGGCAGCCAGGCCCGCACCTCGAACCCGCCCTCCGCGGTGCGGCCGTGCTCCAGGCGGCCGCCCGCGAGGGTCGCCCGCTCCGTCAGGCCGATCAGGCCCTGGCCGGAACCCGGGACGGGCGGCACCTCGCCCTCGGGCGGCGGGTTGCGGACGGTGACGACGAGCCCCTCGCCCGGTGCGCCGCCGACGGACACGGTGACCTCCGTGCCGGGCGCGTGCTTGCGGGCGTTGGTCAGGCCCTCCTGCGCGATCCGGTAGGCGGTGCGGCCGACGGAGGACGGAACGGCGTCGGGGTCGTCGACACACTGGTCGAGGGAGACCTTCATGCCGGCCTCCCGGGACTCGGCGACCAGCGTGTCCAGCGCCGCGAGGGTCGGCTGCGGCCGGCCCGTGTCGTCGGGCTCGCCCGCCCGCAGGACGCCGATGATCTCCCGCAGGTCCTGCAGGGCCTCGTGCGCGCTCTCCCGGATCACGCCCGCCGCCCGCGCCGTCTCCGCCGGGGGCGCGTCGAGCCGGAACTCCAGGGCGCCCGCGTGCACGCTCAGCAGCGTCAGCCGGTGGGCGAGCACGTCGTGCATCTCCCGCGCGATGGCCTCGCGGGCGAGCCGCTGCGCCTGCTCGGCCCGCAGCCGCGCCTCCGTCTCGGCCCGCCGGGCCCGGTCCCTGAGACTCAGCAGCAACTGCCGCTTGGCCCGCACGAACATGCCCCAGCCGACGATCGCCACGGTGAACAGCACGGCGAACGGCACGCTCACCAGGTACGGGATGTCCGCGTCGGGACGCAGCCAGTAGTACAGCGGGGCCAGCGCCGCGTTAACGCCGCCCACCCAGGCCACATACCGGAAGGGGCGGTGCACGGCGAGCGTGAACAGGGCGATCATGCCCGCGCCGCCCGCGGTGTCCGAGACGAAGGTGACCGGCGTCATCGCCACGGCCAGCCCCAGCGGCCAGCGGCGGCGCAGCCAGACCGCCGCGCAGGCCAGCGCGCCGACCACCTGGTCGATGGCGGCCAGTCCCGGCGGTACGTGGGGGTTCTCGGTGAGCGCCTCGACGGCGATCACGCCCACCACGACGGCCAGCAGGAAGCAGGAGAAGTCGACGACCCAGTCCCGGGCGGTGCGCCGGGGCCGCCGCCCGGCCCGCCGGGCGTCGGGGTCGAGTTCGTGGAGCAGCGCCGACGGGATGAACCATCTCCGCCCGGTGAACAGCGCGGGCGTCTCTCCCGACGGCACCAGGGAGGCCTGTCCCACGTCGTCACGCTTCACGGTCGACAAATCTACGCAGCCGCGGCCGGTTCCACCCCTCCATGGGAGAGATCGTCGACCAAAGTCGTGCCACCGCAGACTTTCGGCGCGACGGACGGAGCCGGAGAGGCGACTTCCGTTCCTGGGTGCTCGCCCCGCGGCCGATGTGCGTGGGGGGTCCGCGGGGCGAGGCTCGGGGGATGAAGCAGGTGCTGGAGATTCTCGGCTTCCTCGCCCTCGTGCAGGGCGTGGCGGGCCTGGTGCACGAGTTCACCGACTGGAACTGGGGCCTCGTGCAACGACTGGGGTTCCTCGACGGCTTCGAGGTCTACGCGAGCGTCGCGCTGCTGGTGCTCGGCGTCGCCCTGTTCGCGGCGGCCGGGAGCCGGAAGTCCGTCTGAGCCGCGGGCGGGCTCCCGGCGGTGGCCGGTGGGGTCAGCAGCCGTGGTCGACCAGGTCGAACGACGCGTAGTGGTCGGCCGTGTAGTAGTCCTCCTGGTGCTCCTCACCGGTGACGATGCGCCGGGCGCCGCGCGTGGAGGAGCCGGGGGTGATGACCGTGTACTCGTGGTAGTAGCCGGAGGGCTGGCTGGGCAGGATCCGCTCCCGGTTCTGGAAGACGGTGCCGTCCTGGTCGAACGGGTACGGGCCGCCCTGCTCGATCAGGTCGAGCGTGTCGTGGGCCTGGGACGGCAGGTCGCTGTAGCAGATGCTGCCGACGGCGGTGGGGGCCGCGTCGGCCGTGGTGGCGGAGACGGTGCCGCCGACGAGGAGGGCGGACAGGAGGGCGGCTGCTGCGCCGAGCCGCGAGGCGCGTGGGGGGAGATTCATGCGCTCATGATGACGCGCGTAGACAGTGGCATGTCAATGACAAGCTCGGAGATTTTCCCGTCAAGTCCGATGAGTTAGCGGGAAGTTAACCTGCCCTCCGGCGCCCGCACGCCCTGTTCACCAGGTACGGCGGGCGCCGGGCGGGGCGGCTACGCGTCCTCCGGCAGGGTGTACTCGCCGTACTGCGGGCGGCCCGCCAGGTCGTACGTCTGGATCGAGACGCCCGCGCCGGTGACGCTCCCCCCGGCGTGTGCGAACGCGGTCGGCACGGAACCCTCCGGGAACAGCCGGAACCCGGTGCCGAGCACGACCGGGAAGGTCAGCAGATGGAGGGTGTCGACGAGGTCGAGCGCCAGCAGCGACCGGAGCAGGGCGCCGCTGCCGTGCACCTGGACCTCGCCGTCGGTGCGTTCCTTCAGCGCGGTGACCTCCTTGGCGAGGTCGCCGGAGAGCACGGTGGTGCCCGCCCACGAGGGATCCGTCAGGGTCGAGGAGACGACGTACTTCGGCAGGGAGTTGAGCCCGGAGGCGACCGGGTCGGCGGGGTCGGTCACCTTCGGCCAGAACGTGGCGAAGATGTCGTAGGTCCGGCGTCCCAGCAGGAAGGCGCCCGGGCGGGTGAAGACCTCGCTGATGAACCGGCCGAAGTCCTCGTCGGCGTACGGGAAGCTCCAGCCGCCGTGGGTGAAGCCCCCGCGGGTGTCCTCGTGCGGCCCGCCGGGGGCCTGGTAGACGCCGTCGAGGGTGACGAAGAGGGTGGAGACGAGCTTGCCCATGGCGGGTGCCTTCCTTGCGGGGGTGTCTGCTTGCATCGGTTCAGACTCCGCCGACGCCCGCAACTCATCGCTGGGCCGTACGGCTCCCGGGCGGTCCGCGTGCTCACGGTCTCGATGTCCGTTGGCCGCCAGCGTCACCGGCGGTCGGCCGCTGGGATGGATCCATGACTTCTCAGGGAACTCTCGAAGCAACTCTCGACGGCAAGGTGGCTCTCGTGACGGGCGGGAGCCGTGGCATCGGTGCGGCGACGGCCCTGCGGCTGGCCAGGGAGGGCGCGGACGTGGCCGTCGGTTACGTGCACGGCAAGGAGGCGGCCGAGGACGTCGTACGGGCCGTGGAGGCGCTGGGGCGCCGGGCGGTGGCGCTGCGCGCGGACGCGGCACAGGCCGCCGACGCGGCCGGTGTCGTGGACGCGGCGGCCGACGCGCTCGGCGGGCTCGACGTCCTGGTGAACAACGCGGGCGTGGGCGTGCTCGGGCCGTTGGAGAGCCTGTCCCTCGCGGACGTGGAGCGGGTCCTCGCCGTCAACGTGCGGGGTGTCTTCCTGGCGTCCCAGGCGGCCGCCGCGCGGATGGGCGAGGGCGGGCGGATCATCACGATCGGCAGTTGCATGGCCCAGCGGGTGCCGGGTCCCGGCGGCACGCTCTACGCCATGAGCAAGGCCGCGCTGACCGGCTTGACCAAGGCCCTGGCGAGGGAGCTGGGCGGGCGCGGGATCACCGCGAACCTGGTCCATCCCGGTCCGATCGACACGGACATGAACCCTGCGGACGGCCCGTACGCGTCCGGGCAGGCGGCGATGACGGCGCTGGGCCGGTTCGGGACGGCGGACGAGGTGGCGTCGACGGTCGCCCACCTGGCCGGGGCGGCATACGTGACCGGGGCGGAGTTCGCGGTCGACGGCGGCCACGCGGCATGAGGCAGGGGGGCACACCGGCGCTGTCCGGCCCGTGCGCCCCACGGGGCGGCCGGGTCAGCCGCCCAGTTCCTGGTGGCGGGCCGCCAGTCGGCTCGCGCCCTCCTGGGTGAGGGAGCCGAACAGGCGCAGGCGGGAGATGCCGCCGTCCGGGAAGATGTCGACGCGCGCGTGCGTGCCGACGGCCGGGTCCGGGAGGACGAAGCGGTGGTTGGTGTCGGGCTGCAGGCGAGTGCGGGGCAGGATCTCCCGCCAGTCGCCGTCCTCGCCGTCCTTGACGGACACGGAGGCCCAGCCGGCGCTGTTGCCCTTGAGGTAGGCGGTGTCGATCTCCAGGGCGCGGACCTGCGCCTGGGCGGCGAGCCGGTAGCGGATCCAGTCGTGGCCCTGGTCGCGGCGGCGGCGGGTCTCCCAGCCGTCGTCCATCTTGCGGGAGCGGCCCGGCTGGATGGTGTTGGTGGCGGGCGAGTAGAAGAGGTTGGAGGCGTCCTCGACCTGGCCGCCGTTCTCCAGGGCGAGGACGTCGAAGGTGCCGAGCACCTGAAGCCACTCGGGGTCGGGGACGACCTCGCCGTACACGCGCAGGCGGGCGATGCCGCCGTCGGGGTGCTGGTTGACCCGCAGGTGGGTGAAGCGCTGCTCGACGACGACGGCGAAACCGTTCGCCGCGTGGCCGCCGACCGCGGTGCGCGGCACCAGGGTCGTCCACTTCACGTCGTCGCCGAGGAGCTCCTCCGGCGACGGTGAGCCCGCGACACAAGTGCCCTCGACGGACACGGCCTGCGGGTAGTTGCCGCGGAAGTGGGCGGTGTCGACGACGATCCCGCGGATGACACCCGGGGCGCCGAGGCGGACCAGCGCCCAGTCGTGGTCGTCGGAGGTCGGCCACGGGTGCTCGGCCGAGGCGCCGCGGCGGCGGCGCGTCTCCCAGCCGTCCATGATCTTGCCCTTGTGCCCGAAGTGCTCCGGGTCGAACGCGGCGCGCTCGGGCACCAGCAGGTTCTCGCGCTGGGCGAAGAACTCGTCGTTGGCGGCGATGACTCCGGCTCCGAGGTGCCGGTCGGCGAGGTTGGCGTACTGGGTGAAGGGGAAGTCGGCGGTGCGGTAGTCCGCGTAGGGGTCGCCGCCTCCGTAGGGGTTCGCGTCGCCGGTGAAGCGGGGAATCGCCGTCACGATGATCAGGTCTTCCTTTCGGGTGTCCGGGGTGGATTCAGTTGGTCCGGGTGAGGAGCCGCCCCTTCGGTTCGGTGAACTCGCCGTCCGCGACGATCCGCTGTCCGCGCAGCCAGGTGGACTTCACGACGCCGTACAGGGTCCTGCCCGCGTAGGCCGTGACGCGGTTGCGGTGCTGCAGGGAGGCCGGGTCGACGGTGAAGGTCTCGTCGGGGGCGACGACGGCGAAGTCGGCGTCGCGGCCGGGCGCGATGGCGCCCTTGCGGTCATCGAGCCCGACGAGTGCGGAGGTCCGCGCCGACATCCAGCGGACCACGTCCTCCAGGCCGTGCCCGCGCCCGCGGGCCTCCGTCCACACCGCGGCGAGGCTCAGCTGGAGGCCGGAGATGCCGCCCCAGGCCGTCGCGAAGTCGTCGGTCTTGAGGTCGGCGGTGGACGGGGAGTGGTCGGTGACGACGCAGTCGATGGTGCCGTCGGCCAGCGCCTGCCAGAGCAGGTCCTGGTTGGCGGCCTCGCGGATCGGCGGGCAGCACTTGAACTCGCTGGCGCCGTCGGGGACTTCCTCGGCGGTGAGGGTCAGGTAGTGGGGGCAGGTCTCCACGGTGATGCGGACGCCCTCCGCGCGCGCCTCGGCGATCATCGGCAGGGCGTCGCTGGACGACAGGTGCAGCACGTGCACGCGCGCGTTCAGCGCCTTGGCCTCGCGGATGAGCTGGGCGATGGCGCTGTCCTCGGCGTCCCGGGGGCGGGAGGCGAGGAAGTCGGCGTATTTGGGGCCGGGTCGCTGCGGGGCGGAGGCGAGGAGGTGGGGGTCCTCGGCGTGCACGATGAGCAGGCCGTCGAAGGCGGCGATCTCGGCCATGGTGCGGGCGAGCGGGTCGCGCTCCAGGTGCGGGAACTCGTCCACGCCGGACGGCGACAGGAACGCCTTGAAGCCGAAGACGCCGGCCTCGTGCAGTGGGCGCAGGTCCTTGAGGTTGTCCGGCAGGGCGCCGCCCCAGAAGCCGACGTCGATGTGCGCCTTGTCGGCGGCGACCTGCTGCTTGGTGCGCAGGTGGGCGACGGTCGTGGTCGGCGGGAGGGAGTTCAGGGGCATGTCGACGAGGGTCGTGATGCCGCCGGCCGCCGCGGCGCGGGTGGCGGTCCAGAAGCCCTCCCACTCGGTGCGGCCCGGGTCGTTGACGTGCACGTGGGTGTCGACCAGGCCGGGGAGCAGCACGTGGTCGCCCAGGTCCTCCAGGCGGGCCCCCTCCGGTACGGGGGCGTCGTGGGGGAGGACGGCCGTGATCGTGCCGCCGGAGACCGCGACGGATGCGGCGCGCGTCCCCTCGGGCGTGATGACACGCGTCGAGCGGAGCACCAGTTCAGCGTCGGACACCCGAACCCCTTTCTTCAACGTTCTGTTGAAGGAGTCTTCACTCCCGTTCCGGCCCCGTCAAGGGCACACTGCTACAGGGCACACCAGCACCCCACCCCCTGGACTTTTCCACGAAGCGGAATTAACATCCCGGGAAGCGAAATGCTACCCGAAAGGAACGCCCCGTGCCGAGGTCCAGCGCCAGCACCACCGACCCCACCCGGTCCTCCGCCAACGGCGGGGTCCAGTCCCTGGAGCGCGCCTTCGACCTCCTCGAACGGATGGCGGACGCGGGCGGCGAGGTCGGCCTGAGCGAGCTGTCCGCGAGCAGCGGACTGCCCCTGCCGACCATCCACCGCCTGATGCGCACGCTGGTGGCCTGCGGATACGTACGCCAGCAGCCCAACCGGCGGTACGCGCTCGGCCCGCGTCTGATCCGCCTCGGCGAGTCAGCGTCCCGGTTGCTGGGCACCTGGGCGCGGCCGTACCTGGCCCGGCTGGTCGAGGAGACCGGCGAGACGGCGAACATGGCGCTGCTGGACGGGGACGAGATCGTCTACGTGGCGCAGGTGCCGTCGAAGCACTCGATGCGGATGTTCACGGAGGTCGGCCGCCGCGTGCTGCCGCACTCCACGGGCGTGGGCAAGGCCCTGCTCGCCGGTTTCCCGCCGGAGGAGGTACGCGCCCTGCTCGCCCGCACGGGCATGCCCGCCGCCACGGACAAGACGATCACGACGCCCGACGGGTTCCTCGCGGCGCTGGAGGACGTGCGCCGCCAGGGCTACGCGATCGACGACAACGAGCAGGAGATCGGGGTGCGCTGCCTCGCCGTCTCGGTGCCCGACTCCCCGACCGCCGCCGCCATCTCCATCTCCGGCCCGGCGGGCCGGGTCACGGAGTCGGCGACGGAGAAGATCGTGCCGGTGCTCCAGCAGGTCGCCGGCGAACTGTCGGAGGCCCTGGCCAGCCAGAGCCCCGCGTGACGGCCTTACAGCGCTGGCCCGGGAGGTACACCGACCGGCACGGCTCGCAGGACGTCGTCTTCGAGACCGACGGCCGGCAGCTGATCCGTACGACGATCCGGGGCGTCCTCTTCGAGGGCGACAGCATGGACGACCTGGGCGCCCTGGCCGGTGAGCCGCCCCAGGCGATGTTCCGCTTCCTCGACGGCGCCCTCTGCTCCTGCCTGCTGGAGTGGCGGCTGCCCCTGCCCGTCGCGCACGCGGGGCAGGGCGTCCGGGACGGGATGCTGCACTGCGCCCTGCGACTGCCGGACCCGGCCCCGGGCTCCACGCCCGGCCCGGACCGGGAGAGCCTGGCCCTCACGCTGCGCCTCGACGGGCGGGAGTACGGCGGCGCCGACGACTGCGGCGACTTCGAGAACGGCCTGCACGCGATCCAGCGCGAGCTGCCCCCGGGTTTCCGGATCAGGGCGTGCATCGCCTGCGCCTGGTCCGACTACAGCCCGGTCGGCCACGGCCTGATGGCCGGTCTGGCCTGCTTCCGGGACGTCAAGGCCCGCTACCGGCGCGTCGACGGCAAGCAAGGACCCCGGGGCGTCTTCGCGATCTGGCCGGACCACACCGAACTGGTCCAGGAGACCTGGCTCTGCGACGACTTCGAGCCCCGGGCCGCGCACGCGGGCTACCGCGGCACCTTTCCGTAGCGCCGACCGGACACCCCCTAGCCCTGCCCGCGCACCGGCCCGCCGAACAGGTCCACCGCCCGGCGGACCTCCGCCAGCCCGGGGGACAGCGCGCTCACCGAGCCGATCGCGCCGGCGATCAGCAGCAGGGAGCGGCGCAGCCGCGGGATCTCGGGGACGCCGTCGGCGGCCATGGCGTCCAGGGCGGCGAGTTCCTCCTCGGCGATGCTCCGGTCGGCGAACTCGCCCGGGTGGGCGGCGAGTCGGCGGCGCAGCCGGGCCACGGCGGAGCGCAGCTCCGTCACGCGCGGGTCCACCTCGTCGCCGGCCACGGGCCCCTGCCGCTTCTGCTCCACGCTCCGCAACACAGTCCTCCCCCTCGCACCTCGTCGTGCGCGTGCCCTTCCGACGCGAAGTCCCCCACACCGGGCACTGGTCCGACGCCCGGCCGGTCGGTGCGGGCGACAGTAAACGACGCGGGCCATCAGGCGCCAGTCCATTGCGTCATCGACTTGTTTCGCTGCGTGACTTTCCGGCCCGGGGGCGCGAGAGACTCGGGGCGCGGCAGCCCTGCTGCGGTATGCAGGTTCCATGACGACAAGGGAGACGACGGACGGGGCGGGTGCGGTTGCGGGGCTGCTGCTGGCCGCGGGGGGCGGACGGCGCCTGGGCGGACGCCCCAAGGCACTGCTCCCCCACCGCGGGCGGCCGCTCGTGGAGCACGCGGTGCGGGTACTGCGGGAGGGCGGCTGCACCCGTGTCCACGTGGTTCTGGGCGCCCAGGCGGACGAGGTACGCGCGCGGGCCGCCCTGCCGGGCTGTGTCCTCGTCGACAACCCGGACTGGGAGCAGGGCATGGGGACGTCCCTGCGGGCCGGGCTGGCCTCCCTCGCCGGTACCGGCGCCCGCGCCGCCCTGGTCGCGCTCGTCGACCAGCCCGGCATCGGGCCGGAGGCGGTGGCCCGCGTCCTGGGGGCCTCCACGGGCGAGGAGTCGCTCGTCTCGGCGGCGTACGAGGGAGTGCGCGGCCACCCGGTCCTGTTCGGCGCCGCGCACTGGGCGGGGATCGCGGCGACTGCGACCGGGGACCGGGGGGCACGCGCGTATCTGAAGGAGCACGAGCCGGTCGTCTCGCTCGTCGAGTGCGGGGACGTGGCCCGGCCCTTCGACATCGACACCGAGGCCGATCTGGCCCACCTGGAGTGAGCGGGGTGGCACGGAGCGCCACCTTGCCTCGACTCAGAGAATCTCGACATCAACAGACGATTGAACTTCCACCATAAGGAAACTACTATCCACTGTTCAGAAGCGCCCGCTGGCTCCCCGGGCGCCGAACGCCGTATCCGGGAAGACTGGCACCGGGTGCCACCGCCGGCTCGTCTTCACAGTTCGCTGAAGGAAGTGACCGTTCATGTCCGCTCCAGCGCCGTCCCCGCTGGCCATCGTCGACGCCGAGCCCCTGCCCCGGCAGGAGGAGGTCCTCACCGAAGCGGCGCTGGCCTTCGTGGCCGAGCTGCACCGGCGGTTCACGCCCCGGCGTGACGAGCTCCTCGCCCGCCGCGCCGAGCGCCGCGCCGAGATCGCCCGCACCTCCACCCTCGACTTCCTCCCGGAGACCGCCGCGATCCGCGCCGACGACTCCTGGCGGGTCGCCCCGGCCCCGGACGCCCTGAACGACCGGCGGGTCGAGATCACCGGACCCACCGACCGCAAGATGACCATCAACGCGCTCAACTCCGGCGCGAAGGTGTGGCTCGCGGACTTCGAGGACGCCTCCGCGCCCACCTGGGAGAACGTGGTCCTCGGCCAGCTCAACCTGATCGACGCCTACACCCGGAACATCGACTTCACCGACCCGAAGTCGGGCAAGTCGTACGCCCTGAAGGCGAACGAGGAACTCGCCACGGTCGTCATGCGCCCGCGCGGCTGGCACCTGAACGAGCGTCACCTCGTCGACGCGGACGGCACCCCGGTGCCCGGCGCGCTCGTCGACTTCGGCCTGTACTTCTTCCACAACGCCAAGCGCCTGCTGGGCCTGGGCAAGGGCCCCTACTTCTACCTGCCCAAGACCGAGTCGCACCTGGAGGCCCGCCTCTGGAACGAGGTCTTCGTCTTCGCGCAGGACTACGTCGGCGTCCCGCAGGGCACCGTGCGCGCGACCGTGCTGATCGAGACGATCACGGCCGCGTACGAGATGGAGGAGATCCTCTACGAGCTGCGCGACCACGCCTCCGGGCTGAACGCGGGCCGCTGGGACTACCTGTTCTCCATCGTCAAGAACTTCCGTGACGGCGGCGCCAAGTTCGTCCTGCCGGACCGCAACGCGGTGACGATGACGGCCCCGTTCATGCGCGCCTACACCGAACTCCTCGTCCGCACCTGCCACAAGCGCGGCGCGCACGCGATCGGCGGCATGGCGGCGTTCATCCCGTCGCGCCGGGACGCCGAGGTCAACAAGGTGGCCTTCGAGAAGGTCCGCGCCGACAAGGACCGCGAGGCGAACGACGGTTTCGACGGCTCCTGGGTCGCCCACCCCGACCTGGTGCCCATCGCCATGGAGTCCTTCGACAAGGTCCTCGGCGACAAGCCGAACCAGAAGGACCGGCTGCGCGAGGACGTCGACGTCAAGGCGGCCGACCTGATCGCCGTCGACTCGCTGGACGCCAAGCCCACGTACGCGGGTCTGGTCAACGCCGTGCAGGTCGGCATCCGTTACATCGAGGCGTGGCTGCGGGGCCTCGGCGCGGTGGCCATCTTCAACCTCATGGAGGACGCGGCCACCGCCGAGATCTCCCGCTCGCAGATCTGGCAGTGGATCAACGCCGGTGTCGTCCTCGACAACGGCGAGCAGGTCACCGCCGACCTGGCCCGCAAGGTCGCCGCCGAGGAACTCGCGAACATCCGCGCGGAGATCGGTGACGAGGCCTTCGCGGCGGGCAACTGGCAGCAGGCCCACGACCTGCTGCTGCAGGTCTCCCTCGACGAGGACTACGCCGACTTCCTGACGCTGCCGGCGTACGAGCAGCTCAAGGGCTGAGCAGCCGCTACCGCTCCGAGTGGCCCAGGGACTTCCCCGGGGCCACTCGGTCGCGTACGGCCTTCTTCACGGCCGTCGGCTCCGGGAAGCCCTGCTGGCGGCGGTCCCAGACGACCTCGTCGCCGACGCGGACCACGAACACCCCGCCCGTGCCGGGTTTGAGGGCCAGTTCGGTCAGTTCGGCCTCGAAGGTGGTCAGCAGTTCCTGCGCCAGCCAGGCCGCGCGGGGCAGCCAGCGGCACTGCGTGCAGTACTCGATCTCGACACGGCCACTCATCCGAGGTGCACCGCCCCATCCTGTTCGGCCGCGGGCTTGCCGTGCAGATCGGGGACCTGCCTGAGCCACGCGGGACGTCCTTGCTGGTTCCTCGCCGTCCGCAGGGCCTCCTCGGCGGCGAGCTCCTCCCGGCTGGGGAAGTCGGTGGGCAGCCACTGCCGCGAGGCGCGCACGCGCGCGTGGAGGTACGCCACGTACGCCTCGCGCGCCTCGCCGGGAGAGGCGAAGTCGGTCAGCCAGGGATCCGGCACCTCCGCCACGATCTCCCGCAGCAGTCCCTCGGTCACCCTGGGCGCCAGCTCCGCGTCGGCCGCCCGCACGTCCGGGGCGTAGAGACCGAGGGCGTGGTGCCGGAAGTCGTACGCCTTGGCGGGGTCGGTGCCGTCCCAGCGGTGGTGGAAGACCAGGGCCGCCCCGTGGTCGATCAGCCACAGGCGCGGGGGCGCGACGCCCAGGGTGGGCCAGATCATCAGGTTGGAGCTGTGGACCGTACGGTCGACGTTGGCGGTCAGGGCGTCCAGCCAGACGATCCGGCCCGCCTCCAGCGGGTCGACGCGGAAGGTCTTCGCCATCTCGGGGGTGAAGTCCCGGGCGCCCGGCAGGTAGTCCATGCCGAGGTTGACGCCCGCGCTGGCCGTGTGCAGGCCCCGCACCTCATGGTGCGGCTCGTCGGCCGCGATCGCCGGGTCGAAGTGCACGAGGACCAGCTCGGGGAACCGCAGTCCGAGCGCGCGGGCCAGTTCACCGACGATCACCTCGGCGACGAGCGCCTTGCGGCCCTGCGCGGAGCCGGTGAACTTCACGACGTAGGTGCCCAGGTCGTCGGCCTCGACGACTCCGGGGACGGAGCCGCCGGACCGCAGGGGTTCGATGTAGCGGGTGGCAGTGACCTCTCTCAACATCTTCAAAGGCCCCACAGCTTGATTGCCTTACATTTCACGGCCAGCTCCAACGCGGTGCAATCCGGGAAGATCTCCCCGCTCAATGGCGGTGCGCCCCTCGCTTCCCGGCCTCCGGCATGAAGTGAGCATAGTAACCGAGGGTGACCGCTGGTGACGATGGCAATGGTGTGCCCCAGCACGTGGAAGCCGTCCTTCGTCTTCCCGTCCCGCCCCTTGCGCTGGCGGGCGGCGGCGGTGGCGTCCACGCTGAACAGCACCTGGCCGGCGATGCCGCCGACGAGGTCAGCACGGAAAGGTAGTACCCGTTCACAGCCTGTAACGTCACTCGGGTGGGTACCGAACGAACGCTCACTGCTCTGGACCTGCTGCTGGCCCAGTTGGACCGTGAGCCGGAGCGGCCGGCGCATACTGATGTGCCGACGATGAGCCAGCACCGCATTCTGTTGCTTACGGCGACGCTGGGACTCTACTTCGCGATCGTCTGGGCCGTGCTGACCACGTCCTGGCTTGTCCGGCTCGACTGGCAGCTGATGTTCTTTCGGCCGTACCAGCAATGGCCGCAGATGCACGCCTTCGCCGACCATTACGTGGTGCTCGGCCAACGCGGGCCCACCGCGGTGTTGGTCGCCGCCTGGCTGGGCTGGCGCTCGTGGCGGCAGCACATACTGCGCCCGCTGCTGGCGCTTGGCGCCTCCCTGCTGCTTCTGAACATCACCGTCGGCGCAGCAAAGATCGGCATGGGCCGCCTCGGCCCGCATTACGCGACCATGATCGGCTCCAATGAGATGGGTCTGGGCGGCGATATTTTTCCTAGCGGCCACACCGCCAACGCCGTGGTGACCTGGGGCATCCTCGCGTATCTGGCCTCGGCCCCGACAGCGCGGCGGCGGCTGTCCGCGCTGTCGGCGGGCATGGCGCTCGGTGTCGGCCTCACCACCGTCTACCTCGGTACGCACTGGCTCAGCGACGTCCTGCTCGGCTGGGCCGCGGGGCTGCTGGTTCTGCTGGCGCTGCCGTGGTTCGAGCCGCTGATCGAACGCGCCGAGGTGTGGATCCACGACCGACGCGACCAACTGCGAGCCTTGTGGCGTGCACATGGCGGCAACTGGGCGCTCGCGCCGGCCGGATCGCCGGTGGCGCTGGGACGCCCCCCGGCTGAGGAGGAGGCCCTGGCATGCGACACGATTTCGTCGGCGACACGCTCGTCCCGCATGCCGACCCACCCTGCCCCGTGCCTGCACACGTCCCGCTCAGAACGCCCTGTTACCCCTGCCGGCAACCGCCGGCCATCAGGCGGCGACCTCACGCCGTGCGGGACCGTCTCGGCGGCCGGAGAGCCTGCCTCATCGGACGGCGTGGTTTCTCAGCCTTTGCAGCATCTGGTCACTGCCGCAACGAGAGTCATTGACGGACGTACTCCTGATACGCGCCGTGCTGGTCGGGGTCCGGCAGCGGAGAGCGGCTCACCCGGATCTTCGACTGGCCGTGGGGCCGCTGCTCCCAGTCGTCCATGAAGCGCGCGCTCAGGCCGTGCTTTCGGGCCAGGCCCAGGAGAGTCTCGGTGCGGTAGTAGAAGTCCTCCCGCAGCACCTGGTGCTCGGTACCTTCGGTGCGGTCGAAGGTGAAGTCGAAGAACCCCTGGTCGGTCAGGACGCGGCCGACGTGGGCCAGACACTCCTCGATCAGCTCCAGCGGCGAGTGGGAGAAGACACTGTGCGCGTGCACGACGTCGAAGTGATCATCGGGGAGGAAATCCAGGGTGAGGTCGCCGGTGATGGTCAGGTGCGGCAGCTTGTCCTGGAGCCCCCTCTCGACCAGCGTCTTCTTGGCGGCGATCAGGATGTCCGGCGAGATGTCGATGCCGTAGTAGTTCCCCGGATCGAGGTAGTCGATGATGCGCCAGCCGCCCCGCAGGTTGCCGCAGCCGATGTCGAGCATCCGGTGCCCGGGGCGCAGCCCGTGCTCGATGAGGTAGTCGAACTGCATCTGCCCCAGAGCCAGCCAGCGCTCATGGGTCTGGCTGCCGACCGCTGCCTCCGGGTTGCGGCGGGAGTCGGAGGCCATCACCGCACGGTAGTAGCCGACGTGGTCGGGGTGCTTCCAGCGCAGCCAGGTGTCCCGCGCGGCGCGGCGCAGGTATGGGGCGACACGGCGGGGGTGCGTCAGGGCGTAGCCGACCTTGTGGGTGAGGGTGGAGCGGTTGCGCCGCAGCTTCTTCGGGGACTTCGCATCCTGGGTCATGGCAGCGACCTCCGAACGAGGGGTGCCCCCGATGCGGGGAGCAGCCCCTGACAGGGGATGAAATCGTGGGGGTGACCGACTGAGTCTTACGGCGCACCGGCCGGAACCGGGTGGGCCGAGGGCCAATGTAATGGGCGGCCGCACACGCAATACGCCGCCGTGCGGGCACCACGGCCGTCGGTTCCGGGGCCTTTCTTCCGGACCACTCGTGACTGCGGGCCGGCAAGCATTTCCGCACCCTTGCCGACGGTCGCCGACCCCACGTCCGAACATATTTGCCCCAGGGTGGCCCATTTTCTTCTATTTGACAGGCATTACCCAGAAGGCACCCAAAGTCAGCATTCGGGCCAAGCCCGGTCGCGTCGGAAGCGCACCCCTGAGCCGACCCGGGGCACCGTCGGTCGGCGTCAGCATCGAAAGGCACCGAGGCGATGGACTGGGCGATCCGGTCTGGGACCTCAGCACCGGGAGCACTCGCGCCTCCGAAGGCACCGACCCGGCCTGATCTTCCGTCTTCCCGTTCCCGCGGGGCGGGCAGGCGGCGGGGGGGAACGCCTGCCCGCCCCGGGGCAACGACCCGCAGATACGGGGGACGCGGGCCTTGCCGAACCGCAGTTGGTGGTGCTCGCGGCACTGCTGTCCGCGGCGGCCGTCACAGTCGCCGGGCCCATCGGGTTCGTCGGGCTGTGCGCGCCCGCCCTGGTCCGTTCGCTGGCCCGCCGGTTCCGGGGGTTCGTCCGCGCCCGGGCGGCGCTGCCCGCGGCCGGACTGGCCGGCGCCGGTCTGGTGCTCGGCTCGGACGTGCTGCTGCGCGCGCTGATCCCCGCCGAGACGGCGGTGGCCGTCCCCACCGGCATCGTCACCAGCCTGGTCGGCGCCGTGTTCCTGGTGGTGACGGCCCTGCGACTGCGGGACACGGCCGGAGCCGACGCGCCGGACCGGCTCCGCGTCCCCGGCAGGACGGCGTTCCTCGTCACGGTGGCCGCCCTGGTCGCCGTGGTCGTCGGCGTCACGCTGGCCGGTGTCCTGCTGGGCGACAGCAAGCTCCTGCTCGGCGATGTCGCCAACTGGGTGCAGGGGCGGGCCGGTCGGACCGTGTCCTTCGTGCTGGACACCCGGGTGCCGCGCGTGCTCGCGGCGCTCTGCGCGGGCGCCTCGCTCGCCCTGACCGGCACGCTCGTGCAGGCCGTGACCCGCAACCCGCTCGCGGAGCCCGGCGTGCTGGGCGTCTCCGGCGGGGCCGCGCTGGGGGCCGTGCTGCTGGTGACCACCGTGCCCGCCGCCGGTTCCTGGGGCATCACGGGCGCCGCGTTCACGGGCGCGGCGCTGGCCTCCGGCGTCGTCTTCGGGCTCGCCGCCCGGGGCGGCTACCGGCAGAACCGGCTGGTCCTCGTCGGCATCGGCATGGCGGCCGGCTCCACGGCGCTGATCAGCCTGCTCATCGTGCTCACCGACCCGCTCAACGCCACCAAGGCGCTGACCTGGCTGTCCGGTTCGACGTACGGGCGGACCACGGCGGACGTGCTGCCCGTGGCGCTCGTGCTGGCGCTGGGGCTGGCCGTCGCGGTCGTCCGGCGCACCGAACTGGACCTGGTCGCGCTGGACGAGGACACCCCGCGGCTGCTCGGTCTCGGGCTGCCCCGGGCGAGGCTCGGCTTCCTGGTGGTGGGGGTGCTGCTCGCCGCGACCGCCGTGGCCGCGGCCGGCACCATCGGCTTCGTGGGGCTCGTGGCGCCGCACGCGGCACGGGCCCTCGTGGGCCGGCGGCACGTGCGGGTGGTGCCGGTCGCCGTCCTGCTGGGGGCCGCGCTCGTCTGCACGGCCGACCTGCTCGGCCGGACGGTCATCGCTCCGGCCCAGCTGGGCGCCGGCCTGATGACGGCGATGATCGGCACGCCGTACTTCCTGCGTCTGCTGGTGCGCGGCCGGGGCGCGGCGAGGTCATGAGCCGTCGGTGCGCCGCCGCGTGAGAGGGCTGAAGACGTACAGGTCGAGGATGTCGGGCGGCGGGGCGACGCCGGGACCGCCCGCCCGGACCCACGCGACGACGTCCTCGGTCGCCGCCGGGTCGTTGACCAGCCCGAGCCAGACCGGGCGGGCACCGGCGGCGCGGCCGGCGGAGGACGGCTGGACGACGATGACGTTGGCCTGGTCGCACACGTCCAGGCAGTCGGAGACCCGTACCGGCGCCGCGGCGCGCAGGCGCTCGGTCTGGGCCGCGTGATCGATCCCGGTCACCTTGGGGCTGCCGCAGCAGCAGTCCCGGCACACGACGACGCGGCACGGCACGGGACCGGGGGCCGTCCCCTCGGGGAGATCGTCGTTCGCCGCGTCGGACGGCGTCGCGGACATGCCGCACCTGCCCTCTCTCCGGGGAGGACCGCCCCGGTGGTTCGTGGAGGAGCCCACCCCGTGGGTCTCCCGGCATCCGGGGGGCGATCATTCCATGAGGTGGTCTCCCGAAGATCACCGCGGGGAGGGAGGTGAGGCCGTGCGTGACCGGACGGGTCCCGGCGTGGCCGCCCCCGATGTGCCCCGCGTCGTGTCCGGCGTCTGCCACGGCACGCTCGGCGAGCTGTACCAGGGGCCGTTGCGGGCGGGCCCCGATCCGGACATCGCGGTGGTGTCGTTCCCCGTCGCCCGGCACTCCCGGGTGTCGTTCACCCCGGGGACGGTGCCCGGCCCGGCCTCACCGCCGCCGCTCGGGGAGAAGGCGGCGACCGCGGCCCGGCTCTTCCTGGAGCACTACGGCCTCCGGCTGCCGCCCGGTCGGTGGAGCGCGCGCTCCGAACTGCGGGTGGGTGTGGGCATGGCCAGTTCGACCGCCGACATCGTGGCGACCCTGCGCTGCCTGTTCCGGCTCTTCGCGCTGCCGTACGACACCGAGGTGGTCGTGGGCGTCCTGGCGGCGATCGAGCGCGCCGACAGCGTCTTCCTCGACGAGTTCGCCCTGTATCTGAGCGGCCGGCACCGGCTGGTCCGGCGTCTGGGCACGGACATCGGCTTCCACACCGCCTTCGTGACCGAGCCCGGCACGGTGGACACCGCCGCCGTCACGCCCCTGCTGCTGGAGCACTACCGGCGCCGCGGGGACGCCTACGAGCAGTGCCTGACCGACCTGTTGAGGGGCTTCGCCCGCGGGGACGCGGCGGCGGTGGCACGGGCCGCGACCACCAGCGCCGCGCTGTCCCAGGAGGTGCTGCCGAAAGCGACGTTCGAGAGCGTGCTCGCCCACCGCGAGCGGTTCGGCGCCGACGGCGTCTTCGTCGCCCACACGGGCTGCCTGACCGGCTATCTCTTCGTCCGCCGGCCCGACTCCCGCGCCAGGTCCGAACTGTCCGCGTTCTTCCGCTCGCTCGGCCACCGCTGCTCGTTCGCCCGGGGCGGCTACGGCTGATGCCGGAGCGGGTTGGGCAGCGGCAGGTAGCGGGCGTCGGCGCCGTCCGCGCCCGTCCAACGCAGCAGCAGGTTCGTCTTGGCGGGCAGGGTGGGCGAGGCGAGCAGGGCGGGGATCTCCGGGACGTCGTGCCGGGCCAGTTCGCGGCGGACGGCGGGCCAGGGGTCGAAGCCGGGTCGGCGTGCGGCGAGGGCGCCGGCGATCTCGGTGAGGTGGTTGACGAGCAGGCAGTACACGAGCCGCTCCCAGCCCGCCTCGCGCGACACCTCCGGAAGCAGTTTCACGCCCTCGGCGTCCCGGTACAGCGCCTGCACGGGCGTGCCGTCGGCGTCCACCGCGATCAGGGTGTTCTGCAGGTGGGCCTCCAGGACGACGCCGTGCCGGGCGAAGGCCGTGAGGGCCGGGGGCACCACCTGCGCGAGGTACGCCGTCCACCAGGCGTCGGGGTCGGCGGCGCGGTCGAGCGGGCTGCCGTCGAAGCCCTCGACGAGTCCGGCGGCCAGCAGCGGGGTCGCGCCGGGCAGCAGACGGCCGCGGAAGCCGTCGCGGACGAGGACGGCCAGGGCCTCGAAGGCGAAGTCGGCGGTGCGGTACCCGCGGTCGCTCAGCCAGGCCGGGGGGCCGTCGAACGTCGCGAAGGCGGAGCACACCGCCGCGTCGGTGCGGCGCAGGGCGAGCAGGTCGTGACGCCACAGCCGGCGGATGTCGTTGGTGATGCGCACGTCGAGGCTGAACTTGAGGAAGAGGTCCTGCTCGGGCGCGTAGAGCGTGCGGATCGCGGCGGTCGGCCACGTGTCGAAGGCGGTCTCGCCGAGCCGGACGAGCCGGCCGTCCGCGAAGGCGGCGGCGAGTTCCCGCGCGGCCAGGTCGAGCTGCCAGGGGTGGGCGGGCAGCAGCCGGTAGCCGGGCGGGGCCGTGCCGAGGGCGTCCAGGGCCGAGGTGTCGCCCTCCTCGACGACGGTGTCCGCGCGCAGACCGAGCAGGGTCAGCGGGAAGCGGGCGTACGCCTCGGGCGCGTACGGCAGCCAGCCGGCGGCGGGGCCGCCGCCGCGGGCCTTGGGGGCCGGGTGGTGGGTGTGGCCGGTGAGGAGACACTGCTCGGAGCGCGCATAGGGGTCGCCGGGCGGGGTGGCGCCGGTGCGGGCGGCCAGCAGCGCGGCCACGGCGTCCCGGCTGTCGAGCATCTCGGCGGGCAGTTCGTGGTTGGACAGCCCGGTGTGCCGGCGCAGTTCCTCGGCGACGAGTTTGACCAGTTCCGTGTGGCCGACGCGGTGCCAGCCGCCCGCCACCCGCACCTCGGGCTCGGCGGGCCGCCGCGTGCCGCGCACCCGCAGCAGGCGGTCCCCGCCGGGCAGCCGGTAGACACGGTGGTCGCCCTCCTGCCGCACCGGCCGGGCCACCTCCCGCAGCAGGCAGTTCAGCAGCGGCACGGCGGCGTACGCGTCGGCACGCCCGGCGAGGTCGGCGGCACTGTCGTCGCCGTGGGCCGAGTCGTCGTCGCCGGGCCGGGGCATGAGGTCCACGCGTTCCACTCGTTCCCTACGGTCCTTCCCGCGTTCCGGGCGGAGATGATCAGTATGCGGTCGTCGCCGTCCCGCTGTGACGCCCTATTCGTACCCGAGGAGCCCGCCCGTGCACCGTCCCCCCACCGCAGAGGCCGAGGTCGCCGAGGAACTGGCCGTCGTACGGCCCGGCCTCCTGCCGCGGTACGAGGCCGAACTGCCCGGCGCCCGGGCGGCCGTCCTGTCGCGCCTGTGGCGCGGTCTCGCCCATGATCCGCTGCCCTGGGTCGCCCGCGGGGAGCGGGGTCGGGACGGGCTGACCCTGCATCTGTCGGACGGTCGCCGGCTGCACGGCCCGCGGCCGGATCCGTACGCGACCGGCGCGTACGTCACCGTCGTACGGCTCGACGAGCGGGCGTACGACGATCCGGCGCGGCTGATGACGGACCTCGCCGTACCGCACTCCGCGTCCTTCGCCACCGAACTCGGGCACAGCGTGGCGTCGTTGGCGCTGTCGAGAGCGGGCCAGGACGGCGAGCGGGAGGCGTGGCCCGAGAACGACTGGGCGTGGGAGCAGCGGATCGTCGACGGACATCCGTTCCACCCGACCTGCCGGTCCCGGCCCGGTTTCTCGGTGGCCGAGCAGCTCGCGTACGGGCCGGAGCACCGGCCGGTGGTGGACCTCGGGCTGGTGCCGGTGCGGGCGGAGGAGTGCCTGGTGACGGGGGTGTGGCCGGGGGATCTGCGGGACGGGGAGCACGTGGTGCTGCCGGTGCACCCGTGGCAGGCGGCGCACGTGCTGAAGCGGACGTGCGACGAGCGGCTTCCGGGGCGTCCGCTGATGTCCCTGCGCACGCTCGCCCTGCCCGGCGGGACGCACGTCAAGACGTCGCTCAGCGCCCGGCTGACGTCCTCGGTGCGGGACATCTCGCTGCCGTCGGTCGCCGCGTCGGCGGCGCTGTCGGAGTTCGCCGGGGTTCCGGCGGCGCGCACGGACGGCCTGCTGCACGTCACCCGCACCCTGGGCGCGGCGGCGGCCGGCTCCCCGGACTTCGCGGCCGTCCTGCGGGAGTCGCCGCGCGCGTACGCGGGCGGCGGCGAACGGATCCTGCCGGTGGCGGCGCTCGCCACCACCGAGCTGCCCCGCTCCCCCGGCTGGCTGGCCGGTTTCGCGCGCCTCGCCCTCACGGTGGGCCTGCGGCTGCTGGAGCTGGGCGTGGCCCTGGAGGCGCACGGCCAGAACCTGCTGGTGGTCCTCTCGCCGGCGGGCGATCCGCTGCGGCTGGTCTACCGCGACCTGGGCGACATCCGCGTCAGTCCGGCCCGTCTCGCGCGCCACCGCATCCCGGTTCCCGAGCTGCCGGCCCGCATGGTCACGGACGACGAACGCACGCTCCGCCGCAAGCTGTTCGGCTCGCTCGTGGCGGGAGCGCTGGCCGGGACGGCCGGGTCGGGCGAGGCGCTCGCGACGGCGCTGAAGACGGCCGTACGGGACCTGCCGCACACTCCGGACCTCGCCGCGCTGCGCGCCGGCCCCCTGCCGACGAAGGCGCTGACGCTGATGCGGCTCTCGCCGCAGACGCCCGGTGACCAGTGGGCGGAACTGCCCAATCCCCTTCACTGATCCTGATGCACCTGATGCGCCTGATGCGTCTTCGGAAGGCCCGCCCGTGCGGGCCTTCCCTCATGTCTCGCGCAGGGTCTTGGCGAGGGGGCCCTCGCCGGTCACCTCGACCCGGCCCGCGCGTACGGCCCGGGTCAGGCTCAGCTCCCCCCGGCTGAGCGCCGTGCACGTGGCGGTGTCCAGGACGAGCAGGGCGTCGGGCTCGCGGGGGGCGGGTCCGTCGCCGTAGACGGGCCCCTCCTCGGCACCCGCGTGCAGATGGAACCGCCCTTCCTCCAGGCGGACTTCGACGAGTCCCTCGCCCACGCCCTCCAGCCCGCGCAGCAGGGGGAGCGCGAACCAGTGCGCCCGCACGGCGTCCGTCGGGCGGCGCTCCCCGAGTTCGCCCTGCCCCCACTCCCCCAGGGCCTGCAACACGGGCAGCAACTCACGGCCGCGGCCGGTGAGTTCGTAGACGTAGGCCGCGCCGGGCGGCGGGAGCCTGCGCCGGGTCGCGAGGCCGTCGCGCTCCATGTCCCTCAGCCGCGAGGCGAGTACGTCCGTGCTGACGCCGGGCAGGTCCGCGTGCAGGTCGGTGTAGCGGCGGGGACCGGCGAGCAGTTCCCGGACGATCAGCAGGGTCCAGCGGTCACCGACGACGTCGAGCGCGCGGGCGGCGGAGCAGTACTGGTCGTAGCTTCGGCGAGGTGGCATGCGACGCAGTCTAGACAAGTTGTTGGACTTTCCAAGCTGCTACTTGGTAAAACCAAGCAACACCAGTTTCCGGAGGGGAAGCGCGCGCATGGAGTTCCGGCAGTCGAGCAAACTCAGCGAGGTCTGTTACGAGATCCGCGGCCCGGTCATAGAGCACGCCAACGCGCTGGAGGAGGCGGGCCACAGCGTGCTGCGCCTGAACACCGGCAACCCCGCGCTCTTCGGGTTCGAGGCGCCGGAGGAGATCCTCCAGGACATGATCCGGATGCTGCCGCAGGCCCACGGATACACCGACTCGCGCGGCATCCTCTCCGCCCGCCGCGCCGTCGCCCAGCGCTACCAGACGCTCGGGCTGGAGGTCGGCGTCGACGACGTCTTCCTCGGCAACGGCGTGTCGGAGCTGGTCTCCATGGCCGTACAGGCGCTGGTCGAGGACGGCGACGAGATCCTGATCCCCGCCCCGGACTTCCCCCTCTGGACGGCGGTGACCACCCTCGCGGGCGGCAAGGCGGTCCACTACCTGTGCGACGAGCAGGCCGACTGGTACCCGGACCTGGACGACATGGCGTCCAAGATCACGGACCGCACCAAGGCGGTCGTGATCATCAACCCGAACAACCCCACCGGCGCCGTCTACCCGAAGGAGATCGTCGAGGGCATCCTCGACCTCGCCCGCCGCCACGGCCTGATGGTGTTCGCCGACGAGATCTACGACCAGATCCTCTACGACGACGCCGTGCACCACTCGGCCGCCGCGCTCGCCCCCGACCTGGTGGTCCTCACGTTCTGCGGCCTTTCCAAGACCTACCGCGTGGCCGGCTTCCGCTCCGGCTGGCTGGTGGTCACGGGCCCCAGGCAGCACGCGAAGGACTACCTGGAGGGCCTCACCATGCTGGCGTCCATGCGGCTGTGCGCCAACGCGCCCGCCCAGTACGCCATCCAGGCCGCGCTCGGCGGCCGACAGTCCATCGGCGAGCTGACCAGGCCCGGCGGGCGGCTGCTGGAGCAGCGGGACGTGGCCTGGCAAAAGCTCACCGAGATCCCCGGCGTGACCTGCGTCAAGCCCAAGGGAGCGCTGTACGCCTTCCCGCGCCTGGACCCCAAGGTGCACAAGATCCACGACGACGAGAAGTTCGTCCTGGACCTGCTGCTACGGGAGAAGATCCAGGTGGTCCAGGGCACGGGCTTCAACTGGCCGACCCCGGACCACTTCCGCATCCTGACCCTGCCGCACGCGGACGACCTGGAGGCGGCAATCGGGCGGATCGGGCGGTTCCTCGGCGGGTACCGGCAGTAGGCCTCCGTTGTCAGTGGCGGGTCGTAGCCTTCCAGCAGGTGGGGCGAGTGCCCCAGGGCCTGTCCCCGGGCCTGCCCCGGGCTGCCCCGGGCCGGAGAGGAGCGCGCCGTGACCCGACCGCCGAGCGCCGCGCAGCGGCGTGTCATCGACGCCGCCGACCCGGTCACCGGCCGGCTGTGGGGTACGGAGGCGCAGCTCGCGGCGCTGGTGAAGCGCGGGCTCGCCTTCCGGCACCCCCGGCCGCCGCACGACCACTTCCTGACCCCGGAGGGGCATCGCGTCCGGCAGGGCATCACCCGGGCGCCCGAGCCCGCCGGGGAGGCTCCCGCCGCCACCGGTGTGTTCGCGGCACGGGCCGGTGGTGAAGCCGACCCTCCGCGGTCCGGGCCCGCCCGGCGCCGTGAGGTGCACAGCGCCTGGCAGGGGCTGCTGGAGCTGCGCCGGATGACCAACCGGGACGGGGCGGTGGACCGGCCGTGCGGCTGGGAGCGCACGCATCTCGTGCAGGCCGCCGCGCTCGCCCTGGAGGCGGCCGGACACCAGCCGGCCGGCCCGGACGACGGGGGCTACCGGGTGCGGGAGACCCCGCAGCCGGAGGCCGTCGCCGTCCACGAGCCGGACGGCGAGGCGCTGCGCGCCTGCGCGGCCACCCTGGAGGGGGCAGGCTGGCAGGTGAGCGAGCACCGCGAGCCGCGCACCGGGAGCCGGTATCTCCTGGCTTCCCCGCGCCGGGCGTGATGAGCATGCCAAGATCGGGGGATCGTTGCGCATGACACGAGAATCCGGTGCGAGAAGGGAAAGCCGTGACCGAGCCGTTTTCCGTCCCTGTGACCGTCCGTGGCTACGAGACGGATGTGCAGGGGCACCTCAACCAGGCGGTCTATCTGAACTACGCGGAGCACGCCCGCTGGTCCCTGCTCCAGGCGGCCGGGATCAGTCAGTCCGCCCTCATCGGCAGCGGCGTCGGCCCGGTCGCGCTGGAGACCACCATCCGCTACCTGCGGGAGCTGCTCGCGGGCGACGAGGTCCGGGTGACGTGCGCCTTCGCGTGGGGCGACGGCAAGACGTTCCGGATCGAGCAGTCCGTCGTGAAGGCCGACGGCACGGTGGCCGCGGAGATCACGGCGGTCGGCGGGATCCTCGACCTCGAAAAGCGCAGGCTGGTCACCGACCCCGCCGAGGTCTTCCGGAAACTGGCGGCCGATCCGGGCGTGTTCGGGCTCTAGACGGCGTTCCCGGCCCGTTCGGGCGCTAGGCGGCGTCGCGCCAGATCGTCATGTCCATCGTGACGGAGGCGAGTTCCGGCAGCCCGGTCGACTTCGTCTGGACCGTGAGCAGTGCGATGTCCCCGGACGCGTGCTTGACGCAGATCTGGCCTCCCACCGGCACCGAGGCCAGCGTCCAGCGACGCTGATCGGCGGGGGCCAGCATGAGCCGGCACTCGTCGAGGGAGACGCCCTCGTGGGTGAACATCTGGATGAACACACTGGTGTCGCTCTCCAGCGCACACCCGGCGTCCTCGCAGTCGAAGCGGATGTCCCCCTCGCGGTCGTCGCGCTGGTACGGCTTCTGGAAGCTCAGCGAGTTCTTCGCGTCCAGCCTCTGGAGCACCAGCCCGATGGGGCGCGGCGTCCCGGAAGCGGCCGGGGAGGGTTCCGAGGCCTGCGGTGTCCGGCCGTCGGCGTCCGCGTCGGGCTCGGAGGCCGACGGCTGCGACGGCGACGGCGACGGGTCGGACGACCGTCCGGACCTGTCCGGCCCGGGTGTCGACGGCGCGCCCGCCACCCACTCGCGGAACCTGTTCCCCGCGTCGGCGACCGTCCACGCCAGGCCGGTCAGTACGAGCGCCCCGGTCGCCACCGCCGCGGTCGTGATCAGCGCGGTGCGCCGTCTTCGCGCCCGCCGCTCCTGCGGCCCGGGCGGCAGCGGCTGGGGCTGGGTGACGACCAGCGGCCGCGGCAGGACCCGGGTGGGAGTGGCGGCGGGGGGCGGGACCGTCGGCTCCGGGCCCGTGACGTCCCGCCAGACGGCCGGGCCCGCGCCCGCGTCGGCGTCCGTGCCCAGCCGCCGCCGGCACCACGCGACGATCTCCGCCAGACCGGCCCGGTCCTCCGGATCGGCGGCCAGGCAGCGCGCGAGGAGCGGCCGGAGCGGCTCGGGCAGCAGGGACAGGTCGGGTTCGTCGTGCACGATCCGGTACAGCACGCCGACCGCGGAACCGTCCCCGTACAGCGGCCGGCCCAGCGCCGCGAACGCCGCGGTCTGGCCGAGCGCGAAGACGTCGGTCGCGGCCGTGACCTCTCCCGCGGCGGCCTGCTCGGGCGCCATGAAGTGGGGCGTGCCGACCGCGGCGCCGGTGGCGGTGTGCGAGGTGAAGTCGGCGGCCAGGGAGATGCCGAAGTCGATCACACGCGGCCCGTCGGCGGCCAGCAGCACGTTGGACGGCTTGAGGTCCCGGTGCACGATGCCCGCGGCGTGGATGGCCTGCAGTGCCTCGGCCACTCCGGCCACCAGCCACAGCACCGCGGGGACGGGCAGGGGTCCGCGTCGGGCTACGGCCTCCGTCAGGGAGGGGCCGGGCACGTACAGCGTGGCCGACCAGGGGGGCGTGCCGTCGGCGTCGGCGTCGATCAGCTCGGCGGTGTAGGCGCCGCGGACGCGCCGGGCCGCCTCCACCTCCCGGCGGAACCGCCGCCGGAAGGCCGGGTCGTCGGCCAGCTCCGGTCGGACCACCTTGACAGCCACCGGCCGGCCGCCCTGCGTGTGGGACAGGTAGACCCGGCCCATGCCGCCGGCGCCGAGCCGGGCGGCGAGGCGGTATCCGGCCACCACGGGCGGGTCGTCCGCCCGCAACGGCTGGAACACCTCGGTGGCATGGTTCATCGGCCCGTCTCCCCCTCGTCCCCTGTCCCCTGACCCCCGGTCGACGATCGGCCGACCGGGTCAGAAGCCTAAAGGGTCCTCAGGCGGATCCCGACGTGCTCATGACGCGGCCGGTGCCTTCGGCGTGCCCGAGAGTTCCTCCCCCGCCTCCATCGGGTGCGTCACGTCGTGGGCGTCCCGGCCGCTCCGGCCCAGGTGGTTGAAGACCAGGTTGAGCAGTACGGCCGCCACACAGCCCGTCGAGATGCCCGAGTCCAGGACGATCCGGGCCGTCTCGGGGAAGGCGTGGTAGAACTCCGGCGCCGTGATGGGGATGATGCCGACGGCCAGGGAGACGGCCACGATCAGGACGTTGTTGTCCTTGTCCAGGCCGGCCCGGACCAGGGTCTGGATGCCGCTGGCGGCGACCGAGCCGAAGAGGACCACGCCCGCCCCGCCGAGCACCGGGCGCGGTACGACGGCGATCAGTGAGGCGGCCATCGGGCACAGGCCCATGAGGACCAGGAATCCGCCGCCGGCCGCGACGACGTACCGGCTGCGGATCTTCGTCATCGCGACCAGGCCGATGTTCTGCGCGAAGGCGCTGCACATGAAGCCGTTGAACACGGGGCTGATCGCCGAGCCGAGGGTGTCGGCGCGCAGGCCCGCCGCGATGGTCTTCTCGTCGGCCGGGCGGTCGACGATCTCGCCGAGGGCGAGCATGTCGGCGGTGGACTCGGTCATCGACACCACCATCACCACGCACATCGAGATGATCGCGGCGAGCTGGAACTGCGGGGCGCCGAAGTGGAACGGGGTCGGGAAGCCGATGACGTCCGCGTCCGCGACCGGGCCGAAGTCCGTGACGCCGAACGGGATCGCGATGACCGTGCCGGCGACGAGGCCCAGCAGGACGGCGATCTGCTTGACGAAGCCCCGGGTGAAGCGGCGCAGCAGCAGCACGATCAGCAGGGTCACGGCCGCGAGGCCCAGGTTCGTCGCCGAGCCGTAGTCATGCGCGGCCGGGTTCGGTCCCTGGGCCCAGCCGAAGGCGACCGGGAGCAGGGAGATGCCGATCAGTGTGATGACGGTGCCGGTCACCACCGGCGGGAAGAAGCGGACCGCCTTGCAGAAGACGGGGGACGCTATGAAGCCCAGCAGTCCGGCGACGATGACCGCGCCGAAGATGATCGGCAGGGCGTCGGACTTGTCCTCGGTGGAGGCGACGATCGCGGTCATGGGGGCGACACCGGCGAAGGTGACGCCGTTGACGAACGGCAGCCGGGCGCCGATCTTCCAGATGCCGAGGGTCTGCAGGAAGGTGGCGAGGCCCGCGGTGAACAGGCAGGCGCCGGTGAGGAAGGTCAGGTCGGTGGCGGTGAGGCCGATGGCCGCGCCGACGATCAGGGGTGGGGCGACGACTCCGGCGTACATGGCGGCCACGTGCTGCAGGCCGGTCGTCGCCATCTTGAGCGCGGGGAGTTTTTCGTCAACGGGGTGGTCGGCCACGGCGGCGTCCCTCCGGTCGGTTACACGGCTGCGCCCTGTGGCGCCCGTGGGTGTCAAGGAGGTGGTGCGGGTGGTCGTGCGGGACCGGACATGCGGTGGACGGGGGGCCGTTCCGGGGCGCGCCTGTCGACGCGCCCCGGAGACGGCCGCCGTGGGCCCCGCTCGGGTCCACGGCCACCGGCCGGGAGCCGTCCCTCCCGGCCGGAGTCATCGGGGGGTTCAGCCCTGTGCGGCGATCCTCGCCAGGCGCCGGGCCTCGTCCCGCGTGGCGCGGGCGATGGCGTCCTCGTCGGCCGTGAGGAGGCGTCCGTCCTCGACGATCTGGCGGCCGTTCACGAAGGAGGCGGTGACGGGCGCGGCCGCGCCGAAGACCAGGGCGGTCACCGGGTCGGCGATGGAGGCGTGGGCCAGGGTGTCCATCCGCCACAGGACCAGGTCGGCGAGCTTGCCGGGCTCCAGGGAGCCGATCTCGGCCGCCCGGCCGAGGACCTGGGCGCCGCCGTGGGTGCCCAGGCGCAGCGCCTGGCGGGCGTTGAGCGCGGCCTCCTTGTGGCCGCCGAGGCGGTTGATGAGGAGGGCGTTGCGCAGCTCGGTGTGGAGTTCGCCGGACTCGTTCGAGGCGGTGCCGTCGACGCCGAGGCCGACCGGGACGCCGGCGGCGAGCATGTCGGGGACGCGGGCGATGCCGGCCGCGAGGCGGGCGTTGGAGGAGGGGCAGTGCGCGACGCCGGTCCGGGTGCGGGCGAAGGCGGCGATGTCGGAGTCGTTCATGTGGACGCAGTGCGCCATCCACACGTCCTCGCCGAGCCAGCCGGTGGACTCGAAGTAGTCGGTCGGGCCCATGCCGAACAGCTCGTGGCAGAACTTCTCCTCCTCCACGGTCTCCGAGCCGTGGGTGTGCAGCCGGACCCCGAGGCGGCGGGCCAGCTGGGCGCCGTCGCGCAGCAGTTCGGTGGAGACGGAGAAGGGCGAGCAGGGCGCGACGGCGACCTGGGTCATGGCGTCGAAGGAGGAGTCGTGGTGCTGCCGGACGGTCTCCTCGGTGGCGGCGAGCGCGCCGTCGAGCGTCTCGACGGCGAAGTCCGGGGGCAGGCCGCCGTCCTTCTCGCTGCGGTCCATGGAGCCGCGGGCGAGGGTGAAGCGGACGCCCATGTCGCGGGCGGCGCCGATGATCGCGCCGGAGAGGTCGCCGGAGCCGCGCGGGAAGACGTAGTGGTGGTCCATGGCGGTGGTGACGCCGCCGCGGGCCATCATCGCCAGCGAACCCTGTGCCGCGGCCCGGACCATCGGCTCGTCGATGCGCGCCCAGGTGGGGTAGAGCGCGACCAGCCAGTTGAAGAGGTTGTGGTCCGTGGCCAGGCCTCGGGTGATCCACTGGTAGAAGTGGTGGTGGGTGTTGATCAGTCCGGGGGTCACGAGGTGGCCGGAGGCGTCGATGCGGCGGGCCACGTTCTCCAGGCCCTCGGGGGCGGGGCCCGCGCCGAGGGATTCGATGCGGTTGCCGGCGATGACGACGTGCCCGGAGGCGTACTCGGTGTCGTGTCCGTCGACGGTCGCGATCGCACAGTTCTCGATGACGATGCGCCGGTCTGCTGCCATGGTTCGTCCTTTGCGCTGATGTGGAGAGGGCACGGCAGGACCCTGGGAGTTTGAGTGCCGTGGCCGGAGAGAGGGTTCCCCGGCCACGGGTGCCGAAAGTGCGTACGTCAGAGGTTGGAGAGGTCCACGGGGATCCTCGCCTCGCAGCCGTCCCTGAGGATCGTCGCCTCGATCAGGCCGTAGGGGCGGTCGGCGGCGTAGTAGACCTCGTTGTCGTTCTTCAGCCCGAACGGCTCCAGGTCGACCAGGAAGTGGTGCTTGTTCGGGAGGGAGAAGCGGACCTCGTCGATCTCGCTGCGGTGGTTGATGATCCGCGCGCCCATCTGGTACAGCGTCTGCTGCAGCGAGAGGGAGTACGTCTCGGCGAAGGCCTGGAGCATGTGCTTCTTCACCTGCTCGTAGGACCTCTCCCAGTTCGGCATGCGCTCGTCGTCGTCGGTCCAGTTGAACCGCCAGCGGCCGGAGACCTCGGTGGCCAGGATGCGGTCGTAGGCCTCCTTCAGGGTCGTGTACTTGTCCTTGACGTAGCCCCAGAACTCGGAGTTGGTCGAGTTCATCACGACCAGGTCCTTCAGGCCCGAGATCACCTCCCACTTCTCGCCGTCGTAGGTGATCTGGGTCAGCCGGACCTCCTGGCCCTTGCGGACGAAGGAGTGCTTGACGTCGTCGGCGCCGATGAACCGCGAGTTGGCGTCGGAGGCCTCGATCCGCTCCCAGGCGTACTCCTCGATGCGGATGCGGGCCCGGTGGATCGGCTCCTGGCTGGTGACGAAGTGCCGGGCGAGGTGGATGCCGAACTGCTCGGCGGACTCGATGCCATGCTCCTTGGCGAAGGCGTACACCGTGTTCTTGGTGGTGTCGGTCGGCAGGACGTTGGCGTTCGAGCCGGAGTAGTGGACCTCGTCCATGTCGCCGCTCAGCGCCACGGACACGTTCAGGTCCTTGATGTGGTGGGTGGCGCCGTCCCGCGTGATCTTGACGACTCGGTTCTCGGCCTTGCCGTACTGGTTCTGTCCCAGCAGGACAGGGCGGCCCGGGCGGGAATTGACGGTCATGTAGCTAGCTCCCTCGGTATACGGAGTAGCCGAACGGGTTGAGCAGCAGCGGTACGTGGTAGTGCTCGCCCGGCGCGACGGCGAACGTGATCGCCACCTCCGGGAAGAACACACCGGCGCCGCTGTCCCGATTCGCGGGGGCGTCCTGCTGCGCATCGGCTTGCTTCTTCTCGAAGTACGGTTCGACCGCGAAGTCGAGCCGCACGTGGGTGGTCCCCTCCGGCAGCGCCGGGAGGTCCTTGCACCGGCCGTCCGCGTCGGTGGCGGAACCGCCGAGCGCCCGCCAGTCCGCGTCCCGGCCCGAGCGGGCGGAGAGCCGGACGGCGACGCCCTCGGCGGGGCGGCCGACGCTGGTGTCCAGGATGTGCGTGGACACGGACGCGGTGGTGCTGGTGCTCATGATCAGGCTTCCTCTTCCACGAGTCGGGCCAGGCGGATGCGGTTGATCTTGCCCAGCTCGGTGCGGACGATCTCGCGCTCCTGCTCCGGCGCGTTGCCGATCCGCTCCTTGACCGCGTCGCGCATCTGCTCGCCGGTGCGGCCGGTGGCGCAGATCAGGAAGACGTGGCCGAACCTCTCCTGGTAGGCCAGGTTCAGTTCCAGCATCTCCGCCCTGAGCTCCTCGGAGGCGCCGGCCATGCCGCGCTGTTCCCGGGCCGAGGCGGGGTCGCCGGGCTTCGGGCGGCCGATCGGCGGGTGCCCGGCCATCGCCTCCGCGAGGTCCTCGGCGGTCAGCTCGGCCATGGCGGCGTCGCTCGCGGCGTACAGGTCCTCGACGGTGGCGCAGGGGCGGGCGGCGAGCAGGCGCCGGGCCCACGCCGAGGAGGCGCACACCTCGTGCAGCGCGGCGAGGGCCGCGTGCTCGTCGAGCGTGTTGAAGCGGGCCAGACCCGGCGGCGTGGAAGTGGACGTCACGGGAGCCTCCGTGGCCGCGAGCGGCCGTCGTGCTGAACGGGCGTGCCGATAGCTAACGCCCTCCCCCGACAACACGTCAACAGTTTGTTGAAAATTCCGTGTGACGAAACCCGGCGAGGCGACGAAACCGGGCAGGGAGCCCCGTCAGGCCCCCTTCTCGCGGTTGAGGTAGTTGTAGACGGTGAAGCGGCTGACGCCGAGGGCGCTCGCCACGGTCTCCACGCCGTGCCGTACGGAGAAGGCGCCGCGCGCCTCGAGTATCCGCACGACCTCCTGCTTGGCCTTGCGGTCCAGGTCGGCCAGCGGTATGCCCTTGCGGCGCTCCATGGCGGCGAGGATGTGGTCCAGGGAGTCGGCGAGCTGCGGCAGCCGCACGGCGACGGCGTCGCGGCCCTCCCAGGACAGGACGACGTCGTCGGGGCCGGCCTCGTCCGGCGGGATCATCTCGCCGCCCATGGCGTCGACCAGCGGCTTGACGGCCGCGATGAACGGCTCGTCCCCCGGGCCGCTCATGCCTCGCCCTCCTCGATCACGTTGACCTGGAGCGTGATCCGGGTGGCGCCCGCCTCCAGGGTTTTGCGGAGCAGGGCGTCCACAGCCGTGAGCACCGCGTCGGCACCGCCCTCCGCGGTGTTGCCGAAGGGACCCACGTCCACGGCGTCCAGCTCGGCGGCCTCGACGACCTCGCGGGCCACCACGGCGTGCGCGGGCGCCTCGTCCAGGTCGAAGGGCTCGGTCGTGAACTCCACTCTCAGTCGCACGCGCTCAACCTAACGCGCGGCACGGAGATTCGTGCAGCCCCTTCGACGACCCCACCGGCCGGGCTGCGGGACACGGCTGAGGAACCGGTCACCGCGTGCGACGGACCCGTGCCCCTGCCGCGTAGAGCAGAGGACGGATCCGGACAGGGAGGGGACAGGGAGATGGCAGGGCGTGTGTTCAGGGGCGGGCTCAAAGGGGCCAGGGGTACGGCTGTGGCGGTGGCCGCCCTGACCGTGCTGACGGCCTCGCAGGCGCCGGGGGCCGCACCGGCCCGGGCTTCGGCACCCGCGCAGCAGGCGTCCGGCGGGCACGGGCCGAGCGTGTCCGGCGACAGTCCGTACCGTACGGAGCTGCCGCCGCTGCGGGCCCGGAAGGGCGAGGCCCGCCGGGCGCGGGTGTCCGGCGGCGCGCTGCCGGAGACGGTGTTCGCCGCCTACCGGAACGCCGAGGCGGAGCTCGCCCGCACCACTCCGGGGTGCCGGCTGCGGTGGCAGCTGGCGGCGGCCATCGGCCAGGTGGAGTCCGGGCACGCGCGGGGCGGCCGGGTGACCGCGGACGGTACGACCGTGACCCCCATCCTGGGCCCGCGGCTGGACGGCGCCGGCTTCGCGCTCATCCGGGACAGCGACGGCGGCGCGTACGACCAGGACACCGTGTACGACCGGGCGGTCGGCCCCATGCAGTTCATCCCGTCGACCTGGGCCCGCTGGGGCGCGGACGGCAACGGCGACGGCCGGGCCGACCCGGACAACGTCTTCGACGCCGCGCTCGCCGCCGGCCGCTACCTGTGCG